>JBEKFE010000010.1:0-129616 GCA_050013475.1 Bacteroidales bacterium
TCTTGTTGATAAGATGAGTATGGAGCTACCCAAAGATTAGATGATGTGATTTGTAGTGAGAACTTTAGGGAATATCCTTTGGAATCATTATTTTTGGGTGTTGATGGAAAAAAATCGGTAACGGTTGAATGATCAAAAAAGAACTCCCGATGAGCAAAGAATCAGACTTCCGGTCACTTACTGCTGATGAGATCGCCAAACTTAAGGCAGGTAACTGTACCTGCAGTGACTGGGATGATATCCGAGTGAAGGAGGGTTTTGACCCTGACAGGTGCAGGAATGTGCATTTTACAGGAAAGAACAGGCTGGGCATCTTTTCCGGAGAGTTTGTTGATGGTTCAGGGGTCACTATCACTTCGGGTATAATTAATGCACATCTTCATAACTGCACGGTGGGTGATAATGTGTTCATTTATAATGTCAGGGACTATATAGCAAATTATATCATCGGGGATGAGGCGATTATCAGAAACTGCGGCAAAATACACACTGAAGGCCTGACATCCTTCGGCAACGGGACAAGTGTTGCAGTTTTAAATGAGACAGGTGCAAGAGCGGTTAAGATATGGGACAGGCTTACTGCCCACCAGGCATATATAATAGCACTTTACAGGCACAGGAGATCTGCCATCAGAAAGATAGAACAGATGACCGAAAAATATGCTGCTGAGATAGGATCCGTAACAGGAAAGATAGGGAAGAAGGCTGTTATGATGAATTGCAGCCATATCAGGAATGTAATGATCGGTCCTTCGGCAGTGGTTGACGGAGCGGACAGGCTGAACGAAGGATCGGTGAACAGCTGCCCTGAGGACCCGGTTTTTATAGGTCCCGGGGTGATAATGGACCATTTCATTGTATGTTCAGGTTCGAACATTACCGATTCAGCAATAATTGACAAATGTTTCATAGGGCAGGGATGCGTTCTCGGGAAGCAGTATTCAGCCGAAAACTCCCTGTTCTTTGCAAACTGCGGAGGATTTCATGGTGAAGCCTGTTCGATCTTTGCAGGGCCTTATACTGTAACCCATCATAAATCGACCCTTCTGATCGCCGGAATATTTTCATTCATGAATGCAGGAAGCGGTTCGAACCAGAGCAACCACATGTACAAGCTCGGGCCGATACATCAGGGCATTGTTGAAAGAGGATCCAAGACGACCAGCGATTCATACCTGCTCTGGCCTGCCCGGATCGGGCCGTTTACCCTGGTAATGGGAAGGCACTACAAGAATCTGGATACCACATCGCTGCCTTTCTCTTACCTCATTGAGAGCAATGATGAGAGTATTCTTGTCCCTGCAGTGAACATCAGAAGCGTCGGCACGATAAGAGATGCACAAAAATGGCCTCAGAGGGATATAAGAAAGGATCCCTCAAAGATCGACCTTCTGAATTTCAATCTCCTCAGCCCTTTTACTATAAGGAAAATGATCAACGGACGTGATATCCTGAAGGATCTTGAGAAGAATTCGCCGGGTTCAGATTATTTTTATTACAACAGCATGAAGATATCGAGGCATTCTCTTGAAAGGGGAATTGACCTGTACCAGAAAGGTATTGACAAGTTCCTCGGGAACTCAATAATAAAGAGGCTCGAATCAACCTCTTTCAGGAGTGATGACGAGATCAGGGAAAGGCTTATTCCCGGTTCTGTTCATGGGAAAGGGGAATGGATCGACCTGGCAGGCCTTATTGCTCCAAAGAATGAGGTGGATTCAATGCTCGACGATCTGGAGCAGAATAATTTGAATTCGCTCACCGACCTGTACCAGGCCTTCCTTAGGATGCATGGTTCATATTATGAATGGGAATGGACATGGGCAGCAGAAACGATAGAGAAGGAGACAGGCAAATCATTAAGAGAGTTCACTTCAGGGGATGTGATAGCCCTTGCTGAGAGATGGAAAAAAAGTGTTGTTGATCTCGATAACCTGCTTTATGAGGATGCCAGAAAGGAATTTGCCCTTTCATCCATGACAGGTTTTGGCATGGACGGAGGGGAGAGGGAGAAGATGCTTGACTTTGAACAGGTGAGGGGTGATTTTGAATCAAACCCGACCGTCAGTGCGATAAAAGATCATATAAAGGTAAAATCTGCCCTGGGTGACGAGCTTATTGCAAGGATGAAAAAGAGTGGCAGAAGCTGACGCTATCTTTTCAGGTACTGCTCCATGTAATATTTTTCATAATCTCCTGAAAGTACATTTTCCAGCCAAACCTGATTGCCAAGATACCATTCTACAGTCTTTGCAAGCCCCTCTTCAAATGTGAGCGAGGGAGTCCATCCAAGCTCCCCGGTAAATTTTGATGAATTTATTGCATACCTCATGTCGTGCCCGGGCCTGTCCTTCACGAAGGTTATTAGCTTTTCGGAAGAGCCACGTTCCCTTCCGAGACTGTGATCCATTATCCTGCATAGAAGCTTTATCAGGTCAATGTTTTTCCACTCGTTATTTCCTCCGATGTTGTAAGTCTCGCCCGGTTTTCCCTTGTGGCAGATGATATCAATTGCAGAAGCATGATCCCCGACATAAAGCCAGTCGCGTATATTCTCTCCCTTTCCGTAGACAGGGACCGGCCTGTTGTTTTTTATGTTATTTATAGCCAGCGGGATGAGCTTCTCGGGAAATTGATTCGGTCCGTAGTTGTTTGAACAGTTGGAGACAACTGTCGGAAGCTTATATGTGTTGTGATATGCCCTTACCATGTGATCGGAGCCAGCCTTTGATGCCGAGTATGGACTCTGTGGATCATAAGGTGTCTCTTCCGTAAAAAAGCCCTTTTCTCCAAGCGACCCGTACACCTCATCGGTGGAGATGTGGTAGAAAAGCTTTCCCTGAAAATTATTCTGCCATGATGACAGGGCAGCATTCAGGAGGTTGACCGTACCAACAATATTTGTGAAGACAAATTCATCAGGACCGGTAATCGACCTGTCGACATGAGATTCGGCTGCAAGGTGGATGATCGTATCAAAATTGTATTTCCCGAACAGCGCGGAAACCTGCGGCTTGTCCACAATATCAGTTTTTTCAAAGCGATAATTTTCACTTTTTTCCACATCTGAAAGATTGGCAAGGTTACCTGCATAGGTCAGCTTGTCGGCATTGACAACAAGATAATGGGGGTGGTTTTTCACAAAACGTCTTACTACATGCGACCCTATGAAGCCTGCACCGCCTGTTATGAGTATTGTCTTTTCATTTTTCATTTTTCCGCATCTCTTAGATGTTTTTCCCATTCCCATGCCGACTTCATTGCATCATCGAGTGAATGAACTGTTTCCCATCCGAGCTCATTCTTTGCAAGTGAAGGATCGGCCCATATCTTTTCAATATCACCTTCTCTGCGTCCTGTTATGGTATAATTCAGCTTTACTCCCGACACCCTTTCAAATGAGCTGATCGCTTCCAGAACAGAGACCCCGCTGCCTGTTCCCAGGTTATAAACCTCGTAATTCTTTTTATTCTTTCCTCCGAGAAGTCTTTTCACGGCTGCAGTATGGGCTTTTGCCAGGTCGCAGATATGCAGGTAATCCCTTATGCATGAGCCGTCGGGAGTGTTATAGTCATCGCCGAACACCCGGAGCTCTTTTCTAAGTCCGATGGCGGTCTGGGTAATATATGGGACAAGATTTTCCGGCACTCCCCTGGGCAGTTCGCCAATAAGCGCTGAGGGATGGGCTCCGATGGGGTTGAAATACCTTAGGGATATTGCATTCATGCTTTTCACTGCAGCGACAGTATCGCTTATGATCCCTTCCCCGATCTGTTTTGTGCTGCCATATGGCGTTACAGGTGGATGAAGAGGCGAATCCTCAGTAACCGGTAGTTTTTCAGGCTGGCCATAAACAGTGCATGATGATGAAAATACCATGTTGCCTATGCTGTTCGCTTTCATCGTTTCAAGCAGGTTAATGAGCGAAAGAAGGTTATTCCTGTAATATTCAAGAGGTTTTCTTACCGACTCACCAACTGACTTAAAGGCTGCAAAATGGATAATTGCATCAATATCATTATGACAAGCGAAAAATTCGTTGAGCCTTGACCCGTCACACAGGTCAAATACTTCGAGCTCAGGCCTGGTTCCCGTTATTGTTCCGATCCTGTCGGCCACCACGGCATCTGAATTATAAAGGTTATCGATGATGATCACTTCATAACCTTCCTCTATCAGGTCAACTGCAGTGTGTGAGCCGATATACCCTGTTCCGCCGGTTACAAGGATCTTTTTCTTCATTGTTACAAGCTCCAGTAGGTATGATTCTTTATTTTACCCCGGAGCACCCCCTTAACATCCACAATAATTCCCTCCCGGTTAAGGAATGGTGTAAAATAATTCTCATCAAGGTTCAGATATTCCCTGTGGCTTACGGCAAGTATGATGGCATCATATTTGCCTGACGGTTCCATCTTAAGTTCAATTCCGTATTCATCTTTTACTTCATGAGGATCAGCACCCGGGTCGATAATATCGACCTTTACATCAAACTCTGTGAGTTCGCTCAGCACGTCCACTACCTTTGAGTTCCTTATGTCGGTAACATCCTCCTTAAAAGTTATGCCCATTATAAGGACCCTTGCCCCTTTTGGGCTTTTACCTGCGGAGGTGATTTTTTTAACCGTCTGTTTCCCAATGTACCTGCCCATGCTGTCGTTTACAAACCTGCCGGAGTCGATCATCTGGGGATGATATCCCAGCTCCTTTGCCTTGAAGGAGAGGTAATATGGATCGACGCCGATGCAATGTCCCCCTACCAGTCCCGGATAGAATTTCAGGAAGTTCCATTTTGTCCCTGCTGCTTCAAGCACCTCGAATGTATTTACACCTATCCTGTTGAAGATGAGGGAGAGCTCATTCATGAAGGCAATATTGATGTCGCGCTGGGTATTCTCTATTATCTTGGCCGATTCGGCAACCTTGATGGAACTTGCCCTGTAAACACCGGCGGTAATAATAAGCTCGTATGTTTTTGCTATCTCTTCGGCTGATTCCTCATCGCATCCGCTGGTCACTTTTACGATCTTTGTGAGAGTATGATTCTTATCTCCGGGATTGATCCTCTCCGGTGAAAATCCAACCTTGAAATCAACAGAGCATTTCAGCCCTGAGAATTTCTCGAGAACGGGTACACAATCCTCTTCCGTGCATCCGGGATAAACAGTTGATTCGTACACCACATAATCGCCCCTCTTAAGGATCTTCCCGACTGTTTCCGAAGCCTTCAGTACAGGAGACAGGTCGGGGAGGTTATGTTTATCCGTAGGGGTTGGTACGGCTATAATATGAAAGGATGCCTTTCTGAGATCTTCAGGGTCTGTTGTAAATTCGATATCAGTGTCTTTGAAGCTTTCAGATGTGAGTTCATTGCTGGGGTCGATGCCTTTCTTCATCAGTTCAACCCTTTCAGGCCGGATATCGAAACCGGTCACTTTTAATTTCCTGGCGAATTCGAGGGCAATAGGAAGTCCGACATATCCGAGTCCAATTACGGATAACCTGGTTTCCCTGTTTATAAGTCTGTTATAGATCATTATATTTTATTTTTTCAGCAGCGGATGGTATTCTCCGGTAAGGCCTGCCGGCTTTGCGTTTCTGATTACGTAAACTGTTTCGATCGACCTCCGTGCATCTTCAAGGCCGTATCCCCTGCCTGCCAGTATCTCCATGTAGGTCATTGTGTGAAGTTCCGTGAATCCCTCACTGAATTCAAACTCCTCTCCGTCGACCATTATTGAGCGATAAGTTCTTTTACCGGATTCTCTTACTAAGGCAGGGATATCATCATTATCGATGCTAAGGAACCATCTTATCCTTGCTTTCTCCAGCTCGAGGTAACCGGCAGTCCTGCTTTTATCCGAAACATGAACTATATTGTTTACAGGGTTTCCGAATATCCATTCGAGCATATCAAAAAAGTGCACACCGATGTTTGTTGCGATACCGCCTGATTTCTGCACATCTCCTTTCCATGAGATATCATACCAGTTTCCGCGGCTTGTGATATATGTGAGATCGATGTTGTAAATTTTATCAGGCGGGCCGTTCCTGATCTTTTCCCTGAGCTCCAGTATCTTCGGATGGAGCCGGAGCTGAAGGATCGTATATACACGTCTTCCCGTTTCCCGCTCGATCTCCTGCAGAGCATCAATATTCCAGGGGTTAAGGACAATCGGTTTTTCACATATTGCATCGGCCTGGTGCCTGAGAGCGAATCTTATATGGGAGTCGTGAAGGTAATTGGGCGAGCAGATGGTTACATAATCAATTTTGGTCCCGGTCCTCTTCAGCTTATCGAAATGCCTGTCGAACCGTTCAAACTCAACGAAGAAATCACTTTCAGGGAAATAGCTGTCGAGGATCCCCACGCAGTCAAATTTATCGAGGCTGGCCAGCAGATTATTTCCTGTGTCCTTTATTGCCCTGAGATGTCTTACAGCAATGTATCCGGCAACGCCTATCAGTCCGAAATTCTTTTGAGAGGTATCCATTCTTTCTCAATTTTCAGGGGGATAAAACTAATAAATAATTTTAGAAACAGCTCCATTGTCGAGCCTGTATCTCTCGCCGCTTTCCGGGCATGAAGCGATACCGTCTGCGCCGAAAACCAGTTTGTGCCCGTATTCGCTCTTCCATCCGGTCTGCTTTGCCGGGTTTCCCACTACAAGGGCATAAGGCTTTACATCTTTTGTAACAACGGCACCGGCACCGATGAATGAATAACGGCCGATCCTGTGCCCGCATATTATCGTGGAGTTAGCGCCGATCGAGGCACCTTTTTCAACTATGGTTTCAATGTACTGGTCTTTTCTCACAACAGCGCTCCTAGGATTCACAATGTTTGTAAAAACCATCGAGGGACCAAGGAAGACATCATCCTCGCATATAACCCCGGTATATACCGACACATTATTCTGGACCTTTACATTCCTTCCAAGCCTGACATGAGCTGATATTACAACATTCTGACCGATATTGCAGTTTTCACCGATCTCGCACCCCTTCATAATGTGACTGAAATGCCAGATCTTTGTCCCCCTTCCTATTGAGCAGCCCTCATCTATCACCGCACTTTCATGAGCAAAATATTCCTTTTCCATGTCTACCGGGTTTCAAAAAATTTCAGAATGTTTGAAGTGATCTGGTCAAGCTGTTCCCGATCGAGTTCCGGGTACATGGGAAGTGAGAGGACTGTTTCGCAAAGTTTCTCCGTCACAGGGAAGTCGCCCTTCCTGTAGCCAAGGTACTGATAAGCATTTTGCAGGTGAAGGGGTACTGGATAATAAACAATTGATGGTATTTTTTTCTCGTGAAGGAAATCTTTGAGAGGCTTCCTTAATCTTCGCGGCACTTTTATTGTATACTGATGAAAAATATGCGTGGAGAAGGATGATCTTTCGGGGACCCTTATTTTCATGCATCCGGCGAAGGCCTCATCGTAGAGATCGGCAACCTCTTTCCGCTTATTATTAAACCTTTCAAGATGCTTTAGCTTGACGCTGAGAATGGCAGCCTGGATCGTATCCAGTCTGGAATTGACCCCGATATTATCGTGATGGTACCTGACCTTCATGCCATGGTTGGCAATGCTTCGAAGCTTTGTGGCAAGATCATCATCGTTAGTGAACATTGCTCCGCCATCGCCATAGCATCCCAGGTTCTTTGAAGGGAAAAATGATGTGGTTCCAATATGGCCGATCGTTCCGGCTTTCATCCTTTTTCCGTTGCTGAAAATATATTCTGCCCCTGTTGCCTGAGCGGCATCCTCAATAACATACAGATTATTGTCGGCGGCGATCTTTATTATCTCTTCCATGTTTGAGCACTGGCCGAAGAGATGTACGGGGACTATTGCCCTGGTATTGGGAGTGATAGCCTTTCTTATTGCTTCGGGAGAGATATTGAATGTCCCTTCTTCAGGATCGGCAATAACAAGCTTCAGCCCCATCAGGGCGACCACCTCCACAGTGGAAATGAATGTAAAATCAGTTGTAATGACCTCATCGCCCGGCTTAAGACCAAGGGCCATCATGGCTATCTGGAGAGCGTCGGTGCCATTTGCGCAGGCAATTACATGCTTTACTTTCAGGTATTCCTGCAGTTCCTCCTCAAAAAGTTTTATTTCAGGACCTTTAATAAAGTTGGCTGACTCTATAACTGATTTTATTGCATGATCGATCTCCTTTCCCAGAAATTCATACTGGGCCTTAAGATCAACCATCTGTATTTCTCTCATCACGGAAAGTTTTTGGAATTACGAAGATAATACAATTCTGTTTATTAACTCTCATCAAAGGCAGTAGTGAAACGGATGAAATCAAGAAATAACCGCAGAGGACGCTGAGTCCCGATAGCTATCGGGAAACGCCGAGAACGCAGAGAAGAACCATGTTAAAACTACCTCTGCGTTCTTTGCGTTTCTTCCTCTGCGATCCCTGCGGTTGAAAGAAAATCTGTCTCTATATGAGTTTAGACGGACAATTTTTCTTAAATTTGTAATTGAAGAATAATAAAGATAAATTGGATATTACTCCCTTCATACGAGAACTTCTGTTCGGGCACGATTGCGTTATCATCCCTGGTTTCGGCGGGTTTATAGGCAACTATACTCCTGCGCGTATCGACAAGTCGGCAGGAGTGTTCTATCCTCCTGTTAAGCAGATATCCTTCAACAGGAATCTGAATCACAACGACGGTCTCCTGACGGGGAAGGTTTCCGAATCGCTTAAATTGAACTACGGAGATGCCAGGAACCTTGTTGAGCAGTTTGCCGATGATTTGAAAGGAAAGCTGTCGAAGGGTGAAAGGGTCATATTTGAACAAATCGGGAGTTTCATCAATAATCATGAGGGGAATGTTCAGTTTGAACCCGACAGGGATGCGAACTATAACCTGCATTCTTTCGGACTTGCATCGTTCCAGGTGACTCCTCTGGAGGGGTTTGATGTCAGAAAACGAATTATCCCCCATATTGAAACTGAAAGACCAGGACAGGCAAATTTCCGGAAATACCTCTGGAGAGCAGCCGTGATAATACCGCTTCTGGGTGCAATGGTTGCAGTTCCGCTCACGACAAACCTTTTCAGGACAAGGGTTCAGACAACCAGCCTTAATCCGCTTGCATCTGTTGAGTTTGAAAACAACAGGGAAACCTCAGAAAAAAGCAAATCTGCCGATTCTTCAATGATATCTGCCGAACCTTCACAGAAAGGCGAATCTTCGCTGAACAGGGCGGAGGAGCCGGTAAAAGATGAAGTTTTACCGCGGGCAGAAAAAGATATTTACTGTGTTATTGCGGGCAGCTTCAGATCGGAGGCAAATGCCAATACGCTGATGAAAAAACTTTCCAGTGAGGGTTATATGCCGGAACTGATGTCCGCACCAAATGGTTTTTACAGGGTTAGTGCCCTTAAATGTAGCGATCTCGGGCAGGCGATCCAGAAAAAGGACAGCATCGGCAAAAAATACTCCGGTAGCTGGATCACCAAAGTAAAATAAAGCCAAATTCTGTAATTAGCGAGGGAGGTGGTTGGATTGATCACCCTATTTTATCATGCTTCCGTTGCTGATCTTATCGGCGGGTGATACCAGCACAAGCTTTCCATCTTTATCTTCAGCACAGAGGATCATCCCTTTGGATTCAATCCCTTTGATCTTCCTGGGCTCAAGGTTTGCCACAATGGATATCTGCTTTCCGATGAGGGATTCAGGTTCAAAAAACTCTGCGATGCCCGAAACGATTATCCTTGTATCGAGGCCGCAATCGATTTTGAGCTTAAGAAGCTTGGTGGTTTTTGGCACCTTTTCGGCTTCCAGTACAGTGGCACTCCTGATATCAAGCTTCGAGAAATCATCGAAAGAGACAGCATCCTTTGAAGGTGCAACTTTTACCATTGCAGCCTCGTTGGCTTTCCTGGTCATCATCAGTTTCTCAATTTGTCTGTTAATGGCCTCGTCTTCTATCTTTTCGAAAAGCAGTTCCGCTTTGCTTACCTGGTGACCCCCGGGCAGAAGATCCGTGCTCCCGGCATCAGCCCATTTAAATTCTTTTAATCCGATCCACTCCCTTAGTTTTTTCATTGAAAAGGGGAGGAATGGTTCGCAAATAATTGTAAGATTTGCTGTTATCTGCAGAGAGATGTTCATTATGGTCTCGACCTTTGAGGGGTCGGTTTTCACAAGTTTCCAGGGCTCCCTGTCGGCCAGGTATTTGTTCCCCAGTCTTGCAAGGTTCATTGCCTCTTTCAGAGCTTCCCTGAACCTGAAGGCATTGAGATTCGATTCAACATTCTCCTTCAGCCTGCCTATCGATGCAAACGCCTCGTTGTCGTAATCATCAGTAACGCCTCTCTCCGGGACCCTGCCGGAGTAATAATTATTTGTCAGGACAAGTGTCCGGTTTACGAAGTTCCCAAGGATCGCAACCAGCTCATTGTTGTTCCTGGCCTGGAAATCCTTCCAGGTAAAATCATTATCCTTGGTTTCAGGAGCATTGGCACATAGAGCGTACCGGAGCACATCCTGCTTTCCGGGGAAATCCTCGAGATATTCGTGAAGCCATACGGCCCAGTTCCTCGATGTCGAGATCTTGTCACTCTCAAGGTTCAGGAACTCATTGGCCGGAACATTATCGGGCAGGATGTATGAACCTTCAGCCTTGAGCATGGCCGGGAAGATAATGCAATGAAATACGATATTGTCTTTCCCGATGAAATGCACCATCCGTGTTTCCGGATCTTTCCAGTATTTCTCCCAGTCGGGCGTCAGTTCCCTTGTTGCAGAAATGTAGCCTATTGGAGCGTCAAACCATACATATAGAACCTTGCCATCCGCTCCTTTTACAGGAACCGGAACACCCCAGTCGAGATCCCGGCTTACCGCCCTTGGCTGAAGTCCCTGGTCCAGCCACGATTTGCATTGTCCGTAGACATTGGTCTTCCACTCTTTATGATCCTCAAGGATCCATTTTTTCAGCCATGGCTCATACTTGTCAAGTGGCAGGTACCAGTGAAGGGTATCACGAAGCACAGGCTTTCTGCCGCTCACTGTGGAGCGGGGATTGATAAGGTCTGATGGGCTCAGCGATGTTCCGCATTTTTCACACTGATCGCCATAGGCATTTTCATTACCGCAATGAGGGCATGTTCCCATAATATACCTGTCGGCAAGGAAACAGCCTGCCTCCTCATCGTAATACTGGCTTGAAGTCTTTTCAATGAATTCACCTTTATTATAAAGCTTGAGGAAAAAATCTGAAGCAGTCTGGTAGTGGATCTTGTTGGATGTACGCGAATATATATCAAAGGCTATACCGAAATCTGCAAAGGCTTTTTTATTCAGTTCATGGTACCTGTCGACCACCTGCTGTGGGGTTATACCCTCATTGCGAGCCTTGAGAGTGATCGGAACGCCGTGTTCATCCGATCCGCAGATCGATATTACATCTTCCCCCCTCAGCCTCATGTACCTGGTATAAATATCAGAGGGAATATATACTCCGGCAAGGTGCCCGATATGGATAGGTCCGTTTGCATAAGGCAGGGCAGAGGTGATAAGGTGTCTTTTAAATTTCTTCATGGTTCTGATAATGAGCAGCTCACAATTTATTAATTTCACAAATATAATAAAATTCGCCTGCCGGGCTCCGTGGGCTTGTATATGAATTATTTTTGCAATTGATATATATTAATATGCCACAAAAAAAGGTACAGCCGCCATTCCTTAAAAAGGGTGATGAGGTAGGAATAATCTCACCTGCATTTGCGATCGCCGCGACAAAGATCCCGGGTGCAGTTGCATTCCTTGAGGATCTTGGTCTTAAAGTGCACGTTGGCGCGAATGTTCTCAAAAGAAATGGTCCGTTTGCCGGGACAGATGAGGAGAGGCTGAGCGATCTGCAGGAGATGACCGATAACAAGGATATCAGGGCAGTCTTCTGCTCCCGGGGGGGCTATGGGATCTCAAGGATCATCGGAAAGGCTGATTTTTCGGCACTCAGAAGGAGTCCCAAATGGTATATCGGCTTCAGCGATGTGACGGTACTGCATCTATGGCTGAGCGAGGTTTTGGGGATAATTTCCATCCATGGCGAGATGCCGCTTAATTATACCAACCCGGAAAAAAGTCCTGAAACTTTTGAGACTCTGCGGAAGGCTCTTTTCGGAGAATATGACTCCTGCTCCTGGACTGGCCCTACGGTGCGGGGCAAAGAGGCTGAAGGAGAGATCACGGGAGGCAATCTTTCACTGGTTTACAGTCTGCTGGGAACGAAGGCTGAGCCTGATACGAAAGGAAAGATACTTTTCCTTGAGGATGTGGGAGAGTATTATTACCATATTGACCGTATGATGACATCTCTCGGGATGGCAGGCCTTCTGAATAATCTTTCAGCGCTGATCCTGGGAGGGTTCAGGGATATTCAGGATGGCAAGATACCCTGGGGAAGGAGTATAAAAGAGACAGTATCTGAGATTGTTTCAGGTTACGACTACCCGGTATTTTTTGATTTCCCCGCTGGTCATGTACCTGATAACAGGGCTCTCTATATCGGCAGGAAGGCGTCAGTCAGATATGACGGCAGCCAGATGACTCTTAAGTACCTCTAAATTTCAGAAGGCGGATAGAAGCAGATCAAGATCCTTTGAGAGTATCCCGAATTTCTGACCAAGGGTCTCATTGGTGAGGATGCCGTTATAGAGGTATGCACCGTTGCGCAGACCTGTATCATTCTTCAGGAACTGGGTAACACTTCCTGCATCGGCGATACTCTGCAACAGAGGTGTGAAGATATTGCTCAGTGCTATGGATGCGGTCCTTGCCACCCTCGACGGCAGGTTCCATGCAGAGAAATGTATTACACCGAACTTTTCATAGACCGGGTCCTTCAGTGCCCTGCATTCCGTTGTTTCTATACATCCTCCGCGGTCGATGCTAAGGTCTATGATAACAGCGCCTTTCTTCATCATCCTTATCATATCCTCGGTGATGAAGTACCATGGTTTAAGATCTTCCAGCTCTATGGCTCCGATAAGGACATCAGCCGATCTGAGCGCTTTTTTCAGCACCTGGGGATGAAATACCGATGTCTGAAGCCGCATGCCGAGAAGATTCTGGAACCTTCTTAGCCTGGGCAGAGAGTTATCAAATATCATTACCTCCGACCCCAGTCCGATAGCTGCCCTTGCAGCAAATTCCCCTGCCGTGTTGGCCCCTATTATTACAACCTGGGTCGGGGTAACTCCGGTTATTCCACCGAGCATTACGCCTTTTCCGCCGTGATGGTTGCTAAGATAATCTGATGCGATCAGGATCGAGAAGACCCCGCTTATCTCGCTCATTGATTCTATGACAGGCATGACGCCGTTTGAGTCCTTGATCTTCTCAAAAGCTATTGCGGTGACTTTTTTCCTGATCAGCTTACTGAGAGTTTCCTCGCTGAGCTTCAACACATTAAGATAGGAGATAACAGTCTGGTTGCCTTTGAGATAGTCAGTCTCATGCTCAATGAATGGCGCAACCTTGACAACTACATCGGTGCTGTAAACTCTTGCCGGAGAATCGGTTATAACCGCACCATTTTCGCTGTAATCTTTGTCGGTATAATTTGCACCCAGGCCTGCACCTTTCTGAACTATAACTTCATTGCCGTTTTCCACCAGAAGGTTTACCGACTCGGGAGTGATCGCGACCCGTTTTTCATCATCATTGTTGTCGCTGGGGATACCTATAGTTATTTTTCGGTTTTTAACGGTCGTCTCAAGATGCTCTTCCTTGGGCATAAAGGCAGTATTTCCAAAAGACTTTCTTGTATTGTTTCCTTGCTCTTCCATCCTGGAATAATGGTTTGGTCATTTCAAAGGTAAAAAAATTGAGAGAGAGCAGCAAGAAACTTCAGCTTATTCAATTTCAAGGATCCGCTCCTGGCTGCTCCCGACGGTAATCCTCACCCTGACTGTTCCGGAAGGGAGAAAGTCTTCAATAAGCTCCGGCCATTCCATAAAGCAGAATGAGCCGCTGTCGAAATACTCCTCAATTCCGAAATCAAAAACCTCTTCAGGCTTTCTTATCCTGTAAAAGTCTATATGGTAAAGTGATCTCCCCGTGGCTGTCTTGTATTCGTTAACGAGCGTGAAGGTAGGGCTTGTTACGGCATCGGTTGCCCCGAGGGCTGTGCAGATTGATTTAATTATAGTCGTTTTGCCTGCGCCCATCTGGCCATAGAAGGCGAAAATCCGGCTGTTGCCGGCATTTCTCAGAAACTTTTCGGCTGCCTGGTGAAGATGGTTTTTGTCTTTTATTACAATTTTCATCGGGCAAAAATTGCTTATGCATGTGGTTCAAGCACAGCCACCGGCAGCAGCATCTCCTGCATTGATATTCCACCATGCTGGAATGTATCCCTGTAGTATGATGCAAAATGATTATAGTTATTCTGGTAAACAAGATAATCCTTGTTCAGTGCAAAAATATACCTGGAGCTTATATTCGTTTTCGGGAGCAGTGCTTTTTCGGGGTTCCTGATCTCGAATACCCTTGAAGGATCATAATCGAGGTTCCTTCCCATTTTGTAACGAAGATTTGCAGTGGTGCTTCTGTCACCAATAACCTTCAGCGGGTTCTGTACCATAATTGTTCCATGATCGGTGCTGAAAATTATCCTGACTTTTCTGGAAGAGAGAACATTAAGCAGTTCGAAAAGGGATGAATGGAGGAACCATGACCTGGTGAGACTTCTGTATGCCCGTTCATCACCTGCAAGATCCCTTATTAGACTGATATCGGTCCTGGCATGTGAAAGCGTGTCGACAAAGTTGAATACCAGCACGTTGAGATCATTTAACAGAAGCGAGTTTATCCTGTCATTCAATTTCCTTCCCTCCTGGCTGTTAATGATCTTGGTGTACGACCATTTGATATTCAGGCCGGTTCTGGTGATATGCCGTTTAAGAAGTTCCTCCTCGAAATTGTTCTTTCCCTCCTCATCCTCCTCAGGCACCCAGAGCTCAGGCATCGTTTCTGCTATTGAAAGCGGCATAAGCCCGGCAAATATCGAGTTCCTGCCGAACTGGGTAGCTGTTGGCAGGATACTGTAGTAAATGTCTTCCTCGACCATCCTGAAAAGCCCCGTCAGTTCTGTCGCTATGGTCCTCCACTGGTCATACCTCATATTGTCAATAAGAATGAAGAAGAGAGGGCGGTTTTTCTCGAGCCGCGGAAATGCTTTTTCACGAAGCAGGTTTGGTGAAAGCAACGGTTTAGAAACTGCAGAAGGTTCAAGCCAGCCGAGATAGTTTGACATAATAAACCGCGAAAATCCGGTGTTTGCTTCATTTTCCTGCATTTTGAGGATCTCATTCATCCCGGGGTCGGAAGATTTTTCAAGCTCGGATTCCCAGTAAACGATCTTCCTGTAGATGTCACTCCAGTCGGAAGCATTTCTTGCACCGCTTATAAGGGAGGTGATCCTCGTGAATTCGAGCCTGTAATCTATAGTGGTTTTTTCTGTGACAAGCCTTTTTTGTTCAAGGTTTTTCTTTATTGCCAGGAGTATCTGGTTGGGTTTGACAGGCTTTATAAGATAATCAGCGATCGCTGATCCTATGGCAGCCTCCATCAGATCCTCCTCCTCGCTCTTGGTGATCATTACCACCGGTATTTCAGGCCTGATCTCCTTTATCAGGCGAAGAGTCTCAATTCCGCTCAGGCCGGGCATGTGCTCGTCGAGAAATATAAGATCATAGGGGTTCTGACGTACCAGGTCGATAGTATCGTTTCCATTTGAACAGGTATCGATCTCATACCCTTTTTCCCTGAGGAAATAAAGATGGGGCTTCAGAACTTCGATCTCATCATCCGTCCAGAGTATCCTTGTTTTTCTCATTTTCCGGCTTAAAGTGATATCGGGCAAAGATAGTTCACTTTTACCTTACTTTCTGACCTGCTCATTAAGATACTTTTCCGTAAAGAAGATGATGTATCTCTCTGGTTTTTTATCCTTCATAAAAGCATCGAGGTTTGTCTTGCCTATAATAAAGGTGGAAATTTTTGAACTGGTTGGATTCCTGATTATATTATCTGCATTGAAGGCCCGGTAATAATCCATTGCATCTTCGGTTTTTGAAAATCCTGTTACTATAAGCATTATAAACTTATTGTCAACCAGCGAACCCTGGGTCCTGAGGTTCTTGTTTGTATAATTATCTATATTGTAGCTGATCACATCGAATGTAGCCTGGTTAAGGTTGAATACAGAATTTTGAATTATGATCACAAAAGAGGGCGGTGGATCCATTTCAGGAATATAGATCTCGCTTGCCACCTGTTTATCCTCCTCGATCTTAAGCTCCGGTATTTTGTTGTTAAGGTAGGCGACGATCTCCGAAGCTCTTGTCGATTCGGCAGAGGAGGGATATGCCTTGATCAGTGATTTCAGTGATTCCTTGAATGCTCTTTCGTCAGAAGTTTTTGCAATGCAATAGCTCTTCAGAAGCATGAATTTAGGGATGAGGTCATCCTTGCTGAACTTTTCCATTGCCTGCCCGCACAGGGAGATTGCACCGGAGTAATCTTCCTTCTGATAGGCATTATAGGCTGACTCATACAGATCTTCAGATTCATGCTTTGTATCAAGAAGTTTCCTGAAATAATCAGGATCGGTGATAATCTTTGTGAATTCGTTACCCGGATACTTCTGCACCAGCTTCTGCCTGTATCTTTCGGCATTCTGATCATTTTCAGCCCTATAGGTCTTATAAATATTATACAGGGCTTCAGGTTCATAGTTATCGCCCGGGAATCGGTTTATAAGTTTTTCAAATGATTCGATCGCTTTCCCGTTATCATGAAATTTTTCAGAATAAATTTTGCCTGATTCAAGATAAGAGGATGCTATCCTGTCGTTTGAAACAGCCATAAGAGAGTCGGTCAATGGAAGATCCCTGAGATAGAATTCAGCTTTTTTATTATCATGCAGGGCAGCTGATGTATCAGCCCTGGCCTGCGGGTTTTCTTCCTGGGTGGCACCGGGCTGGACAGTTGCAAGCCGTGACTTGTCTATTCTCCTCCAATTGTCCTCAAGCTTCCTGTCGCCCCATCGTCTCCTGAATTCTGTTCTGCCGAATGTAAGAGCTGTCTGGTTATAGAAATACCACTTGCCCTCCTGATCGATGTTACTCTGGTTTCTTCTCTCATTTTCATAGTACTGTCCAAGGTTATATCTGTCGACTGCAGATTCCCCCGGCTTCTTATTCTTCTCATTCTCCTTCAACTTTTCTATAATTGAAGCGATGAGCGCTGTCCGTTCCTGCTCGGTCATCCTGGCAATTTTTTGCAGGCTGTCCTCTCTCTGGATTACATTGAGCTTTCCTACGAGTGCATTGAGATTCAGCGACTTGGACTTTATCAGATCATAATCGGGATATTTCTGATCGATGAAATAGAGTGCACTGTCGAAATAGCTTCCCGAACTGACATAGTCGGGCTTTGTATAATAGTATTCTGCAAGAGCAAGGTACGACTTTGCCTTCTGGCTGCGGTTACGTGTGCTTGAGAGAGCTGATCTTTTATAACTTTTTATGGCATCCGCATCATGGCCTTCCTTCATGTAAAGGTTACCGAGGGCATAATAGATCTGATCACGAAATTCCTTATTCTTGGAATTTCTCAGCATTTTTTCAAGCTCTTTTTTAATTGAAACAGGATCCTCTGTGTTAATATCAAAAACTCCTGCAATATTGATCCTTGCGTTAAATTCATAATCGTAGGGTGGATTCATCTTAACCACCTTACGGTAAAGGGAAGTAGCCCTGTTGCCGTCGCCGGTTTTTTCACAGAGCTGCGCCAGTATGTAAGTAAGCCTGTAGTGCATCCTTTTGCCAGAGACATTGTCAAGGGCCTTCGACAGAGGTTCGATCGCCTCATCATAGCGTTTCTGTTTAACGAGCCTGTCAGCTATGGTGGAGTAGTACATTTCCCTGAGCTCCCCGGTAAAGTTATTTGACGAAAGGTCCATCTCATTCAGTATCCTGGATGATTCGTTGTAATTGCCGGTTTCGTCATAAACACGGGCAAGCCAAATTGTAGATTCGATCTTTACCTTTTCGTCTGAGGTCAGGCTGATGGTAAAGTCAAGTGTGGATTTCGCAAGATTATAATCGCGTTTGTACAGCCTCGCCTTGCCCATAAGAAGATATGAATCATCCACCCATTCATTATACTCCTTCCTGTTCATGAATTCCTCTTCCTGTGGTGTAGGCTGCTCATTCCCCTTTGTCTTGGGCTTAGCAGTAATTGATTTAAGAGAGATTACCTTGGAGGCCTTCTGGACAGCTCTTTCCATATCGGAAGAGCACATAGACTGGGTTGAAGGATCGCTGTATTCGAATATCCTGAGGAGGCCCGAGAAATCATCAACATAACCCCTGTTGATCTTATCAATTCCGGCCTTGAAACTCTCTACTCCGTTGAAATATATGTTGTACCTTGATGTGAGGCCCTGGTAGAACCTTGATGTACGGGTATTTTTTTCAACCGAGCAACCGGCCAGGAGAAGGAATATCCCAACCACCAGAAGATATTTATATGATATTCTGCCTCGAGTCAATACAGGTATTTCTACTATAAACTTCCCTGAAGGTTTAATAGTATTCCAAAGGTAAACAAAATTGGGCTCTCGCGATCAATCGACCGAGACTACCTGTTTTATTTCCGGAACCTCTTTGAGAAGGGCCTGTTCAACGCCTGCCTTGAGAGTCTGGATACTGTATGGACAGCCATGACATGCTCCCTGCAGCTTAACCCTGACAGTATTGTCTTCGGTTATTTCAACCAGGCTGATATCCCCTCCGTCTGACTGAAGATACGGTCTTACTCTTTCAAGGGCATTGATTACCCGTTCCCTGATCGCTTTCTTATCTGACATGTTTCACTATTTAGTTTATTTTAAGTCTTTCCGTTGGTTTCTGAGAGCTGTTCCTCAGGCTTACCTTATCGGCAACCTCATCTGCCAGTTCCATGAATGCCTTGCCGGCAATACTGTCATCGAGAACCACAGGATGGCCCATATCTCCTCCTTCGCAGATGCTCTGTACAACCGGGATCTGTCCCAGCAGCGGCACATCCATCTTCTCCGAGAGGCTCTTACAACCATCCCTGCCAAAAATATAATATCTGTTCTGTGGCAGTTCGACAGGGGTAAACCACGACATGTTCTCTACAAGGCCAAGCACAGGAACATTTATCTTTTCACTCCTGAACATGGAGATGGCCTTAATAGCATCGGCCAGCGCAACCTCCTGGGGTGTGCTGACAACAATGGCTCCCGTTACCGGTACTTCCTGGACTAGTGTAAGATGGATATCGCTTGTACCGGGGGGAAGATCAACCAGCAGGAAATCAAGATCGCCCCACTCACCCCTGTTTATAAGTTGCTTCAGGAAGTTAGATGCCATTGGTCCTCTCCATACGACAGCTTCTGCCGGGTCGACAAAAAAGCCGATAGAAAGAACCTTTACCCCGTACTTGACAAGTGGAAGAAGTATATCATTCTCATCTTCTCTCTTCACTTCAGGCCTGTAATCCTCCTCTCCGAACATTTTCGGAACCGAAGGGCCAAAAATATCAGCGTCGAGAAGGCCGACCTCATAGCCTTTTGATGCGAGGGCCACGGCCAGATTGACTGCGATGGTCGATTTTCCTACGCCTCCCTTGCCTGATGAAATAGCTATAATATTCTTAACTCCGGGCAGCACATCACGCTTTGCCTCCTGCTTTTTGCCAACAGTGATCTTTGGTTCAACCCTGATATCCCTGATAACCGTTTCCGGCCCTAATTCATCTTTAAGGACCTTTACAATGCTGCTTTTGATTGAACCGATGAAAGGGTCGTTTGATCTTTCAGGAACAATTACGATAGAGATACCCGAATCGTCAGACTCAATTGTACCCACCATTCCGAGATAGACAATATCCTTCTTTTTTTCCGGATGGATCACCTTTTTCAGCACCTCCGATATCTGTTTATCTGAGAACATTGATCTGCTATTTTTATTTAAATTAAATTTAAACAACCTGCAATTTTAGTGATTTTCCGGCGAATAAAAAAATGGAAATGGATCGGGAAAGGCAAAATTTTAACTTAGAAATGTAGTTAATGAAAAAGAGAGTAACCGCAGAGAGCGCAGAGAATAACCGCAGAGTTCGCAGAGATAAATTTTATCAGCATTTCACTCTGCGTTCTCTGCGCATCCCGATTGTTATCGGTACTTTGCGTTCCCTGCGGTTAAAAAAATCACTTGCACAAATAAAGTTTAATACTTTATCCCAGCTCCTTTAAGGGATCCCAGAACAACTTATTAAAATCGACCACCACATCATTCTCCACCTTTATCCCCTCGTTTTCGAGAAGCTGTTTCATTGTAGTCGAATTGCCGAAGTGATGCTTGCCTGTAAGCAGACCCCTGTGGTTCACGACCCTGTGTGCCGGAACATAATCGCCACAGGTATGTGATGCATTCATTGCCCAGCCGACCATTCTTGCAGACTGCCCCGAGCCCAGGAACCTGGCTATCGCTCCGTACGATGTCACCCTTCCGTAAGGGATCAGCCTGGCAATATCGAACACTCTTTCAAAAAAGCCTTCGTTGAAATTATTTTTTAATTTGCTCATCTTCGATCTTCCTGTTTTTCTCGAGCCTGAATGAAAGGTATTTTATCTTTATCCCCTCTTTAAGGAATAGCTTTTCATAGTGCGTCCTGATCGACAGTATCTCATTATCCTTTTCACTTCCGTAAAGATCGTCAGTGTCTGAAATGATTTCAAGCCTGTTCGATAAAGCGATACCCAGGGTATATCTATATAGTTGGGAGTTGTCAGTTTTCAGATGAACGATTCCCCTGTCGCTAAGGATGCCCCTGTACAAATTAAGAAAGGAGGGACTTGTAAGTCTTCTTTCCGACTTGACAGGTTTGGGAAAGGGATCTGGGAATGTGATCCATATTTCATTGATCTCATCCTCGGCGAAAAATGCATTTAAGAATTCGATCCTGGTCCGCAAAAAGAGAACATTGCTGATCCTGTTCTCAAGTGCTGTTTTGGCGCCGCGCCAGATCCGTGCACCTTTAATATCAACGCCAATGTGATTTTTAGATGGATACTTCATTGCGAGACCGACGGTATACTCTCCTTTTCCGCAACCGAGTTCAAGAACGAGCGGATTATTATTTCCGAAGAATTCGCTGTTCCATCTGCCCCTGAGAGGATAGCTGCCAGCTTTTACTATACGTGTTTCAGGCTCGATAACATTGCTGAAAGATTTCATTTCAGCGAATCTCAACAGCTTGTTTTTTCCCAAGGTGCAGATTATTTTTTTGCTTTTTCAATCCTCAGGCCAATATCATAAACACCTTTAAGGTCAACGGTTCTCATTCCGTGCCTTATTTTGAACTGGTAGGCACCTTTTTCGGGGAACCAGACCCCGGATCTGAACGGGAGGTTCAGCTCCTTCAGATCTCCGAGTCCCCTTCCGTACCACTTTCCTTTTTCGTCGGCAAGCATATATTGGAGAGTATCGGTAATGCTTTTACCCGAAGGGGATATCGTATTCACGAACAGCCAGATATTCCGGAAGGGGTACGATGATCCGGTTCTTATCGTAAAAAAGATGTTCTGGATAGTTGCTGTATCTGAGATAACAGGCCTGAATTCAACGACATTATCAGTTTTCCACGTTCCTGCGGTGATAATGGTTGAATCGGTATAGATGACATTGTTCCTGCAGCCGGAATTCAGCAGGAACATGAAAATCATGAGCAGGAATATAGAGCTATTTGTTCCTTTTATCATTAAAACGCCTGTTTTTCCTTTTGTGGGAATGACGCTGCTGGTTTCCCGGCTGGTTTTTGGAATCGAACCTGGTAAGACTGTTGTTCTTCAGAAGGTCTTCTGATACCGGGGACTTATCAGCAGATTGCTCTTCAGGAATAAGCCTGTCAGGTTTTATTCCCTTTTTGTTGAGATCCTGTATCTCCTTAACTCTTGCTACAGGCACAGCAATAAGGTTGACTGCGGAGCCTGGTTCACTTGAATACCAGTAAAATCCCTTATGGACTTCAACCTTGAGGAACCAGACCGTTCTGTCGAGCAATTCAAGCGGTATTTCACGCGGCGGGAAGTACTTCTGGGCATCAATATAGCAATCGAATTCATAGCTAAGGCAGCATTTCAGCTTGCTGCACTGTCCTGCCAGCTTCTGAGGGTTGAGCGATAGTTCCTGGTATTTTGCATGTGTGGTTGTAACCGAATTGAAGCTTGTGATACATGTGGAGCAGCACAGCTCCCTTCCGCATGAGCCAATACCGCCTATTCTTCCTGCCTCCTGTCTTGCTCCGATCTGACGCATCTCGATCCTGACCCTGAACTCATCAGCAAGCACCTTGATAAGCTGCCTGAAATCGACTCGTTCATCAGCTATGTAATAGAATATTGCCTTTGTCTTGTCACCCTGATACTCAACATCCCCAATCTTCATGTTCAGCTTAAGCTCTTCAGCTATCTTTCGCGACCTGAGCATTGTTGTGATCTCAAGTTTTTTTGCCTCCTCCCATTTCTGAACGTCAACAGCCTTTGCCTTGCGGTAAACCTTTTTCATATCCTCCGAAGAGGGGATTACCTTCAGCTTCTTCATCTGTTCGCCGACAAGCTGTCCCACCATAGAAACACGCCCTATGTCGTGACCGGGTGATGCTTCGACTGCAACCACGTCTCCGACCTCAAGCCTTAGCCCGTTCACGTTTCTGTAGAATCCTTTCCTGGTGTTTTTGAACCTGATCTCTACGACATCAGTCTCATTCACTGCTTCCGGCAGGTCTTTAAGCCAGTTCCACGAGTCAAGCTTATTGTAGCCGCGACGGTATGTTATATCAGGCATCCGGATCTCTTCTCCGGCCTGATTTGTAAGTTCTTCGTTCTCTGTCATATTCTTTCTGACGGTCTATTGGCCGACCCGCAAAAATAATGATTTATTACGATTTTTTAATTATAGAGGCAACGATCAGCGTATCAGCCTTGTAACCTTGAGCCCAAGGTCAAGGAAAATAATCTTTGAGTATCCGTTAGCCTCTATATGGGAAAATGCCAGCGAGAATTCATCGGTAAGCGGATAGATATTTTCACTATTGATGAACGGGTGGAATTTTCCCGAGAATTCAGCTTCATCGCCTGACAGGAATACGATCCTGTTCTGCAGCTGATCGAGCGAAAGCATCAGGTTTTCCCTTAATATACGCAGGGAATAGGAGAGGAAATTCTTCTGCGACTCCCTTCCAAGCGCTGCCATTTCCTCCGACCAGCCTATGATGGAGATCACATCGCGTTTCCATGCGTAGCGCATGATCAGCTTGAAGTATTCAAGGTTTTGTCTTGAAGTTTCATCGTTCTCACATAATTCGATCGCCCTCAGAATGTTGCCATTGGCAACCCTTGCAATATCTGTTGATCTGAGCTCTGTTGTCCCGTAGGTGCTTCTAAGGTAACTTTTTATCTCATCGATCCGGAAGGATGGGATCTTAATGAGCTGGCATCTCGAAATGATGGTTGGCAGGATCTTATCGGGCTCTTCGCTTACAAGGAGAAAAAGTGTCTTTTCAGGTGGTTCCTCTATCATCTTGAGCAGTTTGTTGGCCGTCGCCTGGTGCATTTTCTCGGGAAGCCAGATGATCATTATCCTGACATCTGATTCAAATGTTTTCAGGCTTAGCTTCTTTATTATTTCCGATGCTTCGGATGCAAATATCATCCCCTGTGCATTGCCGACCTCTATTGAGTCGAGCCAGCTGTTAAGCGTGAAATAAGGCGATCTTTTTACAAATGCTCGCCACTCTTCGATATAGTTATCGCTCACTGCCTCTTCACTTGATTTTCTTTTAATAACCGGGAAGACAAAGTGAAGATCGGGATGGATCATCTTCTCATATTTTATGCACGATTTACATGTGCCGCATGAATCATCAGGCTTTTTGTTCTCGCAGCTCACATACTGGGCATATGCAAGCGCGAGCGCAAGGCTGCCGCAACCCTCCGGACCGGCAAAAAGCTGGGCATGACTGACCCTCTCTTCCTTTACCGATCTAAGAAGATTTGCGATAATCTCCGCCTGGCCCGGGATCTGGGAAAAATTCATCTGCTGATTTCAGAGGACCTAACTTCCTGGTGCATTAATGAATGATGATAAACTCAAAGCGAAGCAAGAGCCCCCTCATAGTCGGGTTCCTGCGTAATTTCAGGCACCTGCTGGGTATATTTTACGTCTCCTTTTTCATCTACCACCACTATGCATCTTGAGTAGAGGCCTGCCATGGGACCGTCTTTGATCTCGAGGCCGTACCTGCTGCCGAATTTCGTGTCGCGGAATCCGGAAAGGGTGATAACATTGGTAATACCTTCCGTTGAGCAAAAACGTCCGTGTGCGAATGGCAGATCCTTCGATATTGCCAGTACAACGGTGTTCTGTCTTCCTGCTGCAAGCTGGTTGAATTTCCTTACCGATGTTGCACAAACTGAAGTATCAAGGCTTGGAAAGATATTAAGTATGATTTTTTTGCCTTTCAGCTCTGATAATGACATAGTGCCAAGGTCAGATTTTACAAGGGTAAAATCAGGAGCTTTCTTCCCTTTTTCTGGCAGCTTCCCCGAAGTATTGACGGGGTTTCCTTTCAATGTAATTTTTGCCATATTCTTTTTTCTCAAATTTAGCACTCTTTTGGGAGAGGGAAAGGTAAAATTATGATAATGTTCAGAGGAGATTATATTAATCGTAGGTTCTTCTGTTACAAAAAGGTCAATTGATTATATCTCTGTGTCCCTCTGTGAAACAAAAATAAAAACTTACTCAGAGTTCCACTGAGTTCACACAGAGCTCCACAGAGAAGATCAGAAAATCTATTATCCGTAATTAAGAAGTTTCATTTCGGGAAATATTTATTCCCAAAAAATAAGTAGGTTTGCATATAATGGAAAATCCGGATAAAAATGGATTTTATTTTTGCCACCAAGACACAAAGACACCAAGTTACGCTAAGTTTTGTTAAACAATTTCTTTGTGGCCCTTTGTGTCTTAGTGCCTTCGTGGCAATGTTCTTTTTTATATTTTGGAACGAAATTAATACTTAACTAAAACTGTTTATATATGATACAGATCCAGGACTTCAATTTCAAGGGAAAGAAAGTGATCGTAAGAGTCGATTTCAATGTCCCGCTTGATAAAAAAACATTCATAGTAACAGATGATACCCGGATAAGAGGTGCGCTTCTCACCATCAAAAAGATAATAGGTGAAGGTGGCAGCTGCATCCTGATGTCGCATCTGGGCAGACCTGAGGGAAGGCAGGAGAAATACTCCCTGAAGCCTGTTCTTCCGGTTCTTGAGAAACATCTCGGGATGAAGGTATTATTTGCCGATGACTGCCTGGGAGAGTCAGCCGTAAAGATGTCAGCTGCGCTGAAGCCTGGCGAGGTACTTCTGCTGGAAAATGTCCGTTTCTATCCTGAAGAAGAGGGCAAGCCGATACTTCCCGAAACAGCTACGGATGAGGAGAAAAAGGCAGCCAAGGCTGATATGAAAGTGAAGCAGAAAGAGCTTGCAAGAAAGCTCTCAACGTATGCAGAGATCTATGTTAATGACGCATTCGGGACCGCTCACAGGGCTCATGGTACCACAGCAGTGATGGCCGATTATTTTCCTGCAGAAAAGAAAATGTTCGGGTTCCTTATCAACAGTGAACTGGAGGCAATGGACCGTGTTCTCAACAAGGCCCAGAAACCTTTCACTGCCATAATGGGCGGTGCCAAGGTATCGGACAAGATATTGCTTATCGAGAACCTTCTTAACAGGGTCGATAACCTGATCATAGGCGGAGGCATGACATATACATTTGTCAAGGCAATGGGCGGACAGATAGGCAAGTCACTCTGCGAAGAGGATAAGCTAGACCTGGCTCTCAGCCTGATAAACAAGGCAAAGGAAAAGGGAGTTATGCTCTACCTTCCTGTCGACAGCGTAAATGGCGACAAATTTGATAATGATGCAAATACGGCAGTGACCCCGGTCGATGAGGTTGGTGAAGGATGGATGGGCCTCGATATAGCTGAAAAGTCGATCAGATTATTCTCCGGTGTAATTGAGAATTCAAAAACCATACTCTGGAACGGGCCTATGGGGGTGTTTGAAATGGAGAAGTTTTCAAAGGGAACTGTGGCAATTGCAAAAGCGATAGCTGAGGCTACTTCAAAAGGAGCTTTCAGTCTTATCGGAGGAGGTGATTCGGTCGCCGCCATCAATAAATACAACCTTGCCGACAAAGTGAGCTATGTTTCCACCGGCGGTGGTGCAATGCTGGAATATATGGAAGGGAAAAAGCTTCCGGGAATAACGGCTATAAGAGGACAATAAAAAGATAGCAATCGCTTTAAGCAGGTACGGGATCAAGCTAAGATCCTGCCTGCTTATTATTTTCTTTTATCTTTGTCTTTGATTATGAGAACCATTTACCTGGCAATTATATTATTGATGTTCCTGGTATCCGGATGCAACAAGGACAAAGCATCCCCTAATTCCGGCACCATAACAATCGATAATGCACTGACCGGTTCAGGACCATATTATGCATTTGGTTTTTCTGTTAAAACAGGGACTAAAGTTTCGACACTCGAAAGCCCGCTGGATGTCATTACAATTCTTGAAGACAATGATGTCGACATGGTGGTGAAAAAATTGTTTTTCAGCTGCGAGAATTATAACAATTCATTCTCCAACTATGCCAGTTATACCGACGCAACCACAGCCAGAACCGCATTCGATAATCTCAAGACATTTACCGATACCACATGGACCGCAACAGGTGATTCGGTTGTGCCAAACCAGATATGGCTCTTCCGTACCTCCGATCTGAAATATGCCAAGATAAGGGTGATAAGCATTTTTAGCGAGATCAGGGCCGCGATGCCATATCCCTATGCCGAATGTACCTTTGAATGGGTCTACCAGCCCGACGGCACCAAAATATTCCCCTGAAAATGAAAGCCAGCTTCCGCGACTCTCTCTTTCGGATAAGCAGCAGGACAGAATTTGAAAAGATCGCACTGGAAATATTCAGGTTCCAGTTTCACAACAATCCTGTTTACAGACAATATGTTTCATTTCTTGGTATCAGCCCCGGTTTCATCACATCAGTTGAAAAGATCCCGTTTTTGCCAATAGAGCTCTTTAAAAACCACAGGGTCATTACGGGAGGAGCTGATGTTGAGAAGGTTTTTGAGAGCAGCGGAACTACAGGATCAGATACAAGCCGTCATTTTGTTACAGATCTTACGGTCTACCATGAGAGTTTGCTCTCTTCATTCAGAATGTTTTATGGTGATCCGCGCGAATATTTTTTTGCCGCCCTTCTTCCTTCATATCTCGAAAGAGGCAATTCCTCACTTGTCTATATGGCAGATCTCCTGATAAGGAACAGTTCTGACAAACGGAGCAGTTTTTTCCTTGATGATAAGGGACTGCTTATCCCCGTACTTGAAAAGGTAAAGTCAGAAAGAAGGAAAGGAATGCTCATCGGGGTTTCTTTCGCTCTCCTGGATATGGCAGAGAGGCTCTCACCGGATCTCAGCGGAATGACCGTTGTCGAAACAGGCGGAATGAAGGGGAGGCGTAGTGAAATTACGCGTGAGGAGCTGCATGCAATTCTGAAAGAGAAACTGAATATCACGTCAGTTCATTCGGAATATGGAATGACCGAGCTTCTAAGCCAGGCGTGGTCGAAAGGGGAAGGGATCTTTTATACCCCTCCCTGGATGAGGATACTCCTGAGGGAGATAAATGATCCTTTTTCGGTTTTTGACGAACCGGGCATTACCGGTGGGATTAATATAATTGACCTTGCCAATTTCAACTCCTGCTCCTTCATATCGTCAGGTGACCTGGGAAGGCTTCATCCCGATGGCGGGTTCGAGGTACTGGGGAGGTTCGGCAACAGCGACATAAGAGGCTGCAATTTGCTTATAGAATAGTGAATTTCAACAGACAAACCACCTCCCCCCGACACTTCGGTCGGGGTACTCCCCGATGGATCGGGGCAGGCTCTCCTTTGAAAAGGAGGAGAAATGAAGAATTTATTAAATATAACTTTCCCCTCCTTTACAAAGGAGGGGTGGCCCCTGACATTTAGGGTCAGGGGACGGGGTGGTTGGTAATTTAAAGATTCCCTTTTATTTGATTCCCAGTTTGTTTCTGATTTCAGGCGGGATCGCATTTTTGTTTACCATTATATATATGGTCTTTGCCTTTACATACTGCTCCGACATGTTAAGGTAACCACCGAATGGATTCCTGTCTGTTCCCCATGAATTCTTTGTGATATAATATTTTGTTCCGTTCTGATCTTTGGTAATACCGGTTATATGCATGCTGTGATCGTCGGTTGTGGTTTTGTTATCATATCCTGCTTCACGATATTCCTGTGTCACCTTAACTTCGGGAAAGGGCTTGCTAAATTTATAAGCTTCTGCAGTGCGCTCTTCAAGGGTCATTTTCCCTAATCTGGCTTTATCGGCGGCGGAGTACTGATCTACTTTTTCAAGTTCGGGGATAATAGCTACACCTTTGAAATGGGAAAACCCCTTCTCACTTACATCACCATCCCAGTTGACGGTGTACCCGTTATTCAAAGAGTAATCCATTATGGCGATCAGATCATCAATTGGGACATTGTAATCATTGTAATTCCTCCAGTTATCCGGGAACGGGACAACCCCCTGTGTGTAGAAAGGGAACAGGGTGAAAGAGGTGACCTCAACGTAGTCATCCGGATTGATCTTAAGACTGGCTGAAAATGATTTTGGAGTATAACCCACCCCTTTGTATGTAAAAGTCTCCGGTACTTTTCCGAGATAGATATCAAGCACTGCATTTACTATTGAATAATACTGGTCGCTTTCTTTTTTCCTCTGTACAGGCACTGCGGCGATTGCATTCATAAAAGCATTAAGCTCACCGTGATTATGGTAGGGCATACCGTAGTTAAGCCCGGTATAAACTTCATCCGGTACAGTGCCGTTCTTTGCAAATTCTATTATCCAGTCGTGTCCCTGGCCTCCCCCTGTGACGTTCCCCTTTCCCTCCTTAATAAAGTTATCTTTCAGCCTGTCGACGAAGTTGTTTCTAATCATATACATTTCGGAAAGGTCATACTCGCCTTTCCCCATACGGAGAAGTTCGGATTCAATAAAAGAGGTTGTAGCAAAGCACCAGCAGGTGCCCGTTGCAGCCTGGTTCTTCACCGGGGTTGCCTTGAGCTCAACCACGGGAGTGAATTTGTACCCTTCCCCTGTTGCAGCAGATTCAGACTTTGTCCTGGTCTTCTGTGCATTAAGGTTGATAACTGCAAAAAGCAGAAGAAGCGAAAAAAGAATTCTTTGTTTCATTTTATTAGTTGGTATGAGTGATCTATCCATGATAATATTTCTTTATCGGGTATCGTTCCGTCGATATATACCGTGTTCCAGTGTTTTTTGTTCATGTGATATCCAGGGATGACTGAGCTGTATCTTTCCCTGAGCTCGAGTGCAAATTCAGGATCGCATTTAAGATTTAAGCTCAGGTCGCCGTCGAGATTTGCCAGGACGAAAATTTTTCCCTTAACTTTAAATACAAGAGTATCTTCACCGAATGGAAATCCTTCGGTAACTCCGGGTCTGCTAAGGCAGAATGCTCTTATGTCTTCTATGTTCATGAGTTATCTCAGTGTAGGGTAGAAGGCATTTTCGATATGCTCAATTTCGAATGCATTGTCCTTTGAGATCACAGTAATTACATCAAACCGGCACTCCTTGTTTATATTATACCTGCGGATATAGCTCTCGGCAGCATATAACATTGATCTTTGCTTATCCTTTGTAACAAGTTCACCTGGTTGAAGCTTCATATCCCAGCTCCTGGTCTTGACCTCAGCAATAATAACGAACTCATCGTTTTCGGCTACGATATCTATCTCTTTCTTGCCTGACACCCAGTTCCTGTGAAGTATTCTGTAGCCTTTGCTTTTAAGATGATCTGCAGCGAGAACTTCACCCTGTTTGCCTAATACATGGGATCCTGCCATGATGGTCAGATTTCGATCAGTTTGTTTTTGATAGCGAAAAGTATAAGGCTTGCGGTATTTTTCGAATTTGTTTTGCCCAGGAGGTTTGCCCTGTGTTTGTCAACAGTCCTCTTGCTTATGAAGAGCGATTCCGCGATCTCCTGGTTGGAGAGGCCCTCGCAAATCTTCAGAAGTATCTCTTTTTCCCTTTTGGAAAGGTTGGCAGATTTTGTTTCGCTTTCACGGTTTTTCATTCTTTGTATAACATGATGGAGCAATTCCTGAGAGAAATAGCTGCCGCCCTTCTTTACTGTAAGTATTGCTTCCTTCACCTCCGAGATATCAGAATCCTTGAGCAGAAATCCCTTTGCCCCGGCATCCACCATTTTATAGTAGTACTCCTCTTCGCCATACATCGACAGGGCGATCACGGAAAGCGATGGACAGGCTTTAATCCCTTTTCGCGTTGCCTCCACTCCGTCCATTTCCGGCATATTGATATCCATAAGGGCTATTTCTGCATTGCACTCCTTCAGCAGATCGAGAAATTCAATGCCATTCGATGCCTCCCCTGCTATTTCGAACTCAGGCAGTGTCTCCAGCAGCATTTTCAAACCGTTCCTGAACAGCTGATGATCGTCTGCAAGAATTATTCTGGTCTTTTCCATCGCTCAGATTCTTAAACCATAATTTTAATAAGGGCGCTTGTCCCTTTACCGGGATTGCTTTCAAGAATAAAGACTCCGTCAATTGACTTGACCCTTGTTTCTATATTTGAGATGCCCATCCCTTTATTGTCCTCCGTTTCAAGCTTTGAGGTATCGAATCCTCTCCCGTTATCGGAGAACTGCAAGGTAACAAATTTTTCATGCCGGTGAAGCTCAATATCGATATGTGAGCCACCTGAATGGAGAATGGAATTATTTATAAGCTCACAGACAGCCCTGTAAATAATAACCTCCTTGTCATTTTCAAGTCTCTGTCCCTCCATGTTCGACTTGAAATCGATCTCAAGCGCCTTTGTCTGGTTTATCTTGGCGGAAAAGGCGCTTATGGCGCTCAACAGTCCAAAGTTTGACAGAACATGCGGGCTGAGGTTATTGGAGACCTCCTTGATAGTGCTTATGGCTTCATTGACAATATGGTTCGTATTCTGGAGTATATCAATTCCGGCCTGGTCCCTGATCTTACCTGTGAGTGCGGAAAGCGACATTTTTACCGTTGAAAGGAGCGGCCCCAGTCCGTCGTGCAGGTCCTTGGCAAACCGTTTCTTCTCATTTTCCTCTGTATTGATAATGGCATTCAGTACCCTTCTCTCAGTTTTTGTCCTGTCGATCTCGGCCCTCTTCAATGAATAGAATATCTCCCTGATAAGAATTACCCCTGTTATTATCAGAAATGTTTCCATCACCCCGATCCAGTCATCGATCATTTGCCATGTGAAGGATGGAGTACCGCGGAAGAACTCATATAGCTGAATGATCTTACGGATGGCCATAAAAACGAAAGAGAGAGAAAGTAGGATCCATGACAGCCTGTATTTGGTAAGCTTCATGAACCGCAGGGCAATGACTGCAGCTATTATCTGAAGAACTATTGAAATAATAAGAGCAATGAGTCTTACCATCTTTCCTGGCTTGTCAAGACACAAAATTAAAAGATTATTGATTCAGCAGACAATAAAATGTAACAGTTATTCAACACAAAGATAATTCTATCGGAACTTATGATTCTTTACCTTTTATTACCTTTGACCAAGGGAAAAGAATTATATGAGCATAGTTTATACAATTATTATTTCACTGTATACCTGGATGATACATATTGTATCGCCATTTAACGACAAGGCACGTCAATGGGTGAATGGCAGGAAAGGCTGGGAAAAGAAGCTGAAAGAAAAACTGATGGCTGACGGCAGATCGATATGGGTCCACTGTGCATCTCTTGGAGAATTTGAACAGGGAAGGCCTGTAATTGAGATACTTAAGGAAAGGCATCCTGAACGCAGGATCATTGTGACTTTTTTCTCCCCGTCAGGATACGAGATTATGAAGGACTGGCCTGTGGCTGATCATATATGTTATCTTCCCGCGGATACTCCGTGGAATGTCTCCCGCTTTATTGATATTATCCGTCCGGGTATTGTCATTTTCATAAAGTACGAATTCTGGAACAACTATATAACGGCTATTCATAAAAGGGAAATTCCCCTTTACCTGGTGTCGGCAATATTCAGGCCCGGTCAGTATTTTTTCAGATGGTACGGGGGATTCTTCAGGAAGCAGCTAATGAAATTCACGATTATTTTCGTTCAGGATAAAAGCTCATGCGATCTGCTTTTGTCAATAGGTATCGGGAATGTACTGGTAACAGGCGATACAAGATTTGACAGAGTTGACCAGATCGCAGAATCGGCAAGGATGATCCCGGCGATAGAGAAGTTCGCTGGTGATGAAAAGATTTTCCTGGCCGGAAGCAGCTGGCAGGCCGATGAAGAGATCATTACAGGATATATAAACGAAGATCCTGGCAGGATGAAATGGATTTTCGCTCCTCACGAAATAGATCCTTCCAATATAAGGCGACTGGAATCACTTCTGAAAGTCAAAACCGTAAGGTACTCGGACGATGGGGCAGATCTTGCAGGTGCCCGGGTTATGATAATCGACAATATTGGGATGCTTTCGTCAGCTTACAGATATGCATTCATTGCTGAGGTCGGCGGAGGTTTTGGCAAGGGCATACACAATATTCTTGAACCTGCCTGCTGGGGAATTCCTGTTATGTTCGGGCCCGATTATAAAAAATTCAGGGAAGCTGTGGAGCTTATTGCACTTGGAGGAGCATTCACCTTTAAAAGCCGGGAGGAGTTTTATGCCATCATAGAAAAGCTTTTATCGGATAATGATCTCTATGAATCTGCTGCCCTGACGGCAAAAGGCTACATTGCAGCCAACAAAGGAGTAAGTGGAAGAATTGTTGATGCGATCATAAATCAGCCATAAAAATTTCGGGCAGATCCTCAGTAACAAATGATTCATCAGTGAAACCCTGTGAACCACAGAATTTTTTCAGCTGAAGGGATTTCTCATTCTTAATTGGAGATATTGAATCTTAATAGAATTATTTGCCGGGAAAAAATCACCAGAACATTTTAAGAACTTTCGTGTTAATTAATTAACGTAAAGAAATTCAGAATCTTACCATTTAATTTAATTCAAATACTACATCAAAAGTCTGAATATCAGAATGGAATATTTACAGTTAATAACTATTCAAGCAAATGTTAATAAACTTAAAAATTTTGTCTTGCAGAAAGTTTAATGCTTACCTAATTTAGCATCTATCCGCTTTTAAAATCAGTGGCAATTTAATCTCATTAGGATCAGCGTGTAACGAATTTTTTATTATATTATGGAGGAACTTTTTGTCCGGGAATCAGTCGTCTCTGCAGATAATCCTGAAAAAGAAAAGGGACAACAGGCAATAGAAAAAAATGTGGAAGTGAAAAAGACCGGCAAAGCGGGAAAGGCGAGTAATAAAGAGGTCTATTCTCATGACGAGGCCTTTGAAGCAAGTTGTCTTTACTTTAATGGCGATGAGCTTGCAGCGAGAGTATGGGCTAACAAATATGCTCTGAAGGACTCGTTCGGGAACCTTTATGAAAAGACGCCCGACGATATGCACAGGAGGATAGCAAGGGAGATCCACAGGGTTGAGGTTAAGTATAAGAACCCTCTTCCTGAGGAGCTTATATACAATGTTTTGAAAGATTTCAAATACATTGTCCCCCAGGGCGGACCAATGACAGGGATCGGAAATGACTACCAGATAGCTTCACTTTCAAACTGCTTTGTTATAGGAAACGATGGGGATTCTGACTCCTATGGCGGGATAATGAAGATCGACCAGGAGCAGGTACAGCTGATGAAAAGAAGGGGAGGCGTGGGTCATGACCTGTCGCACATCAGGCCAAAAGGAACGCCTGTACTCAACAGCGCCCTTACTTCGACCGGTGTCGTCCCGTTCATGGAAAGATATTCCAACTCCACCCGCGAAGTGGCGCAGGATGGCAGGAGGGGAGCCCTCATGCTTTCAATATCAGTAAAGCACCCTGATGCTTCGAAATTCATCGATGCAAAACTTGAAAGCGGAAAGGTGACCGGAGCAAACGTCTCGGTTAAGCTTACCGATGAGTTCATGCGTGCAGTTGAAGAGAAAAAAACATTCAGGCAGCAGTACCCTATAAATTCCGACAATCCAAAATTTTCAAAGGATATTGATGCCTTACAGTTATGGAATAAGATCATTCAGAATGCATGGAAATCGGCAGAGCCGGGTGTCCTGTTCTGGGATACAATCATCAGGGAGAGTGTCCCTGATTGCTATGCCGACCTTGGCTACAGAACCGTCTCTACAAACCCGTGCGGAGAAATACCGCTTTGTCCTTACGACAGCTGCAGGCTTCTTGCAATAAATCTTTTTGCATACGTTACTGAGCCTTTTACCAAAGAAGCCAGGTTCGACTTCGACCTGTTCAAGGAGCATGTCGGACTGGCACAGAGAATGATGGATGACATCATCGACCTGGAGATGGAAAAAATAGATGCCATCATTGGCAAGATCGAATCCGACCCCGAATCTGAAGAGCTGAAGCTGGTCGAAAAAAACCTCTGGCAAAACATAAAGACTAAATCCGAGGAAGGAAGAAGAACCGGGATAGGAATAACCGCTGAAGGTGATATGCTTGCCGCACTCGGACTGAGATATGGGAGCGATGACGCGATCGACTTCTCCGTTGAGGTCCATAAAACGCTGGCGCTTGAAGCTTACAAATCATCCACCTACCTGGCAAAGGAGAGAGGTCCGTTCAAAATATACAATACCGAAAGGGAAAAGGAAAATCCATTTATTCTGAGACTTAAGGAAGCCGACCCTGTGATGTATAATAACATGGCAAAATACGGACGGAGGAATATCGCACTGCTTACCATCGCACCTACAGGAACAACGAGCTTGATGACCCAGACAACTTCAGGGATTGAACCGATCTTTTCAACTTTCTATAAGAGAAGAAGAAAGGTGAACCCCAACGATAAAGATACAAGGGTCTCATTTATGGATGAGGTAGGAGATGCCTGGGAAGAATATAACGTGTTCCATCATAAATTTGTCGACTGGCTCAAGCTGAATAATTATGACCCCGATGAGGTCACCCGCATGGGCGATTCTGAGATCGAAGGCATAATAGCCAAATCGCCATATTACAAAGCAACAGCAAATGATGTCGACTGGCTTGCCAAGGTCAGAATGCAGGGAGCCATTCAGAAATGGGTCGACCACTCAATAAGCGTAACTATAAACCTTCCATCAGAGGTGAAGGAAGACCTGGTAAGCGAACTTTACATGACCGCCTGGAAATCGGGATGTAAAGGAGCAACGGTCTACCGCGACGGATCAAGAAACGGTGTCCTGATCGCTTCAAACAGTAAGCAGGATACGCATGTCGAAAGGCCAAAAAGACCTAAAGTACTTGATTGCGACATTATCAGGTTCAACAATAACGAGGAGAAATGGATAGCCTTCGTCGGACTTAAAGACAGCAGGCCTTATGAGATATTCACAGGTCTTGCCGACGAGGAGATCTTCCCGATCCCAAAAACTATCGTAAAGGGAAAGATCATCAAGAATAAGGATGATGAAGGAAATACAAGGTACGACTTTCAGTACACCGACAAATACGGATACAAAAATACAATGGGCGGTCTGTCGCATATGTTCAAGCCTGAATTCTGGAATTATGCCAAGCTGATCTCAGGCGTTCTTCGATATGAGATGCCTATTGCCGATGTGGTGAACCTGATCCAGTCCCTCAAGCTCGATAGTGAGACAATAAACAACTGGAAGAACGGGGTCGAAAGAGCATTAAAGAAATATATCCCGAACGGTACAAAAGCCAAAGGGAGATGCGGTGAGTGCGGATCAGAAAACCTCGTATATGAAGAAGGTTGCCTTATTTGCAAGGATTGCGGTTCATCAAAATGTGGGTAGTGATTATGATAGGCTAACCACCTCCCCCCGACGCTTCGGTCGGGGTACTCCTCCTTTGAAAAGGAGGAGAAATAAAGAGTTTATTAAATATAACTTTCCCCTCCTTTAGCAAAGGAGGGGTGGCCCCTGACATTTAAGGTCAGGGGACGGGGTGGTTGGCCAAATCAGTTAGGGAGGAGAAATGAGACGTTTAATAAGTTAAACTTTCCCCTCCTTTGCCAAAGGAGGGGTGGCCCCTGACGTTTAAAGTCAGGGGACGGGGTGGTTAGGTATTAAATTTATTTCCAGGCCCTGATTAATCCACGGCGGAGAAAGGGAGCTTTGATCTTCTTGTCGTAGAACGGGATCATGTATCCCGCTGATTGCATAACCTCGAACCCGCATTCGCGAAGCAGCTTTGTGAAATCCTTTTCATCATTTGCCTTATGGTAGGTGCAGAGAGCGATCTTTAGCGGACGACTGCTCCTCAGGATCTCCATGCAGCTGCTGAGAACCTCCTGTTCGGCCCCGTCGACGTCAATCTTCAGAAAAGTAATCTCCTTCCTCTCTTTAAGAAAGGTATCAAGTCTTATTCCTGAATTTTCATCAGAACCCGAAACCATCTTGTTAATTATCTCTGCCTTTTCTCCGTAAGGAGCAAATGTGGCTCTGAGCGCCCTGGCCCAATCCTTGTTGTACTCGAAGATGAAAGCCTTCTTTACCCTTTCGATAACAGAAAGGGAAAAATTGCCTTCGGCAGCCCCGATATCAGCAATAACATCATTTTCAGTAACTTCAAATTGCGAAGTAAGATACCTGTGCGGGCTCTTTGGATCCTGCTCGCGGAGAAGGTCAGAAAAACCTCTTCTTATCCTGGCCTCACTCCAGCGTTTCTTGAAGTACAGTCTTTTACCATCGAGCATCACCCAATGCATCCCAAGAACATAATCCGCTGATACTTCAATATCTGATGGCTTGTAAAGATGTTCAAAAGGATAGGGAAAAATGGAAAGGGGATTCTTTGCAAGATATTCAAGCACCTCATGGTGTTCCTCGCTTACAGCACCTTCCGGCAGGTTGCTGAAATATTCAAGGATCTTCTTTCGAAGACTCTTCTTAAGGATCTTTGTCCTTATGGGCTTGGGGACCACAACCCTGTAAATTTCAAAGAGATATCTGTTCATTCTGGCAATCAGTTTGACAAAGTGCAGACTTCATCAGCCTGTTTAAGATCTCCCATATTCATTGAATTACCTTCAGCTGCTTTCCGATCATGATAAATGCCTTTATCGCCTTATCGAGATGCTCCCTGGTATGAGCAGCTGAGAGCTGAACCCTTATCCTGGCTTCATTCTTCGGGACCACCGGGTAATAGAAACCGATCACATATATTCCTTCCTTGAGGAGCCGGGCAGCAAAATCCTGCGATAATTTTGCATCATAAAGCATTACGGCACATATTGCAGACCTGGTAGGCTTAATATCAAAACCAGCACCGGTCATCCCTTTTATGAAATACTCCGAATTGGCATGTAGCCTGTCCTGAAGTTCATTGGTTTCGGTCATCATTTCAACCATCTTTATTCCGGCGGCTGCTACAAGCGGCGGAATAGAGTTTGAAAACAGATATGGACGCGATCTCTGTCGGAGGATACCGATTATCTCTTTTTTCCCGGTCGTAAATCCACCAATGGCACCGCCGAAAGCTTTACCAAGAGTCCCGGTTATGATCTCGATCTTCCCCTTCAGGTTGTACAGTTCAGTAACTCCACGGCCCGTCCTCCCGACAACTCCTGCGGAATGCGATTCATCAACCATCACCATAGCATCGTATTTTTCCGCCAGCTGTGCTATCCTGTCGAGCGGTGTTACATTTCCGTCCATAGAGAAGACGCCATCGGTCACAATCAGCCTGAAGCGTTTCTCCTGTGCAAGCTGGAGTTGATTCTCCAGGTCTTCCATATCTGCATTCTCGTACCTGTAACGTTGTGCCTTACAAAGACGTACTCCATCGATGATTGAAGCATGATTGAGGGAATCTGAAATAATAGCATCCTCGCTGGTGAGGAGGGGTTCGAACACGCCACCATTGGCATCAAAGCATGCGGCATAGAGGATGGTGTCTTCAGTACCGAAGAATTGAGCTATTTTTCTCTCAAGTTCCTTATGAAGATCTGTGGTGCCGCAGATGAAACGAACAGATGACATGCCATATCCATGATCATCAAGACTCTTTTTTGCAGCCTCAATCAGTCTTTTGTCTGATGACAGGCCAAGGTAGTTATTGGCACAAAAGTTAAGGACCTTGCTGCCGTCGGCCAGTTCTATTTCGGCACCCTGGGGTGAAATAATTACTCGTTCATCCTTATAAAGACCGGCTTCTTTTATGTCGTTGAGCTGGCGCTGAAGATATTTCTGATAAGTTGAATACATTTGATTTTTTATTCATTGAAAATCGGTTGCAAAGATGAGATTTTACAATGAATATATTATGATGATAATCATCATACTTAAAAAATCAGATGAAAACGAAGTGACAATTAAAGTCCATATTTGGTAACAATCTGCTCTTTTGTGAGGCCAAGGATACCATACTTTTTGCCAACCCTGATAAATGCTGAAAGTGCTTTTTCAAGATGGTGGACCTCATGTGCGGCAGAGATCTGGGTCCTTATTCTTGCCTGTCCGTTTGGTACTACCGGAAAGAAGAAGCCTATTGCATAAATACCTTCGTTGTATAGATCTTTTGAGAAGTCCTGAGACAATTTAGCATTAAAGAGCATCACAGGAACAATCGGACTATCTCCCTCTTTGATTATAAATCCTGCCTCAGTCAATCCTTTCCTCCAGAAAGCTGCATTCTTTTCAAGTTTATCACGACGTTCAGTGCTGGACAAAAGGATATCAAAAACTCTGAGAACACCTGATACTATTACGGGTGCAATAGTATTAGAGAAAAGATAAGGGCGTGCTCTCTGTCTGCATAAGGCGACAATCTCTTTTCTTCCTGAAACACAACCACCTGATGCTCCTCCAAGTGCTTTACCAAATGTTGTTGTAATTATATCGACTTTCCCTATTACATTACAATATTCATGAGTTCCCCTGCCAGTTTTACCAATAAATCCTGTGGCATGAGAATCGTCGATCAGTATCATTGCATCATATTTCTCACATAGCTTGACCATATCGTCAAGTTTTGCAATGTCTCCGTCCATTGAAAAAACACCATCGGTTATCACGAGCTTGATTCTTTTATCAGAATGAAGCTGAAGTTTCTCTTCAAGGTGCTCCATGTTGGAATGTTTGAAAGTATCATGCTGGGCACTGCACAACCTCATTCCATCTATTATTGATGCATGGACCAGTCTGTCGGATATCATTATATCTTCACTTGTGAGTATTGCCTCGAATACTCCTGCATTGGCATCCATGCAGGAAGGGAAAAGGATGGTATCTTCAGTCCCGAGAAATTCGGTAACCTTATTCTCAAGAGCCCTGTGAATATCCTGTGTACCGCAAATGAACCTGACAGATGACATCCCATAACCTCTCTTTTCAAGTCCTTCGTGTGCAGCTTTAATCACCTCGGGATGGCTTGACAAACCCAGGTAATTATTTGCACACATATTTATTACTTTCTTAATGTCTGAACCTTCTGGAAATTCGACTTCGATATCTGCGGACTGCGAAGAGTGAATGAACCTCTCCTCTTTATAGATTCCCGCATTACGGATCTCTCCAAGCTGAGCCTGGTAAAGATTTCTGACCTTATCACTGTAACTCATGGTTGGTAATGTTTAAAGATTAAAATGATCAGGGAATATTCATTTTCAGGAAGAACAAACAATACTAATTTGAAAGATCAGGGCATAATGATTAGCTACTTCAGGTATTCATTTATCAGTGTGACGATACTGTTTACAGTATCAAAAGCTTCAGGTGTCGCTTTTTCCGGTGGGATCTTGATTTTGAATTTATTCTCAAGAAAAACCAGAAGGGAGACCATTGAGAAGGAATCAACATAACCGCTTGAAATTAATGGAGTGTCATATGTAATATCTTCATCCTCGTCTTCAAGATATTCCTTTTTTACATAATTAAGAACTAGATCTTTTATGTCTTCCATAACATTAGTTATTGGTTATAAATAAATGATATTTAGATGAATTAATCGTTTTCAAGCGTTGAGATATCACCTGTTTCCTCATGCCATTCCTTTGCATGCAGTAGTCTTCTCATTATTTTCCCACTCCTTGTTTTTGGAAGCTTATCCATATATTCAATCTCTTGTGGCATGGCAAGGGGAGAGAGTTTTTTCCTGATGAAATTCATTATTTCAAGTTCAAGATCAGGATTTGGTTCGAATCCAGGTTTCAGGGTAATGAAAGCCTTGACTACCTCCATATTTATTTCGTCCGGTTTTGCAACTACGGCCGATTCCCCAACTGCCGGATGTTCAAGCAGTGCAGATTCGACCTCAAATGGACTGACAAGGTGCCCCCCGGTATTAATGACATCATCATCTCTTCCTATAAACCAGAAGTATCCATCATTATCGATGGTTGCCCTGTCGCCTGACAGGTACCATCCATTAATAAATTTCTCTCTGTATTTTTCGTCATTATTCCAATAATTTCTCATCATTGATGGCCAATCTGGTTTGAATGCTATTAAACCAACTTTATTCGGGTCATTCACCTGTTCATATGTTTTTGGATCGAGGATTGTAGCAATAATTCCAGGAAATGGTTTTCCCATCGATCCTGGTTTGACTTTCATGCCTGGGAAATTTGTGATCATAATCGAACCTGTTTCGGTTTGCCAGAATGTGTCAAGGAATGGTTTCCCAAATACTTTTTCTGACCATATTACTGCTTCGGAATTCAATGGTTCTCCCACACTTGCAAGATGCCTGAGGCTTGACAGATCGAAATTTTTGATGATCTCATCACCGGCTTTCATCAGGGACCTGATAGCCGTTGGAGCAGAGTACCACATTGAAATCCTGTGCTTTTCAATGAACTTGTACCAGGTTTGTGCAGAGAAGCCAATGTCGAGCACACATTGAGTTATTCCAAGGCTCCATGGTCCAATAATACCGTAAGAAGTACCTGTAACCCAACCCGGGTCTGCAGTGCACCAATAGATGTCATCATCCTGGAGATCTAGAACCCACTTTGTCGTAAGGTATTGAGAAATAAGAGAATAATGTACATGCTTTACGCCTTTTGGCTGACCTGTGGTTCCCGAGGTATAATGCAAAACCGAGGGAGATTCCGCTTTTGTTGGAAAGATCTCAATATTTTCGACTGGTATTGCGTCATCGAGGTTGAATGATAACTCCCTGCTTCCAAGTGGTTTTGCTTTGTTGTGGTCAACAATTATTATGAATTCCAGGTTGGGGAGCCTGTCGAGGATATTTCTAACCTTTTGCAGATGTTTCCTCTGAGTTATAATCGCTCTGGTTGATGCGTTTTCTAGCCTAACAAAAAGTGATTCGTTACCAAATGCTGAAAATAAAGGCTGTACAATCGCGCCGATCTTGAGAATTCCCAGGAAGGAAAAGTAAAGCTCAGGAATTTTGTCCATGAAAAGACATACCCTATCACCGTCATTAATCCCAATACTGCGCAAAAAAGACCCGATTGTATTTCCAGCAAGGCGAATATCATTAAAAGTATAACTTTTTTCAATATTTCCGTATGCTTCATAAAGAAGGGCTGTTTTATCAGCTTTCCCCTTTTGACATATTCTATCGGAACAATACCAGCCAATGTTAATTACATCACCATTATTGTACTCAAGCTCCTTTTCTGAAAGTGACCAATTAAAATCAACTATCCTTTGATAATACGAAATGATATTCGACATAAGCAGAAGGTATTAACTAATTGATGGTTAATGCCAAGATAAACCAAATTTATCAGAACGTCAGCAAAATCAGACGATTTTTCTCTGAACAGATATTAAAATTAAAATCAGGTTTTCAGTCCCAGTTAAGGATAACCTTTCCGCAGTTACCGCTTTCCATCGCATCAAATCCTTTCTGGAAATCATCGATATGAAAACGGTGAGTTATCACGGGGTTGAGGTCAATGCCTCCGATTATCATCATCTCCATTTTGTACCACGTCTCCCACATCTCGCGGCCATAAATTCCTTTAAGCGTAATGGCCCTGAAGATAATGTCGCTCCATGGGACCTCGAAATTTGATGGCAGTATCCCGAGAAGGGCGATACTCGATCCGTTATACATACTGGCGATCATTTCAATGAAGGCCTTCGGGGAGCCCGACATTTCAAGGCCGACATCAAATCCACGCATCCCGAGTTTCTTAACGGCATCAGCAATTTTTTCTCCCTTTGCCGGATTAACCGTAAGTGTAGCTCCCATTTTTTTTGCGATCTCAAGCCTGTAATCGCTAAGATCGCTTGCAACAATAAACCTGGCACCTGCATATTTTGCTATTGCCACGGCCATGCTGCCGATCAGCCCCGATCCGGTCACCAGTACGTCCTCGCCGAGAAGCGGGAACGACAGGGCCGTATGTGTGGCATTTCCAAAGGGATCCATTATTGCAGCCCATTCGTCGGGGATCCTGTGGTCAAGCGGGATGACATTGCTGGAGGGAACCCTGACATATTCTGCAAATGAACCATCAATATTCACTCCTATTCCTACCGTGTTTTCGCATACATGCTCCTTACCCCTCCGGCAGTTACGGCAGTGACCGCATGCAAGATGACCCTCTCCTGTAACCCTGTCGCCAACCTTCAGATTGGTAACACCTGCACCCATTCTGTCGATATAACCCATGTATTCATGCCCTATTATCATCGGTGTCCTTATCGTTTTCTGCGACCATGGGTCCCATTCATAGATATGCAGGTCCGTTCCGCAGATTGCAGATTTTTTCACCTTGATTATCACATCATTCAGCCCGGGTTCTGGAACAGGCTTCTCCTGCATCCATAACCCCTTTTCGGGTTTGGCTTTGACAAGAGCTTTCATTTTTTTCATCTGATAGTATTTTTAAAAGATATGAAAAGTCGGAAGTCCGGAGTCGGGAGTCCGAAGTCGGAAGAAAAGAAACTCTTCGGTCTTCGGTCTTCTAGCTTTTCGTCGGCTAATTTAATATAATTCTGCAGTTCAAACAGTGATTTTTGTGGTGGTTAAAATATCTGGGACCCTTTAATTATCTTTGCTATAAGATTAAAATATAAAAAATGGTCAGAGTAAGGTTTGCCCCAAGTCCTACAGGACCCCTGCATATAGGGGGCGTGAGGACCGCGCTTTATAATTACCTCTTTGCCAGGAAGCACGGAGGTACGTTTATTCTAAGGATCGAGGATACTGATCAGGCCCGCTTTGTAGAAGGAGCAGAGGAGTACATCATGGAATCGCTGGAATGGTGCGGGATTAAAGTCGATGAAGGTATCAGGGAGGGGGGGGCTTATGGTCCCTACAGGCAGAGCGACAAGAAGGAGATTTTCAGGCAGTATGCCGAAATGCTTGTCGGTAAAGGTGATGCCTATTATGCTTTCGACACTCCGGGCGATCTTGAACAGCTAAGGATGTCATATGAAAAAAGAGGGGATACCTTTATATATAATGGAAGCGTAAGGAATAGTCTTATTAATTCTATTTCACTTCCTGAGGAGGAGTGGAAAGCCAGACTGTTGGCTGGTGAACCCTACGTGATAAGGTACCGCATGCCTGTAAATGAAGATGTCAGTTTTGATGATATGGTAAGGGGACATATAGTTGTCAATTCTTCGACTCTTGATGATAAGGTTCTTTTCAAATCAGATGGTATGCCCACTTATCACCTGGCGCATATTGTTGACGATCATCTTATGGAGATAACCCATGTAATACGTGGCGAGGAATGGCTTCCTTCGCTTCCACTTCATTACATGATGTACAGATCCTTCGGTTGGAAGAGTCCCGAATTTGCCCACCTCCCTCTGCTCATGAAGCCTGACGGGAAAGGGAAGCTGAGCAAGCGCGACGGCGACAAGATGGGATTTCCGGTTTTCCCTCTCTACTGGCCTTATGGCGAGACCGCCAGGGGATATAGGGAAGACGGCTATTACCCTGAAGCATTTATTAATATGCTTGCTCTTCTTGGCTGGAACCCGGGAACAGAACAGGAGATTTTTACCATGGAGGAACTTATTGAATCATTCTCAATAGAGAGAGTGCACAAAGCAGGTTCAAGATTTGATCCGGAAAAAGCCAGATGGTTCAATCATCAGTACCTTCTGAAGAGATCAAATACAGAGCTTGCAATGCAGTTCAGGGAAAATCTGAGAGCAAAGGGTTTTCATTACGACATTTCTGAACTTGAAGTACTGATCGGGTTAGTAAAGGAAAGAGTAAGTTTTGTGCAAGATCTGTGGGCTGAGACGGATTTCTTTTTCATTGCCCCGGAAAATTATGACCAGGAGGTAATAAAAAAAAGGTGGAAAGAGGAGACCCCTGTTATGCTTGGGGAGCTCAGGGATGTTCTTAGTGGAATTGAGGATTTTACAGCATCTGTTACTGAAGCAGTGGTCAAAGCATGGATCTCAGAAAAAAGCTATAATACGGGCAATATAATGAATGCTTTGCGTCTTGTGGTGGTCGGCGCTTCAAGAGGACCTCATATTTTCGACATAATTGGCTGGCTGGGAAAGGAAAATACGATCACAAGGATCGAAAGGGGACTTTCTACGATCGGAAAATAATATGCCATGAACCTCCCATCGAAAGGTGATTATATCGACATTCATAATCATGAAGGAAGATCTTCCCCAGGACATTTTTCTATCGAGAATCTCATGGCTCATGAGCAGAGAGTGCCCGATTTCATTAAGGGTAGCGCCTATACAATCGGAATACATCCATGGCATCTGACATCTGATACATATAACGAACAGATCGAAAAGGTACGAACGTATGCTGATCACAATAACATAATTGCAATTGGTGAAGCAGGTTTTGACAGGCTGAAGGGACCTGATCACGATCTCCAGAAAAAAGCCCTCGAGGAACAGGTTGCTGTCTCGGGGGAAGTATCAAAGCCGGTTTTTATTCATTGTGTCCGGTCATGGGATGAACTGCTTGCAGTTCATAAAAGGATGATGCCTTCAAAACCATGGATCATCCATGGATTCAGGGGAAAGAAGGAACTGGCTCTTCAGCTTGTATCAAAAGGGATGTATATTTCATTCTGGTTCGATTTCATAATCCGACCGGAATCGGCTGATCTGGTGAGAAACATTCCGCCTGAGAGGATATTTCTTGAGACTGACGGCAGCTGGGCGAAAATAAGTGATATCTATGAAAAAGTATCATCAGACCTCGGGGTGGAGGTGGAAGATCTTAAAGAGCGGATCTATAAAAATTTCATAGAACTATTTATAACTTAACTCTGTGGCCCTCTGTGGTTCTTAGTGACACTCTGTGTGACCAAGATAAGAACTTTCACAGAGAGACACAGAGGCGTTACAGAGGGACACAGAGAGGAATACCTGATTTTTATGACTGAGTGGTTATCACGTACGGAACTTTGCCTTGGGAAGGAGAGGCTTGAAAAGCTTCAGGCTTCTAAAGTGCTTGTGGTAGGAATGGGAGGTGTTGGTGCCTATGCTGCTGAGATGATCTGCAGGGCGGGGGTAATGAATATGACTATTGTTGATGGTGACACAATTCATCCTTCAAACCGTAACAGGCAGCTTCCGGCCCTGATAAGTACAGAAGGGATGGGTAAGGCAGAAGTTATGGCAGCAAGGCTGAGGGATATAAATCCTGATCTGAACCTGACTGTCATTCCTGAATATATAAAGGATGACAGGATGATCGGGATCCTGGAAGCAGGTTTTGATCATGTTGTTGATGCAATTGATACGCTTTCACCCAAGGTCTTCCTGATATATCACAGCCTGAAACTGAAATACAGGGTTGTCAGCTCGATGGGAGCAGGTGGCAAGTTTGATCCGACAGCAGTCAGAATATCAGATATCTCGGAAACAACCGACTGCACCCTGGCCAGAATTCTTAGAAAGCGGCTTCACAGGCTGGGCATCCGTGATGGGTTTGCTGCAGTCTACTCACCTGAAACGGTCGATAAATACAGGGTAATTGAAACCGATGGTGAGCAGAATAAAAAATCGATTGTCGGCACGATATCATATATGCCGGCAGCCTTTGGGATCGCCTGTGCTTCAGTAGTTATAAGAAACCTCTCCGGGATGGAATAACTATTTTTCTTTATTTGTGACGGTATCGGCTTTTTCTGCTGGTTTTGCGGTATAACCGAGCTTCTCGATTTCTTTCTGAAGTGTCGCGGTATTTGTCTTGTCCAGCTGGTACTTCACAGTTACCTCTTTTGTTTTAAGATCGCATTTCACATCTTTAACTCCTTTTTCCCTGGGTAGATTATTCATTATGTTATTCACGCAATTCTGGCAGTCAATTGAAGTGCGAAATGTTACTTTCTGTAATTTTTTGTTATTATCCTGTGCGTTGATGAAAACGGGCACAGCGGCCAGGATAAATGTAAGTAAAGCTTTCCGGAACAGTTTCATACTTAATATTTTAAGAGTTTATTAATAAATTCTATTTTTTCTCGCGGTTAATTACAAATCTGAATCCACAGTAGATCTTTCTTCCCATTACTGGTCCCCAGATAAGTCCTGAATCGAAATAGTTGCTGAAAGGATCCTCGGGAGATATTATCGGATTTTTCTGGGTGAAATCAAGCAGGTTTTCCACTCCGGCATAAAGCTGGAATTTCTTGAAGAATCTTGTAACCTGTGTATTCATTATTAAGAACGCTTTAAAGAAATCATCACGCTGGTACTGCAAGGGGTTGGAAGCAGTTGAGGGTACTCTTCCGGGGCCATTTAACTGTAATATGTAGTCGAACTGCCATTTGCGAAGCCTTGTGAGGTATGAAGCGGTGAACAGTCCTTTGTACTTTCCCATGAGAGGCTTATCACGCAATACACCATCAATTGTCATTTTGACATCATTCCTACGCCATGCCGCCAGTAGATCCAGTCCGTCGACAGGCTGAACGGAAGCCTCAATCTGGTAAATATTTGAGTAGGATTTTCCATCGAGGTTATAAAATCTGACCTGATGGACATCGGCGTCAAGGTCGGTTATGATCTGGTTGATAAAGCTGGTCCTGAAGTATTCAGCTGTGAGCTTTACCTCCCTTCTCCCGACAGGGATCCTGGCGGCTAAACTTGCCCCATAGTTGTTTGCCTGTTCAATTTTAAGATCATTTGAAATTACCATAACCCTGCTGCTGGCAAGAAGGGAGCTGTTTTCTGCAAGGACATCCCCCGATCTGTATCCCTTTCCGGCAGAGGCCCTGAAGGTTATTCCGGGGGTGATTGCATACCTGAGGTGTACTCTTGGAGTGATGAGGGTTCCGTAAAGATTATGCAGATCTGCCCTTATGCCGGCAATAATTGTGATCTTCGAGGTATCGGTATACGAATACTGGAAGAATATCCCGGGAACAGATTCCTTTTTTGTATAAATAGCCGAGTCGAGCGATTCATCATAATGATCAAGCTTATAGCTCAGACCAGCATCCACGGTTTGTTTTCCGAGGTTCGGATTCCACTGGTAAAGAAGGCTGGAATAATATGAATTCTGCGTACCGTTGTATTCCCGGTGACCATAGAATGAATTCTGGGAATACCATGAGTAATTGTTGATCCAACCCACCGACATGCTCCTGTCTTTCAGGAAGATCAGGCCTGTTTTTGAGAATGCATCGAGCCTTTTTGTATTTATAAGGATCCCATATCCGTCTGTCCAGGTATCCGCATCCTGCGGTTTGTAGGTCACCTGGCCCCCTACACGCTGTTCCTCGAGGTAGTCTATCCCGAGTCTGACATCGCCTTTTGTCGAGAGCCAGTCCCATCGGTTTAAAAAATGATATTGTTTCACATCCGGTTCGTCCCTGAATCCGTCGTGATTATGGTCATTAGTACCGTTCTGCAATTCGGCATGACCCATCACCATGGTACTGAGCTTGTCGTTCAGAACCACCGAAGTATTTGCATTTATTTCCTCCCTTCCTTCATCATTAATTAACCCGTTTACATAAAGCTTTTCGCTTGTCGCGGGTTTCTTATATTCAATATTCAGCTGTCCGGCGATTGATTCATAACCGTTCCTTACCGAGGAAGTTCCTTTGGAAACCTGGATGGATTCCATCCACGGACCAGGGATATAATTAAGACCGAAAGCTGTAGCCATGCCATACATTACAGGTATGTTCTCAGCAAGGATCTGGGTATAAATACCTGCAAGGCCCAGCAGCTGGATCTGCCTGGCCCCAGTTACGGCATCGGTATAATTTACATCCACAGATGCATTGGTCTCAAAACTCTCCGAAAGGTTGCAACAGGCAGCCTTGCGCAGCTCTGCCCCCGTAATGTTCTGAGTGAGGATGGGATCCAGTTTATTAAGGTGTGTCCCGGCAGCCCTGCCCGAGACAATGATCTCACCTAGTTCATTCTGCTGGCTCAGTCCATGTTTCAGCCAGGTTTCATCCTTACCGACCGTGACCGTATCGTTTCTGTATCCTATGAATGAAACAACAAGTTTGTCTGTCTGCCTTACCCTTTTAAGAATGAAATATCCTGCCGTATTTGTTGAAGTTCCGACGGATGTGCCTGCCCAGTATACATTTGCTCCAGGAAGTCCAAGCTGGTCTTTATCGGCTGCATCATAAATATGACCTTCCAGTTTTCCCTGTCCCTTTGATACCGACGGCAGGGCAACCAGTAATAATATTAAAGCATAATTGATTTTCATCCTTAAGATTTAGTTGAGTGATCCAGGAAAAACAGAATCCGGCACTGCCGGAGCACAAAAGGATGATTTTCAGGATATAAGCTGACAGTTCGAATTAACTATGAACCGTCCCCCGTGTTTGTCGAAGATACCAGCCGGCAGGTGAGCCATGAAGCCAGCATCGGGCAACAGGGCCGGAACAGGTGAAAAATGGTGACTGGCAAAAGATGTGAATACAGGTGTCTCAGAAAGAACAAAACTGGTAATATATAATTGTCCGATCTTATAGCTGCAGCATTTTGCTGAAACGGAATTGCAGTTTTCCTGATGGTTTTTCACCGGCATTCCACAGCATGCTTCTGATCTAAGATCCGGGTGAAGTGCAGATATAGTGTTAACTGATGTAGTACCCGACATGCCACAGGTATGTATAATAAGCGTAATTCCCCCGCTTCCAAGAAGAATTGCGGTAAGCAGTGTAACTGACAGGGAAGAGGATATGATCTTAAAACGCTTCACAGGTTCAAAGATAATAATGATTTTCGTGATCTTTCAAAATTGTGATAAGTGCAATATGCGGATGTTTTTTAAAATATCCGTTTTTCCTCTTTTTATATTGGCTTATTGATGACTTACAATATTTTGTTTTTTATTAGCTTTATTTTTTATTGATTATTAAAACTGTAACCGCTTATGTCACTGAAAGTTTTTAGGAAATCATTTGACCCTGTGATCCTGATAATAAGCCTTTTTAATATTGCATTTCATATAGCAGTGGCAGGAAACCTGGAATACCACCGGGATGAGCTTCTCTATTTCTCTCTTGGAATGCATCCCGCCTCAGGTTATGCAACGGTTCCGCCTATGATAGGATGGATCGCCTGGCTGGTCCAGAATTTGTTCGGATATTCGATTTACGCTGTCAGGATCATACCGGCACTGGCGAGCGGAGTGATGATCTTCCTGGTGTCGCGGATCGCAAAAGAGCTGGGCGGTTCGCGCTATGCTGAATTGCTGTCAGTGACCGGATTCACAGTGGCCGGATTTGCGCTGAGGACATTCTCACTCTTCATGCCTGTTTATATTGATGTTGTTTTCTGGACCCTCTGTATTTTCTATCTTATAAGATATGTTAATTCAGAAAATGACAGATACCTTATTTTCTTTGGGATAACAGCAGGCTTTTCTCTGTTGAACAAGTATCTGATAGGGATAATGTTTGCAGGGCTGCTTTTAATCATACCTTTTACATCTTTAAGAACTGTTTTCAGGAAAAGGAATTTCTGGATAGGGCTCATGTGCGGATTCCTGGTCTTTCTCCCGAATCTTATATGGCAGATATCCAAGGGCTTGCCCGTCATAAATCATATGGAGGAGCTCAACAGGACCCAGCTTGTCCATGTCGACAGGGTGGGCTTCCTGGCCGAGCAGCTTCTGATGGGGGCAAATGCATCAGTTCTGACCGTCGCAGGGATCCTTTATATCCTGATTAGCAAGAAAATGATCAGGTTCAGATTTCTAGGGTTCGTCGCACTTTTTGTAGTTTTCTCTCTTATGCTTTTAAGAGGCAAAAGCTATTATACCATAGGTATATTTCCCTTTTTGATTGCGACAGGGGCTGTCTGCTTCGATAGCATTTCCAGGGCCCTTTGGGTAAAGCTTGCCTTGATTTCGATACTGGTAATCCTGACAATACCAATTCTTCCAATGGGATTACCGATATATAAAAGTGAGGGACTTGTAAAATATTTCAGTCACCTTGAAAAAAGGTACGGTCTGGTAATAGGCAGAAGATTTGAGGATAATTCAATTCATTCATTGCCCCAGGATTATGCTGATATGATTGGATGGGAAGAGCTTACAAGGGTGGCCGACAGTGCCTGGAAAATGATAGCAGATAAAAAGGCCGCATTCATTTACGGTGAGAATTACGGGCACGCAGGAGCGATTACAATTATCGGGAAAAAATACGGACTTCCTGAAGCAGTTTGCTTCAGTGAAAGCTTCCGATACTGGTACCCGCATCATTTTGAACCTGATATAACTTCCGTTGTCTATATAAATGAAAGAGAACCAGGCCAGGATGTGAAGAGTCTATTCAGTAAAATTACAAAGATCGGTGGTATAACCAATACTAATGCACGTGAATACGGTACATCAGTGTACCTTTGTCAGGATCCGACCGAAAGCTTCAACAAGTTCTGGGAAGAAAGGACCAGGAATCTGCCATGGAGGTGACAGGTTGATTTCATTAGTTTATATTTGTACAAATCATTAACAGATAAAGGAGAATTTCCATGAAGATCCTCAAGAAAATCATAAAAGCGCTGCTGATAGCAGTGATCGTTATTGCTGCAGGACTTGCAGGTATTATCATCTATGCTGTGATAACTGATTACAGACCCCAGGAAAAGACAACTCTTGAAGTAAATGATTCACCCGGTCAGTTGTCAGACTCTCTTGCCTTATCCCTGCTTACATGGAATATAGGCTATTGCGGACTCGACAACAAGATGGATTTTTTCTACGATGGAGGTACAAAGGTTTTTACACCAAAGCTTCAGTGTTTGAAGAACCTTTCAGCAGTTATGACTTTTCTTAAGGCAAACGACAGCATAGATATTGTTTTTTTGCAGGAGATTGACAGGAAAAGCAAAAGAAGCTATAAAGTGGATGAGTACGCTACTGTCAGGGACCATGTAAAGTATGCATCGGGCGCTTTTGCCACAAATTACAAGGTCTTCTTCGTACCTGTTCCTTTCACTTCACCAATGGGAAGTGTTAATTCGGGCATAACCATTTTAAGCAAATACGTTCCTGCATCATCGGTAAGATATTCTTTTCCTGGCACATATAGTTTTCCCAAGCAGCTTTTCATGCTCGACAGATGTTTCATGGTGAACCGTTACCCACTTAAAAACGGGAAGGAATTATTGATCATAAATACGCATAATGAGGCATTTGATCCCGGCGAGATAAGGAAAGCACAGATGGAATACCTCAAAAACTTTGTTCTCGCTGAATACAGTAAAGGCAATTATGTTGTTGCAGGTGGTGACTGGAACGAATGTCCCTCCGGGTTTAAGCCTGACTTTTCCCATAACCAGGTTAATAAGGACCAGATGGGTATCCCGTCAGATTTCATGCCTTCAGAATGGAAGTGGGTTTTCGACAGCAAAACACCATCCAACAGAAGTGTGATTGCCGCATACGATCAGGCGTTAACCACTACTACTGTAATCGATTTTTTCCTTCTTTCACCGAATGTAAAGGCCCTTTCGGTCCAGTGTATTGACCTTGGTTTCGCAAATTCGGATCATAATCCGGTAAGGGTGAAGCTGAGGCTGAATTAAAGGCTCAAAGGCGCAGAGGCGCAATGGCTTGTATAAGAAGATCCCTCTGCTGGCGCGGATTTATAATCCGTGCCCATCTATTTGAACCTCCTAAGGTTTAGAGAAAGTTTATTTATCTATTCTTTTCTTGTTCTTTCTTTGTTCGTCCAAAGAAAGAACCAAAGAAAGGGCGCCGGAAATGACAACTTAGGCTTTACGCTTCGCCCGTTGCGCGTCGCCTTTTCCGCTCTACGCTTCAAGCCTAAGTTCGCACCATTTCCGGTTTCCCTTCGCGCTTATTAGGTGCTCAATAAAGATATTATTCCTATTATCTTATAAAAAGAGTAGGATTAAAACCCAAATCGCCGCAAGGCGAAAAACGCCACCAAATCTTTTTTGGAAAAAGATTGACATTTTTGAGGCTGAGAAGCGAAGGGCACTCCAAGCAATACTGTATGAGGAGACCCGATTTATCGGGGCGACGAGTTGTATTGCGCGGACAGCCGAAAAAATGGAAAATCCCAAAAAAGATTTGAGGCTGCCTTTTTCTTTGGTTACTTTCTTTTGGAGCATGCAAAAGAAAGTAACATAATTCTTTGGACGAACAAAGAACCGCGGAACGCGATAGCGTGACGAGCTCGGCGAAGCCAAAGAACAAATAAAACCTAAATATACTCTTTAATATATTGTTTAGTATCTAAACTATATTTAACTTTGTTTAGTTGCTAAACAATATTTATTATGGAAAATGAACTTCAATATCTGATCGACCAGTTCCTTAAAATACTTAACCTCTATTCAGTTATCAGCCGTAAACCGAAGGACTATGGCACAGGTGACCTTCTCTATTTCACCGAGGTCCATACTATCTCAACGGTCGGAAAGAACAAGGCCGTTAATATAACCCAGCTCGCCGATATAATGGGTGTGACAAAAGGGGCTATTTCCCAGACCATCAGGAAGCTCGTAAGCAAACATCTGATCATCAGATCAAACACACGCAACAGGAAGGAGATAAACCTAAGGCTGTCAGATAAAGGGATGATAGTATATACGGGCATGCAATCATTTAACAAGGAGATTTTTGCATTTGCCGGAACTCTTTACGAGAAAGCAAAACCTGATGATGTGGCTCTTGTAAGGGGGCTTTTTGAAGCAATCAGTGAGAATATGAAGCAAAGGCATAAAAATATGATAGCATGAAAAATATAAGTTCTCTCATATCATTATTGATTGCGTTATTACCAGGGTTACTTCAGGGTCAGGATGTGCTTGAGGAATATATAAAGATCGGTCTCACCAGCAATCTGGCGCTTCAGCAGAAAAACTCGGAATATGAGAAGAGCATTGAAGTGCTTAAGGAAGCAAGGGCTCTATTTTATCCCAACTTAAGCTTCAATGCAAGATACACGGCAGCATATGGCGGCAGGGTTGTCACTTTCCCGTCAGGAGAGCTTCTTAATCCGGTCTATCAAACTCTCAATAAAATCCTAAACCAGGCAATATTCCCGCAGGTCGAAGACGTCCAGATCAATTTTCTCAGGCCAACCGAGCAGGAGACAAAGATCAGCCTGGTGCAGCCTGTCTTCAATACGGATATCTATTACAACTCCAAAATCAGAAAAGAGATGACAGGCTACCAGGAGGCTGATATGAATCAGTACAAGCGTGAGCTTGTTGCTGAAATAAAGAAAGCCTATTATAACCTCTCAATGACAGACGGAATAGTTACTATGTTACACGAAACACGCAATTTACTTACCGAAAATGTGAGAGTTAATCAAAAACTTGCTGAGAATGACAAGATAACCAGGGATATTCTCTACAGATCACAGGCTGAACTCGGCAAGTTCGACCAGGATCTGCAGGAAGCAGAGAAAGACAGGATAGTGGCATGTGCATATTTCAACTTTCTCCTCAACAAACCACTGGAGGATTCAGTGATCATAAGGCAGCCCCTGACTTTTCCGAAAATAGCTGACATTACCGGCGATTTTAAAAACTCTGCATTGTCGAACAGGGAGGAGATAAAGAAGCTGGAGCAGTATAATAATATTACGGATCTGAACATTAAAATGAACCAGGCTGGTAAACTGCCTGATATGTTCATTGCAGTTGATTATGGATTCCAGGGCGAACAGTATGAATTCAACAAGGATTCGGAATATGCTGAAGCCTCAGCTATCCTACGCTGGAACCTGTTCAAGGGTTTCCAGAACAGGGCAAAGGTAAAACAGGCTCAGATCGACAAACAGATAGCTGAGTCAAAGCTTGAAGAGGCAAAGAAACAGATCGAACTGCAGGTGCTGAATACTCTGAATGAGCTTAAAACTGCAGAGAAAGGAATAGCCGCGGCAGAATCAACGCTCACAAATGCCAGGGAAGGATTCCGGCTGGTGGACAAACGTTATGAGCAGGGCCAGGCTTCTCTGCTGGAGTATCTCGATGCCAGGACGACACTTACACAATCGGAGGAGAACCTGATAATTTCAAGGTTCAGGTATCTTTCAAGCTTTGCTGAATTTGAAAAGATAACAGCTTTAAATAAATATTAGGATGGTACTAAAAAGTTTTTCTTTGTGAAGCTTTGTGTCTTGGTGTCTTAGTGGCAGAAAAAAGTTGCCACGGAGGCACTCAGCCTTCACTTTAGTTTCGGCTGACAAAGTAAGGCACAAAGGCTCACAAAGTATAAAATTATTAACCAGATGAATTACCATAACACGATTTTAAAAATGATATTTACAATGAAAATAATTTATCCGGGCCTTTTTAGCTTGATTATTTTGACGGCAGGCTGCAGTAACAACCAGCCTAAGGCAGTCATTGCAGGACCAACACTTGTGAAAGTCATAGAGGTCTCTCCCGAATCGGTCAGCATTCCTGTAAGGTCGAGCGGAATACTACTTTCAAGCGAGGAGCTGAAACTCTCTTTCAAGACCGGCGGGATCGTCTCCAGGATACCTGTCAGGGAAGGAGACAGGGTAAAGAAGGGGCAGTCCATTGCCTTCTTAAATCTCTCTGAGATAAATGCGCAGGTAAGTCTTGCAGTTAATGGTTACGAAAAAGCACTCAGGGATTTGAACCGCGTAAAAAACCTGTACGCTGATAGTGTCGCAACTCTTGAACAGCTTCAGAATGCTACAACAGCTGTCAGCATGGCCAGTTCAAACCTTGAGATCGCACATTTCAATCTCGCCCACTCGACAATCGTCGCTCCTGATAATGGCATTATACTCAGGCAGTTAGTACGTGAAAATGAGCTGGTATCGCAGGGATACCCCGTGTTCCTTTTCGGCACATCGGGTAAGAACTGGAAAGTGAAGACGGGTATTTCCGACCGCGATGTCGTTAAAATAAATTCGGGCGACTCAGCAATTGTCACCTTTGATGCATGGCCGGGAATAAAATTTCCAGCTGTTGTGGATCAGGTCGGAGAGATGGCAAACAGTGCCACAGGAACCTACGATACCGAACTTCTGGTGAAAGATAACGGGTACAGGTTCGCAACCGGCTTTGTTGCCTCCGCAGAGATTTTTCCATCAGGGAAAGGATCATATCTGCTTATTCCTGTCGGATCGATCATCGAGGCTGACGGAGAGACCGGATATGTTTTTACAGTTTCAGACTCGGGAACTGTAAGCAAGGTCAGAATAACAATAGTTACCATATCAGGGAATAAGGCAGCTGTCACCGATTCCCCGGCAGGGATCAGAGAGATCGTTTCCGAGGGCGCTGCATATTTAAGGGACGGAGAAAAAGTAAAAGTTGTGAAATGAAAATATCAGAACTTGCGGTTAAGAATTACCAGTTTACAATAGTCGTATTTCTGCTGCTTATCGCACTGGGTGTATATTCCTTTTTAAAGATCCCGCAGTCGGAGGACCCGGAATTTCCTGTTACGCATTTTCCGATAATAGCAATTTACCCCGGGACATCACCTGTTGATATCGAACGGCTTGTGGCCGACAAGATCGAAAAGAGCATTAAGGAGCTTGATGATATCGAAAGGGTTAAAACGGAGATCAAGGACGGTGTTGCCGTAATTGTTGTTGAATTCTCACCCGACACTGATCCTGATAAAAAATATGATGAGATACTCAGACAGCTTAATTCCATAAAGGCCGATCTGCCGCAGGATCTTTATAGTCTTGAAACCCTGAAGATCCAGGCCGGGAACACAAATATAGTGCAGAGTGCTCTTGTCACATCGAATGGCGATTACCCGGAGCTCAGGAAATATGCCGAAGAGCTGAAGGATGAAATATCATCTCTCCCTGGTGTAATGAAAGCCGAAGCTGTGGCTTACCCAGAGCAGGAACTGAAGGTGTCCATCGACCTGCCCAAGATGTCGCAGCTGCATATTACTCTTAGCCAGGTGATTGGTGCAATACAGAGTGAAAATGCCAATATCCCGGGGGGAAGCATCGATATCGGATCCAAAAAGTTCAATATCAAGACAAGCGGCAGCTATGCCAGTCTTGAAGATGTTAACAGGACTGTGGTCAGCGCTGGTTCGGGCCAGGTAGTATATCTGAAGGATATTGCCGATGTCAGCTGGGGTGATGAAGATCTGAAATATTACGGCAGATACAATGGTGAAAAGGCTATTTTTCTCATTGCAAACATGAAGGAGAAACAAAATATTCATGATGTTCGTAACAGTATTTACAGAATATATGATTCGTTTGAAAGTAAATTGCCATCAGGAATCAGGCTCGAAAGAGGATTCGACCAGGCACAGAATGTGAAGAATAAGCTTGGCAGGCTCGAAGAAGACTTCCTTTTTGCTTTCCTGCTCGTGCTTTTAACATTGCTTCCCCTGGGATTCAGGGCATCGGGAATAGTTATGATATCAATCCCGTTGTCGATCCTGATAGGTGTCACTGGTCTTTACCTGGTGGGTTTCAGCATAAACCAGCTCAGCATAGTAGGGGCAGTAATAGCCCTGGGTCTTCTTGTCGATGATTCAATTGTGGTTGTGGAGAATATTTCAAGGTGGGTCAGGGAAGGAACCAAACCGGCTGAAGCAGCTATAAGAGCCACGAAACAGATCGGGCTGGCTGTAATGGGATGTACAGCCACGCTCATACTGGCATTCCTTCCACTTATGTTTCTTCCGGGAATGGCCGGAAAGTATATGAGAACCCTTCCGACTGCGGTCACATTTATTGTCATCGGATCGCTTTTTGTAGCCCTTACCATCATCCCTTTTATAGCAAGCAAGATATTCAGGGACAATGTTGATCCGCGCGGGAACATTATTCTCAGGGGCCTTCGGAAGGCGATCGATTTCACTTACGGGCGGGCCCTGCACTGGTCGCTTGAAAATCGGATGAAGACGGTGCTTATAGCAGTCGTTTTCTTCTTCTCCTCCCTTTTCCTTATTAAATATATCGGGTTCAGCCTGTTTCCCAAGGCAGGATTACCTCAATTTTTCATAACCGTTGAAACCCCGAGGGGAAGCAACCTGAATGAGACTGATAAAGCTGTGCAGTTTGTTGAATCAATACTTGCAAAACGTCCTGAAGTAAAATACTATATGTCGAATATCGGGAAAGGAAACCCGATGATCTACTACAATTCTTTTCAGAAAAGTGCGCAGGAAACTCTTGGCGAGATCCTGTGCGAGATCAAACCGGAGCTTGTAAAAGACCTGGCCGGGTTCATCGACAGGCTGAGAGATACACTGGGAACCTATGTGAATGCAAGGATCTATGTGTCGGAGTTTGAAAACGGAATGCCCATAGATGCCGCAATTGCGCTAAGACTGGTAGGCGATAACCTTGATTCAATTAAATACTATACCGGCAAGATAGAGGATATCTTCAGAAATACCGAAGGGACAAGGTATGTCAAAAACCCTTTGAACCAGTCCCTCACAGATATCAGGGTGCTGATCAATAAGGAGAAGGCAGGAATGTTCGGCATCCCGACTGTGGAAATTGATAAGACCATAAGGCTGGCGCTTGCAGGTATTGTGGCCGGCAAATACCGTACTTCCGAAGGGAAGGAGTACAATATAAACGTTCGGCTACCGGAAGAAAATCAGGATAATTTCAGGGTCTTCGACAGAATATATGTCTCTTCGCTGACAGGAGCACAGATCCCTCTGTCTCAGCTTGCAAGGGTCGAATTTTCAAACTCTCCGACCCTTATCCAGCATTATAATAATGAACGTTCAATGACAGTTTCATCAGCTGTAATGACTGGCTTTAATACAGACAAAGTAACAAAAAAGATCCTGCGAAAGGTTGCAGATCTGAGACTACCGGAAGGATTTAAGCTTATTCCTGCTGGTGAGATAGAAAGCCGGAGAGAAAGCTTTGGAGGTATAGGGTCAGCTATCCTGGTGGCCATTTTCGGTATTTTTGCAATACTTATTCTTGAATTCAGGACTTTTAAAAGTACGTTAATCGTGTTGTCAGTTATTCCTCTAGGTATTATCGGGGGATTGCTGACACTCTACTTTACGGGTTACACCCTCTCCTTTGCTGCAGCTATAGGTTTTGTGGCTCTCATCGGGATTGAAATAAAGAACTCGATATTGCTTGTTGATTTTACAAACCAGCTGCGCGAACAGGGAACCCCACTTGACGAGGCCGTGATAAAGGCGGGTGAGATAAGGTTCCTGCCTGTGCTTCTGACGACATTTACTGCTATCGGCGGTCTGCTTCCGATCGCTTTGAGCAGGTCAGCGCTCTATTCACCGCTGGCCTGGGTAATAATCGGAGGGCTGGTAACCTCGACTCTTCTGGCCAGGCTTGTAACACCCGTAATGTACCGGATCATCCCCCCGGGGATCCATGAACAGGAATAAAAAGGGATCAAAAAACAGGGTCGCTGTAAAACACATTCCATGTGAAGGATGTTTCATTAATAAATTTGTAGCTTGCCATCCGCTCATTACATAATTCACATAAATATTCCTATGAAACTATTCAGTTATGCCCTGGTGATGTTGCTGGTTTTATCAGGATCAGCAGCAATTAATGCACAAAACGATAAGGTGACAAAATCGATCATTGCAATCGGCCAGACGGATAATCAGGCGATGAATCATCTGGATGTTATTACGAACCGTTTCGGAGGCAGGCTTATCGGTTCTGATGCGTATATAAATGCAGCCAACTGGTGTGCTTCACAGTTCAGGAAATGGGGAATTGAGGTAAAGATGGATACGGTAGGAACATTACCGGTTGGATTCAATCGCGGGCCATGGTTCGGAAGGATGCTGAGTGAAAATGGCATGGTGCTTCATTTTGCGACACCTTCCTATACTTCAGGAACCAAGGGAGTGCAGAGGGGGCAAGTTCTTATCGAGCCAAAAACGCAGGCTGAGTTTGACAGGATGAAAGGCGCCCTGAAGGGAGCCTGGGTGCTTATCTCCGGAACAAACACCGGCTGGCCGATCGACTGGTCAGTAAAAGGAGATTCGATAAGAGCAAGGGTTATTGCAGAAAATGATTCCATTGCCAAGAAGAACCGCGATATAATGATGGAGAACAGGAGAAACCCTGATCAGGAGCAAAAGAAGGAGATCCCTTACCGGGAGGAGCCGGCACTTTTCTACAGGCAGATGCGTGAAGCTGGCATCCTTGGTATAATCCAGTCTTCCCCTGTGCCTATAAGAGTACTCTATGACCGCAAGAATGTGGAGAAATTGACTTTCGAGACACTGCCGACAGTTCCTGATATAAAGCTTGATGAAAATCAGTACAGGATAATAGAACAGATGGCAAAGGAGAGAAGGTATTTCCAGCTTGAGTTTGATATAAGAAATTTCTTTAAGCCGGGGCCAGTACCATACTTCAATGTAATAGGGATGATCCGTGGAACAAAATATCCGGATGAATACGTGATGATGGGAGGACATCTCGATGCCTATGATGTTGCCACCGGTGCAATTGATGATGGTGCGGGAGCGCCAGTTGCTATGGAAGCTGCACGTCTTATAATGGCGGCCGGCGGTAAGCCAAAACGAACAATAATTGTCTGTCTCTGGGCAGGGGAGGAGTTCGGCCTCTGGGGTTCGAAAAGTTGGGTCGAAAGGAATAAAACAAAGCTGGATAAGATCTCAAATTATTTTAACCGGGATGGTGGACCGCTTGTTGCAAACAGCATCACTGTACCCGATGCAATGTACGACGACTTTGTAAAAGTGTGTGAACCGCTGAACAGCATTAATCCTGACTTTCCATTCACTCTGAGCAAGAGGACCGATCCTCCGCGACCCCGTCCGACAAGACCAGGTGGCACCGATAATTCAAGTTTTACAATGTATGGAGTGCCCGGCATAAGTTTCGGAGAGGCAGATCCAAAGGGATACAATTTCAATTACCAGGAGATCTGGCATACTGAAAGGGATACCTATGATAAAAGCATTGCCGAGTATCAGAAACAAACTGCTGTTGTAACGGCTGTGGTCGTTTGGGGGTTGTCCAATATCGACCACCTGCTCTCGCGCCAGGGTCTATATGCGGATGAACCTAAGAAGGATAAATAAAAATAGTTAATAGTTACCGGTTGCTTTTTGCCGGTCAGTTTCTTAGAGCGACCTTCAGGGCACCCTCTGTAGCATTGGCATAGTCGGGGAAAATATATACAATTTTGGTTTTTGAATCCGTAACATAGAGATCATCTCCTTTCCATTCACTTGTTGTGTGGCCCTGAATGGCCTCGCCCTTGCAAATAAGGTAATAGCTCTTGCCTATTTTCTGCCAGAAGACATTGTCCTGGTAGCTGACGACCGATGCCGGCATTAGCTTCATAACTATGTCAGGATTGTCAAAATCCTTGAACTGGTACGTGATGTTGGTCGTGGAGTCAAATACAACAAGGTCCTTGTCGATATAACCACAGTGGGTCCTCGACTGAATATTTTCGCCTTTAACATAAAGCCAATATGATCCGTTTTTCTGTTTTCTCCAGAAAGCATAATCAGTGTTATCGAAAAGGATCGCAGGCCTTAATTTGTTGTCGCCGCTGGTTGCATAATCCTTGAAAATAAATGTATTGTTTGTTTGGCTGTCATATACAAGCACGTCATCCCCGACATAAGTGCTCTTTGTCCTGGCAGCTATCTGTTCCCCTTTAAGGTACAGGTAATAATACTTGTCCTTTTCTCTCCAGAATGCATCCGATGAACTTCCAACGAGATTAGCATCCATAATTATATTATACGGCTGTTTAATGAAGTTCTCCAGCAGGCAGGTGACATTGCTCACGGGATCATAAACAACAAGGTCGTCATCACTCCAGCCACTTACCACCCTCGTGCTTACATCCTCATCGTTAAGGTAGAGCCGGTAACGAAGTGTATCGGTATGCATCCATGTGGCTTTTATATCGATCTTATCGGATCCTGCCGCTTTGTTGATGAAATAGAAATCACCGGTAAGCGATGTTGATTCCCAGGGTATCTGCTGTTTGTTCGATTTTTCGTTAACGCTTCGTCTTACATTCTGGAACATCTGCAGGATCGTAATATCGGGTGTTTTAAGATTTTCCAGGAGTGCTGCTGTATAAAGCCCGTTTGAACCTGAACCGTCTGAAGCAGTTCTTCCCGGAGATGTTGAATAGGCTATCAGTGATCCGGTTGGTGCGTTCATAAAGGCAAGGCCCGATCCTTCAACAGCTCTTGACCAGCTTCTTTCAAAAGGGTTATTGCGGCAGGCATCAAGGATGACAATATTGACCTTTGATCCTGCAGCCTCCATGAATCCCAGTACCCTGTCGGCCTGAACGCAATCATATTCGATCTGTTCCTCCGACTGCACATTTGCATCAACCGGGATAAGGTAGTTTGCACCCTTCGACTGGATCCCGTGGCCGGAATAAAAGAATAATCCAACTGTGTAATTCTTCAGCCTGGCCCCGAACTTGTCTATCGCCTGTTTCATCTGCGACTGGTCGACGTTCTCGTACTCAAATACATCGAATCCAACCGACTGAAGAGCATCCCGTAAGGATCTTGCATCATTTACAGGATTGGCCAGCTGGGGCGAGTGCTGATATGCAGCATTCCCGATCACAAGCGCCAGTCGTCTTTCAGAGCTGTTTACAATTGGATTATTTTGTCCGGAAACAAAATTATAACATGTTAGAAATGAAAGAAATAAAACCAGTGTGATCCGTATTGCTTTCATAAGGCTAAAGATTTATTTTCCCCCTTTATAAACTATAAAAATAATATTTTTGTTCAAGAGGACAAAAAAATGAGGGATATACCAGTGTACTTAAATATCATATCCTTATGTTGACCATTTTAACAGCTCCCATAATTAAATGAATTATTGCATAATGATTCAATGCCAGGAATTTTATATGGCAATGATTAGTTTTATAATGTTGCAAAACAGAAAATCTGAATGTAAATTTGAGATTTAAGCCTTTCTGGCAATAACTTCGCCGGTATGGAGTTTCTGATTGATATGTTCATACGGATAGTTGATCTGAAAAAGTTTAAATATATTGATGATGACTCTGAAAAAAATCTTCCCCCCTCTTGAATGGCTGAAAAGCTATAAGCTGAAAGATCTTGGTTCCGATTCGATTGCAGGCCTTACACTTACGGCCTATGCAATACCTGTCTCCCTTGCCTATGCCACACTGGCAGGACTGCCTCCACAGTATGGTATTTTCGGATACTTTCTGGGTGGTCTTTTCTATTCATTTCTCGGAAGTTCGAAACAGATGGCTATAGGTCCGACTTCTGCAATATCGATGCTGGTGGGCACAACCCTTGCGTCCCTTTCAAACGGGGACCCGCAGAGATGGCTTGAGCTGGCATCAATCACGGCCCTGATGGTAGCAGGAATCAGTTTTGCTGCGTACCTTCTTTATCTAAGTAGTGTAATTAATTTCATTAATGAGAATGTCCTGACAGGCTTTAAAGCAGGGGCAGCACTCACAATTATGCTTTCACAACTTCCGAAAATGCTGGGAATAGCCGGAGGAGGCACCTCTTTCTTCAGCAAGCTTGCAGAAATATTCAAACAGCTTCCGCAGACAAATGAGTATGTTCTGCTTTACGGACTTGCAGCATTTGCGATTATCCTGATAGGTGAAAAGCTGTTTCATGGCAGACCTATTGCCATTTATATCGTTATTATCTCCATTCTGATAATAACTTTTACACCACTGGAAGCACATGGTTTTAAGACGGTAGGTCTGATTCCGGCCGGTCTTCCAAAAGTCGGGTTTCCATCTCTGAACTATAATGATCTCCAGGGTGTTGCCTCTCTGGCATTTGCATGCTTCCTTCTTATGTATGTCGAAAGCATTTCCGCCGCCAAAACCATTGCTCAAAAAAATGATTATGAGATCGATCCCCACCAGGAACTGCTTGCCCTCGGTATGGCAAATCTTGCAACCGGACTGGGGCATGGCTACCCCGTTAGCGGAGGTCTGTCACAATCTGCAGTTAATGATTCAGGAGGAGCCAGGAGCCCTGTGGCGCTTATTTTTGCCTCTCTGTTCATTGGGATGTGCCTTTTCTTTACTGGACTGCTGAAGAATCTGCCAAATGTTGTTCTTGCTGCAATTGTTTTCGTAGCTGTAGAAAGACTTATCAATATCAAGGAATTCATAAGAATGTGGAAGGTCAATAAATTTGACTTTGCTATAGCCTCTGTAGCGCTTCTCTGTGTAATTTGCATCGGAATATTGCAGGGAGTGATCATCGGAGCACTTGCATCGCTCATTCTGATCATCAAAGCTGTTTCCACTCCGCATATTGCTTTCCTCGGGAGGATACCAGGGACAGACAGGTTTACTGATATCAAACGGCATCCCGATAATGAACTCCTTCCCGGAGTGCTGCTTTTCAGGGTTGAGTCGCCTCTTGTATACTTTAATTCATCATATGTGTACAGCCACGTCTGGCCTAAGATCGCTGCCCAGACTGATAATCTGAAGCTTGTCATTTTTGACCTGAGCACCTCTGCCTATATCGATTCGACGGGGGCCAAGCTTATCAAGAGGTTATTCCTTAATCTTGAGGCTAAAGGGATATTGTTCAAGGTGGCCGAGGCTCATTCAGAGGTGAGGGATATTCTGCGATTCGAAGATATTGAACATCTTCTTGGTCATGTCAGCAGAAGAGATTCATTACATGAAATTATCACGCATAACCTTTCGGAGGCTGAGATGAAGGAGAAGTTGAAAAATGAATCGGGAAGCTGACCCATTTTATTCTCTGCAGGGCTAATACTTTATAATTGTTTTTTCGCTTATCGACCAGGCGGCAAAATAACCAAGTCCGTCGTTGGAGATATTATTCGGAGGATTTGAAGGTGTGGAAGCAGAAAATATCTGATCGCTTGTTATGCTCCGCAGAACACCATAATAATCGTACATCGCTTTCTCAATATTCAGAAGCCTGACCCGGATAGTGTCTCCGGGATTAAATACATCAATACCAAGTCGTCTACCGCTTATCGCAAGATAGGTAGCTTTTCCATCAAAGTATTTGTCGTCGTAAAGGATGAAATTACTTCCGTTGTTGAGCAAAGAATCATTTCTGAAGACCTCGACCTGGTAATAATTTGCAATTCCGGCCGGATCCGTGATAAGGACATTGATCCTGTCCTCTGTCGGGAGGTCAGGGTTTTTATCTATTATTATGGTATCGATCTTTACCAGCACCGGCATTTTTGCACCAGCAGTGTACTTCACGCCGCCTTCAGTCACATCAAGGTTAAAAATATCTCCGGGCTTTGCAACGAAGCCTCCGGCTGCATAGATCCCGTCAAAGATCATTGGCAGCTGATGGGTATTCCCCGCAGAATCCGTAACAACGACCTCGGCATCGTTGACTGAAGTTATTCCCGAAGGGTTGTAGAAATCTGTTGTTTTATGAAGCATTACAATAACCGAATCGGTCATGTTACTTACGCTTCCCTCTATTACCAGTCTTGGTGTCACATTCTTCAGGTCAACGGTTATAACATCTTCGCATGAAAGGATCAGGGTGGCAGAAACAGCCGCGGTAATTATTAAGATATAATATTTTATATGCCTTATCATCATTTTAAAATCTGAAATTGAATGTGACGGCCGGTACAATTGAAAACAAAGAAAGCCTTACAGCCTGCATCTCATCAGGATTATCGGGGTTCTGCCGGAAAGTGATCGAGTAGGCATTTTTCCGCGCATAGACATTGTATATGGAGAATACCCAGCTTCTCTCCCGTCTGCCGCTCAGTTTTTTCAGATGGGTAGCACCTACGTCAAGGCGGTGATAATTTGGCATCCTGTATCCATTGCGCTCTGTATAAAGCGGAGTTTTTATCCCATCGATCTCGTACAGCCCGCTCGGGAAGGTAACTGCATCACCGGTGTTGAAAACCCATTCCGAACTGAAGGTCCATCCTTTTGGAAGGGAGTAAACTGCAACGATGGCAATGTCGTGTATATTATCCTGTTTGGCAGGGAAGCTTTTTCCATTGTTAATCCCGGCAAACTGTCGTAAAGTCCGCGAAAGGGTATAGCTTACCCAACCTGTAAGCTTTCCCTCTTTTTTCTTAATGAACAGCTCGGTTCCGTATGCGTTCCCCTTTCCGAAAAGAAGCTGTGATTCTACATTGGGATTCAATATTATATCGGCTCCGGGCTTGTAATCTATCAGATTGTACATGTTCTTATAATAGACCTCCACCGATGTTTCATATTTGTTATTTCCAAGGTTCCTGAAATACCCGAGAGACCACTGGTCGGCATACTGTGGCTTTATGTTATTGCTTGTCGGGAGCCAAAGATCTGTCGGATTTCCGGATGTAGTGTTGGAAAGAAGATGGAGGTACTGATAAATCCTCTGGTAGGATGCTTTTAAAGAGTTGTCCTTATTTATTACGTAGGTCATAGATAGTCTCGGCTCAAATCCGAAGTAGTTTTTAACCACTGATGTATGGTTATAGACTGCGGAATCGGTCTTGTCTCCTTCAGAATCGTAAGTATAGAAAGTGCCTGGGCCAAGGACTGTAAAGAGGGATAACCTGACGCCGTAATTTATGGTAAAGGAACTGTTCGGAACATAGTCGTTTGAGAAATATATTCCGCTTTCGAGGGCGGTTTTCCCCTGAAGGATCAGGTTGTTAAGCATGGTATCGCTTGTCGCTTTCAGAGTTCCGGGGTAAAAAGTATGATAGGTGGAATTGAACCCGAATTTTATAGTATTCCGGGGATTCGGATAATACTGGAAATCCTCCTTCAGGCTGAAATCCCTTATCCCTGATGAGATATTAACCTGCCTTGCGGCCCCTTCGAGGGTTATAATATAATTGTAATTACTGAAGATGAGGGAACTGTTAAGAAAAAGCTGATCAGAAAAGAGGTGGTTCCATCTTAGAGTCGAAGTGGCATTTCCCCACTGGATACCGAACCTTCCTCCATAGTTGAATACATCCCGTCCAAAATAGCCCGAAAGGAACATCCTGTCGTTGCTACCCAGCGAATAATTTGCCTTCAGGTTCAGATCGTAGAAATAGGCTGCAGACCTGTACTGATTTGAATCTCTTGAAAGCTTGAGGAACATGTCGGCATAAGTCCTTCGGGCACATATAATAAAGGAGCCTTTGTTCTTCACTATTGGCCCCTCAACTGATAATCTCGATGAGATCAGTCCTATCCCCCCTGCAACGCTGAAATCTTTTGAATTGCCATCGTTCATTCTTACATCCATGACAGATGAAAGATGTCCGCCGTACTCAGCAGGGATACCGCTTTTATAGAGCTTCACATCCTTCACTGCATCTGAATTGAAAACTGAGAAAAAGCCCAGAAGGTGAGAGCTGTTATAGACCGGCGCCTCATCGAGCAGCACAAGGTTCTGATCAATCGTTCCGCCGCGGACATAAAAGCCGCTGTTGCCTTCCCCTGCCGATTTTACCCCGGGAAGCAGCTGAAGAGTTTTCATTATATCCTGCTCGCCCAGGAGTACAGGAATGGTTCTGATCTCTTTTATGTCGAGCATCTGTGTACTCATTTCAGATGATGTCACGTTCCTGTTGGGAGATTCGCCCTTTACCGTAACCTCGTTAAGCGAAACAGACTTTTCCTGTAGCTCGATATTTTCAGTTAGCGGAGAATATAGTTTTATTGTTATTGTTTTGGTGGAATATCCAAGGTAGGAAAAGCTTGCGGCATATGTTCCCTGCGGAAGGGTTATTGAATAGAATCCATAGGCATTCGTCGAGCAACCGGCTTTAACTGCAGGAAGCCAGATATAAGCGCCTATAAGGGCTTCACCGGATAATGAATCCTTCACCATTCCGCTAAATGTGAACTTCTGCGCATTAACAGCTATTGATGAAGCTGAAAGAAGGATCAAAAGCAGTTTACGCATCATACCTCTCTTAAGGATATCTGGATCATGGATCAAAAGTGACAATTTTCCTTCACAAAATAAAAACAGTTAATGAAAAACGGGAAGGATCCTGGATTGTTGCATAAAAAGCTTAAAAGCCCGGTCTGCCTGTCTTGTCTTTAATAACGCTTTCCCTCAGGTCAAAAAGCTCCCATTGGCCCGAAAGGACTTCAGCCTGTTTGGTTTTAAGCAAGTTGATAAAATCGTTGACCCCAATAGGTTCATTCCCATTTGCATGTATAAGCACGATGCTCCCGTTCCCGGGCTTTTGTCCCTTTGCAAGCCATGCATCGCTGCCGACAGGGATGAGCCCCAGTGAAAGTATATGGTCATATACATCACGGTTGGAGACAAGTCCGGGGAACCGGAAAAATACAGATGGAACGATATTTTTCTCTAAAAGAGCTATTTCATTATCCAGGACTTCGGCGTCAATATCGGTGCCTGAAGCAAGCATAAAATTCTTATTGAGGGGAAGGTCATCGTAGGTATAATGATTATAGGAATGGTTGATCCAGACAATGGACAGCTCTTTTGCACTGCTGAGACTATCAAGCCATCTCAGATCACCCGGATGCGTCTCTAACCAGCGTCCTGTTATGCATACAGCGATCGGTACAGGTTTTTCAACTTCACCTATCTCTTTGATAAGATCAGTAAATATTATCCGGTCGAGTGGTAGTTTTGAGGGACAAAGGTCAATGGTAAGATCGATGCCGTTCTGGTTTGAACCGAACCGCGTGAATCCGGCATCCTGCAATCTGCAGTCGAGTGCCTCAGCTTTTTTCAGGGCCATCAGGTACGGGGTATCAGAGTAAATGAACCTGATTAGTTCCTCCGAAAAAGCGAAGACAAATATGCTGTCGGAGCGGATCACCATTGTCCTGAGTGAAACGGGCGAAACGGCAAAATAGAAGCTATGATGTCCAGATGAAAATTTCCGCAGGCAGATGACCCCTTCAGGGTTATCCCTGCAAAAACCCCAGCCTGAAAAAGGTTTATAATCAGTAATTTGCTGTGCGGGCGACCGGAAGGTTGCAAGCAGAAGCAGTGTAGATATGATCAGGGATCTCATTCTGAATCCGGAATTGAAATTTTCAAAATAGTAAAAATAAAGGACCTGGCAAAAATCATTTTGTCCAGGTTTCAGGCTTTCAATAGCGGAATGCTCATTTTCAGGAATAGAATAAAATTTTATATCGAAGTGAATAATGAATATGTTTCATATATAACTTTACGTTCATCAAAGTATATCATGGGAAATTTTTATATCCGCGATATGACGAGGATCGAATTAAGGAAGGTTCGTTAACATAACATATTTTTTATTTAAAAAAAGGAGGAATTTAAAATGAAACGCAGAACTGTTATCGCTTTTTTTTCACTGGTTCTTTTTGCTTTTGTCTTCAGGGCTGAGCTGCAGGCACAGAATGCCCCGAAATTTGATCCTATTGCACCCCCCGCACTTGTAGCCCCGGTGGAAGGTGCAAAGATCAACATCTTTCCCCGCAAGACTGTTTTCGAATGGAGGCGGGTCGAGGGTGCTTCGAAATATGAAATTGAGATCGAAGCCAATGAAGGGAAGTGGGTTCTCCTGAAAAATCTGACCACTGAATTGAATTCATTTACTTTTGATTTTGTGGGGAAACAGGAAGGACGCTGGCGTGTAAGGTCATTTTCTAAAGCTACCGGGAAACCAGGCGTTTATACTGCCTGGAGGGTATTTACATACCTGAGGTAAGGCTTAAGTATAAGCTTTTACGGAGCCTTGCTCCGGACTCAAACAATTATTCTTAAATTTGACTGATGATATCATGGATAAAATGATATCATCAGTTTTTTATTTTACCGGTATTTAATCCGGTTCTTCAGAAAAAGAGCCTTAGATATGGCACACCACCTGACGGTCAAACACAACAGTTATTATAATCTGTCTGAACGGATAAACAGGTTCCCTCAGGGTGCTGCCCCGACAGAATTGCTCTTTGAGATTTTGAAGATACTTTTCTCCGAAAGAGAAGCAGGACTGGTTTCATTGCTCCCTGTCAAACCTTTTACAGCGTCCAAAGCAGCAAAGATCTGGAAAATGAAAGAACCGGATGCAAGGATCATACTTAATGATCTTGCTGACCGCGGTATCCTGGTAGACGGTGAGGGGAAAGATGATATTCTTTATTCACTGCCTCCACCGATGGCAGGATTCTTCGAATTCTCAATGATGAGGTACAGGAATGACATTGATCAGAAAACCCTTTCAGAGCTCTTCTACCAGTATATGAATGTGGAGGAGGAATTTATTAAAGGTCTTTTTACAGAGGGAGAGACCCAGCTCGGCCGTGTTTTCGTGAATGAAAAGGTACTTTCTGAGGATAACTCGCTTCATATCCTTGATTATGAAAGGGCTTCGGAGGTCATCAAAACTGCCTCTCACATCGGGATCGGTGTTTGTTACTGCCGCCATAAGATGTACCATGCCGGTAAGAACTGTGATGCGGAGATGGATATCTGCATGACATTCAATGGCAGCGCTGATTCCCTTACCCGTCATGGCGTGGCCAGAAAAGCTGATGCTTCAGAGTGCATAGATCTTTTGCAAAAAGCAAGGGAAACCAATCTTGTACAGTTCGGGGAGAACGTGCAGAAAAAGGTGAATTTCATCTGTAACTGCTGCGGCTGCTGTTGCGAAGCGCTGATAGCCGCAAGAAGATTCGGGTTCCTTCATCCTGTTCATACAACGAATTATATCCCTGACATAGTTGAAAACAATTGCAATGGGTGCGGCAAATGCGTCTCACTCTGCCCGGTTGAGGCCATGACCATGGTCTCGGCAAATGATCCTGTCAGACCATTGCGTAAAAAAGCAAAGCTGGAAGAGAATATATGCCTGGGATGCGGAGTCTGCCTGAGAGGCTGCAGCAAAGATGCACTTAAGCTGAAAGAGCGAAGTAAAAGAGTTATCACTCCTGTCAACTCCGTACATAGGGTGGTCGTAATGGCTATCGAGAGAGGAAAGCTGCAGAATCTGATATTCGATAACCAGGTTATGTTCAGCCACAGGGCTCTTGCAGCGGTACTGGGAGTCATCCTGAAGCTGCCGCCACTGAAGCAGGCACTTGCCAGTCGGCAATTCAAATCGAGATACCTGGTGAGTCTTATAAATAGGATGAACTACGAATAAAGAATTACATTTATTGATCTAACCACCTCCCCCCGACGCTTCGGTCGGGTTACTCCCCGCCATAGCGGGGCAGGCTCTCCTTTAAAAAGGAGGAGAAATGAAGAGTTTATAAAATATAACTTTCCCCTCCTTTAGCAAAGGAGGGGTGTCATGCCCGAAGTGGCATGACGGGGTGGTTGGCCGATTAAATATTACTTTCATTTAATTATGCGAAAGTTTTTTTCAAATAAAGCTGCACTTAAGGATTTCAGAAAGAAATTGAGGAATAGATCCACTTCTGCTGAGGCACAGCTATGGAATTTATTAAAAAACAGGCAACTGGGAGGAAGAAAATTCAGAAGACAACATGGTCTGGGAAATTACATTGTTGACTTTTACTGTTCAGAGGAAGAATTAATAGTTGAGTTGGATGGAGATCCTCATGGAGAATATTATAAAATTGAAGAAGATAAAATCAGGGATGAACGGTTAAGGACTCTTGGATATAAAATCTTACGTTTTGAGAATAAACTAGTTTTCCAGGATCCAGAATATGTTCTGGGTCGGATAAAAAGTTTTTTTAAAAGCTAACCACCTCCCCCCGACACTTCGGTCGGGGTACTCCCCGCCATAGCGGGGCAGGCTCTCCTTTGCAAAGGAGGAGAAATGAAACATTTGATAAGTTTAAATTTCCCCTCCTTTGCAAAGGAGGGGTGTCATGCCCGAAGTGGCATGACGGGGTGGTTGGATCATTTTTATCCTGGTACTGTTTATCTGTAATTCACCGGATCGGAATGCCATTGCGTAGGATTTTAATTTAAACTCCAGTTTTAAATTTAATAAAATTGTTTATTTAACTTTATGACAAACCTATTCCTCCACTGCCATGTCAACAAATAATTTTCAGGGATCAGCCATTATTTTACTTTGTTTCTCTCTTATCATTCCCTTTTCCTCATGCAAAAAGGTAAGACATGTCTGTATAAATGAAAATGAATTCCGGGATAAGGTATATGCCTGCTGGATGGGCAAGAACATAGGAGGGACACTGGGTATGCCATTTGAAGGGGATACCAATATGCATGATGTTACCTTCTATAAAGATATCAGGGAGGGTGAACCTGCAGCCAATGATGATCTTGACCTTCAGATACTCTGGCTGAAAGCCATGCAGGAAAATGATGCTCATGTTGATGCTTTCAAGCTCGGGAAATACTGGCTGAAATATGTACTTGTCGACTGGAATGAATATGGCATTTGTAAGGCAAATATGAGGATGGGGTTAATGCCTCCGTTATCGGGACAATTCAATAATGCAAAATGGAAACGAAGCAACGGGGCCTGGATACGTTCTGAAATATGGGCGTGTCTCTACCCGGGTGATCCTTTAAATGCAGCCAGGCTTGCGAGGGAGGATGCCTGTGTTGATCATGGCATGGCAGCAGGAACTTATGCTGAAATATTTACCGCATCGCTCGAATCGGCTGCTTTTATTGAGTCGGACCGCGACAGCCTGATCAGTTTCGCCCTTTCGATGATACCTCATGATTGCCGGGTCGCACAGGCTATCAGAACAGCAATAAAGGCAAGGGATGATAAGAAGACATGGAGGGAAGCAAGAGAGGCGGTCGTTAAAAATACGGAGGATATGGGCTGGTTCCAGGCTCCGCGCAATGTTGCCTTTACAATGATAGGATGGCTGTACGGGGGAGGCGATTTTGGAAAGTCGATCTGCATTGCAGTGAACTGCGGCGACGACACTGATTGCACCGGAGCCACCCTGGGTTCCATACTTGGCATTATCGGAGGAACAAAAGCTATCCCGGAAAAATGGCGTAAACCTATTGGTGATAAAATAGCAAACGTGGCAATAAAGGGATTTGCATCTCCTGCAACACTTGATGTTCTGACGGACAGCACGCTATCAATGACAAGGAGAGTCCAGAAAAGGAACAATTCCCCGGTAATGATCGCTCCATGCAGATCGGATCTTCGTCAGGCGAAATCCTACCTGAAACCCGACAGGAAGGCTCTTGAGAAGCTCCTGAACTTGTCACCATGGAGGGTTGTCAGGCATAATACCGACTGGGTAATTATGCTTGACTATCTTCAGGAACCTTATATCACGGAGAACACTGAACGCAAAATTAAAATATCCTTATCAAATGAAGCAGGCCGGAAAGATACATACCGGATCAGTGTTGCAGGATTACCGGAGAAATGGGCTTTATCAGGGCTACCAGCCGATACGGTCGGGGTTGAAAAGGGAGGGAAGAAAATTTTGGAACTTTCGTTAATGGCAGGCGGAGAGAAACCTGATACCGCAAGGATGAACCTGATACTTTCCCGCGGAATTGATAGGGACACCGTTCCATTTACACTGATTAAAAGAAGCAAGGTCAGATAAAGGCTTAAAACCGTCCATTTATAGTCTGATACTTTTTATTTCTTTAATTACCAGAGATATTTTATTTCTAAGCGTGATCTCATGCCTGTCCTTGCGAATGAAATTATTCCAGATCAGAATTGATGCGGAGAAGATCAATAACGTGGCAACTGCGACCTTCACCAGGTATGGAACGATATTTATGAAGTGACTGATCCTCTGACTCAGTTTTGTCAGGAATTTTTCAGTGTGATCTTCCGGCGGGCTATAGCCATCAAATTCGTCCCTGTTCTGTCGGATGAAGCTATCAATCGGATCTTCCCTGTATGTTTCCATCGCCGCTTTTTATATAAAGACCCTCAAAATGGAATAATGCTGCATAAGGCACATAAGGAAAAGAACCTGCTTTGCTGAGATATAATTCATTGAGATCTTAATGCGTACCATTCTGATTCAGAAAGCTATTATCATCCTCTTCCTTATTATTCTTGCTGAACTCTATTTTTCCGAATTTGTACGTAAAGCTGATCCCGAAAGATCTGAGAGGCATTTCACGGATCATTGTTGAATTGCTGTTTACAGTAGAGATCGTTGTCTCCTGTCTGACGTATTTGTTGAACGGGTTTGTAGCCGTAAAACCAAGGCTTGCATTCTTGTTCAGGAACATTTTCCTGAAAGCAAAGGTATAAATGAAAAACTGGGGAACTTTACCCTGAACATTATTTGAAGGAGCGCTGTACATGCCAAACATTTCAATCATCAGATCTTTGGGCAGCTGCCAGGATGCATTCATATTAAGCCTTGCCCTTAACCCTGTTGATATGTTTCCTGTAACGTCACTTACGACGTTCCGGTAGGTCATCATCAGGTTACCGCGAATGTTCAGCTTTGAGGTCACCGGCACTGATCCGGAAGCACTTATTCCGGTGTTGTACTCTGTTCCGATATTCAGGGGCGCTGTGACAGATACATTCATATAAAGAGAATCCCCGATAAGATATGTCGGATAGAATGTGGTCATCTGTTTTACATCCTGTGTATTGATCCGTTCTATTAATGAAACATAAATATTCCCGCCCTTTTTAAATGTAGTACTGTACCCAAGCTCAAAATTATGACCGATCTCAGGTTTCAGCAATGGATTCCCGGTTGTGATGTTGTATGGATCGCTCAGGTTTTCAAAAGGATTTAATGCGCGGTAGTCGGGTCGTTCAATTCGCTTTCCGTAAGCAAGTTTCAGGGATGAGTTTTTATTAAAACTGTGTGATATGACTATGGATGGAACAAAGGTTCCGTACGACGGTATCGATGTATTGGGGAAATCGATTCCGACATCGGTATGTTCGTATCTTGCCCCGGCTTTTACATCCAGGAAATTGAATAGTTTGAAGCTAGCCGAAAGATATCCTGCATAAACCTGCATGTTGTACTTCATATTATAGGATTGCAGGCTATCAGGTGCAAACTGATCATTAAAGGGTGTATAGACAGAAGCATTATTGATACTGTTGATATTATGAAATACCCCCTTAACACCGGTTTCCAGCATGAAGTTCTTACTTATCGGCTGGGAATAATCCAGGGAAATATCATTTTCATTATCCGTGCCGGGGTTTTTACTTGCTGATCCTGAGTAAGGTAATGGATCACCTGTGTAGGTCTGTGTCTGGGTAAATTCCGAGTTTGGTCTCCCGTTGCTGGCACTGTAAAGGATATCAAGCTCATGACCTTCCTTTTTGAATTTCTTTTTGTATTCCAGGTTATAGTCCACCGATTTAAATCTTGTCCAGCTGTCTGCGTTACGCAAGGTAAATGTATCCGATGAGGTGACGCCTGAAATGTCTTTCACTGATTCTTCCTGATCAGTCAGACCGGTTGTGCGGCTGTAGAACTGGTTATATCCAACCGAACCGACAATATCATCATTCTTTGAAATGTTCCAGTCGAACCCGATACCCGACCTGAATCCGTTCCTTTCAAGATCACTCTTTCCTGTCTGGTTCAGCGTTGTAATATTTTCTCCGGTTGAGTCTGTGGAAACGCGGTTCTGGGCAAAGGGGACTTCCGATTTCAGCTGGGCATTCCCGCTGAAAAATGCATTCAAACCAAAATTATTATGCCTCACATTAATGTTTGCAGACCCATTCTCGAGCCTCGACCCTGCCGACAGGTTAATATTCGAGTTTATCCCCTCCATCTTGTTATCCTGTAGGATAATATTGATTATTCCACCAGTGCCCTGTGAATCATATTTTGCCCCTGGATTGGTTATGGCCTCAATGCTTTTGATCTGACTGGCTGGAATCGAAGCAAGGGCATCTGAGACGCTGTTGCCAAAAACGCTTGAAGGCTTTCCATTTATAAGAAAGCGGATATTTGAATTACCCTGAAGTTCGACATTCCCATCGATATCCACAGTGACCTGGGGGACCTTTTTCAGCACATCGATGGCCAATCCTCCCTGGGAAGTGATATCACTTGTGGCATTGTAAACAATTTTATCAATTTTGCTTTCAACTACAGGCTTGTCTGCCGTTACAACAACATTCTCAAGTGCATGTGTGGAGGGAGGCAGGAAAACTGAACCGAGTGAGACCGAACTGCTGGATTCAGTTATTTTTACATTCTCAATAGTATTCTTTTCATAACCCATAAAGTAGATCTCGATCCTGTAGCTCCCTGAAGGGATATTCTGTATCCTGAAAATTCCTTTGGCGTCTGCAACTGTACCTGTAACCACCTTGCCCGTCAGCTGTTCTGTCACAGCAACAGTTGCATATTCAAGAGGCTGCTTTGTTGAATTGTCAAATACTTTTCCGGTAATAATGCCGGTTGACCTCTGCTGAGCGATCGAAACAGACCATACAGACAACTGAATTGATAAAAATATGATGATAGATTTTATTATTCGATAACTGATGCCACGCATAAAAATTTGATGATAAGTTAGACCTTTGATCAAACCGGTGGCAAAATTCGGAAAAAAAAAGAGGCGAATTACCTCTTTATGTTTTTTTAACAAAACTTATTATCAATTGATTATCAGCAGCTCAACGCAGGGTTTGAAAAATGTAGAAGATATAATTCTCTACTTTATTTCTGCTTTCTCAGCTTTTTTCTTGTTAATAAGGATATAAATGATTGGCAATATCCCTATTGTGTTAAAGATAAATATGCAAATAAACCAGGCCAGATGATCATTTCTTCCGGCTTTCCACATTGCGATTAGTTTCCAGACTGTGTCCCATATCCCAACGATAACGATAAGAGGGATAAGCCAGGGCAGCATTGAGTGAATTTCTTGTTCCATCTGATTAAGATTTTATTTTGATGAGTGATCCTGAAAATTATTTCTGGTGTAGGGCAATTAAACTATTTAACCGGCTCAATAACAAGTACTGTGAATGTTCCGGGTTTCAATGTCGGACGTGGTCTGGGGTTATCGGTGGTTTTCTCAGGAGCGGGTCCGAATTCAGCAGTTGGTAAATAGATCCTGTGTGTTTTTGAACTTACCGATATGGTCCTGGCTCCGGCCTGCGTCGGAATATTCGCAAGCACAATAAATGAACTCTTATTTTCTTCCTGAACTACTGTAAGCACACCTTCTCCGCAGGAGCTATAGGCCCTTTTCAGACCCGGATCAAAGCCTGCACCATCAACCCGGCCCCCTGTAACCAGAGTTGTAACGACCTTGCCTGTTTCTGCATCCAGTACAACCATCAGCTTGTCTGTTGCACTGAACAGGCGATGGGTTTCATTATCAATTGCAAGCCCGCTTGGTTCTTCGCCAGGAGCAATTGACCAGGTCTGTTCAACTTTCCAGCTCTTTACATTAATCATGCAGACTTCACTCTTATCCTCAATATTCACAAACACCTTTCCATTACCGTCGCTTACTGCAGCCTCAGGTTTTCCTGCCAGAGGGATGGTCTGAATGACCTTATCAGTTTTAGCATCTATCACTGTGGCATTTGATGAACGGCCATTCCAGGTGATAATCGTTTTTGTGAACGGTTCATATAGAATTGCATCTGGATTCCTCCCTGTTACAGGCACTTTTTCGATTACGTGGTAATCTTTTAAACTGAATACTGTTACGTTACTGTCTGGTCCGTTGCTGATGAACCCCTTGCTGAACTCTGCAGCGATAGCGATTCCGTGAACCCCGTTCACATCCGTAATTGTGGCTACATTCTTCCCGGAATTCATATCCACAACGTGAACCATTTTACCGTGAGAGACATACAGCATGCCGGTAGCATCATCGGCATTCAGATAATCCCAGAAACCGTCTCCTTCAAGATGGATCCTCTGAACGATCTTATAACCGTCAGGAACATTCTGTCCATTGAGGCCCAGAAGAGACAGGAAGATACCTGCAGTTACAAAAATAGATTTTTTCATTTTTTTGATTTTAATACGATATTTTATTTCACCCCCACCAGGTTCGAACATGTCGCCAGCCAAAATGGCCATTTCAGTGAACACATTTTGTTAATATAAACAAAGTTTACAGGCAAAGGTTATTTTCAGGTGTATTTTTTATACAGTTATTAAAATTTCCTAATTATTTAGTCTCCAAAGGAGTTAATCGCGATCAATAGTTTGGTTAATTGAAGTTTATTTCTGAAATTTGATAATCAATGATCTTTGCATAAATATATCTGGTGGTAAAATCAATTTTTAATTTACTGAAATGAATATGGAAGAAGTTCATATTTTACCTACCGAGAAGACTCCTGACGTTCTTCTTAAGCCCGAGGGTATTGTTAAAATAAAAGGACGGGCAATCGACGAAAATGTTACTAAATACCCGGAACAGATAATGAACTGGATCGATGATTACCTGGTCAGTCCCGTAGCATCAACTGAGGTCATTATTGCGCTTGAATATCTGAATAGCTTTAATACAATTATTCTGACATCCATCCTCAGAAAGCTTGCACTGGTAAATCAGCAATCTAAAAAGCTTGTCATAAAATGGTACATTGAAAATGACGATGAAGATCTGCTAGACAGGGGTGAATCTATCTCATCAGCTTTCGATCTTCCCATTGAATTCATAATGACGGATAATATTAAAAGTCTCTATTAAAGAATAAGATTTCTGCAGGCTTCGCATGATCCTTAGTTGTTTTCCGGATCTCCTCCCATTACCGGCTGTCTTTGCTTATTTTTTTTATTCTTTTGAAATCGATAGGCAAAATAACAGATCACGCCGAAAATCAGTGTAATGAGATTTGAGAATGCAAAAACTGTTAAACCAATCTGCCTGAGAACAGGACCTGAGTCCCCATTATATATTGAATACAATAAGTATATATTACCGGCAATTGAGATCAAAAAGATAATGCTGAATATAACTTTCCCCATCCTTCAAAGTTTTCTCAAATTTAAAAGTTTTTCCGGTCTGCAGTTTTCTTCAGGAGGAATTTCATCTCAGGTATCTCCATCTTACCAATATGAAGATCTGTTAAAAATTCCTTATAATTCAAACAAATCCGGAATTGGATTGTTGATCATTAAATAAACAAGCACGAATTTTAAATTCAAAACCATTATTTATTTTAAATCAATTCAAATGAAAAAATCAATCTTTCCGGCTATTGCCTTAATCATTATTTCGGTATCTGCATTCACATTTATCCAGTCACTTGACTGGAAGATCAGTGACACGTATTCTGTAAAATTTGATGGTGGAGATCCTGCAGGGGAATTTACCGGGCTTAAAGGCACAATTAAATTTGATGCGAACAGCCTCGCCGCATCCAAATTTGACTGCACTGTAGATGTCGCATCTATAAATACAGGCAATGGCATGAGAAACACTCATGCCAAGAGCGATAAATGGCTCGATGCAGCCAAATATCCTGTTATTCGCTTTACTTCGGAGTCCATCAATAAAACCGCCTCTGGCTTTGAAGCGCTGGGGACTCTCGATTTTCACGGAGTGCAGAAAAAAATCACTTTGCCTTTTACCTTTGTGAATAATGTTTTTGCAGGAGGTTTTGAGGTTAACCGTATGGATTATAATATCAATACAGCAGAACCAAACCACGGAGCTACGGTTTTAAAGGTCTCTCTTAACGTACCAGTTACAAAATAAACGAAAATGTTCAGGAAACATTTTTATCACGGCCTTTTATCCGGCATAATGGCTGCTCTGGCAGCCATTATTTATAGCCGGATCCACTTTTTTGCCACTGAGGCAGACTTTTCGGGGCTCGTCAACCCTGGAACCATGATAAGTCTGAACCTGATCGTCTGTTTAATATTCAGTATTGGCTATTATTTCTTTACCAGGATACTGAAGAGGAATAAAATAATTGTATTCCATCTTTTGATCTCAATTCTCTCGTTTGCAACCGTTATTATTCCAATATCAATTTCTCTCCCCTTATCAGTCAGGTATCCTGAACTTTTTCCCGGACTTACAGTTCCGATGGTTTTCTTCCCGGCTCTGGCCTGGTATACCCTGAAGCCACTCTTTATCTCAGATGAAAATATTTGATATCGAAAGATTATTACAGGCTTAGTGCTTAAGAAGCTTATTATACCGGTCATTTACAATCGTTTATTGCGGGCAACCCATGTCATAGGTATCGGCTTTTCTGAAAACAATGTTCAACTATATTAAGTCTAATCTTATGATAACATTAAAATATAATTATAACTTTGATGCCCGTTTTATTGTGTCGATTGATGAATTTGAATATTCTTTTTTACAGTCTGAATAAACGGATCAGGCTGTATGGAAGAGTTAATAATGATATCATGTCAGGTTGGGCAATAAGGCAAAAGAGGATATTGATAATGGAAATTTAAAATTAAATTATTATGGATGCATTAAGTCCTATGCACATTTTACTGGTACTATTAGTACTGGTGCTATTATTTGGAGGGAAAAAAATTCCTGAAATGATGAAGGGAATAGGTCAGGGTGTCCGCGAATTCAAGAAGGCATCAAGTTATGACTATGAGGAAGAAAAAAAGGAGGCTGAGGCAAAAGCCAAAGATCAGGAGATCAAGGTTTCAGAGAAAAAATGATCTGACAGGATCTTTCCTCATAGAGTTTTTCATCAGCGTAAGCAGAAAAAGCTGTTGACCGGGAATTCTGACTTTAACAGTTGAGAAATGAACTTGCTGCAGTGAACAGACGCTCAAAACTGCTGTCGACCTTAATACTTAAAGATGTGTCAAAGACGGGGAATGGATTTTCGTGGGAGTTTGGAAAAGGAAAATCAGTTATACGGATCCTGTCATCTGGCGCTGAAGTTTTGTAATTCAGGGTTTTAACAATACCACTGGCAGGAATAACGGTATCCCTTGCCAGTGCTACCGATCTGATCTGCTCCTTTAATGCTGCCAGCCTCGTCTCCCTGAATTTTCTGAACCTGGCAAAATCGATCATCGATCTGAAGGCCATCCCTATCCTGCTGGAGCATAGAAAGTTGAAGAACTGACTTTTGCCTCTTATCTCATTTTCAAAATCCTCAAGGTAGAAATTATATACCTTATCATAGGCCAGGCTATCCATTATTAATTTTGAAGTTCCGCGCATATTGCTGAATACTGAACCGCCACAGAACATGAAAAGCTTTGTCTCGTTAAAAAGGCCTTCAGGATTGCCCATAAGAATGATCTGTGCAAGAAAGGCTCCAATTGAATAGGCAAAAATATTCACTTTGCTGCCTCCGGGAACCAGATCATGCCTTCCATCCCTTATCAATGACATCAGTTTTACTATATCTTCAACAGTCTGGTAGCCTGAATTGAAGAAGCGCAAAGGGTCCTCGGTAAGCCTGTTGCTTAAAGCTATATTTGCCAGGCTCGACATATTAATTTCGCCAAAATTGTTTTTACGCTCTGATAAATATGGGAACATTGCCCTGGGATCCTTCCATAATTCAGGTGAACGGTTTATATGAAAGGAGATCGGGAATAGAATGACATAACTTCCGGTATTCTTTGCCAGGAAATATGCCCATACCAGGTATTTTACCCAGCTTCTCTCATTGAGTCCGTGAAGCAGCAGTATCACTTTTCGGCTGGCAGCATCAGCCGGCACAAAAACAGGGTAAGAGAAGGAGATATTCTCAGGAACGGATATATCCTTTTTATTTAATAGGGAATCTGACACTGAATCGGAAAGGAATCTCATATTTATCATCCTTATTTCCGAATCAGGGATATTAATTTCCCTAATTCCGGGATCAAATATGTCTTTCAGCTCATTATATTTCCTGGTATAATCCATTGATCTTATCAGATATCCTGGTGTAAAGGAATATCATGGGTCCCAGCCTATCAAATAATTGTGCCTGATGACCGGTTCCAGGGACATAAGTTGGAATAGTGTGACGGAATTTAAATATCAGGGATAAAATTCCAGTCCGGATTCCCGATTAAAATTTCAAATAGTTTACCTGAAGAGAGAAAAAAGCTAATTTTGGGTCAGGATTTAGATTTCAATGCCCGACATTCAGAAACCGATACCGGATTACCTTGTCGAAAAGAGGAATATTATCAGGCTTATCCTGTTTACATCTCTCTTTGCACTTGTTTTCATTAATATATATGCCCCTTTTGGTGCCGATAGGTGGTTCAATATTACAAAGCTTGAATTCCTGACATATTCAAGCCTTGTTATCCTCACCGGTGTGATGGTTGTGGTAATAAGCAGGATCGTGATGTATTTTGTCTGCCGGAAGCAGATGATCAATGTCTGGCAATACCTGATCTGGATAGGTTTCGAGATATTGCTGATGGCTTTATTTTATGCATTATTTGAAAAGCTCATTCTTAAGGATGTGCGCATCTTCTCCGAACTTGTAAAGATATCAGCCAGGAAGACTGCTTTGGTCCTGCTGCTTCCATATTCTGTCATGTGGCTCTATTTTTCGTGGCGTGACAAGAAAGAGCAGATCGAAAGGATGGCAGAAATGCAGGTCTTTTCAGACAATACAAGAGACATGATAGCTTTTTACGATGACAAATCGGCACTTAAATTCTCGGTAAAGAAAGAGAATCTGCTCTACCTGGAATCGACTGAAAATTACATTACCATCTGTTATCTGAACAAGGATAAAGTGTCGAAATATCTTTTACGCGATACGATGAAGAAGATGGAAGAAAACTTTGCGGGAACAGAGATAATTCGCTGTCACAGGTCATATATGGTCAACTTCGAGAAAGTCAAGGTCATCAGAAAAGATAGGGAAGGGCTGAAGCTTGAATTTGATAATCAGGATGTAATTGATATTCCGGTATCGAAAACCTATGCAGAAAGTGTAATGCAGACATTCTCAAAATACAGCCATTTTACCGATGCCGGTTAGCGGGCGCTGGTTTTCAAACTAACCGGTGTCACTTACCAGATTTTAACTCTCAGACTATCAGGAACCCACAATGCATTACCCTGTTTCACTCCGAATGCTTCGTAGAATTCAGGCATATTCGATAATGGCCCGTTGACACGGAATTTAGCAGGCGAGTGTTCGTTGCTTTTCACCTGGCTGGCTACGGTTTCGGGGCGTTCATTCACCATCCATGCAAGAGCATATCCCAGGAAGAAACGTTGTGCAGGATTCAAACCTGCAATTATCGTGTTGTTTTTGTACTGATCAGTTTTCCTGAAAGCCTCAAAAGCCATTATTATGCCCCCCAGATCAGCAATATTCTCGCCCTGTGTCAGTTCACCATTAATATGCAGGCTGTCAACAGCAATATATTTGTTGAACTGTTTAACGATCATTTTCGTCCTGGCATAGAACCTGCTGCTGTCCTGGCTTGTCCACCAGTTCTGGAGATTGCCGAGAGAATTGTATTTGGAGCCCTGGTCATCGAATCCATGTGTGATCTCATGCCCGAACGTGGCGCCAATAATAGAATAAAGCAGAGCATCATCAGCCATTTTCCCCTCGTAGCCCGGGACGATAATATTACATCCGGGAATACATATCTCGTTGTTGGAAGGATTGTAATAAGCATTATATGTTTGAGGTTCCATTTCCCATTCCGTGCGGTCAACAGGCTTGCCGTACTTTGCGATCATATAATTCAATTCCCATTTATTGGCATTCATGATATTTTTTACAAATGAAGTACGGTCGATCTGCATTGAACTGAGATCTTTCCATTTGTCAGGATAACCGACTTTCATGATAACAGTATTAAGCTTATTCAATGCTTTCTCTTTTGTAGCATTGCTCATCCAGTCCAGCGCTTTTATTCGGTCAGCATAAACACTCCTGATGACGTTGCCGATTTCAATCAGCTTTTCTTTTGTGCCCCCGGGCAAATATTCATTAGCATAAACCTGACCAATGAGCTCCCCAAGAGAACCATCGGTTTGTTGTACCACGCGTTTCCATCTTGGCTTGGGCTCCTTGACTCCCCTGAGTGTTGCAGAATAAAAGTTAAAAAATTCAAGGTAGGTCCTGTCATCCATATAGCCAGAAAGATTTCTTACGAGATGATACTTGAGATAATTTTTCCAGTCATCAATAGAGTACGACCTGAGATAGCCATTAACTGCTTTTAAGAATTCCGGCTGACCTACAATTACGCTGTCGACTTTATGAAGCCCTATGCCATCCATAAAAATTTTCCAGTCGATGTCCGGAGTGGATTCAGCAAGCTGTTTAAATGTCATCTTGTGGTAATTCGCCCAGGGATCGCGGGTATCTTCCCGTTTGCGCGAAGTATTGGCAATTGCGGTTTCAAGCTTCATGAGATCACCTGCGGCAGTTTTCGCTTTATCGTTTGAATATCCCAGGATAGCGAATGCATTTTCAAGATGTGTTATAAATTTCTGACGGATCGAGACAGCCCGTGAGTCGGTATCGAAATAAAAATTGCGGTCGGGAAGACTTAGTCCTCCCTGGTAAATGATAACAGCTATCTTACTGCTGATCTTGTCATCTTGTCCGACATAAAATCCGAATATGGCATTACCGGCAACTGTACGAATATATGATGCTGCTTTTATAATGCCATTGATATCTTTAACAGCATCTATCATGGCGAGGTCGTTCTTTAATTCAGAAATGCCCCGCTTATTGAGAGTTGTACTATCCATACCCGTATAGAAGAAATCTCCGATCTTTTGCTTGTTACTTCCCCTGGGAGCGTCTTTGATAGCTGCGGAGGATTCGCAAACGTGCCGGACCTGGGCATTGATCGTATCCTGCACCAGCTGCCAGATGCCATTGCTCTGTTCGTTGGCAGGAATTGGATTTTGCCTGAACCATTTATTGTTGGCAAAAAGAAAAAAATCATCTCCTGCTTTAATTGTAGAATCAATATGTGAAACAAGAGCATCACTTACCTGTTCTTTTTTTGATCGGTTACATGATGAAATTGCCACGATCGTAATAAATATGATCAGCAAAACAGGGAAATGTTTTTTCATGGTCCGGGATTTTGAAATTATGATCCAAATGTAAGAACTAATACCATTTAATGGATACTTCAGGCATTAAAAATACCGATCGTGGCAACTTATCCGAATGGTGGGAGTACAGCCAAGCTTTAACTGGTCGGTTGTCAGGTCTTTTAAGCCAGCGGTACAGCATATAAAAAGATGGACGCCTGAAAGAGCAGTCAGTTTTTTGCAATAAAGATTTTCCCTGTGATCATCACTGTCATTATCTTTAAATCCCTGAAGATCTTTTCATATGACTCCTTAAGTGATGGGAGTTGGTTACGGCTTATCTTATCGTATATAAACTTGTTAAAAATGACTGTTCCTCCACTCCTCAGTAAATTCCTGATACTTACCAGGAATTGGTCTGTTTCCAGCTCCTCAGGAACTTTCAGGTCCTTGTAGACATCAATTACGACCAGGTCGAACTTCTTCAGGCAGTCTTTTACGAACAGATCTGCACTGGCACAATGAATGGTTACATTTTTAAACAGATCAGTTTTAAAATATTTCTCGCCAAGTTCTATTACTTTATTATCTATCTCTACGCCGTCAATTATACAATCTGGTTTATACCTGCCTATAATTTCAGCTACGCTGCCTGTGCCAAATCCAAGAATTAAAACGTTATTTATCTCTGTCCAGTCCAGTTTTAATTTTCTGAATATTCTTTGAAACAGGGCATGAAGGGATCCGTAAGAATAATTTGTGTTTTCACTATTGAGTGAGTATTTGCCACCATTAAGCACGATCTCCAGAACAGGGTTGCACAGACTACTGGTTACTTCGACAGTGATGGGATATAAATAGCTTAATAAATAGTCCATTTTTTTCACGGCAGCAGGTACTGGAACTTTGGAAACGGGAAAATGGGAAGCAAGTTATAATTAAATGCAAATAATGGTTTAACTGTTTTTCATGCAAATTCCCGGATAAAGGAGCTGCAATTTTTTTAAAGAGAATAAAAACGCCACATTCTCAACAACAGGGAACTTTTCATCGCACTTACTGCAAATAAACGAATGATCTTTCCGGTATAATTTTGACTCAAACCCGCTTTCAAGACACGAAGGGCAAATAAGAAGTTCATTGATGGCGGTTATTTCATTTTTGAGAACACCTGATTTCCGGCAAATCCCGGAAATACCTCCGCCAAATAAAGAGGCTAAAAAATTTCTTACAGAATGCTTTGGATTAAACAGTTCCGAATCAAAATGTCTTAAATAATGCAATTTAACTTTTTTCTCCCCGAAATTACTCAGAGCCTGCTTCCAGATCCTGAGAGATATATCATCGTTCTCAATTATCCCATATTCAACCTCGTTGCAGTTACTGGCTGAAAAGAAGTGATCAAAGATCTTTCTGATATAGCCTGCCCTTAAAGATTCTTGCGAGTATATTTTTTTTCTTTTGTACAGGTTAACATGAAGTATCCTCCTGTACGGTTCCTCGTCAAAGAAAAAATGACCACCACCGGATAGTACCCTGTGCACTTCTTTCACAACCGGGGCAGGGTCAGGAAAATGATGAAGGGTCTCATAACAAAACACAAAAGGAACCGAGTTGGACAAAAATGGCAAATTATTCGCATCACAGCATATTCTCAGGGGCTCCTTATTCTTATTGAAAATATGCTTGTAATGATCGCAGCTTTTAAGCATATCGAAAGAGATATCTGCCGCCGCCCCGGAAGAGCCAATTTCATTCTCCATTACCAGCGATCTCTGGCATCTTTCTGCCCCGATCTCTAAATAGGGCGACAGAATAACCCCGGACTCCTTCAGCTGAACCATTTGGTCGCAGGTGTTCTTCATCCTGTCAAGGAGTATCTCCTCCATGGCGTTTGGATCAAACTCATCATCAAAAATTGATTTACCCTCAACCTGTTGCTGAAAGAGTTTGCTTCTGAACTCGATTTCACCTTTCTGGGCTATAACTGATTGTTGTTTCATTACAACTGATCCTGTTTGAATTAGTCAGATTGACAGAACAAATATAATAAGTTGGGAGCAGTCATTTAGCATATGCGATCAAATCAACCATCTGCCACTTCGTCCAGTTGCCCAAATAACCTTGTCTCCTGACTGATATGTGGTCAATACCACTTTATTTCTGCAAAATGTGTTCAGGGGAGTTGGTTTTCCAATATGAAGCATTTTAGATATCTTTACCTGACCTGACTGTTGCAATTAAGTCTGAAGATGAACACTCTATAATAATTCAACCTATGAAAACTAAAGCTATTAACTCCGGGAGTAAATTATTTCATTGCCTTTTCACAGTGACTTTTTTATTTCTCTGTATTATCCAGGCTTATGGTCAGAAAAGAGAATTTAAAGAAGCGCAGATATTCATTACTTCCAGGGATCCTGAACAACTTCTGGTAAATCACGGTTTCAGTCCTTTTGAACCACTTGAACAGCCTGATGAAAACTATCCGACGATCATGATCGATGTTGATAAAACCTTCCAGACCATTGAGGGTTTTGGCGGTGCATTTACAGATGCTTCTGCAATCACCTTTTCAAAACTTCCGAAGGAATCTCAGGACAAGATCCTGAAGGCAGACTTTGATCCGGCAGAGGGTAATGGATACACATTGTGCCGTACAACCATTCATAGTTCTGATTATTCAGAAGAGATGTATACCTACGATGATGTTACCGGTGACAAGGAACTTAAAAATTTTAGTATCGCACATGATGAAAAGTACCGGATCCCTTTTATTAAAAAAGCGCTGGAAGCTTCAAAAGGGAACATCAGAATTTTTGCTTCTCCATGGAGCCCACCTGCCTGGATGAAGACAAACGATGAAATGCTGCATGGTGGCAAACTAAGACCGGAGTATTCACAGACCTGGGCAGACTATTTTGTAAAATATATTAAAGCATATAAGTCAGCCGGACTTCCTATATGGGGTCTGACTGTTCAAAACGAAGCCATGGCAACTCAGGTCTGGGAATCATGTATATACACGGCAAAAGAAGAAAAGGATTTTGTACGCGATTATCTGGGTCCAGCTCTGGTAAAAAACGGATTAGGTGATACTAAAATAATGATCTGGGATCATAATCGTGGGATCATGTATCAGAGGGTCGAAGCTGCCTATGAAGATCCGGAAGCATCAAAATATATCTGGGGAACAGCATTTCACTGGTATGTGGGTGATCATTTTGACAATGTCCGTCTGGTACACGATGCTTTTCCTGATAAAAAACTTTTGTACACTGAGGCTGGAATGGATGGATCCTGGAACTCCGCGATCCGTATCGCCAGGAATATGATCATGGATTTAAACAACTGGTGCAATGGATACACATTCTGGAACATACTTCTCGACCAGACCGGAGGACCTCGTCATGCAGGTGGCTTACCCTCATCGGGCAGATCAAATATTATTACCGCTGATTTAAAAACAGGAGAAGTCACATTCAATCCCCCGCATTACACCTTTGGTCAGTTTTCGAGATTTATAAAGCCTGGCGCCAAAAGGATCGCATGCACTTCATCGAGTGATGATTTTATCGCTACGGCATTTATCAATCCTGATGGGAAAATTGCTGCGGTAATTCTCAATCTGAAAAATACCGAAAATATACTGCAATTATGGGTGGATGGGAAAGCGTTAAAACTTAGAAGTCCGGCTGAAGCTGTTATCACAATAGTTTTATAAGATATTGCAATTCAAGCATCTCTGAAAGTTTATTCCCCAATTCATCGCTGGTGACCGGGAACACCTGACATACACAATAAAATATCTTCCGAATGACCAGGTCGAACCTTTCATCCGGAAGATATTATTCAACATAGAATGATGCTGCTGTAATGTATTTTCATTAAATGCTCCTTCGGGTAAGGGAGCAGACAAGCAGCTGACAATATTCTATTTCTTTGTATTATCTGCTTTCGCACGATATTCCAGGGCGTGTCTTAGTGACACAACAGCCTTCTTTGAATCAGTTATGGCCTGGGCTTTGTAACCGCCGAAATCACTTGGTGCTTTCTCGAGATAATCGATAGCGCTTTCAAGCTCTTTAATGGCAGAAACGATCCTCGGGTGCTCGGATGCCTCGGTTTTTACATTCTGCTGGTAACAAACAAACGCTGTTGCGCCAAAAAATACAACAGCCAGCATGATTGCTAAAAGTTTCTTTTTCATGATTTCTACTTTTAAGTTTGACTTAATGGTTTATTAATGGATAAAGAACATCATAATCACCTTTCTGAATCAAACTGTTCCGGACTTCAAAATTACAATTTTACATTTATCATGTTACATTATAGGATAATTTTTATTGATGAATAATGACCTTGATTTTCAGATTATAGACTTATTCAAGCTTATAAACAGCAGCCGAGACAGGTGGCAGTTGAACCGTGTCGGGACCTTTTCTGCCGATTCTGTAATTGCTTTTTGTGGTTTTACCTAATATGAAAGTTGCCTTGTCTTCAACCTCGGACGTTATTGTCGTTTCAACCTTATTACCGGAGGGATCTGATAAAAGACTGCACTTTTCAGCCAGCCCGGGTTACTCCGTTGTGCAAAAGATGCAAAACAGATCAAAAGACCTGCTATAATTGTCAATTTTTTCATAAAATATTATGATTGTTTTAAATTCCTGCGGTAGATCAGCGTTGATCAATCAGCTTTTTCATTTCCGTTGCCGATAAGTACAAATGGTGACCAGTAAACCGGCTGAGGATATTCCTTTATCACATCACGCTCTGAAAGAGTAAGTGCCTCCTGCATTGAGTGGTCCTTAAGATAGCTGTAGAATTTTGCCATGAGCAATGCTGTCGGATAATCAGCTACAGACCATAGACTTACAATAACTGATGCCGATCCTGCAAACAGAAAGGCCCTGCTTAATCCGGTAATTTCATCGCCCTGGCTCAAATTACCAAGGCCGGTTTCGCATGCACTAAGCGTAACAAGCTTTGCATTCAGGTTCAGCTCAAAAACTTCAAAGACATTTAACCTTCCGTCATCTTCATCTGACGGAGGGAAAAGCAGACATGAATAGAGAGGCTGCCGGTAATTATAGCTGCCGTGAGTCGCAAAATGAAGGAAATTATAGTTTCCTGCATTTTTCTTGACAAATGTTTCCGTGCTTTGTTTTCCGAAAGCGGATAAATTGTCAGAAAACAACGGCAGGATTTTCCTCAATTCATCATCTGTCCCCGGAAGTCCCGGATTATTGCCAACTGAGACATCTGACAATGCCACACCAATAAACCTGGAACCGGTCCTTACCAGCTTGTCATTGCATAGTACATAGACTGAAGCGGAGGGAGAATACACAAGATTGTATTTTTGAACAAGGTATTCACCTTTGCCGTTAATCAACGCCTGATATGGGAGAAAATGCAGAGACTGGTTTGGTATTATGACAAGATCTGAAAAAGATGCGATATTATTCTCAACCGGGCCGATCAATAATCTGTAGAGCTCTGACAACCCTGATGTATATTCATCTTTAAAATTATTCTTTATGGAGCTTCTGGTTTTCTGAATAAGGTCATTCAGATCCGTATTGCTGATCTGGACTGTTTTGGAGATGATCCCGGAATGGGTTATTACCCATATTATCAATCCTTTGCTGCTTACCCAGTATTCAAGAGCAGCTGTCTTCGGATCAAGTCTTGACTGGATATCCTGCAGGCTCACTGGTTTTGCGGTAATCATTTCGGCATATGCCGGATTATTGAGCTTGATCTTCTGAATAAGATCTTCGTATTCGGCCTGAACCTCGGTCAGCGCACTCTTGACCTGTTTTATATCTGATATTGCTTCTCCTCTTTCAGAACCTTCTGAGCTGCCTTTCTGCAGGAGCTTGTAAAGCTTCTGCATTTCAATTCTTTTCTCCTGCTCCTGAGAAACAAGGTCTTCCTGGGTTGCACCTCTGAAGTTTATTTTCTTATTGGAAAGGATATCATAGAAAGCTCTGGCCCGCGCCTTTTCCGAAATCTGAAATCCGTCGACCGGAAGGTTATTTTTAAGCAGCAGGTTGATAAGCTTGTCGTAAACTTCCCGCTTGCTGTCGAAATATATGCTCTTGAATTCATCAATTGTCAGATTGCCTCTGATTTTTTCAATAACTGAGATAGAATTCCTGTATGATTCTATAGCTTTCATATCCTGACCCTCTCCTTCATACATTCTGCCTAAATGAAACCAGGCCTGCCAGATTGTCTCGGGATACTCAGCAGCCTGTTTGGCTGAATCAAGCAATTGCTCTGCAATGCTATAATCGCCTTTATCGACCATCAGCTTCCCTTCCAGCAGCTGTGTGTTGGCAACTCCCTGCAGGTTTCGTGATTGATGGAACATTCGGGCCGCCTGATCAAGTGAAAGCATAGCACTGTCCGGTTTCCCATCGTGGATAAAAATTTCTGATAGACGGAGTGCTGATATCCCGGTGCCGGTAACTGATCCTTCCGCCGTAAAATATTTGTTGGCACTGACTACATCTCCCAGCCTCAGATCAAGTGATGCTTCGAGGCTGCCTGTCTTCATCGATATTGTATCTTTTGCAAGGCGCGCATCCCTGTAATATCTTTCTGCTTTTTTCATATCGCCCAGATCGCGATAGATATCACCCATTCCTATCGTAGCCCAGATTATCTGGCCAGCAATCCTGAATTTTCTGGCATCATTCAGGGCTTTTTCCTGGTCCCTGAGCGCATCTTCATATTCTCCAAGAGAAGTTGATATTGCTGAAAGCATCTGATCATGACGGGCGGTTCCCATTTTAAGCTCATCGGCAATTGTCATGGATTGTTTTATAAAATTCCGGGCATTTGTAAAATCACCGAGATCAGAAAAGAGGCTTCCCATCGTAAGATAGGATTCCATCTCACCCTTTCTGTCGCCTGCCTGTTTGAAAATTGCCAGGGCTTTAACTGTATAATCCTGTGACCTGTCCAACCTGCCCATCACAGAATATAATTGCCCGAGAGCCAGATAGTTATCAGCAATTGTCAGCCTGTGGACATTTTTAAGGCTCTGCTCCATTCCCTCGCCGAGAGCAAGCGATTTTTCAATTGATAAAATACCTGCCTGATAAGAACCCATATATACATAAATCTTCCCTGCCTGGCGATAATCTTCTATCCTTCCCAGAAGGTTATTATCGGCTGAATCCAGCGCCATGGAATTTCGTACATGCAGGTGAGCCTGATCATATTGCCCCATCATTTCATAACAATTGGCTATCTTCTTGTTAACATTTGATTCCATGGAGAGATTGCGGTATATTCCAAGCTTCCGGCTGGAATTCAGCATGAGATCATAATGTTTTACAGCCTCAAGATAATTATGATTATTAAAAAAGCTGTCACCCTGGTTTTGTTCCTGCGTCACGAGTATTGAAGGTGTAACACAACTACAGATAAAAAGTATCATTGCAGGTATAACAAATGACAAAAAAACAGCTATTTTTTTTGTTTTCTTAACAGGGCCGGGTCTTGTTATTTTCATGGATTATATTTAAAAGACATATTGAACGAAAAGAATATATTGAGGATCTGCTCCATAGCTTTTCCCTTTCAGAGGAATTGTCACAGACTCTCCTAATCGGAATCTTCTTATTTGAAATATCAGACGAGGTTGATATGTAAATGACCAGTGAGTATAAAGATCATTATCGGATGCGCCTTCCTCTTCTCCCTTCCACCAATATTGAAAATCCAGCTCATTTGTAAGGGCGATCCAATCATTAAGCTGAAAATTAATACTGCCGCCAGGATTAATGTCATCGCCGTATTTGAACTTTTTTTCCTGGGTATCTCCGGCATTCATGATCTTACTCCCCTTGAAATTATAATCATAATATAAGAATGCCGTGAATGAAAAGGGATATGATAGGAGTTGTGCGTACAATCCCGGAGTAACAACAAATACCCCGTTTCCGGTAGGAGCATCATATTCATAAGAATTTACAAAATTTGTCGGGTTTTTCCTTCCTGTCGGTAATGTCAGTTCCAGCTGGCCTCTCAATGAAAATTTGTGATCTTTGGAAGGAATGATCTGGTAACTGGCAGACATAAGAATGTCGCCGAGACCTTTTGATTTGGCAGTGAAATTCCTGGAAACCATGGTATCAATGATCGGCACATATAATTTCTGATGGTAGATCTCTATGCCGTTAGTATAAGGGATCCCAAGCTCAACCATAAATCTGTCTGTAATGCCGTAATCGGTCCATAGCTGCAGATCATTGCTTGAAGACCAGCCGTTTCCCGGGAAAAATGTCTTTTTTGCAGAACTATCAAAGTACTTATCACTAAGAGTGTAGGTATAAAATAATCCCACTCTCAGAAAGCCCTTTTGAAGCGTCAATGGTTCAGTAATGATGGTCTGTTGCTTAAGGTCTGCCGGATTAATAAGTTTTTCAGTCTGGCCGGATGCAACTGCTGAAAATATGATAAGCAGATATATAATAGATATTTTTTTCATATCGGAACAATTATTCAGTTATTTTAAAAACGGGAACAGATTAAAGATGATAGTAGTTATCAAATAAAATGGAGCATCAATGTTCCTTCCTGAAAAAGTATATCCTGCGACCTGGTAAAGTGTCAGACTCGGAGATATCTGGATCTCAAACCCCGGCTCAACGGCAAAAAGATGTTCTTCAGGATTAGCGTATTTTGTACCCAAGTATTCAGTCCATCCTTCAGAATTCCTGGTATAATTGCCTTTCAGCCAAACATTAAACCATCCAGCCGGCTGGTAATGAACTGAGGCATTTATCATCATCGTCCTGTCGGGAAGATACTGATAGGGAGCGCTGGAGTAAGAAAATGTCTGGCCCGTCAGAGACTCGTTCCATCTGATGTTCGTTCCCTCCTTTGTCGGATCCTGGAATGAAAAACCTGCCGTTACGGAGAACCTGGATAAGAAGAATTTCACGTCAGCCGCAACCTTATAGACAGGCACCCCAAATCCATTCTTATTGTTATAATGATAATTAATGGTATAATTATAACTGTCGGCATAGTCTGTGATCGTATTGGAAGGCTCCGGCGGCTTGTAAGCTGCAGTCGGGAGGTAGATCCCTCCCGTAAGCATGAAATCAAAAAACTTAATATCAAAGGGTAACCTGCAGGATGCAGAAAGGAACAAGTCGCCCATACCTTTGTATTCATTCAGATAATTGAGCAGAAGCTCGCCGTTGGAATTTAACAAATAGACCGATTCTGATCTTATTCCCTGGTGCATATAGCTTGTAGCAGCATCAATTTCCAAAAAGTCCAGCAGACCGTATTTCAGATCAAGAGAATAATAATTACGTGCGGATGAATTGCCGTTAGCTTTGAGATCAATCACATCACCATTATTGTCGAAAGAACGGGATCTTACAGCAAGCATATAGCCTGCATTAACCTGTAATTGTCCTCTGTAGAGTGACAATGGCCTTTTGTTATATGGCATCGTAAGGAGAGTGTACTTATCCCTTTTTGTCGTATCTGTCTGGCTTTTTGCAGGGCAGAAGCAGATCAGCGAAAGGGCAATTACTGTAAATAGCAATTTTATCTTCATTTTACGGAAGTATTATCTAATGGTAAAGTATATTTTACAAGTCCTTTGCTGTACAGGCCGATCCACAAATTACCGTATTCATCATCGCCAATACAGTCGACATCATTTTCGTAGAATCCGTTATATACCTTATAGGTGTAAGGCACGACATTGTCATATTCCACCAGGCCATCAAACCATGTTGCAAACCAGATATGACCTCTTTTATCTTCATGAATACCCCTTACATAAGATCCGGCGTCACTGTTCAAAAGTGAAAGCTGGGTGAAATTCTCCGTGGAGGTGTTCATCCAGCAGACCGTTGATCCGCCATTGGTACCGATCCATAGTCTATTCTTGCTGTCAAGGTATAATGATTGGATATAGTTGTCTGGTAAGCCACCTGCAGTAGTGTAAATCCAAAGCTGGGTTCCGTCCCATTTTAATAATCCATTTTCTGTTCCCGCATAAATATTGCCCAGGTTATCTTCTTCAATTGTATGAACATAAGCATAATTGGAATCATAATACTGAGAATACCCTGATCCATTACTAAATATAATACCATTGCCTTCTGTTCCCAGCCAGATGGTTCCGTCAGAACCCATCTTTATAGTATTGATGACCATTGCGGGTAAATTCGGGGAAGACCAGGTACCAGAAGATGATCTTATCGAAATACCATAATAAGTTCCGATGATCATACCTCCGTCCAGAGTCGGTCCGAGAGAAGTTACCGAGTTGCTTATAATTGGACTGTTACTGGTATTGTAATATGTCCATTCACCATTATTTGATAATACGCCCACTCCGCTTCCTGAAAATGCGACCCACAGATTATTTTGCGTATCCCGTTTAATGTCACGGATCTGATTGGCCGGGAGACCTGTACTGGTACTCATGAGAGTCCAGATGCCTGCGGTGGCAGGATCTGCCAAATCATAGATAGTCTTCTTGCACGATACCAGGCTGGCAAGAATTAAAAACACAAACGCATACTGTTTTAAAGTATGCGTCCTCCTGTTAGGTTTTCTCATATAGTTTCTTTTTTAAAAATATCTGCATAAAACCTGGAAAGAATATGATTTTCTGGTGTAATGTTTACAACACTTTAATTATTGTAATAAAATTACCACATAATGGAATATCATCAAAATTTTATTGGCTTTATAACTCAGGAAAATTGATGGAATCCCAGACCTGGAATGAGTTTTCTTTCAAATAGTACCTGACCCCCGCTTATGAGTGTCAGTTTTAGGGGGCAGCTATGGTTGGGATCTGACTTTCCAAATTATATATCTAAATAATTTTATATATACCTTTAAAAACATTTGGTCTCAGAGTTATTGAGAAATGGCTGAATTTTTATACACTGGTAATATCCTGAAGCGAACTTTGAAAAGGCCATTAAAAAGCCTTCCATTAATGCTGGCTTTGTTATTTAATTATTCAGTGTTTTACGGTCAGCAGGGGAAAACAGATTCACTGTTAACCCTTCTCGGCACAAAAATTCACGATACAGTGAAGCTGAGGATCCGTGCAGAAATAGGTGAGGAGATACCAATTCTGAGAATAACTTATTGGGACAGCATCAGGCAGGAAGGTAAAAGATGGAACCTGGAAAAATATGTTGCCGAGGGGAACAACAATATGGGGGTCATTTATGATAATTTGGGCGATGAGTCGAAAGCACTTATATTCTATAGGGAAGGGTTGAAGATGAGGGAGGAGATAGGCGACAAGCATGGAATTGCTGAATCTCTGAATAATATTGCATTTCTGTCAGAAAAGCAGGGTGATGTTCCCCAGGCGCTGGAATACCACCATAAAGCCCTTAAAATTCAGGAAGAGATAAATGACGAAGACGGAATCTCAATATCTCTGAACAATATTGCGACCATTTATGAATACCAGGATGATATCCCCAAAGCGCTGGAGTATTACCAGAAGAGCCTGCAGATCGGAGAAAACCTTCATAATAAAGATCAGATGGCAACCGCGCTTAATAACATTGGATCGCTATATCACAATCAGGCAAAGCAGAACAGACAGATGCGCCAGGCAGTAACTGATTCATTACTGAACAGGTCAATGGAATACTACACGAGATCTTTAAAGCTTTTTCAGGAGCTTAATGATAAGCGGTTAATAGCGACTCTTTATCAGAACATAGGAACAATTTATAACGATTGGAACAACCTTCCTGTTGCCCTTGACTATTTCAGGAAAAGCCTGGTACTCAGTATGGAGGCGAAAGACAAACGTGGGGTTGCCAATTCGTATTTTTATATTGGAGGCATATACCTGGATAAAAAGGAATACGGGGAAGCTTTGAATTATGAGCAGCGGGCGCTTGCTCTTTCTAAAGAGCTTGGTATTCCTAAAGATATTCGCAACATCGCAATGATATTGTCTGAAATTTACCAGACATTAAACAATTGGAGCGATGCGTTTAAGATGCAGGAACTTTATTATTCAATGAGAGATAGCATCACAAATGAAGTGACAAGAAAAGCTTCCTTAAGGCAGCAATTCCAATATGAGTATGATAAGAAGGAGTCGTTGCTTAGAGCTGAACAGGAAAAGGAACGGGCAATAGCTGAAGAGAAGAGCAGAAGGCAAAAGATCATTATCTGGTCATCGGGCGGTGGACTCATTCTGGTACTGGTATTTGCAGGTTTAATTTTGCACTCTCTGAGAATTACAAGGAAACAGAAACAAATAATTGAGGTCAAGAACAGGGAAACCGAATCACAGAAAAAGATCATTGAAGAAAAAAACAAGGATATTACTGATAGTATAAATTATGCAAGACGAATACAACAGGCTAAGCTTCCGGATCTGAAAGAAATATATTCAGCCTTTCCAAATAGTTTTATTCTTTTTAAACCCAAAGATATCGTAAGCGGTGACTTTTATTTCTTCAAGAAAAAAAATGATGCTGTTTTTATTTCAGCAGCAGATTGCACGGGACACGGAGTGCCGGGTGCATTTGTGAGCCTGATAGGCTCCGAGAAGCTTGAGGATGCAGTGTTTTTGAGTTCAGATACATCTGATATCCTTAAGCATCTGAACATTGGTGTTAAAAATTCCCTGCACCAGTTTGGGAGTGACGAATCAACCCGTGACGGGATGGATATCGCCATCTGCTCTGTCGACCTGGCAGGCGGAACTGTAAAATATGCCGGCGCCAACAGACCTTTCTGGTTAATCCGGAAAGGAAGGACTGTAATTGAAGAGATCCAGAGCACCAAAAAAGCCATCGGCGGCTTGACCGAAGAAGATCAGGGTTTCGAAACTCACATTCTTAAATTGGAGGGCGGAGATACATTCTATATCTTTTCTGACGGGTATGCTGATACATTCAATGGAGTGGAAGGTAAAAAATTGAAAACGAAAAAATTCAAGCAGATATTGCTTGAAATTCAGGATAAAGAGATGCAGGAACAGGGAAAGTATCTTGACGAATTTATAGAAAAATGGAAGGCGGGGGCTGAACAGAACGACGATATTCTGATAATCGGAGTAAGGCTATGATCAAAAAAGATAATCATGATCAGGTTACCGGAACCAGCAGTGCAGGATATAAGCGGCCCGGTTGTATTGTCATTTTGATATGTCCGGCCTTTGCACACTTAAGATGAATTATTGATTACTTTTGTACCACTAATAAAAATGATTTTAAAATGAAAAGATCTATTGGAATCATAATGCTCAGCATTATATTATTTATAGCGGGACGGAGCCTTGGAGCGCAGAATTTAAAATTTGGATATATTAACAGGGATGAGCTTCTGAAGGCAATGCCTGATTATGATTCAGCCAGTGTTAAACTTGAGAACTTGCGAAAAGAGCTCGTCAGTCAGCTTTCATTAATGCAGGCTGAACTTGACAATAAAACTACAGCTTTTAATAACGGAAGCAATAGTCTTTCTGATGTAGTACGTAAGAGCAGGGAGGCAGAGCTGAAGGACTTAAATAATCGTATTCAACTTTTTCAGGTTAAGGCAAATCAACAGATCAATGATAAAAATGCCGAGCTGATTCAACCGATCCTGGCAAAAGCAGATAAAACCATCAAGGATGTTGCTAAAGAACAAGGCTTTACTATTGTGTTCGATATCGGAGCATTGTACTATTCCGATGAAAAAAAGAGCATTAATATGCTTCCTCTGGTCAAGACTAAACTTGGACTGAAATAGGGCGAGCCTTTTTGCAAAAGCCAGTCTCTGCATTTCATATCTGCTTTGTCAGACGATCAATTATACTGTGACAAATTGTACTCAGTTTTTGATGATCCTGCAGATCCCAAAGGATGATTTTGTAAAGATCCGGCAGAAATAAATCCCCGGAGCAACCTCAGACCCGTTATCGCTACGCCCGTCCCAGTTAATCTGAAGTGGGCCTGTATCTATGGTTCCTTTTAATAAAGTCCTGATCTTGATGCCATTTATCGAAAAAAGTTCAGCATAGACCGGATCTCCTTGCCGGGAAACAGACGTGATAACTGTGTTGTTTTTCATAGGGTTGGGGAATGCGGTAACCTTAATATCATTATAAGCAGGATTCTCATTTGTGTAAGTGGCGTCATTTACCCTCACGATTGCAGTATCAAGATCACTTAAATAGATATTGTCGAACCAGATATCTTTCCCGAGAATGCCAGTCCATTCTGTCGATATTTCGAATACATCAACCCTTGTCCAGTCGAACTCGCCAACCGGATTGTACCAGGTATTATTGTCCCATGCCCCGCGTTCGGTAAATGACGTGAGAGGTATCCTTATGTGATGCCATTTGAGATCCCATGGAACCGTTGTCGGTCCGATGGTTGTACCCATCCTCCAGGGATGCTCTATACTGCCTGTTTTTACATCCCTGAACCTCATTTCGAAAATGATGCCCGGAGCGCTTCCCCTTACCATAAGATCGAGTGCATACCCGCTATTTACGAGTCGTGACAGATCCTTATCGGGAACAAAATCAAATACCAGTGCATTGTACTGACTGAACCCGTACCAGTTGAGACAAAACCGCCCCGCTTCAGGAAGGTTAGCGGAGTAAAAATCTATAGTCCCGCTGCTGTAACTGCCATTATTAATACCTGGTCCGATATAATCTCCATAAAGCATGATTCCGGTCGAATCAGGCACGATGGAGAATGGAGTTTGCGGTGGAACATTCAGACCAAGTGAGTCAAGAAGGTTCACATTCAGATCGTGCTCAAAAAGTTCATTTGATCCTTTGGTGAAAAGACCAAATCCCCCCTTGTAATCCCAGGATGTCCACGGGATGTTATTTTTCTCAAGGTACAGCCGTACAGTTTTATACCAGCTGCATCTGTCGTTGTTATTACTGTTAAGCTCATAAACGCCGAACTCGCCACAGTACAATCTGACCTTTCTCTGGCTCCTGAAGGTGATGGCATTATTTATCAATTCATAAATCCAGGAAGGAGTTCCTATTTGTGAATAATTTTGAAGATTGCCTTCCACCCAGGTGCCTTTTAATGAGGCAGGGCAGGCGGGCATCGAAGCCGGATCATACGGAAAAGGAACCCCGGAAAGAGGCGCCAGGGAAGGAGTAACCCAGGTTGCTCCCTGGTGTGTAAAGACCATCGGGTCATAAAAATGAAATGTATATATGAGGTTGGTATCAGCGTAGACGGGCAGGTATTGCAGTTCATTATATGAATTCCATCCGGATCCGCCGACCACTATTGTATGTCTGGCATCATAAGCCCTGATAGCATTTATAACCTGGCCCTGGATAGCTCCCCATTGCGACGTTGAAATACCATGAGGCTCATTAAGCACTTCATAAAGCACATAACCAGACCGGTCCTTATAATGTGACGCCATCTGTCCCCAGACTTTTATAAGAGTATCAGCTACTGATGGGACAGTACCTGTATTACTGTGATTATCTAGAATGACATGTATCTCATGTTTTTCGCACCAGGTAACGGCCGAATCAAGGAAACTGAAAAGCAAAGTATCAATTTTAAATTGCGGAGCCACTGAGATCATATGGCGAAGGTCTATGGGAAGCCGGATCACATCACACCCCAGTGATTTTATCTCCTCTATATCTTTTTCAGTAAAAAGCGTGAACTGGATATCGGTTGCGCTGCTTACCTGAAACCAGCCTGTAAGGTTTACACCCCGGGAGAATGTTGTCTGAGCTCCTGCCCTGGAACAGCAAGACAAGAGTGACATGATAATTATCCATTTTCCGAACCTCCGGAATGCAGACATAACAGATCTCTTTTAAAACAATTTCATTTTTGAACTTTTAATGTTCGTAAATGTACCGGGAAATCCCAGTAGTCAAAATTAGGCATTTTTCAAATAGAGTTAAGGCAGGATATGGTCAGGTTAACTCATGCATACACATATCTTCTTATTAAGTATCTTTATATCAGTAAACACTATTTTGTGTTAAATATATTGGCTATACCATTATTAATGCTCTTTCAGCAGGGACATGTGACATTTACCGGTATTGAACATGTAAATGGAACAGATTCCCTTAAAGTATCTGTCAGGATGAATTATGAACTTTTTCTTCGCGATTACCAGCAATCCGTCTTTGATGACCTGGATCTGGAGGTTTTAAGGAGTTTCAGACCATTTCCCGCCGATCTGGCTAACAATTATCTGAATTCAAAAATATATATCTATGCAAATAAAAAACAGGTGATCGGTAAGCTGCTTAAGATGGAGGAGGTTGAAGGGGATATAAGGTTTAATATGCTATACAGGGTGGACAGGAACCTGAAGATTATTACTATGAGAAATACCCTGCTTAACGGATTATACGGTGACGTGGAAAACCTGACTATTGTAAAGTGCAGGGATCATGAATCCGGGACAAAGTTTACACGTGAACATAATGAGGAAACCTTACATTTAAAATAATGATATTTAACCGGGTATTTTCCTGAACGAAATCAGATAGAGATGTTAAAAGTCCTGGCATTAAATATATTTCTTTTCTTCCACCCCGTTCATGTGACACTGACATCAATAACCCAGATCCAGGACAGCGACACTTTAAAAGTATTCTTCAGGATGTATTTTGATGATTTCCAGAGAGATTATATGCTGTATTACCCTGAATTTAAACCCGGGAGGGGAAATGATACTTCAGCCATACCCCGTGAAAAGCTGAATAAATATTTCAACGACAGAGTCAGGATTTGGGTGAACCATAAGTTACTTACAGGCAGGCTGTCAGATTTTTCAGTTGACGGTTATGAGATCCGTTTGAATCTTTTCTATCATTCAGATAAAAAACCCAGGAATTTCAGGATCAGCAATAAGATCCTGACCACTATTTACAACGACCAGGCAAATATGGTCTATCTGAATATTGATAAATATGAGGACGCAATCAAGCTTACGGTGGATCATTCTGAGGCAGCTATCAGCATGAAGTGAGTGACCCGGTCAGAAAGCACTTGATATACAGAACCTACTTACAAGGATTTAGCACAGGCCATGGGTGGTTAATTTTTTGCGGCCAGAAATGGTACGGGTCGCCTGCTTTTCCAGTAACATTGCAAACAGGTAGGAATTAATGGAAGCCGGGATTTTGAGTAAAATTTCCTCATTATTGATACGATTCTATTATTTTTCTCGTTAATTTTACCTGACTGTTTAATACGGAGGATCATTGACCATGTCCGGATGTAAATGTAACATAAGCTTAATTATTGTCCTGGCTTCACTATTTTCTGTTCAGGCTTTTTCGCAACAAATCAATTACCCTGACAGCCTTGCCGGGTATAATTCCCCCAAAGAAAATTTAAAGCCCGTGCTGCATTATTCGGTGGGCAGCACCTTTATTGCTGTTCCTCATTTGGGTAGTGTCACTGGTTTTACACTATCACCTTTTTTATCTGTTCCTTTGTCTCCAAAGCTGTCGGTTGAGGGAGGAATTATTGCCGGACGCTATTATTCTACATTAGGGAATGTTAACCCTGAAGGTGCGATGCCTGGGGCATTTAACGAATTATCCTTATTCGGATCAGCCAGCTATCATATTAATTCTCAGCTGACTTTATATGGTACCGGGATCAAACAACTTGCAGGTACTTCTCCATTTAATATTCTCCCAAAAAGCAGTTATACCGTTGGATCCACTTATAATTTCGGAAGCTTCTCAATAGGTGTTTCTTTACAGATGTCAAAGTGGAATAATAACTTCGGCCCCCTGCCAGTCAATAGCTCTCCGGGATTTTATTCCCCATATGAGCCCAGACCGGGCACATCTGCATTTGGCCAGTGAGAAAAATAATTTGCTTACATATTTCATCATCAAGCATATTACTCCGGCTCCGGGTGGTCAATGTCTGCTGACTGAATATGGTCAGGGTGCCCGGCTTGTGAAGTTAAATCATTAAATTTCAGAATGAAAAATATCTTATCTTAATATATGGTTATCTGATTTTTTATCTAACTTTGTTTAGGACTGTTCAAGAACAGATAAATAATATATTAATTACATCATTGTATTTCAATTTCAATCAAAGTATTAATACTAAACAAACAGACCAATGAAGACTAAGAGTTTAATTGTTATGATTCTTGTTATGATTTCAGGAATCCTTCCGACCTTTTCTCAGGGTTTCGTACCTCCTTCACCAGGAAAAGCCGTAGTTTATTTTGTCCGTGTGACAAAAATTGGCTTCGCTATTTCGTTTGAGTTCTTCCATCAGGATAAATACATTGGAGCCTTCAAGGATAAAAATTACATGAGATATGAATGTGATCCGGGACAACAGCTTCTCTGGGCATCATCCGAGAACAAGGAGTTCATAACCTGCGACCTTAAGGCAGGAGGATCATATATAGTTTTAGTTGACGTGGAAATGGGAGCATGGAAAGCACATGTTGGATTTTCTCCGATTACTGCAGATGATGAACGTTTTGCCAGGGCGAAAGAAGTGATAATGTCAAAAGCGCCTGTTGTCACTCCTCAAAAGAAGATTGACGACATGAATGCGAAACTTGCAGATTTTATCCCGGAACAGCTGAGAAAGTATGATACAATCTGGAAGAATGAAAAAAACTTCAGACATATTTCACCTGATATGGCCATTCCTCCGCAATCAATGAATTAATTAAGGTCATCTGTTTTGATTCATTACATTTTATAGGGCCGTCTCAAAATTAGATGAGACGGCTCCTTGTTTTATTATTTCCTGAAATGAAGTAACCGGGTCAGATGCATCACCCGTTTAAATCAGTCGGAGCGCTGATCAGGCTTAAAAACGCAGTTCTGAGTATATTACTCCCAAAAGATTTAATAGTGTCAGCAATTAAGATGAATCCCTTGAAAACCAGGTCAACCTGCATCCGTGACGCCTTTATAAATCCGAAGTTCACATTCTGCCAGCACAGCATCATTCTGGATGACTTTTCCGTTTATAATAGTGAATCCAAGCAATTCACTTTCAACGACAATTTCAGAGTTGATCTCACTGTTAACGGCTGGAAGGGAATAGACTGACAGATTCCTGACAGCACCAATAAATCCTGTACCAATTTTTTCGTTCTGTGTAAGGTGCTGAAAGCCTTCATAGGCGGCGGCTGTCTGAGCGATGAATTCTACCATGCCTCCTTCCTGGAGGAAGCCCTTTTCACAGAAGACCCCGGATTCCCTGATAAAGAACCGTCCTTTGGCTGATCTTTCATCCGCGCAGACAAGCTCATCTATCATGACCATTGGCGGACGCTGCGGTATCAGGTCAAGAATATTGTAGTTCAATCAGGTTATTTTTTTAGTTAATACTTATGTTGCAAGATACTCCCATAAAGGCCCTTTTTTATTTTTATCCCGCATCCTGTTTATAACTTCTGAATGATTCTCATCGGGGAAAATCCATCGTCTGCCTGATTTCAAAGCTTTTTCTTTGAGGGTTGCCAGATTTATTTCCTTTGAAATATAGTATACAGGAGATAACAATGGATCCTTTTCTTTAACAATATTTTCCTTAATAGCGATCTCATGAAGAAAAGTTCCGGGATAAATGCGCATTCCAATGAAAGGGAAAAATACTGTCTTTCCTATTCTTTTAGAGTTCTTAAATGTTTCATCAAGCGTCTTCTCCGTTTCGCCGTAACCTCCCAGGATAAGGAAATGGGCATAATTGATTCCCAGCCTGTCGCAAAATTCCGAGGCCATCAGTATATTGCTGAATGTAAAGGGCTTGCCATATTTCTGAAGCATAAAGTCGGAAAGCGAATCTGTGCCAAATTCAATATGCTGCAGACCTGCCTGTCTGAATTTTGAAAGAAGTTCAAAGTCAATATTTACAAAATTGAAATAGCCACCCCATTTTATCTTCAATCCTGATTTGATCAGTCTTTCGGCCAGTTCAGAATTGAAATTGTTACTGATATTGAATATTGAATCAGTGAAGAAAACATAATCGATCTGTTTCTCAGAATAAAGATGCGACAGAGTATCTATTATCTGTTGGGGATCAAGCGTACGGACCCTGGTCCCTTCGATAAGAGGATAGGTGCAATAAATACACCTGTATGGGCATCCGCGCTTGGTCTGGATATTCAGCATCCCGCTTGATTTCCAGTAGAAATCAACAAGGGATTCATCATAGCAAAGCTGGGCAGAAGCGTTAAAAGTTGTCCGTTTATTTACTTTAACTTCGTTTCCTTTCTTAAAGATCAATCCTTCAATATTTTTAAAATCCTGATCGCTTTCAATGGCATTCAGCAGCCTTAATAAGCTCATTTCACCCTCTCCGGATATTCCGAAATCCGGTTGAAGAGTCCTGTACAGTATTTCCGGATAAATTGAAAAACCTGCACCTCCTAAAATAATGACCGAGTTGGAAAATTCCCTTGTAATGCCAATTATTTTTTTGTAGTGCTCAATGAAACTTTCCTGTCTGTAAATATTCACATCATCAATGTTCCTGAGCGAAATGCCTATATATCCGGGTTCAGTCTTCTGAAGTAACTTAATAAAGTCCTCAAAAGAGGAGGTCATAAAGTCAAAAAGATATATTTCAAGATCTGGCCTGTGAACATTAAGAAATGATGAGAGATAGGATATTCCGATTGGATAAACAGGATAAGGATCCGTTTGCCTGTTCGCAGATACCAGAACCAGTCTGTTATTTTTCATCTGTCTCCCAGAAATTGTAGTAATTAAACCATTGAGCGGGATAGTTTCTTAATATCTCTTCCAGCCGGGCAGTATATTTAACTATCAGGCTCAGGATCATTTTATCGCGCAGGATCTGATTGCCCTGCTGATTATAGTACTCCGGTCGTGTGGCAGAGAAATGATAGCTGTTGCGGTCCCGCTTCATGGCAAAAACGAATGACACAGGAACATTGTACTTTAATGCCAGATAAAATGGTCCCGATGGAAATTCAGCCTTCCCTCCAAGAAAATCACAAGTCATGGTTTTGGATCCTTTCAGAAACCTGTCTCCATGAATACAAACGATCTGCTTTTCACTCAAAGCCTTATTGAGTTCATAGATATGGGAATTATCCTCTTTAATGACTATTACATTGAAATTCCTTTTTATAACCGATGATAAATAGTCCTTTACCTTTTCATGTTCAGCATCGTACATAATAATATTTACTGTCGTATTAAGACGTTTAAACATGAACGCGGCCATTTCAAAGTTACCGACATGAGCACTTATAAGCAACCCTCCGGTTTTCTTTTCCACCATTTGAGAAAGGAATTCCTCACCCTCAAAGTCAAATTCAAATTTTGTGTTGAGCCCGGCCATAATGGCTATTTTATCAAGCAGCACCATACCAAGGGCAAAATAATTCCTGTAAACGAAAATGACAGAGGGGAAAAATCCGAATTTCAGTCTTTTCCTGTAAAAGGAGAAAATACATTTGAATGACCTGGGATAAAAAATGAAGTAATAGAGGACTACAAATCGCAGTAGTACATAGGATGTTTTAATCCCTGAAAATTTCAGAACCCTGATAAAGATCTTATATCCTGTTAAGCCACCCCGTGTTTTGCCTTTCCAGGAGGTCATCCTTACCTGTTTTGCGTGTAATTGTAGATGTAGTCGTATAAATCATTCATAGTTCTGATTGAACTGACCTCTGTCCCCTTAAGAGTTATACCATACTCTTTCTTGACTATTACAGCAATATCAACAAAATCAAGACTTTCAAGACCGAGATCATCCTTGAGATGAGCGTTGGGAACAATTGCTGACTCATCAAGTTCAAATTCCTTTACCAGTAAGTTGTTAATTGTTTTTACTATAGTTTCGCGATCCATAAGAGCTGAAAAGATTAGGTTATTTAAATTTCTTTATAATCAGACATGAATTTGTACCACCGAAGCCGAATGAATTTGACAGGAATACATTGATTTCCTTTTGAGTGGTTTTTGGGATGATATTAAGCTTCGCCGTAATTTCGTCGGGCTCTTCGAAATTAATATTCGGAGCAATAAATGAATTCTTCATCATAATGACAGAGTAAACTATCTCACTTGCGCCTGCCATCCACATTTCATGCCCGGTCATTGATTTTGTCGATGAAACAGCAGTTTTGTACCTGCCAAAGATATTATCAATAGCCAGCGCTTCATTCTGGTCGCCAATAGGTGTGGATGTGGCATGCGCATTTATGTAATCTATCTCACCCGGATTGACAGACGCATCATTTAGTGCCATTGTCATAGCCCTGATCTGCCCGTCAGTATCAGGAACAGATATATGTACTCCGTCTGATGAAAACCCATATCCGACGACCTCTGCAAGTATTGGTGCACCTCTTTTCAGTGCTGCTTCCATCTCTTCAAGGACAACTGTGGCTGCCCCCCCGCTTGGGACGAGGCCGTCCCTTCTTCTGTCAAATGGTTTTAACGCTTTTGAAGGTTCCGATTCCTGTTTTGAAAAAGCTCCAAGGGCGTCAAAGCTTCCGACACAGAAAAGATTGACCTCCTGTGAACCTCCGCAGATTACTGTATTCTGATATCCGTGACGGATCAGGAAAAATCCCATCCCAATAGCATGTGATCCGCTGGCGCAGGCTCCACTGAGGGTGAAATTAATACCTTTAAGCCTGAAGATCACTGAAAGGTTCATTGTGACCGAAGAGTTCATCGACTGGAAAACAGACCCAGAATGTAAAGTACCTGTATCTCTGTTCGTACGGATAGTATCGACAGCATCAATTACCGGCGTGGTTGAACTGTCATTTCCAAAAATAATACCTGCCTTTGTCTTTTCAATATACTCTTCCTCAAGCTTTGCTTCCCTTATTGCTTCAGCGGTGGACATGTATGCATATTCTGCATGCTGTGGCATGCAAGTACGAGCTCTGCGATCAAGTATACCCTTAAGATGTGGTGTAGGAACTTTTCCTGTCAGTGCGGACTGAAAACCGTAGGCTTTCCTTTCATCATCAAGTACAATACCGGATCTTCCTTTTATAAGAGAGTCCTTCACCTCCTCAAGATTACTTCCGATGGAAGAATAAATCCCAATTCCTGTAATTACAACTCTTCTCATAAACTGACAAAAAATACAATCATATTAAGTATAAAGTCCTCCATTGATCGAAATAATCTCTCCAGTAATATAAGATGATTTTTCGGAGGCAAGGAAAGATACCAGATCTGCTACTTCCTCAGGTAAGCCAAACCTGTTAAGGGGAATAATACTTTTAATGGAATTTTCATCCATATCCCTTGTCATATCGCTTCTTATAAATCCCGGAGCCACCGCATTGACGGTAACATTTTTTTTCCCTATTTCCTGCGCCAATGCTTTCGTTGCCCCAATAACAGCTGCTTTGGCAGCAGAGTAATTCACCTGGCCAGGCTGACCTTTCAGCCCTGACAGTGATACAACATTAATGATCCGTCCGTATTTATTTACAAGCATACTTTTCAAAAGCGCCCTGGTCAGATAAAAGAAGCCATGCAGGTTAGTATTTATTACATCGTGCCACTGCTCATCCTCCATCCACATCATGAGTACATCTTTCCTTATACCGGCATTATTGATCAGTACTTCGATATATTCATCTTTATGCTCATTACTCCAGGTGTCAATTGTTTTCTCAACCTGGGCGGGATTCGAAACATCGAACTTCATTAAGGCGCCGTCTCCGCCTGCCTGTCTTACCATGGCAAGTGTCTCCTCAGCTTCTTTTTCGTTTGATTTATAGTTAATTAAAATATGCAGTCCGAGAGGAACCAGTTTAAGGCAGATGGCCCTTCCAATGCCTCTAGAACCTCCCGTCACCAGCGCGTACTTCATTTCAGAAACTTAAAGTATTCAATCTATTAACTACAAATCTAAAGAATCTTTACAAATATAATCTTTAATTTTCCCTAATTCGAGATATTTGATTGTGTCATCCTCAAACCTGGGTACTATCTTCCTCAATTCTGAGTATATATCCCTGGTCTTGGAAGACAAATCCTTTTCAATTTTGAGATAATCGATAGCCTGGATTAAACTAAGCATTTCGATAGTCAGAACCTGGAATGTATTATCTATAACTCTTTTTGCAATTAATGCAGAATTTGTTCCCATGCTTACTATGTCCTGGTTATCATTATTGTTCGGAATAGAGTGCAGGTAATGAGGATAGGATAATGACTGGTTTTCTGCCACCGTCGATGTGGCTGTAAATTGTGCCCCCTGCATGCCGAAATTTACTCCAAGCTTTCCAAGATTCACAAACGGAGGTAAAATTCCGTTGAGCTTGTTGTTCATCAGAAAATTTATCTGACGGTCGATCAGCAGGGAGAGTTTCGTGATCGCTATCTTCAATTTATCCATCTCAAGAGAAACATAATCACCATGAAAATTACCACCATGATATATGTTTTCATGTACAGGATCAATAACTGGATTATCGCAGGAAGAGTTTGCTTCATTAAGTACGACTTGTTCAGAATAAACAAGCGTGTCAAGAATCGGTCCGAGTATTTGAGGTACGCACCTGATCGAATAGTACTCCTGAACTTTTTTGGATATAATGCTTTGAGAATTCCGGTCTCCGTTATATAGGTGTTCCTCTCTCTTGCTGATCAGTTTACTGTCGTTCAGAGTCTTACGCATTATTTCTGCAATCCTGTTCTGCCCGCTGTGAAGCTTTACCTGGTTCAGCTCCTCCGAGAAACTGTCATCGAATGAGCTAACAACCTCATTTATCATTGCGCTGGCAAGGATTGTCCATGTTAACAGATTCTTCGCATGGATGATATTCACCACTCCGATGCCTGTCATGAAACAGGTTCCGTTTATAAGAGAAAGCCCTTCACGGATCTTAACAGTAATTGCTTTAAGACCATTAACAGCGAGTGCATCTGCTGTATCCATTGTTTTTCCTTCAAAGACAACGTTACCCTCTCCTATAAGGGCAAGAGCAATATGAGCCATCTGAACAAGGTCTCCGCTGGCACCCACACCACCATGTTCCGGGACTACCGGAGTGATACCCCTGTTTATAAATTCAAGAATCAGGGTCGCTACTTCGGGAAAGATGCCCGAATTACCTTTTAGCAGGTTATTTAGCAGGACCAGCAGTGATGAACGAACATAAAGCGTATCAACAGCTGCTCCGCTGCCCGCAGCGTGACTTCTTATCGCATTATATTGAAAATTGACCCTGTCAGCCTCATCAATCCTGTACTGAGCCATCGGACCTAGCCCGGTATTTATTCCATAAATCACTTTATTCTGATGAAATGAAGCGAGGAATCTAAAACTTCTTTCTATCCTCTCGCTTGCTTTTTCTGATATCACAATGCTTTCATTTCCTGTTAAAACTGCTTGAAAATCTTTAATAGAAATAAAGCGGTCACCAATTTCAATCATCTTGAAAAAATAAAGGTCAGGTTAAACTAAAACTACGATTGGATTTCTCCGGCACCAAATATAAAAAAGAAAATTATAGTTTGCCACTCCAACCGGACGTAAATTTTAAGTGCAAATATAGTCCGAAGGTCGAATGAAAACATGGTTTATTCTCCGGATCAGAGAGCAAGTAACAGGAAACCAATTTAATCCATTTAAAGCCGCACCGGAAATTCAACAGGTATTGCAAGGGTACACATTTTATTCTTACATTTGGCTAAATTGAGCTGCCCGGGAAATAAAACTGATCTATTCATGAAGGAAACGGAATACTGCGTGATTCTTCCAACCTATAATAATTCAGGTACTCTGGAAAAAGTGATCAAGGGGATTCTTCAAATTACAAACAACATTATAATTGTTGATGACGGGTCAACTGATGGAACAAAAGATATTCTGACGAATTTTAATTCCCTGCATATAATCTCTTACCAGAAAAACCGGGGAAAAGGGTATGCAATCCGGAGAGGATTTGAAGCTGCGATCGTAAAAGGATATTCATATGCAATAACAATTGATTCGGACGGACAACATTTCCCTGAGGATGTCCTGATTCTTGCCGGTCAGATAGATAAAAAGCCTGATACACTTATTGTCGGAGAAAGGAATCTTGCAGGTGAGAATCTTTCAAAGGGCAGCAGCTTTGCCAATCTCTTTTCAAATTTCTGGTACAGATTCCTTACAGGTATAAAACTAACAGATACCCAGACCGGTTTAAGGTTATATCCTCTAAAACTGATTGCCGGCATGAGATTCTATACGCGCAGATATGAATTTGAACTTGAAGTTCTTGTAAGAGCAGCCTGGAAAGGCATAAAGGTTAGTAGTGTTCCTATACGGGTTTATTATCCTTCAAGAGAAGAGCGCATCAGCCATTTCCGTCCGTTCACGGATTTTGTCAGGATAAGTCTGCTGAATTTTACGCTGGTCGTAATTGCTCTGTTATATGTCAAGCCGTTTCACTTTCTGACGTACCTGCGGAAAGAGAATCGTAAGGAGTTTATTAATAAGCACATCCTTCTAAGCGGGGAATCAAATACTAATATTTCCCTGGCTATAGCGCTGGGTATATTTACGGGTATATTGCCAATCTGGGGCTTTCAGCTTATTGCTGCTGTGGCACTGGCTCACCTGTTCAGACTTAGTAAGCTCATTACTTCGGTTGCAGCCAATATCAGTATCCCTCCAATGATACCAATTATCTTGTACCTGAGCTACGTGACAGGGGGTATTGTGATGAATAACAGGAATGCCATTAAATTCAGCTCTAACATTACCCTTAAATCATTCGAAAACAATCTAATGCAGTATATAACAGGAAGCATAGCCCTTTCCATCATAATGTCAATCTTCGCAGCACTTTTATCTTTTACCATCTTGAATTTCGTCAGAAAGAAGAATTGAGATTTTAGCAATTTAACAATGGGAATTTTCCAGGCTATATATAAATACTTCAGGAATAACAGATTATTCTTTATTTTATCTATTGCTGTCGTTTCTATTCTGGCCGTTTACCTCGATACCAGGATTGTTCTTGAAGAGGACATCTCCAGATCGTTCATTGGCGAAAATGAAAAAACCTCTGCAATTCTCAGGAACTCTCAATTTGTAAACAAAATAATCCTTAATATATTCAGTGCTGATAGTCTTAATCCTCCAGATCCGGATAAGCTTACAGCATTTGCTGACGAACTGACTGACTCGTTGAAGAAAAGTAACTTCGCACATCATCTTAGCCGGTCTGTTTTTCACATTGATGACAGCACTGTTGCAGAAGCCATCAATTTGATTTATGAAAATCTTCCTTTATTTCTTGAAGACAACGATTACTCCAGGATTGACAGCCTTTTAACGGAAGAATCAATTACCAGATCGCTTGAACGGGATTTCAGGGCATTAATTACTCCGGCCGGTTTTGGCCTTAAAAAATACATTCTGCTGGATCCAGTCGGCATCAGCTCAATAGCTCTTTCCAAAATGAAACAACTTCGTACTGAAGAGAGTTTCGATATCATAAACGGGTACATTTTTGCAAATAATAAAAGGAATCTTCTGCTAATCCTTAACCCCAGGAGCCCATCAAGTGAGACACAACAGAATACGGTGCTATTCAAAAAGCTTGACAACCTTCTGGGATACATGCAGGCAAAAAACGGATTTTCAATCAGGGCCGAGTATTTCGGATCCCCGGCTGTAGCAGTTGGAAATGCTGAACAGATAAAGAAGGATATTGCCATCACAGTTACAGTTGCTGTAATTATTATATTACTCTTTATTGGCTTGTTCTTCAGGGATAAATACATTCCATTCATAAGTTTTCTTCCGGCAATCTTCGGAGGAATCCTTGCATTGGCTATAATTTATCTCATCAAGGGAAAGATATCCACCATTGCCCTTTCAATCGGATCAGTTCTGCTTGGTCTGATAGTTGATTATAGCTTATATTTTTACAGCCTTTATGCTAAAAAGAAGTCGGTTTCCCTGGTCCTTAAGGATTTGGCAATGCCGTTGATATTATGTTCTCTCACATCTTCAGTAGCATTCTTCAGTCTCCTGTTCGTCAAATCGGAGGTGTTGAGGGATTTAGGTCTATTTGCCGGATTCAGTATTCTGGGTGCTGCCGTTTTTTCACTTATTATTCTTCCTCAGATAATTGGACAAAACAAAAATCATTCCGAAGACCATAAAGAACCACTGAAGCTCAGTATATTCTCCAATGAATCAAGATTACCACGCTACTCACTGTTTGCCATAATTGGGATCACTATATTCCTGCTTTTCTTTAATAAGGGCGAAGAATTTGAAACGGATATGTACTCGATGAATTATCTCTCATCTTCACTTAAGAGAGCAGAAAAAGATCTGGGAAAAGTTAATGATCTTTCGTTAAAGTCAGTATATGTTTTCTCAACCGGGAAAAGCCTGGACCAGGCTTTATCGGTAAATTCAGGTGCCGTATCACTCCTTCAGAAATTAAAAGAGGACAATATTGTTAAGAAATATACGAATGCCGGAGCATTACTTATCAACGATTCGGTACAAAGAGCAAGGATCCGGAAGTGGAACAGCTACTGGTCAGATACCAGAAAGGAAAAAGTGAAAGAAATGATGCTGACAAAGGGAAAACTGTTAGGATTCAATGAATCTGCATTCACTAAATTCTTCTCCTTTATTGACGGTGATTATTCACCATCGAGCCTTGATAATTTTAAACCTATTCAGACACTATTTCTCAGCGAGATGATAGCCGAGATCAATGGCTCTTATTATGTGATGTCGATAGTTAAAGTCAATAATGCTGACAGAGCTAAGGTTGCTGCTGCGCTGAATGGGGAAAAGAATGTGATCATTCTCGATACAAATGAAATGACCAGTAAACTTGTCAGGGATATTAAGAATGATTTCGCTTTGCTGGTAAAATTATGTCTGGTCTTTGTCACAATTACCCTGATAATTGCAATGGGCAGATTTGAAACAGGATTAATTGCCGCAATTCCTATGCTTGTAAGCTGGCTCTGGACTCTTGGATTCATGGGTATAACCGGGATAAAATTCAATATTTTCAATATAATAGTATCAACCTTCGTCTTTGGACTGGGCGTTGACTACAGTATCCTGATGATGCAGGGACTATTGCTGGAGTATAAGTATGGACAGAAAGATCTGAGCGCCTATAAAACTTCTATTTTCCTCTCATCCTTTACCACTATCGTCGGGGTAGGGGTCTTAATGCTTACCAGACATCCTGCCCTAAACTCGATCTCATTGATTTCAGTCGTCGGGCTTATAACGGTAGTTCTCTTCTCATACCTCACCGAACCGATCCTCTTCAGATGGCTGGTTGAGAAAAAAGGGAAGAAAAGAATTCTCCCCGTGACCCTGGCAGATATCTTAACCACTATTATTTCTCTCTCTGTCGGACTGATTATGTGCATCATACTGAACTTGTTCTTCTTGTTGGTCTTCCCGCTTCCGATTTCAGCAAAATCAAAAAGAAGAATCCTTCACCGCGGATTATTTTTATGTATCAAAATTGCAACCGGAGGATTGATAACCATTAAGACCCGGACAATAAATGAGCAGAATGAAGATTTCAACAAACCTGCCATAATTATTTCGAATCATCAATCTCATCTCGACCTGCCGCTTTTACTCATGCTGAGTCACAAAATAATCGTACTTACCACCAAATGGGTCTGGAATAATCCATTGTATGCACTCGTTATCCGGTATCTAAGATTTTACTCCGTTACAGATGGCTATGAATCACTTATTCCCAGGTTAAACCAGAAAAATGTTGAAGGATATTCCATCCTGGTTTTCCCTGAAGGAACGCGTTCTCCTGATTCAACCATAAAGCGATTTCACAAGGGGGCTTTCCTCCTGGCTGAAAAACTGAACCTGGATATATTGCCCATACTTATTCACGGAGCAGGTCATTGCATGACTAAAGGTGAAAATCACCTGAAGAGTGGTTCTTTAACGATAAAAATCCTGCCAAGAATAAAACCTGAAGATACGGAATTCGGCAGCGACTATCATGAACGCACCAAAGCTGTACAGGAATACCTCCGTAGTGAATTCAGGCTGCTAAGTTCGGAACTTGAAACGCCAAAATATTTCCATAAGAAACTAATCAGGAATTATATCTATAAGGGACCCGTCCTGGAATGGTACGTCAGGATTAAACTTCTTCTTGAAAATGACTATTCAATTATCAATAAAGTCATTCCGGCGGATGCACACATTGTTGACATTGGCTGCGGTTACGGGATGATATCATATATGCTCGCGTTTACATCTGAAAAGAGGAAAATACTTGGCATTGATTATGATGACGACAAAATAAGGCTTGCAAATCACTGTATCTCAAAGACAGATAAAATAGACTTCGTTTCCGCTGATGCTGTAACATTTGATTACCCGAATGCTGATGTCTTTCTGCTCTATGATATGTTGCACTACGTACCTGAAGAACAGCAGGAAGGACTACTTCTGAAATGCATTGACCGGCTCAATCAAGGGGGTATTATTATCATCCGGGATGCCAATACAGAACTTAAAAAGAGACACCTCCGAACCGAGTACACTGAATTCTTCTCAACCAGGTCCGGCTTCAATAAATCACCTGGCAGGAATCTATATTTCTTCCCGGAGGGTAAAATACGTGAAATTTTTACCAGGAACAACATGGAAGTGAAAACTATAGACGAATCAAATCTGACTTCCAATATTCTGTATATTATCAGTAGATAGTGATTTTATCCTGCTGTAAATCAAACCTGGCTGGTTATTGAATTAAACCGGGACCTGTTGTTTTTCAGACTGATACCTTAACAGTTAGATTACCATTAAATATAAAATTGAGTCCACTCCGAAAAGTATTTTTTTGCCACCAAGGGACTAAGGCACCAAGTTGCACTAAGAATATGTTATTAAAAATGAGTTCTTTGTGAACCTTAGTGTCTTCATGTCTTTGTGGCTATTGCATTTGTTTGGACTTTTCGGAGCGGACTCAAAATCAGAATCTGAAAACTCCGCTGATTTTTATCCCGAATGGTCTGACACCCGGATTTTTCAGCCATGTCAGACGATGTATGAAGTCAATTCTGAGAAATCTGAAAATATTTTCCACCCCGTAAGAAATCTCGATATATGGTTTATCATAAGACAGGGATTGGAATTTTGTCAACGGATTACCGTTTATTGAATCCGGCAATATTGCATCTTTGTTATTTATTGGATCATAAAAGCCATTCTGTTTATAATTGAAGCTACCGAATGCACACCGGCCTCCCACGACAGTACGCCATTGAAGTTTTTTAATCAACGGGAATTTGTTGAGAATAAAACCATTCATGTGGTAGTTCAGGTTCAGCTCCAAAGCCTCATTCTGGACAAACTCGTCATAGTTCATTAAATTAAAGGTGCGGTTGGTTCTGAAAATTGACTGATTGCCGGCCAGAACAATCAGCAGAGGATATGGCAGCTGATTCATCACTTTAGAGTAAGTGAATTCATATCCGATGCTTCCGAGCCCGCCTATATTGAATCTGTGCATTATATTGGCAACTATTTTATTATAATTGAATTCACCATCAAGAAATCCTTTGAATCCTCTGTCGTATTCAATGGTGAAAACAGGATATTTATTGAAATTGACCGGAAACCTTCTTATCCCATCAAGTACATATACAGCCTTAGGCTGATATCTGAGTATGAAAGCAAGCTCTCCGGTAACATAGTTTGACTTGACAGTACTTCCCAGGTCAGTATACCATCCAAAATAATAACCAGGGCCGACCGGATCAAAGGTTTTCTGTGAAAGAATGATCTTACCGGAAAGTCCGAACAGAAGGTCAGATTCAATCCAGAACCTGGAGATCCTTGTCCTGTCCCTCATTGGAGCGTTACCTGCTTAGGACAGATATTCCAGGAATGTATCCGGGAAATAGAACTCATCAGGTGCTCCAACATGTTCAACATCAGATTTATACTGAATGCCAGTTTTAGCCCAGTGTTCAGTATTAAGAAAATATTCAGTTCTGAATGAGCCTTTAATACGATTATCGAGAAATCCGTATGCCAGATATCCATCGATCACCCATCTGGAGCTGAATGTGATATTAGTCCTGCCTCCGAGCCGGAAACGGTTGCCCTCGAAATTATTATGATTATAGAGAAGCAAATATGGGCCCAGTTCCAGCCAGCCGGTATTATAATATCCTTTTACAGAAGCCTCCACAACCTTTGCTGGAGTTTTAAACTTACTTTTCTCCTTCATTGATTCTATCCGCTGCATTGCAAGACTATCGATACTCTCCATTGAAATTTCCCGGTTTGAATCCCAGTAATTCTTATCATTGATGTTGCCGGTATTGCTGATCTTTAATTCTGAAAAGAAATATCCCGGGTTCTCAGGTTCGTTTACAATAATTTTTGATTTCTGAGAATAATTGACAGCAAATATATTTACAGCATCCGTCATCAGCCGTGTTCGCACAGGAATCCAGACCCCCTGGCCAACCTGTTCATAATCCTGCTGGATCTTTAGCCTGTTTATAAAATTAAGTTCAGCCTTATCAGTTATTGTGACCGATATCCTTTTCAGTGCAAATGTCGTATCAGTTATCCAGAATGTCCCGTGGAAGACCGGATCTTCTTCCCTTTTAGGCTTGAACTGGATCTCATAGCAAAAGAACCTGTTATCGATGAGAATGCTGTCAGTCAGATAATATTTATAATATAACAGCCCTGATCTGGAAAGAGGTGAAATAAAACTCTTATTTATTATTTCAACCGTATTATCGGGGAAGTACAAATCCTCTTGTTTGGAGACCAGCTGCGCCAGCAGATCTGTATTTTCAAAAGCCAGACCATCCGATCGGGTTGCTTTTATATGAGTATATAATCGTCTGGGAGATCCTGATAAAAAGTTGTCGCTCAATGATTCTGTAAAATATACAGGAAGAACCGGCAGGTTACCCACTTGCGTGATTGAGAATTTGTCAAACTCCCTGGAGATAGCATTATGCCTGCCTGTACTATCACTTTTATTCCTGAATTTTCTCAGTAGAACTATTGTGCGTGAGTAGTTTTCATAGCGGCATGATGAAAGGTTGTACATGCTGTTGCGATCCTTCCGGGCCCAGAATTTTCTGAGAATGATATGTGCCGGATTTTCACCCGGTGTAACCCTTACCTCAGGGAGAGAATAGATTGAGGGATGAAGCTGAACATCAATAGTGACTGCAGCATCTTTACTGATCGGGATTGTTTGGGTCTCATAACCCAGGAATGAGACTACTATCGAATCTGCTTTTATTTTTGTTACAAGGATATAGGAACCGTCAAACTGGGATCTTACACCAGTTGTCGTGCCTTTAAGTACTATATCCGCAAATGCTATCGGTTCAGATGTTTGATCATCAGTGATCCTGCCTGTTATCCTGATTTGTCCGGAAGCATTACCCGGAAAGATTCCGACCAGGAGTAAGACCAGTATCAGGTACAAAAATCTGGTCATTTCATATTGTTAAAAGGAAGATCTGACTTTATTCAATTCCTAAATCTTAACTAACTCTTGGATCTTTATTTCTGCAAATCAAACTGAACATGCCATTGAAAAATCAGAGATCCTCCTTATGCCCGGGCATTTAAGACAGGGTTTGCATATATCTTCAGGAATAATTTTCTGACAGTCGCTTTATTCCCCTCGATGTTTTCGGTCTGAGATTCCATGTACTTAAGAAATCCCTGTAAATCTTCCGGAGTATAATATTCCCGGTATTGCTGGCTCTCAAGCAGCAAATCGCACGCGATGTAGTTATTTGGCCATAGTTTGAAATGACTGAAAATCTCTCTGTCGATTGACTGGGCAAGCATGTTTATTTTACTGTTTAGAGTATCCTTCTTGTCAGGATTGCTTTCCCGGAAATTCAGCGGCTTGCAGACCGTCATATGAATTCTTCCCTTTGGTTGGTTAATCCCGGTCAAAATGCTCATCAGATCTTCACCTGGTTTTTTCTGGTATGTACCATTAATTGCAGTTTCAAGTAATTCCTTTATTTTAAGGGAACAACATGGTTCATATTCATACGATATCACCAGAGGCACAATATTTAGCTCTTTGAAGGATTCGGTGAAATTACTCCTGCTGCTCATGTTGAACATTTTGAGTAACCCCGGTTCTGTTTTGTCGCAACCGTCCTTTGTCCGACCAGGCCTTTGTGCAATCCAGATCGAATTTCCCTTGACAGTTACAGTGTGCCTGATATAGGCTGAGAGAATTTCTGAGTTTCTGATGAGTTCTGCCTTGTTGTATCCTCTGACAACCTTGAACATTCTATTTACTTTACCCAGGTCAATAATAAACTGATTACTCATCAGATTGCTTCCAAAGGTAATTTCCGAAGTATCATGCTTATGGTCGAGAAGGAGGACCTGGAGAATGGCGGAATCCAGAACGATGTCTCTGTGATTTCCGACAAACAGGTACGATTTCCCCGGCGTCAGGTTTTCGAAACCATCAGAAGTGAGACCATCCGATGTTCTTCCCACAATGGAATAAACGAGAGGATACATGAATCTGACCTGAAAATCCCTCACAGTATAAGTATCAGCCAGCAAAGCTTTTAACTGGCTTTTGTCCTCATTCGGGAAAAAAGTATCAAGAATTGTATCAAAAGCTGGATTTACAATTATCCGATTAAGTGCTGCGTTTATCTCAATGTCGTGGTAGGGACGGATATCCTCAAAATCATTTTCTCTGATCATTACTGGTTTATTTTCTAAAAAACTACAACCCAACATCTAAATTCATGCTAATTAACAAAGTTGAAACCTGGATCATTCTTCACGGTTTTTTTCCTGGCTGTTCCGTAAAAATAATCATAATTTATTAACTTCGCTAATCTTAAAACTGACCAGCCATTGGAAATCCATGAAATTTGATGTTGTCATTATAGGAAGCGGTTTAGGAGGCCTGCTATGCGCAAATATTTTATGCAAGGAAGGCTATAATGTGTGTATCATTGAAAAGAATGGGAAACTTGGTGGATCGCTTCAGACTTTCGGAAGAAGAGCAACCATTTTCAATACCGGGCTGAACTATACTGAAAGCCTCGAAAAGGGTCAAATTCTTTACCAGTACTTTCGTTATTTTGGTCTTATCGGGAAGATCAAACTAAAAAAACTTGATGAGGAGGGGTTCGATATCATTAGTTTTCCGGATACACGGTATAAACTCGCAATGGGCCACGATAACTATAAGGAGTCACTCCTGAGTCATTTCCCGGGTGAAAGAGATAGCCTCTCACGCTACCTTCAGAAAATAAAAGAAATATGTTCCTCCATCTCATTATATAATCTGACGGACGAACCTTACTCTGTTTATCGCAACGATTCCCTGGGTGTCGGCGCTGCAGATTACATCAACTCTGAAATAAAGGATGAGAGATTACGGAATATAATTGCGGGAAACGGTTTAATGTACAATGGCCATCCAAAAAAGACACCCCTGATGATCCATGCCGTGATCAATCATTCATTTATTGAAAGCGCATGGAGGATTGTCGACGGGAGTCATACCGTAGTAGATGTTCTGGCCGACAACATTTTAAATTACGGAGGAACAATCCGCCGGAAGGCGAAAGGAGAAAAATTCATCACAGTGAATAATCATATTGAATCCGTGCAGCTTGATACTGGTGAAACCCTTGAGGCGAAATATTTTATTTCAAATACTCATCCTGAACAGGTCCTGAAAATGCTTGGGGATATTAAAAGCACCAGGATTCTTTCCGAAAGGGTCAATAACCTTGAAGATACCCTGGGAATGTTCACACTTTACATAGTTTTTAAAAAGAATTCTTTCCCGTATTTAAACTACAACCTTTATCATTATAATCAGGATAACACGTGGGTTGCAGGCGATTATAATCCTTCGATCTGGCCCCAGGTTTACGTTTTCATGACAACAGCTACCTCAAGGACTGAATATTATGCCGAAAATGCGACTGTGATAACCTATATGGCGTTTGATGAGCTTTCAAAATGGATAAATACTTTTACCGGGCAGCGCGGCAACGAATATCTCGAGTTTAAACAGAAGAAAGCAGAACTTTTGCTGTGTCAGCTGGAAAAACAATTTCCAGGCTTCATGAGCTGTGTGGATTCCACTTATTCGTCCACTCCTCTTACCTGGCGTGACTATACCGGAACCAGATCCGGCTCTGCATTTGGTCTGCTAAAAGATTATAATAAACCGATAGAATCTTTCCTGATGCCACAGACAAGAATACCTAATCTGTTTCTTACCGGCCAGAATATAAATGTCCATGGAATACTTGGTGTAACAATAAGTTCGGTTCTGTCCTGTGGAGGAATCCTGGATGTGAATGAACTTATTAAAAAGATCCGTAATGCTTAAATTCTTAACCATATATCTTTCTGATGAAATATGATGTTGTAATAATTGGAAGCGGATTAGGTGGATTACAGTGTGCCTATATTCTTAGCAAGGAAGGATATAACGTATGTGTTCTTGAAAAAAACAAACAGCTTGGCGGATGCCTCCAGACCTTCAGACGGAACAACACTGTATTTGATACAGGTATGCATTATATTGGAAGCATGGATGAGGGTCAGGTCCTGAACAGATTCTTCAGGTATTTCAACCTGACAGGGAAACTCAATCTCCGAAGAATGGATGAGAACGGATATGAGATAGTTCAATACAGGGGGAAAGAATACAAGTTCGCGATGGGGTACGACAATTTCGTCGACACACTTCTGCAGTCATTTCCCAATGAGAAGGAAGCTCTTGTCAGTTATATAAATAAAATGAAGGAGATCAGCAGTTCCATAGATCTTTACAACATGAGGGAACTCTCCGACCAGCCCACAAAATATATTAGTTACTACAGTACCGGAATTAATGATTTTATAAGTACTATCACAAAAGATCCTGTTCTAAAAAGTGTCCTTTTAGGAGTCTCTCCATCGTACGCAGGAGTAAAGGAGAGGACGCCGATGTACATCCCTCTTATCATTCATTCATCATATATCGAAAGTGCTTACCGGTTTGTTGGCGGGGGATCTCAGATCAGCGATATCCTGGGGAAATACATTTCCGATAATGGAGGAACCATTTTAAGACAGGCTGAAGTGACAGATCTGAACTTTGAAGAGGGAAGGCTTAATTCTGTAAAAATTAACAATGACGAGGAAATTGAAGGGAAGTTTTTTATATCAAATATTCATCCCAAAACTCTGCTAACGTTATCTGATAAGACACCATTCAGACCTGCGTTTAAGAATAGATTGATGAGCATAGAAGACACATACGGGATCTTTAGCCTTTACCTGGCAATGAAAGAAAATACATTCGAATATTTAAACGCTAACTATTACGTTTATAAAACTGACAATGTTTTGGAAGGCACAGCATATTCCGATAAAAACTGGCCAAAAGGGTACATGATGCATATATCGCCAAAGCCAGGTGATGAAAAGTTTACAGATGCCATTATTGTAAACACCTACATGAAATGGAAAGATGTTGAACCATGGGAAGAAACTTCGGTAGAACAGAGAGGCGAAGATTACCTGGAATTCAAAAGGCAGAAAGCCGAAAAACTGCTGGATGTCATTGAGATGGATTTCCCGGGAATAAGGAACAAGATTAAAGCCTGTTATACTTCAACCCCTCTTACCTATCGTGATTATACCGGTACTCACAAAGGTTCAATTTACGGATTACTTAAAGACTTTAACGATCCTCTCCGGACAATGCTGCTTCCAAGGACAAGCATAAGGAATCTGCTATTCACCGGACAGAATATTAACATTCACGGGGTAATTGGGGTCACGATATGTTCAATAATGACTTGCAGCGAATTTGTCGGATCGAAGTATCTACTTAAAAAGATGAGTGAAGCCTGAAAATTATGAAAAGAATCCTGAAATTTTTTATATGGCTGCTGATAGCAATAATCTCAGTTGTGATCTTTTTCACATGCTGGTTGCTTCTTACAGGGATCAGCCATCCCCCTGTGGTTAAAGAAATGTCTGCTCTCAATATACCGAGGGAACAATTCGGCAAGTCCACTTTTCTTGTCGGGAACAATTGGCTTAGAAAAAGTGAATCTGGATTATGGGAAATGTATATTGAAGGTGACCCTTTTGACCGTGGTGTTGCTTTTGGTAAGCTTACCAGTGAACTTCTTGCTTACCAGGAATCCGCCTTTATTGAGCAGATCAGAAAACTGGTTCCCTCACCTGGCTACCTGAATTTTCTGAAATATTTTACGGCCTGGTTTGATCGCAACCTTGATAAGAACATCCCTGAAGAATACAAGCTGGAAATATATGGTACTTCCTTTTTCTGTTCTCATGATTATGATTTTATAGGTTCAGGTTATCAGAGACAACTGAATTATCATGCGGCGCATGACATTGGACATGCCCTGCTTGGATTAGATCTTGTGGGATGCACATCATTTTCTGTCTGGAATGGGAAAAGCGCCGATTCAACATTGATCGTCGGACGGAACTTTGACTTTTATTTGGGACCGAAGTTTGCTGAAAACAAAATAGTTTGCTTTTACAAACCCTCTTCAGGATACAAGTTCATGATGATAAGCTGGCCCGATATGATAGGAGTGGTTTCCGGCATGAATGAAAAAGGGCTTACTGTGACAATAAATGCTGCCAGATCATCGATTCCTTTACAGGCCGCAACCCCGGTCACGATACTTGCAAGAGAAATACTTCAATATTCAGAAAACATTGCACAGGCTTATTCGATTGCACTCAAACGTAAAATGTTTGTATCCGAATCGATCCTGATAGGATCAGCCTCAGATAATAAATCAGCTATTATTGAAAAATCGCCTGATAAAATTGACATAGTATACCCTGATACCACGCAGATAATCTGTACCAACCATTTTCAGGGCGAAGCATTCAGGAATGACAGGGTCAATATCGAAAACATACGCGGATCAGACAGCCGGTCCAGATACAACCGGGTCCGTGAGTTGCTTGCCAGGAAGAATAAAATAGATGTTCCCGGGACTGTCATGATACTTCGGGACAGACTTGGTCAGGGAGATTCAGATCCGGGGATGGGTAATCCTCTCTCGATTAACCAGCTGATTGCCCATCACTCGGTTGTATTCAAACCGGCAAAGAAGCTTGTATGGGTATCAACATCACCCTACCAGTTAGGTAAATACGTTGCCTACGATCTCGACAAAATTTTCAAACTCACACCTGAAGAGATAATCTCAGACCACGAAATTTACTCGGCTGAACTGACAATCCCAGCCGATACTTTTCTTCTTTCAAAAGAGTATCTGGATTTTACTGAATTCAACAGGATGTCCGATCTGCTCAAGCAATATTTAAATACCAAAGAGTCCCTTCCTTCAGGTTTTGAAGACAACTATGTTCTTTCAAATCCCCGGTACTACCTTACTTACTCCCGTCTGGCTGATTATTACAGTAAAATAAAGGATTATAAGCGTGCCTCCGGGAACCTGAGAAAGGCTTTGTCAAAATTGATACCTGGAGCAGATCTGCAAAATAAACTGGTGAAAGAATCTTTAGACCTGCAAAACAGAATTAACCATGCCGATAAAGGAAATTGAAAGAAAAAGTACTGATGAAATCAGAGCTTATCAGGAAAAAGCATTAAAAAAACAACTTCAGTATCTGAGAACTCATTCGAAATTTTATCAGAGACTTTTCAAAACAAACGGGATTGATATAAATAAGATTAAAAGTCTTGAGGAGCTCCGGAATGTGCCTGTTACACGAAAAGAGGATCTTCAGAATCACACATCAGAATTTATCTGTGTTGACAAGAGCAAGATCGTAGATTATCTGACAACTTCCGGTACTTCCGGGAATCCCGTGCCTTTTGTAATGACCGAAAATGACCTCAGGAGGCTGGCTTACAATGAGTACCTGGGGTTTAAATGCGCCGGCTGCTCAAAGAAAGATATCTTTCAGCTTATGACCACCATGGACAGGAGATTTATGGCAGGTCTGGCATATTTTCTCGGATCAAGAAGGCTTGGTTCCGGAATGATCAGGGTTGGCAACGGGATACTTGAAATGCAATGGGATACAATAAACAGGTTCTTTCCAACTGTGATTATTGCGGTCCCGTCATTTCTTGTCAGCATCATCGAATATGCTGAAAAGAATGGCATAAATTACAATACCTCATCCATTAAGAAAGCTGTATGCATAGGCGACTCACTCCGGAATAGTGATTTTTCATTCAATACCCTGGGCAGAAAAATAGATGAAAAATGGCCTGAGATGCAGCTCTATTCGACCTACGCCTCAACAGAAATGGCTGCCTCCTTCACCGAATGCGAAGCCGGCAAAGGAGGCCATCACCATCCTGAAATGCTCATAGCTGAATTCCTGGATGAGAATGATTCCCCTGTCAAAATGGGGGAAACCGGAGAACTTACAATTACAACACTTGGCGTGGAAGGTATGCCACTGCTGCGATTCAAAACAGGAGATCTGTGTTCAGGTCACCCTGAGCCATGCACCTGCGGGAGGAATACCATCAGGGTTGGTCCGGTAATCGGCAGAAAAAATCAAATGATAAAATTCAAAGGAACAACATTATATCCTCCGGCCCTTTACGATATACTCGAAAATATCGACGGCGTGAAAAACTATGTTGTTGAAGTAACGACAAATCAGATGGGTGTCGATGAAATACTAATTTATGTAGAAACCGAGATCCCCTCGGAAGCTTTTGAAAAGGTAATAAAGGATCATTTCAGGGCCAGGCTGAGGGTTGCGCCAGCTGTTTCATTCAAATCAGCAGAATTTATAAATAAACTGCAATTCCCGGGCACAACCAGAAAACCAGTAAAACTTTTAGACAACAGATAAATATGCCGACTCTTCGCTGGTATTAATTCAGAGCTCCGGCGGTTACTATTGAATAATTTATTAATAAATTTGTCCTGTCTGACAGTTTAAAAATTAATAGAGATGAAAAGGGTATTACTTTTTTTCAGCCTACTGCTTATCTGTGGATTTTCAGCAGTCGTCCATGGTCAAAGCAGGAAAATCTCAGATATTAAAAGTGTCGAATGGTTAGGAGTAGATTTTACTGCTGCTAAATTCGTACTTGTTCCTGAGAACCCGGTCGTTATCGTTAATAAGTATCTCAGGAAGATCAACACCCTTGTCATTACTGAACAGGCAAAATTTGATATAAGGAGGTTTTTCGGCATTCCTGAAGTGATAAATAATATTGACCTCGCCAATGATTTCAATGCGAAAATTGACCCGTCAAAAATTGTGACAACGAATGGCTACAGTTTCGAAATGGACAAGGTTAGGGAAGTGATACAAAAATATGACGTAAACGATAAGTCGGGTACCGGGATGATTTTTATAGCAGAAAGTCTTGACAAAGTCAAAAAAACAGGCAGCTATTATGTTTGTTTCTTCGATCTTAAGACTAAAGAAATCATAGAGTGCAAAAAGAAGACAGCGCAGGTTAGCGGAATCGGTTTCCGTAATTACTGGGCCAGCTCGATTTATGTAATAATGGAGAACTGGAAGGAATAAGATAAGCCCGGAAGTTCTGATAATCAAATCTTGCTGCTTTTCGTTCTTCAGGCAAACCCGGTTTAATTCAGGGGGTTTGATTTTAATTTTGTTCGCATTGAACCTGAATAATTTTATCTTAATAAGAGGGAAGAAGTATTGTAAAAGCAAAGAAATTATTTATAAGAGCATGAATAAAGCACTTTTAATGACTGAGACCCTTATCCGGGTAAGATTCAGTGATGTTGATTCAATGGGTGTAGTCTGGCATGGCAAGTATATAAAATATTTCGAGGATGGCAGAGAAGATTTCGGAAAAAAATTCGGGATAGGCTATCTCGATTTTTTCAATAATGGGATCCTGGTGCCTGTTGTAAAACTGGATTGTAGTTTTAAAAAACCCCTCAGATTTGGAGATACTGCCCTGGTGGAGACAAGATTTATTGATAGCGACGCTGCAAAGACCATTTTTGAATATGTTATTTACAATGAAAAGACCCGGGAAATAGTAGCATCCGGGTCAACAACCCAGGTGTTTATGGATCTTAAACATAAATTACTTTTGAATTTTCCCGCATTTTTTCTGGAATGGAAAAATCAGTTAGGGCTGGGCTAGGCCAGGGATTTAAGGATTCATAACATGAGAGACGTCTTTATTGCCTCAGATAATATTATCACATCGCTGGGATCTACCACTTCTGAAAATGCAGGTCAAATGCTTGCTGGATCAACCGGTATCAGGTATCATGAGGATATACGCATTTCCCCTTCACCATTTTACGCCTCATTACTGGATGAATCAATTCTGAGTGTACTGTTTTCTCACTTTGGAGATCCGGATCAGTATACCAGGTTTGAACAGATGGCGATCTGTTCGGTCAGGGATGCATTAACCAGAACCGGAATAGATATTGAAGATCCCCGCACTGTGTTTATTCTGTCTACCACCAAGGGTAACATTGACCTGCTTGAAAACGACAAGAGAAAGAGGTTCGGGGATAAAAGGATATATCTCTGGGAAACCGCACGGATTATACAAAAGTTCTTAAACTTCAGAAATGCTCCGATAATTGTCTCCAATGCTTGCATTTCGGGACTTCAGGCAGTTATTACCGGTTCCAGGCTTATAGGCGCCGGAGTCTATGATAATGCCGTCATTAATGGAACAGATATCATATCTGAATTTGTTTTTTCAGGATTTAATTCTTTTAAATCGCTCAGTACAGGCCCATGCCGTCCATTTGATGAAACCAGGGACGGATTATCTCTTGGAGAAGGTTCAGGAACAATTATCCTGACCTCATCCGGGGAATATTCAGATGAAGGGGGATCAGTAATTGTTGGTGAAGGTTTTATTACAAATGATGCAAACCACATTTCCGGTCCTTCACGTACAGGAGAAGGATTGTACCTCGCGATTAAAAAACTTTTAGATAGAACAACTTCCGAAGTTGGATTCATATCCGCTCATGGAACAGGTACACTGTTCAATGATGAGATGGAATCCATTGCACTGACAAGGGCAGGACTTCAGGCAGTTCCGGTTAATAGTCTGAAAGGTTACTGGGGGCATACCCTCGGGGCTGCAGGGATAATCGAATCGATTATGTCTGTTCACTCTCTAAGAAACAATGAATTGTTAAGATCATTCGGGTATAATAAATCTGGCCTGACAAACCCGATTTCAGTAATAGACACCGTGATCAGAAAAGATTTATCGAATTGTTTAAAGATCGCTTCTGGTTTCGGGGGATGTAATGCAGCACTTTTACTTATTAAGTAATGGATAGCTCCCTCATCGTAAGCGCCTGGAGCTCTGTTACAGAGAACAGGGCAATTGTTGGAAACAAAGTTGTATTTGAGAATAAGGGGAGAGATCCCATTGTTCTCTTCAAAGATATTTACAATGAGTTTTCAATAAGGTATCCAAAGTTTTTTAAAATGGATAACCTTTGTAAGCTCGGCTTTCTGACAACAGAGCTGCTGCTTAAAGGCATTAACCTGTCCGACAGGTACCAAAGTGACGAAATAGGAATTATCCTTATGAACTCCGCTTCGTCAATCGATTCAGACAGGCGTCATCAGGCAACTCTGACCAACAGGGAGAATTATTTTCCGAGTCCATCTGTTTTCGTGTACACTCTCCCAAATATTGTGATAGGAGAAATTAGCATCAGGCAGAAAATTTCAGGAGAAGGAAGTTTTTTTATTTCAGAAAGCTTCAATGCCGATTTTCTGGTCAGGTATATAAAGGAACTTTTCAAAAGAGGGGTGGTTAAGTGCAGTATAGCAGGCTGGATAGAATTTGAGGAAGATAATTTCAGATCATTCCTGTTTTTAGTCGAAAAGGCTGACAGATCTGAAACCGGATTTATTAATTTTGAAACTGATAAGATCCGGAATTTATATAAAAGATTATCATAGATGGAAAAGCTTATACACAAACTTAAGGAAGAAATAATAGCTGCCCTTAATTTATCAGAGATGACGCCTGAAAACATTGACGAAAATGCCCCTTTATTCCTCGAAGGTCTTGGATTGGATTCTATTGATGCGCTGGAACTTACCGTGCTTCTTGATAAGAATTATGGCCTTAAGATCAAAACTGCGGAAGAGGGTAAAAAGATTCTTTATTCCGTCAGAACGATGGCTGACTTTATCAGCTCCTCCGGGAAGGCCTGATTACCGGACCTCCCTGATCGACAAAAATTCTTAATTTTGCTTTAAGAGTGAGGTATTAATTTATTGACTGACAATGTCAGAAAGGATTTTTGTAACTGGACTTGGAATTATATGCTCCATTGGATCTGATATCAGAGAATGTTCTGCGTCATTGACAGGGGAGAAAAGCGGAATTGGGAAAATCTCCCTGCTGGATTCCAGGTATAAAGATGAAATTACAGCAGCTGAGATAAAAAAACCCAATGAAAATCTTAAAGAACTTGCCGGCATACCTTCACCAGTACAACTTTCCAGGACCTCCCTTATTGGCATAATTGCAGCCCGACAGGCTTTAACCGATGCAAATATTGTCGACATTGAGGAATTCAGAACAGGATTGGTCTCAGCCACCACTGTTGGAGGAATGGATCGAAGCGAGAAATTTTACAGCCGCTACATCGAAAACAGTTCATCAGGCCATTTGCGTGATATAATAACCCATGATTGTGCTGACAGTACTCAGCAGATAGCAGAATCAACCGGTATCAGGTATTACCTCTCAACGATCAGTACAGCATGCTCTTCCTCGGCAAATGCCATCATGTTCGGCTCCCGCCTGATTGAGAATAAAATACTTGACAGAGTCCTGGTCGGTGGCACTGATTCTCTCACCGCATTCACGATCAATGGGTTCAACAGCCTTATGATCATTGATAAAGATGGGTGTAAACCTTTTGATGAGGAGAGAAATGGAATGACACTTGGAGAAGGAGCGGGCTATCTTATTCTTGAATCAGAGAAGTGTGTTAAG
>JBEKFE010000011.1:0-107407 GCA_050013475.1 Bacteroidales bacterium
TTTCCCCATCCGTTCTCCTTAAGTAAGGATCCCGGCTTTTGGGCTCTAATTTTACATAAGATTTTGGTTTAATTTTCATCCTGAATAGTTTTTGATGTGACAAGCTATTTCAGGACGAGACACAGCAAGTAATAAGACTCTTAGGAAGTACATTCTTAATTCAAAGACATTTTGGAAATCAAGAGAGTTCTACATATACTGCTTTTTAGCTTAAAATAATTGGATTGCTAAACTTTAATAATTTATTGTAACTTTCTCAGAATATCCTAATGAGGATACTTATGGTCCTCTGGTAATCAACTATATGTAAAATTAAAATTGCTGCAGATGTTACATCGTAAAAACAAGATACCAGTTCTTTTCCTTTGCCTGTTTACTTTATTAAACTATTCATCCCCCATCGGTCAACAACTTTCACTTAAAGTTTCAGGCGATGATCAGGCAGGTTTTCACGTTGATATATACAATGGCAATCAATTAGTAGTTAGCAATACGGAAGAATTCTCCCTGCAAATGTTTAATCTTGATTTGAGTACTGTTGCAAACATACAACAATGGAAAGGCCAAAAGTGGTCAGGTAATGAAAAGAGCATTACTTTAAAAAGAGATTCTTACGTAAAAGAGTTTGATGCAAATCTGTCTGTTAATGTAACTTACCAAGTGGTAAGTTCTAATATTATAAAAAAGACGATTGAGTTGTTTCAGCCATCAATGCCAGGAATGTATTATATATTGGAACAAACTGCCAGACCAGCAGAAAAACCACAGCGATATGTAACATTTGAATACGATAATTTTCCAGGTGGTTTGGTGCATGAAATGTTTCCTTCAGCAGGCTTTATTACCCGGGATAATAATGTAGTTGGTTTTTTAACAGACGCAGGTTATAAAAATCAGTATACAAGAAATACGCGTCGACGATTTAGCGGACGTGGTGGTGGTTTTGTAGGCATGCGCAAGTTACCTGATCCTAATTTATTTTATGTTGCCAGCTTATCAGACAGAGCACAAAATAATCATTACATTAAACAAACATTTGGTGAAATGTACAACCTTGATGCCGGTGCAGAAATCATATTAAAAACAGCGACAGTATATCAAAAACAAGGCAATGCAGAAGTGGAGAATGAGAAAGGGCTTATTTCAATAACCGGTCATCCGGGAGAGAGGGCCGGGATAGAATTTATTGCACCTTTTAAAGATCAGAGCATATACACCATTTCATTTTTGTGTAAAGGGAATACACCCCTGGCATTAAAACTATTTAGACTTAAGAACGGGAAAAAAACCATTGAACTGGAAGATGGGGTAAAGTACATTGATAACTTTCCTTCGGTCGAAAACGAATGGACGCTTTTTAAAGGAAGTATATTAGTGCCTTATATTGAAAATGATAGTGTATCCATGTTCATTGGCACTCAATCAGGAAAAGAATGTAAGCTACAGATAAAAGATCTGCAGTTTATAGAACACCAGCCACAACAAGAGCCTTATAACATACTTCCGCTTGGTGAAAAGGTGGAGAAAAATACCTATATTTTTGTTGAACCATGGAAATCACATCAACAATTTATGATCTCTTCTCAGTCACGTTTAGCCGAAGGGAAAGGTTTTAAAGGATCGCTGATAGAAAAAATGTTGTATGCCAACTTTAATATGCTTACCTGGATTACAGATGTAAAAGATTTCACGCCGTTTAATGTGCCCAATATGAATTATGCACCGGATATGTACAACAGGGATTCTTTTTTTTCTACTATAGCATCTTACAATAAAGAGTTGAACCTTGCCATCTGGGGAGAATGGGGTAAAACACAAACGCCCAAAGGCGCTATTGGCACTATTATCACACCGCTTATGGGGTCGGTAGAGGCAAAAGACAACGAAGCCACCATCGAATGGCTGATCTGGGCAATGATGAACAAACGTCGGTTCGGTATTACACTTCCGCAGGAAAAAATTAAAAAATCAGTTGATTATGTATTGAATGAATTTGATGCCGACAGAGACGGAAAATGCAAGGCACATTTTTCTTTGAGCCAAATAGATATTGTTGATTTTAATCCTAAAACAGACCGGCTATGTGTTAACCAGGGAATGCTGGCTATTGCATTAAGAACAATAAAAGAATTGGGTTTTGATATTTCCGAAGCGTATATCCAGAAGGCTGAAAAAGAATACCAAAATTTTTACGATATAAAAAGAAAGCATTTACTGTTCGACCGGAATTATCCCGACATCATTTCCCTTACTGACCTGGAACCGGAATTCTTTTCTTTATGGTTATTCAACAGGCCCATGTTAACAGATGAAATGGTAATAAATCATTTGGATCAAATACCCGTTCTAAATAAAGTACCCAACTCACCTCACCCGGAATATGGGACTACTGCACCCATCTGCATAAGGTTAACAAATGATGCTAAAGGATTTGCCTATTTCAGTGGAGATTATCAGCCTTTTGAAAAATTTGGTGAAGAAAATTATAGCAATGGGAAAAGTAATGGGTTTTATTATAATGGCGGCAGTTGGTTCAGGGCAGAGTATTGCGCTTATGTGGTAGGATTAAAACACGGATGGAAGAAAGCAACAATGTTGATGGAAAACAGGGTGTGGGCAGAGATTTACCTTAATCCCCAATGGCCCTTCAGTAAAGAATTTACACCTACAAAATGGACCACGACAGATAGCTGGTGGCCATCTACTAAAGGATTATGCTGGAATGTTTTTATACTAATGGCAGATGAACTGGCAGGATTGAGAACCCCTGATATGGACCCTGATTATAAAGAAAACAAATAGCTGAAATACTATAATTAAAAACCATAGTTATAATGCTATCTATACAGGCAATAATACAAATAAAAACTTGTGTGCCGAATCTACTATCTAAGCATTGCTGACTATGTAAGTTAATTGTAGATTGCTTATATGACTGATGTTGTACTATTCATTTCTTTTCATATCAGATAAATAATTTTCGTTTTATTTTCAATCGGAAAATAAGCTACTTTTAATTTCATGGAACCGGACCGGAAGTTGAAAAAATAGTAATTTTATGTTAAGACCCAGCCTAAAATCACTCCTGCTTCTGGTTATTGTCATTACAACATCTACCTGTATCGATCCGTATATCCCTAATCTCAGTAATTATAAACCTATGCTTGTGGTTGAAGGACTGGTGACAAATGACAGCACACCATACATAATTAAATTATCCCTGTCAAAGCAGAGCGCCAGTTCAGTTACCAGAGCAGTTTCGGATGCTACCGTTTCTATTTCTGACGAGACGGGAAATATTACTACCCTGAATGAAACAGAATCCGGGATTTACAGGACCGACAGTCTTCTGTTTAAGGGTGAGATTGGAAAAACTTACCAGTTGCATATTAAGACCAGTAACGGGAATGAATATGTATCTGATTCCTGTCAGATGCTGCCTGTTCCGGAAATAGACACTATTTATTATGAAAAAGATGAAAAGTTCCTCCATAATGAGACAGTGGCAAGGGAAGGATTATCAATTTATCTCGGTTTAAAGCCCGGGGAGGGGAAAGATTATTTTCTTCGCTGGGATTATGATGAGACCTGGAAATTCAAGGTTCCGGACCCTGCTTTGTTTGACTATATAAATGATACTATAATAATTCCGATCCCTCCAAATGAGTACCATGAATTATGCTATAAAAGCAACAAATCATCTGACATACTTACAGGAGAAGTATCTACAGGAATAATAAGTTCTCTAAAAGGGATTCCGATTCAATTTATAGCCCCTGAAGAATCTGACAGGTTAACGATAAGATACAGCATTCAGGTAGACCAGTACTCAATTTCACAGAAGGAATTCAGTTTCTGGAATGATTTGAAGGAAGTTGATGAACCAAATGGCGGAATCTTCGGTTCTCAACCCTTTAGTGTGCTTTCCAACGTAAAGAATATCAACAATCCGACAGAACCCGTGCTCGGTTATTTCCAGGTCTCGGCAGTCACCCGCAAAAGGATATACATAGACTTCAATAATACACTACAATTTGATCTTCCTTTTTATCATTATAATTGTATGACAATCCATACACCTATTTTTATGTACACGTCTGGATATGACTTTGTTGAGCCGGTATATGACCTAAACACAGGAAAACTTTCAAGCCTGATTTTCACTTCAACAGAATGTGCAGATTGCAGAGTGACAGGTACTGAAACAAAACCTGATTTCTGGACAGATAAATAGCTCATAATAGGGACAATTATGTTAATGGGTTTATCACAGGTTTTGCTTTAGCAGATTTTAAATAGAAATATCCTAGGTTACGAGCAAATCTCCCTACCTATTCAGTAAGACTGCAGAAGCCAGTGACCTTGACCACCTTTGGCCGGGAAAGACTGACCATCAAAAGCCGGAGTTAAATCCTTGTAATATAGTTCTGTATATTAAAGACAGTTTGACTGGCTGAATGTAGTCAAGGCGTCCGGCTTTTGCAGAATACTATAAATGATAGTATTTCATCTGTTAGAATCTTGTATTGGTACGATTTATTTGATTCGTATTATTTCTTGTAGTAACTTGTTTCAATAAATAGAACGAGGATATTTTGATGTCATAAAATAATTTAAACCGAATCAAATGAAACATATTTCAAAAATTGCAATTCCTGCATTAGCAAGTTGTGTTCTTTTTATCTGTTTTACAGGTAAAGTATTTTCGCAGAAATCATATGTTGATCCTTCGTTCCATAAGGCAAATTATGAAGCAATCAAGAAGCTGTCATCAACTATTCCTGTAAAGGTCATCATTGAATTCCAGCGGAATGGGAACCCTCTGCCGGCAGCAAACCAAGTACTTCGTGACAATGTCGAACGCACTCTGACTAGTGCTGGAGTATTCAAACCCACAACAGAGCCAAATACCCTTGTCACGATAAGCGTGACAGGTAATAATATCGCTGATTTGGCAGCGGCCCGCAAAAAGGGCTTTAAAAGTGGGCTCACATTTGGAGGTGCAGGGTCAATGGTGGACGACAATTATGAGTTTTTATGTGTTTACAACGACAGATCAGGGAAAGAACAGAAATATACATACCAGCATGCCATTCACACCTGGGTCGGTAGAAAGAAACCTCAAACGGACCTTGAACCTACAACAATAACTAATGCATTTAACCAAGTAGTTGAAGATGTCATTCTGAATTTTATTAAAGACCTTCAGGATGCAGGCCTGGTACCTATACAATAGTAAGCACTGCCATAACTATATACTCATAAAGTCTTAAGAGTTTACTGCCATTTCATTGAACGCTCAAGAGAATTAACTTCAAATTCTTTGGGTGCCTCCCACAATCAGAGAGTATGTTGATAAGCTGGAAAAGCCTCTGGCCTTAACCACTTTTGGCCGGAATAGATTGACCATTGAAAGCCGGAGTTAAAATTCTGATCCTTAGATAAATATAATTTAAGCCATTTGACCGACCAAATGTGGTCAAGCCCTCCGATTTTTGCAAATTGCCAGCGTGCAAGGGGGGAAGGACGGGATTGATCCCGCAAGGCGGGATCGGACCCTATCCTCCACTGGTTACCCTGCAAGAGAAAGCAAAATGCTGCCATGGCAGCATTTAACATGTTTTTATCAGCGGCTTTTAATGGCAAGCCTTTAACGCCGCCTGATAAAAACATTAAAGCCATCCGTCGTCTGACGGATGGCTTTTGCTTTCTCTTGCGGTGCGGACGGGGCTCGAACCCGCGACCCTCGGCGTGACAGGCCGATATTCTAACCAGCTGAACTACCGCACCATTATTAAAACGCGATTGCAAAAGTAATCGAAATTTTCTTTATCCAAAACAATTTTATAAAATTTATCGTCTGTAGTCCTGGGGTCTGAGGTCCAGGAGTCTAAGAACTTAACTTCTGATATTCATTGAGTTATATTGTATCTTCTATATATCTCAGGTTTGACTGGGATAAAGCGCTCATTAAGACCCACCCCCACCCCTCCGGAGGAGGGGATTCAACTTTTACATGCTTCTCATCTCTCACTTCTTGCCTCTTACCCAACCTCTTCTTTGCAAAACCCTCTAACGCCTCTACAGCCATTATTGAAACCCACCCCCACATCCCGCATAGCGGGACAGGCTCTCCCTGGAGGGGATTCCATTTTTATATACCTCTCACATCTTACCTGCTGTCCACCATCACCGGCAAATTCTTGCCGTTCGTCATAAAGATCAGCTTGGCATTGGGCGATGCGGAAATGGCCTTGATCATTTCATATTGAAGCAACCTGTCGCTCAGTCCTGTATTCAATATCTTCTGGTAATCGGCAATACCCTGAGCCTCAACTCTTTTTCGCTCAGCTTCCTGTCTTTCCTTCTGAAGGACAAAGGTCATCTTCTGTGCATCCTGTTCCGCGTTTATTTTTGATTCAATCGATGCCTTTACCGATGCAGGCAATGTTATATTCCTGACCAACAGCTGTTCCAGCAATAAACCCCTCTCCTTGAAATTGGCTTCAATTGTTGAAAATATCTTGGCCTGAAATTCATCTCTTTTTGTTGAATAAAGCGCAACTGCATCATAATAAACGGCGTTGTCCCTGATCTTTGTCCTGCAGATCGGACGAACAATCACATTCCTGTAATCAGTTCCAACTTCTTTCAGAATACGAGGAGCCTCTGTCGGGATAACCCTGTACAAAACGGTCAGGTCGATGATAACCTCCAGTCCATCTGCAGTCAGAACACGTATCGCGTCATCTCCCTGCTTGTTTCCTTCATCAACTACGCCTGACATAGTATAATTCTCCGTTTTGATATCAAACAAAACAACTTTAACCAGCGGATTAATTATGTTTAGCCCGCTTTCAAGGACATTGTTGCTCACCTTCCCGAACAGCTTTTGTACGCCTATCTGTCCCGGTTCGATCTGAATAACGCATGCAATTGATAATCCGACCAGAATAACAATAACCCCTGCTGTCTTGATCACCGACCGGTTCTTACGCAAAATGGGTTCATCCGCCCTGGCGGCTACAAAACCTATAATGATAATTAAAATCCCTACTACGATCACTGTCATAATTTAAATGCTTTTAAATTTTATTTATAAATCCAGGAAAGTCACAAAGATAGTCAGATTTATCCGATTCCTCCACTAATCCGGCTACCGGCTACCGGTTACCGGTTACCGGCCGCCGGCTACCGTCTGCCGGCTGCTGCCAATACTCCCCTGAAGTACCCTATCGACTCCGCTATGCCTGCAATGGGATCATCCATGTCCTTCTCGAACTCCAGACTGCACATCCCTTTGTATTTTATCTTCCGGAGTGTGGCAACAAAGCCCGGTATATCAATAATGCCCCTTCCCATCTCAATTGTCTTTCCTTCTTTCGAGGCAGCGGTGACATCCTTGATATGCATGTCGAACAGCCTTGATGCATACCTGGCCGCATCTTTTGCCGGATCCTCTCCTGCCCTTGTGGTATGTCCAATATCCAGGCATATGCCTATCCCGGGGTCAAGGTTCTTTATATGATTCCAGACCTCCGTCGCAGTAGGAAAAAGGGTATTGTCGGGTCCGTGATTATGTATAGCCACCCTGATATTATACTCCTTCACCTTCTTCTCAACCAGAGGAAGCATATCGATATTGGGAGCAGCCACGATCATCTTCACGCCTGCAGCCTTCGCATATTCGAATGCGCGATCAACCTCTTCGGTCTTCGCCATATAGATCACACCGACAGTGTAAACATTTATACCTGCCGTCCTGAACTTCCCTATGACCTCAGAAATGGTCTCCATGCTGCTGTTGAGCGGCAGATAATTATCCTTCAGCGAAAGATCCTTTATATTGACCTTCTTCATTATTTCGACAGCCTTTTCAAAGGGAAGCTTATAAAATGTGTAGCCGGCAATACCAAGTGTAAAAGGATCTTTGGCATGACTGACTGTTTTATCAGGTGCCTCTTCGGCGACTACTGCCGATCCCAGCAGGGGAGCCGCCCCGGTTGCCAGTACCCCGGCTCCTGCAAGCTTCAGAAAATTTCGTCTGGAATTCATTATCTGATTTTATTTGATGCTTATAAAAGAAGTTAACCACGGAGTAACACAGCCCGCCCCGATCTATCGGGGGAGTTTTCACGGAGTTACACGGAGTAGATCATAAAATCTCCGTTCTCCTTTTCCCCTTTCCGCTTCGCGGAACTTCGTCACTTCGTTCCTTGTCTCCCCCTCATTCTTTTGTCTTGTGACTTTTATCTTTTGTCTTTATTTTTCTCCTTCACCGTCAGATTATTATCGATCAGCCTCTCATTATAGGTCTGGATGACAGCCTTGAACTTCTCCTCCATCCTCTGCTGAAGATCAGGAACCTTCCCAACAAGATTGTCAACCTGGTACCTGTCTTTCATGATATCGAATATTGCCATGGTCTTATTGTCGATCATCTCCAGGATATGATCCTCCATGAAAAGATAATAGTTGCTTCCAAAAGTATTGAAGCCGAAGGATTCTTTGGTATCATCCAGAAGGTTATTCCCGAATGCAATGAACTCTCCGTCGTAGTTCAGATAGCTAAGGATAGTGGGCATGATATCTATCTGCTGCGCTATCTTGTTCTTCAGCCCCTTCAGATCGCTGTTATGCCTGTAGAAGATGATCGGGATGCTGAACTGACCATAGGCGTTCTGAAACTCTTTATGGAACTTCTCATTTGTATGGTCGGCCGTAAGGACAAACACCGTATTGTCGAACCATGGTTTGGTGGAGGCCGTTTTGAAGAACTCCCTCAATGCAAAATCGCTGTAGCCTATGGTCTGACAGATAGGTATCGGCCCTTTCCTGAATTTACCCGCATACTTTTCCGGAACTTTGAACGGATGATGCGAGGAGAGGGTGAATAGCGCAGCCATGAACGGCTGATGGAAAGAATCGAGCTTTGAAGCAAAGTACTGCAGGAAGGGTTCGTCCCACAGTCCCCATACACCATCAAAATCAGATTTACCAGGATACTCATTCTTTCCGAAATAGTCGTCGAATCCTGCCATTTTTGAAAAGGAGTCAAATCCCATCGACCCGTTCGGAGCGCCGTGGAAGAACGCCGAATAATATCCTTTTTTCTTCAGGAGTGAAGGGAGCCCGTTTATTGCATCATTCGCATAATGCGAAATAATGTATGGAGTCTCCAGGGATGGCATGGATGCCAGGATCGACGGCATCGCATCGATCGATTTATTTCCGTTGGCCAGGCTCACATCGAAGGCGAGGCTCACCGAAAACAATGAATCAAGGAATGGGGTGTAACCCTTGTATGTGCCTCCTTCCAGATCCTTATTGAAGAACCCGGTGTACTCCTTTGAAAAGCTCTCCAGGATCAGGATCACAACATTCAGAGGCTGGAATGGCTTCTCGGGTGCATACACATAATGGGGATCAAATATCGTCTTAAGCTTTTCATCATCGAAGAAGCTATACCTTACGAGGTTCTTCTTTCCATATGTCCGGAGTATGCTGAATGGGGTATTGAGAACTATCGGAACATATCTTGGATTGCTGACATACCGTGCTGCATTGCTTATTGTAATAGGGCGCGTTGAATGCCTGTATCCGCCCCGTGCAGCGCCGACAACAAGTATCAGTACAAGCGGCAACACTGCAAAGTTGATCGCAAAGTACGAGAGCCTGCTGGCTGGCTGAGGCTTGACCGGTTTTACCTTTGCATAGAGATAAACCATAAGGACGATCAGGAAGATCGTAAATAATGTCGCCGGCCAGTAACCATAGAGGAACCTGAAAAAGAGCTGACCATTGTTCTGTTCGTTTGCAAAGGTTCCGAAAACATCGGCTGTTGCCCTTTTTGTAAGGAACCTGTAATAGACATAATCGGCCCCGTTCATGCAGAGCATAATGCCGTTGATTATGAAGTAGAGATACTTTACGATGCTTTCATAGATCCTGTTGTACCTGATGTCGAACGGGATAATATGAAGCAGGATGATAAGCATGTTGAAGTATGCAACTGCTGCAAGATCAAAAACTACCCCTCCTCTCAGCGCATGCACGAACTGGCTGAAGGTTATATCGGGGAACATCATGTGGTTGAAAACATAGAACCCGATACGCGAAAGCATGAGAAGGAACATCACAAGGATCACCCTGTAAATGAAAACTACAATAATGTTACGTGAGAGAAGCCATTTCATAAGATTGAATATAAGTGTTTATTCTCTAACCGGGACTGCTGCCCATTGTTCGTTTTTCCGCCAATCTGATACGAAATTAGAATATTTTCAATTAAAAATTGAAAATCAAAAATTTTAACCTTGCGTTGTACATTCTTTAAACAGCCCACCCCGATTTATCGGTGGAGTAACACCGCATCGTTGATAAAACGCTTCAACGCTTCAACGCTTCAACGCTTCAACGCTTCAACACTTCAACATTTTCCTCATCTCTTTTCCCCGGATCCCGCTTCCTTCATTATCATTTGATAAAATATTCACATAGAGCCTTGGCTCTTCACCGTTTTTATTTAATTTTAATTGCATTTGTGAAAGGTGTGGTCGGGCACAGCATTCAGGTACGAGTAGTGTATTGTTATCCAATACAATACTGTGTTTGAGCTTGTGTGACTGACGGGGCGGAGCTGTAAGAAGCAGATCCGGTCTGCCACCCTCTCCGGACCAAATACAGAAAGTTTAAATATGATAAGGTTACGATCATGAAAAAGATATTTAGTAAAGTAATATTATTTGGATTTTCTGTAGCATGCATATCTCTTCCTGGCTGTTATATGTGTCCTAAATGCTTCACCCCTCCTGAATCATTGAGATTAAGATTTATAAGCAAGATCGATTCTTCAGATCTGATATCAAATGGATCTTATGATCCGGATTCGATGAAATTGTTTTATTACAACAGAGATCAGGCAATAAATATACCGTACCAGGTAATTCCGGATTCGACCAATAAAAAATCAATTTTTTACTCGTCGGAAATAGCCTGGATAAGTGCCGAAGGATCTAAGAATTTCTTTATCCGGTTGAACAGATCAGATCTGGATACTATATTTTTAGATGTGGTCCAGAAAACAGATGATTGCTGTACATATTATCCTTATAATTCCTTTAAATATAATGGACAGGAAATACAGCTGAGTAAAACGGAATATGTTTATATAATAAAAAAATGAAATTCAGACCTGATAAAGCAATACATGATTCAATGAGCAGAGATAGCGACAATTGGAATGGATTTTTCTATTCCTGAATACACCAGAGGAGGCAATTGACAGATTTAAAAAATAATTCCAGGTTTAAAATAATCCAGCAATAATATGACAAAGAAGGCAGAAGATCATGAAAGAAACATCCATCCGGCTTTACTGGTAGTTGATGTTCAGAATACATATCTGAAAATGATCCCTCAGCGGGATAAAGAGATGGCCATCTTTTTTATTAATCTCCTTATTGAGCTTTTCCACAACAATGCATCTCCGGTAATCCGGATCTATCATTACGATGAGGAAAACGGGCCCGGACAGGAAACGGAGGAATTTGAATATCCGGCCTCTGTACTGATCAAACCGGAAGATACCCGGATAATCAAAACATATTCGGATGGCTTTAATAAGACAGCCTTGAATGAGGTCTTGCAGGAAAAAGGAGCCAACACGATATTTATCTGTGGCCTAAGCGCTGTCGGATGCGTACTGGCGACAAGGATCGGTGCATTTAATAACGATTACAAGCCTTTTATTGTGAAGGATGCCATAATGAGCCACAACTCTGATTACACAAAAAATGTAGAAGCCATGTTCGGTGCAGTCAGCTATGATGTTGTAAAGCTGATTCTCGAAAACTCCTGAAAGCAGATCTTTTGCAATTAGATAAAATTTGAAAAGTTTCAAGTACAATAAAAATCTTTTATGAGTAAACCGATCATTGATATCACTGATCTGTCAAAATTCTATGGTAAGGCAAGGGGAATTGAAAATGTCAATCTGCAGATAGATGAAGGAGAGATCTTTGGTTTTATAGGTCCCAACGGAGCCGGGAAGTCCACAACCATCAGGATATTGATGAACCTGATCTTCCCTACCAGCGGAAGTGCAAGGATAATGGGAATGGATGTTGTAAAGGAAACAAGGAAGATAAAGAGCCAGGTGGGCTATATCCCTTCAGACGCCAATGCATATTCCTCAATGGATGTCAGCGAATTCCTATCCTACTGCAGCAGGTTTTACCAGGTTCCGGACGGAACGAAGATAATTGCTGAACTGTCCGGGATGTTCGGGCTGGATCTGAAACGTAAGATCGCTGAACTGTCATTGGGAAACCGCAAAAAGGTATCCATTGTCCAGAGTATGCTGCACAACCCCAGGATCCTCATTCTCGATGAACCGACCACCGGACTGGACCCGCTTATCCAGTCAGTTTTTTTTAAGCTCCTCCGTTCGGAGAACAGGAAAGGCATGACCATATTCTTCTCTTCCCACATCCTTAATGAAGTGCAGCTGCTTTGTAAAAAAGTGGCGATCATAAAAGAGGGGAAAGTGATCCAGATCGAAGAGATCGACACCCTGAGGAAAAAACAGCTTAAAAAAGTCTATATTGAGTTTGCCGATAAGACCGATAAAGAGAACTTCAGAATTCATAGCATTGAAAATGTATTCGCGGGAGCTGAAAACGTAATGACCTTCATGTATTCGGGCAATATTGGTGAACTTGTTAATTTACTGTCGCAAAGGAAGATAATTAACCTTATGATCGAGGAGCCATCACTCGATGAGATTTTTATGCACTATTACAAAAAATAAGTCAAGGGAAAATGAACAGGAACCTTTTTCTAAAGGAGATGAAAAGGAATACATTCAGTCTCATAATCTGGATGATCATTATAACTATTCTGATCTCAGTTACCATGTCGGTATACAGGACATTTATTGAAAACCAGTCAAAGATCATGGGTATGGTGAACCTGGTTCCCAAGGGGGCTCTTCAGTTCAAAGGCATCTCGAATATCAGCGACCTGCTCTCTGTCCTCGGGTTCTATGCAGCCAATAACATAATCTACATGATGGTTCTGGGGAGCATTTTTGCGATCGTGCTATCTTCTAATATTCTGCTTAAGGAAGAATATAACAAGACAGCAGAATATCTGATGACGCGTCCCATTACGCGCGGTGAGATCTTTCTCAGCAAGCTGTCTGTTCTTTCCCTTAATGTATTTTTATTGAACCTGGTAACTGTTCTGACGGGATTTATATGCATGGAGCTGGTAAAGAAAGAACCTTTCAGCATCAAAGCATTCCTGATCCTCTCCCTTTATACCCTTCTGCTTAATATGCTGTTCGGTGCGATCGGGCTGTTCATCTCCACCCTTGTTAAAAGATCAAAGCCTATCACGACATTAAGCATAGGACTGGTGCTGATCTTTTATTTTATCTATACTCTTTCCAGGATAACGGAGAGTGCTTCAAAAATAGGTTACCTGAGCCCGTTTAAATATGTTGATGTGAATGTGATCAACCCGGCCTACAAGCTTGACCTCTGGCGTTTGTTGCTTTTTGTGGGCATCTCCTGTTTCCTGACCGGGATCTCTTACCTTATTTATAAACGGAAGGACATCTATACCTAAAAAAAACAGAACTTAGTTTCGGATATCATTTCAAAATATAATAAATATTTACTCCCTGCAAGGAAAGCAGTGCAATAATTGATCTGCAGGGAGGAGCTGATACAATCGTGTATGAAAGAATGAAATTTTAAACCTATAACAAAAACGCAAAATAAAATGGAATATAAATTTATTGAACTGACAGACACAGATGGTATAAAATTCCTGATAAATACTTTGCACATTGCCTGGATCGAACCGGGAAAAGATTGTTCCGTGATCAAATCCAATTTCATCCATTACTCTTTATCAAAGAAGGTAAAAGAATCGTACGGGGAGATAAAAGCTCTTATAAATAAAATCTGACTCCATCATGAAATATTATTTTGTAGCGCAGATCAGGGTCAACGATCCTGAAGAATATGACAAATACCTTGCAGGATTTGATGAAGCTTTTTCAAAGTATAAGGGTGAGTTTCTCGCAATTGATGAAGCTCCTCTCCTGCTGGAGGGTAATTGGGATTATTCCAAATCAGTAATAATTAAATTCGAATCAAAGAAGGATTTTGAAGCCTGGTATTATTCTGCCGGCTATCAGAAGATCCTGAAATACAGGCTGAACGCTGCCAAGTGTGATACTATCCTGGTTGAGGGAGTGGAATGAGGCACGGGGCGCGGGGCGCAAGGCGTGCGGTGTGCGGTGTGCGGCATGCAGACATTAAAAAGAAGTTTTTAACATTATAATAAAAGGAAGGAAACAGAAAAATGTGTAAACCGGTTAACCTGAAAATTGTTATCGCTATTATCATCTTCGGATCAATGAATATCAACTCATTTGCACAAACAACGTTTAAATGGGGTAAACAATTCGGATCGGGAAAAGAGGTATATGTAATGAATCATGTAGTTGACTCAAAAGGGAACATATATATTTCAGGCAGGACAACCGGCAATATCGGAGGAGAAAACCTGGGACAGAATGATGGTTTTCTTATGAAGACAGACAGTGCGGGAAACATCGTCTGGAAGAAACAATTCTGTACAACAGGTAATGAGAACATTCAGTGGTCAGCAATCGATGATTCAGATTGCGTATGCATCACAGGTTCGACAACGGGCAGTCTCGCAGGTAAAAACGCGGGAAAGGAAGATATATTTGTCATAAAGTACAGCCCTGACGGGAAAATGCTATGGGTAAAACAGACAGGTACCGACAGCACGGATGTAGCCAAGGGAATTTGTACAGACCATAGTGGCAATATTTACATAACCGGAATGACTCTGGGAAATCTTGGAAATTCCTCCTCAGGAAAGTCAGATGGGTTTGTAATAAAATTTGATCCTGACGGGAACCAGCTATTCTGCTACCAGTTTGGCACCCCGGATGATGACTCCGGAAGTTCAATCACCTGTGAATCAGGAAAGATTTATTTATGTGGCACTACCTTCGGCGATCTGGCATGTAAGAACAAAGGATTCATCGATGTTTTCACGGGAGAGATAACAGATAAAGGTGAGCCGGTGAAATTCATTCAATCGGGAACCGAAGGCTTTGATATTCCTATGGATATAAAAGTTGATAAAGAGAAAAATATTTATGTTGGTGGTAATACCTCAGGCAACTGGGGATGCCAGCAGGCAGGGGAAGGAGATTGCTTCCTGATGAAAATAGATGACAGCTGGAAGATTCTATGGGTCAGTCAGTTTGGCACAAAAGACCACGATGGTATCCGTAGTGTTGCCTTAAATGATAAAGTATCGGACAATATTCTGGTAAGCGGGCTCATTCACCTGCCGCCTGCAAATGCTTTTATCAGGATGATCAGGAAAGATGGGACAACTTTATGGGAGAGACAGATAATTGATGAAGGGAAAAGCGGTGATGCCTCTGGAAAAAGCGTGACCATTGACAATGATGGCAATATATATCATGTAGGATTGACTGGTGCGGATCTTTTCGGACCATTATCGGGAAGCCATGATTTTTACCTCGTGAAACTCAGGTTGGATCCCACTTTAAAGATTCAAAAATGAAACTTGAGAATTCATGGGGCAATCCGGCCCGGGCTGATTCTTATGCAAAGCTTGGCTTCCCGAACACTTACTACCTTGCCTATCGTGATCTTCCGGAAATAATATCAAACCATGTAAAAGGCCATCATGCTGTCGATTTCGGGTGCGGCACGGGCAGGTCAACACGATTCCTCAGTAAGCTGGGCTATAAGGTAACCGGGATTGATATATCCTATGATATGCTGAAAATTGCCCGAAAGCTTGACCCGCATGGAAATTATCAGCTTATTGAAAATGCAAACTACAGCCATCTCGGAAATAACGATTTCGACCTGGTTCAATCAATCTTTACATTCGATAATATTCCCGACTGGTGTAACCGGACAAATATACTGAAGGCGCTCGCAGAACTACTGAAACCTGAAGGAAGAATGATCCTGCTCGATTCAACACCTGAACTGTATACCAGCGAGTGGGCTTCATTTACCACAAAACCCTTCCCTGAGAACCTGAATGCAAAAACAGGCGATATTGTCAGGGATATCATGCTAGATGTCGAAGACCGGCGTCCGGTGGAAGATATCTTCTGGACTCTCCCTGATTATCACAAGCTCTTCAAGCTTGCAGGTTTAGTGCTGCTTGCAACTTATAAACCGCTCGGTAAAAAAAATGAACCATTCAAATGGGTTTCAGAAACGACCATTGCACCATGGGTAATCTTTGTCCTGAGAAACCGGTCTGGATAATAATCATGTACACAGGATTATAGCATTACCGGGTACTGCACTTACCATGTTCCTGCTCACATCAAAATAAAATTAACGATAATATGAAAGAAGCCGAAGCTATTACAAGCGAGATATTAAAATTAACGGACATTTGGGAAAAGAGGCTGAATGAGCTGCCTGACGAAGTTATTTCAGTCAGGCGGAACAGCCAGAACCGGACAATAAAGCAGATCCTGGGACATCTTATTGATTCCGCATCAAATAATGTCCACAGGATAATCCATCTTCAGTATCAGCCAGGTCCGTTCGAATTTCCAAACTATGCCACATTCGGGAATAACGACAGGTGGATAGCAATACAGAACTACCAGGATGAAGAGTGGAAGAGTATGATCCAGCTCTGGAAATATCTGAATTTTCATTTATGCCATGTTATTGAAAATGTGAATGATGAACATCTTGGCAAGGAATGGATCGCCGGTCCTGGCAGGAAGCTGACCCTTGAATCGATGATTGCAGCCTATACACCGCACTTTAATCTGCATCTGACTGAGATCGATGAACTCATAAAGCAGTAATGAATATTGTGTTCAGACCGATGGTGCCTGTTGACTGGAATTCCGTTGCGGTCATCTACAAGGAAGGAATTGATACGGGAAATGCAACATTTCAGAAAGATGTCCCTTCGTGGGAGGAATGGGATAGATCACACCTTAAAACCTGCAGGATCGTTGCCGAAGCTGAAGGGAGAGTGGAAGGATGGGCTGCGTTGACGGCCGTTTCGGGACGCTGTGTCTATGCCGGAGTTGCAGAAGTGAGCGTATATGTCTCAGAAAAATTCAAAGGGCAGAAGATAGGGACCAGGCTACTTGAAGCACTCATTTCAGAAAGTGAGAAAGAGGGTTTCTGGACTCTGCAGGCAGGTATTTTTCCTGAGAACCTGGCGAGCCTGAAGATCCACAAAAATCTTGGCTTCAGGGAAGTAGGATACCGTGAGAAGATCGGAAAGATGGATGGTGTCTGGAGAGATACAATCCTGCTGGAAAGGAGAAGCAAAAAGATAATGTAGAGAAGTAATCATAAAAGGGTAAACAGGCGATTTTTTTTCAACAGAATAAAGAAAAAGAATTGCCTGTTTCCATTTTAAATTGACTTATTTTAGAGACCGGATCACTGACCCGGAAGTTATGTTTTTAAGATTTGAAATATTAAGGGAGAAAAAGATAATCTGCAAACGGATGACCATGTCACATTCCGATTACAGGCCGTTTGAATTGTGGCATAGCTTCATGCCGGCAAGAAAGGAGATCAGAAACACTGTTTCAGATGATCTCTATTCAATTGCTCTATATGGCGGATCGTTCGACTTTAAAACCTTCAGCCCGGATATGGAATTTGATAAGCTGGCAGGAATGGAAGTAAATGATTTTGATTCAGTTCCGGCAGGGATGGAACCTTTCATACTGCCTGGTGGATTATATGCGGTTTTTATCCATAAGGGAACTGCAGCTGATGCACCTGAAACTTTCGGTTATATTTTCGGGACATGGCTGCCCGCATCAGAATATATTGTTGATCTCAGACCTCACTTTGAAATACTTGGCGAAAAGTACAAGCGGGATGATTCCTCATCGGAAGAGGAGGTCTGGATACCTGTAAAGCCAAAGCCCTGAAAAGATCATATCACGCTCCGACACATGCCTCCTGAAGCCTACCCTTCCTCATGAAATATCAGGCCAGTACGCGGCCGGAACAACATTTTCGGAGGGGCTTGTCTATTTCAGATCAAAATGGTTCCTTTATTATGGAACAGCCGATTCTTTTGTCGGAGTTGCAGTTTCAAGATAATTTACAGACAATTTTTAATTGCACCCGTATTTGTAAGTTGTTGTAATATTACAATCGGCGCAGCCTGATACTGTTGAATAATCCGTTACCGGGTTAGAATGCGAATCAAGGTCATACGTGTAGTTCATTATCGTAGTTTCTCCATTTATTGTTGTTGATATCTTCGTTGGCAGCCTACTTATCTGAGGGAAGACAATCTGATATGAAGAGCCGTAGTGATCGATACAGGAAAACCTTGCAATATTGTAAGAACTATTTTGTATAAGAGTATCCCCATAATTATAGGCAACGCTGAAGCTTTCACTTCCATCGGGGTTAAAATAGGTGTAGGTTGCAGGATTATGGTTCCCATCATAAGCGTACTGGGAGTAACCAGTGATCACAAAGCTCTTTCGTGCGGACTGGCTGCCATAAAGCGTATCACTCAGAAGATATCCATCAACACTAATTATAAAGTCTCTTGTGGAATTCAGCACCATCACTTTTCCTGACTGAAGATACTGATTCTCAACGATCCTGGAACCACCTGAATATTCCAGGGAAATCGAGTCATAAACACCGCCTTCGAGGTTTTCTGTAACGGCTGATAGCTGACCATAGTTATTATAGCTGAAATTGTACAGGTTCAGGGAAAGCACGCTCGTTGTATCCAGGTAATCGGAGATCTGCTTGAGTAATACATTGTTTGTATAAGTGATTATTATCTTCCTTTTGCCCTGTATCACACTGGTTACAAGGCAACCTGTAGATGTGCTCGTATTCTTCATACATTCAGGCAGAAGAACCATTAAGACGATCAAAAACATTGATAATTTTACAAGCTTATTCATAGCATGATTTTTTAAAAAGGTCAAACAGATTGAATTGATCCACGTCGGTATTTTTAGCCCTGAAATTTAGCCCAAAAAGCTGAATTGACCAGCGAAAAAACAACCTTTATGAATATATGGGCCCTTCCCCCCTTCCAATCCGGAGAAAAAAAATTTCCTGTATTTATAATTTGGTACATGATTTGTTAATAATTTGACAGCTATATTGACCTTAACCCTTCCCGGCTAATATGACAAAGAGCTACTGCAGATATGCACTGATATCTATTTTACTGATATTTAATACATCCCGGTCATTTCTCACCGCCCAGCCTGAGAGCTTCATACAGGGAAAGGTTATTATATCAGGCTCAAATGATCCTGTGCAATTTGTAACTGTGAGGCTGAAGCAGAACCAGATCGGAGTTTTTGCAAATGCGGATGGCGACTTCAGGATTAGCAATAATCCCGCCTTTAGAGGCGACAGCCTGATAGTGACCTGTATAGGGTATCGCCGAAGCTCAATTGCCTTTAATGACCTTGGCGATTCGTTGATAAACAAGATCTGTCTGACACCGGCAACTTACGACCTTGCGGAGATCAAAGTAATTGCATCGAGAAAGAAATTAAGGTCAACTGACCTTATCTCAAAAGCGATCAGGAACATAAGAAAGAATTATCCGCCCGGTCCGTTCAATTACGTTGCGTACTACAGGGATTACCAGAAGAAAGACGGTAATTATCTGAATCTTAACGAAGCCATAGTTCAGGTTCTTGATAATGGATTCAGATCATTGTCTGTTTTCAACGATTACAGGTTGCTTGATTTTAAAAAGAATACTGATTTTCCGAGAGTCGGTATTTCTCCATACTATGATCTTGTTCCAACAGGAGACGGCATCAACCCCACTAAATTTATTCCATATGCCACACTTGGAGATCAGTTTGGCAATGAGCTTTTTGTTCTGATGGTTCACGATGCAATAAGAAATTACACCGCAAGGTCGTTCTCATTCATAGATGTTTTATCACAGGATTTCCTGCAGAACCACTTTTTCGGGGTACCTGAACCGGTATATAATAACAATCTGCTTCTTTACAAGATATTTTTCAATGCAAAAACTAAACTTACAGGGGATTCCTTACTTGCCACAGGAGCCATATATATTCAACCAAAAGATTACACGATCCATAAGCTCGAATATACCTGCTATTACCTTCTGAAGGGAAAGCAGAAAAAAGAGATGTTCAATATTGATATTGAATATGGTTATGAGAACTCTGCCGGATCGCACATGTACCTTAAATATATCTCCTTTAATAATCTGTTCAGAGTGATTGATCCGGCCGACAGCTCGTATTTCAGGGTTGTGGATTCATACTCGTTGCCACCACAAATAGATAGATCAACTTTAGTCCTGGTATTCAACAACAAGATTGACGCTTCATCAGCAAACAATAAAAGCAATTATGATATTTCCATCGGTAATAAAAAGGCCAGGATCAAAAATATAGATGTAAAAGGCAAAAGATTGATCATACAGGTTAAAGAGCTGGTGAGCAAGGACCAATGCAGGATCTTTGTAAGCGGAGTAAAGGACGTTAACGGGAATGAAATAAACAGGCGAAAAATTGCTGAGCTCAACCAGTTCAGGGAGCTATTTGTTCAGGAATATAACCAGTCACCCCATTTCAGGGACAGCTGCTTTATGAAATATATGCCACTCGACAACAACTGCATTTCAAAGACCATCTCCGGCGAAAAGTACTGGATGAACACACCCGAAAACATAAAGATCAGATAACCGGGATAAAGAGAATGGAATTGACATCCACAGATGATCCCTCCGGAAAATTATTTGACATGATCCGGCAAATTGATCTTCAGGATCTGAATATCTCCGGTCATTCTCTTCAGTACCTGATCAGATACCGTGAAAATTCATCGTTCTATAAAAAAGCTTATGCCCAGCTTCTGGAAAAGGCTATAAAAAAACTGAATAAACCTGTCTCAGAAAGCACATTCATTGATTATGGCGGTGGCTGTGGAATGCTTTCATTTCTTGCAAGAGCGACAGGGTTCAGAACCGTTGTTTACAACGACATATTCGGAGTGGCTCTGGATGATGCGCGAAAAATCGCAGAAAAGCTAAACCTTCACATCGATCATTTCATTTGCGGAGATGCTGGGGAGCTGGTAAGCGAAATAGATAGATTGAAACTGGATACCGACCTTATATGCTCCTTTGATGTACTTGAACATATCCACGACCCTGAAAATTGGATCACAACTATTTCAAAGCTCAGGAGATTTTTTCTTTTATTCATGACAAGTGCAAATCCCAAAAACCCGTTCATAGCCAGACGTCTGAAAAAAATACATAAAACTGCAGAATATCTGGGCTGTGAAAATAACATAAGGGTCGGTGACATTTTCAAGGATAATTCATTTTTAAATGAGAGGGAAAACATAATTCGCAATAAATATCCGGATCTCAGCCAGGAGGAGTCATTTATGCTGGCATCCCGAAGCAGGGGGCTGATGCAAAATGAGATCGAGGATGTTGCAGGCGAATATATAGATACAGGAAAAATAAGTTACAAAATTGACCATCCTACAAATACCTGCGAGCCGTATACCGGGAACTGGGCTGAAAGGCTGATCGATATAAATAAGCTGGAAAAATCCATTAAAGACCCAGGCCTTAAGGTAAGAATTACCAATTCCTTTTACTGCTATTCAGAAAGGAGAATTCTGAATATCATTAAATTCCTGCTGAACAAGCTAATATCAGTCTCGGGTCCGGGATCTCTTTTTCTCTCCCCATCAATTACCCTGGAGATTGAAAAAACAATTAATTGAACAATTCTGGCTGATGACTGGTCATAAACAGATAAATTACCAAATATTTTGAAAATGAAGATCAATGTAATTATCACCGGAGTAACCGGTATGGTTGGAGAAGGGGTGCTTCACGAGTGTCTGCAGAATCCCGATATAGATAAGATCCTTGTAATAAACAGAAGGCCATGCGGGACTACGGATCCAAAGCTGACCGAGGTCATACATGGCAATTTCTATGATCTGACGCCGGTTGAGAATCTGCTTACCGGGTATGATGCATGCTTTTTCTGTCTTGGCGTCTCTTCTCTCGGAATGAAGGAGCCTGAATATTTCAATGTCACGTATACGCTTACTCTCGGCTTTGCCCGTTTGCTGGCAGGAAAAAATCCCGGGATGATTTTCTGTTACATTTCAGGAGCCGGGACCGACAGTACCGAAAAGGGAAAAATGATGTGGGCCAGGGTCAAAGGTAAAACCGAGAATGACCTGATGAAAATACCATTTAAAAAAATGTATGCTTTCCGCCCCGGTTTTCTTCAACCCTCAAAAGGGCTTAAAAACGTGAAAAAATATTATTTTGTATTTATTTTCCTGTATCCTCTTTTCAGGCTGATCCTGTCCAAACATGTCTCAACTCTGAAAGAGCTGGGGCTGGCTATGATCAACTCCGCAACAAAAGGTTATGATAAACAGGTTCTTGAAGTACCTGATATAATTAAGCTTTCAAAGAGATCAGAATTATGAAAATGATATTTGCCTGCACGTTCCTGCTAATAGCTGGAATAATAAATGCACAGGAGATACCGCAAAAAGTAGCAGTTGAGATATGCAATTGTGTCGATACCATAGAGAACATGGATTCACTTGAAGCCAAGGTCGACAGGTGCGCCCAGGATGCCCTCGAAACTGTCCTGGAGTCGTCAAGCGACGAGGTTCAGGAGATCTACTCAAGTGATGATGCTGTTGAAGAGACGATCAATAAGGCAATGGAGAATCTCCTGACCGTGTGTCCAAAGATCAAAAAATTCATTATAGAAGAGAGAAAAGAGCATTTTTACAGGAGATCAGCATCGGAGGAGTCGAACAAGTATTATTACGATGCCAATAAGCTCTTTGAGACAAATGACTATAAAGGGGCCCTGAAACTTTACTCCAGGGCTTTAAAAAAAGACCCCGGCTATATCTATGCTATTGATAATATAGGGCTGACATACAGAAAACTAGGGGATAAAAAGAATGCGATAAAATGGTATCTCAAGTCTCTCGACCTTTACCCCGAAGGGAGCTTTGCACTTCAGAATATCGCATATGTTTACATTGACAACAATGACCTTAAAAGCGCATTAATGAATTATCAGAAACTGGCATTTTTTTATCCTGACGATCCTGAGGGTTACTTTGGCATAGGGAAGCTCTATGTTGCTTCGGGCGAATATGAAGCTGCAATGGATTATGTCTTCACTGCGCATAGGATCTATTCAGTAAGTAAATCTGAATATCTGAAGGAGTGCGAGCAACTGATCACAGTGATCTACAATAAACTTAAAGAACTGGATAAGCTGGATTCATTCAACAGGAAGGCAAAGGAGTACGGTATAAATCTCAACTGAACGATAAATGAATTTTTATGACAGGCTTATGATGTTTTTCCCTCTGTGATTCATAACTTTACCTGAAAATAGAAAACAGATGAAATTTGACGCAATGAATACTTTTCTTCTGATCCTTATTGTTTTGCTTGCTGCCTACGTGATCTACCTTCATGTTCAGCTGGTAAAAAAGAACATTACCATCGAATCGATCGTCAGAAAGGTTTCTGGCATCGAGAAGGAGTTCAGTGTCGGTGAGATAAAGAAATTCCTTACGGAGCTTCACAATTTCAATCTCAGGTCACTGCTTCTGGAGGACAAGCTCTTTGAGGAGAACATTCTTGATTTTATTTTCTCGACTCTAAAGGACTCCAGCATCTATATCCATTATACAATGGATGAAGAGATCGCAAAGAAGATCATGAATGAGGGATTCAGATTCGTGGAATCATTTTACAAGACAGCCCTGCCGGTCTCAGACGACAAGCTTGATCTGATGATAAAGCATAACAACAGGAAATATTACGGCGATTATATAATAATAATATGCATTTCAATTGATATTGTAAGCAGCTACTCCTCAGAACTGGAAAGGTCAGGGATCAGGGATTATTCATTTGAAAATGTACTGACCGAAAATCCGCCTGAGAAGAACGAGAACTCCGACAATGTATTTCTCCTTTCCTCCCATTTTGTAAAAGGTTATGTCAATTACCGGACAGGAAAGATTGTTCAGAATCCATCATTTAACCCGGGATTTTCTTCACCCGAATTCAGCAACAATATTGCGAGGCTTAAAGAATCTATCTCTTCATAGTAGAATAGTCTGATCGGATTATGTCGTCTGGGCTGAAATAGTGAAGAAGGTCCTGAAATAGTATGAAGGCTAATATGAGCCTGCCTTAAAAACCTGTTAAAAACCTCTAAACCATTTGATCATGAAACTTGTAGATGAATTCAAGTCCTTTGCAATGAAAGGCAACGTTGTCGACATGGCAGTAGGTATTATTATCGGAGCCGCCTTCGGCAAAATAGTATCATCGATGGTGAATGATATAATAATGCCTCCGCTTGGACTTATAATCGGCGGGGTCAACTTCACCGACCTTAAAGTTGTGATGAAGGCTGCAACTGAGGCTCATCCGGCCGTCACATGGAACTACGGGAATTTTATCCAGGTAATTTTTGATTTCCTGATCGTTGCTTTCTCGGTATTCCTGGTAATTAAGGCCATGAATGCTGCCAAGAAGAAAGAAACTGCTGCCCCGGCTGAACCAGCTGCTCCTCCGAAAGAGGAGGTACTTCTCACGGAGATACGGGACCTGCTGAAAAAATAAGAAAGGTCTTGCAGTCTTGCAGTCTTGCAGTCTTGCAGTCTTGCGGTCTTGCAGTCGGGGACCTTTGGGTATGACCGTTACAAAACGCTTTAAATATTAAGATACCCCGGGATGCGAGGTATCATATATAGGATTACTGACCGGAATTCTGATTATGTCAGTGGGTGGCCAGGGTAATATCCTTGATCCAGAGCATGACTGCGGATTGCTGTGAATTTGATCCGCCCCCCTGTCCGCCTGAATATGAAGAACCTCCGCGCATACCTCCGCCGCCGCGGCCATATCCCATTCCTCCTCCGCCAAATCCGCCTCCTCCGCCGCCTCCAAAGCCGCCACCGCCACCGCCACCATGTGAATGACCTCCCCCGCCCATACCTCCGCCATGCTGACCGGTTCCGCCACTATGGCCGCTATTTGAACTCCCACCGCTAAATTCAACCCCGAATGTGAGAAGATTGCCCGGCTTGTATCCGGCCTGATCAGCCCCGGGAAATTTGGAAAAGGGGATCGTCAGCCTGTAAAAGAGGTCTCCTATCCTATCATACCATAAATGTCCCCTTACATTGTTCTTATTGTCGGAAGGAAGGATCTGGGGTTCTTCCTTGCCAAAACCCATAAGTTCAATTGTTTTAACCTGGTCGAGGGAACCCGCAGAATTATTCTGCGATACCTGGCCACGGCCACTATATGAGCCGGGTCGTCCTGTTCCGACAGGGAACTTGATACCGTCTGTCTTATGATGTTTTCCGTCAGTAGATACCCACACAGTTAACCCGGTTCTGAGAATATGGGTCTGATCGGGAATCTCAGGGATCTTCATATCAATGTAAAAGCATGAGTCGTCATTTGAAAGATAAACGAGTACCCTGCCCTTCTTATATGAATGGTAATCCTGCGTCGTCAGTCGGGGATTTCCGTCAGGATAAGTGCTCCAGTTACTTGGATTCTTTCCTTTTTGAGCAGTAGCTATAGCACAAACCGCCAGAAAAACAATTGTCATTATTGCTTTCATAAATAACCTTTTTAGTTATTATAGGATCATAATTTTAATTGTCCTGTACTGACATCCAAAACACACTATTTATTTCATGATTTCCGTTTTTTTTATCCGTTGGTAGAAATTTTAACATTTTATTAAATAAAAAAGGGTGTTGCCTGCATCAGCAACACCCTTTTTAATAAAGGATATAGTAATTATTTGTTCGGATCTTTGAGCAGCTCCCTTGCATCCTTGTTATATTCATTAATGAACCTGGTAGCCCTGCTGCGGGCCGAAAGACCAAGAAGCAGGAACAGGACCATAATTGCGATGATCACATAGCAAACAATTTTGGCAGTGCCGGCGTTGCATTTCAGCGCTTCAACGAGCCCGTTATAAAGCAGCCACAGCGAATAAGCTGATACTGCAATGCTGATTATAACTCCCAGATAAACATTAAGACCTGTCGTGAAACTTAATAATGCGGATATAGGCATAACTACCATAACTGCAGCTGTAACTCTGAGGTTAGCTTCAAAATCAGTATTGCCTTTGCAGATCGAGGAGATAATAAGCAAAATTACTGCACCTATGAAGAGGCCAACAACTGCGCTTATGAGCGCTCCAACAAAAGCCATAAATCCCACTGCACTCCCAAGCAGTCCGCCGCCAACGCCTCCAATCCTCAGAAACCCCCAGATCAGGTAAATAATTCCGCTTAATGTTCCGTAGATCACCGCCTTAATGAGCGGTTCAGTGATCCCACCTGAAGTTTTCATAGAAGAGAAATAACTCTTAGGATTTAAGAGTGTCTCTTTAGATTCTGCAATAAATGCATTAAAATCAAACGTTCCGTTGCTCATAGTCAAAAGGGTTATAGTTTAACTTAAAAAATACTTGCTTCTAACGCTAAATCCAGGAGACCCATTTATCTCAGCTTCCGATCCTGATCTTCATTATTTATCCTGGTTTCTTAAAAGTAATAGACCTCATTCCAATTTCCTAATTTAAGCCTGCATATTTTTCATTATTTTATACCTGTGCTTATTTTTTTAAGACATATCATGCATATTATAAGCGATTTACAATAGCATGTTTCATATCTGCCAGCAGCAGCACTGTTAATCCATTAACAATGCTCCGGAGGTGATCCAAAAGAAAAGCAGGATCTGCTGAAGAACAACTATGATCCCCGGTTCATTACCGACATTCATTTAATCGATAAGTTTCCGGCATGCCCTGAAAGAGCCCGGCTGCCTGTTAACATGTTCGCTGCCTATTGTCTTTTCTTTTCCTCTTTCTTCGCTTTCTTGAGCGCCCGCTTTTCTTTCAGACTTTTTGCAGGCTCCTTTTTGTTATGCTCCTGTGCTTTTGCTTTTTCGTGTGACATAGCATTGAGATTTAAGTTTATAAAAAGTCAATCAAAGATAGAAAAAATGAAAATATATTTTTATTGTTTAAACCAGCTCCGCTGGAAAATGTTCAGTCAAAATCGCAGATCAGGCCCACTGGCTAAGCATAGAAGCAGCCTCCAGATCAAGATGCCATTTCAAAATGCCATGGGAAGGCTCAATTGCAGCTGCCGGGTAGCTTACCTCTCCAGGCTTTTCGATTATATCCGCCACGATCTTAGCTTTACCTGCACCTGTCACAAGGAAAACAATTTTATCAGCATTGTTTATGACTGGTCCCGTGATCGTCACTCTTTTTTGACCGCTTAAAGGGTGCACGGCAACTTCATATATTTTGTCAGAAAAAAGCAACTCCCTGTTCTGTGGAAATATTGAAGCAGTATGTCCGTCTTCACCCAGTCCAAGTATTATCAGATCAAATACGGGCAGGTTATTTCCTGACCTTACGATCTTCTTTATCTCGCCTGAATACCTGACTGCTTCCCTTTCAGGAACAGCTTCTCCCTTTATCCTGTGAATATTGGCACGCGGAATCTTAATTTTATCAAGTAAAGCTATCTTAGTCGCACCAAAGTTACTCTCTGCATCATCAGGTGGCACGCAACGTTCATCTCCCCAGAAGAAATGAACATAATTCCAGTCCGTATTTGCCGAATAATTGTCGCCAAGCGTCGAAAAGAGCAGGCGGGGCGAACTACCTCCCGACAAAGCGATCGTAACCGGTCTCTTCCTGAATGCAGCTCTATTTATCATTTCCGAGAGCTCGCCGGCCAGTCCGGCGGCAAGATCATGAGGATTTTCGGATATATTGATTATTGTTTCCAATTTTCATTAAAGTTCGCAGTAGAGTCCATCGTCGGCGAGATTCTTGCATGGGTACCTCCATGTAAGATCTTTTCCCTCAATCAGGTCGTTCGCATTTTCCGGGCCCCATGTTCCTGCCGGGTAACCGAAGATCTTAATATCAAGATTGGTTGCCCAGGCGGTCTGTATCGGTTCGAGGAATTTCCAGGCGGTTTCAACTGTATCATCCCTGGAATATAGCGTGGAATCACCCATCATCACATCACTTAGAAGTCTCTCATATGCCGAAGGAAGTTTCACATCTGCCAGGTCAGAATAATGGAAGTCCATGTTGACATTCTTTACATTAAATCCTGCTCCTGGTTCTTTCATGCCGAATTTCAGAAGTATGCCTTCATCGGGCTGAATGCGAATTATCAGCTGGTTCACAGCTTTATTTATATCCTCGTTTCTGAAAAGGAAGTGAGGTGTTGGCTTGAAGTGGATCACGATCTCGGTCACCTTTGTGGGCAGCCTTTTCCCTGTCCTGATATAGAAAGGCACACCTCCCCAGCGCCAGTTATTTATATAGAATTTTATTGCCACATAAGTTTCAGTTCTTGAATTAGGATCGACCCCATGTTCCTGCCGGTATGCCGGAAGACATTCACCCCTGACCCTGGAAGCGGTATATTGCCCCCGGATAACATACTTTTCGACCTCTTCCTCTTTTATAGGCTGAAGCGACTGGAACACCTTGAGTACCTCATTTCTTATAGCATCCGGATTCAACGAAGAGGGGGATTCCATAGCTGTCAGTCCTACCATCTGCAAAAGATGGTTCTGCACCATATCGCGAAGGGCCCCTGCCGATTCATAATAGCCCCCCCGGTTCTCCACCCCGAGGCTTTCAGCTGAAGTGATCTCAATATGATTTATATAATTTCTGTTCCAGAGCGGTTCAAAAAGTCCATTTGAAAACCTTGTTACCAGCAGATTCTGAACAGTTTCCTTTCCAAGGTAATGATCTATGCGATAGATCTGTGGTTCGGTAAACAGCTTATGAAGCCTGGCGTTTAGCTGCTGACATGAATAAAGGTCGTACCCGAAGGGTTTTTCAAATATAATTCTCCTGAAACCTCCTGTCTGATCACTAAGTCCTGAAACTGAGAGATTTTCAGCTATTGTGGTATACATACTGGGAGGTGTGGCAAAATAGAAAACATAGTTACCGGCAGTCCCGCATTCGTTATCCTTTTTGATAAGAAAATTTTTCAGAGCCTCGTAGTCCTTTTCTGAATCGAGATCGATTGTAAAGTATGAAAGATGATATGTGAATTCATCAATATCTTTTTCTGCAATGTTTTTCTCCCCAGAGAAAGAGATGATCCCCTCCTTAATTTTCTTCCTGAAATCAATATCACTCATTTTGCTCCTGCTGACGCCAATAATTTCAAACTTTTCAGGAAGCAAACCCTGAACCTTCAGGGAATAAACAGCAGGAATAAGTTTCCTGTACGTCAGGTCTCCTGATGCCCCGAATATTATCAATGCAAGATTCTCAGGTCGTTTCATATTTGATTCCTAAGTTTAAATTTGGCAGGTCAACGCTTCCCGTTAAGCGGCAAGTCTATCCAGAAAATTGTCCCCTCCTTTTCACTGCTCGCAAATCCTGCTAACCCTTTCAGGTATGACTCTGTAAGGAGTTTAATGCTATAGGTACCCGTTCCACGTCCTGTCCCCTTGGTTGTAAATGACCGCTGGAAGATCTGCAGCCTTACGCTGTCGGGCATGACATGATCATTTTTAATACTGAATCTTACTTTTTCATGCATTAATTCAACTCCTGCAGTTACCACTCCCTTCTCTTCTGTTGCCTCAAGAGCATTTATAAGCATGTTATTAAGAATACGCTGAAGGAGCATCTTATCTGTAATGACGGATGTATCACCCGCATTATCTGCAATAATGATAGTTTTATTTTTCGAAATTTCATTCCCTGAGATCCTGGCCACCGCTGCTTTTAAAAATTCAGCCGGTAGTATCCTCTCAGGGTTCACGACCAGATCGCCATTCTCTGCAGCCTTCAGCTGCCGGTGAGCAAGGATCTCATCAATAAGTTCACGGCTCGACTCTTCTGAAAGATCAATAAGCTCTTTCTCTTCCTGAGGGTCTGAACCTTCCTTCAGCAAAGTTAATAGGCCGTTAAGGTTTCCTGCCGAGTTAAGAATATCATGAAAAAAGATCCGCTCAAGATTCTGCCTTCTCTTTTCACTGCTTATATCTTCAACTGAAAAGACATAGAATGTTTTTGCCCGCAGTTTTACCGGCGAAGTTGTGATCTTCAGGTCCCAATTAATAACACGTCCGTCAGCTTCTGAAACAATCCTGGTTTCCTTTTCAGCTTTTTTCCCGGTAAGCTGGCTTTCCAGAATAGAACTGACTGCTCCGCAATATGCACATGCTTCAGATGTACCGCATCCGGCAGCCATATCACCGGCGTGTACACATCCGACAGCTTCTCCGGGTCTTTTACCAAGGATCACTTCAATGCTGGCGATGCCTGTAAGCTTCACAAATGATTCATTTGCGTAAACGATCTGACGGTTTTCATCGAGAATCGCAGTTATGCCGGATATAGCTCCCAGAACATCAAGAAAAGAGGTTTCGGAATGCAACAGTTTATTGTCCTTGCTGATATCATCAGCGGTTGACCTTTCCGGATCTGCAAAATGCGTTTTCGTTGTCATCTTACCGGCATCAGGATTACTTCTAAAAATGCAATTTACTGGAACAAAGATAATAAACAGCGCAGAAATCTTATGGTCAGCAGCCTGTCATATTTAAATAAACCGGAAGATCATATTTAATGTTAATAACTAATAAATATTATTCGCTTTTATTTTAAAAGTAATTGTATTATTTTCGCCGACAAATGTAAAGTATTAATGGTGGTTTTGAAAACAGCATATTTCAGGCTTAATATTATCAGGTTTTCTGGCAATAGCTGAGAATGGCATACTGTTTTTAAAATTAGAAACCGTTCTCAGGAAATCCGGAACGGTTTTTTTGTTAAATAAAAATTGAAAAGATAATGCTAAAAAACAGGCCGGTATACTCAGGACTTTACAGAAGTGAATTTGAACACGACAGCTGCGGGATAGGATTTGTGGCTCACATTAAAGGCAGGAAATCCCATTCCATAATCAGCAAAGGGCTCGAGACGCTAAGCAACATGAGCCATCGTGGTGCGGAGGGTGCCGACAGCAAGACGGGAGATGGTGCAGGTATTCTCATCCAGGTACCCAGAGATTTCTTCCTTATGCAGGGATTTTCTCTTCCACCTGCCGGACAGTTCGGCACAGGCCTTGTATTTCTTCCACAGGATAAGAACGAAGCGCAGGCGTGTGAGAATATACTTCTGGGGATGATCAGGGAAGAGAATGTCAATTTTATTGGATTCAGGGAAGTACCCAGGAATAACAGCATCATTGGCGAGATCGCACTTTCGGCAGAACCATATATCAGGCAGATCCTTGTGGAGGCCGACATGAACCAGGATGACCTTGAAAGAAAACTCTACATAATAAGAAAACGTGCTGAAAAAGCTGTCAGGGAGTCCGACCTGAAGCAAAAAGGCTTTTTTTATATGCCAAGCTTCTCAACCAGGGTACTTGTGTACAAAGGTATGCTGATGTCGAACCAGCTCAGGGAGTATTTTCTCGATCTTCAGGATGAACATCTCCAAAGCGCCATTGCACTTGTGCATTCCCGCTTCAGTACAAATACCTTTCCCAGCTGGGATCTTGCACAGCCGTTCAGGTATCTTGGGCACAACGGCGAGATAAACACAATAAAGGGCAATCGGTTCTGGATGGAAGCCAGGGAATCGATCCTGAGATCTGATAAGCTGGGTGATCTTTCCAGACTTTATCCGGTAATTGAACCAGGTAAAAGTGATTCCGCATCACTTGACAATGTACTTGAATTTCTTATCATGAGCGGGAAATCACTGCCTTATGCAATGTCGATACTTATACCTGAATCAATAAACCAGAAGAATCCTATACCGCCTGAGCTCAGGGCATTTTACCAGTATCATTCTACCTTCATGGAACCATGGGATGGTCCTGCTTCACTTATATTTTCAGATGGAAGGTATATCGGGGGCATGCTCGACCGGAACGGACTTCGTCCGTCGAGATATGTCATCACAGAAAATGACCTGATAATAATGAGTTCCGAAACGGGAGTACAATCTTTCGAACCCTGTGAAATTAAGTCCAAGGGAAGACTCCGCCCTGGAAAAATGCTGCTGGTTGATACCGAGGAGGGAAAGATCTATTATGATGAAGAGCTCAAAAAACAGCTTGCTTCAGAGTACCCCTATGAAAAATGGATAGAACAGAACATGGTAAGGCTGGAAAGCATTGAAACAGGCCACCATTTATCGCCAGATATGGGAGACCTGTACCAGAAATATATCACCTCGTTCAACTACTCATTTGAAGATATTGAAAAGATAATTAAAGAGATGGCTGCCACTGGGAAGGAACCTACAGGTTCAATGGGCAACGATGTCCCTGTAGCCGTACTTTCAAGAAAACCATATCGCCTCTTTAACTATTTCAAGCAGCTGTTTGCTCAGGTTACAAACCCGCCAATAGATCCAATAAGGGAAGAGCTGGTAATGACCCTGTCGGGCTACCTCGGTTCGCTTCAGCAAAACCTTCTTGAGACCTCTCCCGATCATGTAAAAATGGTAAGGTTCAGGAACCCGGTCATTTCAAACACATATTTCGAAGTAGTAAAAAATTTAAGATACAAGGGTTTCTCTTCAGCAAACCTGAAGATGCATTTTGAAGCCGATAAGGGAGCCGAAGGACTTAAGGATGCTGTTGACAGGCTGTGCCTGGATGCTGAAAAGGCTGTCGATGAAGGTAAAAACTATATTATACTTTCTGATCGTGAGATCGGGGAGAAAATAGCCCCGATACCCTCACTTATGGCTGTATCGGCTGTGCATCATTATCTGATCCGGAAGCGCAAGCGCATGCAGATAGACATTGTGGTTGAAACCGCAGAACCGAGAGAGGTGATGCATTTTGCACTGCTGTTTGGTTACGGGGCCAGCGTCATCAACCCGTACCTGAGCTTTGCGATCATCGAAAAGCTCGTGAAGGATAAAGCTATTCAGCTCGATTATCAGAAAGCCGAGGAGAACTATGTCAATTCGATCAACAAGGGAATCCTTAAGATAATGTCGAAAATGGGTATAAGCACCCTGAGAAGTTACCGGTCATCGCAGATCTTTGAGGCCATAGGGATCCATGAAGAAGTTATCGACAGGTATTTTGCAGGTACGGTCTCAAGGATCGGAGGCATAGGGCTTGAGGAGATCGCAGAGGAGGTTCTGATACCTCACAGGAAAGCCTTTAAAGATGAGCAACAGCCTGAAATACTTACAGAGGGTGTCTATAATTACAGAAAACTCGGGGAACATCATGCCTGGAACCCTGAGACAATATCACTGCTGCAATGGAGCACAAGGACAAACGACTACAGCAAATTCAAGGAATTCAGTGCAATGGCAAACGCCAACACTTCTCAGCCTTCCTTTATCCGCGGATTGTTCAATATCAGGAAGAACCCTGTTCCGATTGAAGAGGTCGAACCAGTTGAGAACATCATGAAAAGGTTTGTTACCGGAGCAATGTCTTACGGTTCGATCAGCAAGGAAGCTCACGAAACACTTGCGATTGCCATGAACAGGATCGGCGGCAGAAGCAATACGGGTGAAGGCGGCGAAGACCCGGAAAGATTCAAGCCTCTCGAAAACGGCGACAGTGCAAGAAGTGCCATCAAGCAGGTAGCCAGCGGTCGATTCGGTGTCACCACAAATTATCTCGTCAATGCCGATGAGATCCAGATTAAGATCGCCCAGGGTGCAAAACCGGGAGAAGGAGGCCAGTTGCCGGGTCACAAGGTGGACAAAACTATTGCCAGAACAAGATATTCCATACCTGGTATCACTCTGATCTCTCCCCCGCCCCATCACGATATTTATTCGATAGAGGATCTTTCTCAGCTGATCTTCGATCTTAAAAATGTCAATCCCGCGGCAAAGATCAGTGTCAAGCTTGTTTCTGAAAGTGGCGTAGGGACCATAGCTGCGGGAGTTGCCAAAGCTCATGCTGACCTTATCACCATCAGCGGTTTCGAAGGTGGCACAGGTGCCAGTCCCGCTTCTTCAATAAAGCATGCCGGCCTTCCCGTTGAGCTGGGCCTTGCTGAAACTCAGCAGACTCTTGTCATGAATAACCTCAGGAAAAGAGTGAAGCTTCAGACCGATGGCCAGCTTAAGACCGGAAGAGATGTCGTTATGATGGCTCTCATGGGTGCGGAAGAATTCGGATTTGCCACGGCTGCACTTATCGTCATGGGATGCGTGATGATGAGGAAATGTCATCTGAATACCTGCCCGGTAGGCGTTGCCACCCAGAATGCCGAATTAAGAAAAAGGTTCACCGGGAAGGCTGATCATCTTGTAAGCTTCTTCACTTTTCTTGCGACCGAGGTCAGGGAGATACTTGCCGAAATGGGTTACAGAAAAATGGACGATATCATCGGAAGGTTCGACCTTCTTGAAAGAAATCCAGGGGCCGGACACTGGAAGACAGGAAACCTCGACCTTTCAGGATTCCTTACCATACCTCAGGGCGCCGAAAAAAACCCAATGTACTGTGTTGAATCACAGGAACATAAAATCCATGAAATTCTCGACAGGCAGCTGATAGCAGAATCAGAAAATAGCCTGAACGATCTGAAGCCCGTGTTTATTGAAAAAAATATCCGGAATACCGACAGAACGACCGGTGCAATGCTTTCGGGGATTATTGCAAAAAGATACGGGGCTGAAGGCCTGCCGGAAGGTACCATAAGATGCCGTTTTAAAGGTTCAGCAGGACAAAGCTTCGGTGCATTTCTTGCAAAGGGGGTTGAGCTTGCCCTTGAAGGCGACTCAAACGATTACCTTGGTAAAGGGCTTTCGGGAGGAAGAATAATTGTAGTCCCTCCTGCAGGATCGACATTTAAATCGGACAAAAATATAATCATAGGAAATACAGTGCTTTACGGCGCGACTTCAGGAGAGATATATATATCAGGTATCGCCGGGGAAAGGTTTGCCGTCAGGAACAGCGGGGCGACCGCAGTTGTCGAAGGTACAGGCAACCATTGCTGCGAGTATATGACAGGAGGCAGGGTTGTTGTGCTTGGATCGACGGGGAATAATTTTGCAGCAGGGATGAGTGGCGGCGTCGCATATGTTCTTAATGAGGCAGGCAATTTCGACTATTATTGCAATATGGGAATGGTCGAACTCTCACTTGTTGAAGATCTTGGAGATATAAACGAGCTCAGTGGGCTTATTACCCGCCACGCCGAATATACAGGAAGCAGGAAAGCAAGGAGAATCCTTGACGAATTTGAAAAATATATCCCGCTCTTTATAAAGGTCACTCCATACGATTTCAAGAAAGTTCTGGAAGAACAAAAACTGGAAGAGCTAAATAAAAAGATCGCGGGTGTGGAAATGGACGTGGAGTTTTCACCCGGAATGTAGTAAACATTTTTATAAATACTGAAAAGTCAAATATATGGCAGACCCATCAGGCTTTTTAAAGGTCAAAAGAAAGGAGGCGGGCAACCGTCCGCTTAATGAAAGGATCGCCGACTTCAGCGAGGTCGAACAGGTCCTGAACAGTGAAGACCGGATGCTCCAGGCTTCAAGATGTATGGATTGTGGAATACCATTCTGCCACTGGAGCTGCCCTGTTGATAATCTTATCCCCGAATGGAACGATATGCTTTACAGGGGAGACTGGAGAGCTGCATATGAGAGGCTGAACGCCACAAATAATTTTCCTGAATTTACAGGCAGGATATGCCCTGCACCATGCGAACATGCCTGCGTGCTTAACATCGGGAAGGACACGGTAACAATCCGTGAGAATGAAGTGGCCATTGTTGAAAAAGCTTTCAACGAGGGGTACATCAAACCTTCACCCCCGAAAACAAGAACAGGAAAAAAAGTAGCTGTCATCGGTAGCGGGCCTGCGGGCCTGGCTGCTGCCGATCTTCTCAATAGATCAGGTCATGAGGTCACTCTCTTTGAAAAAAATGAGAAGGCCGGAGGTCTGTTGCGCTACGGTATCCCCGATTTCAAACTAAGCAAGACCACTATCGACAGAAGACTGAATCTTATGATCGCGGAAGGATTACAGGTTAAATGTTCGACAGAGATCGGTAAGGATATTCCGGGGAAGGTACTGCTAAGCATGTTCGATGCAATATGCCTTGCAACCGGATCGATGCATTCCAGGGACCTTGATATTGAAGGCCGGCACCTCGATGGGATACACCTTGCAATGGATTATCTTTCACAGCAGAACAGGGTGAATGACGGGGAGGTGGTACTTCTGAATGACAGGATAAGCTCCGAAGGGCTGAAGGTCATTGTCCTGGGTGGAGGAGATACAGGCTCAGACTGCGTGGGTACTGCCATAAGGCAGAAAGCCAAAAGCGTTATGCAGATCGAGATTCTTCCAAAGCCTCCGTCAGAGAGAAATGTGGATAACCCCTGGCCCTATTTTTCAAAGACTCTCAAGACAACCACCTCGCATGAAGAGGGCTGTGAAAGGATGTGGAGCCTCTCTGCAGTAAAATTCATCGGCCGGAGCAATCACATCACCGGGGTTGAATTTGAAGAGGTCTCATGGGTAAACGAGAAAGGAAGGCTTTCGAGGGTACCCGTTTCTGAAAACCGCAGGACCATTGCAGCCGATCTTGTGATCCTGGCGCTTGGATTTCTTCACCCGGTAAAAGAAGGACTCCTTGAGGAACTGGAACTTGACCTTGATCACAGAAAGAACATAAAGGTTGATAACAACTGGCTGACCAGCAGGGAAAAGGTTTTTGCCACAGGTGATTCGGTCTCCGGAGCAAGCCTCGTAGTAAATGCTATCGCCGCCGGAAGAAAAACAGCCAAAAAGATCGATCTCTTCCTGAAAGGCCAATAAAAAACAAAGGGAGTGTTAATTATTACCCGACAAGTCGGGGGTACTCCCCGATGGATCGGGGCAGGCTCTCCTCTGAAGAGGAGGAGAAATTAAGGTATATTTATTAATATAATTTCCCCTCCTTTAAAAAGGAGGGGTGGCCCTGACCTTTTGCGTCAGGGCCGGGGTGGTTGTTAAGAGAAAATGAACCTTTTAGTTAGTCCCGTTCACTTATATGCTTCATCTCTCTTACTGTCTTCATAAGCCTTATGAACTCGGCCCTGTAACCGTCTTCATCCACTCCCCTTGCTCCCGAGGCCAGGTCAATTGCACTTTCAAGCGTTGCATTACCCTTAAACTCTGAATTGCGGAGGAGCATTCCAAATTCGGATACTGATGCAGCAAACTTAAGGTTATCAGAAGCATACCTGAATTCTTTAACACCGCCGGTATATGGTTTCTCCAGAAGCATGCTGGTGACCCCATCGGGCTTTTTATAACGGATCTTTATGTTCAGGTACTCATTGTCTGAAGCTTTTACAGTAGACACTTCAGGTTTCTGATACCTCAGCGGATCAACAACCGGATGCGCCTCATCCGAACCTGCCGGTATCAATTCGTATAATGCAGTCACATTATGTCCGGAACCCATATCACCTGCATCCTTTTTATCGTTGTTGAAATCCTCATCATTCAAAAGCCTGTTTTCATATCCTATCAGCCTGTATGACTGGACTCTCTGAGGATTGAATTCTATCTGGAATTTGACATCCTTTGCAATTGTGAAGAGAGTTCCGCCAAACTCGCGTACAAGAACTCTCCTGGCCTCCTGGAGATTATCGATATATGCATAGTTTCCGTTTCCCTTATCAGCTATTAACTCCATCTTGTCATCCTTAATGTTTCCCATTCCAAATCCAAGCACGGTTATAAAAACGCCCTTATCACGCTGTTCCTCAACCAGCCGTTCAATGCCGCCGTTGCTCGATTCACCCACGTTAAAGTCACCGTCCGTGGCAAGAATGATCCTGTTATTGCCACCTTTAATGAAGTTCTTCTCTGCTTCGGCATAGGCCAGCTTCAGTCCTTCGCCCCCTGCTGTTGATCCGCCTGCCTCAAGGTTGTCTATGGATCTCATGATCTCCTCTTTCCTGCTTCCGGAGGTCGATTCAAGAACAAGACCGGCTGCTCCTGCATAGACAACTATTGCCACTTTGTCCTGGGCTCTCAGCTCATTTATCAGAAGACCAAAGGCCGACTTAAGAAGTGGAAGCTTGTTGGGTTCATCCATCGAACCCGAAACATCGATCAGGAATACAAGATTTGAAGGAGGAAGGGTTGATTTATCAATGCTTTTGCCTTTAAGCCCGACATGCAACAGAAGATGATCTTTGTTCCAGGGACATGTTGCCATCTCGGTATAGACCGAGAAGGGATGCTCACCTTCAGGCTCAGGGTAATCATATTTGAAATAGTTGATCATCTCCTCGATTCTTACTGCATCTATCGGAGGAAGCTCACCCATGTTAATGAACCTGCGGACGTTGGAATATGATGCATTGTCAACATCGATCGAGAAAGTCGAAAGAGGGTTATGTCCAACATCCCTGAAACCATTCTCATTTATCGGTGAATATCCCTCGGTATTGAAGTTCGGGTTGTACCTGTTGAACGACTGGTTGATACCACCGCTGCCAGCTATGATTGCTGAAGGTGCTGCCATTGCTTTCCTTGCATAGCCCATCGACCAGGATCTGTCTCTTTTGGATCCATAATCTGCAACTTCTTCGTCGATGGCAACCGACTCAGCATGCATTGCCAGATTGATGATCGTCCTTCCCTTTACCTTCTCTTCAGCCGTTTTAAAGCCGATAAGTGAAAAAATTAGGGTCGTCTCATTATCACCAATTGTGATCTTGTAGTTCCCGTTGGAATCAGTTGATGTACCTTTTGTCGTGCCTTTCACTGATACGATCACACCCTGGAGCGCCGAACCGCTTTCGTCGGTCACCTTTCCGGTGATTGTCACTGTTCCTGTAAATGATATTGCTATTGCAGCCAGGACCAGTATTGCGAAGATCTTTAAACTGTTTTTCATGACTAAATAATTTTGGTTTAACAATTTTCTCCTATGATGCGGGGTTTTCACATATTCCATAAAACCCTGAAAGATTTTTTTGGATTATCTTTAAAGTCAGGAATAGTAATTATTATAATGAGCCCTGAAGAAAGAATATTTAACCGCGGAGGACGCAGAGAGTTCTACGCAGAGAACGCAGAGAAAAAATCATTTAGATACTACCCTCTGCGACCTCTGCGTTTCCCGATTTCAATCGGGACTTTGCGGTCTCTGCGGTTATTTTTTCTTTTTCTTAAATAAACTTAATCGTTGGACTGAATTAAGCCAATTCTCTATGATATTCAGGATACCTGGAAGAGGGCAATGGGACAGAAGCGATGAAGAGCTCCTGGCTGAGTTCCGCAAAAGCGGCGACCTGGAGATACTGGGTGAGCTTTATTCGAGGTATATGCATCTTGTATATGGGGTTAGCCTGAAATACCTTAAGGATAGGGAAAGCTCCATGGATGCTGTAATGCAGATATTTGAAAAACTAATTACCGGGATCCCGCGGTACAATATTGAGAATTTCAGAAGCTGGCTTCATGTGGTTACCAGGAACCACTGCCTGATGCAGCTTAGGAGTGCTAAGCTGCATGGCGAAAAGATGGCTGAATGGGCAATTGAATCGTCGGTTTTTATGGAAAATGAACCTGAATTGCATCCTATTGACGAAGATGTCCAGGGGATGGATATGGCACTGGCAGATTGTATAGAACGACTTAAGGAAGAACAGAAGAGCTGCATACGTTTGTTCTACTTTGAAAACAGGTGCTATAATGAGATAGCAGATAGTCTGAATATGGACGAGAAGAAAGTGAAGAGTCATCTTCAGAATGGCAAGAGAAACCTGAAAATTTGTCTCGAAGAGAAAAATGGAAAGAAAGAAGAAAGATAGTAAAACAGGTTTTACCGGATTTATGAGATACAAGGAGAACAACCTGACCGGGAGGGAAAAGAATGCTTTTGAAAAGGAGCTTCAGAAGGATCCATTCACCGAAGAAGCCGATGAAGGTTTATCCTCGCTTGATGGCGATATATTAAGGAAGGATATGGGTATCCTGTCAAAGCGCCTCAGAAGGAGAACCGCAGGTAACCGCAGGATAATATTCTACAGTACTGCAGCCTCAGTTGCAGTATTGATGACCGTTTCTGCATTGTATTTCCATTTACGAAGGTCGGAGGAGGCCAGGCTTCCAAATGCACCTGTAGCAATGGAGATCAGCAGGGCCGAACCATTAAAATCAAAAAAAGATGAGGCAGCATCTGAAGAAAAGGTTGTCAGGACAAACCAGGAGAATACAAAAAAAAGTGCTGCGGGCAAATCTGCTCCTGAAGGGCAGATTGCCGAAAACAGACAGATTGAAATTGCGAAGGATACTATAAAAAAGGAAGAGATAGCTGTTTCTGAAAAAATCACATCCGACAATTTATCAAATATCTCCCCCGCCCCGCCTGTTTCAAGGCCACTTCCGGCATATAATACATCAAGTGAGATAAGCAGAAAAGCTGTTTCGGTGGAAGATGAAAAGATTGCGCCAGGCGCCGGCTCCAGAGCTCTTTATTCACCTGCGGAACCTGTTATTGGCAAAGCAAGCTTTGATGATTATATACAAGCTAACATGAGGAAGCCGGATATCTTAAAGGATGGAGATAAAGTCGTCGTTGTCCTGAGCTTCCTGGTAAGAAATAATGGTTCCCCCGATAGCATCAAGGTTATTTCAAGCCCTGGAGAACAATTTTCAGAGGAAGCTGTCAGGCTTATCAAAGAGGGTCCGAAATGGAAGCCTGCAACCGAAAAGGGCAATCCAATTGAGGAAAAAGCAATTGTAAGAATTGTTTTTAAATAAAGATAAAAGACAAAAGGGAAAAGATAAAAGTATTGAAAGTTATAATAATGAGGAGTTTAAGAAAGAACTTACACAGAGGTTCACAGAGAATTCACAGAGAACCACAGAGTTATAATTTCTTAAGATTACTTCAACTCTTCAACCTTTTTTTTTGCTGATTGTATTTTGTCTTTATTTTACAAGCTGATCTATAACATTTTCTATTGCCCTCTGGCAGACCTTGCAGTAGACCAGGTGCCTGGTGTACATAATACAATCTATCTGTGGCCTATACATGCCTTTTGCCACATAATCAGCTCCCTCAAAGGCACCGACCTTATCACGGTATTTTTCTGTTGAAAAAAGATGATCTTCACCTGCCATCTGTCTGGTAAAAAGATCCTCCATCACGCTTTCCGGAACCATTGCTTTTCTCAGGCTGTCGCGAACTTTCTGGATAGCATAGCCCTCCTTATCAAATAGATCCTTGTTCCATGGCGTGGGCAGAGGAGTTCCGCTTTCAACAAGCTCCTTCCATTTGAGATTCGATTTATCGAGGAAAACGGTAACATTGGGTTCCCATGGTTCGACAGTTATTGCAGGAGCTTCGTACGATACTGCAGAAGTATAATACTCATCGGCCAGCCCGGCAATATGGTGTCCCATTTCGTGGATCATAATATACCGGGCAAATTTATTATCTGCCGAAACAGTAGTGTAAAGGTTATATATCCCTCCGCCCCCATATGTCCTTTCATTTATCATTATCACCATAAGGTCGTAAGGAACCTGTGAGGCGATATTGCGTACGGTCTGGTTATCGCAGGTAAGTGCATATCTTTCCGAATCGAAGCTGCTGTAATGCACCGAAAGAGGTGTCCTTTTAAATATTCCGTGATGCGGCTTCGTTACACCCGATGTCTCTGCAGGTGTCTCAATTGCCCTTATATTAAAATCCTTGCTTCTCGATCTGAAGGGCTCCGCCCCCATCAGGTACCCTGAAAGCCTGGCTGCATCATTCCTGAATTTCTCCATCTCATTCCTTGCATATCCGTCACCAAGTATTACAATATCCACTTTCTTGTCAGCAGGACCATTTTCTGATATGATATCCACCTTGTTGGTGTGGATCATATCTACCGGATTTACCTGGCGGGAAGAGGGATCAATATCTGTAGTCCAGATGGGACGAAATATGTTTAATGTATCGCGTCGCATCAGGATAACGGAGATCGCCTTTTTAGGCCATGGGAACCTGAGAGACTCACTGAATGTTCCCCAGCTGTCCTTAGCCTCTGGAGTTGTCTTCCATTCGCCAAAGACACTTGCGAACCCTTTCGAATAAAGAAGCACTTTAGATTCCTTATCCACAATCTCAAAAAAGTAAAGACCCAGGTTAAGATTATCAAGGAGAGAAACCTTGCTTCCGCTCCAGATGCCATCGGAAACTATCTGGTCCTTTGCAAAGTGCTCCTCATTGCCAGTCCCGGAATGGAAATAATCAAAACGCATTGTCTTGTCAAGGAAATAATTATCAAAGCTTACATTTCCCTTATTGACGACAAGTACCTCCTCCGATGCCGGTTTTTTCTTTTCGCTGGTGGCCTTATCAACCTTAACGGTACATGAAACAATAAGGACTGAAACAAGAACGAGCACAATTATCTTTTTCATTGGTAATCGATGTAAAATGTAATTAATAATTTAACCTGATTAAAGTTAAGAAAAACATTTGACTGCAAAAGTTGCTACATTTATGCATCATTATTATTCCATGAATTCCAGGAAAAGGTTTCTGCTTATGTTTCTGATAGTGGCCCGTATTTCAGTTCTAAACGGTCAGGCTGATAATCCTGCCTCCTTCCTGACAAATACCAGATACAGTTTCTATTCCGGTGAGAAAAGAGCAGAGATCCTGGTGCATATTCCAGCTGATCTCAGGATGTCACATATAAGTGTCCTCATCACCTTTGAAGGAAGATCTCTGAATGAATGGCGTGGGATACCCGGAAAGGAGATCATCTCACTTGGATTTGCCCTGAATGATTCCATAAGATCGGGGACCATTTCAACTGAAATAGATGCCGGAAGAGATTCACGCTACCATTCATCATGTGAGCTTATCAGGCTGATCCACAAGCCAAATGAAGTTAAGACCGACAGGCTGACAGGCGGAATGATAGTAAACGGACGGCAGTTCTTTCCTTTCGGTTTTTATTGCTATTCACCTGTCTATCCGACACTTCCGGAAGAAGAGGTGGTAAAGGGGTTCAACATGATATCACCATACCAGAAGATCCTCCCGGGAACACTGAACCAGCGGAAAGCCTATATGGACAGGTGTGCAAGCCTAGGAATGAAGGTACATTATAACCTCCTCTCAGTATCAGGCGGAGGCGGCGTGGAATCAAAAACAGACAGCCTTACGAAGGAACAAAAGAGGTCCTATCTGATAAACGAAATAAAGACATTCAGGGACCATCCTGCCCTTCTTGCCTGGTACATTGCAGATGAACCCACAGGAAATAAAGTTTCTCCCGATGAGATCGAAGAGATATATGGTCTGGTAAAGAATCTTGACCCATGGCATCCGGTATCTGTTGTGTTCATGGCGCCATTCCTTTCGGCACGGAAATTTTCTGACGGTACAGACATTGTTATGGCTGATCCCTATCCTGTCCCCGACCGAAAGGTATCTATGGTAGGTGCTATAACCGGCGCGCTGAAGAAAGAGTTTACCGGTGAAAAGCCAGTATGGATAGTGCCACAGGCATTTGGCGGAGGTGAATTATGGAGCCGTGAGCCATCTTTGCAGGAGGTACGCTCGATGACATGGCAGGCCATCATCAAAGGTGCCACAGGTATCCAGTATTTTATAAGACTGGGACTTAGTTCATTCCCGAAATCTGCCGCAACATGGAATGAATGCGGCCGCATGGCGTTTGAAGTAAGCTCCCTCACTCCCTGGCTTCTCTCTGATGAGGAGAGTATTGACGTGAATTCAGACTCAAAGAATATTCTTGCAGCTTCAAGAATGCATCATGGCCAGCTTGTCATCATGGCAGTGAACACGGGAAATGAGCCTTCAAGAATTCAGCTCAGGCTGAACCGTGGATATTCCGGTAAGGCAGACGTCATTTTTGAAAACAGGGAAATACGGGTCACCGGGGGAATAATATATGATTATATCCCGGCCCTGGGAACCCTGGTCTATAAGATCGATATGAAACCCGAGCCGGATAGTATAATGGAATGGAAAGGCAACATGATTACCGATCCCGGGTTTGAGTATATGACCAGCCCCGGTGTACCAACTTCATGCTATGTCTCAGGCGGCGGTGACAGGGGAGCAACCTTTTGTCTCGATCCGCGTGAACATGTAGAAGGAAATTATTCATTAAGGCTTCAGACGCCTGTCGACGGCAAAAGTATTTCATTAAAACTTTTTCCCATTACGGTCAATACAGGTTCGTCCTACCTGGTCTCACTGTGGGCCAAAAGCGATCCAGAACAGAGATTTCAGGCGGATGATAAGAAAAGTCCGGATAGCAGGGAAAACTCCGGGCCACATCTTCAGTATACCGAAGTCGGGCTGGGTGATTTTGGAACGGCCAGCTTTGTACCGGTGGCTGAATGGAGACAATATATTGCGGTAATTAATGTTCCTGCCGATACGGTCCCGACAAGGAAGACCAATGTTATCCTGAGGATGCCGGGACAGGGGGTGGCATGGTTTGACATGATACAGGTTGTGGAGGATCCCATTAATAAGGAAAAAGGAAAAAGGGAAAAGTAAAAAGGGAAAAGATAAAAGAAAGAACAGCGAAGTTGGTGACGGAAGATCCCCTCCACTGGAGAGCCTGTCCCGCTCTGCGGGAGGTAGGGGTGGGTTGAGATTAATTGGATGAAAAAATGTTTGTTGGTATTAAATTAAAAATTATGAATAAATCATTCATTACAATTCTTGCGGTTCTTCTGGTAATAATCACCGGATGTTCCGAAAAGGGAAACAAATATTACAGCAACAATCCTGCTCCCTTGCTTAAGAATGCATATATAAAGCTTCCTCTTGGAGCTGTAAAGCCTGAGGGATGGCTGCGTTCGCAGCTTGAAGCCCAGGCTGCAGGGCTGACAGGCAACCTCGATGAATTCTGGCCCGATCTCGTAAAATCAGCCTGGACAGGCGGTGACGGAGAGGGTTGGGAAAGAGGGCCCTATTATCTCGACGGACTGGTGCCTCTTGCGTTCCTCCTCGATGACCAGCGTTTAATGGAGAAATCAAGATCCTGGATGGAGCATATCCTTACAAGCAGCAGGGATTCAGGCTGGTATGGACCGGTTAAGAACAAGGACAGATGGCCTCTTGCAGTAGCGAATAAGGTACTCATGCAGTATTATGAAGCTACGGGTGACAAACGGGCGATCGAGGTGCTCAAAAAGTATTTCAGGTATCTTCACCTTGCTCCTCCCGACTGGGGTGCGGCTGAATGGAGAGGAGTCCGCGCCATGGAGAATGCTGTGGCAGGCTACTGGCTTTACCGGCAGACTAGGGAACCATGGATATTGGAGACCATAGCTTCGATACAAAAAAACAGTCCGGACTGGACATCATACTATGAAACTTTCCCATGGGATTCCGCTGCATGGGCCGAAAATAGGATCCCGCTTGAATGGAAAGCCGATGGACTGACGGCGCACGGGGTCAATAATGCAATGGCCATAAAATATCCGGGATTATGGTTTCAACAGTCTGGCGACACACGATTCAGAAATGCCGTATTCTCCGGGATCGAAAAATATGACAGGAATCATGGCCAGGCCGGTGGCAGATTTTCATGCGATGAACATCTCTCGGGCAAGAGTCCTGACCGGGGAACTGAACTTTGTTCCGTGGTTGAATATATGTTTTCTCTTGAAGAGCTTTACGAGATCTTCGGTGACAACAGCCTTGCCGACAGGCTTGAGATGTTGGCTTATAACTCCCTTCCCGGCACCTTCACCCCCGACATGTGGGCACATCAGTATGACCAGCAGTCCAACCAGGTACTGGTATCAGGTGCTAAGAGAAACTGGACCTCCAACAAGGAATTTTCAAATATTTATGGCCTGATGCCCAATTTTGCATGTTGCCTGGCAAATATGCACCAGGGATGGCCTAAATATGTGGAAAGCATGTGGATGGCTACAAACGATAATGGACTTGCAGCAGTTTTATACGGGCCATCAAAGGTAAAGGCTAAAACCGGAAATGGCAATGAAGTGACCATCACCGAAGAAACCGATTATCCTTTTAAAGGAACTATAAAACTGACCATTGCAACTGCTAAACCTGCGCGGTTCCCTCTTTATATGAGAGTACCGGCCTGGAGTCCAGCGAAAATTTCCGCCAAAGGCAAATCCTCGATCTGGAAAGCAGGCTCCACAGCCAGGCTGGATGAAAAATGGCAGAACGGAGACCAGATAATTATCGGAATGCCGCTTTCAGTCAGGTACGAGAGACGATTCAATTATTCGATATCGATCCTGAGGGGTCCGCTTTATTTCTCCCTTAGAATTGACAAGGAATATAAAAATACAAAGATCGACTACAATAATTTTAGCTATAAAGGAAGCGTTGACTGGGAAATATATCCAAAAAGCGACTGGAATTACTCCCTCATGATCGACAGGGATGACCCTGACAGGAGCTTTGAAGTAACTGAAAATGAGCCTGGAAGGTATCCATTTGCAGATAAGGGAGATATGGTCTGGTCGTCCGACTCGCTGAAATACACCAGGTGGACCGATGATGCGCCGGTGGTGATAAGAACACGCGGAATGAAGGCACCTGAATGGAAGTTAAAAGATAACTCGGCAGATATTCCGCCTCTATCGCCTGTGAAACCTTCAGGGCAACCGACAGAACTTATACTGGTGCCTTATGGATGTGCAAGGCTTAGGATAACTGAATTTCCGCTGGCTGACATCACTTTCATGAAAAATATGAGATAGACTGCATAATAAAAACAAACCCCGCTGCAGGCGGGGTTCTAATTTTTTTCTATTCACGGTTAAAAGATTCTCCCTTGAGCTTGTGGCCTTTCTTGTTATCACTTCTGGGCTCAGATAGCTTCACCACTATCTGACTGCCATCAAGCTCGGTGTCATTCAGTTTATCAATGGCTTCATAAGCTGCCTGTTCATCAGACATCTCAACAAAACCATAACGTTTGGAAAAGCCTGTCTGCCTGTCCGTTATGACTTTAGCGGAGATAACTTCTCCAAATTTCTTGAAAAGCTGTTCAAGATCTTCACTTTTTGTCCTTGAACTAAGCTTGGCAACAAAAATGTTCATCTCAGAAGAAAATTTAGTGTTAATAAATAAAAGAACGTTTAAAGGGTCTGAAAGTTCAACCAAAATGATCTGATTAATATGTTCTGATTACAAAATTACCAAATTTATTAGAACCGAAGGGTCATCTTAATCAGATCTCTCCCGTTTTCTCATTGAGCCATTCCCTTTCCTCGTCGCTCAGAAAATTTGATAACCGCCTGTAAACCGTGGTGTGATAACTATTCAGCCAGGTAATGTCATCGCTGTCGAGCAATGATTTTTCTACAAGCGCCCTGTCGATATAACATAATGTAAGAGTTTCAAACTTCAGGAAAAGTCCGAATTCAGTGCTTTCGTCCTCCACAACCATGATTAGGTTCTCGGTCCTGAATCCGTATTTGCCCTCTCTGTATATTCCCGGTTCATCAGAAACTATCATTCCGGGTTCGAGTGGCAGATCGAACCTGCTGCTCGTTGCAGAGCTGATCACCGGCGGACTCTCGTGTACATTAAGGAAAAAACCTACTCCATGACCTGTCCCATGCCCAAAATTGATCCCATTGTCCCATAGTGTCTTACGGGATAGAATGTCAAGCTGGGAGCCCCTGGTCCCATAAGGGAACTTTACTGCGGCAAGCTTTATCATACCTTTCAGTGCCAGAGTAAAATCTCTTTTCATTTCGACGGAGGGTCTGCTCAGGGCAATGCATCTTGTGGTGTCGGTTGTCCCGTCGAGATATTGGCCTCCTGAGTCAACAAGAAGCGATCCGGAATTAAGGATAACTGTTTCGGGGCTGCCGGCGAAAGAATAATGCGGTAGTGCAGCATGTTCGTTATAAGCGACTATAGGCATGAAACTTTCGCCAGTGCAGTTTGTCTGCTGCAGCCTCAGTTCTCCAAGCTTTTTTGCGGCTGATCCCTCCGTTATTGACCCTGATCCGGTATTTTTTTCAAGCCAGATGAAGAACCTTGTCAGGGCTACGCCGTCCTTTATCATAACATTGCGAATGTTTTCCCTTTCGGTAACGTTTTTGACAGCCTTCATCCGCGAAGGAATACTGATATCATTTTTAATTTCAATGGTGTCCGGTATAGAATCAAAAATCGAAACAGGAGTGTCTTCAACAGAAAGAAGAATCGAAGAGCCTGGTGCAAGAGAAGCAAGCACAGGGTTTAGCTCATCATATGGAAGGATAACCACCCCAAGGCTGTCAAATTCATGAGACAACTTCGGATGCAGTTTTTTTTCATCGGCAAACAGCAGGACCTGGTCTTTCCCAATAATTGCCCTGCAAAGCAGGATAGGGCTGTAGCTTATATCAGCTCCTCTGATATTAAGCAGCCACATAATATCGTCGGGCGCATTGAGAAGATGATAATCAATGTTCCTCCCTGCCATCTCTTTGCGTACAGACTCTATTTTAATATCCCTTCTTATACCCGAAAACTCTATGGAATGTTCAAATGCGATGGAATCAGGCATTGATGGCCTGCCTTCCCATAACCCCGATATAAGGTCAGAATCGGTTGCAAAGACAGGCTGCCTGATCTTTAACATATCCCTCATCTTCCTGAATGAACCGGCAGAGATCAGCCTGCCATCAAATGCAATGATCCCGCCTTTTCTGATGTTCAGCAGGAGCCACTTATTAATCGTCCAGCCATCAAGGCCGCCAGACTTCATCAGCTCAAATCCTGAACCTTCAAGCTCTCTTTCTGCCTGAAGAAAATACCTTGAATCTGTGAGGAGTCCGGCATTTGTTCTTGAAACAACTATAGTTGCAGCTGAACCTGTAAAACCGCTGAGCCATTGCACCGATTTCCAGTGGTCAGGAATATTCTCACCAAGATGTGGGTCGGCATTGGGAATTATAAAGGCATCTATCCCCTGCTCCTTCATAATTTCGCGTAACTGCCGGAGCCGCTTTTTAAATGGATTCATGATACTGATTATCTGTTATAAATTTAATAAAAACCGGAATAGAATAAAAATAACTCTGTGTCTCTCTGTGCATTCTCTGTGTCACTCTGTGTAACTTAAAATTTCTAAAAACTTACACAGAGGGCCACAGTGGATCACAGAGGACCGCAGAGAAAAATAAAGCACGGTTTGATATGCCGTGCTTTAAATATTTCAGAATAATCAGTTTTTTACATGCTTTTCACCTCGTTCACCAGGTTCTGAAGGGTTGATTTTGCATCACCGAAGAGCATTCTTGTCTTATCGTTGTAGAAAAGCATATTCTCTATTGCAGCATAGCCCTTGCCCATTCCTCTTTTCATTACTATAATATTTCTTGCATCCCTTGCCTTAATAATAGGCATCCCGTAAATAGGGCTCGAAGGATCATCCTCAGCAGCCGGGTTTACGACATCATTTGCACCAATGACCACCAGCACATCTGTATTCGGAAGGTCAGGATTGATCTCTTCGCTCTCAATAAGCTTGTCATACGGGACATCCGCCTCTGCCAGCAGAACATTCATGTGACCCGGCATCCTTCCGGCGACAGGGTGAATTGCATATTTTACCTCAACACCTTTCTCTTCAAGCAGCTTATCAAGCTCATGGCATGTATGCTGCGCCTGGGCAACTGCGAGTCCGTAACCGGGTACAATAACAACTTTCTTGGAATAGCTGAGAAGGATCGCAGCATCTGATATTGATATCTCTTTTATAATGCCACCAGCTTCAACCGTTGATTGTCCCCCACCTCCAAAGACGCCTACAATTACGTTCAGCAGAGACCTGTTCATTGCATTGCACATAAGAATGGTAAGGATCGTACCTGCTGATCCCACGAGGATACCGCCGGTGAGCATTGCCTGGTTATTGTAAAGGAACCCACCCATCGCGGCAGCCACACCGGTAAAAGAGTTCAGAAGTGAGATCACCACGGGCATGTCGGCCCCGCCGATCGGCATTACAAATAAAACACCGTAAACAACTGCAACAGCAAACATTATGTATATATACGGCATAAGCTCTGAACTTGCAGTCACGTGCCTTGTCATAATAAAGACAATAAACCCGATCAGAATTGCCATAATGGTAAGATTGACATATTTCATGGCTTTCACCCTGAGATCTCCTATCCATCCATCAAGCTTACCGAAGGCGATCATGCTTCCTGCCCATGAAATGGTCCCGATCATGAGACCGAGAAGTATTGCAAGGACGTGCCCGTTGGCCATCCCGCTCTTTGCAATAAGTTCAGGGCTGACGTGCGGAAATTCCATCATCGAAATAAGTGCGGCGGCGGCGCCTCCCATCCCGTTGAAGAAGGAGACAAGCTGAGGCATGGCCGTCATCTTCACACGCTTTGCGATCACCCATCCGATTATCGTTCCAATAACTATGGCTGTAATAATAAGGCCTATATTTCTGATCGGTTCCCCGTCCTTTTTATGAAACAGGATAGTAGCTATTATTGCCATAACCATCCCTACGGCAGCGAAGGAATTACCTCGCCTTGCCGTTTCAGGGTGACTGAGCATTTTTAAACCAAAAATAAAGAGTACTGAAGCAACTACGTAGGTTAACTCCAGTGTACCAATTGTAAATGTCTGGTTCATCAGGTTGATATTTTTACGTATGGAGTGAGTTTGCTACTTCTTCTTCTTGAACATCTCCAGCATCCTGTCTGTCACGACAAAACCGCCGACAACATTCAGAGTGCCAAGTACCACAGCGAGGAATCCAAGGATCATGGAGACTGCGTTATCGGCATGACCCATCACTATTATCGCTCCAATTATTACTACCCCATGGATGGCATTTGCTCCCGACATAAGAGGAGTATGAAGAATTGCAGGAACATGACTTATTACTTCAATCCCCAGGAATATCGACAGTACGACCAGAAAGATGGTCTCCCTGTGCTGCAAAAAGAATCCAAGTATCTTTTCCATTATTTATTCAATTAAGTTTTTAGCATCTGTTTTATCCTCTGACTGACAAACTCCCTGTTGTGAACAGCTGTGGTACCATTAATGATATCATCCTGCATGTTCAGATTGAGCTTTCCCTCCTTGCCGACCATTATCTTAAGCAGATTCACAATGTTTGATCCGAACATCTTGCTTGCGTCGGTCGGCATTTCAGATGGGTAATCAGATTTACCAATTATCTTTACACCATTAATTATAACAGTTTTTCCGTCCTCGGTCAGCTCACAATTTCCCCCCGTAGATGCAGCAAGGTCGATTATGACCGATCCGGGCTTCATGGCCCCGACAGTCTCCTTCCTTATAAGTACGGGTGCCTTTTTACCCGGGATCTGGGCTGTTGCAATCACGACATCGGCAGCAATAGCACGCTGCTGTATAAGATCCTGCTGCTTCTTTTTAAATTCCTCAGTCTGTTCAATGGCATATCCTCCTGCACCAGCGTCCTCCTTTGCTCCCTCGACCTCGATGAATTTTCCGCCAAGACTCTTTACCTCTTCCTTTACGGCAGATCTGACATCAAATACTTCAACTGTTGCCCCAAGCTTCCTTGCTATCGCAATTGCCTGAAGACCTGCTACGCCTGCTCCGAGAATCAGGACCCTTGAGGGTTTTATGGTGCCTGCAGCCGACATGAACATTGGAAAGAAGCGCGGCAGCATAGATGCGGCCTCAAGTACAGCTTTATATCCTGAAACGGTTGCCATGGATGAAAGAATATCCATTGCCTGTGCCCGGGTAGTCCTTGGAATAAGGTCGAGTGCAAGGACAGTCAGACCTCTCATCCGAGCCTTTTCAAGCCATTCCCTGTTTTCCACCGGGTTGAGTACCGAGCAAAGTATCTGTCCTTCCCTGAAAGAATTAATGTCATCATTCAGAGGAGGGTTTACTGAAAAAAGAATTTCAGCCTTTGAGATCACATCTTTCCTTTCAGCCAGCGAAGCGTTGCATGCAAGAAAATCCTTGTCGCTGATGAAGGCCCTTTCACCGGCTTTCTGTTCAACGACAACCTCGATCCCGAATTTCCTTAATCCGGATATTTCACCTGGCAGCATCGCCACCCTGTTTTCTGTTCCGGACTCTTTCAGAATTCCAATGATCATACAAGTTTGTTTTGAGTACAGGTTAATATTTTAAAGCAACCAATATAATAAACAATAGTCTATCTGCCTCTTTTTATTTAAAACATATTACGAGATGCACGGTGACAGATTGCCCCGGTCAAAATAGAATAATTTCCTTCATTTAATAATGATTAAAGTCAATAAATAATTCTGTGGACACCTGAAATAAAAACCGGAAGGATTTGCAGTCCCTCCGGTTCCTTCTATCTGTTTCTCATTTCTATTTTCCAAAGAAATTGGTCAGCCAGAAATTATTTGCCTCACTCCTCGAATGAGTAGCTTTGGCACCTCCCCATCCATGCCGCCCATTCGGATAAAGCATGAACTGAAAGACTTTTCCCTGGTCCTCCATTTTCGAGATAAGCTGGATGGAGTTCTGCATATGGACGTTATCGTCCATATCTCCGTGGTTGAAATAGAGCTTGCCTTTATAATTCTTCACAAAGGTCAGAACTGATGCCTCCTTATACCCGTCAGGGTTATCCTGGGGTGTATCCATATACCTTTCTGTATAGATATCATCATAAAGCCTCCAGTCGGTGACCGATGATCCGGCAAATCCATGGGTCCAGAAATCAGCTCCTTTGGTAAGTGCAAGACATGTCATATAACCTCCGTAAGACATCCCGGTTATTCCCATTTTTGTCGAATCGACAAACGATTTTTTCCTTAGCCATTTCACGGCATCACCATAATCGAGAATTTCCCATTTGCCAAGGCACCTGTATATCTGATCCATGCCCTTCATTCCAAATTGACCTGATCCTCTATGGTCAACGGTAAAAGTAATAATACCGTTCTGTGCATACCATGAGGCATTGTTGCCCTGCCACCTGTTGCTCACAATCTCCGCTCCTGGTCCACCGTATATAGTGAAAATCACCGGATAACGCTTACCGGGGTCAAAATTGACCGGGTATGTTATTATTGCCGGCATATTAAACTGGCCGTCGGAAGTCATGATCTTAAACATCTCCGATCTTGAGTTTTTTACAGGATCAAATAGAGGCATATCATTTTTATGGATCTCCCGGATCAATTGTCCTTTACTGTTATATGCAACAATTGAACCCGGTGTGGTAATATTGTTCCAGCTGTCTATAAAATAAGTCCCTTGTGGTGAAATACTTACAGTGTGGGAACCCGGTTCCCTGGTAATCTGGAGCATATTATTTCCGTCAAGGCCCACTTTAAAGAAATGATTATCCGTAGATTCCGGACCTGTGCCTGTAAAATAGACAGTCCTGGTATCTTCATCAACCCTCGAAATACCGTTTACCTTCCAGCTTACATTGGTGATCTGTGAAATAAGCTTTCCATCCCACCCAAAATAGTAGAGGTTTTCCCAGTCGGTCCTGTAGCTTCTTACTATAAATCCGGTACCGTTTTTCATCACATAGATATCCTCATAAAACTCGATCCAGCTTTTCCTTGTCTCGGAATAGATCTGCACAAAATCACCGGTATTTGGATCGGCAAGTATGAATTTCATATCATTCTGATCCCTGTTCAGAACCTGGATGGCGATCTTACTCCCGTCAGGTTTCCAGAATGGCCACGCCAGGTACTGATCAGCGTTATAATCAGTTTTGATCCAGGTGGTTTTTGCAGTAGAGATATCGGCGACACCGATTTTCACCTTTGGGTTTGGATCACCCGGTTTGGGATAGGGTATGAATTCCAGCTTTCCGTGAATACCGTCAGCCTCGTCGAGGCGGTTCAGGGTAAAAACCGGGACATCTGTTTCATCAGTCCGCATATAGGCCAGCTTCTTGCTGTCGGGCGACCACCAGAAAGCTGCGTACCTGCTTGCCCTCTCAAATATCTCCTCATTATAAACCCAGGATGAATAGCCGTTATATACTTTATCGGAAGCATCCGTAGTAAGTCTTATCTCTTTCATGGTGGGGAGATCATAAACATACATATCCTTGTTTTTGGTGTATGCAAGTTTTGTTCCGTCCGGCGAGAATCTGATGTTGACCTTCTCTGTTTTGTCATTTGTAAGACGTGTAACCTCCTTGTCTCCAACCTTGAAATAATAGAGATCATTATCTTTTACAGTTACCACGCTTTTTATATCCGGACTTACAATATCCGAGAAGCTCAATGAGACGCCTATGGGAAGGGCTTCTCCCAGAAGGTCGCGCTGTGATTTGGGCGCAATATAAGGTTTGCTTTTCCCGCTTTTTATATCCACGTTCAGAGTTACGGGCTTATTGTCCTTATCAAGGGTCTGGAAAATGAAATGAGTGTCATCAACCCAGCCTGTGACCCGATGCAGACCTCCGCCTCTCTGCGGGTATTGTGCACTGGTCTGATAACTGGTGAAAAGAACAAGTATAAGGCTAACCAGAAGCGAAATTGTCCTGAGCTTTCTCATAATTATCTGATTTAAGTTTTTATAACAATACATGGCTGTAAAAATATATAATTCCTGCATTACCCTGCAGCAACTTGCTGCATAACACAAAACAATAATGCCAGTAAAAATACGTATCCAATGTTCAGGGCATTCTGGAAAAGCTGGAGAATATTACCGGGGAATATTATATTAAGATGAAAGAAGCTTTCATGATAGTTCCATCTTTGTTACCTTTGTGTTGAACTTTGTGATCCCTGTCCGATCGTATTAAGCTGGTCGGGCTTCTCAGTAGTAAGACATTAATATTCAAATATATAAAAGTATATCGTCGATTAATTCACAGTAAGTTCGACCATAATGAACAAAATAAATTATTTAGAAGTATTTTAAATTATTGTTATATTATTCACAATGTTATTTTATTCACAGCATAAATATTATATTTGCACCTGAATAATAGGAAGAGTTGGGTCTTAGTGCTGATTTATACCTTTATATTTTTGTAAATCAATCTGATATGAAAAAAATTACTTCACTGGCGGTCCTTCAGGAACGCAAAATGGAACTCGCCGCCGAAAGAAATGAATCAGTAGCGACGGGAAGCGGCAATGAAAAAACCCGCATAAGAGTTCATATGGGGACAAGCGGACTTGCATCGGGAGCAAGGGTTATTTATGACTTCATGATACATGAGCTGGAGAAAAGGAACATCCACGCAACGGTTGTAAAGACAGGTGACCTTGGTTACTCTTTTGCAGAACCTACCATAGAGGTCAAACGTCCGGGCGAAGAGCCGATCGTATTCGGAAATGTCGATAAGCTCCGGGCCGATGAGATAATTGAGAAATATATAAAGAACGGCGAACTGGTCGAAGGCATTCTTCCTGCCAATTATCGCGTCATTCAATAATCAGGAACCAGGAGGATAAAAAATGGTAAGATACAGAATGCAGCTTATGGTTTGCGGAGGAACAGGATGTTCCGGCAAACAGAGTGAAGAGATAATCGAGAACCTCAGGCTTGAGATCGAATCACTTGCGCTTGAAAATGAAATACAGGTCATACGGACAGGTTGCTTCGGCCTTTGTGGACTTGGCCCGATCGTCAAGATCCTTCCCGAAGGAACGATCTATACAAAAGTCTTACCCGAAGATGCCACTGATATTGTTAACCTTCATGTCGTTAAGGGGAAAAAGGTTGAAAGGCTCATCTTCAGGGATCCCGAAACCAAAAAACCGGTGTACGACGAAAAGGGGATGACAGAATATAAAAAGCAGCTGAGGATCGCTTTAAGGAACTGCGGCTTTATTGATCCTGAGAACATAGATGATTCCATAGCAACCGACGGGTACCTGGCTCTTGGCAAGGTAATAAACGAAATGACGCCCGAAGAGGCGATCAAAATTGTCAAGGATTCAGGGCTCAGGGGTCGTGGAGGTGGTGGATTCTCTACAGGTCTTAAGTGGGAATATGCAAATAAAAATAAGTCGGATAAGAAATATGTTGTCTGCAATGCTGATGAAGGCGACCCCGGCGCTTTCATGGACAGGTCGGTCCTTGAAGGCGACCCACATGCTGTTCTTGAAGGCATGGCTATCTGCGGATATTGTATCGGCTCCGACAGCGGTCTGATCTACATCCGGGCAGAATATCCCCTTGCAGTAGCAAGACTTAGAACTGCCATTCAGCAGGCACGTGAATCAGGCCTTCTTGGAAAGAAAATAATGGGAACCAGTTACAGTTTTGATATCGATATCAAATACGGGGCCGGTGCATTCGTTTGCGGTGAAGAGACTGCCCTTATCCACTCAATGGAAGGTCAGCGAGGTGAACCTACGGTAAAACCTCCATTCCCTGCTGAATCCGGATTCAGGGGAAAGCCGACCAACGTGAACAATGTTGAGACATTTGCCAGCATCTCCCCTATTATACTTAGAGGTTCCGATTGGTTCAGCAGCATTGGCACCGCGAGATCAAAAGGGACAAAGACTTTTACATTGGCCGGGAAAATAAAAAATGTCGGACTCATTGAGGTACCAATGGGTACGACTCTCCGGGAAGTCATTTTCGAGATCGGTGGTGGAATCCAGTACGGAAAAAAATTCAAGGCAGTACAGACGGGTGGCCCGTCAGGAGGTTGCCTCACCGAAAAACATCTGGATACGCCGATAGACTTTGATAATCTTATCGCCGCCGGTTCAATGATGGGATCAGGTGCAATGATAGTGATGGATGAAGACGACTGCATGGTCTCGGTCGCAAAATATTTCCTCGATTTTACGGTAGAGGAATCATGCGGAAAATGTTCTCCATGCAGGATCGGAAATAAAAGGCTTCACGAACTTCTTGATCATATCTGCAAGGGTAACGGGACACTGGCGGACCTCGACAGGCTAAGGAACATGAGCCTGGTGATCAAGGATACATCCCTTTGCGGGCTGGGTCAGAGTTCGCCTAACCCGGTTCTCTCCACACTTGACAATTTTATGGATGAATATATTGCCCACGTGACGGCTAAAAAGTGCCCGGCAGGTAAATGCCGTGACCTTATGGAATACTTCGTGGTTGCGGAAAACTGTGTCGGTTGCACTGCATGCGCAAGAGTTTGCCCGGTAAATGCAATCACGGGCGAAAGGAAAGAGCCTCATCTTATTGATCCGTTAATATGTATAAAATGCGGGGCATGTATGGAAAAATGTAAGTTCGATGCAATAATAATTAAGTAAACAGAGTGCCTGATGGAAAAAGTAAAACTTACAATAGATAATAAGACAGTCGAAGTACCAAAAGGTACAACAATACTTAAAGCTGCCAGGGAGCTGGATATAGAGATACCTGTGCTTTGTTACATGGAGCTGCATGACCTTAATATTGAGAATAATCCTGCAGGGTGCAGGATCTGCGTTACTGAGGTCCAGGGACGAAGAAACCTTGCCCCGTCATGCGCTACCAAATGCGAGGAGGGCATGGTCGTAAAGACACATAGCACCAGGGTTCTGAATGCCAGAAGAACGGTAATGGAATTTATACTTTCCGATCATCCCAAGGATTGTCTTATCTGCGCTAAATCGGGAAGCTGCGACCTGCAGAGCATGGCAATCAAGCTTGGCATCAGGGATATTCCTGGAGCTGATATTGCTGAAATGTCGACTTATCGGAAAGACACCTCCCCTTCCATTATCAGGGATCTCGACAAATGCATAATGTGCCGCAGGTGTGAAACAATGTGCAATGATGTGCAGACTGTCGGCGCTCTTTCGGCTGTCAACAGAGGGTTTATGGCAACTGTTGCTCCCGCTTTTGAGCAAAACCTTGAACATTCATCCTGCACTTATTGTGGCCAGTGTGTAGCTGTATGCCCGACAGGCGCTCTTACCGAGGTCAATCATACCCCGGATGTTCTCAGGGCACTTGCCGATCCTTCAAAAACTGTTGTCGTGCAGACTGCACCTGCCGTGCGTGCAGCTCTTGGTGAAGAATTCGGAATGGAGCCCGGCACACTTGTGACAGGGAAGATGGTTGCAGCGCTCCGTACCCTCGGTTTTAATTATATTTTTGATACTGACTTTGCAGCCGATCTTACGATCATGGAGGAAGGCACGGAGCTGCTCGACAGGCTGACACGTCACCTGAATGGCGATCAGACAGCAAGACTCCCGATCCTCACCTCCTGCTGCCCGGGCTGGGTCAATTTTTTTGAATATTATTTCCCCGATCTGAAGGATATTCCATCTTCAGCCAAATCGCCTCAGCAGATGTTCGGAGCCATTGCAAAAACATATTTTGCCGAAAAGATCGGAATAAACAGGAAAGATATGGTGGTAGTTTCAATAATGCCCTGCCTGGCCAAAAAGTACGAATGCCAGAGAGAAGAGTTTTCCACTGACGGGAACAGGGATGTTGATTATTCAATTTCAACACGTGAACTTGCGGCATTTATCAAACAGGCAAATATCGACCTGAATAACCTAGAGGAAGAAGAATTTGATTCACCCCTTGGTGAATCTACAGGTGCCGGAGTGATCTTTGGTAATACCGGAGGTGTGATTGAAGCTGCAGTCCGTACGGCATACGAGATCCATACGGGTAAAAAGCTTGAAAGAGTTGATTTTACCGAGCTAAGGGGACTGGGTGGTGTTCGTGAGGCCACAATAGATTTTAACGGACTCGATCTGCGGATCGGTATTGCTCACGGGCTGGGAAATGCCAGGAAGCTTCTGGATGATGTGAGGGCCGGAAAATCGAAATTTCATGCAATTGAGATCATGGCCTGCCCGGGAGGTTGCATAGGAGGAGGAGGTCAGCCGCTGCATCATGGCAACTCTGATATAATAAAGGCAAGAGCGGCAGCGATCTATCGTGAGGACAAACTTAAACCGATAAGGAAATCACATGAGAATCCATTTATAATAGAGCTTTATAAAGAATTCCTGGGTAAACCGAACAGTGAAAAGGCTCATCATCTCCTTCATACGCATTATTTCGACAGGAAAAAGAAAATATTTGTTAAACAATAGATCAACCGGAAGGTGAACGATAAAATTCAGAATTATGTCAAGTATTAAAATCGAGTTAAGGAACGAAGATGTCGCAAAAATCAAAGAGATCTGCGCATCGTTCAATAATGACTCACAGGAACTGATCAATGTCCTGCATAAATGCCAGGAGCACTTCGGGTATCTCCCTGCTGAAGTGCAGGAGGTGGTTGCTGAAGGGCTCAATGTGCCTGTTGCCAAGATCTACGGGGTCATAACATTCTATTCGTTCTTTTCAATGACACCGAAGGGAAAACACCCTGTAAGTATTTGTATGGGAACAGCATGTTATGTACGTGGAGGAGAGAAGGTCCTGGAAGAATTTAAAAAAGAGCTGGGCATACAGGTCGGGCAAACAACCAAAGAAGGAAAATTTTCACTGTCAAGTCTCAGATGTGTCGGAGCCTGCGGTCTGGCGCCTGTTGTACTTATCGGCGAAAAGACATATGGCAGGGTAGCGCCTGATGACGTAAGAAACATTTTAAAGGAATACGACGTACAATAATATATTTGTTTGGTGATCAGGTTTTAAGAGTCCCGGGGCCGTAGGGTCCCGGTTTTTATTTTTGAAACCTGTTAACTTTTTTGTGCCAGAAGAACAGATCCTTCTGCTTCCTTTTCTCCTCTGTACTTCTTGCCACAAATACACTTTTACCGCTGTAGGGATCGCTCCCCGTATAATATATAAGAGTGGAAAGAGTCATTGGTGTGGGTGTAAAATCCTGTACCTGTTCAGGCTTTATCCCATCCGACCTTAATTCAGCCGCCAGGTCGCGCATATCCTGAACCGAGCATCCTGGATGCGATGAGATGAAATACGGCATAATTTCATAATTGAGCTCATTCTTTGTCACGATCTCCTCGAATTGTTTCTTCAGCTTTCTGAAGAGTCTGAATGGAACTTTACGCATAAGTGCAATTACATGCGGAGAGGTATGTTCAGGGGCGACCTTCAGCCTTCCCGAGAGATGCCCTATTATCAGTTCCCTCAGGTAATCCATTTCTACTTTTCCAGCATTTGGGTTCCATTCGGGAAAGAGCAGGTCGTATCTCAAACCGCTCCCGACAAAGGCTTTCTTAATATCATCCCTTCGGTTGACACTCCTGTACAGGTCAAGAAGATCCTTATGACCTGCATCAAGGTTATCGCAGACTTTCGGCCAGATACACGACGGCCTTGAGCATTTTTTACAGATATCCATATTCCTGCCTCTCATTCCGTACATGTTGGCAGAAGGGCCTCCAAGATCGGAAAGGTATCCCCTGAATGATGGCATTGAAGCGATTTTGTCGATTTCTTTCATTATTGAATTCTCCGACCTTCTGACAATATGTTTGCCCTGGTGCGCGGCTATTGCGCAGAAGCTGCATCCCCCGAAACAACCCCTGTGTATATTAACCGAGAATTTTATCATCTCATATGCCGGTATGGGCCCTTTCTTTTCGTATCTCGGATGGGGCAGATAAGTATATGGCAGGTCGTACGTCCTGTCAGCCTCATCTTCATTCATCGGCATGAACGGCGGGTTGATAATGACATTTATTTCTCCCTTTGGTTCAACCAGCCTCGATGAATCGATCCTGTTTGACTCCTTTTCGAAGGTTATGAAATTCTGGGCAAGGGACTTTTTGTCAGAGACACATTTTTCATATGAATTAAGCATTTGCATTTTCCAGCCGTCCCGAAGCGGAATTGCCTCTTTTATCCCCTGCCTGATAACAGTCTGGGGTATGGTTCTCAGGGAGCTGAAGGGAACTCCTTTAAGGAGAAGCCTTGCAATCTCTCTCACAGGCTGTTCTCCCATTCCATACACAAGAAGGTCCGCCCCGCTGCTTAATAAAATTGATGGTTCAAGCCTGTCTTTCCAGTAATCATAGTGTGTAAGCCGTCTCATTGAAGCTTCGATACCGCCAATTATGACAGGGACATCGGGAAAGAGCTTTTTAAGGACCGAAGTGTAGACCATGGTCGGATAATCAGGCCTGAAGCCAGCCTTTCCCCCCGGAGTATAGGCATCGTCAGATCTGAGACGCCTGGCAGCGGTATAATGGTTGACCATTGAATCCATATTACCGGCTGTGACCCCAAAGAAATATTTAGGTCTCCCAAGCTTTTTAAAATCTCTCAGGTCATCCTTCCAGTTAGGCTGGGGTACTATTGCAACTCTCATTCCTTCATTTTCTATCACTCTACCTATGACAGCAGGACCGAAAGAAGGATGGTCAACATATGCATCACCGCTGAAGATGATAACATCGACTTCGTCCCAGCCCATTGATTCAACTTCAATTTTAGATGTTGGAAGCCAGCTTTCCTTGGAAATCTTTCCTATATTCACGCCACAAATTTACTTAAAATTACTATCTTGCTTATAGGGTGGCTGATCAACCAATCGTGTTATTAGGGCAGCAATTATGAAAATCGGCTCAAACCTGGCGTTGTGTAGTAACAGACGAATAGTTCTGTCGGCCTTTTTATTATGCCTTACAATATTTACAGGCATCTTCAATTGTACTGGTCAGGTACCTTCTATTCGTCCAAAGGTTGGACTGGCGCTTAGCGGAGGCGGTGCATGCGGACTGGCCCATATAGGAGTTCTCAAGGTAATGGAAGAGGAAGGCTTGCGTCCCGACTATATTACAGGTGTAAGCATGGGAAGCCTTATCGGAGCATTCTATTCAGCCGGATATTCAGCTGACAGCCTTGAGAAGCTCTGCAGACAAATCAACTGGAACCTGATCGTCTCCAATAGGATACCACTGAACAAGATCATTTTCATGGAAAAGGATCATTTTTACAATAGTATTCTTTCAGTGCCACTCACCTTTAAAAAGCTGCAGCTTCCATCAGGTCTTATAAACGGTCAGCAGCTTGAGAACTTTCTTAGCTACAGCTTATGGAATGTGGCTGACGTTTCTGACTTCTCAAAGCTCCCAATTCCATTTATGTGTGTTGCCACCGACCTTATAACCTGTTCAAAAGCTGAGCTAAGAAAAGGCTATCTTCCGGATGCAGTAAGGGCGAGCAGTGGAGTGCCATATATTTTTACCCCTATCAAGATCGATTCCATGCTCCTGGTCGATGGCGGCGTAATAAGAAACTTCGCTGCCGAGGAGGTCAAAAAAATGGGGGCGGATATTGTCATCGGCTCCTACACAGGCAGCAAGTATCGCTCCGAAGATGAATTAGGTTCAGTTACTGCAATCATGATCCAGCTGGGATTTTACCCAAGCATAAATGATTTCAGGAGTCAGGCAAAGCTGGTCAATTATATGATCGAGCCCATGACGGATGATATATCCCCGACATCATTTGAAAGCTTCGATACCCTGATCATGAGAGGCTACAGGGCAGCCCTCCCTTTCAGACATATCTTCAGGTCCCTTGCCGATTCACTGAACAGGCTTGGTCCGGCAAGCCAGCCAATTCCTTTGTCAAACTCTAAAAATTATACTTTTGACACTGTCAGGATAGTTGGCAATAAGGTATATCCGGAATCACAGATAAAAGGCGTCCTCGACATCTCTCCCGGCAAACAGGTAGGAAGAGAGGTGCTTGTGGAAAAGATCGATCTTCTTTACGGGAAGAACTGGTTCGAGAAAATAAAATACAGGATCGTTCCCGAAAAGGATAAACTTGTGCTTGAAATAGATTGCACAGATAAACCAAAGGCAATGCTTTATGGCTCAGTACATTATGATAATGCACTGGGAGCCGGGCTGTTAATGGGACTCTCAATAAAAGACCCTCTTACAAGAGGTTCCCAGGTAGAGATAAATTCCTTCATTGGTCAACAATACAGGTTCAGCTTCAGCTATATACAGTTCATTGACAGAAATCAGAAATACAGCCTCACCGGAGATCTGTATGCTGACAATACATATATCCAGGAACTGGATTTTGAGAATGAGGCTGTTGGTACATACAGCCGGAATTTCTCTGCCGGAGTGGCGCTGAACAGAAGGCTGCAACTGAACAATGTAGTTCGTTTATCAGCTCAGCTTGAGAATCTGGGTTATGCCAGGGACCAGACAGTCGGTGAAGGAAAGGAAAAATTCAAAAACAACTATGCTTCAGCTGAACTGAGCTATCGTTACAACTCGCTTAATACCAAATACTTCCCTGACAATGGTATAAAAGCTGAACTCTCTGCTAAAGCCTCTAAACTCCTCCTGGCAAAGCATCTGACGGATACAACATATGTACTGTATGACAACAACGATGGTTCAACAGGAGCATCCAGGGTTTTCTATACTTTCCACGGTAGCCTCGATCAGTACTTTACACTATATAAGAAATGGACTTTCTGTGTCGGAGGAGAATTCCTGTTCATTACCAGCTCAGATTCGATCTCTGAGATGAATAATAATTTCTTCCTTGGAGGCATAGAATCCTTAAATGCAAGGTCGATACCTGCTGTCGGGTTTGCCCCGATGGAGATACCGGTCACACGCATGGCTGAAGTTCACCTGGATATAAATTATAACCTGACAGAAAAGGTCCACTTCACACTTATGACAGGGATCAATGCAATAAAGGAGAGTACCGGAAGCAAGGAAATACTGCCACTCCCAGGTATCGGGCTGGGAGCCGGTTACCTGTCGGTCATAGGTCCGGTTAAAATTGGAATGATGTACGGCTTTTACAAGAATGAAGCGTATTTCAATCGGTTGAAAGGCTATATAAGTTTAGGCTTCAATTTCTGAGCAGGACTGCAGATTGTCCAGCCGAATATCTGTAAACCCATTGAGCTTTGGTCTGACTGTTATTCCGGCCCGATTGTTGCATAATATATTTCAGTGCAATTACCATGAAAGATTGTCATGGTAAAAGATTGAGGGAATATCAGAATGGATACATTAAAAGTAATACAGCAACATAAAAGACTATGCAAGCTTATTGCAGGCAAGAAGGTCAAGGAAAGCCTTGATATTCTTGATGGTATGGTTGCAAGCACGGGTGATGGCAATTTCCGGGATGAACTGGACAACATTTCAATGACGTACCGGAATATACTCAGATATACGATCGAGGGAGTGAAGGACCCGGAGAGGAATAAGATATACCTGAAGCTGATGCAGTCAATTCTGATCCTGTCGGATAGGGTAAGACAGGACATATTGTCACATTATTCCGGCTGGCATACCTATTGGGTTAAACAACAGATAGAGAAAGAACATGCCCTCAGCGGAAAATCAATAGTCGAGACAGTTGACGATCTGATGTTCAAGCAGGAGCTTGACGAATGGCTGAGGCTTTCATCTGAATTAAGTCCTGATCCGGAATCGGATATCTCCAAAAAACATAAGCAGCTCATAAGGAATATTTTCAATCATCTCTGGATCACAGACTATTATGGTGACGCTGAGGAGAGCCTGATATCGATAATCATTAAATCGGGCAAGTTCAGGTGGCATGAGTCAAGCATCTTTGTAAGCGCTCTTACCCTGAGCCTTTTCCGTACGTGGCAGCCTGAAAAGGTTTTTCACCTGATAGATCTTTATAATTCGGGTGAGGACCAGGTGATGGAAAGAGCCCTGACAGGCCTTATACTGAACCTTCATTATTACAACGACAGAATGGCTCTTTACCCTGATATCATGCAGAAGATAAAGGATCTGAGCCTCGACAATAAATTCAGGGAACATTCAAGGATAATTGTCTTACAGGCTATCAGATCGAGGGAAACAGAAAAGCTGAGCAGGAAGCTTAATGACGAGATCCTGCCTAAGGTTGCCAGGCTAAACCCACAACTGGATGAAAAGCTCGATCTCGAGAACATACTCCCGAAGGATCAGAGTGAGGGAAGGAATCCAGACTGGTCGAAGATGTTCCCGGACTCCGAGGACATTCTCAAGACAATGGAAGAGCTTACCAACCTCCAGATGGAAGGTGCTGACGTATATATGTCCGCATTTGCGAACCTTAAGCATTTTGATTTTTTCAGGGATTTCCAGAACTGGTTCGTTCCCTTTTATCCCGATCATGAAGCAGTCGATGTAATTTATTCGGATGAGGTTCTGGGGTCAGGGACCAATGAGCTTGCCGAAGCATTATATAAAACACCCTTCATATGCAATTCAGACAAGTATTCACTTCTCCTTAATCTGATACACCTTCCTGCAGCACAGAAAACAATGATGCTCAAGGTATTCAGGATGGAGCTTGATGGTCTCAGCGAGATGAACTCAGATGAAACAGGGACCGATCCCTACAGGAACTTCAGGAATCATGTCACTCAATACCTTCAGGATCTGTACAGGTTCTTTAAGCTTTCTCCCTATAAGAAGGAATTTGAAGATGTCTTCAACGGAAAGCTTGACATATATAATTCTGACTTTTTCAGGATGTCGTCCAGTACTTCAGACGCAGAGGCGGGGCTTGCAGATTATTTCTTCAGCAAGGATTATTATGATGATGCACTTGAGCTTTTCCTGCGACAGGTTGAGAACAAGCCTGATAATGCACAGCTATATGAAAAAATAGGTTATTGTTACCAGGAGGCTGATTTTCTTGATGAAGCCTTACGATACTACAGGATGGCCGAACTGATCGACAGGAAGGTCTGGACAGTAAAAAAGATCGGATTGTGTCTCAGACGACTCGGCCGGTTCGAAGAGGCACTGGAGTATTATCTCCAGACACATGATATGGAACCTGGCAATATTCACACTATTATTATGATAGCCCATTGCTACCTTGATCTCAAAGAGTATGAATCAGCTCTTAAGTACTACTTCAGCGCCGAGTACCAGGAACCTGACAACATCAAGATCCTGAGGCCTATCGCCTGGTGCTATTTTGCCCTTTGCAGGCTGGACGACTCGGAAAAATATTATGAAAGGCTGTCGGCAGAAAAACTTACCGCATATGATTTCATAAACAAGGGGCATCTTGCCCTTTGCAAGGGAAACAAGAAAGAGGCTGGAGGATATTACAAACAGAGCATCCTGAGCGGGCAGATCTCAAAGGATGATTTTATGAGAGTGTTTGCTGAAGACCGTATCCTGCTAATTGCAAATGGAGTTAATAATGACGATCTGCCGATCTTACTTGATTACCTTTTCTACATTCTCCTTTGATCGTACAGAATCATCACCGGGAAAAGGAGGTCGCTGGCCTTCAGGTGGAGGAGGCATATGCCTTCTTTCGCCCATGTCGGTAGAATCATGAGGGTTTCTCCTGTTCTGATGGATCATTTCATTTCTTCTCTGCTCCATCTCCCTGAGACGCGTCAACTGGTCCTTTGTAAGAACCGGCTCGATCTCCTTCCAGAAATCCTTCATCGTAAGGTCAAGCTTTTTCCGGAAATCATTCTGAATGGAGCTGTTGACCCTGGCATATTTTGAAAGTATCCGATCTATCGTTTCCTTCTGTTTTTCATCGGGCTGGATAACATTAAAAAACCCATCACGGAATCTCTGTTCCGAGAAGAAGACCCTTACAGGTTTTAGCCTGTGATATCTTATATGAGCCGATACCAGAATACCCAGTACAAACCCGATTGCAAGGGTAACGAAAATAATTATAACAGGTTTGGCTTTCATAATATTAACTATCAGTTTCCGGTTAAAAGACAGACAATGCTTTCATCATAGTTATCACTCAAGCCAAGCATACCGTTAAGAGTGAATGACCCTTCAACCAGGTACAATGATATAAGAAGTATAACAATTGCAGCCACACCGGTAAGCGCTATGCGGAAGAAAGCTGAATTCCATGATCTCATGAATTCAACCTCCCGGTTAACCACGATGCCAGCGGTAAAGAGACGATCCATGACCTTTTCGCGGAAATCATCGGCGAAACTATACGACACACCTGCCTCTTCAAGCTTCCTTCCGGATTCACCAGCATCCTCATCCTTTGATAATGACTCTATTATCAACTTTTTAATCTCTTCCCTTTTCATAGCTTTTCAAGTATATTCTTTATTTGTTCCTGTGCCCTCGAAAGTCTTGAAAGTACCGTTCCCATCGGTAAATCAAGTATTTCAGCAGTTTCCTTTGTGGAATAACCCTGAAGCATTCTCATCGTCAGGACAACCCGGAACTTTGGTTCCATTTTTTGCAGTGCCTTGTTTACCAGTTCCCTGGCATCCTTTCTTTCTTCGTCATCGGAATCAGCGATGTCGTACTCATGCATTTCGTTGTTCCCGGTCTGGGAAAAGGTTGAGAAAAACCTTTTCCTTCTTTTGATTTCATTCAGGGTGAGATTGACTGCAATTCTCTGAATGTATGTCGACAGTTTTGACTCACCCCTGAAGCTGGAAAGTGAAAAGTACAATTTAATAAATACTTCCTGTCCGATGTCTTCAGCATAAACTGTATCACCAAGCATTCCTTTGACCGTACGTGCGACCATTTTCTGGTATCTGTTGACTATTTCACCAAAAGCTGATTTATCACCGCTTAGTGAAGCTTCAACCAGAAAATGCTCTTCAGCATTCCCGTACCGGTCATCGACAATCTGCATATTAGACACCTGGAGGATGGAAATTATTCCGTTTTTGTTAATATTTGTTAACCTTCTGTTTCAGAGGCTCAACTGAGCGGAAAATGAACTCGTCATGGTTATTTATTGTCATGATGATCCATTTTATTGTCATCCACCATTTTGACCTCCATATCTCCCGTATATCTTATCAGGAAAAGTTTACGGTTCTCAAACCCTGAATCATTTGATGATCTTTCAAAATCATATTCCGATTCAAGAAGATCCGGGTTATGTATTTCGGGCCGCCTGATGAATTCTTTTCCATGCATAGCCAGTCCGCTGAGAAAATAATATGTGATATCGTACCCCTGCCATGCGAAGCTGTTTTCCGTAGGTTCGGTCAGAAATTTGTTTCTGTACGACCGTATGAATTTCTTCACTTTCGACTGACCGTAATCTATCCAGTAAGGAGAGTAAAGTTCAATGCCAAGCTCGAAGTAGTATTTAGGTTCAAGATTGTCAATATCCCGCATTGCCGGATAACCAATTATTTTTACCGGATATTTTTTTGACAGGGTGTGCAGGTCCATAAGAGTTTCACTCAGGACGGGCGACTCTTCCGAGGCAATCAGGATAATGTTATCCAATTTGTCATTAAGCGCATGCTCCAGCCTGTTGATCGAATCATTGCCGATGGCAGATCTGTTATAAAAAATGAACTCTTTGAACCTGATATCCTCATACGGAATTTTAGTACTCAGCTCCTTGAATATCATACTCTTAAATTCTCCGATAGAGGGATCTATCCCCGCGGTGTCGGAATGAATGAAGACAAAATTGCCGTTAAAATATTCACTCACTCTTTTTGAGATAACCTGCTGGGCTGTTTCGAGGGAAGGGAATGCCATGAAAAGGGAGGGCCTGTTATCGAGTGCACCGTTGCTTTTAAGCGGTACCGGTGAAACGACCGGAATATCCCTGGAACTTGCATAATCTGCAATTATTCTGAGATTATGAGAATAAACCGGCCCTATGATCAGGTCCATATCATCCAGTTTTCCCGATTTGATCAGGGTCACGACTTCAGCAGTGTCACTCTTTATATCAAAAACTGAAATGTTTAAATCCAGTCCAAGCGATCTCAGAGTATCGGCTGCAATGAGTATACCCTGGTAAAGTTCAAGAAAGGTCGTACTTTCTGGGTATATCCACTGATCAGGCCGTTGAATGATCCTCTTGACAGGCTTTCCCTTTACAACCTGGGAAGAATCGATCTCGGTCCGCTGTGCGTTCTCATCGAAATAGAGCGGCATAAGAAGGGCAACATTGCACTTTCCCTTTAAAGAGCCAACGGGAGTATATCCGGCCGGCCTTTCGGTCTTCTCTTGCGGTCCGGCAATTTCAGCAGCAAGAGTATCCTTCTTTACCTCTTCTTTTTTTACATTCGGGGTTATCGTTGCAACCGGGATCCTCAGGTAGTCGTCGACCCTCGGGAAGATGACACCCTTGTTCTCTCTCCTGAGCTCCCTGACCGTTATCCCGAATTTTTCGGCTATTGAGCTTATGGATTCTCCCCTGGAAACCTTGTAATTAATATATTCCTTTTCAGAAACATCCAGATTCTGAGGCGTTGTGGTGAACTGGCGTTTTGGAATGGCTATCACCGATCCCACCGAAAGCTTGTTAATATCAACTCCCGGATTGCTTTGGATTATCTCATCTTCTGAAACGCCATACTTCTTTGCAAGGGAATAAACTGTATCTCCCGTGCTTAGCTTATGATAAATGAACTTTGAATCATCCTTTTGCACCTCAACTGAAGGTTTTACTTCGGGAACTGCCGAAGGGACAGGTATGCGTAAAGACTGACCCTCCCTAATGCCGTTAGAGGCTGAGGGATTTTCCCGGACAATATCGTCTACCTTGATACCGTATGCCTTTGATATGGAATAGGATGTCTCCCCTTTTTTAACTATATGGATGTAATAAGGCTTACCTGAAATGATCACCTTGTCTTTGGACTTCTCAACCACCACCTGCCCTACAACAGCTTCTGGTAAGAAAGATATCACAAAAATAAAAATGATAAATATTTTAAGTGTCTGTCCTGGCATTTTCGATGTTGTCTTTATGTTGTTAAAGAATGGCTTCAAATACTTCTTCTCCGTGAATCTTAGTGCCTTAGTGCCTTAGTGGCATTTTTTCTGCCACGGAGGCACGAAGCCACCAGGGTTCACCAGGGTGCTGTTTAATTAAAGCTTTCTTAGAAAATCGTTGCAGTTACTTTCAATTCTTTTAGTAATGTTTGAAATATCGGCACGATGGAATTTTTCACCAGTGATATTTTCATACAGTTCAATATACCTTTCAGATACCTCATTCACAAAATTATCTGTCATTTCCGGTACCTTCTCCCCTGTCCTGCCCTGGAAATTATTCGCCATCAGCCATTCACGCACAAACTCCTTTGAGAGCTGTTTTTGCGGAACTCCCTTTTCAAATCTTTCCTGGTAACCATCGGCATAAAAATACCTTGATGAATCAGGAGTATTGATCTCATCAATAAGGAATATCTTCCCATCCTTTTTACCGAATTCATATTTGGTATCTACAAGTATAAGTCCGTGTTCAGCGGCTATCTCAGTCCCCCGTATGAAGACATCCATTGTATATTTTTCAATAAGCCTGTATTCCTGTTCCGGGATAAGTCCTTTTTTTATTATCTCCTCTGCAGAAATATCCTCGTCATGTTGTCCCTGTTCAGCTTTTGTTGTAGGGGTAATTATTGGTTTCCCGAATTTTTGATGCTCCTTCATGTCATCCGGCAGGGGGATTCCGCAGATAGATCTTGCCCCAGACCTGTAAAGCCTCCACGAGCTGCCTGTCAGATAAGCCCTGACGATCATCTCCACAGGATATGGCTCACACTTGTGACCAACCGTCACATTGGGATCAGGAGTTGCGATCTTCCAGTTGGGAACAATGTGGCTGGTGGCATCAAGGAATTTGTCGGCGATCTGGTTAAGGACCTGGCCCTTGTATGGGATTCCCTTCGGAAGTACAACATCAAATGCTGAAATTCTGTCAGAAACGATCATCAGAAGGTATTCATTATTGATGTTGTACACATCTCTTACCTTTCCTTTATAAACACTCTTCTGTCCCGGGAATTTGAAATCAGTTTTAACAATTGTGCCTGTCATATTATTTAATTTATAATTGCTGTGGTTCCTGGTTTGTCTCTGGCCTTCTGGAATGATTTTTATCTCTCGCCGGATCATTCTCCTCCGTCTCGTAAGCTTTTACGATCTGTTTAACAAGCTTGTGCCTGACGATATCCCTTTCATCGAATTTTATTACTGAGATACCCTCTATGTTACCCAGTATCCGTATTGCCTGGAGAAGTCCAGATTCATTTTTCTTTGGCAGATCTATCTGGGTGGTATCGCCTGTCATAATGAATTTTGAGCTTACCCCCATCCTGGTAAGGAACATTTTAAGCTGACTGATAGTGGCATTTTGCGCCTCATCGAGGATTACAAAAGCGTTTTCAAGCGTTCTTCCCCTCATAAATGCAAGAGGAGCGATCTGAACAGTACCATCTTCGATCCATGTCTCAAGCCGTTTAAAAGGGATCATGTCGTGTAGAGCATCGTAGAGTGGCTGAAGGTATGGATCAAGCTTCTCCTTCATATCGCCGGGAAGAAACCCTAATCGTTCACCGGCTTCAACAGCCGGCCGTGTAAGAACTATTTTCTTGACTTCCCGGTTCTTGAGCGCCCTTACCGCCAGGGCAATTGAAGTATATGTCTTTCCGGTGCCAGCAGGTCCGTCGGCAATAATCAGATCATTGGTACTGTAATCGCTTATCAGCTGGAACTGGTGAACGGTTCGCGCTCTGATGGGCTTACCGCTGGTGCCGAAGACTATGACCTGCTCAAAATCTCCCTTTGCTGCACTCTTCATATGCTCGGGATCGAAGAAGAACTTTTCGAGGTCTTCCTCTTCTATCCTGTTGTACTTTTTATAGTATTCAACGATCTCATTAAAGCGTTCAGCAAAAAGGACGATCTCCTCTTCTTCACCGAGACATTTCAATTCATTGCCTCGTGCAACAATCTTTATTTTCGGATAGAACCCCCGGATTTTATCAAGCAAAAGATTATTTGTGCCGAAAAGAACAACAGGGTCTATATCTTCAAGAAAAATTATTATCTCTGTCATTAAACCTCGGGGTAATTTAGTCAATCGCCTTTAAGATCAAAACGTTATCAGCTGCCTTTGAATAAATAAAAAATATTTCGTATGCTAGATACAAAGTAAGCTTATTTTTCTTTAGAAGATTATCTTTGTCCTAAGATTTTTCCTATGCCGGTAATTACTTTAACCACTGAATGGAGACCGGATGATTTCTATCATGGAATCATGATGGGAAAGCTTTGTTCTCTTTGTCCCGAAGCTGTTATTATTGATAATGCAAGTAGCATACCCGCTTTCAATATTTCCCACGCTTCTTTTATAATAAGGAATACTTATGCCTCATACCCAAGGGGTACTATTCATATAATCTGTGTGCATTCAGAGGGAGGCAAAAACAGGGATCATCTCCTGGTGAGGGCTAAGGATCATTACTTTATCGGGACCGACAATGGCATATTCAATCTCATCCTGAATTCAGCCCCGGATGAGGTCGTAAAGCTGGCTGAGAAAGAGCCGGGTAATGAGCTTGATCTTTTTGCGCATGCAGCTGCTGATCTTGTTTCCGGGATGAAGCCTGCAGAGATCGGTGAGCCATTGAGCGATTTCACGGAAAAGATACCTCTCAGGGCTACAATTGATAAGGATGTGATCATTGGGAGTATTATTTTCATCGATTCATACGGTAATGCGATCTCGAATATAACAAGGGAGGTCTTTTATCGCGTATTTGATAAAAAGGATTTCCAGATACTGATCCAGAGCAACAAGAACCATACGGATCACATAAGTGAAAGATACAATGATGAACCTGTGGGCGAGCTTCTGGCCCGGTTCAATTCACTCGATCTTCTAGAGATCTCAATTAACGGTGCTAATGTATCTGAACTTCTGAGCCTTTCAGTTGGTTCTGCCGTTAGAGTAGATATTCCCGACAGGAAAGCATCATCGAACAAGCTATTTTAAAATTACTATTTAATGACTGAGAAAGATCCAAGACTGGAAGAATTCAGGAGACTGCTCGACATAATTGATGAGCTGAGGGCAAAATGCCCCTGGGACATGAAACAGACAAATGAGAGCTTAAGAAAACTAACTATTGAAGAGACATTCGAGCTGGCAGAGGCTATAATTGAAGGTGAGGACAAGGAGATATGCAATGAGCTTGGCGACATTATGCTGCATATAGTTTTTTATTCAAAGATCGGAAGTGAAAAAGAGGCGTTTAGTATTGCAGATGTGCTGAGAGGAATTAATAATAAGCTGATATACAGGCATCCTCATGTTTTTGGCGATGTCACTGTTTCAGGTTCGACCGAAGTGGAGCAGAACTGGGAGAAGCTGAAAATGAATGAGGATCACACATATAAGCATGTCCTTTCCGGGGTACCATCATCACTCCCCGCACTCATCAAGGCTAACCGGATACAGGAAAAAGCGAGGGGGGTGGGATTCGACTGGGAGGTGCGTGAGCAGGTTTGGGACAAAGTGTCGGAAGAGATATCAGAGCTGAAGGAAGAGCTTGCAAACAGGAATACAGAGAGAATTGAGTCTGAATTCGGTGATGTGTTATTTTCACTTGTGAATGCTGCAAGGCTTTATGAGATCGATCCTGAAGCTGCACTTGAAAAGACTAACAGGAAATTCATAAAAAGATTCAATTACCTCGAGAAGCAGACGCTTGAGCAGGGCATTTCCCTTCACGATATGACACTCGATGAGATGAACGTGATCTGGGAGCAGGCTAAGGAAGAAGACTGAGGGACTAAGGGACTGAGAGACTTAGAGACTTAGAGACTGAGAGACTTAGAGACTGAGAGACTGAGAGACTAAGAACTTACACAGAGGATGCACAGAGGGTCACAGAGAAAAAGATACTCTATCTACGCTTAGAAAAAATATAGCTGAGAAGCTGGTAAATTACTTTGGCGGCCACAAAATCAGGCATCTTATTGGCGGGATTCGGGCAGAGCTCAACGACATCAAACCCGACGACATTTCGTTTTTCTGCGACATCACGCAGAAAATGCATGATCTCATAGTAATCCGGACCGCCGGGCTCAGGAGTACCTGTCGATGGCATTAAAGACGGATCGAAAACATCCAGGTCAATTGTAATATAGACGTCATCAGTAAGGGACTCAAGGGCTTTTGAATAGAGATCCTTTTCATAATAAAGCCTGTGTGCAGGATAGATCTTATCCCAGTCAGCAAAGGGGAGCTCCTCAGCCGACATGCTTCGAATACCTACCTGTACGACAGGTGCAACCTCTCTTGCGCGCGCCATTGCACAGGCATGGTTTAATTCTGAACCTTCATATTCTATGCGCAGGTCGGAATGGGCATCAAGCTGAAGTACAGAGAGGTTACGGTATTTTTCTCCGAATGCCCTGATCGAGCCTATGCTTACAGTATGGTTACCACCAAGGATGACAGGAAACTTTTTCTCCGTGATCAGTAAGCTGACCTTTGACTGTACCGAATTGACAAGCTCCTCCGGAGAACCCGATTCGTTAATAGGATCAAGAGTAAATATGCCATGAAGATGTGCTTCGGAGCGGGTCTCGATATCATAGAATTCAAGGTTTGGGGAAGCCTCCAGGATAGCATCAGGCCCTTTATCAGCTCCCTTCATCCAGGTGCTTGTTGCATCGTAGGGAACAGGAAGAATGACAATGGCAGAATTGAGGTAGTCATAAACCACCTCATGTCCTCCGAAATTCATAGATCAATTATAAAGTTTCGAGAATAGGATAAAAATAGCTGGTGAAGCAAAGTGCCACCAATGCAGTACCGAATGTTTTAAGAGGTACAAAGGATCTCTTGATGAGTTTAAAGTCTTCAAGACGATAATTCTCCTCGAATCCATTGATATACAATTCATTTATACTCAAATGGAGCAATCTTTCAAGCTCCTCTTCGGTATAATTCCCGTTATGCTCGCAAACCAGACCACCATATCTCTGTCCTGTTTTCCTCTCGGTAAGCCATCCATAGATGATCCCGGCTGAAAGCCTTTCGCCTCTTTTCCCGTTTGCTACGGCCATAATGCTTTCCATCACCTCACCGTGTGTAATTTCTGCTGGTTTGGCGATCTCGGTAGCCATACCCGGGAGTATGGAGGAATAGGTCATGATGTTGGCCATTTCAATACCGGCGGCTTTAAGAGCCAGGTGGTAAGATCCTGCATGAACTGCTATGTCACTTTCACCGATCCCAGTGGTAACAAAATAGTCTTTGGGAATACGGTTTCCGACGATGAATCCTTTTTGGGACAAATTAGCGCCCTCAATGGAAGTTCCGGGGTGTAACTCTCTCAAAACAAAATTCTGCATCTACGTCATAAATTACTTAAGTGTGTTAGTACTATTTTTATTTAGGGATGCAAATATAAATCAATATTAATATTTTCTCGCATAAATCGTTTAAAAAATGAAACTTTTTTGAAACTTTTTATCATCGTCCGGATAGAATTGACCCGAGCTGATCAAAGAAAAAGGCGCAGCCAGAAGCAACGCCTTGTACTTAGGCCGGCTCTTATTTTGCCTTGGGAGCTCCCTTGCTTTTTGTGGCAGCCGATTTTGATTCAGTTTTGCCGGCAGGTCTGACGGTCTTTTTAACCTTGGTCTTCTTCGATTTGTCCTGGTTCCCGGCTTTTGCCCTGGATGCCGTTTTAACCTCCTTTTCATCTTCCACACCCTCTTTCTTTTCTGGTTCTGCCTCCTCTTTTACAAGAAGGTTCAGTTTCTGAAGGGTATTATACCAGAAAAGTATTTTCCTGATATCTGAAGTGTAGACGCGTGTCTTGTCATATTCCGGAAGCACTTCCGCAAAGTAGCTTTTAAGCTTCTCATTGTCTGATTTTGAATCTGGAGTCGGTCCTCCATTCTCCTTTTCAAAGATCCTGTCAAATACTTTTGAAAGAGAAAGATCCTCCGATTCGGTAAAAACCGAAATGTCTTCGAGGGAGCTTACCTTGGCGGAGCCATAAGCGCTGCTTCTTCTTCCCGTTTCAAGATGTTCAACGATAATTGCATTTCGGCCCTGTGCAATAAATTTAAAAAGTCCATGTTCGCCGGATATAGCCAGATAATCTTTTAAGTTCATACCATTTAAATATTTAGTGCAAAGTTAATTCTTTAAACAATATCGCGTTCCTTCTTGATCCTTTCATATGCTTCATTCACACTCTTGAACTTTTCGTCGGCAGTCCTTCTGAAGTCGTCGCCAAGATGACTCACCTTGTCGGGATGATATTTCATTGCCATCTGGCGATAGGCCTTTTTGACATCGTCATTGGAGGCTGAAGGATCGACCTCAAGGATCTTGTAAGCCGAATCTGTCTCAGGAAGGAACATATTCCTGATCGATACATAATCGGTATTAGTTATACTGAGATAGCCTGAAATTGTTTCGATCACGGAAACTTCTGATGGAACTATTCTCTGGTCAGAAGCTGAGACTCCAAACAGGAGATGCAACAGCTGCAGCTTTGATGAATAGTCCATATTCCGGCTGATTTGAAGACATACATCACGAAGAGGTATCTCTTGTTTCAGCAGGTCTCTCAACATTATAAGCGCCTCTTTGGCAGTGTCGCGGCCAAACTGCCTGACAAAGAATTCCTTTACATAGTCCAGCTCTGCCTTCACAATCTTTCCATCAGCCTTCATCACTGCAGCGATAAGCACAAGCAGGCTCATTCCAAATGCGCCCGGCGTTGTCCCTACCGAGGTTGTGGTAGCGTAGGCCTGATTTCCTGCTTCATCAAAGAAAGAACCGACAAGAAAGCCAAGAAGTCCTCCTATCGGACCTCCAACTACAAAACCAAGGCCACCGCCAAGCCATTTAACAAATTTACCCATTGCTTCTGCGCAAATTAATCCGTTTCAACATCTCATCGTGGATCCTGAGTATCTGAGGTAATATCAGCTGATCATCCGAATTATCTATCACAAAATCTGACCTTGCAATCTTAAATTCATCATCACTCTGATTCCGGATTCGTTCCATGATCTGTTCCCTGGTCAGGTTGTTCCTTCTTACCACTCTGTCAATTCTCTCTTCTAATGGCGCGATGACCGTGATAATACCGTCGAGTGTTTTGTACGACCCGCTTTCAAAAAGGATCGCTGCTTCAAGTATTACATAATCTGATTTCTGCGATCTCTGCCAGATGTCGAAATTAATGCGGACAACAGGATGAACAACCTGATTTATCCTTTCAAGGAGCTCCCTGTCATTGAAAATCAGCTCTGCAAGCTCACTCCGGTTGAGGCTGCCTCCTTTATAAATATCCTGCCCGGCGATATTACGCACATTCTCAATCACCTGCGGATCTGACTCCATTATATTACTCGCTTCATTGTCAGCTGAAAAAACAGGGATCCCGAGTGAATTGAACACCCTGCAGACAGTAGTTTTCCCGCTTCCGATCCCTCCTGTAACTCCGATCTTCATTCCCGATCTATCCATGTTTTCATTATTACGGAATGGCTGCGGATTTTCATTTCCTGCAATAGCCGACCTTTCAGGATAAATTCCAGTTTCTGTGGCAGGTCGCAACCGGCGATCCTGTCCATCCTTTCACCTTTTTAGAATTACTTCGGCTCTATGTCTGATGAATCTTTCAGAACTGCGCTCTTGTCAACTTTCAGCTTGACATCACCACCGACATCCATAATGACTATGTTGTCCTTGACCTCAGCGACTCTGCCATAGATCCCTCCCGTAGTAATGATCTTATCACCTTTAGCAAGTGCACTCCTGTAATTGGTCAGTTCCTTCTGCTTTCTCATCTGCGGTCTGATCATGAAAAAATAGAACACGACAAAAACCAGGATGATCGGCAACAGCGAAATAAGAGGATTAGCCCCACCTGCCGAGCCGGAGGCCGGAGCCATTAAAAACACATAAATAAAATTACCCATTGTTTGAAATTATTAATTGTTATTACCTGATAAAACTTCACCTGTAATTCTGAGCAATACCACCGGTTTGGCGGCATTTGATCTGACAGTAATTGTTTTGGTCTGTTTCCCGTCCCTTCCTGACGAGTCAAAAATGACCTCAATGGATCCTGTCCCGCCCGGGGATACCGGTTCCGTATTGTATTTTGATACGGTGCATCCGCAGCTTGTCGTTGCCGATGAGATGACGAGAGGGCCTTTACCCCTGTTCCCGAATGTAAAAACACATGCTACCTTCTCTCCCGCGGTTACCTGTCCTAAATTGTGCTCGTATTCGGTAAAAAAGATACTTGCCGTATCACCCGGTGTTGCAGATGCCGATACTCCTGTTCTGCCTTCTCCTCCATTCCCGCAAGAAGCCAAAATCATTGATGTAATAAGTGTTATAACCTGAACAAAAGCAATAGCTGATCCTTTCATGCTGCTTCAATTTACCTTTATTCTTCATCATTTTCAAGATCCCCGACCAGTCCTCTGCCAGATTTCCTGAATGTGCCGCTATCGCGCAATTCGCGTACCACATTATCGAGAATTCCGTTGACAAATGTACTGCTTTTTGAGGTGCAGTAATATTTTGCAATTTCAATATATTCATTTAAAGTTACCTTGACCGGAATCTCCTGAAACTCTATGATTTCGGTAATAGCCAGCTGCATCACAAGAATATCCATCAGGGCTATTCTCTCAACCTCCCAGTTGGTTGTATTCTTGTCTATTATTTCAGAGCACTCCTTTGTCCTGAGGACAGCCTTCCTGAACAATATTTTGACGTACTCTTCATCATCCTCATTTTTATAAAGAGGCATAAGCTTGTTCTGGCTTTCGTCATCATTCCTGAATTTCCTGATAGTCTTTTCGATCATAGCCGAGACATATTCCAGGTCATCATTCCAGAAGATGCTCTGTTCCTCCAATCCGGAAAGCAGGTCGTCCGAAGCGGCCAGAAACTCTGTCACCAGGCTGATGATGAATTTTTTATCAGTGGCATAGGAACTTCTCTGAACCTTCATGTACTCTGCATATGGTTCCCATGTCAGCATCTTATTGTAAATGGTACGCGGTATATCCTGGCTGTTAGACCAGGATATTTTTCTCAAGGTGACAAAGTCGGTGAGATCTTTATTGTTCCTTAGCTGACTGATGACCAGGTTCTCCGAAAACCTCCTGTTTGGATTAAGGTCTTCTTCAGTCGGCATTTTCTTCCTGAGAGACAGGTCGATCCTTTCCAATGCAATGTCAGAAAGCTCAATAACAAGCAAAAGGATATAATGATAGAGGTCATAAGTCCTGGCAATGCTGAACATCAGCTCCTTTTCTGCCTGGACAAGATCATTATCATCCCTGCGATTGAATGCATAAAGGGCCATAAGTGCCTTAATGCGAAGTAATCTCCTGCTTATCATTTAAAAAGAACACATTTTTTCCGCTGCAAAAATACTCTTTTTCTGTTATCGTCAAAACAACCATGCGAAATATGAGGACAATTGGTATACAGTATTTTGATTTCTTAAAATTATTGTTACATTTGAGCAGATATAGGCACCCAAATTGAGTTAAGTTATGGAAGAAGAAGCCGGAACGATAATTGAGAAAGAAGAAAAAACCGGGAAGGAAGAGATTTTCACCAAAGTTGTCCGGGCAGGAAAAAGAACCTATTTTTTCGATGTGAAAGCAACGCGCAAGGAGGATTATTATCTCACTATTACAGAGAGCAAGAAGCGCGTAGGCAAGGAGGGAAAGGTTTTTTATGAAAAGCACAAGATATTCTTATATAAGGAGGATTTCGACAAATTTGCTGACGGTCTGAGGGACGCAGTAGATTACATTGGGAACGGGAAGGACGTTATTCCGGAATCTCCATCTTCCATGAAAGAAGTGATTGACGAAGGGGATGTTAAGGTTTCAGGAACAAAGGAGTTTACAAATGTCGAATTCGATGACCTTGGGAAAGAATAGTCCGGCCTTCTTAAAATAAAATCTAAAATATTCTGTTTCAGGAAAGGTCTTGATTTCCTGCTTTTTATGTTAAAACATGACTGATTATTTTCTTATATTTTTGGGAATAATATTAATGATCCTGGGGATAATCGGTTGTCTTGTCCCTGTCCTTCCGGGGCCGCCTTTAAGCTTTCTGGGACTTCTGCTTCTTCATTTCACCAGGTTCGGCCATTTTACAGGCTGGACTCTTATTACATTTGCAGGAATTTCAATAGCAGTTTCAATTCTTGATTACCTTGTTCCGGTATGGGGAACAAAAAAGTTCGGCGGGTCAAAATACGGAACACGCGGGGCTGCGATCGGGCTGATTGTCGGACTTTTTTTTGGTCCTGTTGGTATTATTGTCGGGCCGCTCATAGGATCGATTGTGGGGGAACTGATCTTCAGGGATGACTTCAGATATGCACTTAAAGCCGGTTTCGGAAGCCTCATTGGATTCCTGGCAGGGGTCGGATTGAAACTTGCCGCCTCCCTTATAATGACCTTCTATTTTGTGAGAGCACTGTTTGTATAAAGACAAAAGACCAAAGTAAAAAAACAAAAGTGCATGATCAGGTAATACTTTTATCTTGTGACTTTTGTCTTTTATCTTTCAATCACCGAGTGTGGCCACTATTACGGCCTTTATGGTATGCATTCTGTTTTCTGCCTCATCAAATACTATGGAGCTCTCTGATTCAAAAACATCCTCGGTCACTTCCATGCCATCCAGACCATATTTTTTGAAGATATCTTCTCCCACCTTGGTCTCACGGTTATGAAAAGCAGGGAGGCAATGAAGGAATTTAACATCCGGGTTACCTGTCTTCCTGACAACCTCACTATTTACCTGGTAGGGTTTCAGGAGCCTGATGCGTTCATCCCAAACTGAGTCTGGCTCACCCATTGATACCCATACGTCGGTGTACAGGAAATCGACACCATTTACCGCTTCATCAACATTGTCGGTAATGGTTATACGTGCTCCTGTCTCCCTAGCTATCTCCATGCACTGGCTCACCAGACTGGCAGAGGGCTGATACTCTTTAGGAGATGCTGACCTGAAGTCCATTCCCATTTTAGCCGCACCCACCATAAGTGAATTGCCCATGTTATATCGGGCGTCACCAAGGTAACAATAGCTTAAATTATTCAACGGTTTAACGGAATGTTCAGTCATAGTAAGGAAGTCGGCAAGTATCTGAGTCGGGTGGAATTCATTTGTCAGACCATTCCATACCGGAACTCCGGCGTATTTGCCCAGCACTTCAACGATCTCCTGTCCGTACCCGCGGTATTCAATACCGTCGTACATCCTTCCAAGAACCCTTGCAGTATCTTTCATCGACTCCTTCTGCCCCATCTGAGAACCTGTGGGCCCTAAATATGTAACATGAGCCCCCTGGTCGAAAGCAGCAACCTCGAAGGCGCACCGTGTTCTTGTAGAGGCCTTTTCAAAGATCAGGGCAATATTTTTACCTGTAAGATGCTTCTTTTCCTTGCCTTCATATTTATCCTTCTTCAGTTTAAGAGCCAGATCGAGAAGGTATTGAATCTCCTCAGGATTAAAATCAAGAAGCTTGAGAAAATTTCTGTTTTTAAGATCCACTTTCATTTTATTAATTGTTTTAAAGCTTTTTTATCAGTCCTCATATTCCATAGTTATTTTTGATCCGTACTTCTTGTCAGCAAGTTTAAAAGCCTCAGTTATTACACTTTTGCGTCCTCCGGCCTGTATAAAATTCAAACAGGCCTGAATTTTCGGCGCCATGCTTCCCTTTGCAAACTGCCCTTCATTCAAATATTTAAGCGCATCCTTATAATTCAGGAATTCCTTTATCTCCTGGTCCGGTTTTTTATAATTGATATAAATGTACGGCACATCGGTGAGAATATAAAATTCATCCGCCCCGATCCTGGTCGCCAGAAGTGATGATGCAAGGTCCTTATCGATAACAGCTTCGGTTGTTCTTACATCATTATTCTCATCGAGATAAACCGGTACTCCTCCTCCCCCTGCCGCTATAACGATGGTACCATTCCTGGCCAGATCCCTGATGATCGATTCGTTCATTATCCCAACCGGAAGTGGTGAGGGTACAACCCGCCTGAACCCTCCTTCAATTTTTACCTCTTCCCTGAATACCCAGCCCTTTTTAAGAGCGAGCTCGTCAGCCTGCCCGGAGTTATATATTTTACCTATTCTCTTCTGGGGATCGGTTAATGCCGGATCATCCTGGTTCACAATTACCTGAGTGACGATACAAACCACATTTTTTTTAATGCCATGCCTGTTCAGGACATTCCTGAACATCCGCTCTATCATATATCCAATTCCGCCCTGCGAATCGGCAACACATATATCGATTGGCATCTGGGCTATGTTGTATATCTGTTCACCGGCATCATTCCGCATAAGAATATTTCCAACCTGAGGTCCGTTCCCGTGTGTCAGAACCAGATCATATCCTTCCCTGACGAGATATATCAGATTCTCAAGAGTATCTGTTGTATTCTTTTCCTGTTCCTCGATGGTTCCTACCTGATCTCCTCTAAGCAGGGCATTTCCACCAAGAGCTACAACTGCAAGCTTTTTCCCCATTGTCCTTTTCTTCTCATTTGAAACCTTCAGAAATAATCTTATAACCTGCCCGCTCCGGTTCGAAGCAGGAAAGAGCAAATCTATTAAAATTAGCAGAATATTTATAGCAGGACTTATTAATTAAACATTACGCCTGCTGAGTAGTGACAGAGCTTTTAATTGCAAAAGTCACTTCAGGTGACTGCAGTTAAAAAAAATTACTACTTTTGGGAAATTCAAACACCGGAAGTAAGTGAGATTATTAAGATTGCCAGTTATTGCAGCACTAATGCTTATTAGTGTTTCTTCGTGCTGGGAAAAAGGAGGTAAATATATAGATCAGGGCGAGATACACTATACGATAGAATACATCAAGAGTGCAGGAACAATGTCGGCTGAATTGAAGCCCAGGAATCTTGTGGTATCATTTAAAAGCAACAAGATACTGTTTGAGATAATGGCCCCGATAGGCAATCAGGGGATCGTTAACGTAGTCAACCCGGAGTCGGAGATATATGATACTTATATTAATATGCTTGGAGTAAGGTATTATTATGCCGGGTCGAAGGGAGAGATCCATCCTGGTTTCAGCAGCATGGAAGGTGTTGAAATAACGAAGACCGATAAGATTGGTGTAATATGTGGCTATGACTGCAAGAATGCAATAGCTACTTTCCCTGCCGACAGAAATAAAAAATACAGTATCTGGTACACTGACCAGATCAAGGTCAAAAATTCAAATTCCAATACACCTTTCAGCTCAATCGACGGGGTACTGTTAAGCTTTTATTATATCCTTGGAGGTTCAGAAATGAAATTCCAGGCAGAAACAGTGTATAAAAAGGATATACCCGATAAAGCGTTTGAAAGGAAGCCAAAGTTCAGACCTGTTTCAAAAAAAGATATGGATAAGATCATTACCGATATGGTAAACCTTTAGTCATAATCTGCTGCTGATTCTTCATCATAAAATTATTACCTTTAGGACGTTTTTCAAAAACTCAGGAAACTGAGGTCAATCGCATTTTATTAAAATGAAAAAAAACAAGGAAGAACCAAGGAAGGAAGAACCAAAAAAAGAAGAGCCTGCCAGGAAAGACAAAAAAACAAAGGCAAAGAAAAAATCATTTTTTAGTGATGAAAGAATAAAATTTGTCTTTGGAGTTCTTCTTTTTGGTTTTGCTGTTTACCTCCTTATTGCCCTGATAGCCTATCTTTTCTGGTGGAAAACCGATCTAAGCCTCGATAGTTCACAGGTAATCTCGGGATCTGATGTGCAGGTTAAAAACTGGTCGGGAAAAAGCGGGGCATGGTTTGCCATGCTTCTTGTCAATAAGGGATTCGGGCTTGGCGCCTTTTTCATCCCGGTTATAATCGGAACTATCGGCCTGTACCTGCTTAACTTCCCAAAAATCAGGGTATGGAAGATGATCTTCAGGTTCACATTTGCTGCCATTATCCTCTCATTGTGCCTCGGATTTGTTTTTGGAAAGTCGGTTTACCTTGGAAGTGGCCCGGGAGGCGCTCATGGGTACCTCGCTTCCCAATGGCTGAATGCCTTTATGGGAAAGATCGGGACAGCGGTCCTGCTTACCCTGATCACCATATCCTATCTGATTTTTGCTCTTAATGTAAGTCCCTCTGTATTTATCATCAGGATGCCGGCTTTCCTCAGAAAAAAAGATCATAAAGAGGTGGCTGAGGATTCCGGAACACCCGGTGAGATGGAAGGTATTCCAGGCGAATCCCTGAACGGAGATGAAGAAGCCGAAGGAGATGTAGGAGAAGATGTCCAGTTTCATGTAATTAATACCACCGATAAAAACGATTCCACCGGACATGCAGATCTTGTGGAAACTTCAGCCACCGGCGGAGCTATAATTCACGAGTTTGACAGTGAGAACAACCCCGTTCCAGTTGAAGGGGCGGAGATACCGATAAACATTAAAAAAGCTGAAGCCGGTGACCTGCTCTCTGAAGAGGAGGTACAAAAAATAATGGAGAACTACGACCCGCGTCTCGACCTTCCGAGATACAAGTTCCCTCCCGTATCGATACTTGCAGATCATAAGAGCGCAAGTTCATTCGATAATGCTGAAGTAATTGAAAACAAGGAAAATATTATCAAGACTCTTGGCGATCATAAGATACCTATTAAACACATCTCTGCTACAGTCGGGCCGACTGTCACATTGTATGAAATTGTGCCTGAACGGGGCGTAAGGCTGGCAAAGATAAAATCGCTTGAGAACGATATCGCCTTAAACCTTTCGGCCCTGGGAATAAGGATCATCGCTCCTATTCCCGGAAGAGGAACAGTAGGTATAGAGGTGCCTAATAAAAAACCGGAAACGGTTTCCATGAGGTCCCTGATCACTTCAAAAGCATTCCAGGAGACCAAGTTTGATATTGCACTCGCCCTGGGAAGAACTATCACGAACGATCCTTATATAGTAGACCTTACAAAAATGCCTCACCTGCTTGTAGCAGGTGCGACGGGACAGGGAAAATCAGTTGGAATAAATGCTATAATCACATCTATTCTTTATAAAAAGCATCCTTCTGAGGTAAAGTTCGTCCTGATCGATCCGAAAAGAGTTGAACTTCCTCTCTATATGAAGATCGAGCGCCATTTTCTTGCAAAGTTACCTGGCGAGGAGGATGCTATTATAACCGATACACAGAAGGTCATAAACACCCTTAATTCTCTATGTATTGAGATGGATAACCGGCTGGAGCTTCTGAAGATGGCACAGTCGAGAAATATCAAGGAGTATAATGAGAAATTTGTCTCAAGAAGGCTGAACCCGGAAAAGGGACACAGGTATATGCCCTATATCGTTCTGATTATTGATGAGTTCGCCGATCTTATTATGACCGCCGGAAGGGAGATCGAGGGACCGATCGGAAGGCTCGCTCAGCTGGCAAGGGCAATAGGTGTACACCTTATCATATCAACTCAAAGACCATCAGCAAATATCATCACCGGTTTTATTAAAGCCAATTTCCCCACCAGGATCGCTTTCAGGGTATTCTCTTCCGTTGACTCCCGAACTATACTCGATGCCACAGGTGCAGACAGACTTGTCGGAAGAGGCGATATGCTTGTCTCATCAGGCAACGAACCCGTAAGGGTTCAGTGTGCTTTCATCGACACGCCAGAGATCGAAGCGCTGACAGAATTTATCGGATCCCAGCAGGGTTATCCCGATGCAATGCATCTTCCGGAATATATCGACGACAGTGAAGCAGGCATCCAGGATATAGATCTTAAAAAAAGAGACTCTATGTTTGATGAGGCAGCAAGACTTGTGGTTCAGCATCAGCAGGGGTCAACATCGCTTATCCAGAGAAAGATGTCCATCGGCTATAACAGGGCCGGCAGGATCATCGACCAGCTTGAGGCAGCCGGGATTGTGGGACCCTTCGAAGGCAGCAAGGCACGTGACGTTCTTGTTTCTGATATGATGGTTCTGGAACAGATTTTGAAGCGTCTTGAGTAAACCTGTATGAACAAGATGATCGCATTAATAATCTTCGCGACGATGACAGCTGTCATGTCGGGACAGAATGATCCTGAAGCAATTAAAATACTCGACAGATTCTCATCAATTGCACTTTCTTCTCCCTCAGTTTCAATAAAATTCAACCTTATAACCATCAATCAGCCCGAGCAGAAAAATGATACTGTGGCAGGATCATTGATCATGGCTAAGGACCAGTACAGGCTTGAAATGCCTGACAACATAACCTGGTATAACGGGTCATTTTCATGGAATTACCTCATAAGGGAAAAAGAGGTCACGATTACCAGGCCCGGGAAGAAGGATGATTCATTTATGAGCAGGCCATCATCAATATTCACACTTTACAAAAAAGGCTATAAGACGAGGCTTGTCGAGGAGAATTCAAAAACATACATCATTGATCTTTATCCTGAAGATCTGAAAAATGATCTCATCAGGATAAGACTTGCCATCGGTAGATCAAATGATGATCTTGTTGAAGCGGAATACAAAAGAAAGGATGGTATCGTGATTTACCTGGTCGTAAACGATTATAACCTGAAAACAAAACCTGAAACCTCCGATTTCACTTTCGACAGCAAAAAATACAAGGATGTTGAAGTCAATGATATGAGGTAGAATCCCTGTAATATTTCTTTAACCGCAGAGAGCACAGAGGTTTTACGCGGAGAATGCAGAGTGTTTCATTAACAAACTTGCCTGACCGCATTAAGGATTAAGATGCTTAAAAAGTATGGAAGTATTTATCTGTGAGAATGTTTTTGTGCCGCTGAGATCAGGGCCGTCACATAAAGCCGAGATGCTTAGCCAGATCATCTTCGGTGAGAAATATAACGTGACCGGAGAGGCAGGAAAGTGGATAAAAGTTGAAACCCTTTTCGATAAATACTGTGGCTGGATCGATCTTGATCATCTTCAGCATTGCGAGGATAACAGCAACAGCAGAAGCTTTACGATAAATAAGCCCCTGCCATGCTTCAAAAAGGATAAGAGCAGGCTTGTGCTTGAACCTGGCTCGGAAATATATAACCCCGACTTCAAATCAAAGATATTTACAGCCGGTGAGAATATATTTAAGACAGTAGCTGAATTCAATAACAGCTATATAGCAGCTAATGAAAGTATTACAGATACAGCAATGCATTTTATAAACGCTCCGTATATATGGGGAGGAAGGATCCCTTCGGGGATTGACTGTTCAGGGCTGACCCAGCTCGTCTATAAGATACATGGGACACCGATCCCGCGCGATGCCAGACAGCAGTCGGAGATCGGGGAGACGATCAATTTCCTGCACGAGGCCAGACCTGGTGATCTCGTTTTTTTTGACAATGAAATGGGAGTGATAACCCACGTCGGAATGCTATTCTCAGAAGGCCTCGTTATCCATGCATCAGGAAGAGTTAGGATCGATACAATTGACCATCATGGTATCTTTAAGCCGGAAACCGGCAAATACTCTCATCACCTGCGGCTTATAAAAAGAATGACGGTCTAGGAGTCTGGGGTCTGGGAGTCTGGGAGTCTGGGAGTCTGGGAGTCTGGGAGTCTGGGAGTCTGGGAGTCTGTTTATATTATGTTCCAATCTTTGAATTAACGATCTTTAGTATCTCCTCGCCTGTCTTTATTGCGAGCTCCTCCAGGTTATTTGCCCTGCTCACAATATCTGCCGCATAGGTCTTGTCATCAAGTGAAGATGCATTGATCTTTACATTCAGGCAGGCTCCCCTGATACAGGTCATCAGAGCCAGTGCACCAACTCCTGCATCACTCACTGAATTAGGATTTCCTGTTTCAGCCATGGCCTTTACAACTTCAAAACCTTTATAAGCGGTCTCCATAACAGACCATGGTACAATGATCGCTTCAATAGTTGCTTCATGTATTGCCTTTCCCCTGAGTCTCTTCTCTTCATCACTCTTTTTGGGAAGACCGAATGCCTCCATTATTTTATTGAAAGCCCTGGTATCCTCATCAACAAGGGAAAGCAATCTGTTCTGGATCTCTTTCCCCTTTTCAGCCCAGTGAGAAAACTCTTCCCATCTTTCATCCCATCCCCTTTTATGCGACGACAGGTTAGCAACCATTGTCCCCAGGGCAGCTCCAAGTGAACCAATATAGGCAGAAACTGATCCTCCTCCCGGAGCGGGCGATTCAGAGGCAGTCTCATCCATAAATGTTTTCAGACTCATGTCTGTAAGCAATTTCTTACCCTTTTCAGCCATAACAAATTCAATTATTTTTTCTTCAGATCTGAATTGATGAATATCGTTTAATCCCATTGACCGGATTGCGATCCTGATCAGCTCCTCATCAGGAACTCCGAGTGACCGTTCCTGTTTCTTCAGGAAATATTTTCCTGCATCAAGCATTGCTTTCAGCGGAATGAGTCCGACAAGCTCTGAACCTGTGACCCTTACTCCCCTCTCTTCCGCTTTTCTGCAGACCTCATCAAAAGCAATATGGACCGGTGTAACAGAAATATTGGTAAGGTTCATAGATATCTGCGCAATGCCATATTCTTCAATAAACCATCCTATTGCCTTCACGCTTTTCAATGAACCAGGGATCATTACCTGTTCACCCTTTTCATCTTTTACGATCTTCCCGTTAACAGGATCTCCTTCCCTCATCGGCCTTCCCTTTTCCCTGACGTCATAGGCTATAGCATTTGCCCTTCTGATCGAGGTTGTATTCAGGTTTACATTGAATGCCACAAGGAAATCCCTTGCACCGACAGCTGTGGCTCCTGTCCTTTCATTAAATGCTGCAGGTCCAAAGTCAGGCTTCCAAGCAGGATCTGACAGTTTTTTCTTTAGACCCTCATACTCCCCTGCCCTGCAGCTGGCAAGGTTTCGGCGCTTCTCCTCAAATGCGGCATTTTCATAACAATAAACCGGAATACGGAGTTCCTCTCCTATCCTTCTTCCAAGGCTTCGTGCATATTCCACGGTCTCTTCCATCGTAATGCCTGAAACAGGAATAAGCGGTACCACATCCGTTGCACCCATTCTGGGATGCTCGCCGTGATGCTTCGTCATGTCAATTATCTCTGAAGCTTTGCGGACCGATCTGAAAGCAGCCTCACACACCTCTTCAGGAGTTCCGACAAATGTAACAACTGTGCGATTGGTATCTTTTCCCGGGTCGACATCAAGTAATTTCACCCCTGATACAGATTCGATAACATCAGTTATTTGTCTGATGATATCCATGTCCTTGCCTTCGCTGAAATTCGGAACGCATTCAATGATCTTCTTCTCCATAAAAAAAACCCTGTAAATTATCCTCTCTGTGCCTCTGTGTCTTCTCAGTGCCACTCTGTGCAAGTTCTTCTTAGTTACACAGAGAACCACAGAGGAAACACAGAGTCACACAGAGGTATTATTGGTCAATTATTCTACCTCTTAATATTACGGTTTCAATCAGGTCAGACCCAAAGGCGTATGGCATAAATTCATATGACGGGATCTTCTTTGTAATAAACACATTCGCCACCTTCCCTTTTGCTATTGAACCATGTGTTTCCGATAATCCCATTGCATAAGCCGAATTGATAGTTACCGCGTTAATAACCTCTTCCGGGAGCATCTTAAGTTTTATGCATCCCAGGGACATTATAAATTTCATGTCTCCTGAAGGAGAGGAACCGGGGTTATAGTCTGAAGCGAGTGCAACCGGCAGACCGGCATTTATCATTTTACGCACCGGAGCAAGGGGCAGTCCGAGGAAGAAAGAGGATCCCGGAAGGATTGTCGGCATTGTGGAAGTTGACTTCAGTGCTTCGATCTCCTCATCGCCAATACATTCCAGATGGTCGACAGAAAGAGCATCATATCTTGCTCCAACCTGGACACCTCCTGAAAAGTCAAGTTCATTCGCATGTATCTTTGCCCTCAGTCCGTATTTGATCCCTGCCATTAGTATCCTTTCGGTCTCTTCAACAGAAAAATATCCGAGGTCGCAAAAAACATCTATATAGTCAGCCAGATCCTCAGAAGCAACCTCAGGGATCATCTCATTGATTATTATTTCAATATATTTCTCCCTTTCATTTCTGAATTCTGCGGGCACGGCATGAGCTCCCAGGAAGGTGGCCTTCACCTCAACCGGGGAAGTCTCCTTAATTTGCCTTATGATCCTGAGCATCCTGAGTTCATCTTCCGTATTCAGCCCATATCCGCTCTTTATTTCAACAGCACCTGTACCCTGGCGGATGATCTCATTAATGCGCACCATCGATTGCCTGTAGAGTTCCTCATCGGACGTTTCATGCACTTTTTTTGCCGTATTGAGAATGCCGCCTCCCCGCTTCGCGATCTCTTCATACGAGAGACCCAATATCTTATCCCTGAATTCTCCCTCACGGCTCCCTGCGTATACAAGGTGAGTATGCGAATCGCAGAATGAGGGGAATACAAACTTTCCCGTAGCATCGATCAGCTTGTCGCAGCGGATATCTTCGGGTAGCGAGGCCATCAGCCCAAAATCAGAGATAATACCTCCATCTAAAATAAGATAGCTGTCACTGATATGATTCAGAACCGACATTTCTCTGCCACTGATGAAGTTCCCGGCAGTCTCTGTTGTCTGCATCAGTCCTGAAATATTTTTTATCAGAATCTTCATCCGGCCAGCTCTGTTTTTTTGAAAGTCCTAAGGTAGCAATTATAAAAAAATTAGTTTGCAGTTTCCATTTTTCTTTATCTTTAATGATACATTTTAAAACCTCTCCTATGAAAAGACCATTACTCCTTTTGTTCATTGCTTTTTTCGTAATGTCTGTCTCCGCTCAGCAAAAGCAGGAACAGGATACAACCAGTGCAAAGGGAAAAGAGAAAGCGAAGAAGATCAAGACCGGGTGGAATTTTGGCGCTTTGCCGGTTATTGCATATGATACGGATATGGGATTCGAGTATGGTGCGCTAGTGGAACTTTATCAGTGGGGTAAAGGTGATATTTATCCTGACTATTATCATAAATTCTATTTTGAGGCTTCCGGGTACACAAAAGGCAGCTCTGTATTTAGGTTCAATTATGAGTCAGCGCATCTTATACCGGGTGTAAGGCTGTCAACCGATCTCGCCTATCTTTATGACGGAGCTTATGATTTTTACGGATTTAACGGGTATGATGCCGTTTTCAATAAAAGCTGGGCCGACCAGGATATTAATGGTGGCGCTGATTACAAGACCAGGATGTTCTACAGGGAGCTTAGGAAGCTGTTCAGGTTCAAAAATGATTTTGTAGGAAAGATCGCAGGAGAACATTTTTTCTGGAATGCCGGATTTGCGATTCAGAATTTTGATGTCAGTTCAGTTGACATTGCCAAGTTTAACAAGGGGAAAAGTTCAGGTCTGTTGCCAAGCGTAGACAGTGTTCCCGGATTGTATGAACTCTACCAGAAATGGGGAATACTTTCATCTTCCGAGGCAAACGGCGGCCTGATAAACACAGTAAAGCTCGGTGTTGCGTGGGATTCCCGTGATAACAGGCCAAATCCCATGAAGGGAATATGGACAGAAGCAGGTATCGAGACCTCACAGAAATTCCTGGGAAGCGAGGCCACATTCGGTAAGTTTTATTTCACTTACAGGCAATATTTCACAATTGTGCCAAATGATCTTTCCTTTGCTTACCGCCTTGGATATCAGCAGACCATCTTCGGAACAGTTCCGTTCTATTACCAGTCGCAAATGATCGTTTCAGTGCTGAGGGGCGACTATTCTGAAGGACTGGGAGGCTCAAAAACGTTGCGGGGAATTTTGCGCAACAGGATCATCGGCGACGGATTTTTTTATGGCAATGCTGAATTTCGCTGGAAAGCTGTTAGGTTCACATTCATAAACCAGAACTGGTATATTGGAATAAACGCCTTTACGGATTTTGGTATGGTCACCGATAAGATCAAGTTCACTCAGCCTTCGGATGCCACTCTTGCTGCCTCGGGTTACACTTCTGATCAGTTCTTCGATCAGGGTGCTGAAAAATTACACGTCAGTGCCGGCGGGGGTCTGAGAGTTGTTATGAATGAGAACTTTGTCATTGCAATAGATCTCGGCAAGGCATTCAATCCCCAGGACGGAAACATCGGATTATACATCGGGCTGAACTACCTGTTTTAGAATCCCTTCAGGAAGTAAGCCAAAGCCACTCCTAAATAATTGCCCAGGACATAACCCAGGATTCCTCCGGTTATCCCGGTGACGATCAGCTCCTTGTTCTTTAGAGCATTTGCTACCAGGGGTACAAAAGGAGGAGAGAATATAAAGGCTGCCGAGGTAATAAGGAAATTATCAGCATCGATCCTGAAGATCTTTGCAAGCAACAGGTGAAGAAGCATTGATCCGAAATAGCACCAGGTAATGAACATGATCAGGTTCAGCATACCTATGCCGAACATCGACTTGAGATTTGCCATTGAAGCAACGGCAAGCGAAAATATGAGTATCAGATACATTCCCAGCTGAAACGTCTTCTCAATTCTGTTTATCTTTCCGATCAGCGAAGCGATAATCCCCAGGGTTGTTATTGACAGGATGACAATTACCATCATGGGGACTGCGGGAAAAAGAAATGCTAGGCCCACTGCGGTTATGACTATCAGCAGTGAAAGACCAAATGCTGAAAGAAGCGGCAAAAGATGCTCTTTTTTAAAGAACCCGGAATAATCCTCAAGATCCCCGGTCTCCTTTTTTATCTCATCTTCAGAAAATTTCACATTCTCCTCAAATTGATATGCCGGAAGGATCATCCTGAAAAATCTCGGGGCAATGGTTATGAAGAATAGCACAAGGAAGGCCCCTATGACCACATCATATGTACTTACTATAACGAAGAGATTTGGATCAACGTTAAGAGCCATTTTTATCGCTACAAAGTTTGGAGTGCCACCTGCGTATATCCCTTCAAACATTCCTGCCAGCTTCCAGCTTTCCGGGATGGAATTTTTCCATATGAAAAATCCGGCTGTTACCATTATCAGGCCTGCCACCAGGGCCAGGACGACAGAGATAAATCCTTTTTTTGCAAATCTGAGCCATCTCTTAAGGTTCAGTGAAAAAAGAAGCAACGGGAATGCAAGGGGTACCACAATTGAAGGGATCAGATCCTGTACAGTCGCGATCTGGTTCACAAATTTATCACTTTCAGGTAATGTTCCATCGTCGATCATTTTTTGCATTTCTGCTGCAGGGATCGCCGATTTTCCCTGAAGCGCCAGACGATAGGGTCCGCTTCCCTGGGGAAATAATCCTGAGCTTCCCAGCAACAGACCAAACCCATAGGCAAGTACTATCGATCCGAGTTTTTTAAAAAAAGACCATCGCTTGCACAAATAAATTATGACCAGAGGGAAGCAGAGGTAGAAAACAATCAGGAGAATGATCTTGATCATGACAAAATGTATTGGGTCATCCCAAATATAAAAAAAGGCGACCACAGATTTGCGGATCGCCTTAAAAATCGGTATTAATACTTACTTGTATTCTGATCAGGGGCATTCTTCGAAGCTCTTCTGGTACTGTTCAATTGCCCTCAGGCTCATACCCATGCTTGAGAAGCCACCGTCGTGGAAAAGGTTCTGCATAGTTACCTTACGGGTAAGATCTGAGAACAGAACCACGCAATAATCGGCGCATTCAGCAGCCGAAGCATTTCCCAGCGGAGACATCCTTTCGGAAAAATCATAAAGCGAATCAAATCCATAGATCCCGCTCCCGGCTGTTGTAAGAGTCGGTGACTGTGATATTGTATTAACCCTCACCTTTCTCTCCCTTCCATAAATATATCCAAACGACCGGGCAATTGATTCAAGAAGGGCTTTTGCATCTCCCATATCGTTATATCCGAACAGGGTCCTTTGTGCTGCCACATAAGAGAGGGCGACAACCGATCCCCATTCTTTAATCGCGTCGAGCTTATAAGCAGTCTGAAGTACCCTGTGAAAGCTGAGTGCCGAAATATCGATTGTCTTCAGCATGTTTTCATAGCTTGTCTGCTCATAGGGGATGCCTTTTCTGACGTTGGGTGACATCCCGATAGAATGAAGGATAAAATCAAACTTCCCTCCGAAAATCTCCATGCTTCCTGACAGGAGATTTTCTATATCCTCCATTTTGGTTGCATCGGCAGCAATTACTTTACTGCCTGTAGCTTCTGCCAGCTCATTTATTGTTCCCATCCTCATGGCCACCGGTGAATTGGTGAGAACAAGCTCTGCCCCGTTCCCGTAAGCTTTCAGTGCAACCTGCCAGGCAATTGATTTATCATTCAGCGCACCAAAAATGATCCCTTTCTTTCCTTTTAACAAACCTTCTTTCATTTTAATTCATATTAATAGTTTGTGAAACGAATACCTGGCGTGAGGTTATCCTGAAGATGCCTGTAAAAGTTCCCGGGCATTCTTTCGTGATGTCTCTGTAACCTCGCTGCCGCTTAATAACCTTGCTATCTCAAGTATCCTTTCATCAGGTGATAACAATTTTATACGGGTGATTGTTGAGTTCTTTGTATCATCTTTATAAACGTGATAGTGTTCCCTCCCCTTCGCGGCAACCTGGGGAAGATGCGTTATGTTGATGACCTGCATGTAGTTTCCCATCTCTGCCAGGATCTGTCCGACCTTATCTGCAACTTCACCTGAAACACCCGAATCGATCTCATCAAATATGATTGTCGGCAGATTATTGTTTTTCGTAAGAAGTGATTTCAGGCTCAGCATGACACGCGAAAGCTCACCTCCTGAGGCAATTTTGGCGATATTCTCGGGAGGCACCTGTTTATTGGCAGAGAAAAGAAGGTCAGCCCTATCCGTACCTGAAGAGGTAAATTCCTGCAATCGCGTCAGCTCAACCCTGAACCTGGCATTAGGCATACCAAGCTGCTTGAGCATACCGGTGATCTTTTCCTCAACATCAGGTATCACTTTATTTCTTTTTTCAGAGATATCATTTGCAAGGAGGGAAAGAACTTTAAGCTCTTTTTCAATGAGTGAAGCGAGCTCATCAAGCCTTTCATCACTGGTAACAATCCCGTTGACCATCTTTCCAATCTCCTGCTGCCTCAGAATTAGCTCATCAAGGTTCCTGACGTGCTGTTTCTGAACAAGCGAATAGATAAGGTCGAGCCTTTCATTGACATTTTTAAGGCGCCCGGGATCAGCTTCAATTCTTGAAGCGAGACGAGTCAATTCTGAAGAGATGTCATCAAGTTCTATGTATGCTGAATCAACTCTCGCCAGTAGTGCTCCTGCGTCAGGAAGATAATCTTTTATCTTTCCAAGGCTTATCTTCATCTCCCTGAGCATATTGAGCACCGAAGAACCTTCTGAGAGCAGAATATTCTCCGAGCTGCTGATCGAGGTTTTGATCTCCTCAGTATGTTCAAGAAGCTCCTGCTCTTTTTCAAGCTCTTCCTGCTCTCCGCTGATCAGTTTAGCCTCATCAAGCTGGGCAAGCTGAAAACGATAATATTCAAGATCCGCCTTGTTCCGGTCTGATTTCTCACGAAGCTCATCGAATTCCTTCTTAAGGCTCCTGTAATTTGCAAATGTCATCCTGTAATCGCCCAGCAGTCTGCTGTTCCCTGCGAATGAATCGATAATATTCAGCTGGAAAGAGTTTTCATTCAGCATCAGGGTCTGATGCTGGGAATGAATATCGATCAGCCTGTCACCAAGCTCCTTCAGGATATTAAGGTTAACAGGTGTATCGTTGATAAATGCTCTTGATTTGCCGGCGGGATTTATTTCGCGGCGGATTATGGAAACATGATCATAATCGAGTTCATTCCTGGTAAAAAATTCCTTCAGATCATACTCCTTGATCCTGAATGTTCCCTCCACGACACATTTTACCGATTTGTCGAGCAGCACGCTTGAATCGGCACGCGAACCAAGGACGAGCGACAGAGCCCCGAGAAGGATCGATTTACCGGCACCCGTCTCGCCGGTAATTACAGTAAGTCCCGTTTCCAGGCTAATATCCAGCTCACGGATCAATGCATAATTCTGAACATAAAGTTTGATCAGCATATTGATACAATTTACGGAATGGAACCGGTTGTGATCTTTTCGTACTTGACCTTATTTGCGGGGTCAATTTCTGTAAGGATCTGTACCACTCTGCTCTTTTCTTCAGGGAATGCATCCGAGAAAATATTAACAATCTCATCACTCTTTGCATCAAGAACGATCTGGAAGAAATAGAGGTATGGATCTGGTTTACTCCGGTAGACATCCTGCATCGATTTCAGGCTCTCTGCGATGTTCGTTCTTGCCTCGCCAATTGTTGATTCCATCTTGTCGAGGCCGTTCAGATGGTATTCATAAACAAACTGTCGCACCCCTGCATACTCCTTGTCAAGAATATTCTTGACAAGCCAGTAACGATTCTTGTTCCGCGAACCGTCATACGGTTTCCAGCCTGGTTCAGGGGCGCTCTGGGCAGTATTCACTATTTTGTCAGCGATCTGGAAAAATGGCGTTCCTCCTTCAGGAGAGAAGGAGTCGCAATCGAATCCGATGATCACATATGCATAATAGGCAAGAACGGAGACGAGGCTGGACCTGTAAACATTAGGATCAAATTCAAGCGGTTGAAATTCAACATACTGGAACTGAAAATTATTATCAATAAAGTTTAATAAAGTTGAATTATATGTGGTATTGAACACAGGTCTTTTCAGCTGGATCTGAATGGTGCCTTTGAACTCATCGGCGGAAAGCTGATCTGTAAGGTTGATAAGTATGTTGCACTCGATCTTTTCGGCATAATTTATGACAAGATTTGTCCAGACCATGCCGTTCATAAAATCATAGATGTCCTTCTGCATCGAGGTAAAGATCTGTCGGTTGGAACCCTGGATTTTCTGAGCTGAGATCTGAACATTGCAAAGGAGCTCCTGTGATCTTGCGGCTGTTGATAAAAGGATGAGACCCGCCAGAAAACAATATTTCAGATATAACAATTTCATAACCTGAATTTAACCTGTTATTTCAATGATTTTGTCCAGAATATCCCTGGCAGCTTCCTCCTTGGATTTCAATCCAAATTTATCAATATTATTGTATCTGTCGATTATTGTGATCCTGTTTGTATCGTGACCGAATCCTGCTCCTTCATCCCTGAGCGAATTTAAAACAATAATATCCATGTTTTTGCGGAGCAGCTTTTCGCGTGCATTTTCCAGCTCATTATCAGTTTCAAGAGCGAAACCGGCGATTATTTGTCCTTCTCTCTTGAACTTTCCCAGTTCGGCGGCAATATCGGTTGTTGGCTTAAGCTTTATAACGAATTCACCTTCACCCTTTTTGATCTTTTTTTCCGAGAATGATTCGGGGGTGAAGTCAGCGACAGCAGCTGCAAGTATCGCTATATCACATCCGGGGAAGAGTGAGATGCAGGCTTCAGCCATGGATGCGGCTGAAACCACCCTGGTCACCCTTATTTTTTTGTTTTTTGGCTGAATTGCTACCGGACCAAGTACAAGCTCGACCTCGGCTCCTGATTCATATGCTGCATCTGCAATAGCTATGCCCATCTTTCCTGATGAATGATTGCTAATGAATCTGACCGGATCGATGTTTTCCTGTGTGGGGCCTGCATTGACCAGCAGACGCTTGCCCTTCAGAGGTTTAAAGTTTTTTTGAGAAGAGTTTTTCAATCTCTTTAACAATTTCATCGGGTTCGGCCATCCGTCCTTTACCGGAGAGACCGCTTGCAAGTTCCCCGATCTCAGGTTCAAGAATGATATTGCCGTATGATCTGAGGAGCTCAATATTCCTCAGAGTTGCAGGATGTTTCAGCATATCGGTATCCATCGAAGGAGCGATCATTACTGTACACCTGGCTGAAAGATATGTTGTAAGCAGAAGGTTATCGGCTATGCCCGCGGCCATCTTACCAATAGTATTTGCGGTAGCAGGGGCAATAAGAAAAAGATTCGCCCAGATACCGAGGTCGATATGGCTGTTCCAGTTACCGTTCTCAGCATCAAAAAACTCCGTCAGGACAGGATTTTTCGATAAAGTTGCAAGTGTAAGCGGAGTAATAAATTCCTTCGCGTTAGCGGTCATGATGATCCTTATAGAAGCTCCCTTCCTGATAAGAAGGCGGATAACCGAGGCAGTTTTGTAAGCAGCAATACCTCCTGTTACTCCTACCAATATGTTCTTACCGCTGAGCATACATGTTATTTACACTATCTTCTGCCTGGGGGCCCTGTCGGGGTTCCTGAAGAAAACTTTTGATTCTTCAAATTCCTGCAGAGCAATGAGAGTCGGCTTCGGAAGTCTCTCATAAAACTTGGAGATCTCAATCTGTTCACGGTTCTCAAACACCTCTTCAAGATTGTCGGTATAAGACGCAAACTCTTCAAGCTTTTTATTTAGCTCCTGTTTCATCTCAACTGCAATCTGGTTAGCCCTTCTCGACACAACGATCACTGTTTCATACACATTCTCCGTTCCTGTATTTAGAGTTTCAAGGTTACGGGTTACTGTAGTTACCGGTGCATTTGATTTTCTGTAATCCATCATAATTTGCTGTTCGTTTGAGTAATTCCATTATTGATCTTAAGCATTTTTGTAGTGGCCTGGTAGATCCTGGCCAGATCTTTCGTATAGGAGGATTTCGGGAACTCTTCAATGAATGAATAGTACTCATCCAGAGCTGCCTGGTATCTTTCTGTCTGTTTTGCCGCAATACTGTGTTCCGCGTAAAGGAATAGGGAATTGAGTTTGAGGTACATCATCTCTTCCCTGTATTTGGTATCAGGAAACTCTTTAAGGCTGTTAGTGAGAGCTGTCACAGAAGCCTTATACTGGTCCATCCTGTAATAGAGCTTTGCACTGAGATAGGATTTTTCAGAGAGACGGTCTTTAAGTTCAATCAGATTTTTTTTTGCCTCCTCTGCCCTCTGGCTCATCGGGAACCTTGTCAGGAAAAGCCCAAATCCATCTATAGCATTCCTGGTATTCTGCTGGTCAAGCTCTGCCCTGGGCGAGAGGTAATAGTCGCACATGGCGGCAAGAAAATTTGCCTCTTCATCATGCTTCCCGTAAGGATAGATGTTTGCATAATTCCTGAATTCACTGCCTGCCAAAAGGAAATCCTTCTCACCATAGTAGCTTTCTGCACTCATCCAGGTCAGTTCCTCGGCTTCCTCAGTAGCCCTGTATCGCGGAAGTATCTGTTCGAGAAGCTGTGTGACCTTTGAATACTGGCCATCCTCAAAATACTCCTTTGCCTTGGTTTTCTTAAGCTCATAGTCGGTACTCTTAAGAAGTTTGCTGTACTGACCGCATGAGGCAATCAATAAAGCTGTGATGAGGAATATTATGTATCTGATCTTCATGTCAAAAAATGTTGCGCAAAAGTACGGAAATTTTTTTAAACCCGGTATAAAAACGCTTTTTTTATGCATATATTATGAAGGCAGGAAGGTTAAAGGCAAATTAGGTATAAAATCGTATGACAGAATAAATGAATATCCTTACTTTTGTCGCAGTCAAAAACAAACCAACATAATACAATGGATATTTTTGAAAAAATAAACTCGACAAAAGGCGCCCTCGGTCAATATGCCTACTTCGCTGACGGATATTTTATGTTCCCCAAGCTTGAAGGTGAAATTGCACCACGGATGAAATTCAGGGGAAAGGAAGTTTTGAACTGGAGTCTTAACAACTACCTGGGGCTGGCAAATGATCCCGAGGTCAGAAAAGCTGATGCTGAGGCATCTGCTCAGTTTGGGCTGGGTTATCCCATGGGCGCCAGGATGATGTCGGGACAGACGACCATACATGAGAAATTCGAAAAAATGGCCGCTGAATTTGTTCACAAGGAGTCTGCCTATCTTCTGAACTTTGGATACCAGGGAATGGTCTCAATAATCGATGCGCTGGTTGACAGGCATGATGTTATTGTCTATGATTCAGATTCACATGCTTGTATTATGGATGGACTGAGGCTTCATTTTGGGAAGAGATTCGTTTACCCGCACAATGATATTGAGAACTGTGAAAAACAGCTGCAAAGGGCAACTAAAATTGTGGAAGAGACAGGCGGAGGCATCCTTGTTATAACTGAAGGGGTATTTGGAATGGCAGGCGACCTTGGTAAACTCGACAAGATTGCAGCACTCAAGAAAAAATACAATTTCCGCTTTCTTGTCGATGATGCCCACGGATTTGGAACAATGGGTAAGACAGGTGCAGGCACTGGTGAACATCTGGGAGTTCAGGATGATATTGATGTCTATTTTGCCACTTTTGCAAAATCAATGGCAGGCTTTGGCGCCTTCGTCGCCAGCACAAAAGAGGTGGTGACATACCTGCGCTTTAACCTCAGGTCGCAGATCTATGCCAAATCGCTGCCAATGGCAATGACCCTGGGAGCTATTAAACGGCTTGAACTTATAAAAACTCACCCGGAGTACAGGGAAAAGCTCTGGAACATTGTAAGGGCACTTCAGAAAGGACTTAAAGAGGCAGGCCTCGACCTGGGCAAGACTGAATCACCGGTCACGCCGGTATTCATGAAATGCCCGCTCGAGCAGGTTACCCAGCTGTTATATGACCTGAGGGAAAACTTTGGGATATTCTGTTCGGTTGTAATTTATCCGGTTGTCCCCCGCGATGTGGTAATGCTCAGGCTTATACCAACAGCATCCCACACCCTTGATGATGTCGACTATACTATAAAGGCATTTTCTCAATTGAAATACAAGGTCGATAATGATATTTACCCTCACGAAATGGCTGATTTCTCAAAATAAGAGTAATCTCTCAACATATAAAGCTGCATCGTCCGATGCAGCTTTTTTATTTTCAGCTCATTGCCCAAAAAGCTTGATAAGGAATAAGACCTTATTGGAATATGCCTCTGCGACTTCCAATATTAAAAATATTATTATAAATAAACTGAACAAAAAAAGTTTTTTAAAGTTATAATACTGTCGCACCCTGAAACTAATTGTAAGATTCAGAATAAATCAAAACTCATATCTGAAAGATCAGAATAATGAACAGCGGTAAAGAAAATGATGAACATAATATCCTGAAAGCATATAATATGCTTCTCTATTTTGCGGGGACCATGGTTATGTTCGATCCTTCGATAGAGTGTATTCATGATTTCTGGAAACAGGGTATCCTGAAACATTTTCCGGTCTCCAGCCGGAATCCAAGGTTTGTAAAAGCTTCATCTCAGCTAAGAGAGTCTGTAGATGACAGTAAAAGCAGCTTTGAGATGATGAAGTTCGATTACTTCGCCCTTTTTTCCGACCGGTCAGAAAACTTTGCGTCACCAATGGAATCGGCATTCACTAAAAAGAGCACATTGTTGTACGATAAGAAATTTCCTTCCGTAACGGAGTTTTACGATTCCTATGGTTGGAAGTCGAAATTCAAAAACCATATCCCTGATGATCACATTGGAGTAGAACTTCTTTTTCTTACCATTATGATCGAGAAATATCTCGAGCTCGATGATGAAGCCTGCAATAAGGAGATGAGGAATGAGATAAAGAGGTTCATTGATCAGCACATATTTTCTTGGGTTCCGGAATGGAATAACCTGATCCAGTCGCATGCAAAGACCCTTTCCTACAAAGGCATCGGGACTCTAATACAAGCCTGCGCAGAGGATATCTACAGCATCATGGACGGGACAAAACGGTCAACCGGCCGGTCAAAAGCCTCATGACGAAACAGATCAGAAATTAGGATTGAAGAAATTATTAATGGCATCGAAATAGAACTCTTTCCATCCTTCAGCAATACCTGCAAACTCTTCATCAGGAATATTTGAATGCTCAACTGTAACAGACGAATTTCCGCCATCGGGCTGAATTGAGATCGTGACCACCGAATTAGCCTCCTGTTCACCGAAAAACCACTCCTGAACAATCTTCCTGTCTTTAATAAATTCAATATTCCTCCCTGTGATATCTCCTTCCCAGAGGGAAAATTCTGATCCCGGCTCTTCCGTCATTACTGCAGGGTATCCCGACCATAGTTCGATAGTATATGGGTTAGTTATCGCTGAATAGACATCAGCGGGTTCGGCATGGATCTTAAAGGTCTTTTTAAATGTCTTCATATTATAAATTGTCTGATTGTCTCTAAGTCCCTGTGTCCCTAAGTCTCTTAGTCATCTTTTAAATAAGGGGAAAGCTTCATTAGTTATTTGTGCAGATCGGAAAGGTACCGTTCCACATCTATTGCCGCTATACATCCAGACCCTGCTGCGGTGACTGCCTGCCTGTAAACGGGATCCTGCACATCACCTGCCGCGAAGACTCCCGGTACACTGGTCTTAGAGGTGCCGGGAATTGTCTTAACATACCCCACGGGATCAGTTTCAAGATATTTCCTGAATATCTCTGAATTTGGAGCATGTCCTATCGCCAGGAAAAATCCGTCAACCTTTATCTTTACCTGTTCCTCAAGAGGGGTACCTTTCTTTTTAACCAGGGTCACTCCTTCCACCCCATTCTCTCCAAAGAGGTCAACAGTCTGATGTTCCCACAATATCTCAATATTGTCAGTATTCTTTACTTTTTCCTGCATAGCCTTTGATGCCCTGAGCACATCTCTTCTGACTATCAGGTAGACCTTCCTGCATAATCCTGCCAGGTAGGCCGCCTCTTCAGCAGCGGTATCGCCCCCTCCCACTACGGCCACATCCTTGCCCCGATAGAAGAATCCGTCGCATGTGGCACAAGCCGATACACCCATGCCGGCATATTTGATCTCTCCTTCAATCCCAAGGTATTTTGCAGTTGCTCCTGTAGCAATTATCACTGCATCAGCAAGGATCATTTTATTATCATCTATGGTCACCTCTAGAGGATTACCCGAAAAATCGACTGATGTAGCTATCCCGAAACGAACGCTTGCCCCGAATCTTTCTGCCTGTTTCTTAAGCTGTTCCATCATCTCCGGTCCTGCAACGCCATCCGGGTAACCCGGGAAGTTGTCGACCTCGGTCGTTGTGGTAAGCTGTCCGCCCATCTGAAGACCCGTATACAGAACCGGAGCCAGGTTAGCCCTTGAAGCATATATCGCAGCAGTATATCCGGCTGGTCCTGACCCGATAATAAGACATCTTACTTTTTCAACATTCTCAATGTTTATATTCTGACCGTCCTTTTTAATATCAGCTGGTTTGAAAAATTCCATATATTTTACTTTTTGAGTTCCGACCGCTAAGATAAAAACTTTGAGTGACTAATATGATAACGCCGGATTGCAGTTAAAGGTTCACCTCTGAAATCAGATCTATTCACTTGTATAACTTCCCTGAGAACATTCCGGGCATGGTTTATTAATGGGGTCTTTCAAAAGTATGAAAATTAAGATATATATATATGCCAAAGGGTGTGCCTGAGGTGAATTCATTTTTTGGAGAATCGGAATAGTTGACTATTTTTGCGGGTGAAACCACCCTTGTTTAGGCAAGTGTGGTTGAAATCGGGGTGTGGCGCAGTTGGCTAGCGCACTTGCATGGGGTGCAAGGGGTCGACCGTTCAAGTCGGTTCACCCCGACCAATAATTAACGCAATTGTCTATAATACAGGTGATTGCGTTTTATTTATGAGGCTGTTTCCCCGCATTTACCCCATATATTAAGAAACTCATTAGTTTTCTTATCTTGGCTGCAAAAGCCAGTGACCTTGACCACTTTTGGCCGGGAAAGATTTACCATCAAAAGCAGGAGTTAATTCCTTGTAATATAGTTTTGTATGTCAAAGCCAATTTGATTGGCTTAATGTGGTCAAGATGCCCGGCTTTTACACTTATATCTGCTTGTTATGGCCAGTTATTTTTCATGCTTATCAGTTCCCTTTTACAACAAATGTCTTCTTGTCAATTCCCACCCCCTTTATTGTTAATGATTTCCATTCTTTGGGAAGTATCGGATCTTTTTGAATTATTCCATTATCAGTAAAATGCAGTCCTCCAAAACCAAATAGAACTACTTGTAGCATACCTCCTGCACCGGTGGCAAAATATGAATTATTTTCAATAGCAGATTCGGATAACGCTCCAAATGGACTTCGTTTATTAGGCTCATAACTCTGTTTAAATAGTCGATAAGCATTTTCTGTATCACCTAAGCGCGCGTAAATTACCGCAAAAATTGATTTCCCCATTGCAGGACCTTCAACTGCCAGTTTAGGCTCATAATATTTTAGATCTTTAAGTATTGTTTCCTTGTCATTAACAATATCTAGAGGATAAGACAACAAATTCGCATCTGCCTGTTTAATTTTATCTCCGGTATATTTGCTGTGTTCCATGGTTGTTCCATCTTTAAAACGGTGGATCACAATCTTATCAGCCACAGTTTTCCATTCAGGATTGGCTTTAATAGTTAATTCTGTTGCAGCGTGAGTTGCATAGTTTAATGCTGTAATGGCAGAACCATTTGTAAATGCATTATCGTCGATATTTGCTGCAAATTCATTAGCACCAATAACATTTTTTATTGAATAACTTCCATCGTTGTTTTTAAAAGCCCGGCTTACCCAAAAATCTGCCACTTCCTTTAGTAACGGATACCCTTTCTCCTTCAACCAAATTTTATCTTTGGTTACTCTGTAGTAATTCCAAAATGCAATAGCAATATCAGCAGTTATGTGATGCTCAAAAGTTCCTGTCAACGCAAAAGGAGGCGTCGCTTCTTCACCGGTATCATCACTTTCCCAGGGAAACATAGCTCCCTGATAACCATACGTTCTTGCTTTTCTTTTGGCTGCATCCAGATGATTGAATCTGTAATTTACAAGTGATCGGGCAATATCCTGATTGAGCACTAAAAGAGGTGGGAACATCCATAATTCAGTATCCCAAAAAATGTGACCATTATATGGAACCTGAACGGAAAGTCCCATTGGAGCTATACTTAAATCATTATCTCCACGACCAAATGAATATAAATGATACAAAGCCAAACGTACATCTTGCTGAGCTTGCAAATCACCTTCAATGATTATGTCACCTTCCCATAGTTTATTCCAGATATTTTTGTGTTGTTGCAGCAATACATCCCTGGCGGTCAATAAATTAAAAATGATTATCCGCTCACTTTCTGACTTCGGATCAGTAAAATCTTTATCAGAGCATTCTGCTGCTGCCCATGCAAATTCGAGAGTATCTCCTTTATTAATTTTCTTTTCAAACGAGAGGCAATTTTCCCATTCCGATGGCGTGCTATATGTTAATTCAGGTCGTCGATTCTCTCTCGAAGAGTTGATGTCGTGCCAAATAAATGTGGCTGAGGTACTTATTTTATGATTCTTGGAAGAACTTAATGCCACCGATTGTAATACAGGCATTGTGGTTTCTGAATCTTTTAGAAGTTTGTAGGTGTTTTTAGGCTTCTGATAATCGGATGAAGGAGTACTTATTTTTCCAGTTACTTTAATTGCAATTTCTTTATTTACTTCCACCTTGATGTCAATGTATCCAGCATTTGGCACATTTCGAAGGGCATATATGCTGTATGATATAGTCGCTTCGTCTTTGAACGAAAAAGAAGTTATAATTCTGGCTTCTCTCATATTTAGAGTTTGCTTCCAATTTCTAATATTGGCATCTGTAATTTTCTCTCCGTCAATCTCCATTTCAAGATTTCCAAAATTCATACCCTGTAAAATCCGACTGATTTCCGAATATGGATCAAGGTCATACACATTATTTAAAATTACATGTTCGATCCCAAATAAGTGTTTTGAGGGGAGAATGCCTAATTGTCCATTAGAAACAACAACTCCGGTATAGTTGTCAGATTTCGTAGTTGTAATATTCCATTCGTCATTCTGGCTATACACTTTACCTAATAATGACTGAAATGCAATTATTGAAAAGAAAATAAGTCGAAGTTTCATAACTGTTGATGTCTTTTAGTCAATATAAAACTATAAATTAAATCAATTAATTTGTTCTATCTATAATCTAAATATCGTGTCGCATCGCGCCCCATGTGAGCATAGCAAACAACGGGGGTAGATAGTTGGAAAAACTGGTGGCGTTGACCACTTTTCGCCGGAACGGATTGATCACTGAAAGACGGAGTTAAAATCTTGATCCTTAGATAAGTATAATTAAAGCCATTTGACCGACCAAATGTGGTCAAGCCCTCCGGCTTTTGCAATTGTCTCTCATTATATGAGAAAAATCTCAATAATTATGATTGAAAGCCAACTTAACTTTGACTAAATCCTCCCCTGATAATGGGGTACATTATACTCATCAATAATCCAAGATCAATTTAATTGATGAAGATTTTTTTTTAATTTGCATTATGATATTTCATAACTTTCATCAATGGATCGATTATATTATCTTATTTCACTGATTAAAATATCAAAATCATGAAGAAAAAATATTCGACAATCACAATTGCTGTTTTCTTATTAATATGCTCACATGGGATACAGGGACAATCTGTGAAAGATAGTGATGGCAATACATACAACAGCGTTAAAATTGGCACACAAGTCTGGATGGCTGAAAACCTGAAGACTACAAAATTGAATGATGGAACATTAATTCCGCTGGTTACTGATATTCATTCATGGAATCTGCTGACTTCACCTGCATACTGCTGGTTCAAGAATGACGCTTCATATAACAAAAGCAACTATGGAGCTTTATATAACTGGTATGTGGTAAATACTAATAAATTGTGTCCTGCAGGCTGGCATGTACCAACAGATGGTGAATGGACAACGCTTTTAACCTATCTGGGTGGCGATAGTATAGCTGGTGGCAAACTTAAGGAGAAAGGTACAGTGCACTGGGAAAAACCTAATTACCAAGCATCCAACGAAAGCGGTTTTAATGCTCTTCCAAGTGGTTACATCAACACCAGCGGAGTGTTCACCAATTTTGGCAAAGTCTGTTTTTGGTGGTCGGATATGGAATATGATAAGACAAATGCATGGAACTTTAGTATAGACTGCGCAACCGAAAATATTGAAAAAGCCTTCCACCTGAAGAAAAATGGTTATTCCGTTCGCTGTATTAAGGACAATGAAGATGTTAAGACAACTATTAGTCGTAATAAAAAATGACTGGTTGTGACGGGTAATAAGATAAAAGATCTTAATATCAATTAAATGCCCTGGGAAATTGTTTTTTTTAAAGAGAATGCTTCAAGGTCAGAAGCGATGAAACTTGAAAAATTAATTAAGAAAAGAGGAGATGAAAGATTTCTTGATGATCTAAAAAACCAGTCAGGCTAGCGCATCACGCAGGGCGTGAGGGTCGTCCCGACAAAATATCGGTTCACCCCGACTTAAACTGAGGGGCGGATTATTCTGCCCCTTTTTATGTATATATGACCCGTCCTGAAATAAGTTGACAATAAAACGACTTATTTATGGAAAACAAGAAGCATTGCGGCAAAAAGAGGACACAAAAAGATTACAGTGTCCCCTTTAAACTTCAGGTAATTGAAGAA
>JBEKFE010000012.1:0-105169 GCA_050013475.1 Bacteroidales bacterium
GTCTCTTTGCTCCGGTTTTGGGTGGTCATTTTGGCCCGGCGAAGGGTGGTCAGTTTGCTCCGGCCAGGGGGTGATCTTTTGGCTCCGGTCTCAGGTGGTCATTTTGACCGATTTTTCCATATCAAATCAAGGAATTTTTCATTAATTGTAATGAAGAAGCCTAATGCACCTACAGATATATAACTTAAAGATGTTTCGATTTCTAAATCCTTATTAGTGAAGTCTTTTTCAAGAAGCTTCCTATATTCCATAAGCTGTTCTTTGGTCATGGAAATCTTTTTTATTTACTCTGAAGCACAGACAGTATTCAAATTTCCAAAGAATATCTGATATATGCAAATAAAAAGCCCCTATCCAGTTAAATGAATAGGGGCTTGAGTATAAAATTATTATATCTGATCTAACATAGCCTGTAACTTTACACTGGCCTTCTTAAGTGAAAGTGAAGTATCATAAAGTTTTAGTGCGCGAATAACTTTCTTCGTCCAGAATATCAATTCTTTTCGTTTATTCTTAGGATGAAGTTTATCTTTTTCATTGATCCAATTTTGTGGTCCTTTTATGTATGCTGGAAGAATGATATTTATTAGTGCTCTTGTTCTTCTTACAGTACTTTTAGTTACACTCCAATAGAAATTATCTGTACCACCAAAGGACTGCTTAAACATTTCTATTCCTTCATTTAATTGCCAATTGCAAAGATCAGTCATCCATCTGGGCTTATTGAGTTCACCAGCTTTAAATACAAATCTTGTTTTCAATCTTAGTTTTTTCATAATAATAGTTTTTAGTTTGTGTTTTTTCACAAACTTGAACCATTTAAGAAGAATGGAGAAAAACCAGGAGAACTAATCCTTGGAACAAAAACATTATATCAGATAATCAGATATATATATTGGCTATAACATAATTAAATTATGGCTTCCGGCAGCAGCAACCTCAAGTGCACGCTTCACGCTTTCCTGTCCTCTGACATCTGAAAAATCTATATCATACCTGTTGGCCTGTCTATTAAATATTTCATCCAGATCGACCTTTACCGGGTCGAATATCCTGAATCCGTTAAGGAAGTCAATAACATCTTTAAGGTTTAACATCCCGTAAACATCGAGACCCTTTACCACTGCAGCTTCACATGCATTCTTTGCAGGGACTATCAGCCCCTTGAATCCTTCTTCCCTCGCCCTCAGGGCGATTGGAAGTATCCCTCTCACTGGCTGGAGCGAACCGTCGAGCGAAAGCTCTCCCATTATAACAAATGAATCAAGCGGCTCTTTTGTGATCTTTTCGTCAGCGGCCAGGACCCCGACGGCAAGGGGAAGATCATAGGAGGAACCTTCTTTCCTGATATCGGCGGGTGCCATGTTGATCACAACCTGCTTCCCGGGCCATTTAAATCCGTTCGACCTGAACGCTGATTCTATCCTTTGCTGACTCTCCTTCACAGCAACATCAGGCAGACCAACAAGGAAGAAACGAATACCCTGGGATACATTCACTTCTATGGTAACTGTAACGCTATCAATACCTGTTACCGCACTGGCAAAAGTCTTGACTAACATAAATCAGAATTTAATAGCACTTAAGGAAACGCAATATCAAATATAGAAAATAAAAAGATAAAGGACAAAGGTAAAAAGATAAAAGGCAGGAAGGGAATGATCAGGAAGCCAGTTTAAGAGCTCCCTTCCTCCAGAAGTGACCGAATGTTAAGAGATAGTCCAGTGGGTAAATTCAGGTACGTATTTTGTTCCAAACCACGACTTAGCCAAAATCCTCAACAGTTTTTACCCCAACAGGAGGATAGATCTGACCTGTGATGGGAGGCATGGAATTATAAACCCAGTTCAATTCAACGATCCCCAGTTTTACACCCTGATATCTTTTGAAACCGGCAAAGGTACCCCGGACCAGCACATCTTCCATGGCAAGGCTCAGTCCAAAAACAGCCACTTCGGTACCTTTGCTTATTGCATGCAATTCACTGGTAAAAACCCCGGGATGAAATACCAGCCGGTGGCTGTCGGCAGCCTGGCATTGCAACAGGGGAATGATGACCGGGAACCCGTCAACAGAAACATATGCGAGAAACTTAAGGTTGTCTAATTTATTAAAAAATGCTTCAGTCCATGCATTAGATATCCTGCCCTCTTTTCTGGTTTTGGCATTACTTTTGGTGAGTTTTGTCAATAGTGCCGACAGTACGATGCCCAATACAGGAAGAGGCTCTTTTTCAGTGGTTTCCACCAGATTCATATAATGGATCGTATGCAATCCAAAGTAGGAATTGTACCGCCACATGGGAAGCTTATTAAATCTGACATACTCCTCCCCTTCTGTTTTTGACTGTTCCCAGATTGCTTTACCTCTCCAGCAACTCCTGTCAAGTGTCATGATCAAAAACCCGGTTTTAGGATTTAACAGGATGTTCTTCTTGCTGATCCCCTCTGTAAACTGGCCCCATACAAGCTCGGTGGGACTGTTTGCCTGCATGGTGGTGATCAGTGTAAGGTGTGGTAACCCCTGTTCATTAAGGGTGGCCAGAAGACCAATTTTATTCTCCGGTTCAAAGGCTTTAATATCTTCAGTACTGAATTGTAGTTTCATTTTTCCAGAGGTTATGGTGTTTGTTCTTCAAAACAATGAATCATTCATATTTATTAGAAATCCGATCATCAGATTTTCGGTTCACTTAATTCTTTTCAGGTAATCCGGTAATCCTGCAAAAGTCAATAGGGTCTGGCTCGGCTGTATTCCTGATCCGGACTTTTTCTTTTGATTTAACGTTACCGGTACACAGTACAATTTGCCTTTCCGCACATGAATCTCTGGCAATTTCTAAAAAATGTTCCATGTTTTCGGCTGATATTAGATCTTTCTTCTCAAAGGGCCATGTTGTACCCAGTCGCAGGTATTTATCGTTGCACAGATTATTAAAAGCACAAAGTTCCCACCTGACCGGATGGAGTTTACTTTCTAAAATGAATTTTCCAATTCCCATAATGTTTTCTTCCGTATCGGTAGCATCAGGAATTATTGGAGTCCTTATCCACAGCTCTGCAGGCATATGATTGATGTTCATCCATTCTGAAATTAATTTCAGATTTTCCAGCACCTTTTCATTTGAACTGCCTGTAAACCGCCTGTGTTTTTCAGAATCAATTTCTTTGATGTCGTACAGAATCAAATCGGTATAAGGTAAGATTTTTTCATAGGCTTCATGTGTTCCCAGTCCGCATGTATCAAGTGCAGTATGTATACCGTTTTCTTTTAATTTTTTGAAGAATGCTATTGCAAAATTGTGTTGCATTGTTGGTTCGCCGCCAGAAAGAGTTACACCCCCTCCTGATTTTTCAAAAAATGATTTGTCTTTAAGCACTTCTTTTACAACCTCCTCGACTGATACGTCCTTCCCTATCAATTCGAGAGCCCCTGATGGGCATTCTTCAGTACAAACTCCGTCTGCCTTGCAGGAGTTTCTGTCGATAATAATTTCATTCTCAATTAAAGAAAGAGCTTTATTGGGACAGACATGAACACAACTCTGGCATTCAATACAATTTAATTTCAACCATTGCAACCCGGGTTTGAAAGAGATGCTTTCCGGATTGTGACACCATTGGCAACTCATAAAACAACCCTTTAAAAAAACAGTTGTCCTGATTCCCGGGCCATCTTCAGTAGACATCCTCTGGATCTCCAGAAGACGGCCATAAATGGTATTTTCTACATTCATCAATTTCATTTTTCAAACCGGAGCCTAAAGTTTCTCATGACTTATCCTGGCAATGATTTCATCCTGAAGTTCCCGTCCGATTGAGGTAAAATAAGCATTATATCCGGTAACGCGTACCAGGAGATGCCGGTAATTCCTGGGATTTTTCTGAGCATCTTTCAGCATATCCGGATCTAAAATATTTATTTGCAGAGCCGTTCCGCCATTTTCCAGGTACCCTTTTAAAAATGATTTGAACTTCTCCCTGTGTTCTTCATCCTTTAAAAAAGAGGGATTGAATGTGATGGTATGGCTGGCTCCATTGGGGAGCAGGTTTACGAAATCTTTCCAGTCGCCTTTTTCAGTCCGGCCTCCCAGAACTTTTCCAACTGAATTTGTGTTTGAAGTGGGTCCATTTATATCGGTACCATTTGAGGGACAAATTGCATTGGATAAAAACTGCCCTTTTGCCCTGCCGTCTGCACTTGCTGCAAGAACAAACCCATCGCCGACCCAATAATTCCAGCTCAGCATTCCGGGCCGGAACCTGCGATGAGTGGAGGTTGTCTTATATTTCCAGGTTTCTGAGGTCCATAGCTCCATTACGAACTGGCCCATTTTATCAGCTTCATCATCATCACGTCCGTATTTTGGTGCCCGATTTTTTGCCCTTGTCTGTAAAATCTCAAATCCATTCCAGTTAGATTTTAACGCCATAAGCAATTCATTCATGGTAGCCACTTTCTTGTCAAACACAAGATATTTAATTGCTAAAAGAGAATCGACTGTAGTGGCATAGGTTACTGCTTCAATGGTGGTAAATCCTATTTCCGCACCGCCTCCTGTAACATCGGTCCCTTTTTCGGCACAACCTTTTATAAGGCAGGAGAGGTACGGAGTTGGAATATATTTTGCTCTGATGGATTCAGAAACTTCATACAGGTTCACGCACTTCTCAATTATATATCTGGTTTGTCGGATGTATGCGTCTTTAAATTCTTCCCAGGTTTTAAATTCAGTGGCATCTCCTGTTCCGGGTCCATCCTGTTTTATTTTTTCTTTTTTGCCTGTAATAGGATCCGTAAAGACATTCAGGTCTTTCCCTCCGTTTAATGCAAGTTCAACGGCCTTCAACAGGTTCAGGTTATTGTCTACTGTTCCGGAACGGTCATTGCCACACATTGTATTCTCGAGGCAGCCAACGGGAGCATAATCGTACAGATTGGATTCATTTATTAAGGATTTATAGTTTCCTATACTTGCTTCGCGCATTAAACCTGCCATGGAACGTTCGTCAAAATTTATAAGGAATGGCGCTCCCTGGCTGTCCGAGATCATTTCGACCAGTTTATCCAGTAATTTTTCGGGCGAGTTTCTATGCAACCGAACGTTCGGTTTTGGTTCAAGAATGGGTGACATTTCGTCAATGACCTCAAGTATAGCATAGGTCAGGTCGTTGGTGGCATCTTTCCCGTCGCAACCCATTCCCGATAAGGTAATTAATTGTCCGTAACCGGCTGTGATTCCCTGGTTTGCTCCCACCCTGATCATAGCATCATAGGCCGTGTTGGCGTGTATCCAGAACGTTTTCAGAATTTCTTTCCCAAACTCCCTGTCCATGCCTTCGGATAAAGATCTCTGCCAATAGGGAAATAAATACTGATCGATCCTTCCAAAAGAGACACCCGGACCCGGATAATTTTCATCACTCATCACCAGCATGTGAGTCAGCCAGAGAGCCTGAACGGCTTCCCAAAAAGTTCCCGCAGGTTCCCATGGAACCTTTTCAAGATTCCCAGCCATCTGAAGAAGTTCTTTTTTGCGTATCCCATCATTCTCACCTGTTGCTTTTCTAAGGCAAAGGGCAGAGTATCTCTGAGCTAATTCGCCTGGAAGCATGACAGCGGTCATCATTGCCCTGAGCTGAGCTCCTTTGGAACTTTGTTTTTCTTCAGCAGTCAATGCGTCATAGAAACTTTTTATTTCCCCATAGATCCCTTTCCAGCCTATTTTCAGAGCCTTCCCGTAGCCAGGTATGATGTGACCCGATGTGGCGCCCGAATTCCCGTAACCATGATCATGGAACCATTTCATTCTTGCCCTTGAACCCTTCTTACCATAAATCAACTTGTTTACTTCTTCTGATTCTTGTTTCGTCCAGCACATCGAAGTCATGACATTGAACCTTCCACCGGCTATTAAGTCGCCAGGTAAAAGTTCCTGAGGGAGATGATTCACCATTGTTTCCTTCAGGAACCAAGCTTTACGTTCCGGGAGGCTCAGGGAATAAAAATCATCGGGAATTTCCACTTTCCGGGCGGCCTGCTTTATGGAAGATTTGAAAGTTTCCAGGAAAGGATAGGTTTCAGGAACGATGTAGTAGGTGATCTCATCATATTGGATGTCCCATGGTGTGCCGGTAGTCCATGCAGAAAACTCATTATTCCACATCCTGCTTGCACCCGAAAAATAGTAATCCCTTAACCATTTGACCCGTTGGCTGAGCTTTTTGGGTTCTTTAATCTTTTGGATCTGTGCTAAAGTTTCCATGGGGTTGATTATTCAGAGAATTTTATTTTCAACAAGGTATTCAATTATTTTTGACATAAATGCAAATCCCGGGCTTCAATTGATTTTGCCTGATAGTTAATCCGGGATGTATAAAATTAGATATTATATACCAGAATTATTATATCATCCGTCAGTAGCTGTTTCATAGGAATACATAAATGCCATGTAGAATTATTGACCAGATAACCGGGACGATTTAAAAAATTAAACCCGGGACTATGCGAACCCGGGTATCCAACTTGTCAGACTTCTGACTATATCGCAGTACCGCCTCTTTCGCCGGTACGGATACGTATGCACTCCTCAAGCGGTGTTATGAATATCTTCCCGTCGCCGACACTTCCTGAACCGTTTGTCCGTGCTGATTTTAAAATAGCATTTACAGTAATATCAACAAAGCTGTCGTTTACGGCAATCTCGATTTTTACCTTCGGAATAAGGTCAGGAATAATAACCTGTCCCCTGTACATTTCTTCGATCCTCTGCTGTCCATGCCCTGACACCCTGCTAACGGTGATTCTTTTAATATCGGCATCGATAAGAGCTTCCCTGACCTGGTCGAGAGAAGCTTCTCTTATTATTGCTGTGATCATTTTCATAATCGTCTGTCAATTAGGGTTAAGCATTCCGTAAGCCCGTTCGCCATGATATGACCTGTCGAGCCCGGCCATTTCATCCGTTTCGGTGGATTTGAATTTAAATACCTTGTCGACGACTAATATTATTCCCCATGTCATCAGGGCCGCATAGCCGATGGCAATTGCAACTGCCAGAAGCTGCACAAGCAGCTGGTTCCACATCGTCCAGCCGGTAGATGCTGCAGCAGCATCGGCCATCCATGAGCGTCTGATAAAGAACGAAAGAAGTATAGCTCCGGTAATTCCACCTATGCCATGTATACCAAATGCATCAAGACTGTCGTCATAACCAAGCTTATTCTTCATCATTATTGCAAAGTAGCATATTGTTGAAGCCAGGATGCCCAGGATCATTGCTCCATATGGTTGAACCACTCCTGCTGCAGGTGTTACGGCGACAAGACCTGCAAGTATCCCGCTCGCGAACCCAAGTGCAGTAGCTTTTCCCTGGTGGGCACCCTCAATTATCACCCATGTAAGGGCCGCTGCAGCTGCAGCAACCTGAGTCGCAGTAAGAGCCTGTGCGGTGCTTAACCCGCTCGAAACGCTGCTTCCTGCATTGAAACCAAACCAGCCCACCCATAGCAGTCCGGCACCCAGCATCGTAATAACCATATTATTCGGCCGTATCACCTGGTATGGATACCCTCTTCTCGATCCGAGATAAATTGCAGCGATCAACCCGCTTACACCGGCAGATATATGGACTACTGTTCCACCCGCAAAATCGATAGCACCTTTTGCTCCAAGCTTTGCGATAAAGCCATCGGAGGCCCATACCCAGTGACATAGAGGATTATACACAAGTATGCTCCAGATCGCTATAAAGAAACAGTAAGCCTTGAATGAAACCCTTTCAGCGAAAGCACCTGCAATAAGAGCCGGGGTAATTATTGCGAATTTTCCCTGGAACATAGAAAAAACATATTCAGGAATACCAGCATCCATTATATTCTTATCGATCCCTTTCAAAAAGAAATAATCATTGCTCCAGCCGAACCATCCCCCAAGTATATTTTTTCCGAAACACATGCTGTATCCGACTATCACCCACAACACGCTGATTATCCCCATTGCAACAAAGCTGTGCATTATAGTTCCTAGAACGTTCTTGGTCCTGACCAGCCCGCCGTAGAACATTGCAAGCCCCGGCACCATAAGCAGCACCAGGGCGGTTGATGTAAGCATCCATGCCGTTGCGCCTGAATCAATATGACTATTATCTGCTGCAAAAAGAGCATTACCGCAGCTGATTAAGATCAAGAATACAAGTGAGATCCTTTTAATACTTTTTCCCATCGATAATGACTTTTTTCAATTCATTCATTTTTCAGACCTCAAACCTATATATTTTTATACCAATAATCAAATATTTATATATTTTTTCTATTATACCCCCATATTTTATATATCTCCTCAGGTTTTTCTTATCCATATTATCATTATACCCCCATTTATTTAGGGACTAATCTTAATTTATTAACATTTATGTCCTGATCACGAGTTTTTGATCAAAATAATCACTAGCTCCCGATCGGCGTGAAAATTAATATCAGAACCGGGCAGAATAGGCCAGATTCGATTTACAGGATTGATGCAGACAAGATTATTATTGAACCGGAACAGGCCGCAAGAAGCTAACAGCCGGCACTGTCAGAAAAGAGATGATCTAAAGGAAGTTCTTGTCGAGGAACTCCTGGAATTTTTCCTTGTACTGATCACCGATGGGGATGTATGTCTTACCAAAAACGATCCTGCTTCTTTCAATCGTGTCAATTTTATGAAGATTGACAATGAATGACCGGTGTATCCGCATGAATTTATCGTCCGGCAGCTTGGTCTCAAGAAGCTTAAGCGATGAAAGGGAAAGAACAGGTTTTTGTATATTCTGAATATAGACCTTTACATAATCCTTTAACCCCTCAATGTACAGTATATCATTGAAATTGATCCTTTTTATCTTGTAGTCCGATTTGAGGAAAAGGAATTCCTCATTTGCCTCAACCTTGCTTAAAGATCCCCTTTCGACCCTGATGAGACGATTTGCCTTCTGGACAGCTTTCAGGAACTCTTCATAGCTGAAAGGTTTTAGCAGGTAATCAACAATATCAAGCTTATAGCCTTCAAGAGCATATTTCTCAAATGCAGTGGTAAAGATCACTTTCGGCCCTTTTTCCATGGTACGAGTAAACTCAATCCCTTTAAGATCAGGCATATGTATATCAGTGAAAACAAGATCAATGGTATTCTCCGACAGGAACTTTGAAGCTTCAAGGGGATTCTCAAACTTTCCAAGGAGCTTAAGTGATGGAGTCTTGCTGATATAATCCGTGATCAGCTTCAGAGCCAGTGGTTCATCATCTATGGCAATTACTGATATCATACCTTTATATCAATTTTAAGAAGGACCTCAAACGTCGTTGCCGTCTTGTTTATTTCCAGTTTATGTTTCCCGGGAAAAAGAAGCTCAAGCCTCTTTTTAACATTGCCCAGACCTATCCCAGGAGCTTCATTTTCTGAATTATTTCCGCCGTTCTGGGAGCTGTTGAGGCAACCGAAAGATATTCCATCCGGATCAGATGAAAGAGAAACTTCAATAAATGATCTTTCGCGGAAGCTTATCCCATGCTTGAATGCGTTTTCTATAAATGGTATGAAAAGCAGGGGAGGAAGGCTGTAATCAATATATTTTTCAGGGAAGGAGACCTTCAGGCTCATCTTGTCGCTCATCCTGAGCCTCATAAGATCTATATAGTTATTCATGAATTCGATCTCATTGCTGAGTTTTGTATCTCCCCTCTCCGACTCATACAGCAGGTAACGCATCATCCTCGAAAGTTTAAGCACCGCATTCCTCGAATCCTCTGCATTAATGCTTATAAGCGCATAAATATTATTCAGCGTGTTGAAGAAAAAATGGGGGCTTATCTGGTTCTTAAGAAATGCAAGTTCGGAGTTGAGCTTCTCCCTTTCAAGCTCTTTCTGGACCTTTTCAATGGTGGAATGACGTTCCAGAACCCGCAGTCCCAGCGAAAAGAAAACAAGGAAAACAGAAGTGAAGCCATAATTGAAAAGATGCATGGTCCTCATAGGTGGTCCATGATGTATCCTGTCATTATCAGTAGGGGCAATGCTATTTTCATTTTTTCCCCGGTCTCCAAAATGAGTGAATATATAGTTGTTTGACTTGTCAGATACAAAATAGAAGAATACCAGCAGAACGACAACTGAAATATAGTATCTGTACTTCCTGTTCCCAAAAAAGTACCTGGGTACAATAAGGAAGTAATTGAAATAAAATATAGCTCCGTTGATCAGGGTATTTACATAATACAACCAGACAAAATCATTCCCAATCTGCCATCGTTTGATAAAATAGAGAGGAAGGACCAGCAGAATTGTCCATGCCAGAAGGTGCAGCAACACCTGGATCCGTTTCTCTTCAAAGATATTCTTCTTCATCTTTTAATTTTATCCTGTTTTGTCCATTTCACTCTTAAATTCCGGATCACACCGTTCCAAATTTAAACTATAAAGTTTGAATTACTCATATCTGAGTGCGTCAATCGGATTAAGACCTGCTGCCTTACGGGCCGGATACCAGCCAAAAAAGACTCCGATAACAAAGCAGACCATGAATGCAAGGACAACCGACTGTGTTTTGACAAAAGCCTGGGTTCCCATAAGGGACCCTGCCACTTTAGCCAGGAGATACCCAAAGATTACACCTATTGCACCTCCAAGAATACTAAGCATCATCGATTCAACCAGGAACTGCTTAAGAATATCGCGACCCCTGCCGCCTATTGACATCCGAAGACCAATTTCCCGGGTTCTTTCAGTTACAGAAACAAACATTATATTCATAATGCCAATACCACCTACCAGAAGTGAGATACCGGCTATTGCACCAAGAAGGTAAGTCATAATATCTGTTATTGAAGAAACAGTCTGGATCAGTTCCGACTGTGACATCACTCTGAAGTCATTTTCATCGGTCTCTTTCAGTTTATGGGTTCTTCTCAGTATTTCTGTCACTTCAGAGATGCCAGCCGGGCTTTTTTCCTCGCTAAGTGCGGAAGCATTTATCCCGTTTATATAATCAATAGCAGCAAGGCGTCTCTGAACGGTGGTGTAAGGGGCAATTATAAGGTCATCCTGATCCTGTCCCATTCCTCCCTCTCCTTTTTCCTTAAGGATACCGATCACCTGGAACGGCAGACTTTTTATCCTTATCGACATACCTATGGGATCAATATCTTCACCGAACAGGTTAGTGACAACTGTCTTGCCAAGGAGGCAAACCTTTGCCATATTTTTTGTCTCCTGGCTTGTGAAGACCCTTCCGCTGGCGACCTCGAACTTTCTAATGTCAAGGTATTCTTCGCTGACCCCGTAAATCGTGGTTTGAGTATTCTGATTGCCATAGATAATCTGTCCGCTGGCCCTTATTTCGGGAGAGACTGATGTAAGGGACTCGGCTTCATTCCTGATTGCCTCAACGTCAGAGTATTTAAGAACTTCCGAGCTGAAAGATCCCAGGCTTACGCCGCCCCTTCTCTGCATGTTTGGCATGACCATTATCAGGTTGGTTCCCATCCCTGACATCTTTTCCCGTATGCTTCTCTTTGATCCTTCACCGATTGCAAGCATGGCTATCACCGATCCCACACCTATTATAATGCCCAGCATGGTAAGTATCGCGCGAAGCTTGTTCCTGACCAGTGCCCTTAATGCAATTCTGAATAAATTAAAGTAGTTCATCTTCTGAATTTTTATTCCATTAATTCCAACTCCTCAGCAGGGAGAGTCTTCAGGACATCTTTTGCAAAAAGCCTGTCGCTGACGATCACTTCCTTCTGTATTTTCCCGTCGCGGAAAATGACATTGCGGGTCGCATACCTTGCGATATCAGGTTCGTGTGTGACATATACAATTGTTCTTCCTCGTGCGTTAAGATCCTGGAAAAGTTCCATTATCTCTACTGATGTCCTGGTATCAAGGTTACCCGTTGGTTCGTCGGCAAGGATCATCACAGGGTCGTTTACTATTGAACGGGCTATCGCAACGCGTTGCTGCTGGCCACCGGAAAGCTGGTTCGGCATATGGTGCATTCTTTCTTCCAGTCCAACTGCCTTAAGGGCCCTTACAGACCTTTCTTTCCTTTCCTTTGACCTTATCTTATTATTATAAAACAATGGAAGTTCCACATTCTCAAGTGCTGTAGTTCTCGGCAACAGGTTGTATGCCTGAAAAACAAATCCGAGTTTTTTATTCCTGAGCCTTGCAAGTTCATCACCGTCAAGTGATTTGACGTCTGCGCCGTCGAGGCTGTAAACGCCGCCTGAAGGTTTATCAAGGCATCCCAGGATATTCAGCATTGTGGATTTTCCTGAACCACTTACACCCATTATTGCCACAAATTCGCCCTCTTCAATCTTCATATCCACACCTCGCAGTGCATGCACGGTGACATCTCCGACATGATAGTCTTTTTTCAGGCCTTTTATTTCTATGATCGTATTTTTCATGATTCAGATCTTAATATTTCCGGATTTATCATCAGAAGGGGAAAGGACCCCTCGGGCCATTATCAGTCCTGGTTGAGGCAGTTTTGTTCTTTCCTGAGTTCATTGAAATGATCACTTCATCATTATCCTTAAGACCGGAAAGAACCTCGAAATTGGTTCCGTTGTCAATTCCGATGGTAACGAGAACCGGTCTCAGTCCACTGACAGAATCTTTAACCCATACCGTTTTGGTTTTTGATGACGCATTCCCTGATGCCGGGAATGTTGCCGGCATCTGCATCCCAGCCATTGGCATCGAAGATCCTGAAGGCATCCCCTGGGGCATTCCCTGCGGAGGTTTATTCCCGTTTTTCTCGAAGGTCTTTTTCAGGTAATCTGAACCGGGCTTAAATCTTACGGCTTTCCCCGGAAGTGTCAGTGCATCTTCCTTTTCAGCTACATAAATTGTTGTGCTTGCTGTCATCCCCGGCATGAGTTTGCTATCAGGATTGGGCGCCTTCATTATCACCACATATGTCACAACGTTGTTTGTTGTTACAGGTTGCAGTCTGACCTGTGATACCAACCCGCTGAATTTCATGTCGGGATATGCATCTACCGTGAATTCTACCCTTTGCCCCTCTTTCACCTTACCTATGTCGGCTTCATCAACACTTGTCTGCACCTGCATTTGGGTGACATCATTCACAATAGTGAACAGTGTTGGAGTACTGAAGCTGGCAGCCACGGTCTGTCCCTCTTCAACTGCCCGGTTAAGGACTACGCCAGCGATGGGAGATGTGACGGTAGCATAGTCGAGGTTGACCTTTGCCCTTTCAAGTGCCGATCTGGCATTGCTGAGAGCTGCCTTTGAGTTCTCATAATTGTACACCGCCTGGTCATAATCGGCCTGGCTGACTAGGTTTTTTTCATAAAGGACCTTCATTCTTTTATAAGTAGCCTCCTCGTAGTTAAGCTGGGCCTGTGCCTGGTCAACTGCCGACTGGTTCTGATCAAGCTGTGAACGGAGCGGAACCTCATCAAGCTTTGCAAGAAGCTGTCCCTGCTTTACCTTGTCGTTGAAATCGACATAAATATGCTGTATTATGCCAGAGACCTGTGTGCCCACCTCAACCGATTTGATTGCCTGTATTGTACCAGTCGCAGTAACCGTGCTGGAAATTGTTCCCTTCTGAACCTTTACAGTTTCGAAAGAGACTGACTCATCTTTTTTTGAGAAGGGCTTGAGTGCAAGTATTATGATTGCAGCCACAATTACCAGCCCGCCCAATAATAATGTTTTCTTTTTCATGATATAGTTTTATTTATTTCTGTTCTATAGTGATAAAGGAATGCCTTTATAAAAATCAAGGATCTTATAGTTGAAAATTAATTTGTATTTTGATTGCAATAACTGGCTTTCTGCTACTATAAGATTTGTTTTGGAGACCAGGTAATCGACCGAGTTTATGATTCCCTGCCTGAACTTTTCACCGGATAAATCTGACGATTCCTTTGTTGCGCTGAAATTTTCGAGATTCGCCTCATATTCTATCTGTGAAGAAATGACATCCTGGCAAGTCTGCTCTATACTCTTTCTCAGCTGGTTTTTTGTATCTTTTTCGCTTAATTCGGCATCCTGATAACCAATTCTTGCTACAGCGACATTTGTTTTGACCTGCTTCTGCTGGTAAATAGGAATTGAAAGTGAAAATCCCAAAGACGGCCTGATGGTATTGTTCAGCTGATTAAAATAGATATCGGCAGCAGAGGTGGAATAACCTGTTGTCAAAGCTGCACTTGCTGACAATGTTGGTATGTATCCTGCTTTAGCAATTTTTTCATTAAGTGCGGCAATATCTTTATTTACAGCCGCATTTTTTATCTGTGGCTTTATTGCCAGTGCAGCCTCGAATACTGCCTTAACATCCGGAATGCGGTTTTCATTCAGGGATTCCCCAAGATCAGGATGTTGAATATTAAACCCGGTTGTTACCGGAAGCTCCATCAGCTGCATCAGGATTACCTTATCAATAGCGAGCTGACCTTCAGCATTAGCCAGGTTCAGTTTCTCTGTTGCCAGCTGTGATTTGACCTGTGCATAGTCGGATTCAGAAATGGCCCGGAGAGTCAGTCTCTCGGAGGCAAGTCTGAGTTGCTCGGCAGTTGATTCGATCTGTTTCCGGCTGTTTTTTACCTGCTCCTCTGCATAAAGCACCTGCAGGTATGCATTCAGGATATTCAGGCTGATAGTTTCTTTTGTTGTCTCAAGGGAATAGACTCCTCCGGAGATACTCAGCACAGCCTGCTTAATAATATTGTTAATCCTTGAGCCGCTGTAGATTGTAATTCCTGAATTTATGGAATAGTTTGATCCGTTGGAAGCTGTAAATCCGTTCTCTCCGGTATCAGTACTCCTGCTCCAGTTGAAGTTCTGGCTTATTGCAGCATTTGCCAATGGAAGCCGCTGCGCTTTTGCCTGTTCTGCATCAAGTCCCAATATTTGGTTTGAAAGTTCACTTTTTCTTACTGTAATATTCCTGTTGAAAGCATATTCGATACATTTTGTAAGTGTCCAGACACTGTCTGTCTGGCTATGGAGTGGCAGTGAAGCTAACCCCAGTATAAGAACATAAAATATTTTGATCGCCTTCTTCATTTTGAGCTTATTTGACTCAAAAATATGTTGAGACGGAGGACTATTGAAAATTAAATAGATACGGGAGGGTTATTTACCGACAGAGAGGCTGATTTTCGTGATAATATTTACTGAAAATAGAAAAGGAAAGGGAAATAAAAAAAGGGACACACAATCGTATGTCCCTGCAACCTGAACAAACTTCGTAAAGATCTAATTCACTGACGGTCCGGATACTTTTATCATTTTCAGGTTCGTTTCAACGCCATCGAGGTAAGTAAGTGACCAGGCGAGAGGTATAATGATATTCCTGAAACTGAATGACCAGGCCTCATCGTCTCCGTTTGCTGCCCCCATCCCGAGAATTGAAGGCAACGCCTTTGCCGTCTCTTTGTAACCTTGGGTTTGTTCCATCAGGGAAATAAGATCTGCGATCGCCTTTTCCAGTTTCAACCCTGCGGGCGCTCCCTTGCTGTCGGCAAGTAATCCTGCAGCGATGTTTGGGTTCTCAGGTCTTATCAGATATCCCGGATCTTTCTTCCACTGCTCACGGGTCATTCCTTCATGTTTCAGTATCAAATCCTGATAGTCGGCTGTGATCTTTATTATCTCATCAATTTTCGCATTGACTGCCGACTGGCCGGCAGCTCCCGGCAGATCAGCCATTGCTGTCTCGGTTTTACAGTAGTTCCTTGAAATGTGGTAACTGTCAATGAATGTCTTTTTAGAAACATTCAATGCAAGAAGTGTGGCGAATACTGAATTCAGCGCCAGGAGAAGCAGGACAAATACTGTATTGTAAATATTGAAATTCTTATTCCTCGAAGTAACTGCCAGAAAAACGGGAAGGAATACGACATAAGGAAACGGCAGTGCTATAAGAAGTGCATAACCGGCACCCGGCCAGTGCTGAATTTTATAAAGCATTGCTGTGAAAACAACAAAACAGGAGATGTATGTTACTAGATAAAGTAGCTTAGCCTGCTTGTTGCCTTCGGCCTTGTAATGATTTATCAGGGCTGCCGGCAGGAATAGCAGAACCAGGATCGCAGTTCCTGTGATCATCATAATCCCTGCTGCGGGCCAGTGATTTACTTTGAAAATTGCTCCCGTTGCCATGAGCATGGCAGCAACCAATCCGATAAAATATATTTTTTGTTTCATGGTTTTGATTATTTAAGGGATTATTTAGACCTGATAATTCCTTTTAAAACAGATGATTCAACTGTAAGAAGTACGTTCTTCATGATCTGAAGGGAATGAAGTGCTGATATCAGCGATGTATTAGCTGATTCACTATTTCCCGCGGAAAGGAAAGTTTCAGGATCAAGAGCTTTTTTGTACTTCGGCAGATCATCTGCAGACACTATGCCGGCCAGAAAATTGACATAATCTGACATTGATGATTCAAGTTCCTTCCTGGTAATGGATCCTGGTAAAAGAAAACCCTTAGCAGGATCGGTATCCATAATATAGGAAAGCTGCCTGTAAGCTATTTCCGGACCGTTTTCGGTCTGTTTTATCTGATCGGCGCTAATAGCAGGTTTTCCGGGTTTCCCTTCTGATTGCTGGACCATCTTCTCCTGGATGTTGCTTATAGCTGTCAGCTGAGTGATGGTTTTGGAATGAAGCGGCTCCATCTGCTTAAAGCAAATTGAATCGTGGTACCTGCTTATCAGAGAATTATTACAACGGTACAGGTAGTTATACAATTCATTTTGAACCAAATTATTGGGATAATAATATTCCTCGTATGAGTGTTGCAGGTTCAGGTTTACCAAAGCACCTGGCATAATAATTAACAGAGATCCAATAATCATGAAAATGAACATTGGAGAGATATGACTCTCCTCCTTCCAGGTAAGCCATGTATAATATGGTAATGCAATTATGACAAGAAGGATCAGTCCGAGAACCATAAAAAGTGATGCATATGGCCAGTGCTGCATTTTAAAAAGCAACCCTGCTACGAACAGGATGGAACCTGTTGCTCCCAGAATATAAGAAGGTCTTTTCGATTTGGTTTCAAGGTCATTCATCCTGTTTACAAGCAATGAAGGGATAAAGAAAATTATTCCAAAAAATGTTCCTATAGTCAGTATTGCACCTGCGTATGGCCAATGCTGTATTTTAAAAAGAGCACCGGCAATAAAGCATACGCCTGTCAGGAATGCCGAAATGAAAAGTAATATTCGTTTAGTACTGTGTGTCTCTTTCCAGAGTACCACAAGTGCTGATGGCAGAAAAACAAATGCCAGGATCAGAGCACCGAGAGTCAGCATTATACCGGCTCCGGGCCAGTGCTGGATCTTAAACATTGCAGCAAAGCCCAGCAGGACTGTGCCTGCAACGCCTGAAATTTTCATTAGATTTTTCATATATCTGTATTTAGTGTCGACCGCATAGAGAGTCTCTTCCTGAATCTCCCTCAGTCTGCGCGGACCTATTTTTTGTTTCACCCTCCTGTAAGCTTCGTCAAAACCAAGTCCAAACTGCATCTCATTTTCAACATCACAGCAGACATGGTCGATCAGTTCGTCGGGGAGGTGCGAAAAGGTGATCTCCTCTTTCCTGATGTCATTGCTGATCCTGTCAATATTGGCGTAGCTCAGTTCAGGCATGGCTCAGCCGGGAATTTGGTTTCACTATAAGCTGGAGTGAATCGATGAATTCGTTCAGTTCCCTGATCTTTTCTGCCACAACCGAATGGCCTTTGGGTGTAAGGGCATAATAAATTCGAACGCGGTTATTGTAAAGTTCGGATGCAGTTTCAAGTGCACCTTCGCTTTCGAGTTTATGAAGGACCGGGTAGAGTGCGCCGTATGTGAGGACGATTTTACCATTTGATTGCTCTTCCACTTTACGGGTCAGCTGGTAACCGTACATTGGGCCGTTTTCCTGGAGAGTTTTCAGGATGATTGTTTTCAGGGATCCTTTAAGAAGGTCGGTTGATATCATTTTTTCTTAATATTTAAGTTACTTATATATTGCAAATATAAAATATTAAATATTACAAATACAAATTTTTTAATGGATTTTTTTCGCCAAAACAAAAAAAAATGTTGCCATAATGTTTAAATCAAGGCAGCATGAGGCTTCCAGAGCAATCGTTCTTTATTTAATCTCATGAAGAGCCTTAACAAGGACATCAAGCTCTCCGGAAGTGGTATAAATATTCGGAGTGACCCTGCAGCCGTATACACCCGCAAAATCAATCGGAGCAGTATAAATACGGTACTTTTCAAACAGTATCCTTCCCATCTCATCAGGTTTCATTCCCTTTATCCCCACATTGCCTATCCCGCATGAACGTGATGGTTCTAAAGGTGTATTTATCACTATATGTGAGAGATCTTTTACCTGGTTTATCCAATAATCCTTCAGGTATCTCAAACGTGCTTCCTTCCTTTCTGCACCTACCATATTGTAAAAATCGATGGCGTCTGCGATCGTCAGATCGGTATGAACAGGATGGGTCCCGGTATGGTTGAGACGCCCGATATCGTTCATTCCATGATGATCGCCAGATGCAAACAGAGGCCAGATTGTTCCGATAAGCTCTTTTCTTACCCATAGCATTCCGGATCCCAGTGGCACACTGAGCCATTTATGAAGGCTGCTGCCATAGAAATCACAATCAAGCTCAGGAATTGTGAACCTGAAATGTGCTACGGCATGAGCACCATCAACCATAACCTTTACACCTCTTTTGTGAGCCATATCGCATATCTTCCTTATCGGAAGGATCTGCCCGGTGATGTTTATCATCTGGCAAACCATCAGCAACTTTGTTTTTTCCGTTATTGCCCCTGCATAAAGATCCACGATCTCATCATCGGAATCAGGGTGATTTGGAACTGAGATGACCCTGTTTACTATACCATATCTCCCTGCGACCTGCCTGAACATAGCCAGCATTGTAGGATAATCCTGCTCTGCCATCACAGCCTCATCACCTGGCTTCCAGTTCCAGCCGTTTATGACCAGGTCGAGTGATTCGGTAGCGTTTCTTGTAAGAATGACCTCTTCGGGAGGGCAACCTAAAAGCGCAGCCAGCTTTGCAGCCATTGCCTTTTTATTTTCAACCTGGACCGTACGCATATAATATGACCCCTGGTAATTTATCTCCCTTGCATGCCCGAAATATTTTTCAAGTATCTGCTCAGGAAGAAAATTATAATAACCATTTTCAAGATTGATGAAATCTGGCTTCAGCCTGTAGCCTTTTCTGATCTCTGCCCAGAAAGCTTCATCCCTTGCAAGGTCGGAAGGCGGAGTTTTAGATACATTATCAAAAAGATCTGTCATATTTTTAATGCTTAACATGCCGCCTATTCCGAACAGCCCGGCATTTCGCAGGAATGCCCTTTTATTCATTCTATTTGATTTTTAAGTAAAAAGTTTAGCTGTAAAGGGTATAAATTTAAGAATTTCATCAATATACAGGAAAGCATAATTCAGTAAGATCATATCTCACACCCGATGAAAAAAATATAAAATATTTTGTTGTTTCAAAAAAATATATTAATTTTGACCGTTTGGTTAAACTATTTAATTAATCTATTTGGTTAAACCCATTGGTCAAAATGACAGAGAACGACAAACAGACCGAGGAGAAAATTTTTGATGTCGCTGCAATCGTATTCGTGGAGAAAGGAATGGATGGGGCACGCATGCAGGACATAGCAGACAGGGCGGGGATAAACAAATCCCTGCTCCATTACTATTATCGCTCGAAAGATAAGCTTTTTGATGCCGTCTTTCAAAAGCTCGCCGGGAAGGTTTTTGCAAAATTTGCTCCGGTCTTCGACGAAAATTTAACGCTCGAGGAGAAGATCAGGTTCTTTTATAAAGAACATATTTCATTTATGAAAGCAAATCCGGGACTTCCTTCATTCATACTAAATGAAATAAACCATAATCCGGCAAGGATAAAGAAGATCATAAAAAGCATCGACTTCAGCAAGCTCTGGCAGATGCTTGAAGATCAGCATAAAAAGGAGCTGGGGATGTACAATATCACCAGGGAGTCAATCCCTCAGATAATGACAACTATTGCAGCGATCAGCGTCTTCCCGTTCGCAGCCCGCGGTATCCTTGAAACGATTTTCATGAACCTCGGGATTGAATTTGACAGCTATATCGAGGAGAGAAAAGAATTTGCAGCTGATTTTGTTATTGATGCACTTAAATCAAGAAAAATATAAATCACTCCTATATGAGAATCAGACTGACGTTAATATTATTGATCTCTTCATTGATCCATGTATCGTTGTTCCCTCAGAAAACTGTAAGTCTAAAAGAGTGCTACGATATGGCAATGAAAAAAAGTTCCCTTGCCGGTGAAGCCGAAGCTTATTCAAACATTTCCAGGCTTAATGACGAAAACCTCAAAAAAGGATGGCTCCCAACTCTCGATGCAAATGCGACCGCTTTATATAACTCGGATGTCGTGGATCTCACAAAATCGCTGGGTTCAATTCCCGGAATTTCAAAATTAATCACTCCCATGCCTCACGACCAGTACAAATTGACGCTTGATGTCAACCAGGTGATATATGACGGCGGTGCAATTAAAAGCGGTAGGGCAATTGAAAAGATCGATCAGAGCATTAACCGGAAGCAGACCGAAGCTGACCTGTACAAGCTTCGCGAGCAGATTAATACATACTACTTCAATGTTATGCTCCTCGACAGGCAACAAGAGATCCTGAATCAATATCTCGATCTTATCAATAAACGCTTATCATCAATGCAGTCCTCCGTAAATAACGGTGTTGTTCTCAAATCGGATCTTGATGTGCTCGCTTCTGAAAAAATAAAAACGGGGCAGCAGATAGCTGAAAATGAGCTGCATAGAATCTCATTGCTAAAGATCCTTTCAGATATTACCGGAACTAATATAGATTCAACATCACAATTTGTTCTCCCGGTCCAGGGCAGGGAACTTATAAATGAGTTGAAACGGCCGGAGCTTCAATTATATGATCTTACAAAACAGAAGCTCTCAGCCACCATCCGGTTGCAGCAGAGCCAGAGAATGCCAATAGCTTTCGGTTATGCAACATTTGGCTATGGAAAACCTCCTGGTCAGGATTTTTTCAAGGATAGTTTCAGTACTTTTTATGTAGTCGGAGGTGGATTAAAATGGAATATCTTCGACTGGAACAAGGTTAAAAATTCCAAAGAAATAATTACTATTCAGCAGGGAATTACCGAGAACCGGAAAAAGGACCTTGAAGACAACCTTAACAGGATGCTCGAATCAAAAAATTCTGAAATAGCAAGTCTGAAAACTCTTATTGAAACTGATACAGAACTCATTGCTCTTCGAAAAAGGATATCAGCCTCTGCGGAATCCCAATACCAGAACGGCGTGATTACGGCAACACAGTATTTAAATGAACTGAATGCAGAGCAGCAGGCATTGATAAACTTCGAAATACATAAAATTAATCTTGCCCTTGCAAGGATCCAGTATCTTAATATAAGCGGACAGGATATATATTAGAAGGTTCAGACAGCCAGAGAAAAAATTTATAAATATGAAAACCAGCACTTTAATAATCATTTCAGCATTACTGCTAACCGGTTGCACAGGCAAGAATAAAAATGCTGATGCCTTCGGAAACTTCGAAGCAACAGAGGTCATCGTATCTGCAGAAACCAGCGGACGAATAATAAAGATGAATGTAGACGAGGGTTATCAGATTAATAAAGGATCGGTAATAACCCTGATCGATACTGTTCTGCTCCATCTGCAGAAAGCTGAACTCGACGCCAGCATTAAAAGCACCCGGACGAGATTTTCATCCACAACAGCCCAGAATGAAATTCTGGATCAACAGATAACAAATCTTAACGTTGACATAAGGAGGATCGAAAACATGCTGAAAGATGATGCTGCGACAAAAAAACAGTACGACGATCTCACAGGGCAGGTTGAAGTCCTTAAAAAGCAGGTAGCTGCAAACAACACGCAGAAAGCCTCGATAAATGCTGAAATATCAGTATATGAAGCAAAAAAAGCCACATTGAACGAGCAGATATCCCGAAGCACAGTGAAAAGCCCGCTTAAAGGTACTGTCATTGAAAAATACTCGGAAGAGGGAGAGTTAACGGCTGCAGGCAAACCACTGGTCAAAATTGCTGATCTCTCTGTAATCAAGCTTAAGGTTTATGTCAGCGGTGGCAATCTGGGAAAGATTAAAATTGGTGATGAATGCACCGTAAGGATAGATGAGGGGGAGAAAAACTATAAAAATTTCCAGGGGAAAATCAGCCAGATCTCCGATAAGGCTGAATTTACCCCTAAAATCCTTCAGACCAAAGAGGAAAGGGTTATACTGGTTTATGAGGTGACAATCCTTGTTGGCAACGATGGCACCCTGAAGTCGGGCATGCCTGGCGAAGCTATATTCTCAGATTCGAAATAGAAACTTATGGAGATTATTGTTGAATCGGTCAATGTTTCAAAAAGCTTTGGGAATACCAAGGCTCTGTCAGGCATCTCATTTGATGTTAATGAGTCTGAAATATTCGGATTCATAGGTCCCGACGGAGCGGGAAAAACTACCCTCTTCAGGTTGATAACGACACTCCTGGTGCCCGACACCGGTTCGCTGAAAGTTCTGGGATTGGATGCAGTTAAATCGATGAAGCACCTTAGGAATGAAATAGGTTATATGCCAGGAAGATTCAGCCTTTACCAGGATCTCTCCGTTGAAGAAAATCTGAATTTCTATGCTACCGTTTTCGGAACAACAGTAGAGGAGAACTATGATCTTATAGCTGATATCTATTCTCACATTGAACCTTTTAAAAAGAGACTTGCCGGTAAGTTGTCGGGCGGGATGAAGCAGAAACTTGCCCTTTCATGTGCACTTATTCACAAACCACGCCTGCTTGTTCTCGATGAGCCTACAACAGGGGTCGATGCTGTCTCAAGGGTCGAGTTCTGGGAGATGCTTAAGAGGTTGAAAAAATATAATATCACAATCCTTGTTTCGACACCGTATATGGACGAGGCAATGAGATGCGACAGGGTTGCGCTTATCCAGCAGGGAAAAATACTTTCCATAGAAAAACCCGAGGTGGTAAGGTCAGAGTTTTCTGGCAAACTCTTTAATGTTAAAGCAAAAGAAAAATATAAACTTCTGATTGCAATCAGAAATTTCCCGGGTACAAAATCTGCTTATCCATTTGGTGATTCATTACATGTTACTTTTAATACCGATGAATATGATAATACTCTTTTCGATCTTCTGAAAAAGGAAGGGATAAATGATGCTGTGATAGAAGAGGCCTCAGCAGGTATCGAAGACAGGTTCTTACAGTTGATGGGAAGGGCACAGATATGATTGAAACGGTAATATCGGTAAAGAACCTTGTGAAGAAGTTCGGTGATTTTGTTGCTAACGACAATCTGAACTTTGAGGTTTACAAGGGTGAGATCTTTGGATTCCTTGGAGCGAACGGTGCGGGAAAGACGACAGCATTAAGGATACTCTCAGGACTCTCTTCTCCAACTTCCGGTGAGGTGCATGTAGCAGGCTTTGATGCTTCCCATCAGCCGGAGATGATAAAGAAACAGATCGGATACATGTGCCAGAAATTCTCACTTTATGAGGACCTTACAGTAAAGGAGAATATTACTCTGTTCGGTGGAATTTATGGAATTAAGATCAAAGTTATAAGGGAAAGGACCGACGAACTTCTCGAAAGGCTGAAGTTCAGGGATTATCAAAACATTTTGATCTCTGACATCCCTCTTGGGATGAAGCAGAAACTAGCATTTTCGGTTGCTTTGCTTCATAGACCGAAAATTTTGTTCCTTGATGAACCGACCGGTGGAGTTGACCCGGTGACAAGAAGGCAATTTTGGGAAATGATTTACGAAACTGCCGCATCTGGCATTACTGTTTTTGTAACAACTCATTACATGGATGAGGCTGAATATTGTGACAGGGTCTCAATAATGAACGATGGAAGGATCGTAGCACTTGACACTCCCAAAAATCTCAAGAAACAGTATGACGCTGCCTCTATCGAAGAAGTTTTTGTGACAATTGCCAGGCCTCCGGATTCTCATAAATCAGGGACTAAAAATGCAATTATTTAAAAGATGAAAAGGTTTCTGGGTTTTGTAAAAAAGGAGTTCTTGCATATCATAAGGGATTTCAGAACCCTTTTCATCCTTTTCGGGATCCCTGTTGCACAGATACTGATATTCGGTTTTGCTGTAAGCACTGATATTAAAAATGCCGGAGTTGCATTCCTTGATCTTTCAAAGGATGAAATAACAATGAAGCTGACAAATAAAATAATATCTTCAGGCTTCTTCAGACGCACTGATACACTTTTGAATTACAATGAAATAGATGAACTCTTCAGGAAAGGGCGGACCCGTGAGGTCATAATTTTTGAAAAAGATTTCGGAAAAAAACTTTTAAGCGAAGGAAAATCCAGTCTGGATATTATTGCCGATGGGTCAGAGCCTAACACTGCCACACTTCTTACCAATTACACCATTTCGATCGTAACCGACTTTGCAAGAAACCTTACCACAGGACCAGCAATGGATGCTCCTGTAATCCGTCCGGAAGTGAGAATGTTCTATAATCCGTCCCTGAAGAGCCAGTTCATGTTTGTGCCAGGCGTTATCACGCTCATCCTGATCCTGATCTCTGCCCTGATGACTTCTATCACAATTACACGGGAAAAGGAGTTCGGAACCATGGAAGTATTGCTGGTCTCCCCATTGAAGCCAATACAGATTATTCTGGGAAAGGTTACTCCATATTTTCTCCTTTCTTTCATTAATGTCATTTTGATTTTATTGATGTCCTGGCTTGTTTTCGGACTGCCGGTCAAAGGCAGCATAATACTTCTTCTTGCAGAAACCATGCTTTATATTCTGATGAGCTTATCTCTCGGCATACTGATCTCCACAGTTTCAAAGACGATGCTGACAGCAATATTCATTTCGGCGGTCGGACTGATGCTTCCCACAATGATCCTTTCGGGATTTATCTTTCCAATTGAAAATATGCCGAAGATATACGATTATGTAAGCAGCATTATTCCGCCAAGGTATTTTGTGGTCATAATTAAAAACATAATGATAAAGGGAACCGGCTTCCTTTATGTCTGGAAAGAGACACTTATACTTATCTCTTTTACATCCTTATTCATCTGGCTAAGTATCAGAAATTTCAAAACAAGGTTAGAGTAGCAATTAACTGAAAGTAAAATGAGAATCATTCTGTACCTTATAAGGAAAGAGTTTCTTCAGATATTCAGGAATAAGTTCACATCCAGGGCAGTTTTCCTTGTACCTATCTTCCAGATGCTTATCCTTGTACCGGCAGTGACTTTTGAGATAAAAAATATCAACCTTTGTATTATTGACAAGGATATGACCCCTGAATCAAGGGGGCTTATAAACAGGCTTGAAGGGTCAAAATTCTTTAAGATCAGTGCCGCAGTATTCTCCGAAAATGATGCTATAGATCTCCTCCACAGGAACAAATGCCTCATGTTTCTGGATATCCCGTCAGGATTCGGGAAGGACCTCAATACAGGAAAGTCGGGTAAGCTAATGGCAGCAGTTAACGCCATAGACGGTACAACTGCTCAGCTTGCATGGGGATATTTCAGTGCTGTTACACAGGACTATAATATCTCACTTATAAGCAAAAATCCCGGGTTGGTATCCTACCAGGCAGCACCCCAGATTACGGTCAACAACAGGTACTGGTACAATGAGGATCTCAATTATAATTATTACATGCTGCCGGGAGTGCTTGTCATTCTGGTTGTAGCTATCGGGTTCATGATGGCCGGGCTGAATATGGTAAGGGAAAAAGAGATTGGTACAATTGAGCAGATAAATGTCACACCTGTGAGAAAACATCAGTTTATAATAGCCAAAATGGTTCCCTTCCTTATTATCGGACTTATAGATCTCAGCATTGGCCTTATTATAGGGAAACTTGTCTTTAATATCCCCTTTTTAGGAAGTATACCACTGCTTTTACTAAGTGCATTTATCTTTCTGCTTTCAGTGCTGGGACTTTCCCTCTTTATATCAACATTCTCGGGAACCCAGCAGCAATTTGTGTTCAGTGCATTTTTCTTCATGATCGTATTCATCCTTTTGAGCGGTATTTTTACTCCATTTGAGAGTATGCCATTATGGGCACAGAGATTTGACCTCATAAATCCAATCTATTACCTTATCAGAATAAATAGGATGGTAATGCTCAAGGGTTCAACTATTAATGATATAAGAACCGAGCTGTTTTCCCTTTCGCTGATAGCTGTCACTTTTACAGCTTTCGCCGTAAGACGATATCGTAAAACAGCCTGACCGCTGTCATTCGCTACGCTGTAATTCATTGTAATACATTCGCATTACAACCAATTACTATGAATTACTATGAATTACCATGAATTACCATGAGTTACGACTGAATGACTATTTATATATTTGCATGACAATTGCTGAAAATGCCTGATATTATAAAATTACTGCCCGATTCAGTTGCCAACCAGATCGCAGCCGGTGAAGTGATCCAGCGGCCAGCTTCGGTTATAAAGGAGCTGGTGGAGAATTCTGTTGATGCGGGTGCAAAGAACATAAGGGTTCTCATAAGGGATGCTGGGAAAACTCTGATCCAGGTCATCGACGACGGACTGGGGATGTCTGAAACTGATGCAAGACTTGCTTTTGAAAGACATGCAACCTCCAAGATTACGAGCGCCAGCGATCTGTTCGCAATAACTACGAAAGGATTCCGTGGTGAAGCGCTTGCTTCAATAGCGGCAGTAGCTATGGTTGAACTCAGGACCCACCGGCATGATGATGAGGCAGGGACACTGGTGGTGATCAGCGGATCGAAGGTTGAGACACAGGAGATCTGCAGCTGTCCTGCCGGTTCGAGCTTCTCGGTTAAAAATCTGTTCTTCAATATTCCGGCCAGGAGAAAATTCCTGAAATCAGATAACACCGAAATAAGACATATAATCGGTGAATTCCAGAAGGTTGCCCTGGCGCACCATGGGATCAGATTCTCTCTCTATCATAACGATTCCGAAATATACAACCTCCATGAAAGCAATCAGAGACAGAGAATCGTTGGCATATTCGGGAAACAGATCAACCAGGATCTTATCTCGCTTGATACTGAGACAAGCCTTATAAAGATCTCTGGATTTGTCGGGAAACCTGAAAATGCCAGGAGAACTCTCGGAGAGCAGTTCTTCTTCGTGAACAACCGCTTTATGAGACATCCCTACTTCCATAAAGCCGTCATGGAGGCCTATCAGAATATCCTTCCACCCGATGCCTTGCCCTCCTACTTCATCTTTACGGAGGTTAACCCCGAAAAGATCGATATCAATATACATCCCACGAAAACGGAGATCAAATTTGAAGATGAAAGGGCTATATGGCAGATACTGATGGCTTCGGTAAGGGAAGCCCTTGGAAGATTCAATATAGTACCTTCGCTTGACTTTGAAAATGAAGCCCTGATTGACATACCCGTCATCTCCTCAGCCGGCAGAATGCCTGAGCCGCCTGCAATCCAAATTGATACGGCCTATAATCCGTTCTCAGGGGAAGAAGTGCTACCGAGGGAGAATATCATTGAACGGTTTGAAAGGGAAAGGACATCCGGATGGGAAAAACTGTATCAGCCCGCTGCGGAAGGGACGGCCATTCCTGGAGAAAATGACGTGGTTCCGGATCAGCAGAGAAAGATATTCCAGATCAGGAATAAATATATTGTATGCCCGATCATTTCCGGAATTATGGTCATTGACCAGAAGCGGGCCCATGAGAGGATCCTTTACGAACGCTTTCTTAATAATCTAAACAATAACGATCAGGCCTCTCAGAAAACACTTTTTCCAGAGACTGTTGAGCTCAATCCTGCAGATCTTTATGTACTGAAAGATATTGAAAATGACCTCAGGATCCTTGGGATGGATATCAGGGAACTTGGCAATTATGTGGTATCTATAAACAGTCTCCCTGCGGGATCTGAAGGATCCGATCCGAAAGAAATACTGGGTATTTTTTTAGGAGAATTCAGGAGCAAACAGACAGATCCTTCAGAGGGTCTGAAGGAGAAGGTGGCAGCTTCCCTGGCCAGGGCATCAGCTATTCCTTATGGGAAAGCGCTGGCCCGAAGTGAGATGGAGGAATTTTTTGATACTCTCTTTGCATGTGCTGCCCCAAACTATTCTCCCTCCGGGAAGCCCGTGATCCAGATAATTACCACAGAAGAAATAGACAAGAGATTTAAATAATCAAGATGACATCCTGTCTGAAACCGGATGAAATTATACTTTTGGCGCGACAATTGATAGAAAAGAAAATTTAAAGATCAACAGATGAACGGATACAGCAGAGGCTTTTTCGGGATGCCCCCGGTTGTAAAAAACATAATTTATATAAACATCCTTATGCTTCTTGCCTACTATGCAGCAGGAAGCGTTTTTCAGATCGACCTTAACAGGGTACTGGGACTATATTTTGTAAAATCCGATCAGTTTGAGCCATACCAGATGCTAACCCATATGTTCATGCATGGAGGGATCATGCACCTGGTCTTTAACATGTTTGCACTTTATATGTTCGGCCAGATACTCGAACAGGTATGGGGTCCGAAACGCTTTCTTATTTACTATTTCGTAACCGGACTGGGTGCAATGCTCATTCATGAATCAGTCCTGGCATTTCAGTACCATAAAGTGATCAGCTCTGTCTCTCCTGAGGTACTCCAGGACGTACTTGATAACGGTCTCAAATATACACTTGAACAGAAAGCATATGTTGATCCTTTGGCCAGAGAGCTGCAGTCGATCCTTTACACTCCCACAGTCGGAGCTTCAGGAGCAGTTTTTGGTGTACTGCTTGCGTTCGGTGTTCTTTTTCCGAATACACAGCTTATGCTGCTTTTCCCTCCGATACCCATACGAGCTAAATATTTTGTTGCAGGCTATGCTGCCATTGAACTTTACCTTGCAGTTACGCAGCCCGGCAGCTCGATAGCTCATGCAGCTCATATTGGCGGAATGCTCTTCGGATATATCCTGTTGCGGATATGGAGGAAACGGACCAACACACTTTACTGATGGGACTCTGGGAAGACATAAAAGCCACCTTCAGGAAAGGCAACAGTCTTACAAGGCTGATCTACATAAATATAGGCCTGTTCCTGCTGATATCTGTCATTGGTATCATAGGCTATCTGCTGGTCAATCCTGAGATCTCAGACCAGACAATAAGGTTCCTTTCGGTTCCATCTTCCATGAATACCCTTCTGTACAGGCCATGGACCCTATTTACATATATGTTTACCCACAGGGAGCTGCTTCATATTCTTGTAAACATGCTATGGCTTTACTGGTTCGGGATGATCTTCCTTGAATACTTTGACCAGAAAAAACTTGTAGCGGTCTATATACTTGGAGGTCTTGCCGGAGCCATTACTTATGTTGCATCGTATAATATCTTCCCTGCATTCGCGACGGTAGTCGAAGATTCAATACCTCTTCTGGGCGCGAGTGCCTCAGTGATGGCAATTGTAATTGCGATCGCAGCATATGTTCCCGATTACACGGTAACGCTTTTTCTCTTCGGCCGGATCAAAATAAAATATATAGCCATTGTGATCTTTATTCTTACCTCCGTTCTGGATTTCTCGGTAAACTCGGGAGGAAAGCTTGCCCATATCGGCGGTGCGCTTTTCGGCTATCTCTTTACGGTAAGTTACAGGCAGGGCCACGATATCAGCAGATGGTTCAACAGGTTCATCGACCGGATCGTTACACTTTTCAAACCCTCAAAAAAAATGAAGGTGACATATAAAAAGACCAGGGATGATCTGGAATACAACAGGATAAAGGTTCAGCACCAGGAGCAGATAAACAAGATACTTGATAAGATCTCAAAAGGCGGTTATGACAGTCTGACAAAAGAGGAAAAAGATATGCTTTTCAGGGAGAGCCAGAATAGGAAATGAAAAAATAACTTGGCAAAAGAGAAACTTAACCGGCTGATAAAAATTCTGCACAGGACATTCCTTGTAGTCAATATCATTTTTGCCGCTTCATTGCTGATAGCCTATCTTTCTGTCAGCATCAACCCCGAAGATTTTGTTTTACCGGCCTTTTTCGGACTTGCCTATCCTTATCTCTTGCTGATAAACATAATTATCGCTGTGATCTGGGCAGTAAATCTCAGGTATGAAGCATTCATTTCGGTTGTCGTGATCGCAATTGGCTTCACTCATTTTTCTAATTATATCAAATTATCAAAACCCTCCCTCGACAAAGAGAATACTTTCAAGGTGATGAGCTACAATATCAGGCTGTTCAATTACTTTGAGGGAAATAAAGGAGGCGACAGCGAGAAGAGGATCCTTGCCCTGGCCAGATCGCAACAGCCTGATATCCTTTGTTTCCAGGAACTGTTCCTGAATGGTGATGTAAATGATAAGGACCTTGAGATCAAAAAAGCCCTGGGTGGAAAATATTATTCACATATAAAGCTGTTCGGGAGAGGAAAAAACAAATCTTACGGCATTGCAACATATTCAAAATTTCCCATAGTCGGAAAAGGTGAGATCATACATCCGGGTTCGGCAAGCTTGTCAATTTATACCGACATTCAAATAGGAAATGACACTTTCACGATCTTTAATAATCATCTCCAGTCATTCAGGCTGAAGAGCATGGAAACATCATTCATGGAGGAACTTGTAGAATCATATGACAAACAGACGGTGAACGAGATCAGGTCTGTTTCAAAAAGTCTCAGCCAGGGATTTAAAAGGCGGGCGATCCAGGCACAGGTAGTAAAAAACTACATAAACCGTTCACCATATCCGGTCATTGTTATTGGCGACTTTAACGATACTCCTGTTTCTTATGCCTACAGGAAGATCCGTAAGGGGCTTAATGATGCATTTGTCAGTTCGGGATACGGTGCCGGCTTCACTTACCGCGGAAATTATCCGCCAAACAGGATCGATTATATCCTTTATGGAAAAACTCTGGTAAACACAAATTTTTCTATTCTCCGGGTTAAATATTCCGACCATTATCCGATCATTGCCTGGTTCAGGAAGCCTGTTTGAAAGGAAGTCTTTTAAGATCAACATTGCCTCCCGAAATGATCAGCCCAACTTTCTTTCCGGCAAACAGCCCCGGGTTTTCCATTATAACTGCCAGAACGGTAGCAGAGGAAGGCTCAACAATGATCTTCATTCTTTCCCAGATCAGCTGCATGGCATTAACTATCGATTCTTCATTAACTGTGAATATCCCATCAACATTATTCCGTATTATATAAAATGTCCTCTCACTAAGGGATGTCAGCAGACCATCTGCAATTGTTTTTGGATTCACAGAGGGAACTAATTTCCCGGAGATAAATGACCGGTATGCGTCATTTGCGTTCAACGGTTCAGCGCCAAAAACCTTTACACCGGTAGAGATCCCTTTGGCTGCAATTGCAGTTCCGCTCAGCAGTCCTCCACCGCCAACGGGAGCAATAATTACATCAAGCTCTGGCTTCTCACCAAGCAGTTCAAGTGCAGCAGTTCCCTGTCCGCAGATAACATTCATGTTGTCGTAGGCATGGATCAGAACTGCTCCTGTTCTTTCCATGATCTCCGAAGCAGTCTCTTCCCTTGCCTTCAGGGTCGGTTTGCAGAATGTTATGTCGGCACCATAGCCGGAAACTGCATTTTTCTTTACATCAGGGGCGTTATCCGGCATTACAATATATGCTTTGACCCCGGCAGTAGAAGCAGCGAGTGCGAGTGCCGCAGCATGGTTACCCGAAGAGTGAGTCACAACTCCTCTTTTCTTTTCCTCTTCTGTCAGCTGTAAAACAGCATTCGTCGCTCCCCGGAATTTAAATGCTCCGACCTTCTGAAAATTTTCACATTTGAAGAATATTTCCATATTGAACATACGATCGATCAGCGAAGAGCTTAATACAGGAGTCCAGTGTATATAAGGTCTTATCCTGGAGTGGGCATTCTGAATATCCGTAATACTTGGAATTAACATGATCGTACGCTTCTTTAATGAATCAAAGATAAGAACAAATAATTCAGTTATATTTCCGGGTATTTTGACATTTGACAGCATAAGTTGTAAGGTTTATAATACTCTGATGATTTTTTACCTGCCGTAGAAATACATTTACTAATTTTGCCCTAAATAAAAGATTATGTATTCAATAAATAAAAATCTCATTGAAGAGGCCTGGGAGAAGAGATCATTGCTCAATGATCCTGTCGTTCAGACAGAGATTATCCAGACCATCGATCTTCTTGACAAAGGACAAATAAGGGTTGCCGAACCCGGGGAACAGGGATGGATTGTAAATCAGTGGATAAAGAAGGCAGTTATACTTTATTTTCCGATAAGGAAAATGGAGACCATAGAGACTGGCCCGTTCGAGTTTCATGATAAGATCCCGCTGAAGCATAATTACAAATCACTGGGAGTGAGAATGGTGCCGCATGCTATTGCAAGGTACGGTTCTTACCTGGCAAATGGTGTCATTATGATGCCCTCATATGTCAATATTGGCGCATATGTCGATGAAGGGACAATGGTTGATACATGGGCAACCGTTGGCTCCTGTGCACAGATCGGAAAGCACGTTCACCTGAGCGGTGGTGTCGGGATCGGAGGTGTTCTGGAACCTGTTCAGGCTGCCCCTGTAATAATTGAGGATAACTGTTTTATCGGGTCAAGGTGCATCATTGTTGAAGGGGCTCATATCGGTAAAGAGGCTGTACTTGGTGCTAATGTAGTAATAACCAATAGTACTAAAATAATTGATGTGTCGGGCGAACAGAAGAGGGAATACAAGGGGTATGTTCCGCCACGATCCGTCGTGATACCAGGTTCATATACCAAAAAATTCCCTGCCGGTGAATTTAATGTTCCCTGTGCGCTTATTATCGGCTCAAGAAAGGAATCGACAGATACAAAAACTTCACTCAATGAGGCATTGAGGGAATATGAGATACCTGTTTAACTGACGACATTTATGTCACAACTATCGGCTGTTATCATCACTTACAACGAAGCGGATTTTATTGGATCTTGTCTTGGATCGATACAGGGAATAGCCGATGAGATTATAGTTGTTGATTCATTTTCATCTGACTCTACCAAGGAGATATGTAAACTATTCAATGTCAGGTTTGTAGAACATGTATTTGAAGGCTATATAGAGCAAAAGAACTGGGGTCTGACACTTGCCACCCACAAATGGATCCTCTCCCTCGATGCTGATGAAGCTCTGAGCGAGGAGCTCAGAAGATCGATCCTTGAGGCAAAGAAAGACCTTAAGTTTGATGGCTATTATTTTAACCGCAGAAACAATTATTGCGGCAAATGGCTTAGATTTTCAGGATGGTATCCCGACAGGCATTTAAGATTGTTCGAATCCGCCAGGGGGAGATGGGCGGGACTTAACCCTCATGATAAATTCAGATTGGACAAAGGTTGCCGGACTGGCAGGTTAAAGGGTGATCTGCTTCACTGGAATTTTTTATCATATGAGGAGCATCTTGAAAAGATGAACAGGTTTTCATCAATAGCGGCATCGTCATATTTTAATGCAGGTAAAAGATCCGGACAACTGACAGCCTCCATTCATATGGCATGGAGTTTTTTCAGATCATTTATACTGAGGGCTGGATTCCTTGATGGATATCATGGATATAAAATATGTTCCATCAGTGCATATGGCTGCTATATGAAATATTACAAATTAAGGATGCTTATCAGGGAAAGGAGTAACGGAAAATAATAAAAAAATGACATTTGAAGAGGATCTGAGAAATGCAGTCAAAATAGTCAGGGATGGCAAAGTAATTCTTTACCCGACCGATACAGTATGGGGCCTTGGTTGTGATGCGACTAACCCTGCAGCAGTTGCCAGGATCTTCAGTATCAAGGCAAGAGCTGACAGTAAGAGTCTTATTGTTCTTGTAAACAATGAATTCATGCTTCAAAGATATGTCAGAGAGATCCCCGATGCGGCTTCACAGATCACAGGAACAGCCGATCGTCCGGTCACTATCATATACCCATCAGGCAGGAACCTGGCTGAGGGAGTTTCAGCTGAGGACGGAAGCACGGGAATAAGGATCACTTCCGATCCATTTTGCAGTGAACTTATCGGGCGGTTAAGGAAACCGATAGTCTCAACTTCGGCAAACATAAGCGGGGAGTCTTCTCCGGGTCATTTCGGTGAGATATCCCGGGCAATTATCGATTCAGCCGATTATGTCGTATGGTACAGAAGAAATGACCGGCAGAAGCATATCTCCTCGCCGGTCATTAAAGTTGAACTAAACGGTGAAATAAAAATAATAAGGAAGTAAACTATCTTGATCTTACATGGCCTGACCCTGAGGATCTCACATCCAGTCGTGGATTCCCTGAATACCAGACATTTCCGCTTCCTGAAACCGAAGCCTTAAGGTTTTCTGTAACATTACAGCTGCAACTCCCGCTTCCCGAAATTCCAACTTCCAGGTCGGCAACTTTAACATTTTCACCTTTAAAGCTTCCCGATCCTGAGACGCTGAAATCGCCCTTCTGCACCTGACCCGAACCATTGAGAACAATATCTCCCGATCCTGAAATACCACAATGAAGGCCTGCAACCGTGAGGTCATTCACAACAATCTTACCGCTGCCGCTTACATTGAGGTCAAGGGTTTCGGCCTTTACTGCATCCTCAATGGATGCTCTTCCTGAACCTGAAACACCAAGTGACCTTAATGACGGCATTGTAATATAAACATCTGCCTTTTGGTTATTGAAATTGAAGAAGTTGTGGTTTTCGGACCTGATAATAAGCTTCCCATTCCTTACGTCTGTTTCGATCTGTCCCAGGTACTCCTTATCCCCTTCAAGAACAACACTGAATGCAGTGCCGAATTTGATATAAAGGTTGCCTGCAATACCAAAGTTAACTTCATTGAAGTCTGATACATTTCTTGTCTCTTTTCCTGTCTGCCCCTTTGTGTAACCGGCTGTCAGAATCGTGACAGCAAGCACAAATAATGATGAATTGATCAGTTTTTTCATTGTATATGGATTAATATTTGATTGCCGGTTTCAGTAAAAGACGGATTAATTTCCGGAACGTTGCAAACAATCAAAATGAAAAGTTTATCAATTTACTTTTTAACCGCAGAGAACACAGAGATTATACGCGGAGAGCGCAGAGATTGAAATAAATAAAAAATATCTCTGCGACCTCTGCGTTTCCCGATGATAATCGGGACTTTGCGGCCTCTGCGGTTATTCTTTCTGTGGTTGAAGGAATTATTAAACCTCCATACTGAAAATAAGGTGAATCATCCGTTCAATCCGATCAGACCATCTGGAATGATCATCCTGATTTGTTTGAGTTCCGGATCAATTTCGACTATGAGATCTTCATGCAGGGGCAAAAGGATCTCTTTGCCTTTATCATCTGTGACACGCAAAATAAATTGTCCGGGATTTTTTATCAGTTCGGCTATCTGTCCGATATCAGATCCGTTTTCATTCAGTACCCTGAATCCAACAAGGTCTCCCGACCCGCTTTCATCTTCAGCTTCGTTCAGGGATGAAGGAAGAAGAACATTGCAGCCTATAAATTCTTTCACCTTCTCGTATGAATCGTAATCTTCAAATTTCATACGTACTGAACCGTCGGGGAAATGTTCTATATACTTTAAAAAAAACGGAACCGCTCTTCCGTCTATTTCAAGGAAAAGTGATTCCGTTTGGGGTAATTTTCCAGAAAAGTTCCTGTCGGTTCTTACTGTTACGGTTCCCTCAAAACCGTTGATCTTCTTGATTTTGCCAAGCAATATGGTTTTCATGCGAGCCATCGGGTCGCCGATCCATATTTACCTTAAACCTGTTCCGGTGCTTTCTCTTCCGGTGTACTTTCCGGAGCTACGGCATCGGCCTGAACATCTGCGACAGGAGTTTCCTGTTCAACGGAAGTTTCAGCAGCAGCAGCTTTGGCTGCCTGTTCGGCATTTTTCTTTGCAAGTTCTTCACTTCGTGTCTCGTTGATCTTCTTCTCAGCCTCAACACGTTTCATCTTGTCATCGTCAGCAACTTTTTCAAGCCGTGATTTCTTTGACTCGATCTTTTCTTCCTGCTGCTTCGCCCAGTCGTTGAAACGTTTTTCAGCTTCAGCTTCATCGAATGCACCTTTTTTGACACCTTCGAGAAGATGTTTTCTCATTAGAACTCCTTTGTACGATAAGATAGCCCTGCATGTCTCTGTAGGTTGTGCGCCATTCTGCAGCCAACCCAGTGCCTTATTGAAATCAAGTTCAATAGTGGCCGGGTCAGTGACCGGATTATAGGTTCCGATCCTTTCAATATATCTGCCATCCCGTGGCGACCTGCTATCAGCTACCACAATGTGGTAGTAGGCCAGTTTTTTACGGCCTTTCCTAGCTAATCTGATTTTAACTGCCATTAAATTTTACGCTTTATTAATAAACCTACTTTTAAAAATTGTGGGTGCAAAGATAAGATAACTTTTGATAAAAAATTCATCATGAATGAAAAAAACGGCAGTCATAATAGCAGCTGTTGAGTAATGTACTGAAAGCTTAATACCCTTCGTTCTGCTGATTTTTAATTGCCGGGTTTGCCTCAATTTCATGTGCAGGTATTGGCATAACAAGATGAGGATCGTTGTAAGGAAATGAGGTGACATTTTCGTGGAGGCGCCGTACGTCGTGGATCTTGAATCCTTCAAAAGCAAGCTCGAGCCTTCTTTCGTAAATGATGGTATCAAGACTGACAACGGGTGATGCAGCCAGTCCGGCCCTGGTATGTATTGTATTAAAATCATCCAGGGCTGATGCTCCTGCAAAGGTGGTTCCTGTCGGATCGATCCTGATATTGCATTCAGCCCTTATGAGATACATTTCTGCAAGGCGGATAAGGTTCACGACACCAAACTGGTTGTTCCATTTTCCGCACCTCCACTGGCTGTTCCAGATGAAGAACAGGTCTTTCCGTGCATCGCCGGCAGGATAAAGGTTCAAATGTTCGTCAAGAATCTCAATATCACCATTCCCTCCGGATCCCGGTACCGAGAAGAATTCTGTCATTGAATTTGGACGGTTCTGCGGTGAAATCTGGGTGGCAAAAATATCTTCCGATGAATTGTTGTCGTTATTGAAGATACTCGCATATTCAGGAAGCAGTGAATACATTCCTGAAACGATCACAGAATCAGCTGCAGCCCTTGCATTGACATAATCTCCCTTCTGCAGGTAAACTCTTGCAAGAAGGGCATTTGCTGCTCCCCTGGTGGCATATACTCCATTATCCGTAGGTAGTTTTGCAGCCGCGGTTGAAAGATCAATAATAACCTGATTATAAACCTCATCTAAAGTATTTCTACCCACATAGCTTTCCCCTGTTATGGCACGGGTAGGAGTCAGAACGAGCGGTACTCCTGACTGGTCATTTGTTACACCGAATTTGTATTGCTGTGCAAAAAAACGGATAAGATCGAAGTACATTAATCCGCGAAGGAACAATGCCTCTCCTTCAACGCTGTCGCGATCTGTTTTGTTTACAACACCAAGAGCGCTCAGAACATTATTTACTGAACTTATAACCTGGTAGGAATTATACCACTGATACTGTGCATCAGAATTTGTGGCAATCATAGTTTTGTTAAAGATCTGAAGCGGATCTGAATTTGATGTATCGCTCCACTGGATCTCACCGTTACCGCCCAGCAGTTCGGCATTTCTGAGAAGATTTCCTCCGTAAATACCAGGTTGTGCAAAAAGTGAATATGCCCCTAAAAGAACACTTTTCACATTCTTGTCTGAACTGAGGGCGACTTCTTCACTAATATTTTGTGATGGCTCAAGATCAAGTAGTTTGCCACATCCTGAAAAAAAAGGCAGGAGTGCAATTACTATTATTATGATGAGAAATCTCTTCATATTGACTGAAATTGTCATAACCCAATATTTATGCCGACAATAAAAGTTCTTGGCTGGGGAGCTGAATATAAATCACAACCTGAGGTGATATTATTATTATAAAAATCAGTCGATACTTCCGGGTCCCATCCCAGGTACTTCGTAAAAGTGAAAATGTTCTCTCCCTGGATAAAAAGTCTGATTTTGTCGAGTCTTATCTTTTTCACCACATTTTTTGGCAATTCATAGCTGAGAATCAGACTACGCAGCTTCAGATAGGACCCATTCGAAAGATACCTGCTGCTAAAACTCTGATCTCCGTTATGCCAGCCAAACCTTGCCTCAGGTACATCCGTAATATCACCAGGTTTTTTCCAGCTACCTAGTTGTGAGGTAAGCTGATTGTCTAAAACAGCACCATTCGAAGCCATCCACTGGTCGCCGATAAGGTGGATCTTGTTGCCTGCAACACCCTGGAATGTGAATGTCAGCTCAATTCCCTTGAATCCAAATGTATTGGTTATTGCACCCATATATTTGGGCGTGGGATCACCCAGGACAATAGAATTGGCTTTTGTAAAATCGTTTGTTGTAGTCCCGGGGTTAATTATATGCCCGTTGGCATCCTTCGCGTTTATGTACCAGAGTGCATCACCATTGCCTGGGTCAACTCCAGCATACTGGGCGCCATAGAAAACTCCGATCGGTTCGCCAGGCATTGCAACGTTCATTGACCATGCGCTTCCAGAATTAAGAATTGTCTGTCCACCCAGGTTGAGAACCTTGTTATTGTTGCAGGAGAAGTTCAGGTTGGTGATCCATGAGAATCTGCCGGTGAAGTTGGCTGAATTAATGACATATTCAATCCCTTTGTTCCGAATACTTCCTGTATTCTTCATCTGGGTATCATAACCCGATGTTTCCGGCGCTGGTTCATAAAGAAGCAGGTCACATGACCTCTTGATATAAAAATCAAGCTCTCCTGTGATCCGGCTCCTGAATAAGCCAAAATCGATACCGCCATCAAACTGTCGGGTTGATTCCCATCCCAGTCCCGGGTTTGGGATTTGCACCGGGACCAGACCTGAATGGCTGTTATAGCTCCCTGTACCATATAGTCCCAAATGTCCGAAGTCGGGGATCCCGGAATTGCCAGTCAGTCCATAGCTGGCCCTTGCTTTAAGATAGTTGATCGTATTATTATCAGTCAGGAAATTCTCCCTGGTAATGATCCATCCTATTGATGCAGCAGGAAAAAATCCGTATCTTTTATCTGCACCAAACCTTGATGAACCGTCAACACGCCCTGAGAGGGTAAGCAGGTATTTTGAACTGTAATCGAAATTTATTCTTGAAAAATAAGATAAAAAACTATATCTCGTAAGTGTACCTGTTGCATCAGTAATTAACCCAGCTCCAGCCAGTGTCCTGAATGCATCAAGGGGATATTGCTCACCCTCAGCATACAGATTTTCAATATCTGTGTATTGCATTTCAGTTCCAAGTATGGCGTTTGTATTTATCTTTCCAAAGCTCTTATGAAAATCCAGATAGGATTTCGCGTTAATATTCTGGCTCTGTACACTGTTTGAAAAACCAAAACCGTTTCTATTCTTACCCATTTCTGTATTCTCTCCGTAACGTGCATTCTCATTGAGGTTGTAGAGATCGAACCCCAGTTCATTTCTGAACTTCAGCCCATTTATTATATTGAACAACAGGTAGCCATTGACCAGCGACCTGTACTCTATTATGTTCTTCGAAGACTGTTCAACATCAATAAGAGGGTTATAATAAGTCGTCACCGGTATGTCATAAAGATTTCCGCTGTTGTCACGAACAGGTGTGACTGGTGAAAGAGATACAGTCTGCATCGGGCTGGAGTAGGAGTCGTCGGCTGAAACCTGATCAATTTTTGACCTGCTAAGGCTTAGAGAAAGTCCGGTTTCGACATGTTTGCTTATTTTATCATCGACAGTAAGTCTGCCTGAGAATTGTTCAATACCGTTTGAGACAAGGATACCATCTGTTTTGTTATATGATCCGCTGGCATAGTATTTCATTTTATCATTACCTCCGCTGGCCGACAGATCAACTGCGAAAATACCTCCTCGCTGAAGTGCCTGGTCTTGCCAGTCAGTGCTGACTTCAGATCCCAGGTAATTTCCGCTTCCATCAAGTTCTCCAGCCCAGCCCGATAATGTTTTAAGCGATGATTCGACATAATTCTGCAGGAATTTGCTGGTGCCGACCGGATAACCACTATTCAGATCAATTTGTTTATCTCCGTTGACGGCTGCCTCCCGGAAGTATGAAATATATTCTGACGAGTTCATGAATTCTCTCTTGTGAGAGGCTTCATTAAAGCCGCTCCGGATTGTGAAATCAAGCTTGGAATTACCGTTAATTCCTTTCCGCGTGGTAATAAGGATAACACCGTTGCTGCCTCTCGAACCATAAATTGCAGAAGAGGCGGCATCCTTTAATATTTCCACTGATTCAATATCATTCAGGTTTATTGAGTTTAGAGGATTAATTGGAGCACCGAGTTTATTGAGTGCTGCTGTAGTAATTGGAATACCATCTACGACAAAAAGTGGCTGTTGGTCAGCGTTGATAGATGATAAACCACGTATTCTCATTATTGCAGTCCCTGACACTTTCCCATTAACGGACTCAATGAAGACACCGGCCGATTTACCCTGAAGTGCCTGTTCAATAGTTGGAACCGGAATATCTTTAAGGCTTTCTCCGTCAACCTTTGTAATACTTGAAGTAATTTCTGACCTTATCCGGGTACCATAACCAACTGCAACTTTATATCGCTGTTCATAACCAAGTTCAACATTGCAAAGATCAGATTTTCCTACTGCAACTTCAGCACTCTTTATGTCATTACGACTGAATTTCAGGGTATCTCCCTCCCGAGCCGAAATTGAGTATATCCCATGCACGTCTGTGACAACACCACTTTTTTCTCCTTTGACTATGACCGTTGCCCCAATTACAGGAAGCTGATCTTCAGAGATGGTAACTTTACCGGTAATTATTTTCTGCTGGGATATTGCTTGCAGTAAAAAAACAAAGAATACGAACAATGACAACAGAAGTTTTTTCATAACTTTTAAATTGGGTCAGGCATTTCAAAAATGGGAATAATGTAATTCCTATTTATTGATTGTTATGCAAAAAGATCTGAATGATAAATACTTAAACTTATTCCAAAAATAACAAAAAAATTTTCAGCTTCAGGTGAATGACAGGAATAAATTTCCAACCGGATTTTTAGCTATTTTTGCTAACCGTTCCGACACTAAAAGTAATTCCCGAATATGGCTGTTTTTTCCCACCTCCATGTCCACACACAGTATTCAATCCTTGATGGCGCATCATCCATAACTGCATTGATCGAAAAGGTCAAGGCAAACGGGATGGAAGCGCTTGCCATTACGGATCACGGGAATATGTTCGGGGCAAAGGAGTTCCATAGCCATGCCACAAAAAAGGGGATCAAGCCGATCCTGGGATGCGAAATCTATGTTGCCAAAGGGTCCATCGAAGATAAAAGCGGAAAGGAAGACAGATCGGGTGATCACCTGATCCTCCTTGCCAAAAATCTGACAGGTTACAAAAATCTGATCAAGCTTGTATCAATTGCATGGACGAAAGGCTTCTATTATAAACCAAGGGTAGATAAATCTCTCCTGAGGCAGTTCAGTGAAGGACTGATAGCATCATCAGCATGTCTTGCCGGTGAGATATCGGATGAAGTGCTTAACGGCACTCTTTCCTCCGCAGCAGAAGCGCTGAAAAGTTATCTCTCCATTTTCGGGGATGACTTCTATCTTGAGATACAGCGGCATGAGACATACGACCCCGAAGCAGACCGTTCGGCATTCCCCCAGCAGCAAAAGGTGATAGAAGCTTTCCGCAAACTGTCGGCAGAATACAAGGTAAAGATCATAGCAACCAATGATGTCCACTTTGTCAATGCTGAAGATGCTGAAGCTCACGACCGCCTGATCTGCATCAATACCGCAAAGGATCTCGATGATCCCAACCGTTTGAGATACTCCAAGCAGGAATTTGTCAAGACGGAGGAGGAGATGATGAAGATTTTCAGCGATATTCCTGAAGCTATTGAAAATGTTGCAGAGGTTGTGGCCAAGGTCGAAAAGTACAAACTCGACCACGACCCGATAATGCCTGATTTCATTATCCCGCCGGATTTTAACTCCAAAGATGATTATCTCAGGTCCCTTACATACAAGGGTGCTGAAGAGAGATGGGGAACAATTACACAAGAACTTACCGACAGGATCGACTTTGAACTCGAGACCATAGCCAAGATGGGGTTTCCTGCTTACTTCCTTATTGTGCAGGATTTTCTCAGGGCAGCAAGGGAGATGGGCGTTTCGGTCGGCCCGGGCAGAGGATCAGCAGCCGGTTCTGTGGTTGCTTACTGCCTGCGCATTACGGATATCGATCCCCTGAAATACGGTCTCCTCTTTGAAAGATTTCTCAATCCCGACAGGATATCGATGCCGGATATAGATATCGATTTTGATGAGGATGGCAGAGAGGATGTCCTGAAATATGTTGTGAATAAATATGGGCATGATAAGGTAGCACATATCATTACCTTCGGAACCATGGGTGCCAAGATGGCTATAAGGGATGTTGCCAGAGTTCAGAAATTGCCTCTTTCAGATGCAGACAGGCTTGCAAAGCTCATTCCTGAAAAACCCGGGATGACTCTTTCCCAGGCCTATTCCGAAGTTCCTGAGCTTGCAAGGGACAGGGATTCTTCCAACAAGCTCATCTCACAGACATTAAAGTATGCAGAGGTGCTTGAAGGATCTGTAAGGCAGACAGGTGTGCATGCCTGTGGTATCATAATTGGCAGGGACTCACTGGATAACTATGTCCCGCTGAGCACAGCAAAGGATACGGAACTATATGTCACCCAGTATGAGGGTAACCACGTTGAGTCGATAGGACTGCTGAAAATGGATTTTCTCGGGTTGAAAACCCTCTCAATAATAAGGGATGCCATTGAGAATATTGAGCGGAGCAGAGGTATAATTATCGATCTGGAAGATCTTCCTCTTGACGACAGGAAGACTTTTGAGCTTTTCAGTAACGGAGAAACAACCGGCATATTCCAGTTTGAATCGACGGGAATGAAACGATACCTCAGGGAGCTCAAGCCCAACCGGCTGGAGGACCTGATAGCAATGAATGCCCTTTACAGGCCAGGCCCTATGGAATATATCCCGGAATTCATCAGACGAAAGCATGGACAGGAAGAGATACCATACGAGATCCCGGTAATGGAAAAATACCTCGACGATACGTATGGCATTACGGTATACCAGGAGCAGGTGATGCTTCTTTCACAGGAGCTGGCAGGGTTTACCAAGGGGCAGGCCGATTCTCTCAGGAAGGCGATGGGCAAAAAAAAGAAGTCGCTGATGGATGAGATGAAAGCACTGTTTCTTGAGGGGTGCAGCAGGAATGGTCACGAAGAAGCCACAGTAAACAAGATATGGGGCGACTGGGAACATTTTGCACAATATGCTTTTAATAAATCCCATTCAACCTGCTACGCGCTTATCGCATTCCAGACCGGCTTCCTTAAAGCTCATTACCCGGCAGAGTATATGGCAGCGGTTCTTAGCAGGAACATTAGTGATATCAAGAAGATAACGACCTTCATGGATGAGACAAGGCGCATGAGTATGGCTGTCCTGGGTCCTGATATTAATGAAAGCATGGTGAAGTTCACGGTCAATAAGGATGGTAATATCAGGTTCGGACTCGGTGCAATAAAAGGTGTGGGTGAAAGCGCGGTGCTTCAGCTTATAGAAGAACGGGAGAAAAATGGTCTTTACAAGGATATCTATGATCTGGCTGAGAGGGTCAATCTGAATGCCCTGAACAAAAAAAACCTCGAGGCGATGGCGGTAGCCGGTGCATTCGACTGTTTCCCGGAGATCAGCAGGGAACAATATTTCTCGCTCGATCAGAAAGGATCAAGTTTCATCGAAAGCCTCATCAGGTTTGGCAACAATCTCAAGACAGGGAAAAGCTCCAGGCAGAATACTCTCTTCGGCGAGGGAAGCGGCTTCAGCATCCTCAAGCCTGAACCCACTCCATGCCCCTCGTGGCCGAAACTCGAAAAGCTCAACAGGGAAAAAGAAGTTATCGGAATATATCTGTCATCTCATCCGCTGGATGATTTTAAGCTTGAGATCAATACATTTGCCACAGCCAACCTTGCCGAGCTGCAGAACCTGAGGGATTTCGCCGACACTGATGTAGTGGTAGCCGGGATGGTAATAGATACCAAGAACGGGATAGGAAAGAACGGGAAACCTTATGGATCCTTTACATTGCAGGACTATACCGATTCATTCAGGTTCATGATGTTCGATAAGGATTTTGTTGAATACAGCAAGTACTTTACTACCGGTTATTACCTGCTTGTAAAAGGCAGGGTTCAGAAGCGCATGTACAAAGAGGATGAGCTGGAATTCAGGGTTAAATCCATCAATCTTCTTTCAAGTGTAAAAGATGAACTCATCAGATCTGTTACTATCAGGGTAAGCGCTGACGAAGTGACAACTGAGCTTATAAATGAATTGTCGGCCCTGATAAAGGAAAATAAAGGATCGACCGAGCTGAAATTCCTGTTCTATGACCTCGGCGAAAAAGTTTCCTTGCCGATGTTCTCAAGGAGCATCAGGGTAAGGTTGAATAATGAACTGATTTCCTATCTCGATGATCACCCAAGTATAGATTATAAAGTTAATTAGCTATATTTGCAGCTCATTATTTACCCGAGAGATTTAAATACTGGATACTATGGCACTGGAAGTTAATGACACAAATTTTGATGAAATAGTTCTCAAATCTGACAAGCCTGTGATGGTTGATTTCTGGGCTGAGTGGTGTGGCCCGTGCAGAATGATCGCACCCTTTGTTGAGGAGATGGCAAAGGAGTATGAAGGTAAGGCTCTTATTGTGAAATGTGATGTTGACAACAGTCCGAATGTATCTGTTAAGTACAGTATCCGTAATATTCCTACTGTCTTGTTTTTTAAGAATGGACAGGTTGCCGACAAGCAGATAGGTGCAGTTCCGAAAAACAATTTTCTTACAAAGCTCAATGCCCTCATTTAATTAATGACTTATCAATATTGGATGCCGTTCGGCCGGGCTGGGACGGCTTTTTTATTATCGCACCATGAAGATATGCATCTTTGCTTCCTCGAGTAACCGGATAGACGGCGTTTTTTCTGCAGCAGCTTCAAGGCTGGGGACACTTCTTGCATCTTCCGGTATGGATGTTATTTACGGAGGAGGAGGCATTGGGCTGATGGGTAAGCTTGCCGATTCAGTCCTGGCTGCCGGAGGAAATATTACCGGAGTGATTCCGGAATTCATGAAGAAAGAGGGATGGGATCATCGTGATGTCAGGGAGATGATCGTTACCAGCGACATGGGTGAAAGAAAAAGGAAGATGTTCGGGATATCCGATGCTGTTGTAGCACTTCCCGGCGGTATTGGGACCCTTGAAGAGCTCACTGAAGCGATAACCCTCAAGCAGCTGGGGATATTTAAAGGTCCGGTAGTTATTCTTAATACCAACAATTATTACAGACCACTGATCGATTTTCTCGATCAAATGATCACTGGCCACTTCCTTAAATCGGAACATAAAGTGATCTGGGAGGTGGTCGATACACCTGAAGAGGTGATCGGATACCTTAAGTCCTATGGAGGATGGATCGATGATCCGCGCAGCATAGCGAGGATCTTCTAGCCCGGTATCCTTGTACCAATAAACATTATATCGTCAACCTGCGCCAGTTCTCCTTTCCAGTCCATTATCTCCTTCTCAAGTCTTACTTTTTGTTCCTGTACCGGCAGGTTCCAGATCTCACCAAGTACTTTCTTAATATTGACCGTTTTGAACTTTTTGATCTCCGGCGAACCGAACTGGTCGGCATATCCGTCAGAGCACATATATAGCATATCTCCGGGCTTTATATCGACGCTGATGTTTGAAAATGTCTTCTTCTGCTCGAGCGTAGCCATTCCAATTGCAAACCTGTCGGTTTTATGAACGATCACTTCGCCATTCCTTACCTGGTAGAGAGGGTTATAGGCACCGGCCAGTTCTATCGTGGAATTTTTCCTGTTGTGTACTATCAGGGTCAGGTCCATCCCGTCATTTATACCTTTTTCCTGGCTCAGAAGGATCGCCTTGTTAACTTCAATATTCAGCTGGTCAAGAATTGCAGCCGGCCTGATAAGGCCATACTCCCTTACAACCTTGTTAAGTGAATTATGCCCTATAATTGACATGAAAGCACCGGGCACACCATGGCCAGTACAGTCAACTGCAGCAAGAAAAAGATAATCCCCGTTATCGTACATCCAGTAAAAATCACCGCTTACAATATCCTTGGGAAGGTACAGCACAAATGTTTCCTGGTATGATTCAATGTTTGGAAGCATTGCCCGCTGGATCCTTTCTGCATACCTTATACTGGCGGTAATATCCCTGTTCTTTTCTTCGATTATCTGACTTTTCTGGACGACCTCGGCCGTTCTTTCCCGCACCTTTTCTTCAAGAATGATCTTTTCCTTTATCAGGTTTTGCTCCCTTATCTGAATGTAGGTTATTACAAGGACAACTATGACAAAGATCGTAAGAAGGATAAACCACCATGTCTGGTAGAACGGAGGTTTAATTATGAAATGAAATCTGACCGGGTTTTTATTCCATAAGCCCTCACTGTTGCGTGCAATAACGTTGAAGGTATATTTACCCGGAGACAGAGCCGAATAGATGGCTCGTGTCTGGTCGGTCACCGGGCGCCAGTCATTATCGGCTCCGTCGAGTTTGACCTTGTATCTGACAACATCAGGATTTGTGAGGCATATACTGTAATAGTCAAAAAGTATAGATCTCTCCTTGAAGTTCAGCTTCATTCCGGCGATCATATTCCTTGTTTCATAATTCACCTGCATTCCCATAATATGGGTAAGCGGGTCGAGTCCCTTAGTGTACAACCGCGACTGGCGCAACTGTGATGCACCATTAGCTGTTCCAAACCACAGGTCCCCTGAAGCTGTCTTATAGACCGCATTCTGACGTGTTTCAATTCCTGTAAACCCGTTTCTCTCAGTATAGGAGTATATCCGTTTTGTATCAGGGAAATACCTGTTAAGCCCATTATTTGTACCGATATAAATGCTTCCGTCACCAGCATCGGCAAGAAGATTGATGTTATTCGACAACAGACCGTCAGCCTGAGTAACTGTAAAAAGAACTGAGTCATTCCTGAAGGCGATCAATCCTTCACCGGTACCTATCCAGAGAATATCTCTCCTGTCCATTATGAATGATTTGGGAAAGACTCCCTGGAGCGAGGCAACCGGGTAAAAATGCTGCTTCACCGGATCGTACCTGATAAGTCCGGGTTTCCCTGGCTTGGGCTCTGTACCTACCCACATATTGCCTTTAGGATCGCAATAAAGTGCTGTTATCCTGCTGACAGTAAGACTATCGAGAAGTGTGTATCTCTGGAAGTTGTTCTCGCCAATCGTTCCAACGGCCACACCCTCAAGCGTACCAACCCATAAATGGTTTTGTTTATCGATCTCCATGGCGGTGACTATACCATCACGATAGAGTGTCGAGTTAATGTAAGGCTGTGATTCAAACCTCTCCTTTTTCACATTAAAAAGCACCACACCTTCACCGTTGGTTCCCAGCCAGATATTACCATCCCTGTCTTTTCTGAAGAACTTGATCTCATTTGAGATCGAGCTTTTTTCCTGGTTATAAACGACCGGTTTTTTGTTTGTTCCGGACCAGAATCTGACAACACCTGCATTGGTGCCAAACCAGGTAGCTCCGGTCTCATCCTCGGTGATTGCATTAACATTAGGATCAGGAAGTATCTCTTTTTCGTTGATAGTCACAAAAGCATCTCCCTTATAAATAGTAAGACCGTTAGTCTGGTCCGCGATCAGGATATTTCCTTCAATGTCCTCCAGGATGTCATATATTTTTGAAGCTTTAAGCCCGTTGCTCTCATTGAATCTTCTCAGGCTGTCGCCTTCTGTTACTGCAATCCCTCCGCCCCATGTTCCGATCCATATCCTTCCCCTGCTGTCTTCTGCCAGGCAATTTACAGTATTGCTTTTCACCCCAAGTTTTGGAAGATCGAAGAATTCCATCCTGCTTTCCGACAGAATATATTTATAGAGCCCTCCATTATAGGTGCCAAACCAGATATTCCCCTTTGAATCATTAAGAATGCAGATGGTACTGAAATAGGTTGTCATATGGGGCATCCGGTAGTTTTCGAACTTCTTTTCCGCTGGATTATATCTCCTCATTCCCACATCTGCAATACAGATAAACTCCCCGGCCCTGTTCAGGATTGAACCTGAAACCTGATCGCTAAGCCCGTCCTTTCCCCTGAACTGTTTTGCCCTGATGTGCTTAACATCCTTTACAGGGAACTCGGCAAGGATTGCTCCGTCGCTGATTGAGGTAAACCAGAGGCTCGAATCCTTTGCAGCGATGCTTGTAACATCTCCTGTAAATGTTATAGAATCAAAGACAGCCTGTTCAAATTTCTGGCCGTTGAAACGGCTTATACCGCCATTAAGATGACCAAACCAGATATCGCCTTTTGAATCCTGCCGGATACACTTTACACCGCCTGTTGCAAGTCCGTTCCTTGATGTGAAATTATCAAACTCTCTTCCGTCAAAGCGCGAAACTCCATTTGCAGTTCCAAGCCAGATATAATCCTTTGAATCCTGAAAGATCGTATAGACCTTCTGTTCGCTCAGCCCCTGCTTGACGCTATAATTATCAAAGAAATATTTCTGTGCCTCGGCAGGCACAGCTGAAGCCATTATAAAAACCAGAAGCCAGACAAGAAAACCTGCCCGGCTGTGGTTAAATCTGTTATCTGACATAAAAATCTATTTTGCAATAAAGAAGAATGTGCCGTTCTCGTCCTGCATCCCGGCGATCTTCCCGAAATGAGGTTTCTGCTGATTATTATTTGCGACTGCGGCTGTGACTGTCTTCACTATAGTTTCGATAGGTATGCAGGCATTTTTGTTATTTATTAAAGTATTGGCAAATGTCTGGGTAAATTGTGAATTGTCAACAGCCAGTTCATAGCCTGCAGAGGTAAATACCTGTGCCGATTTGAATGCCGTTGCCTGTACATTGTCGCAGGTAGGCTCTTCATTTCCCCCTCTCATTGCCTGGTAGAAGCTTGGTCCGGATTCGCATGCATCTGAAATGACAAGCGTGTGAACGAGCTCGGTATAACTCTGCATCCCTGCCTTAAGGGCGTTTATGTTGAAATAGGTGAACTCATCATCCCTTTTTGCATCAACCGGTATCCAGTAACCGACGTCGTTGATATATTTTCCATGACCGGCATACCAGATGAGCAGTGACTTGACCTGGTTGGTCTTCAGGAGATCGCGGAGTTCAATATTAAAGAATTTCTCCATTTCGGACTTTGTCATGTCTTTCTTATGAATGACATTGCTGACCTGGTAGTTGGCCAGAGCACGCTGGACAGTACTTACATCCTTGATCGGGCCGTCGAGGCTTGCGAAAGTCTCGTAACTTGAGTTCTCAATGAACACCACCCATGTTTTACCCATCGGGTTGTTCTGGGCAAGAAGGGCGCCCTCCCTGTTGATTGTAAATTCAGTCTCCTGCTTGTTGCCGTATATGTCTTCAGCGGTGACGGTAAATTTATTGATGTTTGCTATATCAATGCTGGCCGTGAACTCCGGGTTGAGCTGATCCCTCCTGTAGCTGGCTATCACCCCTCCGATATCTATCGATTTTATCTGGCTCTCATCCGATATCTTTCCTTCAATGAAAAGGGTTGGTTTTACTGCCTCAAGCATTACCTGTCCATCATCGGAAGTATAAGGAGATACTATCGTTATCTTGGGCGGATTGGTTTCTGTCCTGAACAGTTTGAAATTGATCGTCTTTTCATTGTTATATTCATCCCTCGCCAGTATTGAAAGAGCATCTTTCCCGGTGACATCGATGTTTGCTATGAAATCATATTCCCCGTTTTTCTTTTCACCATAGAGTACCTTCTGGTCATTTATAAGAAATGCGTCAATTTTGCTTTTCTCCTTTATCTTTCCCGTTATTGTGATAGTGTTCACATCACCTCTCACCTGGATGGTATTGTCGGCAGTCGGTACCGGTGAAGTAAGGCTGACCTCAGGAGGATCCTTTTCCCTGTTCATTTCATAAACCCTTGTCTGAGCATCCTTAAGCATCTTCCTGGCTCTCATATCATATTCCGAGAGGGCCGTGATCTTCACATAATCATCCATCGCCTTGTCAAAATTCTGCATCTCCTCGTATGATTTTGCCCTTGCAAAATATGCCTCCGGGTTGTCTCCTTTAAGCGTGATGTATTTTGAGAAATCGGATATGGCGCTTGTATGCTGATTGAATTCCTGGTAATATTTACCCCTGATAAGGTAATATTCAGGATTATTCGGATCGATCAGGATAGTCTTCGAAACATCGTTTATTGCACTCGGGTAGTCAAGGTTCTTTTTGTATATCTCGCTTCTGATGATATAGGCCTGCGTGTTTTTATCATCGGTGGCAAGTATCAGATTGATCTGGTTCGTTGCCTCCTGCGGATTGTTGTTCCTGATCAGAAGATCGGCCAGGGCAAGCCTTGCATCCACCATGCTCTTGTCTTTTGAGATCGCCTTTTCAAATTCTTTCTTCCCGAGAGCATCATTATTCAGCTTAACATAATCCTGCCCCCTGTAAAAATGGTTCATGGCATCATCCTTCATAAGTATTGCCGTATCAGATGCCCGCAGAGCCATGTCATACTTCTCCAGCCCCATTAACGTTATGACCTTTTGAGGATAGATAGATGCATTTCGCTTATCCATCCCGGATGCCTTGTCGAGAAGGACCAGCGCCTCCGCGAATTTTCCAAGGGAATTGCAGACTCTTCCGAGGGCAACTACATAGGTTACCTCCTTAGGCTTGAAAACAAGAGCTTTCTCATAGTCGGCATAAGCCTCATTGAATTTCTTCAGATTTTCGTACGCGCTCCCCCTGGCTGAATAATAGTCATCGTTTGAGGGATCAAGACCAATTGCGCTTGTAAATTGTGCAATTGCATCTTCGTACTTGTTGTTATCGACAAATTCATTTCCTGCCTTGAAGAACTTTTTGGCGCTCTGACCAAAAACGGTTAATGTTGCGAGCGCAAAAATTGACGCTAAAATGAACACTCTCTTCTTCATAGTTAATATTCTTAAACGGTTATTTTCAATCAAACCCAAAAATACATATAATTATGCAAATTGTCAATGGAATAAGCATCAGCATTGATCATTCATAAAGGCCTCGAGCCTGGTTGATTCAAAATCCGAACCAGCATAAAAATTTCCCGTGACTGCCGGCGCCTTAATTCCATTTTTAAAATCAGCTTTCCCTGTGAAGATCCTTGCTTCATCCCATATACCGGAAGAAATAAAATGTTCCAGCACTCTTGCTCCTCCCTCGATCAGCAGCGATTGAATACCCTGCTTGTAAAGATGATCGGCAATTTGCATGGCTGCCGGTGTATCTTCCCTGAGTTTTACAAGGACAGCATTCCCGGATTTTTCTCCCCGCATCCCTGTAAACACAATTACCGTACCATTTGTTTCATTCAAAGTCAAATATTTACCGAGCTCACCCGAATTGCTCAGGATAAGCTTAAGAGGATCCGCTCCAGACCAGTATCTGACATTAAGTAATGGGTTATCGTTGCGGACAGTGCCTGCTCCCACAAGTATCGCCTGTTCCTCCGACCGCCATTTATGAACAAGGACCCTTTCGGGCTTACCTGATATCCAGTGAGGTCCGGCAGCGGAGCCTGCAGCTCTTACGATATCCATAAAACCGTCAGCACTCTGCGCCCATTTAAGGGTAATGTATGGTCTTTTTTTCTCGTGAAATGTAAAAAATCTCCTGTTGATCCTCCTGCATTCCTTCTCCATCACGCCTGTAACGACCTCTCTCCCGCTGTCGGTCAGTTTTTTTATTCCATTGCCTGCTACATGCATGCTCGTATCTGAGGTGCCGATAATTATTCTGGGTATCCGCTTCTCAATTATGAGGTCCGTGCATGGAGGTGTTTTGCCAAAATGAGAACATGGTTCAAGTGAAACAAACAATTCAGAATCTGGTAAAAGTGATTTATCTCTTACCGAATCTATGGCAATGACCTCTGCGTGCGGCCCGCCGGACTTGAGATGATATCCCTCTCCGATTATTTTATCATCATGGACGAGTACGGCCCCCACCATCGGGTTGGGATAGGTCAAACCTTCAGCCTTTGCTGCAAGGTCCAGACACCTGAGCATATATTTCTTCGAGCGGTTCTCTGACATTTCTCCCAAAATGCTAAATTTGATTTGTGAGCATTAATGTACAAACTATAACAGATATCAGGAAACTCCTTCGCAGGGAGCTTTCAGACCTCTATTACGAAAAAGAGATCGATTCGGTTACAAATATTATTATAAAGACCCTTTTCAGAACGAACAGGTTGCATTATCTTGCAGAACCCGGCTTTATTATTCCGCCTGAGATCAGGAACCGGATCTCCGAAATCATTAACGAACTTAAAACAGGAAAGCCGGTCCAGTATATTCTTGGCGAGACTGAATTTTATGGAAACACTATCAAACTAAATCCTGATGTTCTGATACCTCGTCAGGAGACAGAGGAGCTTGTGGACCTGATAATAAAAGAGAATACCAGCTTCCGCGGAAGGATAATTGATTTTGCTACCGGATCCGGGTGTATTGCCATTGCCCTTGGAAAAAACCTTCCCGGAACAACAATTTTCGCGACTGATATCTCCCCGGAAGCTATCACTTTAGCCGGGGAAAATGCAGAGCTTAACGGGGTAAGGATAGCTTTCCTGGTTTCAGACCTGATGGAGCCTGTTCCCTCATCGCTGGCTCCTGCAGGGATAATCGTCAGCAATCCGCCATATGTAAGGGAATCAGAGAAAAACATTATGCACAGGAATGTGACCGGATTTGAGCCTCACACTGCCCTCTTTGTGCCCGATGGCGACCCGCTTAAATATTACAGTCGTCTTCTTGAGATATCACTCTCTGTTCTTATACCAGGCGGAAAAGTATATTTTGAAATAAATGAGGCAATGGGAAGTGAACTGGAAGGAATGATGAAAAAATTCAGATTCGGAAAGGTAGAAATAATCAGGGATCTTAACGGGAAAGACAGAATAATAAAAGGTGTGCTCAATGGCTGAAACGTCAATGTCCGATATTGCCCTTAAAAGAGCAATGGCTCTTTGCGCGGGAAGGGAAATGTGCCGCAGTGAGATCAGTCATAAGCTATCATCGTGGGGAGTAAGTGAAAATGATGCAGGGATAATCATCTCAAAACTGGTAAAAGAGAAGTTCATCGACGAGGAGAGATATTCCTCAGCATTTGTCAGGGATAAATTCAGGTATAACAAATGGGGCAAAGTTAAAATATCGGCAGCCCTTAAGATGAAAAACATTCCGGGAGAGATAATAAGCCTCGCCCTGGGATCAATTGATGATGAGACCTATCTGTCGGCACTCAGGGATATTATTTCTCATCAGCGCAGAAAGGTAAAGGCTAAGAACCAGTATGATCTGAATGGGAAACTTCTCAGGTTCGGATTATCGAAGGGCTTCGAGAGTCACCTGCTGTACGATTTACTGAATGAAACTGAATAGCTCTCTGTGCCCCTCTGTGGTCCTCAGTGACCCTCAGTGTTAGTTTTTTTTGTTACACAGAGAAACACAGAGAAGACACAGAGAAACACAGAGAGACACAGAGGAATTGTCAGATTTATCTGAGGCTGTGGATAAGTTCCAGAACCAGCTGCCTGAAGAAGGGATAGAAGGCCAGAAGAAAGATAATTATTGATCCGGTAATATCGTACAGAATAAGCTGCTTCCTGTAATTTTTACCCGTGATATAGAATGCCGAAAAAGCTATTCTCATTACCAGCTGCAAAAGGAAAAAGAGGAAAACCTGCATCCCATAGGCGTTCCACCGGTAAGCTTCACTGATCCTTCCCCTGACAATAAGTGAAAAACTGTGCGAAAGTCCGCAGGAGAAGCATTTCATCCCCGTTATCTTTTCATGGATGCAAACAACAGGATAATTGTTCCTGTCGGGGGAAAAAATGCCGGAGTAGGCCATTACCAGAACAACCACTCCGGCAAATATGACGTTAATTTTCAGGTACGGATCTGAGTGCAGTACGGACCAGTACTCACTTAGCAGGCTTGTTCTCTTTTTTAACGGTGTCATTCTGAGCCTTTTTCCCCGATTCGAGATCTTCCAGCTGTTTTTCACGGTCATCCTTTCCCGCATTGGTATTGATCTCTATCTTTTTACCGTCGCTTTCTATCTTAATGTTGACATTTGATTTCTCCATTTCTTTTTCAACATTATTACGTGCATCCTCTATGGCTGACCTGATATCTGAAGGCCACCTGTCCTTATGGCTTGCTATCCTCCCCACAATAAATATCTGCGAAAATGAGATCATTACTGCGATTATTCCTATGATAAGGCCCGCAATAACGACTCCTCTTGGCGAATCGTTCCTTGATGCCTGCGACAACCCGACTGATGCGAGTACAATTGTAATAATCCCCGGTATGATGGCAATTATACCAACACAGGGGATCACTGCAAGCACAAAAGTGATTATACCTGTGATCAGAGCTGCTATTCCCAGATTTTGTACCGAATTTGATTTTACCTCTTCCATGATACTTCTATTTAGTTTTTATTCATTCCTGTCAGGATTTTTACCATATCCTGTTCTAAAGACGTCACGGGATTCTCAATGATGCGTCCGGCCTCAATATTATTTTTATAAATTATAAATGTCGGTACTCTTTTGATATCAAGTGATTCAAAATTCCTTAAAGGAGCAATTTTGGAATTATCGACCCCTATAAGCTCCACTTTGTCTGCAGGAAAATCAATTATCTTCATTATTCTCATGAATCGCGGAACCTCCCGCCTGCTGTCGGGGCACCATGTACCCATGACAATCTTTATTGTGACATCAGGTGTGATCGCCATCTTCAGACTGTCAGTATACTGGGAACAGAATTTATATTCATCAAATCCCCTGACATACCATTCCGAATAGGGAGGCTGATAAAGCATGTCGACTTTAAATGAGCCCAGTATCCACGTATCAGGATCCGAGAAGTTTACCGGAACTGATACCGGAATTGTCGTTGAAACAGAAGGCGGGTTCTTAACCCCAGCTTTTCCTGCTGCCGGTTTTGTTGACTTGCAGCCTGTTATGGCTGTCAGAAAAATCAAAATAACAAAAAGAGAAGTTTTCATATTATAAAATTAACAACTGCAAATTAAAATGATTTTTTGGAACTTAACATCAGTTCGTACATCTGCAGGAAAAATTCCGGTATGAGATCAATCTCCGGGCTTCCTTATCCGGTTGGTGTAGTATATTGAAATACCTATCGAAACTATTGCAAGGAACAGCAGTGCAAGTACCCTGTAGATCACCTCTATGCGTGCAAGGTCCACAACAAAGAGATAGATCGCAGCCGAGATCATTGTTCCGAGGGCCATATACCGGTATTTTACATTCCTGAGCACAAAGCTGAGACCGAAATAGAGCAGGGCAGCAATAGTCCATGAAAGTGCCACAAACTGCTTCGGAACCGCATGGAAAAGGGCAAGCATTACCATGAAGAAACCGATCACAAGGTAGAGGTTCCGGATAAGGTCAGTCTTGATCATGAGTCTTTCGCGCTGCCAGTTTATGATCCTCGCGGAAACAAGGGATACAATGGCAAATGAGAAATTAGCTCCATCAACCGATTTTGATGTGGCAAGATAGATGAACAAAATTGCCAGAAACAGGAGACTGTTCATTATTATGATCAGCCTGTTACGGAACCACAAAGCTATCGAGACCACTATCAGGCTCTGTAAGGAAAGCAGAAGATATGCATCCGGGAATCCTACCATCCCGTATAAAAAAATGCTCATTGCCATGAATCCATACAGTGCGAAAAAAGCCGGCGGAAAGTTCCATTCGGATGTCTCTTTCAGGATCACTGAATATAAAAGACATGCAATCGTAACAACCGCATAAAGAACCGCATAACCTGACTTGAAATAGCTTATAGTGACGAATCCGAGCATGATCGTGAACAGTAATCCGTGAAGCATGAACATCCCTATGATGAATGCATCTGATGACTTTCCATTTTGCCGGAATAATGGCAGAAGAGAGAAGCATCCGCCAATGGCAAAAAGATAGAGATATCCACCCTCATGGGCAGCAAGCAGCTGCATTGTATGCTTCATGGGAGGATCTGAGAACATCCAGATGAAAAAAACTGAATAAGACAAAATCACGGTGACAGCAAGCAAAGCTTTCCATCCGTTTTTATAGAAATAAAAAATTGAGCCTGCCGAGGCTAAAGTCACAAGAGGAAGCATAAAATGAGTCGAATCACTTACTACGGCAGTAAAAAGTGTAAACAAGACGGCCAGCAGGCCATAGGCCTGGATATTCCTGCGCACCGAAAGGAAGGCAGTGTAAGCAATTACGATCAGCATGAGTATTATTACAGCTGTTTTTGACTGAATGACCGGAACGGCAGAAAAAAAGTAAAGGCGCATGGTGACGTAAAATGCCACGATAAGGCCGTTTACGCCGAACATCAGGTACAGACCGGGATTTGATCTTCTCAGGTAACTGGCAATGAGATAGATCGCAGTAACGCTCAGATAGCCAATTATTACAGAAAGCACAGGGCTGCCTTTTGTAAGAAGATATTCGGTAAAAAATATAATTCCGAACAGCAGTACGATCATGCCCAGCCAGGCCAGGCCTATCCGGCCGATGGCTGATTCAAGTCCTTTGCTCTCTTCATCGGCAGATGCCAGGTTGTTTACAGGTGATTTATCATCGGCTTTCTGCACAGCTGCTGACTGAGGGATATTCCTCCCGTTCAGAACCGATTCGAGAGATAAAAGGTGTTCCTCCACCGATTTAAGTCGCCTTTCCAGGTTCTCCAATTCATTATCACTGGCAGCCATATAGTTATACTATTTTTATTAGCCTAATCCCATTATAACCTGCATGTATCCCGGACCGAAGCGGATCATTCCTTTTCTTCCACCATCTTCCAGGGTGGCAGCAGCCATAATAAGAATGCAAGAATTCCGATCGGCAGGATCAACCAGAATGCTGCCATCAGGGTACCGTCAAGTCCAATAAGACCCACCTTGAAGCTGGTGAACCCCGCAAAGCTTTTTGAAAATAGCTGGCCCCCGATCACGACATTCCATCTCATGGAATATACCCCAATCAGGGTAAATACAGAAACCATCAGGTAAAGTGTCTTTCTTAAGTTGATCCTCCCTTTATAAAACTGAAGGAATGCAAGTGTTATAAGAGGTATGAGAGTACCAACAAGGCCCTGGCCTATAAAAAGGGTAAGGTAAAGCTTCCCTGAAACCAGCAGCTTGATTATTTCGAATGATTCCTCCGCTACATATATCCTTTGCACCTGGTCGAGAGCTTCAAGAGTAAAATCAAGGATCAGGATTGAAAATAGAAATTTCCCGATCGTATCCAGCACGTTGATATCAACTGCCTGTTTCCTGAACCAGGAAATTGCCATATAGACAAACATTACGAGAGATATCCCTGAGACCATTGCAGAAAAGAGGAAGATTATTGGCATAAGAGGTGTTGACCACCATGGATTGGCTTTTATTGATCCGAATATAAAACCCACGTAACCATGTAAAATAAAAGCCGATGGAATCCCGACAACGGTAATGATATAGCCGAGTTTTCTATCCCATGCCACAGTTTTTGGAGATATATCGTCAAGGCCCAGGGTCAGTATTTTGTAGACCCATTTCATTACCCCCTTCCTCTCTCTTGCCCAGACAGCCATGCTCGGCCTGTAATCGAACCATATCTCCAGAAGGAGGACGACCATAAGATACCAGAGATATATAAACCCGAAGATCGCCATGGCAGATGATAAATGCGGAGTTGTCATTATCTCGTAGGCTCTCTGAGGCTGTGAAAGATGACTTATTAAAGGCATTGTTGCCACCAGGAGAAAAGAGAGGGCTGTAAGAAGTGCGATCTGGTATGTCGGTTTGAGTACCCTGACATTGAAAACCCTTTCAAGCGAGGCAAGGATAAATGCTCCTGCCACAAGTCCGGTAATAAAAGGATAGATTACAATAAGGATACCCCACTGCAGGTCTATCTCATTCGGGAATATGTAACCCTGTACATGTGTAAGGGCATCATAAAGATATTGGTAATGCGGATCCATATTATCTTACCTCCGATCTAAGTTCATTATAATGAAGTTTTGAGCCGGTATTCAGGTTAGCCCTGAGCACCTGCGTGGTATGTTCTTTCAGGAACCGGACAATATTGCTGTTCTTATCCCTCAGGTTACCATACATCCTGGCGCCTGTGGGACAAACCTCCATGCAAGCCGGATCGAGACCTTTCTTCAGCCTGTGGTAGCACAGTGTGCATTTGTTTGCCACTTTCTTGACAGGATGAATGAACCGGCAGCCGTAGGGACAGGCCTGAACACAATATCTGCAACCAAGACAATATTTCTCATCGACAAGAACAATTCCCTCAGGACTGAGATATGTTGCTCCAACCGGGCATACCTGCTCACATGGTGATTTTGAACAATGGTTGCACATTTTTGGAACGAAAAACGATTTGAAGATATCTTCATCAGGTACGGTCTGCTTAAAGCCGTCAATCCCTCCGTTTGGTGACTGGATTTCCACACTTCCATCGTTCTTTACAGTATACTGTTCAACCCAGTTCCGGAAGAAGAAAGGTTCCTTTGGAACATCATTCTCCAGTTTGCAGGATGCAGCGCAACTTCCGCATCCGATGCACTTTTCAATATCAATAACTATCCCGTACCAGGGCACATTCTTATCTTCCGGTTCTGCGGCATGCAGAAGAAATGCTGATGACTTCAGCCAGGAATAACCTATCGTTGCTCCTGTCAGAATGGCTGCTGATTTCAGGAATTTTCTCCTGGAAGGTTTTATTTCTTCTCTTTCCATGGTTTATGAGGATTATGACATTCCGTACAGTTCTTATTTACGTTATGCTCAGCCAGGTTTCTCTGAAAAACCGCTTTCTGGCTTCTTGCAGCATTTGTCTGGTGACACCTGGCACAAAATTCACGGCCTGAAGGCTTAACAATATCTTTGGCCTCGCTGCTTTCAATATGCTTTAATCCGGGTCCGTGACAAGTTTCGCAATGGATAGAGCTGTGCTTATCCAGCACCTTCATATCTTCTATATCCTGATGACAGTCGAAACATGTTTTTTGTCCTGCATAATGAGCGGGAAAAGCTGCATTTTCAGAAAGCGAGGCACCCCTGTAATGACCATATTGTCCGAATGAGGCCGGTCTCAGTAAATGACGCGCAACAAGAAACAGAGAGATAAATATTGCAAAAGCAACAAACAATCGTTTAAGCTGAGGTGGGATGTAAAATTTCATCTGGGTATCTGATTAAATGCAATCCGGCTTTGTAGAGTTCTAAGTTATCACTGAAAAGATGATCTTGAAAAATATATGATATTTATCAAGCTGTCATTAGCTTAATATAAATTGATTCTAAATAAGCGATAAATGAAAGTTAAGCAAGAGAAGTGAAAGATCCCGAGCTTAAAATATACCAACCACCCCGTCCCGATCCATCGGGGAGTACTCCGACCAGAGGAAGGGGGAGGTGGTTAGCTTAATTCCAGCAGTATTTCCAGTATCTGCATGGCAGCTTTGGATACCGGCGTGCCCGGGCCAAAGATAGCTACCACACCCGAGTCGTAGAGAAACTGATAATCTCCCGGGGGGATCACTCCACCTGCTATGACAAGGATGTCTTCCCTTCCATGCTTTTTCAGCTCGGCTATGACCTGGGGAACAAGTGTTTTATGCCCGGCGGCAAGGCTTGAAACTCCAAGAACATGCACATCATTTTCCACAGCCTGCCTGGCCGCTTCTTCCGGGGTCTGGAACAACGGTCCAATATCAACGTCAAATCCGATATCGGCATACCCCGTTGATACTACCTTAGCACCGCGGTCATGACCATCCTGGCCCATCTTCGCGATCATAATTCTCGGCTGCCGGCCCTCCTTTTCAGCAAATTTTGCCACGAGGGCTTTTGCCTTTTCAAAGTCTTTATCTGACTTATATTCTGATGAATATACACCTGAAATTGAACGTATCACAGCTTTGTACCTCCCAACTATTTTTTCACATGCAAAAGATATTTCGCCAAGTGTTGCACGGTTTGCAGCAGCTTCGACGGCCAGTTCCAGGAGATTCCCCTTCCCTGTCCGGACACATTTTGTAATAGCATCCAGTGAAGCCTGGCATGCTTTCTCATCTCTTTCTGAACGTAACCTGGCAAGTCGCTTTAACTGAGATTCACGAACAGCAGTGTTATCCACCTCCAGTGTCTCAAGAGGATCCTCCTTCTCAAGCCTGTATTTATTTGTTCCCACTATTGTCTGTACACCGGAATCGATCTTTGCCTGGGTCCTGGCAGCTGCTTCTTCGATCCTTATCTTTGGTAACCCCGACTCAATAGCTTTTGCCATGCCCCCATGATCTTCAATCTCGGTAATGTGTTCCCATGCCCGGCGGGCAATTTCGTGAGTCAGGCTCTCTACATAATAAGAACCTCCCCATGGATCTATCTGACGGCATATCCCGGTCTCCTTCTGCAGGTATATCTGTGTATTCCTGGCTATTCCTGCCGAAAAATCTGTTGGCAGGGCAAGTGCCTCATCCAGTGCATTTGTATGAAGGCTCTGGGTATGACCCAAAGCTGCTGCCATCGCTTCAATGCATGTTCTGCCCACGTTATTGAAAGGATCCTGTTCAGTAAGGCTCCATCCCGATGTCTGGCAATGTGTTCTGAGTGCAAGCGACTTCTGGTTTTTGGGATTGAATCCCGAGACAATCTTTGCCCAGAGCATCCTGGCCGCTCTCAGCTTTGCTATTTCCATGAAATGGTTCATCCCGATCGCCCAGAAAAATGAGAGCCGGGGTGCGAACGCATCAATATCCAGCCCTGCCCTGACTCCTGTCCTTAGATATTCCAGTCCGTCAGCAAGAGTATAAGCGAGCTCAATATCGCATGTTGCTCCTGCTTCCTGCATGTGATAGCCCGAAATGCTTATCGAGTTGAATTTCGGCATCCTTGCTGATGTGTATCTGAAGATATCTGCTATAATCCTCATTGAAAATTCAGGCGGATAAATATATGTATTTCTGACCATGAATTCTTTCAGAATGTCATTCTGGATCGTGCCTGAAAGCTCTTCAAGCTTTGCTCCCTGCTCCAGCCCTGCGACAATATAGAATGCCATGACCGGCAGTACTGCACCGTTCATGGTCATGGATACGGACATTTTATCAAGAGGTATCTTATCGAAGAGTATCTTCATATCAAGGATCGAATCGACTGCAACCCCTGCCTTTCCTACATCTCCGACCACACGTTCATGATCTGAATCATACCCTCTGTGCGTCGCAAGGTCAAATGCCACTGAAAGACCCTTTTGTCCGGCAGCAAGATTACGTCTGTAGAAGGCGTTTGAATCCTCCGCAGTTGAAAAACCTGCATACTGTCTGATGGTCCATGGCGACATTGTGTACATGCCTGAATAGGGGCCGCGGAGGAAGGGCGGCACTCCTGCGGCATAACCCAGATGTTCCATACCTTTCAGGTCCTCACAGGTATAAACTTTCTTAACCGGTATTCCTTCCGGAGTCATCCACATGGTGCCTGATAATTCTTCCTTATCCCCGGCTGCTTTCTGATCGGGGCGGCCAGTCAGGGAGGACAGATCGTCATATTTGAATTTTGGTCTCATTATCTCTTCAGTACAGTAACCTTATTTGTTTCCTGCTCTCATCTGTGCTGAACTTTTTATCCCGTCCCGGATAAATCCGTTCTTCAGAGCTGCCACAAAACCTCCCTGGTCCTCAACTTTAATGAAAAGTTTCCATGCCTCTTCCGCTATTAGGGAAGTTAATTTCTCTATGTACCATGAACCTCCCGCCGGGTCTTTGACCTTTTCGAAATATGCCTCCTCCTTTAAAAGAAGTTGCTGGTTGCGGGCAATCCTTTCAGAAAATTCATCAGGCTTCCTGAATGTTCTGTCGAACGGTTCAACGGTTATGGAGTCTGCTCCGCCAAGGGCTGCTGACATTGCTTCTGTCTGTGTCCTCAGCAGATTAATATATGGATCATTCTCACTTTTGTTCCAGTGGCTGGTAACGGAATGGATCTGCATCTTTGCAGATCCGGTATCAATTGGCCCGTATGCCCCTGTAATTACCGACCAGAGCAATCTTGCAGCCCTGAGCCTGGCTATTTCGAAGAAATAATTTGGCCCGATACCGAATGTGAACCTCATTTTGGAGGCAGCCTGATCCGGAGTAAGGTTCCTGTCAGTGAGAACAGACATGTATTCATTGCCCATTGAAAGTGCGAAAGCGAGTTCCTTTACAGTATCTGCTCCTTCATTGGCAAGCCATGAGCCATGCACATCGACAGTTCTGAGGTACGGCAATGAAAGTGACTTGGTCGTGAGATCGGCCAGGTAATCAAGCCCTGCTTCAAGGGAGATACATAGTTTGCCGTTCAGCATAAGTCTGCCAAGCGGATCTGCCTCTATTACACCTCTTATTTTTTTATCGCTTTGTTTCCTATGTTGGAATATCCTGATAAGACAGTCAAGTATCTCTTTTGCTTTCCCCTCGGAAATAAAATTGATCTCAATGCTCTCGAGATGGATCCCGTCAAGAAGTCTGTTAAATTCATGCTGGCTTACCGAATCCGGATTTTTGATGACAAAGCCAAGTGAATCGACCCCTTTCATCAGAATATCGAGAGCCTTCCTGTTAGCATTCCGATAATCTTCAACATCAATGTCCTGGCGAACAAGCCAGTTGTTGCCGCCAGTTTCGGTACCCCGTAAATATGGCGATTCGCCGGGCAGGCTATTTATGAACGGGAGATCCTGGATATCCTCCTGCCTGTAGAATGGCATTAAGCTTATTCCTTCAGGGGTATTCCATACTAGCTTTTTATTGAAATCCTCACCTTTCAGGTCTGCAGTGATCCTGTCCATCCATTCCTTTGTACTTACGGGGGGAAATTTATCAAACAGATTTTTTTGTTCTGACATCCTGAAAATTTATTGAGTTGTGCAAATAAACTGCTGCTGATTAAATAAATACATGAATTTTATCAGTTTACCACAGGGAGATGCAGTTATTTGCCTGCAAACTCCATGAGGAAAGACTTGATAAAGGCATTCAGGTCGCCATCAAGGACAGCCTGGACATTCGAGGTTTCATGGCCGGTGCGAAGGTCTTTTATCATCTTGTAGGGATGGAGGACATATGAACGGATCTGTGATCCCCATTCAATTCTTTTCTTTTCGCCCTCTATCTTTGCCTGTTCTTCCCTGCGTTTTCGCAACTCGAGTTCATAAAGCTGTGACTTGAGGATCCTCAGGGCGTTCTCCTTATTGTTCAGCTGCGATCTTGTCTCCTGGTTTTCAATGACTATTCCCGTGGGATGATGGCGAAGTCTGACGGCTGTCTCAACCTTGTTTACGTTTTGTCCGCCGGCACCACTCGACCTGTATGTTTCCCATGTTATATCCGAAGGGTTGATATCGATCTGGATATGCTCATCGACAAGCGGAGAGACAAAGACCGAAGCGAAGGTAGTCTGGCGTTTCCCCTGGGCGTTGAAGGGAGAGATCCTGACCAGCCGGTGCACGCCGTTTTCGCTGCGCAGATATCCGTAAGCCCTCTCTCCGTCTATTTCAATAGTGACTGACTTTACTCCCACCTCATCTCCCGGCTGGAAGTCATGCTCCTTTACCTTATAATTGTTCCTTTCGGCCCATCTCAGATACATCCTCATCAGCATGGCCGCCCAGTCGTTGCTCTCAGTTCCTCCTGCACCTGCGTTGATCTTCAGAATAGCACCGAGCTGGTCCTCCTCCTTCCTGAGCATATTCCTTACCTCAAGTGCTTCAATAAGTTCGAGGCATTTATCGTACTGGCTGTCCACATCCTTTTCCGTGGCCTCACCCTCCCTGTAATAATCAAAGAGGACCGACAGGTCGTCAATTGCCGTTACTATTGCATTGAAATCTGATGTCCAGCTTTTGACCGAGGAGATATATTTAAGGAGCTCCTCACCTGTTTTGGGATCGTTCCAGAAGTCGGGCTTATGGGTAATATCCTCTTTCTCCTGTATCTCTTTCAGTTTTCCGTCGATGTCAAAGATACCTCCTCAACGCGTCACGGCGTTCAAAAAGGGCTTTGATCTGGTCGGTGGTTATCATTCCTGATGGTTTTTAAAATTTTATGCCCAAAGATAACTATTAATAGCTTTTTAATTAATATTCTTATAATTCCTTTGTGAATCGCAGTGCATTTCTTTGTCGTCCAAAGCTTTAGCTATCCGACCGCAACCGCGGAGCGGTTCCATCAATCATAGAATTGAAATATCACAATGATTTAACCAACCGCGGAGCGGTTCCATCAATCATAGAATTGAAATATCGCAATGATTTAACCAACCGCGGAGCGGTTCCATTAATCATAGAATTGAAATATCACAATGATTTAACCAACCGCGGAGCGGTTCCATCAATCATAGATCGGGTACACATCGAATCGACCCCAACCGCGGAGCGGTTCCATCAATCATAGATCGGGTACACATCGAATCGACCCCAACCGCGGAGCGATTCCATCAATCATAGAATTGAAATATCGCAATGATTTAACCAACCGCGGACCGGTTCCATCAATCATAGATCGGGTACACATTAAATCGACCCCAACCGCGGAGCGATTCCATCAATCATAGAATTGAAATATTACAATGATTTAACCAACCGCGGAGCGGTTCCATCAATCATAAAATTGAAATATCGCAATGATTTAACCAACCGCGGAGCGGTTCCATCAATCATAAAATTCAAAGAGGTATTCCTGATAATTGTTAAATCCTTCCTCTGTTAAAATACGGTTATATTCCTCCCTGAAATTTTGTTTAGAATGATGCCCTTTCTGATTTAATACATATTGGTAAACATTATCAAGCTCTTTATATCCCACTGTAAATGCACCATATCCCTCTTGCCAGGTAAACCTATGAGGGAAAATAAACTTGTTTTCATTTATAAATAAAGACGAACTTCTTTTTATATCCCTGATCAGGTCGTCAACAGCCAGACTTGGACTCAAACCAATCAGAACATGAATGTGATCAATTGTTCCGTTAATTGCAATTGGATTACATTTTTTAGCTTTTATAATGCCATAAATGTATTTCTGTACATTTTCCATGATATTTTCTTTAAGGAGGCATTCTCGTCCCTTAGGTGTAAATACATAATGGACATAGAGTTTAGTAAATGAATTTGGTTTCATAATTTTAGGTTTTAGAAATGCAGCACCATAAATTTATGAAATAATTATGAAACCCCTCCGGGGTAATTAAATCAAATTTATCATCCACTATGATTAATGGAACCGCTCCGCGGTTTATCATACCCTCCGGGGTAAATAAATCAAATCTATCATTTAATATGATTAATGGAACCGCTCCGCGGTATATCATACCCTCCAGGGTAAATAAATCAAATCTATCATCTACTATGATTAATGGAACCGCTCCGAGGTATATCATACCCTCCAGGGTAAATAAATCAAATCTATCATCTACTATGATTAATGGAACCGCTCCGCGGTTTATCATACCCTCCAGGGTAAATAAATCAAATCTATCATTTACTATGATTAATGGAACCGCTCCGCGGTTTATCATACCCTCCGGGGTAAATAAATCAAATCTATCATCTACTATGATTAATGGAACCGCTCCGCGGTATATCATAATTTAGGGGTTATTGACATTCAGCCCTTTACATGGCTGCACCACCCCTCCGGAGCGAAATATTACTAATGCTAAAATGAAACAAATATTAATACACCCTGAACCCCGAAAATGAACCTGTTATTGTTGGGCTAAATTGATAACCGCTTGTTTGAAGTATTGCAACAGTTACAATATCATTTTTAGACAGCTTCATAGTTATAGTTCCTCTAAATAATCCGCTCGCTGAAGTTGGACCCAATAAAGTCTCAAAAATAGACCCATTTAATTTAATATATGCAGTTGTAGAATTTGGAATATTAATTGCGACTGTGAAAGTGTAAATCCCATCATTCCCGGCTTGAAAATAATTGGTAGTTGAATTATAATTACTCCCATCATTAAAATATCCAGAGCCTGTGGTCTGGTCAAAGACCAAATCTGTTACAACGTTGTTAGGTAATGTATACGATGCATTGATCCCTGCACGAAACGCTACTGCGGATACTAAAGTGACCGATCCCCCATTCGTGAGTGACAATGTATAAGTCGCCGGATCATACGACAATTGCTGGCTGTCGGTGTTATCCAGGTATTTTGTCAGATCGACCTGCACCGGATTTGAGACATTTGTTAATGTCAGAATATTGCCGTTAAGCGACAGATTCTGCTTCATCGGGGTCAGATCGACCGCATTGCCTCCCGATATGGTGAGGTTGTTGTTGGCCGGATTAAAAAGCAGCGTCTGGCTATCCGTGTTATCAAGATACTTCGAAAGATCGATTGGTGTTGCAGTGCTGTTCTTCGTTATTTTGAGAATATTGGAAGCATCAAGTGTCAGATCCTGGATCTGATCCGGCAGTTCAACCTTGTTCCCTCCAAAGATGGAAAGTGTGTCTCCAAGGATCGAAAGGGAATGAGGCACATTCAATGTTCCAAGGTCAACCGTGTTCCCGTTCGAGATAGACAGTATTGATCCGTCGAATGAGAGCGTCTGCTTATCCGATGCGGGATCACCCGGAGGACCCTGGGGTCCCATCGGCCCTGGCTCAAGGGATTTGTATGCATACATGGCATAGGGAACGGCCATGAATTGCATCGTTCCCATATTGATGAAGCCCCTGCCGAAATCTATCTCCACCCTGAGCCATTGATTGGCCTGATCCCAGGGAACCTGCGAAATATCCGGTCCTGAAGGATCGGTCTTGGTTCCCTTCCCGATGATAAGGCTGAAAACACCATATTTCGAGGTTACCACACCCGGATAGAGCTCCTGGTAGACCTGAGTGCCTATAGGACTGCCTGAAAGTATTGTGAATTTAACATCAATGGTCTTCTGGGTAAGCTCATTACCTGCCTCATCACGGGCTACTGCCTGATAGTGCATACCGAGAGGTACTGACTGACCCCTGATATTCTGAGGAAACGTAAGTACAAGTACCAGTAATAATCCGAAAAAGATTCTTCCTTGAGTCATGATTTCCGGGTTTTACATTTTTTCAATCTTGATCGTCCTTCTCACTACCTTGTCCCGGCTGACAATATTTACCAGGTATAAACCTGGCGGCAGGTTATCAACCGGTTGTTCAAGCTTGTACCAGTACGGTCCTGTAAAATTCAGTTCTGTCGTAAGAACCGCCGAACCGTATATATTAACTATCGAGATAATAAACGATCTCGCTGTCTCGCCAAAAAGTTCGATGGTGAGAATATCCGAAACAGGATTGGGATATGCATTGACCCCTGTTCCTTCCGGCTTTGTGCCTGATGTTAAAACCATCCTTGGCTGCTGAAACCCTTGCGTAAGCACATAATCCTGACCCGGAAAGATATCCACCGCAGTCTCACCTATCGTCTGTGAAAAATCGATCGTTCCTGCTGTTATGATACCTGCAGCCGGTACCATAACCTCGTGTGAGATCTCCTGCGAAAAAGCTTTGCCAACAACAAATGTCAGCAAAATTGCCAGTAATATTCCCCGTTTTCCCATTCCGTGCCGCATTCAAATGCTCAAAAATAAAATATTTTTCCACAAATTATGAACAGCTTTGGCTTTTTTTGTTAACAATGTACTGAAAAAGAGGTTAAAAGAGGGGTCCCTGAATCAAATCATTTCGGATTAATAAAGATATTTGGTTATTTTACACCTCTTTTAAAGTCTAAATATCAGTTAATATTCTCTCCATATCCGACCAAAGACCATGAAGATCGCAATCAACGCCAGATTGCTGAAAGCCGAGCCTGATGACGGCATATCCAGGTTCACAAGGGAAGTCGTGAAAAGACTCATCTCAGGAAATAAACCACACAAATATGTCCTGATATTTGATACAAAACCCGATAAGCAGCTTGATATTCCCTCTGAGACGGAAACATATGTCATCTCTCCGGCAAGCAGGCATCCTGTGCAATGGTACATCTGGCACGAGTGGCAGCTGCCGCGGATCCTCCAAAAAACCGGAGCTGACATATTTTTCTCACCCGATGGTATCATATCATTACGAAGCACCATACCGTCCGTTCCAGTAATCCATGATATCAACTTCTATCATCGGCCCAAGGATGTGCCGTCGCTTACAAGCCTCTATTACAGGCATTTCTTCATCAGGTATGCACAAAAGGCTGCGAGGATCCTGGCCGTTTCAGATTTCTGCAGGGATGATATCGCCGCCAGCTTTAATATTGCCAGGGGAAAAATTGATGTCGCATTTAATGGCGTCTCTGAATACTTTTTTCCTGCTCCAAAAGAGTCAGCAGATATTTACCGAAATAATCTTACAGGTGGCCCTCCTTTCTTCCTCTTCGTGGGTAATTTTTCCCCAAGGAAAAATATCCCGGGGCTACTGGCGGCCTACAGCCTTTTCAGGAAAAAATCAGGATCAGATCATAAGCTCGTTCTCACAGGCGGAAGGCTTTATCTGAACCGCCAAACCGACAGGCTCATTAAAACGTCTCCATATCGCCGGGATATAATTCTTACCGGATCTGTAAGACATGAAGATCTTCCGATCTTATATTCCTCCGCTGAAGCCCTGGTCTTTGTCCCCTGGTTCGAGGGGTTCGGGATACCTGCTGCAGAAGCAATGAGATGTGGTACACCGGCTATTCTTTCCAGTACAACCTCACTCCCTGAGATCGGAGGTGACGCGGCATTATATGCAGATCCAGGTAACACCGGGGAGATCTCTGATGCAATGATAAGGATCTCAACCGACAAAATCCTGCGCGGGACCCTGATCAGAGCAGGATTAAGGCAATCGGAAAAATTCACATGGGAAAATACAGCCGGATCTGTAATAAGATCTATCGAGGAAGCTGCTGGCTTCAAATGCTGATCACCAATATGTTAAAACCATACTATTATAAGAATCTTACTGAGGCTGGATGTGACGAGGCAGGCCGCGGATGTCTTGCAGGACCCGTTTTCGCAGCTGCAGTTATTTTGCCGGCAAATTACAAGCACCCGGTACTGAATGATTCAAAAAAACTTACTCCGCGGCAGCGCAATATCCTTCGCGATGAGATCATGAAAGCGTCTGTGGCATGGAATGTTGCCTCGGTGGATAATGAAGAGATAGATGAGCTTAATATACTCCGTGCTTCAATAAAGGCAATGCATCTTGCCATCGCAGGGCTTAAAAGAGAACCAGAGTTCCTGCTCATCGACGGAAACAGGTTTTATCCCTACAATAAAATAGGCTTTAAAACTATTGTAAGGGGCGATGGCATTTATTACTCAATTGCAGCAGCTTCGGTGCTGGCAAAAACATTCCGAGACGATTACATGGAACTCCTCGATAAAGATTATCCCTGCTATGGCTGGAAAAGAAACAAGGGCTACCCGACCTCTGAGCACAGGAAAGCAATTGCCAGGTACGGGATCTCTCCCTTCCACCGGAAAACATTTCATCTTTTCGATACGCAGATGGCATTTGACTTTTAAGATGAATTTTATATGCGTAATAAATTATCTTTGACACTTCATTAAAATAATTCCAAATAATAAAATATCATGAAAAAAATTGTTTCGTTATTCTTCATTCTGGTAATCAGCTTTGGACTTAAGGCCAGGGCTGATGAGGGCATGTGGCTTCTCCCTCTCATTGAAAAGCTTAATATGGGCAAGATGACCGAACTTGGGCTGAAGCTTTCTGCCGAGGATATTTATAGCATCAACCGGGCGAGCATAAAAGATGCGATCGTGATCTTTGGAGGTGGCTGTACCGGCGAGATTGTTTCCTCCCAGGGTCTTATACTCACAAATCACCATTGCGGTTTCTCCTCTATACAGTCTCATAGCTCGGTTGAACATGACTATCTTAAAGATGGTTTCTGGGCTATGACAAAAGAGGAAGAGCTCTCAAATCCCAACCTCTCGGTAACATTTCTTATAAGAATTGAGGATGTCACTTCACAGGTGCTGGCAAATGTAAAACCTGGTGCGACTGAAACTGAAAGGTCAAGTGCAATAAGTGAAGCAAGGCAGTCGATACAGAAAAAAGCCACTGAAGGAACAGGCTATAATGCTACCGTTGCAAATTTCTATAGCGGCAACTATTACTACTTGCTTGTATACCAGCGTTATACTGACGTCAGGCTGGTAGGTGCACCCCCGATTGCCATAGGGAAATTCGGCTCCGATACTGACAACTGGGAATGGCCACGTCATACAGGCGACTTCAGCGTATTCCGCGTTTATATGGGCCCTGATGGAAAACCCGCTCCATATTCAAAGGAGAATGTTCCTCTCAAACCAAAATATTTTCTGCCTGTATCTATCAAGGACCTCAACAAGGGCGATTTTGCAATGATCCTTGGTTATCCTGGCAGAACATTCAGATATAGCACCTCATATGAAATTGATGAACTTCTTAAGATCAGTGATCCCAACAGGATAAAGATCCGCGGCATCAAGCAGGATAACTGGATGGCAGATATGAAAGCTGACCCAAAGGTAAATATTCAGTACGCAGATAAATACTTCGTCTCATCCAATTACTGGAAGAACTCAATAGGAGAAAAGGAAGGTCTTGAGAAACTTAATGTTGTTGCTAAAAAACAGCAGACTGAAGATCAGTTCAGGAAATGGGTTGCAGAAGATCCCGGGCGTCAGGCAAAATACGGACAGGCTCTTGATCTTATCAAAAAAGCCGTTACGGGAAGAACGGAATTTGTAAATGCTAACCAGTATATCTCGGAATGTTTCAACCAGGGGTGTGAGATCTTCAGAATGAACCAGGCAGCTGTAAGCCTGATAGATGCACTTAAATCGGGTGATCAGAAGAAGATAACCGATGCCACGACCGCCATCAAAAACAATATGCCAAGGTTTTACAAAGATTATAATCCCCCGACAGACAGGAAAAACATTAAATCCATGCTGAAGCTCTACAGGGCAGATGTTCCTGTTAAATACCTTCCTGATTTTTATGTAAATGTCGTTGATAAGAAATTCAAGGGAGATATCGACAAATTCGTTGATGATATGTTTGCGAAGTCGGTATTCGTCGATCAGGCAAAACTTTCTGCCTTCTTGGATAAGCCTGTCCTGAAGACTATCGAAAACGACCCCGTCTATCTTACACAGACCTCGATCGGCAAGGTTGCCAGTGAAGTGGGTAAGGATCTCAGCCAGTTTGAAGCCGATTTTACTCTTGGAAAGAGATTGTGGATGGCAGCACTCATGGAGATGACCCCTGATAAGACCCAATATCCTGATGCCAATTCCACCATGCGTCTGACCTACGGCACGGTACAGGATTATGAGCCCAGAGACGGCGTTCTGTACAAGTACTATACTACGATGACAGGCGTTATGGAGAAATACAAGCCGGGAGACTACGAATTTGACGTACCTCAGAAACAGATAGATCTGTTCAATAAGAAGCTATTCGGAAGGTATGCCTCTTCAAAAGGTTATATGCCAAATTGCTTTCTTACGAACAATGATATTACAGGTGGTAACTCAGGTAGCCCGGTCCTTAATGCCAATGGCCAGCTGATCGGCCTTGCATTTGATGGGAATTTCGAATCCATCAGCGGGAACTACGACTTCGAACCTGATATTCAGAGAACAATTTGCGTAGACATAAGGTATGTTCTCTGGGTGATGGATATCTATGCAGGTGCAAAGAATCTTGTTGATGAGATGACAATAGTTCAGTAACAAAACGTCTGATATGCCGGCGGTTGTCTGAAAAACCCTTTTAACCGCAGAGTACGCAGAGTCCCGACAGATATCGGGATACGCAGAGGACGCAGAGAAAAACTTAATTACATATCCCTCTGCGAGCTCTGCGTTTTTCTTTGCGGGCTTTGCGGTTATTTTCTTTGCTTTTCAGACGACCCCGGTCTGTTGAAATTTTTCTCATTACATTTGCATTAAAATCATTAAGAATGCACCTTAGTTTAATCGAGATCCTTGCCGCGTTCATGGTCCTGTTCGCCATCATAGATATCCCCGGCTCCATTCCGATCATAATTGATATCAAGTCCAAATCGGGCAATGTCAAATCGGGAAAAGTCACCCTGGTATCATTTCTCATCCTGCTTGCTTTTCTGTTGATCGGCAGCCCGTTGCTGGGAATTTTTGGCATTGATGTATCCTCCTTTGCTATTGCCGGCTCATTCATCATTTTCCTTATTGCCATGGAAATGATACTTGGCATAGAACTCTTTAAGACCGAATCCCACGGGGGAGGATCAATTTTTCCGATAGCTTTCCCACTCATCGCCGGTGCAGGCTCAATTACCACAGTACTGTCACTAAAGGCTGAGTATCAAACGATCAATATCTTCATTGCCCTGGCTCTCAACGCAGTAGTTATTTATTTTGTCCTGAGGCTGACAACGATCTTTGAGAGGCTGCTCGGTGCCGGCGGGCTGCAGATCCTTAAAAAAGTATTCGGGGTGATCCTTCTTTCAATTGCCATAAAGCTCTTCATTACCAATACCGGTATAATACTTCATCATGCCAGGTGAAATTATGATATACGCCGATGGGGCAGCAAGCGGCAATCCCGGCCCGGGCGGATACGGAGTGATCCTGATTTCAGGCCGCCACAGGCTGGAGAAATCTGAAGGATTCATGCTTACTACAAATAACAGGATGGAGCTGATGGGCGTCATTTCGGGACTGGAGTCTCTTAAGATACAGGGTAGCAGGGTTGTCGTTTATACAGATTCAAAATATGTTTCTGATGCTGTTGAAAAAGGCTGGCTGTTCCAATGGGAATCAAAATCCTTCAAAAAGAAAAAAAACCAGGATCTCTGGATCAGGTTCCTTAAGGTGTACCGCCAGCATAAGGTAAAATTCAGATGGATAAAGGGACATAATAATAATGAGGAAAACGAGAAGTGCGATCGTATGGCCGTGGAGGCTTATGGGAAACCCGGACTTTCTGAGGATACAGGCTATATTCCTGACAGGGAAAATGAAACTTTGTTCAAAGAATAGCGTATGATAGGGAAAATCATTATTGACTTTGATAAAATAATGGTGCACATTTGCAAAAAGAGCTGCAATGCAAAAACTTTTTATCGAACCCACACGCACCACGCCGGAAATAAACTTTTCTCCGGCAGAAAATATCTTTATCATCAGGGGAACCTCTTCTCCTGAAGATGTAAGGGCATTGTATTACCCGGTCATTGAGTGGATCAGGATCTTTGTTGATGATGTTCTGGAAGGAGAGATGCCTCAGTATTCTTCCGATAGCCCGGTAAGGTTCCAGACTGACCTTATCTATTTCAATTCATCCTCAGCCAAATTTCTTTTCGATATTTTCACAGAGCTCAAGAGGCTTTTGCTCAAGGATATAAAAGTCAGGGTTGTGTGGTATTATGATATTGATGATACTGATCAGAAGGAAGCTGGCTCTGATATTTCAGAGCTGGTGGATCTGGATTTTTCTTTCCTGCCCAGGACAAAAAGCTGATAATGCGGGGACAGAAAGAATTATACGACCTGCTGGCATCTCTTTCAATTGGTTTTGAATATCACGAACATCCCCCGGTGGCTACGATCTGGGATGCAGTGATCTACTGGAAAAGTTTTAACTCGGGAAGATGCAAGAATATCTTTTTCAGGAATCATAAGGGCGACAGGCACTATCTGGTCATTCTTGAGCACCTCAGGCAGCTTGACATACATGATCTGGAGCGAAGGCTAAAACAGGGTAAGCTTACATTCGCCTCTGACCAGAGGTTGAAAAAATACCTTGGTGTTGAACCGGGTTCCGTTTCTCCTTTCGGCCTGATAAATGACAGATTGCATCATGTGCATCTCTTTATTGATGAGAAACTGAATGAATTTGACAGACTCTCCTTTCATCCCAATATAAATACTGCTTCACTTATAATCAGCAAATCCGATTTTCTGAAATTCCTTGGTCACCTGGGCACCTCCTATGAATTCATCAAACTGTATGACTAGGATTCAGATCTTTGAAAAATCGTAACCGCAGAGATCGCAGAGGAAAAAAACGCAGAGGACGCTGAGGAATAAGTTAAAATACATCTCTGCGCTCTTTGCGTAGTATCTCTGCGTCCCCTGCGTTTAAAAAATATTAATTCGGAGTGCTGTTTATTTGCTTGCGCCTTTATATACATGCTGTTTCCAGGGCTCCGTCGGCTCGTACTTGCTCATCGAAGCCCATCTTATGCCACGCTTTTGTATCTCAAGGGCCTGCGGGACCTTATAATCGGCTGCAACATGACCAAGAGTTGAGTAGAAGATCCTCCCCTTTCCGTAAACCTTTTTCCACGCCACCGGAATGACGTTACCTCCGATCCATGAAGCATATTTATCGCTGAAAGTCGTGGTTGCCAGTACCTTTACATTTGGATCGACCTGTACGTAATACTGTTCGGAATGCATATCAAAGTCTGAAAGTCCCTTTGTTACGGGATCCTTATGATCAATAATGTTTACCCTGTAATCAATAATCCCTCCCGGATGAGCGACCCATTGTCCTCCGACCATGAACTGATATTCAGTGTTGTTCCTGAATGAATCGCCCAGTCCCCCATGCCATCCCGTAAGGCCAACCCCGCTGCTGACAGCCTCTTCAAGGGCTTTCTCCTGTTCGCCCGTGATCTGTCCCATCGTCCAGACCTGCACTATAAGGTCAAGCTCTTTAAGGTTGCTCCTGGCATATACATCGAGGGTATCGGAAACAGTCACCTTCGCTCCCTCAGATTCCATCCATGGAACAAAAATATCCCGGCATTTATCGGGTTCATGGCCCATCCATCCTCCCCAGACAAACAAGACTTTTTTACCATTCAGAACCGATCTTTCGTCGGCGCTGACATGCTGACCGATGAGGCGTGGCGCAACTATAAGTGCAGCGCCTGCTGCAGCGCCTTTCAGGATAAATGATCTTCTTGATATCATTTGATGGTGATTTTAAGCTAAGATAATATTTTAAATTATTCAGGGAAGCAGACAAGGGTTAAAGCATCCAGCTCTGGTCTTAATTTAAATGAAGTCATGATCTGCTAACGGGAAAGAATGCAATAATTCAGAATGATTATAAATTATATTTTGGGGGCATCAAAAGGTCATTTTTTTCGTCTTTAGATTGAAAAATTACAAAACCGGACCTTAAATGAGAAGCTTTTTAACCGTATCTATATTGCTTATGCTCTTTTCAGCAATGACATTTGGACAGGAACAGCAGAAGAAAAGTTATAAGGCAACCTACACTACGTCTGCCCCGTCAATTGACGGGGTGCTTAATGATTCTGTCTGGGAGAAGGGTGAATGGACCGATGATTTTACCCAGAACGAGCCTTATAACAATAAACCACCTACCCAGAGAACCGAATTCAAGATCCTTTTTGATGATAATAACCTTTATGTAGCCATCAAGGCTTATGATACAAGCCCCGACAGTATTGTAAACCGTCTTACCAGAAGGGACGAGGCTGATGGTGATCTTGTTGCAATTCTTGTCGACAGTTACCATGACCTGAGAACAGCATTCTGTTTTGGTGTAAGTTCGGCGGGAGTAAAATATGATCAGATGTTTACGGGTGACGGACAGAACCAGGACGGCACCTGGGATCCTAACTGGTGGGTAAAGACTTCCATAAACAAGGAAGGATGGGTTGCTGAAATGAAGATTCCTTTCAGCCAGGTGAGATTTGAAAAGAGCTCGGGAGATGTATGGGGTCTGGAGATGGCAAGAATCATTTACAGGAAAAACGAAACAGATTTCTGGCAGCATATCCCTAAGGACGCTCCGGGACTGGTTCACCTTTTCGGGGAGGTAACAGGCCTTGAAAAGATCAAGCCCCGGAAAGTATTTGATGTAACTCCTTTTGTCGTGGCCAAGGTTGAAACATACAAAACTGATCCGGAAAATCCTTTCCTTGCCTCCGGGAAAAAATACGACCTCAACGGAGGCATTGATGCAAAGATCGGCGTGACCAATAATATGACCATGGACCTGACCATAAATCCTGATTTCGGACAGGTTGAGGCAGATCCTTCGGTAGTAAACCTCACTGCTTATGAGACATTCTTCAAGGAAAAGCGCCCCTTCTTCATCGAAGGAAATAATATAACCAATTTCAACCTCGGCGTTGGTAACGGTGATGTAGGGAACGACAACCTTTTTTATTCAAGAAGGATAGGACGTATGCCCCAGGGTAGTCCGAATCTGGAAAAAGACACATGGCAGGCAGATATGCCGGGATTTACCAACATCATTGGAGCAGCCAAACTCACAGGCAAGACACAGGATGGGTTATCCGTGGGCTTCATTGAAGCAGTCACAGCACAGGAGAATGCCAGGATCGATACTGTAGGAGGAAGAATATCACAGCCCGTGGAGCCGCTTACTAATTACCTGATGGGAAGAGTTCAGAAGGATATAAATTCAGGTAACACTATCATCGGGGGTATATTCACCAGCACCAACAGGGACCTTGATCCCTATCTTGCAACATTCTTGCATAAGGCTGCCTATACCGGTGGTCTCGATTTTACACAGTTTTTCAAAAAGAAAAGCTGGATGTTCAACATTAATGCAGCTTTCAGTGATGTTATGGGTTCATCCCAGGCAATTACACAGACGCAGATGTCTTCAGCCAGGTATTACCAGCGTCCTGATAATCATTATGTAAAACTTGACACTACACGTACATCACTTGCAGGTTCAGGAGGGAAAATAATGGTGCAGAAGCTGAACGGGCACCTTAACCTGATGGGCGTTGTCATATGGAAATCACCCGGATTCGAACTGAACGATATGGGATACCTTCGCCAGGCCGACCAGGTGCTTTCGGTTCTCTGGGCGGGATACAACCAGTGGGAGCCAAAGGGAATATACAAAAGGTATAATCTCAATTTCGATGTTTTCAATCTCAATAACTTTGGTGGTAACTGGCTGACAACAGGCTTTGAAGGAAACGCCTCAATGACTTTTAAAAACTACTGGAATGCTTTTATATACTGTAACGCTACGTTACCCCAGCTTTCCACAAGTCTGCTTCGCGGAGGCCCCATGATAAAAATGCCGGGCACCTATACAGGTAATGCCGGGGTCAGCACAGACTACAGGAAAAAGATCGTCTTCAACCTGAATGCGGGAGTAAACGGAGGCTATCAGAACAGCTCCCGTAGCTTCTTTGCCAATGTCAGTGTTGATTGGAAACCAACTAATTTCCTATTATTTTCTTTTAGTCCGTCGGTGAGTTTATCCCACGATAAGCTTCAGTATGTTGCGGAAGACAGCTATGGAACGGAACCACGCTATATATTCGCATCTATTGACCAGAAAACCATTGGAGCCTCATTAAGGGTGAATATCAACATTACGCCTGAACTTACATTTCAATACTGGGGACAGCCATTTGTGGCCTCAGGTAATTACCATGATTACAAATACATAACCAACCCCATGGCCGATAAATATACCGACAGGTTCCATATTTATACAGCAAACCAGATAGCAGATAATGGAGACGGATTCAATATTGATGAGAACAGCGACGGGATAGTGGATTATCAGATAAGCTACAACGATTTTAACTACAAGGCCTTCCTGTCCAATCTGGTGATAAGATGGGAATACAGTCCCGGATCATCGGTATACCTCGTCTGGAGCCAGACAAGAAATACAGCGGACGGATCGGGAACCATGGACTATTTTGATAACGTTAAAGATCTCTTCGGATATAAGCCGACCAATGTGTTTCTTGTCAAATTCAGCTACAGGTTCGGTTTGAAATAGAAGAAAGGTTTCCCGCAGAACTCGCAGATTTGCGCAGGAAGATACCAATTTTTAACTTCTCTGCGACCTCTGCGTTTTCCTTTGCGGGCTCTGCGTTTAAATTCCTTGCTTTTCAAATAGCTTTTTTGTTGTTATAATGTTTTTCCCTTCCTTTGGACCCTTCAATGATCAGATATCCTTAACAGACTGAATATGAAATTATCAATTTTAATACTCCTGACCGGAATGACATTAAGTCTCGCAGGACAGGACAAACCGGCATATGCGATCTTCAAATCCGAAGGAAAAGAGGCCTCATACAAAGAGATGATAAAAGAGCTCCTTAAAGCAGATATTGTCTTTTTTGGGGAACTGCACGATGACCCTATTGCACACTGGCTTGAACTGGAGGTGACAAAAAGCCTCTTCGCTGAAAAGGGAAAGAACCTGGTAATGGGCGCGGAGATGTTCGAAACTGATAATCAGCTCCTTCTTGATGAATATCTCGCCGGGAAATACGATGCATCCAAATTTGAGGCAGAAGCCAAGCTATGGAAAAATTATAAGACAGATTACAAGCCGCTCGTTGAACTTGCAAGAACAAATAAGCTGCAATTTATTGCCACGAATGTACCACGCCGCTATGCATCAATGGTAAATAAAGGCGGATTTGCATCCCTCGATTCACTTTCAGACGGGGCAAAGAAGCTGATCGCACCGCTTCCTGTTCTGTACGACCCGGAGGTTAAATGCTATAAAGATATGTTAAGCATGGGGAATACAGGACCGGGAACACCAATGCACGGAGGTGAAAACCTTCCCAGGGCCCAGGCAGTCAAGGATGCCACAATGGCTCATTTTATACTCTCCTCCTGGGCAAAAGGTCAACTTTTTATCCACTATAACGGATCATACCATTCGAGGAATTTCGAGGGAATAATCTGGTACCTCCGGAAGGCCAACCCCGACCTGAGAATAGTTACGATCGAGGCGGTACAGCAGGATGACCTGGGTTCCCTCAGCAAGGAAAACCGGAATGTCTCCACCTTCATAATAGCAATACCCTCCGCAATGACAAGGACATACTAAAATGCCATGCATTCTTAAACCAGAGTTACCATGGATGTCCTCCGGTTGATTTGACAACACTGGTGATAAATAGCATTCATTTATTTTTTGCAGCAGACCAACTCTTTACTTATATTTGGTATAATTATTGGATAAAATTATCCTGAACAGACATAGCTAAACCAGTAAAAAATAACGATTATGTTGAAAAAAAGTTTGATCCTGTTCTCCCTGGTCCTTTTCCTGGGCGGAACAATTGCTGCACAAGGTTTCAAGTACATCGGTGCTGACAAATGCAAGATGTGCCATAACAAGCCATCTACAGGTGATCAGTATGCCAAATGGGCAGCAAGTCTCCATTCAAAGTCGCTCAAGACCCTGTCAAGCCAGGCATCGCTTGATTATGCAAAGAAAAATGGCATTGCTGATCCGACCAAAGAAGCAAAATGCCTGAAATGCCACTCAACTTATGATGCAGCTGGTGCAAGCCTCCGTGGAGGCATCCTTGCTACAGAGGGTGTATCATGCGAATCATGCCATGGACCGGGAAGTGCATACAAGTCGCCTACAATCATGAAAGATCAGGCTATGTCAAAGAAAAATGGTCTTATAATCCCCGACAAGCAGGTTTGCCTTAATTGCCACAATAAGGATAACCCCTTTTTCAAGGAGTTTAATTTCGAGGCAGCAGCAGCAAAAATTGCTCACCCGGATCCAAATGTAAAGAAATAGTTTCTCCCTGCCCGCTCCCGGTCATTGAGTCTGGACAACACCACTGAACCGCTCTGTCATTTCGGGCAGGGATGATTTCCTTAACCGGAGTTTCAGACATGCAGGCAAACAGATACTTTTATTGGGACTTGGTCGTGAAATGAGGCACAGTCTGGGAATGTACCCTGGTAGTATTTACAGTTGCATAGGCCCAGTAGTAATACAATGTGGAAGGATCAAGCCCCGTGAAAACAACGGTGAAAGTATCCGTGGTTGCAGCGTTATTGAAGCCCTTGTGATCCACGAGGTTGGTTATCCCTCCCTTATAAAGTTCAATCCCATATTCTATTATTTGTTGAGTGCCAAGTAACTGTATCTGCCCCTTAACTTTTGCAGATGTTGCCGTAACATTCGAGTCGGCCACCTGGAATGTGTTCACTATCGGCTCCTGCTCATATGTATCGTCGCAAGCCGCCATAATAATAACTGACAAAAAAATAAATGAAAGTATCACCTGCTTTAACCCTGATCTGTAATTCGCTTTCATAAAATCACCGGTTTATTCAGTTTATTGCCTGAAGTATTTTAAACCTTAATTATTAAGGTTTTAAAGATACATCTTGTCCAATAAATATCCGATACCTGAATAAAATTACTTAATCTCCCCTTCACCATGTCACTCCCTCCTTTGACCTCCGACTTCGTCGGGCGAAGTCCGAAGCTATAGCGAAGGAGGTAGCGGAGGTGGCACCCACTCATTCTTAAGCCTTTACGTAACTTAACCTCTGCACCCTTGTACCATTATACCATTATACCAATGTACCATTGTACCATTACACTATAATTCTGGCACTGTTTTTGCCATAGTTATAAAGAGAGGCCTCTTTGAAATCAGGACCAATTGGATTGACCTGTAGAGTACTAACTTTTAAAACTGTTTCACATGAAGAGGAAAAATGAAAAGGTTCCGGGGTTTGATGAGATCATCTTCGAGAACCGTAACAAGGAATACGGGGCCTATGACCTCCGTAAAAAGTATCTTCCGGCGACTTTCTGTTCATTGATCGGCAGTGTAGCACTTTTCTCGGGTGTTATAATTGCTGTTTCACTGAGCACTGAAAGGGATGCCACTGCAGAAAAGCATGAAATAATGGTCGTGGTCGGGAAATTTGACAATTCCATCCCCGATATTAATAAGCTGAAACCGGACGTACCCCCTGTACTAAAACCGATAACTATGGTAAAACCATATGTTGCGCCTATAATTGTCGACAAACTCGATTCAAATGACGTTACAATGGCTGCAGTACCCAACTTCGACTCAACAAGGGACAGACCGGTTGACATTCTCATTAAACCAGATGTTGATCCGGTCGAAATAGTAACTTCTGAGTCTGAATATCCTGTAATTGTCCAGGAAATGCCGGAATTCCCGGGAGGACAAACAGCTCTGCTGAAATATATCAATGATAACATTAACTATCCTGCATCAGCTATTGACAATGGAATTGAAGGAAAGATAATTCTGAGGTTTGTTGTATCGACCGACGGATCTGTCAAAAGGATAGAAATACTCCGGAGTGTCGATCCTTTACTTGACCAGGAGGCCGTAAGGGTAATCTCGCAGATGCCAAAATGGAAGCCCGGAAAAAATAACGGGACACCGGCAGCAGTGTGGTTCAGCGTACCGGTAACTTTCAGAATAAAGAAAAACTGAATTTTTAGAGTACCTCTGTGGTCCTCTTCGACTCCTCTTTGTCTCTCTGTGTAACAAATAAAACTTACACAACTTGTCCCGATTTATCGGGAGAGAGCCACTGAGAGACACTGAGAGACACTGAGAAAGAGATTTAACAGATCTTTTCATCCTGCTTTGACTATCTTTGAACCTTTTCAATATTTGCTGAAATATTCTGAAAAGGCAATGAAAGACAGGATCAGGACCATAGCTGATAAGATCATTGAGGAATCCTTCCCTCTGCTGAAGGGAAAGAAAATTTTCTATCTGTCTTTCTATCTCAGGTTTTTCGGATTCTCGGCATGGATTCCACCCTTCACAAGAATAATAGTTATAAGCACGCGTACAAAGAAACTTGATGACTTTGCACTTACCGGCATAATCGCACACGAGCTTTGCCACCAGGAGAGGTACCGGCTGATGGGCTTCTTCAGATACCTTTGGTTTGTACTATCCTACACTTTTTCGGAAAAGGCAAGGAGCTCTGAAGAGAGAGCAACAGATAAGCTTACGATCGAAAAAGGATACGGCAGACAGCTTTATGAACTTACACTCATTTCGCAACAGGATAAAAACCACCTTAAAATAATTGATAACTATCTTACACCCGATGAGATCAGATCGTATGCTGAAAGCCTGGGTAAATGGCAAACAATTGGCTGATCATCTATTAGATAGTGATATTGGCAATAATATGTATCACCTGCAAATAATATTTTTACATTTACATGGGTAAGGTTTTGTATTTTTGCCGGGGGAATATCGTTAATGAGAAGGATTGTTGCTTATAAAATACTGTCGGTGCCGGCCTTCGGGCTGATGTATATCTTCACGGCTATAATGATACTTATAGGTCTCCCGTTCATATACCTGAAAATGAAGAAGACAGTAAAAGTTCTGATGCGGTTCTGGGCAAAATCGATCTTCCTCATCATTGGGAAAAAACTGCAAATTGAAGGACGGGAAAACATACATAATGATATTCACTTCATCCTGGTGGCAAACCATGCCAGCCTCTTTGATATTATTGCAATTGTATCAGTAATACCTGATATTTCGTGGTTTGGTCATGAACGGCTCCTGAAGGTCCCTTTCTTCAGGAGGGTATTGATACTTACTGATTATATCCCGATGAGAAAGGCAAGCTACAGGAATACGAAAGAGATGATCAGCCTGCTTAAGGATCAGTCAGGGAAAAACAATGTTGCGATCTTCCCCGAAGGAACCAGGACCCTAAGCGGAAAAATAAATGATTTCTACAGGGGATTCATACTCCTGCTCAGGGCATCCGACATCGACGTCCTCCCGGTCACTCTCAATGGCTTTTATTCACTTAAGCCAAAAAACAGGTTCTATATCGATTTCGGCATTCCCCTCCAGATGATCATCCACCCTTCGATAGAAAGAGAGAGCCTGATAAGCCTTAGCGACAGGGAGATCGCTGACGTGGTTAAATGCAAAATTGAATCTGCTACAACTGATAACCCCATAATATCACAGGCTGAGGATGGTGATATAAACACTAAACTGATCAAGGCATGAACATAAGCGATAAATGGATCTTCATAATAAACCCTGTTGCAGGTGGCGGTTTTGCAGCTGGCCTCGAAGGCAAAATCCTTGAAATGGCAAAACGTTTCAACATCACTGCCGAAACTGTTTTCAGTGAAAAGAGAGGGCATGCATCATTTCTTTCCGAAAAATATGCTGCAGAGGGATACACTCATATAATAGGTGTCGGAGGCGATGGTACATTCAATGAGGTGGCTGCTCCTCTTATCAACAGGAAAAAAGTGATAACGGGCCTGGTATCAGCCGGCACCGGGAATGATTTTATCCAGATCCTTGGATTTCCGGATCGCTTTGATGATTCTCACTGGGAACAGCTTTTCAGATGCGAGGTTATCCCGATGGATGCCGGCTCATGCAACGGAATGATTTTTCTGAACGGCATGGGGCTTGGCTTTGATGCCCAGGTGGCCTCGGAGAACTATTCAGCTCCTGGCGAGGTAAAAAAAGGCGGGAAGAATAAATATATTTGGCATATCCTGAAGACCATATTGTTCTACAGGGAGAAAACCATGACAGTTCTTAACAATGGAGAAAGGACTCAGACCGATTGTTTCATCAACACGGTGGCTGTCGGAAGAAGATTTGCCGGGGGCTTTTTCCTCACCCCAAAAGCGATCGCTAATGACGGACTGCTAGATGTATGCTCCGTAAAAAGACTTACCATACCGCAAAGGCTCAGTATCCTTATGATGGTACCCAAAGGGACCCACATCAATGATAAAAAAGTAAATTACTACCAGACTGACAAGCTGTCGCTTGAGTTCGGGGAAAAAGTACCCTATCATCTCGACGGAGAGCTCTATTTTTCCGAAAAGTTTGATATCAGTGTGATGAAGCAGTCATTAAATGTGATTTACAATCCACATGGAGATCACTATTTTGATCTGCCGTGAATAACCCTGTAATCATTAATGGAGAGTAAGAAATATATTGTCTTCCTCGATCTCGACGGGACAATTACCAGTATGAACAGCGGCTATGCGCTTGTGAGAGCAGCCCGTTCAAAAAAGCTGATCGGGCCCGGCGATATCGCAAATGCTCTCCTCTGCTCTTTTTTTTATAAACTCGGTATCGTGCATGCCGACAGGATCATAAACATAATGGGCAGATGGCTGATCGGGATCAAACCGGAGACTTTAACTTCCGTGGCATCAGAAGCAGCCGAAAAATACCTGCTCCATTCCATCTACCCTGAAATATACGATGAGATCAGGCTGCACAGATCGCGTAATGCGGAACTGGCCATCCTCTCTTCCGCGATTGAAGATATCTGCAGGCCTCTTGCCCGTCACCTGAAAATAGATCATATAATTTGTACCGGGATGGAGATCAGGAACGGGGAGCTTACGGGAGCCCCATCCGGGAATTACTGCTATGGCGAAGAAAAGAAACGGCGTATAATTCTGTTTTGCGAAGAAAAAGGGTTTGACAGGAAGACAGCATATTATTATGCTGATTCATTTTCAGATCTCGAAGCACTCGAAAGCATCGGCAACCCGGTCTGTATAAACCCTGATATGAGGCTCAGGAAAAAAGCCAGGGGAGAGAACTGGCAGATCAGAAAGTGGAAAAAGAAGAGTATAAAAAATAAACACTGAAATAAGGATTTTGAATTTCAATTAGATGTAATTTTACTATCCTTAACCATTTATTAAATATCATGAAAAAGAACTTTAAATATTGGGCAATTGCGGCCGGATTATTTCTTGCATTGAGCGTTCCGGCCATGTCACAGCCTTTTAATACGCTCTCTTCGGCTGAAAAGAAACAGGGATGGATCCTTCTCTTCAACGGGAAGAATTTCGACGGGTGGAGGCAGTGCAATGGAACTACTGTCCCTACCAACTGGTCTGTCGAAGACAATACCATGAAGGTAAGCCCTGCTGCAGGAAAAAATCCAGGTGAACCATCTGGTACTGACATCCTCTATGGTGTCAAAAAATTTAAAAACTTTGAATTATCAGTTGACTGGAAAACTTCCAAAATGGGTAATTCAGGTATCTTTATCAATGTAAGGGAGGTACCCGGAAAACCGATCTATTATGCAGCACCGGAGATCCAGATACTCGATAACAAGGATGCAGATGACAATAAGGTCCCGAGCCATCTTGCAGGATCACTATACGATATGCTGCCTGCCGATCCGAAGACCGTCAAACCGACTGGAGAATGGAATACTGTAGTTATAAGGGAGAAGAATGGTAAAGTGACCCAGACAATGAACGGGGTGAAGGTTGTTGAATATGAGATGTGGACACCGCAGTGGGACACCCTCATCGCAAGAAGCAAATTCAAAGACTTCCCCGGCTTCACCGAAGGTATATCGAAGGAAGGATATATCGGACTGCAGGACCATGGTTATACCATCTGGTTCAGAAATATTAAGATCCGCGAACTTTGACGCAAATTGACTTGTTTGCAAGGGGCTGGTATTAAAGCCCCTTTTTTGATCAAAGCCCGTCAGCCCTGAAGTGGAGATCCTCATCGGTTCTTTAAGGAAAAGAGTTAAGGGTAGAAAAGCATACTGGCAGATACATTCGATATACCCGGTAAAATGGCCGTGATATTTTTAAAAACATTAAATTCACCAAATTTTTAAACGCAGAATATGAATAAAAGGATCTTAACAATTTCAGCTCTCGTTCTCTGCATAATTCAGATGAATTTGCAGGGACAGAACAAGGATAAAGCTGTTTTCAGGGAAGTTAAACCCGGCTTTTATCAGAATTCAATACTCAGGGATGACCGCGAAGTAAAAGAAAAAGCAGAGCCAGTAAAGGTCACCAAAAATTTCGTGGTTGATCTGTCATCAGCCTCCCTTCCAAACAAATACGATCTCTACCAGATCCAGCAATGGCACAACAAACCTGTTTCACAGGGAAATACCGGTACATGCTGGTGTTTCAGCTCAACATCATTCCTTGAATCAGAAGCTTACCGTATAAGCAAAGTGCAGGTAAAGCTTTCTGAAATGTACACTGTATACTGGGAATATGTCGAAAAAACGATTCGTTTTGTAAGGGAAAGAGGTAATTCAGCATTTGATGAAGGATCCGAAGGAAATGCCATTCTTCGTATATATAAGAAATATGGGATTGTTCCTGAGGAAGCCTATACCGGCCTGACCGGTGACCGGAAATTCCACAATCATGCGGAAATGACAAAGGAGATGAAAAATTACCTTTCTTCAGTTAAGGCCAGTTCATCATGGGATGAAAAAACAATTATTGATGCGATCAGGTCAATAATGAACTACTATATGGGTGAACCTCCCTCAGAGATAGTGGTAAATGGAAAGAAGATCACACCCCTGCAATACCTCACTGAAGTTGTGAAGATCAATCCCGACGACTATGTCGATATTCTCTCTTATACCCAGCAGCCTTTTTATAAAAAGGTTGAATATGAAGTAACTGATAACTGGTGGCACAGCACCGATTATTATAATGTTCCCCTGGATCAGTTCATGAGTGCTTTAAAAACAGCAGTAAGGAAAGGTTACACAGCCTGTATCGGGGGTGATGTTTCTGAACCGGGGTTTGATCGGGTTACCCAGTGTGCAGTTATTCCTGATTTTGATATACCTTCAGCTTATATAAACGATGATGCCCGTGAATTCAGGTTCTCAAACCAGACAACTACTGACGATCACGGGATGCATCTCGTCGGATATCTTGAGAAAGACGGAAAAGACTGGTACCTGATAAAGGATTCCGGTTCAGGTTCAAGAAATGGTGATCCCAATGCAAAGGAATTCGGGTATTATTTCTTCTCTGAAGATTACGTCAAGCTTAAGATGATGGATTTTATGGTTAACAAGGATGCAGTAAAGGATTTATTGCAGAAATTTTAATCCTTTAATATAAACCTCTGCTTCAGAGGAATGATTCGCAATTAATGTAAAAGGGGTCTATCAAGGCTCCTTTTATTTTTTACCTCCATATATCTCTTTAAATACCAGCTCATTAGATTTGATGTGTTGATTATTTAATCAGTGTTGACATTTTCATCACATCCCTTATCTTACCTGATAATCAATCTTTTCTGACCAGAGGAAAAACATAGTGTTGATAAATTAAACACTTCCGAGTGCGATTTTCATTATCATTACCTATTTATATGCTTGTATATGTGCTATTTATAAGCTCTGGCATTATTATTGGGGTCATTTTTACTGATTTGAATCTAATTGTAAAAAACATATTCAATAACAATATCATGAAACAAATTTCTTCTCTTGTTACCCGGCTGTTATCTCTCTTCATCATAAGCTTATTTGTAGTCAGAGCTTCAGCCACGGTAGCTGGCCCTGCCAGTGATACAATTAAAATAATGACCTATCCCGGTCTGTCGCGACTGGTGAGCAGCTGGGTCAGGGACTATTCCACTAAAAACCCGGAAACTATATTTTCAGTGATAAGTTCAGGAACTGACATGGCTGCTGCCCCTAATTCACTGCTTTTTATTCCCGGCGAACCGCAGGCAATTCAGGGGACTGTATTTACATGGAAGATCGTGGTTGCGCACGATGCGATTGTTCCCATATTCAATTCCAGGAACCCCTGCCTGAAACAGATCAATGAAAGAGGCATCTCATCTGCAGGATTCGGAAAAATATTTAATGGTTCAGGAAAGATATTATGGTCAGAGATCATCCCGGGAAGCCCTGATAAACCTATAGATATTTACCTTCCTGATAATTCCTTAATCGCCAACGGTGTAGCTACTTTCACCAGTTGCGAAGTTGTTGCTCGTCCGAATGCCAGGATGATCAACAGCGAAAACCTGATCGAAGCAATACGTAAAGATTTATTTGCAATCGGATTTTGCAGGCTGAATGATCTCATCCTCCAGGGCACGACAGGGTTGCCGGCCGATATCGCTCTTCTGCCTGTTGACAGGAACGGTAACGGCAGGATCGATAATTTCGAAAGGATATACGACAGTCCTGAAACTCTTCTCAGGGGAGTCTGGACAGGAAAATATCCTCATTCACTTAGCGGTAGCATTTACGCTGTTTCTGCAGTAAAACCTGAAAATAAAAACACCCTTGCTTTTCTGAGATGGATCATCTCAGGGAGTGATAGTTTCATTTCATCAGCCGGATTCAGCTATCTGTCGGGTAATGAGAAAGAAACTGGAATGACAGCCCTTTCAGATACAAAGATAACTCCAGTTGAAAGTGCCGGGCAGCCGGTTTCTTACGCCTGGCTTATGATCCTTGCATTAATTATAATCGCCGGCGGAATTGTTACTGCTATTATGGTGGTAAGCAAAAGAAAGGTGCCTGAAACTTTCCATCGGTCCGAAAAGGAGATCCCGGTACTTAATGAGAACACCGTTACTGCTCCCGGCGGTCTATTTTTCGACAGATCCCATACATGGGCCTTCATGGAGAGAGACGGACTGGTAAGATTAGGTATCGATGATTTCCTTCAGCATGTCACAGGCACTATAACCGGTATAATGCTAAGGGAACCCGGGGAATATATCAGGCGTGGCGAAAAGCTCCTCACTATCATCAGGGACGGTAAACAGCTCAATCTCTATGCCCCTGTCACCGGGATTATCAGATCGCAGAATACCGATCTTTATCTCGATTCCTCAATAATCAATTCCTCCCCATATTATGACGGTTGGATTTACCTTATCGAGCCTAAGAACTGGCTTAAGGAGATCCAGATGATGTACGTTACCGAAAGGTTCAGGGAATGGATAAGGGATGAATTTATGCGGCTCAGGGATTTCGTTGCCACAACTTTAAAATCTCATTATCCCTCCTATTCGCAGCTTGTACTTCAGGACGGAGGAGAACTTACAGATAACCTTCTTGAAAAGATGGGGCCGGAAGTCTGGGAAGATTTTCAGACAAGCTTTATCGACAAATCCAGATAAATGGTGCTCTTTCAGCTTTTAACGCTGTATGAAATAAATATGGCCCTGATGAAACCCGGATAGAATTTTGCGTGTAATTTAGGGTTGGTAAATAAGTGACATCAGAAATGGGTCTTTTCAGTTTTATCAACACCTTCAGGGACAACTCCCTGCTAAATAAATTCCGGAAATTCAGATCATCAATTTATGGAAGGGTAGTCTTTATCTTTTCCATCTCATCGATCCTGCTGTTTGTAATTTTCTGGTTACTCTTCAGATCGGTGAATGAGAGGTATGTCCGATCTGTGCTTCGTGAGAATGGAAATACCATAGGTTCACTTGTCCAGGGAGCGCTTTTCAGATCGATGCTGGAGAACGATAAAACGGCGCTTCAGAGTTCTCTTGACATAATTAATACGATGTCGGGCATTGACGATGTCAATCTTTACGACAGCCAGAATAATCTTATCTATTCATCCATTTCAAGTGATAATGCAAACCACAGTGATCCGGAGTGCAAGAGCTGCCATAAGGATCTGTCGAAGATGTTTTCTGCAAAGGAAAAATCATACAGGATAATCAACATCAACAGTGAGTGCGCAATGAATCATAACAACAATAACAGCCGGCACCTGCTGATCAAATCCCCGATCCTTAACCAGCCATCATGCTATACGGCCTCATGCCATGCACATCCTCAGAACGAAGAGGTGCTGGGCTCACTAATGATAAAATTTCCTCTCAAGGAACTGGATCTGGCAATGGTAAGATCGACAAAGAATTACTTCCTCCTGGCCGTAGCTGTCACGTTTATCCTGATCGTTATTCTTATCATCCTTACTACTAAAAAGATTAAGAAGCCGCTCAACGCGATCATCCTGGCAAGTGAAGCCGTTGCCGGTGGAGACAAGGGCACCAGGCTGGAGATCAAGCCGAATCAGCTGTACGACATGAGAATGGTCTCTGTGGCATTCAATGATATGCTTGATAATCTCCAGAAGGCTACCGTTGAACTGCAGAACTGGTCTCATCAGCTTGAATATAAGGTCCAGAAAAAGTCGGAGGAGCTCGGACAGGCACAGAGTGAACTGATAAATATAGAGAGGATAGCATCGCTGGGCAGATTGTCGTTGTCGGTAGCCCATGAAATAAATAATCCGCTCTCAGGAATACTTATTTATGCCAAGCTCGTTCACAAACAGCTTTATAACCGCGAGCTTGATGCAGAGAAGAAGGAAACGATCCTGAAACATCTTAAGTTCATCGAGAATGAGGCAAAAAGATGCGGTGATATAGTGAAGGGACTTCTCGATTTCTCAAGGAAGGACCAGAATGACTTCGAGCCAAGGCACCTGCATGGTATTCTTATCGAAACCTATGATCTCATGGCCCATTCAATGAGGATGGCCAATGTGAATTTCATTTCGGATCTCTCAGCAAGGTCAGACCTCATCTTCTGCAGCCCTAATCAGGTTAAGCAGGTATGTATTGCTATCCTTGTAAATGCCCAGGAGGCATTAAGCGAAAATGGTGAGGTGATCATAAGGACGCATAATCCGGATGAAGGCCATGTAACTGTTGAAATATCAGATAATGGAAGGGGGATCTCGGAAGAGGACCTTCCTCATATTTTTGAACCATTTTTCTCCACAAAGGACAAAACAAACGGGATCGGGCTCGGCCTCTCCATTGTACATGGTATTGTACAGAATCACAAGGGAAAGATCGATGTGAAGTCCGATCGCGGCAAAGGAACCACGATCTCGATAAATTTGTCACTATTAAAGACATAAGAAACCCGGATTATGGCAAGAAAGATATCAATTCTTATTGTTGACGATGAAGAATCGGTGCGTGACTCATTGTACAACTGGTTTATTGAAGACGGTTATCACGTTGAGCGCGCCGAAGATGCTAAAAAGGGCTTGTATATCCTGGAGTCGGAGGATTTTGATATAATCCTTGCTGATATTAAAATGCCGGGAATGGACGGGCTGGAAATGCTTAAGCGGATAAAGAGCCTCAGAAAAGAATCTGCTGTGATCATGATGACGGCTTTCGCTACAGTCGATACTGCAGTCCAGGCACTTAAGGACGGAGCATTTGATTATGTGACCAAGCCTTTTGATCCTGACGATCTCTCCCACCTCATCAGGAATGCATCAAGGCAGATAACCCTTGTGGAGGAAAATGAGATCCTGCGGGAGAAGCTCATCTCTCTTGAAAATGTGGAGAGCCTCGTCGGAAAAAGCGAGGCAATGAGAAAAGTTCTCAGCCAGGTCGAAAGTGTTGCACCTACAAATGCATCTGTAATAATTACCGGTGAAAGCGGTACCGGTAAGGAACTTGTTGCGAGAGCGATCCATTCCAACTCCACCCGCAGGTTCTTTCCGCTTGTAAGCGTTCATTGCGGGGCTCTTACAGAATCGCTGCTCGAGAGCGAACTCTTCGGCCACGAGAAAGGTGCTTTCACAGGAGCAGTTTATAACCGCAAGGGAAGGTTCGAGATGGCTGACAGCGGTACCATCTTTCTCGATGAGATCGCAACGATCTCAACCAAGATGCAGGTAGAGTTGCTCAGGGTCCTCGAGACAAGAAGCTTTATAAGGGTTGGCGGGACAAAAGAGATATCATCCGATTTCAGGGTGATATGCGCCACTAACAGGGACCTGATGGGGATGGTTGAAAAAGGCCTCTTCAGGGAAGATCTTTATTACAGGCTCAACGTTGTGAATATCAATGTTCCACCCCTGCGCGAAAGGATCGAAGATATACCCCTGCTTGTCGATTATTTCATAAGAAAATACTGCACCTCAATGAACAGGTCATTGATCTCGATTGAACTGGCAGCCCTGAAACGGCTTGAAGAATTTTCTTTCCCGGGAAACATCAGGGAACTTGAGAACATGATCGAAAGGGCAATAGTAGTCGGCAACGGGAAAAAGATCACCTCAAAGGATCTGCCGATCGGAAAGGAGATCATAAACAGTTCTGTCGAGAGTCTTGACGACCTGGAGAAAAACCATATCCGGTTGATCCTTGCAAAATATGGCTGGAATATCTCCGCTGCTGCAAAAGCGCTCAAAGTTGACAGAGTGACCCTGTACAACAAGATCCGGAAATACGATATCAGCCAGAGCGAATAGTCGAGGTATTTTCCGGGCCAAACCAGATACAACCCGACCATTGTCAAGGAACGCAGAAAATATCAATTTAATATCCTTCGGCTATTTCGACAAGGGTCTGCTTGATCTTGTCCCGGATCACATTACCAGAGAGTTTGGCCTTCCCGTAAAAATAAGAGACGGGTTCATCGATCTGAGTGAATTCTACGATCCTGCAAGGCGGCAGTATAACGGTACCACACTCCTGAAAAAGATCGATTCGGACTTTGCAGGTGATGCATCAAAAACTGTCGGGCTTTTCAATGTGGATCTTTTTATTCCCATTCTCACATATATTTTCGGACAGGCTTTCCTGAACGGAAGGGCTGGCATTGTTTCGGTCTACAGGCTCAGCAATGAACGGTACGGCCTGAAGCCTGATAATGAGCTGCTTGCCATCAGGCTAAGAAAAGAGATGATCCATGAGCTTGGACATATGTTCGGGCTTGTCCACTGTACTGATCCCGTATGTGTCATGCGTTCAGGATCATATGTCGAAGATATCGACCAGAAAGGAGAGGCGCTCTGCCCGAGATGCAGAAATTTACTAAATTGGCATCCGGAGAATAAATGAAGAGAATAATATTCTTTACACTGATTTTCTCAGGCTCTCTGCTTGCCGGGAGGGAATGCTTTGCAGGTCCTCCGTTCGGGACAGACGACCCTGAACCGGTCGACTTCAGGCACTGGGAATTTTATATGTCATCGATTGACCAGTTTAAACCAGGGTCTTCCACAGGTACCCTGCCTCATTTCGAGGTAAACTTTGGAGTCGTAAGTAACTGTCAGATCCATGTTGAACTGCCAATGAATTACAGCTATAGCTCAAATAAGGAATTCAACTACGGATATGCACAGACTGAACTTGGATTCAAATTCAGGTTCTACCAGAGCAGGGATAAATCGTTTCAGGCCGGAACATTTCCGATCTTCGAGGTCCCGACAGTTAAGAATGCAAACTTCAGCAATAACAAGCTTCAGGTCTATATTCCCCTCTGGCTTCAGAAATCATGGGGCAGATTTACCACCTATGGTGGCGGCGGCTACTGGATCAATCCGGGAACGAACAATAAAAACTGGGTTTATGCCGGCTGGGAGATACAATACGACCTTTCGAAGCGACTGACACTGGGTGGCGAATTATTTTATAAATCTCCACCGGTTGATAACGGACATTCTTACGTTGGCTTCAACATAGGCGGATTCGTGAACTTCAGTGAGAAGATCCATTTTATTTATTCCATTGGTCATAGTATTACCGGTGATCAGACCACGACTGCCTATGCCGGTATCCTGATCACGATCTAGAATAAGAGATGCTATTGAGAACCCGGTTATCAGTACGGCAGACTTGACAATCTTATCTTTATTTAATCTTTTCAAGAAGCTTCTGTACGGCCGGGGGGAGCTTTTTGATCTTTTCCTTATCATATGTAAGCCAGGTAAGGCTTGTAAGGTTCCCAATCTCCGGCGGCAAGGATTTAAGCTGATTATTGTTCAGGTCCAGCTCTGTCAGTCCCGTAAGCTTTCCGATCTCAGGAGGTATCGATCTGAGCCTGTTGTTGCTGAGATCGAGGCTGACCAGGTTGACAAGTTTACCTATCTCAGCAGGAACGGAGGTTAACTGATTATTACTCAGGTCAAGCTCGGTAAAGATCGTGAATTTACCTATTTCAGCAGGGATCGATACGAGTTCATTATTACTCAGGTCGAGATACGACAGGCTGTCGAGCTTACTGATTTCTTCAGGTAGATTTTTTAGTTTATTGCCACTCAGATCCAGTTCTGAAAGATATGAAAGCTTTCCGATCTCAGGTGGCAAAGAGACTAATTGATTATCGCTCACCACCAGCCATCTTAAGCTGTCGATCTTCCCGATCTCCGCAGGCAGCAATCTTATTTGATTGTTGCTCAGGTCGATGCTCCGTAAATGATTCAGCCTCCCTATCTCCGAAGGAAGTGATGTGAGTTTATTGTGGCTAAGATCAAGTTCAGTAAACCATCTAAAACCGCAAAATTCAGCAGGGATGGAGATCAGCTTATTTTCCCGCAGGTACAATTTTGTCAGGTTCTGAAGTTTCCCTATTTCGGAAGGGAGTCCGGAGATCTGATTCTGACTTAAATATAAACCCGTCAGTTGTGTCAGATTTCCTATTCCTGAAGGGATGTTTGATAACTGGTTATTGCGCAGATCGAGTTCTGTAAGTGACGTTAATCTCCCAATAGCCGTAGGAAGGGCTTTGATCTGATTATTGCTGATATCCAGTTTTTTCAAACTTTTCATGTCACAGGTTTCCGATGGAAGCTCCTTTAACTGATTATTCTTCAGATCAAGCAATCGCAGATTGATCAGCTTACCTGTTTCGGGAGGAATGGAAGCAAGCCGGTTATTGTTCAGGATCAGGCTCTTCAGGCTGGTTAATTTCCCGATTCCAGATGGCAGTACTGTCAGCATGTTGTTGTTGAGATCCAGTATCTCCAGAGCTGCCAGGTTCCCGATATCTGCCGGTAAAGAGGAGACATTGCAGGATGAAAGATCGAGATATTTCAGATGTACAAGATGGCTCAGAGGGCTGATATCAGCGAACGAGTTCTCGTTGCAGAATCCGCAAAAATCCAGCCATGTCAGCTGGTCTTGTTTTATAATGCTCCCGGGTATTCCGGTAAGCTTGGTTCCGGTCAACTGTAAGCCGGTTATCATCTTCTGAAATTCAGGCTTCAATTTCTCGAAATCCGACAGGGAGATTGTTATCCTGAGGTCACCCAGCTGTTTAAGCTGGCTCAGACACGAAAAGAGGCTGTCCCAGTCAGATGGTGTGTTCTTCAGAAGGTCAATGCTCTTTATTGAAGGGTTATTCTTTATCTCAGAGCAGATAGCAGCCATTCCCTTACCCGAAAGGTTGAGAGTATCTGTCACGTTCTGCTGGGCGCTTACTGCAGCACTGAAAAAAAGACAAAAAAGAATAATTGAATTCTTCATACCTGGATTTTTTGTTACACGAACCGGAACTTTACTTTAAAATTCATTATTCTGAAAATTACATTTTCAAATAATTTATAGAGTAGCAAATTTATTTGTTTAATTGAATATTCCCATCTCTCACCCTGTATCAAATGCTTATCCTTCTTATTTTGCAGAATGCGGGTATCATTTGACAAGAGGGGCTTTCGAAAAAGTTTAACTTTTTAACTATTCCCCTTTGTGATACTTTGTGCCTGCCTTTCCTCGCCAGCCAAAGCCTTGGCGGAGGCGGGGTGACCCTTTGTGGTTCAAATAATTACATTTAACCACAAAGTCACACGAAGGTTTTCACTAAGGGACACAAAGGACTTTTTCGAGAGCCCCAATGTGCCAGTCTTGAAATTATATTACTGATTATCTGTTCAGAACCAGGTTCCTTTTCTCTGCATAACCGATCAGGAATTCGAAAACCTTTGTTCTTTGTTCTTTATCCAAATGGTTAATAAACACCTTTAAGGGCTTTTTATCTTTCCTCATTATAAGAAAATGTTCACGTGCAAGGGTGATATTCACAATTTCAATATCCGGAACAATAGTCTTCCTGATCCATCCCTGCCACTTAATGGTCATGCTATTCTCACTCACAAGGATCTCAGACTTATAGGAACCGGAAAGTGATGTGAAATACACGATTCCGATCAGGACAAATACAATTGACTCAATCCAGAATTTGAAATTCATATAGTCCTTATGAATTATCAGCAGAATAATGCCTAAAATAATCATTATGCCTCCAATAACTCTTCTGCTTATCATCTGGCCTCTGTGAATGAATGTCAGGTTTTCCATATTAAATGAATATTAGTTATCCGTATTTTTCCCCTCATAGGTTGATGAGTAGACTGATCCCAGGTATGCGATTTTCCATGACCCTTCATGTTTTTCAAGTGTCCGGACCTCAATCCCGACAAGCTTGCTCTCGCCACAGTCGGAAGTTAACGTTGAGGTGGTGGTGAATGAGACCCATGCAATATTACCTGATATCCTGAAAACATAATTGGAATTTCCGCCAAACAGTATCGTTCCTTTCCTTGAGGGTCTGATCCAGTTCTTTGCCGCTACGCTAAGCGTATCCCATCCTTTGAGGTCCAGATAGTAGTTTTTGTTTGCCTGGAGGAACAGGACATAGGGCTCATGAACGAAGAAAGTGGTCCACTTATCATAATCTCCCTCACAAGAGGCATTTATTTCTCCTTTTATAACAGCCTTTATGGACTCCTGCTCTCCGGACAGATCAGCCTTTGACCTGCAGGCATTAAACAGCAAAATCGTCATCGATACTGTAAAGAAGCAGATGGCCAGCTTTTTCATAGTTTCGGGATTTTGTCGGATAAAAAGAAATAGATTGATCCGGACAAAGTTAAGGAAGAACATTAATACGAGTCAAGTTTATTTTATTGGGATTGCCACAGCAAGTATCTATTTGTTTTGTCTATCTGAATTTCTAACTTTATCTGTAATTAATTCAGATCGCACTTACAGCTTTAATAGAAAATAATAATAATGCCAATGAAAACTTCAAGAAGAACATTTGTGAGATCCGGGGCATTGATGGCTCTTGGTGCAACGATCCTTCCCAGGACATTGTTTGCTGCCGGTGCAGGGAAAGCGGAGGTCGGGTTACAGTTGTATTCTGTGCGTGATGATATGAAAAATGATCCTGGAGGAACGCTGAAGAAGCTAGCCGGTATGGGTTATAGGGTGGTTGAACATGCCGATTACTCCGATCGTAAATTCTATGGCTTTGATCCTTCAGAATTTAAAAAAATACTCGGTGACCTGGGCCTGAAAATGTACAGCGGTCATGTCGATTTCGGGATGCAGGCCTGGGATAACTCAAAGAATGATTTTACTGACATATGGAAACAAACAGTGGAGGATGCGGCTTTTATGGGTCAGAAATTTGTAATTACTCCCGAGCTTGCCGAAAATGCCCAGAAGGATTATGATGCACTTTTAAAAGTGATCGATCTCTGGAACAAATGCGGGGAGCTCTGCCAGAAATATGGAATGAAATTCGGATACCACGATGATTTCAACGAGGATGCCATCCTGAATAACATGAAAATATATGATATCATCATGAAGTATTCGGATCCGAAACTGACCATTCAGCAATTTGATATTGCCAATCTGTACAATGCGGCAGGCACAAACCCGATGGACATTATAAAAGAGTACCCCGGAAGATTTGTCTCCCTCCACGTTAAGGATGTAATGAAAGAGAAGAACAAGGTCAACAGTCATGACAGTACGATTCTCGGGAAAGGAGTTCTTGATGTCAAGGATGTCCTGGCGCTTGCAATAAAAAATGGCGCATGGTTAATGATCATTGAGCAGGAGGACTACCAGAACGAAAGCCCTATGGATTGTGTTAAAGACGACCTCGCTGCGATGAAAGAATGGGGATATTGATCTCCTGAAACTCTTACTTATAGATCAAAGTCAGAAGATCGTAAATGACAAATAAATAACCCTATCATACTGATATACTGCATTGATAGGGTTTTGATTTGAGGTCAGTGGCGGATTCGAACCGCCGTAGCCGGTTTTGCAGACCGATTCCTAGCCACTCGGACAACTGACCGATAATATTTTATAAACTCTCAAACAACTTTTCGTTCGTGGCGGATTGCTCGGCTTGCGCCTCGCGAGCTCTCTCGCTTTGCTCGTTCGGTTCGAACCGCCGCCTCTGACCGCCGAAGCCCTGGCGAAGGTGGTAGCCGGTTTTGCAGACCGATTCCTAGCCACTCGGACAACTGACCATTATCCGGAGTGCAAAAATAGTAAAAAATGTCAAATCCAATAAATATACTGCCTAACGGTTTATGCTATATCCTCTTTGCTTAAAAGCCTTAAGGCTCCCACTCACCCCTTCTCCAAATCTCCCCCTCTTTCCTTTTGTCTTTTTACTTTTGTCTTTTATCTTCAATTCCCCTGCTCATAATCACGCTCACTGAACCTACCTTCGGACCAACCGGCGGATTCATCTTTCTGATCTTTACGGTAGCTCGTTTAATATTCTTCATGTTCAGGTATAATGAATCAAGTATCCTCTTTGCAATATTCTCCAGAAGCTTCGACTTCTTCTCCATCTCCTCCTTCACCACCCTGCAGGCGATCGTGTAATCGGCAGCATCCTCCAGCCTGTCAGAGATACCTGCCGGCTCAAGATCAGTCTCGATCTCCAAATCTATCAGGAACCTGTTCCCTACTATCTGCTCCTCCTTAAAATGCCCATGAAAGGCATAAAATTCCATATCTTCGATCCTGATCATTCCCATTGTAATAAGTTTAGAGTGCCTTGAGTACTTAGAGTACTTAGAGTTAATATTTTCTAACCATTCTTTCCATAAGAAGAATATCAAAGATAGATTAATGTCGCAAGATTTTGAATTTTCCGGAGCGCTAATTAAAGATCTGATAAAACCTTGTATTTTTGCAGTTGCTTTTAAATAAACAGAACTAATCTAAAATGAAAGAAAAACAGGAAGAGCCAGTGGTGAAGGGCGAATCGATGAGCTTTATCGAGCAGTTCATTGTTGAGGATATCAAAAGCGGAAAAAACAACGGACAGGTAACCACCCGCTTCCCGCCTGAACCTAACGGTTATCTTCATATTGGTCATGCAAAAGCGGTATGCCTCAGCTTTGGCATGGCAAAGAAATATAATGGAAAATGCAATTTGCGTTTCGACGATACCAACCCGGTGAAGGAAGATGTTGAATATGTCGATTCCATTAAGGAGGATATCCGCTGGCTGGGATTCGACTGGGAGCAGAGAGAATATTATGCCTCCGACTACTTCGGAAAGCTTTATGACTTTGCCATTGATCTGATCAGGAAAGGATTGGCTTACGTGGATGATCAGCCTGCCGATCTGATATCAGAACAGAAAGGCACCCCTACCCGTCCGGGTGTTGAAAGTGAATACCGCAAAAGATCCGTTGCAGAGAATCTTGATCTTTTCCGGAGGATGAACTCCGGTGAGTTTGAAGAGGGAAGCCGTGTCCTGAGGGCAAGGATAGATATGTCATCCCCAAATATGCATATGCGCGATCCGATAATCTACAGGATACTCAAGAGTCCTCATCACCGTACCGGCGATAAGTGGATGGTTTACCCCATGTACGACTTCGCCCACGGGCAGAGCGACTATTTTGAAGGAGTGACACATTCGTTATGTACCCTGGAGTTTGAGGTTCACCGTCCTCTTTACGACTGGCTCATCGACCAGCTGAAGACAGGTGATTACAGGCCGCGACAGATAGAATTCAACAGGCTGAATCTCACCTACACTGTTATGAGCAAGCGCAAGCTTCTCGAGCTCGTCCAGGAGGGAAAGGTAAGCGGATGGGACGATCCGAGGATGCCTACTCTTTGCGGGCTCAGGAGAAGAGGTTATACACCTGAATCGATAAGGAAATTTGTCGATCTGATCGGATATACCAAGGTTGAAGCCATAAATGATGTGTCGCTGCTTGAGCATGCTGTAAGGGATGATCTTAATATGCGTGCACCGAGGGTTTTTGGCGTTCTCAATCCTTTGAAGGTTATTATCACCAACTATCCTGAGGACAAGGTTGAGAATGTCGAGGTTATAAATAATCCAGAGGATGAAGCCATGGGTAAGCGATCCATCCCTTTCTGCCAGGAGGTTTATATCGAGCAGGATGATTTCATGGAGGTTCCTGTCCCTAAATTTTTCAGGCTTGCCCCGGGGACGGAGGTCAGATTAAAAGGCGCTTACATCATAAAGTGCGAGGGATTCAAAAAGAATGATAAGACAGGCCTTATAGAGGAGATCTATTGCACATACGATCCCGCGACAAGAAGCGGAGGGCATCAGTCGGAGAAGAAAGTGAAGGGCACCCTGCACTGGGTGTCTGCGGCTCATGCCGTTGATGCCGAGGTACGACTCTACGACCGGCTTTTCATTCATGAGGATCCTGCCGGACAAAAGGATCATGATTACAGGGAATATCTTAATCCCGGTTCTCTGCAGGTATTAAAAGGCTGTAAGGTTGAACCCTCTCTTAAGGGTGCGAGTCACCTCGACAAGTTCCAGTTCCAGAGGCTGGGGTATTTCTGCGTAGATCCTGACTCTGCTCCGAACCGCCTGATATTTAACAGAACTGTTCAATTGAAAGATACCTGGACGAAGATTAATAAGTAGTCTTGCCAGTTATGCAGGTCCTGCAGGTCCTGCAGGTCCTGCAGGTCAGACTTTAAGAGGCTTTCAGATACTTCATAAAACTTCCTAGGCTATTAATCAGTCTTTGAGCGTTATTTCTTCTCATTGCAGCAATTTCTGATGTAATATATTCCAGGTCTTCAGCGATGTAATACATATTTTTAACTTCACCTGCTGACCCTTTGGAAATATTTAGAAAGTACCTGAATTCAGCATCACTGGTCCGGCAAAAACCTTCACATATATTATTCATCACCGATATCCCAGCTCTTGTTATCTGGTCTTTAAAACCATAGTCTTTGCAGTTTTTCAGATCTGAATATATAAGTTTGACCAGTTCCCTCGACATTTTCCAAACTGCTAGTTCTTCAAAGTTTTTTAAAGTTCCCATAATAGCACGATTTTAAGGCATATCCTTAAAGATACAAAATTCTCTAGACTTACAATACCAGCACGACCTGCACGACCAGCAAGACCAGCACGACCTGCACGACCAGCAAGACCGCAAGACCGCAAGACTGCAAGACTGCTGGATCAATCGATTAATTTTTTGTTTATTCGGAATTTGATTTATATTTGCACCCTGCAAACTGCTCCGTAGTGTAATTGGCAACACGTCTGACTCTGGATCAGAAGAGTTTAGGTTCGAGCCCTAACGGAGCAACACTGATGCCGGTTCTTAAGCCGGCATTTATATTTTGCGATGTTAGGGCGAGAAGCTGCGAGCAAAGCGAGTAGTCCCGATAGCTTGAGTGCAGCGAAAGCGTGTCGGGAAGCCCTAACGGAGCAACAAAAAGAGTGAGAGCGGGAGCGAGAGCGAGCGACTCACTCTTTTTGGTCCTGCAGTCTTGCAGTCTTTTGGTCTTGCAGTCGCTAAGTTTAGAAGGTAATTAATTCATATCCAAGATTCAATTTTTAAATATATTCCAGGAAGTATATCTTCTGTTCAACTGACTGCAGGACTGCACGACCGCAAGACAGCAAGACATTACTTGCCAGGTTCTTGCTAGGTTTTGAGTGGATTTTATGACAATCTGTTGAAATTTGAACAAAGGTAGGTGGTAGTTAACACCATTCTTTTGTCAATAGACTAAAAGCGCTTCCCCCAGGCTTATGGCTATTCATCAAAAATACTTGACTCGCTTTACATTTAATCCTAACTTCCTGACAATTTACTCGTTTTCAAAGTTCTAAAATCTATTCCTATGAAAACAAAACTCCTCCTTATTAGTATCTTTCTCATCTCTCACTTCTCGCTTCTCACCTCTCAGATACCACAGGGATTCAACTACCAGGCGATTGCAAGGGATGGTTCCGGGAATCCGATTACCGGTCAAACTATGCAAGTAAAGATTGATATCCTTTCTGATACAATTGCAAATACTATAGTATATGAAGAACTCTTCAATCCTGTGAAGACAAATGCCTTTGGCTTGTTTAATATCGTTGTCGGAACAGGAACATGGCAAAATGGTTCTGCAACTTCATTTAGTGCGATCAACTGGACAAAAACACCACTATTTCTGAGGACTTCAATATATTATCAAAGCTCTTGGAAGGTAATGGGGACATCAAAGCTGGAGTCCGTTCCATATTCCATGGTGGCGGGCACTATTGAAGGAGCACTTCCCTATGTAAGTGTGGCAGGGAATACAACTACCATGGACTCTGCCCTCTTTGTTGTAAGGAACAATACCGGACAGATCGTTTTCGCTGTTTATAATGAGGGAGTAAGGATTTATGTCGATGATGGTTTAGCCAAAGGATCAACAAAGGGTGGATTTGCCATTGGCGGGTTCGGAACATCAAAAGGGACCTCTCAGCCACTTTTTGTGGTTGATCCTGACAGCATTAGGGGGTATATTGCTCCAAATACAGGCAAAGGAGCAAAAGGAGGTTTTGCTATCGGAGGCTTTAATGCATCAAAGACAGCTGTTGGCGAAGAATATCTCCGCGTAACAAGGGATAGTTCAAGAATAAATGTATTGAATCCCGGGAAAGGAACCAAGGGAGGATTTGCCATTGGAGGATTTGATCCTTCAAAAGACGGTGCAACAACTTCATTTACATCACTCACACCTGAAAATTACTTTATCGGTCAAGAGAGCGGAATGAGTAATGTCACAGGTTTGTATAACTCTTTTATTGGATACCAGTCGGGGATAACTAATAAGTCAGGCTCAAATAATGTATTTCTGGGGTACAACGCCGGGCTGGCAAATGATGCGAGTAACAACGTGTTTCTGGGTTATCAGGCTGGCAGAAGCAACACTTCCGGAGCAAGCAATGTATATATTGGCAATAACGCTGGTTATACAAATACAACGGGAAATAATAATGTATTCCTGGGCTATTATGCCGGTTATACAAACAATGCCGATTACAATGTTTTTCTTGGATATGAAAGCGGGCGTCTAAACACTTCGGGCAATAGCAATTCATTTATGGGATATCAGGCTGGCAGAAATAATACCACCGGCAAATACAATGTATTTCTTGGAAAAAGTGCAGGAGTTTCAAACGATACTGCAAGCTATAATGTTTTTATAGGTTATGAAAGCGGCAAGAATATTTCAAAAGGAAATTATAATATTTTTCTTGGGTACCAGAGCGGGTATAGCAGCGTGACAGCTGATCATAATTTATTTATCGGTCACCAGGCAGGTTATTCAACCACCGGTGCATACGGAGGTGTCGGATGTAATAATGTGTTCATCGGATTTCAGGCAGGTTATAAGAATACAACCGGCGGTAACAATGCTTTTATTGGGTTACATGCCGGATATAATAATACTTCTGCCAGCTCTGGTGTATCAATTGGTCAGGAAGCCGGATTTACAAATTCTGGTGGTAATGCAAATGTTTTCATAGGATACAATGCCGGGTATAATGCGACTCAGGGCTTAAATACATTTGTCGGATATTGGGCTGGATGGAATCTGGGTACAGGAACAGATAATTCATTCTTCGGATACTTATGCAGAGATCAGGGAACAACGGGAAGCTATAATTCCGCATTTGGTAGCAGTGCGGCATATTATGACGCCAATGGTTCTTACAATGCAGTTTTTGGCTACCAGGCGGGTTATGGCGTTTATAACAACTCCTATAGCTATAATTCTGTTTTTGGCGCATTAGGCGGAAAAAATATTACCACAGGTTCCAACAATACATTGGTGGGGTATAACGCAGGATCGACCATTACAACCGGAACAAACAATACCATTATCGGATATAATGCTACCGTGTCATCAGCGTTCACTTTGACAAATGCTATTGCCATTGGTTCCGGCGCTGCTGCTACAGCAACATCCGCTACCACAATTGGTTCAGGAGCTACTGCCAGTGCAGTAAATGCTACTGCTATTGGTTATGGTGCAGCTGTTTATGGAACAAATTCCACTGCTATAGGTAATGGTGCTACTGTAGGAGGAAATAATACAATTGTTCTTGGAAATTCTTCAGTGACTTCGATTGGAGGGCAGGTAGGCTGGACGACATTTTCAGACCGCAGACTGAAAGAAAACATCGTCTACAATAATGAACTTGGTCTTAATTTCATTCTCAAGCTGAAAACAGCATCATTTAATTACAGGGCAGACGTAAATAAGCATCGCAAGGATGGACTTATAGCACAGGATGTCCAACAAATCCTTAACGATCTTCATATCGATTTCAGTGGTCTGATAATAAATGATGATTCTATGAAAACTATGAATCTTTCCTACGGAGATTTTGTGATTCCATTAATTAATGCAATACAGGAAGAACATAAGCAGATTGAATCTGCAAAACAGGAAAATCAACAGCTCAGAACAGAGCTTGACGAGTTAAAAACCCTTGTCAACACTCTTGTAACCAATCAGACCGGGCAGGGGAATAAGTAACTAGAAATGAAAATGATCGGTAATGCTTATTTAATAAGTTGATTACTAATTAACGACAACCGTTCCAGTCATTGAGTGCAAAAGCCGGAGGGCTTGACCACATTTGGTCGGTCAAATGGCTTTAATTATACTTATCTAAGGATCAAGATTTTGACTCCGGCTTTCAGTAGTCAATCTATTCCGGCCAAAAGTGGTCAAGGCCAGTGGCTTTTCCATTACATTTCTTGCATACATATAATTTTGAGTTGCAAACGGCAAACCGAAAAAGTGGCTAATATTATTTCTCTTTTGTTAATATAAAATGTTCCTTATTTACTACTCCATATGACTCTAAAATCATTGTATCATTAGACAATTCGATTATACTAAAAGTAAAATCTTTTATTCCTCTATATGTCGGCTTCCCCAAAGTAGGTCCAGTTAAAATTAGAGTATAATCTTTAATTTTACACCTATTATGAAGAAAGCAAGATTCACAGAAAGTCAGATTATTTCTATTCTTTCAATGCAGGAA
>JBEKFE010000013.1:0-102630 GCA_050013475.1 Bacteroidales bacterium
GACCTACCCTGTAAGAGACTGGGGCTCCGTAATTAATCAATTAATCATTAAATTTGGTGACAGATGTGGCGTTCTTTAAACCTGGCAGTTACCAGTTTACACAAAATTTTTCACAGGCTCCACTCCACTCTTCCACTTTTTCTTAATTTCCCGGTGCCCTGAACAATTCAACATTCGAGATAGCGGGACAGGATTTTGATCTCTCTATGTTTATCTTTACCACGGATGTTTTAATTACCGGAAATTTTCTTATCACCTTGTAACCAATAGTAGTACCATCAACGACTGTCTTCCATTCGTTCCTGACAAGAGCCTGTACGGAATATTTCTGAACCCTCTGACCCAGCCTGATATATTCCTGAATAAGTACCCTGTTCACCTCTGTTTCCGCTCCAAGATCAATTGTCAGTGATGCCGACATTACATTATCCGGTGTTGCCCAGTAAGTTCCAGGATCACCATCATTTGCAAATGAAGGCAGGAATCTTTTACCTCTTGTCGCGGAAGTTTTAGCTTTTTTATTCCTTGCCAGGTCAACTGCAAACTCCTTGTCGCGCAATCCTTTGAAATCAATAAGAGTTCTTACATCATTTTCATTGAGCAATCCTCTCCTGTCGGGTGGAACATTGAGAAGCAGGTTACAGTTTCTTCCCACGGATGCATAATATAATTCCATAAGCTTTTCCGGAGATTTTACCTGCGAGTCCTGTTGCGCGTGATAAAACCAACCCGGGCGGATCGAAACATCCACTTCTGCAGGAACCCAGTAATTTCCATCTTCGTGTCCGGCCCCGAGAATTGATGCAAAATCACCCCCGGGATACATCTCCTCCCTTTTCAGAAGACTCCAGTTAGTAGGGCTGCCAAGCCCACTCTCATTACCCACCCACCTCACATCAGGACCTGCATCGCTGAACATCACTGCACCATTTTGAAGATCTCTTACAACATTCCAGGTATTCGGCCAGTCATAGTATGTTCTGTTATCTATCTTTCGTGTTTCCCTGGCACCTCCATAATAGCCATCTCCCCCATTGGCGCCGTCAAACCATACCTCGAATATGTCACCGTATTCTGAAAGCAGTTCACGAAGCTGATTCCTGTAATATGTTATATATTCGGGTTTTCCGTAGACCGCGCTGTTACGGTCCCATGGCGAAAGATATATTCCAAGCTTCAGTCCATATTCCTTACAGGCCTTCGAGAGCTCTCTGATCACATCTCCATCCCCGTTTTTCCATTTTGATCTTTTTACTGAATGATCCGTAAAGCGCGATGGCCATAGGCAGAAACCGTCGTGGTGCTTTGCTGTCAGAATTATACCCTTCATCCCGGCTTCTGTTGCAACCCGTGCCCACTGCCGGCAATCAAGTTCTGTAGGATTAAATACTGTCTCGGCTTCATCACCAAGTCCCCATTCCCTGTCGGTGAAGGTATTCACCGTGAAATGAACGAACATATAATACTCCATTTCATGCCATGCGAGCTGCCGCTCAGATGGCACTGGCCCAACAGGTTCAGGTGGTCTGTCTGTCGAGCATGAGAAAAGAAAAAGCACCAAAACCGTTATTAAATAAGATAGTTTCATAAAAATATCTTCTGAAGTTTATTTTTTTTATTGCTCTAGATCCTTAATTCTAATATTCCGGAAATTTATCACCGATCCGTGACCGAGGAATCCGATATGTCCGGATCTGTTCTTAAGCCCTGGATGATTTTTGTGATCCATTGTTCCATTATCGCGAGGGCCTGCAATATCGCCATCCACGATAATATTTCCATTAAGTGTGATCTTAATATGCGTTCCTTTTGCAATTACCTCTTCAGAGTTCCATTCTCCCAGTGGTTTCAGGTATCCCCTTCGCGAAGGAATGACACCGTAAACAGAACCATGATACTGGTAAGGCTGGAGATTTGCGTAGACCGGGGCATTATCATCAAGTATCTGGAGCTCCATGCCAACATAAGCTGCATCGCCTGTGAGGGGAGCACGGATACCCAGTCCGTTGTTTGCCGCGGGAGTAAGCTGGAATTCAAACCTGAAGATAAAATCGCTGTATTCATTCACGGTGTAAAGATTACCAACTTCTCCCTTATCAGGTTTTACCACGATCATCCCGTCTTCAGCTGCATAGGCATCTTTATCGCCCACCCAGTTGTCGATATTCCTTCCATTGAAGAGCGAAACGAATCCATCAGCCTTCTCTTCCTGTGTAAGGTTGAATTCATTCTCATTTATCTCCCTTACATAAATGTCCCTGAATGCAAGCTGATTTCCATGGGCCTGCAGCTCAATCGGTCCCTTCGGAAAGATGGGGATCGAACGATCCCAGTAATTTTCAAGGGTCACATTATCAACAACCAGTACGCCGTTAAGCCATACGGAGACCTTTTCACCTGTCATAACGATCCTGAAAGTATTCCAGTCATCTATGGGGTTGTCCGCGACAACCAGCGGCTTGCTTTGATTTTTCTGATTATTGTACAATCCACCTGAGCCTACCTGGGCTCCGACCTCAACCCTAGAGGTATCCCAGATCTGTACCTGTGGTGAGCCTCTGAGGTAAATTCCACTGTCTCCTTTTTTTGTGATCTTCCAGTCAACGAACATCTCAAAATCGGCGTATTCCTTTATGGAGCAGAGATTGTCGCCATTTCCGCTAAACCATATACATCCATCCTTTACACTCCAGTTCTCTGTCATCTTTTTGTTGGCATCAGCCTGTTTCTTGGCCAGTTCAGCCGGTTTCATCCTGGCTCTGGCGATCGGGTTTTCTACCAGTCCCTGCCATCCGGAAAGGTCCCTGCCGTTGAACATCGGAACGAATCCTTCATCAGACGGCATAGAGGCAAGATACTTTTCTGCCAGCTCCCTGTCATTTTCGCTTCCCGGTCCTTTAAGCATGGGGATAGCCCTGGTAAGGATCTCTCCTGCAAGCTTTCCGTACATGCCTGCCTTTGATCCCGAAGCCGGCAGGGCAATAGACATTACTGACTTTGCTGCTGCCGCGCTGGTTGCCGGGTTATCGAGATATGTTGCCGTGAAGAAAAGGGCAGGATATGTCTTGATATTTCCCATCTCGTTTATGATCTGGTTCTTCCTGTCATCATCCCTGGCATAAGGCATTATCTTCCTGTACATCAGCAGCCTCTGATCATCCGGGACAGAGGCTGATCTTACCTGTTTCAGGTACTCTTCGAATGCCTGACCTTCATAGCTCTTGTTCCTTGAGGCGCAGATCTCAAACAGCGCTGAAGATGCGGAATAATCTTTCCACGAACTGAGGGCCTTGAAGCAGGTACTCCTCATCTCCACAGAGCCATCTTCAAACTCTTTCAAAACTGTTGAAAGCGCTTTCCTTCCTCCTGTCATTGCAAGTACAGGTACTATTTTATCTTTCTGCTTAAATCCATCCAGGTATTTAAGTAGTGTCGCTGAACGCTTTTCAGGCTCAGCAACCTGGTTGGCAGCGGTTGCAAGTGCGGCCTGTATATCAGTGATATAGGTCAGATCATCAGTTTTATCAAGAAGCTCAATAAGTATCTCCTGATCAGCCGGCAGAGCGAGGTTCCCAAGTGCCGAGAAGGCTGCTGATCTTACGCTTTCATTGTCATATGATGTGTAAGGAAAGACAATCCCGAAAAACTTTTTATCCCTGCTCCAGGCGAGCAATTCTATTATACTTTTTTTGACCGGGTACTGACCATCCTTCAATGCTGGCAGCAGAAGCGGTATCCTGCTATTGTCGAGGACGGTCATCAATGCTGACTTAGCTGCGTCCTGTTCATCCTGTCCAGTGTATCTGACGAGGTATTCAATCAGAGCAGACACTGCATCCTGCCCTCCAATACTTACGAGTGCTGAGGTGGCCTCCATCCTGACATTAATATTCTTATCGGATAGTGATGAGCTCACGAGGGGAAATGCAAGTTCATCTTTCCTTGCACCCAAATTCCGGATGATCTCAGGTCTGGCCTCTGGTAATGCTTTTGGGAAGAATTCCATAAGCTTTCGCGTGACTGGCTGTCCCTGAAGAGAAAGTGAAAACTGCAATGCAGCGTTCCTGTAGCTCATGTTTGAGCTCCCGAGGGCTGCAATTATATCAGCCCATGCCTCAAATCCGTAGTAATTAACTTTTAGTTGCAGTGCCTCTGTTTTGTACTGAATATTGCCTTTATCATTCGAACCGATAACTGCCTGGCACACTCTGTCCATTGTTTTTGCATCTCCCTTGTCGCCTGCAGCTCTTGCATAATCAAGAAATGCTGCTGTTACCCCGGTTTGCTCCCATCCGTATTTTACATCCATGGCAGCTTTGGAAAGGAGAGGATAAGCGAGTGGGCTCCCGCTTTCAGCCAGTGCATGGAAAGCCGCCGCCTTAATGTTCTTATCATTTGATGAAGTCCAGGCAATAAACTCATTCACAGCCAGATCAGATTTCATTCCGGCCAGGATATTCATAACCGCGGCAGCACAGGGAAGACTTTTATCTTTCAGCGACTCAGATAAAACTTTTTCCGCAAGTTTTCCTCCGATCGCTCCGATCACTGCCACTGCCGGTTCGCTGAGATCTCTGTCGGACAGATAGGTTTTCAGAGCTTCGACTGAAGCATCACTTCCGGTCAGCTGGAGCTGCTTCATAAAGAAATCCCTGAGAGAATAGTCCTTCCGGTCAGCTACATAACCCAGACAGATCTTTTCCCAGTTCAGCCGCTCCTTCTCCCTCCCTGGTTTTGAAAGAAACCTTGAAAAGCTTTCTACTGCGAAACGCGCTGCTATATCATCTCCGGAACCGACAGGTACGACCTGGTCGCAGATCTGTCTAATGCCATCATCGCCCAGAGACAACATGTCATTCATCAGCTTATCAGTGGCGCTGATATCTTTTGATGGCATCAGGGCAAGTAGATCTGCCACTCTTGTTGTCGTAAGCCTTACATCCTGAGAATGCAATGAAAAGGCAAAAAACATCAGGATGACTGTTAGTGCTGTTATTTTGAAGTATTTCATTTTTGCTTGGATTTCCTGTTTAGAATTAAATTGTCCAGGGGCCTCTCATCGGCTGATTTATCAGCCTGTTTGCCCCATCGTCATCTATAAATCTTTGCCTCGCGGGATCATATTTAAGATTACGGCCCAGTCTGAGCGCAATGACTCCAAGATTCACAAGTGTGCATGAACGGTGACCGTTCTCCTCATTCAGTGCAAATTTCTTTCTTGTTCTGACTGATTCTGCAAAGGTTGTCACCTGTGGCTGCGGATCCGGAAGGGAGTTAATAAGCCTCTCCATATCAGGTATATCAGATCTGAATCCACGAAATACTTTTCCGTACGGCCCTTCGATATATGCAGCATCCTTATCGCGGTTTTCTCCGTCCAGAATAATTTTACATCCGTCAGCATATGTATATGTTATCCTTCTCCATGAGCCCACCGCGTCGTAATGCTGCTGCGGGGCATCAACTTCGACACAGGTGGGGCTGGTATTGTCCTTTCCCAGCATATACTGGACGGGATCAAGATAATGCTGGCCCATATCGCCAAGCCCGCCACCGTCGTAATCCCAGTAGCCGCGGAATTTAGCATGTACTCTCTCGGGATTATAAGGTTTGTAAGGTGCGGGGCCGAGCCAGAAATCATAATCAAGTTCGGGCGGGACCGGCATCGGCTTAAGGTCATAAAGACCTGACCAGTAGAACTTCCAGTCATATCCTGTAACGCCGCTGACCGTCACTTTTAGTGGCCATCCCAGGGCTCCGCTGTCAACAAGTTTTTTAAGTGGTTTTACCGTTGTTCCCAGTCCGTAAAACTGATCCTTGAATCTGAACCAGGTATTAAGCCGGAACATCCTTCCATGCCTGTTTACCGCCTCAGCCACCTTTATTCCCTCACCGATCGTTCTGGTCATTGGTTTCTCGCACCAGATATCCTTACCAGCCTCAGCAGCCATTTTTGAGATTATCCCATGCCAGTGGGGAGGTGTGGCAATATGAACAATATCAACATCAGGACGTGCAAGCAGTTCACGGAAATCGTGGTACCCGGTCACGCTGTTACCACCTTTCGCCAGAGCACGCCCAAGATGATCTTTGTCAACATCACATACGGCAATAAGTCTCGTTCCTTCATATTCGAAATGGCCCATTCCCATTCCTCCGGTTCCGATTATAGCTTTCGTAAGCTGATCGCTCGGAGCAGTATATCCCTGCCCGCCAAGGACATGCCTTGGTATGATCGTGAAAGCGAGTGTGGCTGTGACTGATTTCCTGATAAAATCGCGTCTGCTTTGATTGTTGTTTTTCATACTAAGGTGATTAAGTCAGTTTCAATTAACTTGTCATTTCACGTATGCCATCACAACGATCGCTTCTTTATCCGATTCATTTGTGATCTTAAATCTCCCGGCTGCTGCTGGTATAACGAAGGTTTCGGCATAGCTGAACCGGTTGCTCCGTCCGTTCGGGGTCACCACTGAAACGCTGGTCCCCTCCACAAGATTCATAACAAAAAATTTATTTCCTGTATCAGATTCAACCGATGATCTGAAATGGTAACGTTTTATATCATAAAGCTGTGTGGAATGAGTTGGCATATGGTAAAGCTCCCAGTCCTTTCCCTTTTCAATCAGGACAGGCTTGCAAATAAGTTCTTCGCTCACCAGCTTTCCTCTCCTGCTGAAGACAAGATTTTCCATTCCCCTCTGAATATTGAGAGGACGCGGTTTTCCGGCAAGGTCGGGTCTCAGCCAGTCGTACATCTTGAATGTAAATATATATGGCGTAGAGCTTATCTCAAGCACAAGGTTGTTCTTTCCCGATGCATGTATCGTACCGCCGGGAATAAGAAAAAGATCATGCTTTCGTGAAGGATGAATCATTACATAATCTGCGATCCCGACCTCCCGGTTTTTGTCAATGCTTTCCTCAAGCACATTCCTGAACCTGTCAATTGAGATATCATCCCGGAAACCAAGATATACCTCTGCATTCTCTTTCGAATCCAGGATATAATAAGCCTCTTCCTGAGTAAGATCTTCACCGAAATGATCCTTCATGTAATCGGTACGGGGATGACATTGAACAGACAGGTTCCCTCCATCAAAGGTGTCAAGGAAGTCAAACCGGATCGGGAAGTCAGCACCAAATCTCTCAGTACAATCGCCCAGAACTGCGGTCGGCTCAAGATACATCAGAAAATCGAAGGAGGATTCCAACATCAGTCCAGAGCTGCTGAGCACAATACCGTTTTCGGGGGCAATAAGTTCAAATGACCAGGCATAGTTGGGGATATCCCTGTTCACACCGGGGATCCTGTCCCTTATCCAGCTGCCACCCCAGGCACCGGACTCAAACCAGGGCCTTACCCTGAAGGCACTTTTGCTGATCTCTCCTAAAGAATCCCGGAAGTCGTTTCCGCCCATCCATGTAATATCATCCGGCCTCTGTGAGTCGGCAAGAATGTCAATTCTGCCGACAATATTCTTTTTATGCCTGTTCAATACCACCCAGTCGATGAAATAGAATTTCTTGTACATCTTCTTTGGGTCATCGGCCGATATGGCTCCAAGATTTTTTACTGACCCTGCGCGGGATCTGAACTGAAGCTCGTTTTTCGGAAGGTCGAAATAAACAAGGAACCACTTTTCTGATAGAAGCGCAGCGCCCATGCCGTAAATTATGACATGATCATTACCCGAATTAAACAATTGCTTAATGTCGGCCGGAAATGAAAAAAAATCTCCCAGATCCATTGTACTCCTTCGTCCAAAAAGGGGATCATCACCGCCAAGAAACGGAGCAACAAGCAAATCTATCTCATTCTGCGGTTTAAGGAAAGACTCTGTACTGATCCATCTTGAATGAATATTATAATTGTTTATTAATATACTGTCAATCTCATTCTTAAGATCTTCAAAAAACACCCCGACAAAACCATCAATAAGGATAATATCTTTCCCTGCCATCGAGTCAACAAGAGCGGATATCCCGCGGAATATCTTTCCATTGCCGATATCGAAAGCGGGATAAATATCATACCGGCCCTCTGTCACAGGAGGTTTGACTGACGGCATAAGGAACTGGGAAGTAAGACGATAGTTCACTTCAAAAAAAGAATTATGAATAATTCTGCGAAATTCACCGAGATCTGCAGGAGAATTCTTCCCGCAGATTCCTCAGATCATCGCAGATTGATTTTATGTCCTGTTTTTAAGACAGTATAATGAAACTGCAAGAAGATATGCCATGCAGAGAACAAGTATTGACATACCTATTGCAACATTATTGCTCATGTCGCTTATCCAGCCGATCATGAGTGGAATGACTGCGCCTCCGCATATAGCCATTATCATAAGTCCGGAGATCTCGCTGTTCCTGTCAGGATATTTTTCCACGGTAATAGAGAATACCAGCGGGAAGATATTGGCCACTGCAAATCCTATTATGAACACCAGTACCCATGCGAGTGCCTTGCCGGGAAGCAGCAGGATGGCCACAAGAGCAATAATCCCAAGGAGCGTGGTCCAGAGGAAAAATTTTCGCGAGCTGATCTTCGTAAGGAGAAGCGCACCCAGGAATGTACCGAGCATACGCCCCAGGAAGTAAACGCTTCTGCCTGATTCAGCTGCTGTCTGTCCGATCCCGAAATGTTTCATGAGAAATTGTCCTGAATTTGAATTGAACCCCACATCCACTCCAACCACCAGAAAAATTGAAAGGACCATCAGGAGAAGGAAACCATTATTCATAAGTTTAAATGATGTGGCAAAGGTCGCCTTATATCCTTCCTGTCTCACCTCTTCAACGGTAGTGGAGGCAAGCCATATGATCGTAAGTATTGATACTATGCCGAATACAAGGAACAGCATCTTCCAGTCGTGTGTGAAGTGAGAAGCAAATACTGTTGCCAGAGGTGCCCCTATCATTGAACCTATAGCTTTTACAAATTGTGAAAAGCTGAGGAAGCTGGATGTTCTGTTCGACGGAACTACATCAACTATGAGAGGATTTGCCGAAACCTGGACTATCGTGTTCCCGATACCCAGAAGCGCAAAGCCTGTAAGCACAGTAGAGAATGAATAGATAAAATATGGAACAAGAAGTCCGAGGGCTGTGACTCCCATGCCGATATTTAGTACCAGCTTTTTACCATATCTTGCCTGGAGAATGCCGACAGGTACGGACAGGAGCAGGAACCATAGAAAGGCGGCTGAGGGGATCAGCTGTGCCAGTGTTGCGCTGAGGTTCATGTCCGCGCTTACCCTGTCAACCCCTATTCCGACAAGGTCGACAAAACTCATGACAAAGAATGACATGAGCACCGGAAGTACTTGTTTTATGCTTAGTTTATCACTCATAGTATCTGATATTTTAATTAGTAATAAAATCTAAATCAGCGAACTTAAACTGGTCGGAATATAATGAATCAGGTTCTGATGATCCGGAAAAATAACTTCTTTTACATAAGTGGAAGCGCATGCTGAACAGCCCCCCAGAAGTAATCATCAAACAGATATGCACTTCCCAGGAGAGCTGCATCTTCCTTCAGCTCTGACAGAGTTACCTTGCATGTGCAGTTCTCTCTCTGAAGCTGATTCTCGAATATTTTTCCGAAATGACCATACGCATGTGAAATATTACCGCCGATAACCAGCACCCTGGTTTTGAAATTCTTTATATATGGAGCCAGGAATATTGCAAGGTCCTTCCCGAAACTGGCAAAAAGACCATCGACTACTTTATCCTTGCCGGCAAGCCCTGACAGCTCTTTAACCCCCTTAAGCTCCTTCCCTGTTGCCTCATGGTAATTCCTGACAAACCATCTGGTGGAAAAATAATCATCTGCTATGCCCTCCCGGTAGGGAATATGATAGACGCATCCGATCCTGGGAACTTCAGGTCCGTCGACTACAGGTATTTTGCTCCTGATGAAAGCTGAACCAAGTCCTGTTCCCAGGGTGATGCATGTCACCCTGTCATAGCCGGCCCCTTTCCCCGAGGTAGCTTCACCAACAGCAAATGCCGAAACGTCGTTGATGAACCTGATCTTAAAACTGTCAGGAACTTCCAGGCTGCTGAATATTGCATCACCAATATTGAATCCGTAAAGGTTCTCATATTTTGCAACCCCTTTTATATAAGATATCCCCTTTACATAATCGAATGGTCCGGGCATTGCAAATCCTATACCTCTTACTGACTCGACCTGAACCCTGGAGAGAGTTTCCATGACAGCGCCTGCCCATACCGAGATAATCTGGAAGGCCTGTGCCTGGTTATTCACCTCCCGTTCCGCGAGAGTATCTTTCAGAACTTTTCCGGTAGAAAGGTCAACAGCGGCGCAGCTGATATGGCTTCCTCCTATATCAGCACCTATCGCTATGTTCTGCTTCATAAGAAGTAAGGGTATTGATGATTCAGAATGAGTTTATAATCCGGAGCTGAAAATATTTAAAATTGTTGTCAATCCAAAATATTTTTCAATTTATCCCTTTTAAATAAATATCTTCAATCCCATGAAAAAGTAAATTTTGCCCGGCTGATATTTTTCATATTTTAATTACTTTTTAAACTGTATCTTCGAATATTCTCAGAACGAATCAGAAGTTTTCTTCAGATAATTAAAATCGGTTATTTCATTATTAAACCATAATAATATGACCAAAATTACCAGGGAAGATGCGCTTCTCTACCATAGCAGAGGACGCAAGGGAAAAATTGAGGTCATCCCGACCAAGCCATACTGCACACAGTTTGATCTCAGTCTTGCCTATACCCCGGGAGTGGCGTATCCATGTCTGGATATTCAGAAAAACCCCGACGATGTTTATCAGTATACAGCCAAGGGAAACCTGGTAGCTGTAATATCAAATGGTACTGCGGTACTTGGACTGGGTGATATCGGAGCGATGGCCGGAAAGCCGGTAATGGAGGGTAAAGGTCTTCTATTCAAGGTTTTTGCCGACGTTGACGTTTTCGATATAGAGGTTGATGAAAAAGATCCTGAGAAACTGATCGAGATATGTGCAAAAATTGCCCCGACATTCGGAGGGATCAATCTTGAGGATATAAAGGCTCCTGAATGTTTTGAGGTTGAAGAAAAGCTGAAGGCAATGCTTGATATACCTGTTTTCCACGACGATCAGCATGGGACAGCCATTATTTCTGCAGCAGGATTAATTAATGCTCTGGAGATCACCGGCAAGAAGATCCAGGATATAAAGATCGTGGTAAATGGCGCAGGTGCCGCGGCTATCTCCTGTACAAAGCTTTACATAGCACTGGGTGTGAGAAAGGAGAATATCGTAATGGTCGACAGCAAGGGTGTGATAAACAAAAAACGCACCGATCTGAATAAATATAAAAAGCTATTTGTGACCGAGAGGAACATCAATTCCCTGGAAGAGGCAGTTGCAGGCGCTGATGTCTTCCTTGGGCTCTCTGTTGCAAATGTGATGTCGAAAAAGATGCTTGCATCCATGGCCGACAATCCGATAGTATTTGCAATGGCTAATCCAAATCCTGAGATCTCCTATGAAGATGCAACATCAACACGGACCGATCTGATATTTGCTACCGGAAGATCGGATTACCCCAACCAGATAAATAATGTGCTGGGATTTCCATACATATTCCGTGGTGCACTTGACGTAAGGTCATCAGTAATTAACGAAGAGATGAAGCTGGCAGCATCCCTTGCACTGGCTGAACTTACCAAAGAACCTGTTCCGGCTGATGTTCTGAGGGCATATGGTCTTACAAGCCTCGAATTTGGAAGGGATTATATAATACCAAAGCCTCTTGATCCCCGTCTGATTTCAAAGGTAGCTATGGCTGTTGCCAAAGCAGCTATGGATTCTGGAGTTGCCAAATACCCGATAACAGACTGGAATGCTTACAGGATAACTCTCGACAAACGGCTGAGCGAGCATATAAAAAAGATCGCGGAAACGGCCTGTTTATAGTCCGGATCTCAGCTTGTTCCTTTCCAGGATATTCCTGCTTATCTTTTTTGCATACATATCAGTGATGAACTCTGCCGACTCCTGGATGGTAAAAGATGCCCTGTTTATTGTGGCATCGAAAAGGTAATCTAAAGTAAGCGGTTTTTTCTCCAGGAAGGTCTGAATAAGATTAAACCGTTTCTCATCAGTATCCACGACAAACTCCTCTGCAGCCTCAATAGTCATATTTTTCTTTTTCATCACGTTCTCTACCCGCCAGTAAAATGGGGCTACCAATCTGATGTGTAGTGAATCGGCTATATCATGAGCAATTGAAACGCCGCCTCTTCCAACAAGAACAAGATGCCCCTCCTTGCACATTGCAAGGACAACATCCCTGATCGCTTTTTTTACCCTGAGGTCGCTTATAAAATTCCCTGAAAAAGCCATGATCATCTCTGAAATATTAGAAAGCTCAATTCCCTTATAAAAATTTTCCACCCTCTCCGGTTCCGTATTGAGCTCCCTGGCTATATTATAAATTATATCCTTGTCGACCCATTTCCATTTGTTTGTTCCATACTTGCGGTTGAGATCGTCGACTACATTTTCTGCAACCTGGCGTGCATCACAACCCGTGAGCCTTGAAATAGTTATGACAGGACCATCCTCCGATACAGGTTTTTTCAATATAGATTCCCTGTAGCGGCTGTCAAAATAGTCAAATATCTTCTTCATCTGTCAGATTTTTGCAATCGGTTGAATTAAGTTCCAACTTATCCCGTCCAGCGACGGTTGTCAGACCGGAAGCATTGATTAAATGCCTTGCCAAATATTCCCGATATAAGTTACGAAAAATAACCGAATGACAGAAATTTATTTCTATCCGTGAGGGAATAAATTTTAAACCCTGCTGATGGGAAAGTTAAAAATCATTAAAATGATACAGATTTTATAACTTTGCAGAAAGAATTTTCTCCGATGCGCTTCATTGTTATTATCTCTATCCTGGTGGTGACAGAGGTAGCATTAAATAGCTGCCGGAAGGGAGTTGTCCTGAGTGAGGATCAGAAGATACTTTTCCAGTACAGCTATGTGAATTCTGCCCTGGGGAAAAATAATCAGGGCTGCATAATTGATAATGAAGGCAACCTGCTGATCTATAATCAGCCTGAAAAATGGAACTTTCCTGACAAGAACTCTGTGCTTACCCAGGCTCAGGTTGCTGAAAACCTCACTTACTGTACATCAACCGGGATAAAGGTTCCTCAATCCGAGCTTGAGAGATATATCAGGTATATAAAAAACATTGCCTCAAGTAAGGTTACAGCAAGGAAAAGTGTGGCTGCTGACAAGGGAACTTTTAATTACTATTGCTTCAGCTATTCGGGAGAAAATTTCACATACAGGCAGGTAACAATCAAAACCCAGGGTGACTTTGAATGCGAGAACCTCAATTTCTTTTCAAAAAAGGTGGTTGACTGGATGAATCAGATGATTCAGGAACTGCCAATACATCATCTTTAAATTTCACCGTTAAAACCTGACAATTCACCTTTCACAGCTGTTCATATACATAGTATTTTTAGGTCATCTTCGATTTTCTTCTATCTTTACTTACCTGAACGGGTTGATCACTAAACTTTAAAATTGCAGATATATGACTACATCAATTCTTTCAAGACCTGAACTTCTATGGTTTCTGATCGGTCTGCTATTATTCCTGCTTGAGCTGGTGGTTCCGGGCTTCATTATTTTCTTTTTCGGATTCGGAGCGTGGGTAACAGCCCTGTTATGCCTGATCGCACATCCAGGTACAAATCTGCAGATCATAATCTTTGCAGTGACCTCAGTGCTTTCGTTGATCGCACTCAGGAGAATGCTCCAGAAGAAGTTCTTTTATGGCAGAAATGACAATAATTCATCTGTTGAGGATGAGTTTACAGGAAAGGAAGGCACCGCACTATCCGATTTCGGACCGAAGAGAAAAGGCAAGGTTGAATTCAAGGGAACTACATGGAATGCCGAATCAAACTCAGAAATAAAGGAAGGAGAGTCAGTCACAATTATTGAAAAAAACAGTTTCAATCTCTTTGTCGAACCCAAAAAATAAAAACATGTCAGCATCAAGTACAACATTAATTCTTCTTGGTATAATCCTGCTGGGATTTATACTTATCGTCTCAATGGTGAAGATCGTTCCGCAGAGAACAGCCATCATTGTTGAAAGACTGGGCAAATATAAAGCAACTTATATTGCAGGCTTTCAGATCATCATCCCGTTCATTGATAAGGTAAGATACAGCCATACCCTGAAAGAGCAGGCTATGGATGTCGCGCCACAGATCTGTATTACCAAGGACAATATAGCGGTGGAAGTGGATGGAATACTCTACCTCCAGGTTCTCGATCCCCAGAAAGCTTCCTATGGTATTGACAATTATAAATTTGCATCCATCCAGATTGCACAGACAACGATGAGGAGCGTGATAGGCAAGCTTGAACTTGATAAAACTTTCGAGGAACGCGAGGCAATAAATACAGCTATAGTGGATGCAGTGGATAAGGCCAGTGAACCATGGGGCGTCAAGGTAACGCGATATGAAGTCAAGAACATATCACCACCTCAGAGCATAAGGGATGCTATGGAGAAACAGATGAGGGCTGAAAGGGAAAAGAGAGCAATAATTGCAGAATCTGAAGGTACCAAGCAGGCAAAGATAAATGTTGCTGAGGGAGATAAGCAGGAGCTTATCAAGAAATCGGAAGGTGAAATGCAACGCAGGATCAACGAGGCTGCAGGGCGTGCTTCGGAGATCGAACAGGTAGCGAAAGCGACAGCTAACGGGCTGAGAGCCATTGCACTTGCCATATCAGAAGAAAATGGTCTGAATGCTGTTAACCTTCGCATAGCGGAACAATACCTGACCGGATTCGGTAATTTGGCAAAAACCAATAATACCATAATTTTACCCTCTAACCTCACTGATGTAGCCGGAATTGTTGCTACAGCCACCTCGATGTTCAACGAACTGAAGGATAAACAGAAGAAGTAGAGACGAGCTATTCCGCATCTCTGCGGTTAGGCGTAGTCTGGAGACTACGCCTTTTTTTTCCGCACTTTCTTCTATACCTCCTCGTGTTCCGTTCTCCGGATGATCTCATTCTGAAGATCCTCTCCAAGATCATTGAAATAATCGCTGTATCCCGCGACCCTCACAATCAGGTCACGGTACTTTTCCGGATGTTTCTGCGCGTCACGCAGAGTCCCCGCATTTACAACATTGAACTGGATATGATGGCCATCGAGACTGAAATAGCTCCTGATGAGTGCTGTAAGGTTATCATAGCTTTGCTCATCATTGAAGAATGAAGGAGAAAACTTCTGATTGAGCAGGGTTCCGCCTGTTCTGAGATGATCAATCTTTGATGCAGATTTGATCACAGAGGTAGGTCCATTCTGATCGACACCCTGGAATGGTGAGATCCCCTCAGAGAGAGGCAGCCCGGCATTCCGTCCGTCGGGTGTCGCCCAGACCACACTTCCAAAATAGACGTGGGAGGTTGTTGGCAGCATATTGATCCTGTGAAAACCTCCCCGCGATACCGGACGACCGTTCACCGCATCGTAAAAGGCTTCAAAGACCTCCACAGCAAGCTTATCGGCGTAATCATCGTCATTCCCATATTTGGGTGAAGAATAGATGAAGTCGTGCTGCATCTCCTCATATCCCCTGAAATCGTTCTTCAAAGCACAGGTTACCTCATTCCATGCAAAATTTTTCCTTTCATAAATATTATAACGGACAGAGGCAAGAATATCCGTAATACTGCCAAGTCCCACACCCTGTATATAAGTAGTGTTGTACCTGGCACCTCCGCAGTTGTAATCCTTACCGTTGGCTATACAGTCTTCTATCAGAAGAGAAAGGAAAGGCACCGGAAGATAAATCGCGAATGTCTTTTCGATCAACATATTACCTCTGATCTTTATATCAATCAGGTAATTCAGCTGCGCCCTGAAGGCATCCAAAAGCTGGTCAAACGTCAGATAGTCCTCTGCTTTTCCTGTTCTTAGTCCTACCTGCAAACCTTTACGGTAATCAAAACCATCATTTATTGTAAGCTCAAAAACTTTCGGGAGATTGAAATATCCCGAAAGCCAGTAGCATTCTGTACCGAAAGCTCCTGTCTCAACACATCCGGATGCTCCCCCGTTCCTGGCATCGACTATATTTTTCCCCTGCCTCAGCAGTTCCTGTATAATTGCATCTGTATTGAAGACTGATGGCTGTCCAAACCCGGTTTTTATGATATCGAGAGCCTTATGAACAAATCTGTCGGGCGACTTCTTGCTCACCTGTATCATGGAGCCTGGCTGAAGAATCCTCATCTCTTTTATGACATCAAGAAGAATGTACGACATTTCGTTTACCGCGTCTGTCCCGTCGGGTTTCACTCCCCCGATATTAATTAGGCAGAAATCGGTATAGGTATTGCTTTCCTGTGCTGTAACACCCATTTTGGGTGGAGAAGGATGATTATTGAATTTGATCCAGAAGCAGCATAGCAATTCAAATACCTGATCGCGGGTGATCTTACCTTCATCTATCTCTTTTCTGTAAACCGGATAAAGATGCTGGTCAAGGCGGCCAGGATTGAATGAATCCCATGGGTTTAGCTCGGTGACGACACCCAGATGAATGAACCAGTAATGCTGCAGCATCTCATAAACTGTCTCAGGTGCATTTGCAGGCACCCGTCTGCAGACAGAAGCCATTTTCAAAAGCTCCGCCCTTCTTACTTTATTAACCTCATTTTCAGCAAGTTGTTCCAGCTTATCCGCGTGCCTTTCAGCAAACATCATAATTGCATCGCAAGCGATATCCATGGCCTTTAACTCCTCCTGCTTCTCAAATGCCTGCGGATCGACGAAAAAATCAAGGCATCCTATCGCCTCTTTTATCTCCTTTTTAAGCTGGAGAAACCCGGTCCTGAACATCTTATAGCCCATTACTGTATGTCCGGGGGCTCTCTGTTCCTGGAACTCTGTGAAGACTCCGGCATTGTAAGCATTTATCCATTCCGGTGTCATCAGGCTCATTATCCGGTCACGGTTGCTCTTTCCCTGCCAGAAAGGGATTATCTCCTTTTCATATAATTCCTTTACGCCCTGATCGGACTTGAATGAAACCTTTGGCCTCGAATCGAGGATTTCAAGATCTTTGATCGTGTGAAGACAGATCTCGGGATAGGTTGGAGTTGCTTTAGGTGCAGGGCCTCTCTCTCCAACTATAAGTTCACCTTCATTTATGCATATTTCCTTGTTTTTAAGAAGGTATTCAAAAGCTCTGGCCCTTCTGACAGGAGAGGAGACCTCCCTTGATTCATCACTTTTATAGAAACGGGTTACAAGCAGAGCCCTTTCTGCCGAAATCGTTTCAACGGCATTCAGACTCTGCTCTCTTAATTTTTTTACTCTTTCGGTCATCATCATTTTATTCAGCTGATTATCAAATTGATCTTTCATTTATTATTAAACCCGGCGTCATCCCCCGATCTTTACCTTTAGGCCGGTGGAACCAAAAAACTCCCTGATCTCATACATTCTTGCATCGGATGGCTGCTTATATCCCTCCATCCTGTAGGTCCTGTTAAATTTCCTGTATTTTGATGAACCTGTGCTGTGATACGGCAGGAGGCTGATCATTTTAATATTTTCACCGTTGCTTTTCCTTATGATCCTCATGAATCCTTCAAGGCACTCGTCACTGTCATTTATCCCAGGGATGACAGGGATCCTTATCATAATATCTTTCCGGTTTTGCATTATCAGACTGAGATTATTCAATATCAATTCATTCGGGACACCGGTAAAAAATTCATGCTGGGCTGGATCGGGGTGTTTAAGATCGTAAAGGAAGATATCCGTATATGGCATTATCTTTTCAAGACTTGCCGGTGCACAATGTCCTGAAGTATCTACTGCAGTGTGATAGCCTGCCTCATTGCAAGCCTTAAGGACCTCCAGAAGGAACACTGGCTGCATAAGCGGTTCACCTCCCGAGAATGTAACTCCTCCTCCCGATTTATCAATAAAAACCCTTTCTTTTTCCAGGATTGAGAGAATATCCTCAACCTTGTACGGTTTTCCTGCTATTATCTTTCTCGTGAACTCTTTCTCTCCCACCCTGTTCGTCTGAAGCACCTTCTCAGGTTCAGGAGATATCCCTTCAGGATTATGGCACCACCAGCACGAAAGCGGGCAGCCTTTCATAAAGAAAGCCACCCTTATTCCGGGACCATCATGGATCGCATATCGCTTAACACTGAAAATAATGCCTCTCATCAGAAGGAATTTGTTTTTATAATAAAATATATGGGAATTGGTCCCGATATCCGGGACAGGAATAAGATCAGAAGCTGTAGAACATCAGGCATTCGTAAAGCCTTCTTCCCAGGCGTCGCATCATGAAACTATATCTCAGTTTTGCAAGCATTTTGTTTTATTCCAGGTGCAAGTTAAAAAATATTTCAATTCCTTGTTCACCGCAGGGATGATCTTGTAGCGGCCGGTCAGATTTAGTTGATACGAGGCTCAATACCTGAGGTTCGGGTACATTAACAATACATTAACAATAACTAATGCAGCATCAGCCGGTTATATTCGTCTATTAGTTATATCATTCGAGCCGTCCGGCCAATTCTTCGATCAGGTTTTAGTTATTTACGGGAAAGACATTGCCAGATGTCTTTCCCGTTTTCATTATAAATCACTTGCTATTGCAAACTGTTTTTGTAATTTGCATTATGCATCCGCTGAATTGAAGATTGCCTGAAAACCGGTTAATTTAAAGGCGTATATTTGAGAACACGTTTATCGAATAAAAAATGAGAATCCGCCTGCTTGTTCTGATCATAACTGCAGCCCTGTCACAGGTTTCCGGGATCTCCTATGGTGACACTCCGGAGGTTGAGAAAGGTATAATAGATCTCAGAGGTGAGAATATCAGCGACAAGTACATTATCACGCTGAATGGTGACTGGGAATTTTACTGGATGAAGAAACTTTATCCTAACGATTTCGTCCCTGGAAATATGCCAAAGCCTGATATTTATGGCAATGTCCCGTCCTACTGGACAGAATATTCTGGAAAAAATTTCAGGACGACCAGATGCGGATACGCAACCTACAGAGCTATGATCCTCCTGCCTCATAATCTGAGAAAGAGATTTGGGTTCCATCTGCCGGTATTCGATTCAGCTTACGACATGTGGATAAACGGGAATCTGACTCATTCGAACGGCATTCCGGGAAAATCAGAATCTGAGACGCAGCCTGGATATAATCCCGGACTGCTCGTATATAACAATACGTCCGATACCATTACAATTATAATAAATGTTTCGAATTATCATCACCGGCGCGGAGGCTTCTGGCTTCCGATGACATTCGGTTCATTCCTTGCAGTCCAGAAAGCAACTGCCAACAAGTGGGCCGGCGATTATGCCACAACAGGTATCCTTTTCGGATTTGCTCTTTTCTTCTTTATCTTCTTTATACTATATCCCAAAGACAGGATAATGGCATTCTTCAGCACGGCTCTTTTAGGCATGGCTCTGAGACCTTTGTTCACTTCTTCATTCCTTATTTATGATTTCTATAATATCAGCTGGCCATGGACCATTAAGCTGGAATATCTGAGTCTTTACATGATCATGTTCGGCTGGTCGTGGTTCATAGACCATCTCTATCCGTCCAGGATCATCAGATATTTGACGGTCGCAGTTACCGGAATTTTCATGATGGCGGTTGTCGCTACCCTTATATTCCCGGTCAGGATCTTCAGTTATTCAATGCTTGCATATTATCCATCTATGATAATATTCATTTCATATGCTGTAATCAGATCATTTTCAGGGATAATCAGAAAGAACAAAATTGACATCGCTTATTTCCTGGCATTCATTCTGCTTGCCTTAGGAGCTCTTCATGATATAATCGTTTCGCTTGGAAAATCCAACGCACCAATTGGTTATATACTTTCTTTTGTTGTTGTAATATTCATTTTTATCCAGGCTGTGCTCCTTCTTTACAAATGGATCAGATCCTTTTATGAAAAGGAGAGACTCCAGGTTCAGCTTGAGTTTTTAAACAGGAATCTCGAGGAGATGATAAAGAGCAGGACAAGGGAACTTCAGCTGAGAACTGAAGAGATTGAAAAACAAAATGCCAGGATCGCTCTTCAGAACAAACAGCTGTCTGATACAATTCAGCTCAAGAACAAAATATTCTCTGTAATATCACACGATCTGAGGAGCCCTGTCGTAAACATACTTTATATGCTAAACCTTCTCAAGGAGAAAGAGTATAAGGAGAAGTACGACACATTTGCAAATTCCAGTATCCAGTACGCCCAGATGGTGATAAACCTTCTGGAGAATATGCTGGTCTGGGGCCGTGGTCAGGAAGAGAAAATAAAATACTCACCAGCTGTCCACGATCTGTCATCAATTGTGCTGACCAACATGAGTATCTTAAAGGAGAGTTCCGACAGGAAGGAGATCACTGTGAATTTTACGCAAAAGGGCAATTCATTTGCATTTTTCGATAAGGATCTGATAGATATTGTTATCAGAAACCTGCTTTCAAACGCTATGAAGTACACCAACAGGGGTGGAAGGATCAGCATTCTAGTGAAGGATAATTCGGCAGAAGATGAAGGAGTTATGATAAAGATATGTGATAACGGCGTAGGCATACCTGCCGTCAGGCAGAAATACCTGTTCACCTCAACGGAAATGGAAAGCACGCCCGGTACAGAAAATGAAAAAGGAACAGGGCTCGGGTTAAAGCTATGCCATGAACTGGTTCTGATAAATAAGGGCAGTTTAACCGTTGAGAGCAAGGAAGGAGAAGGTTCATGCTTCCTGATCATTATTCCCAAAGACGCGGACTCTGCAAAATTATGACCCGAAAGGGTCGTCTGGATCTGAACTTTGCCAGTGGCCCGTTCAGATGCATCTTATCAACCCCAATGCTCCTTATTTCAGGAATGCAGATCTTCTGGTTGCAGCAGATTGCGTAGCATACAGCGTGGGTGGATTTCACGAAAGGTTTCTGAGCTGATCTCTTTATGAATATATAAGATCCTTATATGTCATATATATAATTTTTTACGAATTTTAACTTTTAATATTTATATTTGAAGCGAGGGGTAACCTGTATTTCGCTTCGTCTACATTCTAACCTATATTGTGCCTTATTTATGGCTGAAAATTTAAATTTTGATCCTCAGGTAAGTTATTTGGCAGGATTTGACATCGGCTCAGTTTCGCTTAATACTGTACTGATGAATGAGAAATTTGAGATAATTGAGGATCATTACGATTATGTTCACGGTAAGCCGTTCAACGTTCTTAAGAAACGCCTTGAAACAATCCTTGAAAGAATTCCTTTGACCTCAATAAAAGGCATAGCAATTACAGGCTCAGGCGGGAAACTTGCCACAGAACTCATCGGCGGAGTTTTTGTAAATGAGATCATAGCACAGGCTACATCCACAATAGAGCTTTTCCCGGCCGTCAGAACGGTCATTGAGATAGGTGGTGAGGACTCAAAACTCATTATTCTTGAGGAGGATCCGTCCACAATGAAATCAAGGCTGGTCGATTTTGAAATGAACAGCATATGCGCCGCCGGAACAGGCTCATTCCTCGATCAGCAGGCCAGAAGGATAGGCGTTCCTATAGAAAAGGAGTTCGGGGAGATGTCGCTTAAATCGGTTGATCCTCCGAGGATAGCCGGACGGTGCAGTGTATTCGCCAAAAGCGATATGATACACCACCAGCAGATCGCCACACCTCTCCATGATATAGTAGCTGGCCTCTGCTTTGCCCTTGCAAGGAACTTCCGAAGCAATGTTGCTAGGAGCAAGGAGATTAAGAAACCAGTTATTTTCTCGGGAGGTGTAGCAGCTAATATCGGCATGGTACGGGCATTCAGGGAAGTGCTGAACCTGAATGAAGATGAACTTGTCATTTCTCCCCATCATGCCTCAATGGGGGCGATCGGAGCCGTAATGTATGCATATTCCAATAAGCTTGGAATGAATCATTTCCAGGGCCTTCAGAGGCTAAATGAATATCTTGAGGCAGATTCGACCACATTTGTTACACTTCCTCAGCTTAAGGAATCAGAAGCAGTATACAGCAAGATCATTCACCCGGTTAAAGACGGATCTGAAAAACTCCAGGTCTACCTCGGTATCGATGTAGGATCATTAAGCACGAATGTAGTCCTGATCGACAAAGATCATAATGTGATCGCTAGGCGATATCTGCCAACAGCCGGTAAACCCCTTGAGGCTATTCAGAAAGGGATGTCGGAGATATATGATGAGACAGGAGAAAAAGTTGAGGTGATAGGGGCCGGCACCACCGGGTCCGGAAGGTATTTGACGGGAGACTTTATAGGAGCCGATACGATCCAGAATGAGATCACAGCCCAGGCGACTGCAGCAATAGATTATGATCCGACCGTGGACACCATCTTCGAGATCGGAGGACAGGATTCCAAGTATATAAGCATTGAGAACGGTGTCGTTGTTGACTTTGAAATGAATAAGGTATGTGCCGCTGGCACCGGATCATTTCTTGAAGAACAGGCAGAAAAACTCAATATCAAGATTGTTGAAGAATTCGGAGAAATGGCTCTATGTTCAGAATGCCCCGTTAAGCTTGGCGACAGATGCACTGTCTTCATGGAATCAGATCTTAATAATTATATGCAGAAAGGCGCACGCAATGAAAATCTTGTCGGGGGCCTGGCCTACTCGATCGTTTACAACTATCTGCAGAAAGTTGTTGCAGAAAGACCGATCGGTGACAAGATTTTTTTCCAGGGAGGAGTTACCAATAACAAGGCAGTTGTTGCTGCATTCGAGCAGGTTGTCGGCAAAAAGATCATTATTCCTCCTCATTTCGATGTGACAGGTGCCATCGGTGCTGCAATTCTGGCTCAAAAATATCTGAAAGAGGGTCAGAAGACAAAATTCAAGGGATTCGGAGTCCGTAATATAACTTATAATATAAGCAGGTTCGTCTGCCACGAATGTACCAACCATTGTGAAATAAGAAGAGTCAAGGTTACAGGTGAGAAAAAATCGCTCTTTTACGGAGGCAGGTGTGAAAAGTATGAGACCGACGACAGGAAGAAGTCCGATAACAATATACCTAATCTTTATGAGAAGCGGACCGAAATGCTCATGTCGGGATACACAGAACCTGAGGCATGGAAATCAACCACTATAGGCATTCCAAGAGCCCTCATGGTTTTCTATCAGCAGTTCCCTTTCTGGAGAACATTCTTTGAAGAGCTTGGATTTACCGTCATCATTTCGAGAGAATCAGATAAAACGCTTGTCACACAGTCAATTGAAACCATGACAGCCGAGACATGCCTGCCTGTTGAATTGATGCATGGACATGTAATTGATCTTGTTGAGAGAGGCGTCGATTACATTTTCACCCCATTCATTGTCAATGCCAAGCCAAATAAGTTCCATAAGACTTTCCAGACCAATTGTCCGTGGATCCAGACATATCCTTTTATGGTAAAAGCAGCTTTGAAGGGAAAGGTTGATGAATCGAAACTGCTCCTTCCAACCCTGCATTTCAGATTTTTTGAACGTGCTCTGATGAAGGAGATGACCGAGTATTTTGGCGACAAATTCGGACTGGATAAAAATGAGATCAGGGCCGCGGTCCTGAAGGCTGATAAGGCACAGATCACCTTTGAAAAAGGGCTGGTCGATTATGGCAGGGAAGTAATGAATTCCATACCCGGAAACTGTAAGCCTGTGGTGATACTGGGACGCCCCTATAACAGTTCAGACCCTCATTTGAACCTGGCACTTATAGAGAAGCTTATTACGCAAAATGTAATGCCTATCCCTCTCGATATGCTCGACCTTAGCGGATATGACATTTTTGAGAATTACCGCAACATGTACTGGCCCAATGGCCAGAAGATCATAGCGGCAGCTCAGCTTGTTGCCAAAACTGACGGTTTATATGCTGTTTACCTTAGCAACTTCAGGTGTGGACCTGATTCATTTATACATCACTATGTAACGGAAGAACTGAAAGGAAAACCCTTCCTTCATCTTGAAGTCGACGAGCATTCTGCCGATGCAGGCATGATTACCCGTATTGAAGCATTCCTTGATAGTCTTAAAGGTGTCGAGCAGAATGAGAAAAAAACTCACGAGATACATCGCCCCAGACCAGGGCCGGCCTCTCCTCCAAAAGAACGAGTACTTTATTTCCCCTATATGAACGACGGGGCTTACCTTATTGCCGCTGCTGCCCGCTCATGCGGAATTCCCTCCGAGGTTCTGCCGAAACAGACAGAGGAAGATATTGCTATAGGAAGAAAATATACCTCATCAAAGGAATGCTATCCCATGATCTGCACAACAGGGAGTTTTGTCAAAAAACTACAGGAACCAGGTGCTGATCCGAAAAAGATGAGCTTCTTCATGCCAGACCATAACGGACCATGCAGATTCGGGCAATATAACCAGTTCCACAGGATCTTGTTCGACAGGCTTGGCTTCCGCGATGCAGAACTTATTACTCCATCAAACGACACATCATACGAGGATGTTGCGGGAGAGCATGGAGCAAAATTCAGACTAAATGCATGGAGAGGATTTGTTGTAGCTGATTTTCTCAGGAAGATCCATCGTGAGATACGCCCCTATGAGATCATAAAAGGTGAAACGGACAGAGTTTATGAAAAGGCTTTGCGAAAGGTTGAGAGATGCATTGAGAAAGGGTCAAAAGGTCTGGCCAGAGAGCTTGAGCAGGTCACCGATGAGTTCAGGGCAATAAAAATAGACAGGCATGAAAGAAGACCCGTGGTGGCAATTATCGGCGAGATCTTCATGAGAGATAATGCAGGATGCAACGGTAACATTGCTAACAGGCTCGAAGATCTGGGCCTTGAGGTAGTGGTTGCCCCGTTCTCCGAATGGATATATTATTCAACTTACAGGTTTACACGCGACAGCAGGTGGAAAAACGACTTGAAAGGTGTAATAAAATCCAGGATCCAGGGATACGGACAGGATATCATTGCACGAAGCCTGCTTAAAAATGTCAAACATTTTGTTGATCATGAGAAGGACGTTTCCCTGCATGACATGCTTAAACTATGCAACAATTACGTGAACGAATTTTACGACGGAGATCCGGCTATAGCAATGGGGACGTCAGTTGCCTTGTTCAACAAGGGAGTTTCAGGGTTTGCTGCGATATTGCCATTCACCTGTATGCCTGGCACCCTTGTTGCATCAGTAAGCGATACCTACAGAAAAGATCACAATAATATTCCTTTCATAAACATTGCCTACGACGGGCAGGATACTGTATCGCTCGATACACGATTACAGGCCTTCGCATTCCAGGTTAAGGAGTATGCCAAAGCAAGGCGACTGAACGGGAAAGCTTCCCTGGTGAAGGTCAGTGCATTGGCTAAATAAGAAAAGGCTGTCTTCTGCTATGAAATGACAGGATTTTTCCTGGCGTTGATTGCATCCTTCTCAAACCTGCTGTTAAGATCTTTTATTGATCCCAGGCTTTCCATAAGTTCGGGCAGATAATCAGTTTGTCCTATGAAGGTCCAGAGATATGCAACTATCGAATATATCTTTCCTGTGGAAAAATTGTCGACATCCACACAGATAAACAAAACCATTACAAAAATTATTACCAGCAATACCTTTACAGTCGTATAGCTGAACGAATTCCATCTGGCGATCCTGGTCTTCGGTGAGATCATATTATAATAAAACTCATGAAGTCTCGTGGTTTCGCGTGACTCTACCAGCTTATACAGCTCTTCCTGGTTGTCATGTATATCCTTTTGCAGGTGCGCTACCTTTTTACGGTTGACGTTATTGATATAACCGACAGGGACAATGACTGCAAGACAGACGATCCCTATCCGGTAATCGTAAAAAAACAGGGCGATTATAGCCCCGGCCGACGCCGACAGCTGCCATAATGCCTGGGGTAGCCTTTCCTTGAAAAAATCGATATATTCCTTTACAAGTTCCGCTCTTACAAGCATTTTAGAGTTCTTATCGCCTCTAGATTTTGATTCATCAATAACGTTAGTGGCAACATCAGCATACATCCTGGAATAGACACTGCCTGTAAACCAGCGGTGAAGAGCACCACCCACAACATTTATCAGGTACACCATTATCCAGATAAGCAGGGGCACCATATAATCGACCTTTTCATGATCGTAAAAATGGTCAATGAGTGCATCGAGAAGCTTGCCGAAAAAAGTCGGTTCAATGATCCATGCGACATTCTCAATAAGAACAAAACCCATGACCATGGAGATCAGCAACCTGTACTTTGATAATATCTGCCCAATACCCATTCTGATTTTTTAAGCATAGCGAAATTAAGAAAAAGAATCAATTACGAAGACCCTGTATGCGAATTTAACAAAACTGAATGAGATGTATGAGGTCAATCTCAAAATATTGGAGTATATTTGATTATCACCGAACTAAGCTGTTTTTATTATGAAAAAGACATTGATCATATTTCTGATTGTCCTGTCAGCAGGATGTACAGGTAATAAAAGGGTTGAGGGCGTCTATCGTTATTACTGGGGGAAAAAGGATAACTATGAAATCTGGATAGTGGATGGCAATGTCGTAAGGCAAAAGATATACAAGGAGTTCCTGTATGGCGGAAATGAACAGAGATATATCTTCAATCCAAAAGGCGAGATATGGATAGACAATGCAGTCTCGTGCGAGGAATTTGAGCTGACCCTTGCTCATGAGCTTCATGAAAGGCACCTGATGGCGAAATTTGGATTTTCATATGATACCGCACATTACTCATCACTTATGCTTGAACAAGTGATAAGACACAGTAATATGGAGATATGCCAGGCTCACGAATCATCCCTCGGGAAAGTCTCAGTACTTGATTCTTACAACGAAAAAGAGATAAAGACCGGCCCCGACAGTGTCCGCCTTGAGAATATCTATCGGATCCCGATGGGCCAGCGAGACGGAATTTCCGTATGGATCGTTGATGGCTACCTTATAAGAAAAAACATATATCCCGATTTTGGCTTCAGCGGGAATGATCTTGCATATCATTTTATTCCACCACATGAGATCTGGATCGATGGACAGGTCTCTGCCGATGAAACAGAGTACTCAATTGCCCTTGAAATGATGGAGCGAAAGTTAATGACGGAGGGTAAATCGTACGGCGATTCTTATGAAATCGCTGTACAGATGGTACAGGATAAAAGGGCTGCCATGGAAAAGCTTGTTAAATCACACCCGCCCATTTCCATCCCTGATTCTCTTTCCCGCGATTCAGGCGTTATAGACCCCATGGAGAAGTGAGAGGTGAGAAGCGAGTTGAAGCGTTGAAATGTTGAAACGTTTAAGAAGAACTACCAAATAGTGACACTGAGAGAACACAGAGATGCACAGAGGGAAAAACTGGCAACTCCGTGATAGCTCCGTGTTACTCCGTGGTAAAACTCCTAGGATTTGTCTATTGCAAAACTCTGAATCCGAAATTTTCGAGAAGGATTCTGATTTGTTTATTCCCTCCGGAAAGTTTTACACTATAGGCCGGAAATTCCCTTCTTACCTTGTAATTTCCTCTCTGGTTCTCAAAATCAGCAGGGGAAAATCGAAGCTTCAGATCATCCTCTGAAATGTTATAGGTATGGTCCACAGCCTCCCTGATAATATCTTCAGTATCTTTTCCCTTGCAGCTAATTTCAATCACGGGTTCCTCAGGCTCAGGCAAATCATAAGGATACCAGTTTTTTATCTGCAGATTAAAGAAGTTAGCCAGGTCATTCACCACATTTGCGGTACCATTTGCCTTGCCATCAGTTGAGTAACCGGCAATATGAGGTGTCGCTATAAAGGAGATGTGCATAAGTTCCTGATCAATATCAGGTTCATGTTCCCATACATCCAGGACAGCACCAGCCAGCTTTCCCGAAGCAAGCGCCCTTTTAAGGGAAACTGTATCTGCTACCTCCCCCCGGGATGAATTAATAAGCCAGGTTCCTTTTTTTACCTTCTTCAGCGAACCGTCGTTGATCATATGATAGGTTTTATCCTGTCCAACTATTGTCAGGGGAACATGAAGGCTTATAATATCCGATTCTTTTAACAGGGTCTCTATATAAGTAAATCTTTCGGGACCTTCTTTTCTGGCTCTAGGAGGATCATTCAGGAGAACTTTCATACCGAGCAGCGCTGCCATCTTTTCAATTTTTGAGCCAACATTTCCGACCCCTGCAATACCCATGGTTTTATCTTTAAGCGGGAATCTGAATTCATTTGAGATCTTCAGCAAAGCTGCTGCTACATATTGCTGAACCGATGAGGAATTGCATCCAGGCGCATTAGTCCATTTTATTCCGTTTGAATCACAATACCTTGTATCAATGTGATCAAACCCGATAGTCGCCGTACCGATGAATTTAATATCGGAGCCTTTCAGCAGCTGCTCAGTGCATTTGGTACGGGTCCTGATAATCAGCGCATCTGCGCCTGAGATAGACTTTCTGTCAATATCCCTGCCAGGAAGATATTTCACATCGGCATATGGCTCCAGGATGCCTTTCAGGAAAGGGATCCTATCGTCTGCAACAATTTTTATCATAATTCAGATTTACTTTGTTTTACTCACCATCTTTCTGATGATCCCCCCGGAATAAGATCCTGCGAATGTTGTCAGAAGAACCAGGAGCATCATAACATCTCCTCTTCTCAAAATACCCACCACAGGTATCCACAGCCCGCAAAGTATTGCCCATAGCCACAACTTCTTCGGATTGAAAAATCCTGCCACTCCTGATAAAAGGTAGAGCATCCCGACTGTTATACCGGAATCATCCCAGCCAGGCTGTGAATCGATCCATGCAATTGTCATCCCGCCAAGCGTGGATAAAACTGCTGTGATCCAGAATTTTAAATCAGCAAATTCGAAATTTTCCATAGCTCAGATTCCTGTCCCTGCAAATAATGATAAAATTATGATATTAAATATATCTTGTTATAATTGAATTCAGGTAATGATAATCTGGCATTTCCGGTTTTGATACAATTTCGGACCGATGGCAGAGGTGATGGTCAATTATTATTCATTTCCTCGGCCTTACGGCGGTATTTCCTCATTCCCTGCTGATCACCCTCCGATTCACATATCCTGCTTAGACCCATATAGCCTAATGAAGAAAACTCGTATCCATATGGTCCGAATGCCTTAAGCCCCTCTATTCCTTCCTTATAATCATCACGTGCCACAGAATATTTCCGGTATTTGTTTTCCTGCAATAACCCATTGAGGATTCTCATTTCAGCCTTTATAAAAGGATACTTAATGGGATCGGAAAAAGTATTCGTGAGGTGTTCTGCATCATCGTACCGTTTTGACATTATCAGACTCTTAATATAGTTTACGGTAAAGTGGGGATTTAAAGGATATAATTCACTCAGAATCCTGCAGTATTCTATGGAACGCGGAATATCAAGCTCATAATTTGCAAATATCCATTGAAGAAACGAGTAGGAATCAGCCTTGAGAAATACAGATTTATGGGCACAGATATCAAGTTCTTTGATCCCCTGTAATTTGTTCCCTTTAGGGAAAATGGCTACAACAGGCTTATATATCGGGTGAAATTCAGGGTAGGCTTCACGGTAATAATTATAAAGACCGGTAAAAAAATAAAAATCGGGGCTGAAAGAGGTATAGTTGAAAGATTGCCTTATATAGTGATAGGTACTGGTGGAAAGAGGAATAACTTTCCGTGAAAGATCGTTGTCAGAATAAAACAGAAGGAGCATTCCCCTTGCAGACAGGTTTGTCAGGAGTATCTCCGGCTGTATTTCACGGTTTTTGTTCTCCTCACATTTTGCGATGCACCTGCGAAGGATCTTTTCATATGATTCTGAAGCTGGAGTCGATGGCAAAAGAGGAAAATTTTCCCAGTAGATTATGATCCCTTTAAATAGAAGATTAACAGGATGATCGGGATATAAGCGACTCAACTCAGATACTTCTGCTTCAGCCTCCCGAAACTGAAGGTTATAAGTATAATCAATACCTTTCCTGATCATTCTCATAGCTGAAGTGTCGCTGAAAACCTGGGCTTCTGACGCAACCTGGAAAATGCCGGAGATCAGTACCGACAAAATGAATGCAACAATATATTTCTCTTTCAGGTTCATCAATATACGTAATCGAAAAACTACTCTCAAAATAGCGGATCCCTTTTTACCTGCTGATACACGAATATATCATTTTTGTCAATCATTATCGGTATGGGCGATAATTATGAGGAGTGATAAGATTATTGCCGCAGAAAGATCCTCAGCTCTTTAATAAGCCGCTGGACCGGAAGTCCCATTACATTGAAATATGATCCTTCGATGCGGCTGTTCCCAATCAGCCCGATCCACTCCTGTATTCCGTATGCCCCGGCTTTATCAAAAGGACTGAAGTTCCGGATGTAATGATCGATATCTTCCTGTGATAAAACATCAAAAGTTACCTTTGTGATCTCGGAAAATGTATATAATCTTCCTGATGACAAAAGAGTTACGCCTGTTATTACATCATGCGTATTGGCTGATATTTCACTCAGGATATCCACCGCATCCTCATAGTTACGTGGTTTATCCAATACCTTTCCATTGCACCAGACAATTGTATCGGCAGTAATGACGATTTCATCCGACAGGATATTATTATTCATGAAGCTGCGTGCTTTCTGAGCCGAAAGATATTCCGCTATTTCTTTCCCTTTCAGGCTTTCCGGAATGCTTTCATCATAGTCCATTAACCTGACCGTAAATAAAAAACCAGCCTCCTTAAGAAGCTGCTGTCGGCGCGGTGAACGGGAGGCAAGGATGATATGGCAACTGGCAGGGATTCCGAAAACCATCTTAAACAAGATTGTATGTTAGCAGGATCCTCACCACTACCGAATACAGAATGCCCGTGAGCATGATAATCTTCATCAGTCTGCTTGCGCTATGCAGCTGCTTCCGGCTTTTACTGATCATCACCTGGAAAATAACAAGGATCAGAGGGACAACAACCGTCACGGACAAATAAATAAGGGTCACATAATCATTCACAAGGAAGAACCACGTAAGTCCAAGCATCACTATTGTTACGAGTATCAGGCATACGGAAATTATTTTGGATGCGAGGATCCCTATTATTACAGGGATCGTATTCCTTCCATAGGCAACATCACCTTCGAAATCCTCAATATCTTTTATTATCTCCCTTGTAAGAGTTGTAACGAATGCAAAGACAGCAAAACCGCCCACCCACAAGAATATAATCCCCAGGTTGGGTATCCTGACGGCATTTATGGCATAATAGCTGAAAAGATAAGGGGCTTCGTAAAGTACAACCAGCATTGGTACCATAGCTATGAGGAGAGCCACAATTACATTACCAATAAGGAATTGTCTTTTATAGCTGGCAGAATAGAAATACAGGAGACCGGATACAAGGAGGAAGAGTATTCCCATCCAGATATAACCTGTTCTCCACGAAATAAAGAAACCCATTGCAACCCCCAGCACATTAAGTATATTGTGCCACATCATTGCCTGGCGCCTCGGTATTTTGGTACCTACAATGACCTTGCCCCTGTTTATCAGGTCGGTCTTTATATCAAAATAATCATTTATCACGTATCCTCCTGCCGCAATGAGTATGGTTGCAAATACAAGGAGGATAAAATCGATCAATGGCATCTGAAGCGACATGGCGGTGGTTCTACCTGCCAAACTATAAAGACCGACGCCTATTTTTCCCAGAACAGAACTGAGAATGGCATATCTCATCAGACACATCGTAATAACGATGATCAGAAGATTCTGCCACCTGATAAGTTTTAATAAAGCTTTCATATTCTACCAGGTAAATGCATCCGTATCCATCCAGTTGTTATGAAGTCTCAGAACCTGTTCAATTATATCCCTTACACAACCTTCACCACCCTTCTTTTCGGAGATATATGAAGAGATCTGTTTTATCTCACTATCGGCATCTGCAGGACATACTGCTATCCCCGAGTGCTTCATTACCTCAAAGTCAGGAATATCGTCACCCATATATAGGACTTCTTCCTTTTTAAGATCATATTTTTCAAGAAAAGCAAGATAGTGGTCAATTTTTTTACGGCTGTTGAGATATATATCAGTTATACCAAGCAGCTTAAGCCGTTTCTGATAATCCCTGGATCTGCTTCCGGAGATAACTGCAATCCGGTATCCTTTCTTCACTGCCAGCTGAAGAGCATATCCGTCTCGCAGATTAACGGTTCTTCCAGGCGTCCCGAAAGAGTTAAGGTTAATTGTCTGAAGGGATAATACTCCGTCGATGTCAAATACAAAAGCTCTGATCCCCGAAAGGTTTTCCTTAAAATTGCTCATCCTGCCCCAATTGTTTATAAAAGTTCATAATTGATCTTGAAATTTCCTCATAGACTGTCTGTAATTCAGGGGAGAAAGATAATAAATTCAGATGCTTTTCGATTGTGTTAAAATCAAATCTGACTGCGGGTCCGGTCTGGGACTTTGACGGCCCCTGCTCAATCGCTTTCCTGACAGTTTCATTTATAAGTGGTCTGAGCATAGCTGGCGGGAATCCGGCCCGGATAGAGATCTGTTCACCCGACGTCAGCATATAATTTGTGAAGTTGGAAACGAACACCGCTGCAACATGAAGAAGGCTCCTGTGCCCGGTATCAGAAGGAACAGCTAAGCAACCAAGCGATTCTGCAAGGTTTTTCAGCAGCTGGTCTGTTTCATGATCAGTAGTTTCAGTAAAGACAGGTATCCCTGTAAAGTCGATCTTTCTGCCTTCGGAGAAAGTCTGAAGCGGGTAAAAGACCCCGCATCTCTTTAACGATGACGGGAATATGTCAAGCCCATAGCTCCCTGCTGTATGAACCACAACAGTTTCAGGCCGGCATCTTATAGAGTTAAGGACAGACGAGAGTGAACTATCTCTGACTGCAACAATAATGATATCTGTGTCATTGCTGAGATCAAATGAGTCAGACCATTCTGCATCACATAATTTTGCCAGGGAGCTGCCTTTTTCCCTGCCGGGAGAGATTATCTGCTGAATAATATGTCCTTTTGCTTTCAGTTCAGTTGAAAGAGATGACGCAACTTTCCCTGCACCAATAAAGGAAATCCTGTACCTCTCCATCGGACAATTTTTCTGAAATATACAAAATATTTAAAACATTGCCCCCCGCTCTGCTTCGCAAAGAGGGGGGCAAAAGAGTTTGGTTCATGACTCCTATTTTCCATAATTATCTTCCCTTAAACCGGTCACCTCGGTCTGGTAAACTGGTGGCAGGTAAGGGTAGTTTGATGACTGCATTATGTAATTGCAATCATAGTATGCTTTGCCTGTAAGCAGCAGGTAATCTTTGGTATTGAGCTTTTTCAAAGAATCGATCCATTGACCCGGATTACAGAAATAATATGTAGCGCCGGTAGTATAGACCGGATAGAACAGGATAGTACTGGCTGATGTATCATACTGAACAATTACGTCCAGGTCGACCAGTGTCTGGATAACATCCTTTCCGCAACCGCATCTTGGCTGCTTTTTACATCCGTCATGCAAAAAGAGCAGCAGGAGAAACAATCCCCCGATTAAAACTATTCCTGATACTTTGCTTCTCATTTTAGCTATTATTCCCTTTAATCTAAGAACTGATAAAATTATTATTTATTTTATTCAATGCAAAAAAAGAAGCCGTCATTACTTATGAAAGACGGCTTCCTCTGCAAATATTAATTACGCTTGTGCCGTTGGGCCTCCAAAATTAAGTGGCATTAATGGACCTGATCCCTGAACCTCCTTTATTTTACCATGTACCGACTCGTATTTTGAAATATTGTCTTCAAGCGCAGCTACAAGTCGTTTTGCATGTTCAGGAGTCAGAATTATTCTCGATTTTACCTGGGCTTTTGGAATACCAGGCATAATCCTTACAAAATCAATTACAAATTCAGATGCGGAATGAGTTATCACTGCAAGGTTGGAATAAGTTCCCTGAGCAACCTCCTCGTTCAGCTCAATACTGATCTGGTTCGGATTCTTTGGATCAGACATGGTTTTAAAGTTTATTTTTCAGTTTCAGCTTCAGTTTCAGTCAGCTGTTCCTCTCCGATCATGTTCTCGTAATCGTCGAGGGAACCTACTATAATGCTCGTGTATTCACGGCTTCCTGTCCCTGCCGGTATAAGGTGGCCAACAATAACATTCTCCTTGAGACCCTCAAGCTTATCAACTTTCCCGAGGATAGCAGCCTCGTTAAGCACCTTGGTAGTTTCCTGGAATGAAGCTGCCGAGAAGAAGCTGTTTGTCTGGAGAGCCGCCCTGGTGATCCCCTGGAGAACCTGGCTGGATGTTGCAGGAATGGCATCTCTTGAATCAACAACTTTCATATCGCGGCGCTTAAGGAGCGAGTTTTCATCGCGAAGCTTGCGGGAAGTGATGATCATACCGGGCTTCAGCGTCTGTGAATCACCTGAATCGATAACGACTTTCTTTCCATAGATCCAGTCATTCTCATCCATGAACTCAAGCTTGTCTACAACCTGCCTCTCAAGGAACTTGGTATCACCCGGGTCTATGATCTCTACCTTACGCATCATCTGACGAACGATGATCTCAAAATGTTTATCGTTTATCTTTACACCCTGAAGCCGGTAAACCTCCTGGATCTCGTTAACAATATATTCCTGTACTTTTGTCGGACCCTTGATAGCAAGAATATCCGAAGGAGTTATAGCTCCGTCAGACAGTGCCGTTCCGGCCCTTACATAGTCATTCTCCTGTACAAGGATCTGTTTTGAAAGCGGAACAAGGTACTTCTTCATTTCACCTGTCTTCGACTTGATGGTTATCTCCCTGTTGCCTCTTTTTATCTTACCGAATGTAACTTCGCCGTCAATTTCTGAAACGATTGCCGGGTTGGAAGGGTTACGGGCTTCAAACAGTTCAGTTACCCTTGGCAGACCACCGGTGATGTCACCTGATTTGCCAACAGCACGCGGGATCTTGGCAAGTATATCACCTGCTTCCACAACTTTATTCAGGTCTGTAACAAGGTGCGAACCTACCGGAAGGTTATAAGACCTGATCTCTGATCCGTCTTTTGCGAGTATCCTTATAGCAGGGTTCTTGGTTTTGTCCCTGCTTTCGATGATCACCTTCTCCTTGAAGCCGGTCTGCTCATCAGATTCCTCACGGAATGTAACACCTTCAATAAGATAATCGAATCCGATCTTTCCTGCGACCTCAGAAATTATAACAGCGTTGAAGGGATCCCATTCACATATAAGCGTACCCTTTTCAACTTCCTGTCCGGGTTTGATATAGAGCTTGGAACCGTAAGGAATAGTGTGTGTTGTCAGGGATATTCCTGTTTTCTTATCAATTATCCTGAGTTCTCCAAGGCGTCCGATCACTACATCGATCTTTCCTTTGTCAGGATCTTTTTTGGGAACGGTCCTGAGTTCCTCTATCTCTGCAATACCGCCATAGCGTGCAACAAGGCTTGATTCAGTGGTGATATTTGAAGCAGTACCTCCCACGTGGAATGTACGGAGTGTAAGCTGCGTGCCGGGCTCACCGATACTCTGGGCAGCGATAACGCCGGTCGCCTCACCTCTTTGAACCATCTGACCTGTTGCAAGGTTTCGTCCATAGCATTTTGCGCAAACACCTTTTTTCGATTCGCATGTCAGAACCGAACGTATCTCAACCTGTTCAATAGGTGAATCGTCTATCTTCTTCGCAAGATCTTCAGTAAGCTCCTGCCCTGATTCGACTATGAGCTCTCCGGTAAGGGGATGGTAAACATTATGTACGGCTGTACGTCCAAGAATCCTTTCATAAAGTGTCTCGACAACCTCCTCATTCTTCTTAATGGCTGTTGCAACCAGTCCTCTCAGAGTTCCACAGTCCTCCTCATTTATGATCACATCCTGTGATACATCAACCAGGCGGCGCGTAAGATAACCAGCGTCAGCAGTTTTAAGGGCTGTATCGGCAAGACCTTTACGGGCACCATGAGTTGAGATAAAGTATTCAAGAACCGAAAGACCTTCCTTGAAGTTTGAAAGGATCGGGTTCTCGATGATCTCTGAACCCGTGGACCCTGATTTCTGAGGTTTGGCCATAAGACCCCTCATACCCGAAAGCTGACGGATCTGCTCTTTAGAACCCCTTGCACCAGAGTCAAGCATCATATATACCGAGTTGAATCCGTGCTTGTCGTTAGACAGCTGTTTCATTAGACTCTGTGTGAGTCGTGCATTAACGTGGGTCCAGATATCAATTATCTGGTTGTAACGTTCATTGTTGGTGATGAACCCCATGCTATAGTTATTAAGAACCTCTTCCACCTGTTCATAGCCTTCGGTAACAAATTTTGTCTTCTCCTCGGGAATGATAACATCATCGAGGTTAAAAGAAAGACCACCCCTGAAGGCAGACATGAATCCAAGGTTCTTGATTGCATCAAGGAAGTCAGCTGTTTTGGCAGTACCTGCCATTTTCAGCACTCTTCCGATAATATCCCTCAGTGATTTCTTGGTAAGGATCTCGTTAATGAAACCAACCTCTTCAGGAACTACTTCGTTGAAAATAACCCTGCCTACCGTTGTTTCGATCAGATGATTGACAGACTGACCATCAACCCTGTCATTCGCTTTCACCTTTATCACCGCGTGAAGATCAACCTTGCCTTCATTATATGCAATATTGACCTCCTCGGAGGAGTAAAATATTGAACCATCTCCCTTTACTTTATCATCATCGGAGGCTTTTCTTCCCTTCGTAAGGTAATAAAGTCCAAGCACCATGTCCTGTGATGGAACCGTTATCGGCGCCCCGTTTGCAGGGTTAAGTATATTGTGTGAAGCCAGCATAAGGATCTGGGCTTCCAGTATTGCAGCATTGCCCAGAGGAAGATGCACTGCCATCTGGTCACCATCGAAGTCAGCGTTGAAGGCGGTACATACCAGCGGGTGAAGCTGGATGGCTTTACCTTCAATAAGTTTTGGCTGGAAGGCCTGTATGCCAAGACGGTGAAGTGTAGGAGCCCTGTTCAGCATAACAGGATGTCCCTTCAGAACATTCTCAAGAATATCCCAGACAACAGGATCTTTCCTGTCAACAATTTTCTTGGCCGACTTGACAGTCTTTACAATACCTCGCTCGATAAGCTTACGGATCACGAATGGTTTGTAAAGCTCAGCTGCCATATCTTTTGGAAGACCGCATTCATGAAGGTTCAATTCGGGACCGACAACGATAACCGAACGTGCTGAATAGTCAACCCTTTTACCAAGAAGGTTCTGGCGGAAACGTCCCTGTTTGCCCTTGAGACTGTCGCTGAGCGATTTGAGCGGACGGTTTGCATCAGTTTTGACCGCATTTGCTTTCCTTGAGTTATCGAAGAGTGAATCAACCGCTTCCTGGAGCATACGTTTTTCATTACGGAGAATGACCTCCGGCGCTTTGATCTCTATAAGTCTCTTCAACCTGTTATTTCTGATAATAACCCTCCTGTAAAGGTCGTTGAGGTCGCTTGTTGCAAACCTCCCCCCATCAAGAGGAACAAGAGGTCTGAGCTCAGGCGGGATAACTGGAACGACTTTGATGACCATCCATTCAGGTTTGTTCACATGTTTTGATTCCCTGAAAGCTTCAACGACCTGAAGGCGTTTAAGCGCTTCGTTCTTACGCTGCTGTGATGTCTCGGTGTTCGCCCTGTGACGGAGGGAATATGACATCTCGTCAAGATCGATACGGCCCAGAAGCTTATGAAGCGCCTCTGCACCCATATCGGCAACGAACTTATCAGGATGGCCTTCTTCGAGATACTGGTTCTCTTTTGGAAGGGATTCAATTATCTCGAGATATTCTTCTTCAGTAAGGAAATCAAGATATTTAACGCCGTCGGCAGCTTTGATCCCGGGATTTATGACCACATACCTCTCATAATAAATTATCGAGTCGAGCTTCTTTGTAGGAAGGCCGAGAAGATAACCTATCTTGTTAGGCAGAGACCTGAAATACCAGATATGGGCCACCGGAACAACCAGGGAGATATGTCCCATACGTTCGCGGCGAACTTTCTTTTCAGTAACCTCAACACCACAACGGTCGCAAACGATCCCTTTGTACCGGATCCTTTTGTATTTCCCGCAATGACATTCATAATCCTTGACCGGTCCGAAGATCCTTTCGCAAAACAATCCGTCACGCTCTGGTTTATAGGTACGGTAGTTTATTGTTTCCGGCTTAAGAACCTCACCGCTTGAACGGTCGAGGATCTCTTCAGGAGAGGCAAGACCTATTGAAATCTTTGAGTAACTTGTTTTTGCTTTGTTATCTCTTCTGAATGACATATGCTGTTTTTTATTTATTCAAATAACTATAAAAAATTAACTAAATCCTTCTTAATCAAGGATCACGCTCAGTCCAAGTCCTCTCAGTTCATGCAGAAGCACGTTGAGTGACTCAGGTATACCCGGTAGTGGCATCGGCTCACCTTTTACGATCGCTTCATATGCCTTAGCCCTTCCGATGACATCATCCGACTTGATCGTAAGGATCTCCTGCAGTGTATGTGCAGCTCCGAATGCTTCAAGTGCCCATACTTCCATCTCACCGAAACGCTGACCGCCGAACTGGGCTTTACCTCCAAGGGGCTGCTGTGTGATAAGAGAATAAGGTCCTATCGATCTTGCATGCATCTTATCGTCAACCATATGACCAAGCTTTAACATATAGATCACACCTACTGTTGCGGGCTGGTCAAATCTTTCTCCCGTTCCGCCGTCATACAGATACGTCTTCCCAAATTTCGGAAGATCGGCCTTTTCGGTATATTCGGTTATCTGGTGGATAGTTGCTCCGTCAAAGATAGGCGTTGAGAAACGAAGACCCAGCTTCTGCCCTGCCCATGCAAGAACAGTCTCATAGATCTGACCCAGGTTCATCCTCGATGGAACTCCAAGAGGATTAAGAACAATATCAACCGGTGTACCATCCTCAAGGAAAGGCATATCTTCAGCCCTGACAATCTTGGCTACAATACCCTTATTCCCGTGGCGCCCCGCCATCTTGTCCCCTACCCTTACCTTGCGCTTCTTGGCAATATATACCTTGGCAAGCCTTACAATTCCTGCTGGCAGCTCATCGCCTATTGTAATGTTATATTTCCTTCGCTTGTAAATACCATCGATCTCCTTATACTTGATTATATAGTTATGGAGCAGCTGCTTGATACTGTCGTTTTTCTTCTTGTCAGTGGTCCATTTATTCGGGTTGACATTCAGAAAATCAACATCCTGAAGCTGTTTGAGAGTGAATTTGCTCCCTTTTGGTATAACATCCACATTAAGGTAATCCTTTACACCCTGTGATGTTTTACCATTCACAAGAATAAAGAGCTTGTCAACAAGCCTGGATTTCAGCTCATCGACACTCCTGTTGAATTCAGTTTCGATCTTGTCGAGAAGCGGTTTTTCCACAGCTTTTGCCTTGCGGTCCTTGATAGCCCTGGTAAACAGCTTTTTGTCTATGACAACACCTTCGAGTGACGGACCGGCCTTCAGCGAGGCATCCTTGACATCACCTGCCTTGTCGCCAAAGATGGCTCTAAGGAGTTTCTCCTCAGGTGAAGGGTCTGATTCTCCTTTAGGAGTGATCTTACCTATAAGGATATCTCCCGGCCTGATATGCGCGCCAATCCTGATAAGTCCATTCTCATCTAGGTTTCTGGTAGCCTCTTCGCTTACATTCGGAATATCGGAGGTAAGCTCTTCAAGACCACGTTTGGTATCCCTGACTTCGAGAAGATATTCATCGATATGAACCGATGTGAACATATCTTCCTGGACAACTTTTTCAGAAATTACTATGGCATCTTCAAAGTTATACCCTTTCCATGGCATGAAAGCCACTTTAAGGTTACGACCAAGTGCAAGTTCACCATTTTTAGTACCGTATCCTTCCGTAAGGGGCTGACCTTTCTTAACCTTTTCACCTTTTCTAACGACAGGTATCAGGTTAATGCATGTATTCTGGTTCGTCTTTTTATATTTCGGAAGCGTATAGCGTTTGATGTCATCATCAAAGCTTACAAACTTCTCCTCATCGGTCCGGGTGTACCTGATCACTATCTCATTTGCATCGACAAATTCCACGATACCGTCGCCTTCGGCAACATAAAGAATGCGGCTGTCACTTATCACCTGGGCTTCCAATCCGGTTCCGACGATCGGAGTTTCGGGATTTATAAGCGGGACTGCCTGGCGCATCATGTTTGAGCCCATGAGAGCCCTGTTGGCATCATCATGCTCCAGGAATGGAATAAGTGATGCTGCAATTGATGCAATCTGATTTGGAGCCACATCCATGAGATCCACGTTTGTATTCTCCTCATTCGGATAGTCAGCTTCATACCTGCATTTCACCCTTAGCTCAGCGAATTTACCATCTTTAAGAAGGGGGGCATTTGCCTGGGCAATTCTCTTTTCTTCCTCCTCCTCAGCGCTAAGCCAGACAACACCATCCTTACCGAAGTCAACAGTGGCATTATGGACTTTCCTGTAAGGAGTCTCTATAAATCCCAGATCATTTATTTTGGCATAAACACAGAGAGATGATATAAGACCGATATTAGGACCTTCAGGAGTCTCAATAGGACAGAGTCTGCCGTAATGTGTGTAATGAACATCCCTCACCTCAAATCCTGCTCTCTCCCTTGAAAGGCCTCCGGGGCCAAGTGCCGACATACGGCGCTTGTGTGTCATCTCGGCCAGAGGGTTGGTCTGATCCATGAATTGCGAAAGCTGGTTTGTTCCGAAGAAGGAGTTGATGACAGATGAAAGTGTTTTGGAGTTTATAAGGTCGACAGGCGTGAACACCTCGTTATCCCTTACATTCATCCTTTCACGGATCGTCCTGGCCATACGGGCCAGACCTACTCCGAACTGGGCATATAGCTGTTCACCTACAGTACGGACTCTCCTGTTGCTGAGGTGGTCAATATCATCGATATCGGTCTTTGAATTGATAAGCTCGATCAGGTATCCGATGATCTTAATGATATCTTCTTTTGTAAGAATTTTTACATTGGCCTCCGTGTTGAGTCCCAGCTTTTTGTTGATCCTGTAACGTCCCACTTCGCCAAGATCATATCTCTTATCGGAGAAGAAGAGCTTGTCGATGACATCTCTTGCGGTAGCCTCATCTGGTGGTTCGGCATTGCGCAACTGGCGGTAAATATATATTACAGCCTCCTTTTCGGAGTTGCACGGATCTTTCTGAAGCGTGTTGTATATTATTGCATAGTCTGAAAGGCTGATATCTTCCTTATGAAGGAGTATTGTTTTGGCCCCTGAATCGACAATAAGGTCGACATGTTCAGACTCGATAACTGTTTCTCTGTCGAGTATGACTTCGTTACGTTCGATAGATACAACCTCACCAGTATCTTCGTCCACGAAATCTTCAACCCATGTTTTGAGAACTCTTGCGGCCAGTTTGCGGCCTGTAAGTTTCTTGACATTGGTCTTTGATACTTTATGCTCTTCGGCGAGGTTGAAGATCTCAAGTATCTCCTTGTCGCTCTCGAAGCCGATAGCTCTCAGGAGTGTTGTAACCGGAAGTTTTTTCTTTCTGTCGATATAGGCATACATCACGTTATTTATGTCGGTTGCAAACTCGATCCAGGATCCTTTGAAAGGGATTATCCTTGCGGAGTAAAGTTTGGTTCCGTTTGCATGAATGCTTTGTCCGAAGAAAACGCCCGGTGAGCGGTGAAGCTGTGAAACAACAACCCTTTCAGCACCGTTAATTACAAATGTGCCTCTTTCCGTCATGTAGGGCACAGTACCAAGGTACACATCCTGAATTACTGTATCAAAATCCTCATGTTCCGGATCTGTGCAGTAAAGTTTCAGTTTGGCTTTCAGTGGTACGCTGAAAGTAAGTCCACGCTCGATACATTCTTCAATGGTATAGCGGGGAGGATCGATAGAATAATCAAGAAATTCAAGAACGAAATTGTTTCTTGTATCTGTTATCGGGAAATTTTCATTGAAGACTTTGTACAGCCCCTCTTTTCTCCGGTTTTCAGGAGTTGTCCCCAGCTGGAAAAACTCTATGAAAGACTTCAATTGAACTTCCAGAAAATCAGGGTAATCCAGCTGATCTTTCCTGGAGGCAAAACTAATTCTTTCGTTATTTTTTGAAGACATTTATGATAGGATTAAGTGAACTTATAATTAAACAGATAAAAGGCCTAGTCCCGGAAGATCCGGAACTAAACCCATAACCCAGCAATAAGGTATAACTTATTTAAGTTCAACTTCAGCTCCTGCTTCTACTAATTGATTTTTAATTGCTTCAGCTTCATCTTTAGTAACACCTTCTTTTACGGGAGCCGGAGCAGCATCAACTACTGCTTTGGCTTCTTTAAGACCAAGACCGGTAATATCTTTGACCAGCTTAACGATCTGGAGTTTCTGACCGCCTGCGGCTTTCAGGATAACATCAAATTTGGTTTTCTCCTCTGCTGCCGGTGCTGCTGCACCTGCTGCGGGGCCTGCTACTGCAACTGCTGCTGCAGCTGGTTCGATGCCATACTCATCTTTAAGTATCTTGGCAAGTTCATTGACTTCCTTAACTGATAAGCTGACCAGTTCTTCTGCAAATTTCTTAAGATCTGCCATTTTTATTGATTTTTAGGATTGATTATACTTTGTTATTCTTCTTTCTTTGAGAGTGTTTCAAGAACACCATGCAATTTATTACCACCTGACTGTAAGGCTGATATAACGTTCTTGGCGGGTGACTGCAGAAGCAGGATAATGTCGCCAATAAGTTCCTCTCTGGTTTTGACCGAGACAAGTGCGTCGAGCATATTGTCACCGATATAAACAGAATCCTGAACGTAAGCACCTTTAAGTACAGGTTTATCATGTGCCCTGCGGAATTCCTTGATAATTCTGGCAGGAACATTCCCTGATTGGGTGAACATGATGGACGTGGTACCTTTGAGAACGGGATAAAGTTCTTCAAAGTTACCTTCAGACTGCTCCAAAGCTCTTTTAAGGAGAGTATTCTTTACAACGACAAGTTTTATGTCGCTTTCAAAGCATTTTCTCCTCAGGTCGCTTGTATCAGCAGCATTCAGCTGAGCAATATCAGTCAGATAAAAGTGATTGTATTCCTTTAATTTCTGAGTGAGGCTGTCGATGATTGTATTTTTTTCTTCACGTCTCATAATTCCTTCGAGTTTAGCTTAATAAATTATTCATCAAGACCTTTTGGATCGATCTTAATACCCATGCTCATTGTGCTTGACAGGAAGATACTTTTGATGTATGTTCCTTTAGCAGCAGCAGGTTTAAGTTTATTTACCATTGAGATAAACTCCCTGGCGTTATCCACGATCTTCTGGGGCTCGAACGAGACCTTTCCGACAGAGGCATGAATGATTCCGCTTTTGTCAACTTTGAAATCAATCTTTCCCTGTTTCACCTCCTTGACAGCCTTTCCGATTTCCATGGTTACTGTTCCACTTTTCGGGTTTGGCATCAGTCCGCGGGGACCGAGTATTCTACCTAACTGACCGACCTTACCCATAACGGATGGCATGGTTATGATCACATCCACATCGGTCCAACCCTCTTTGATCTTGTCGACATATTCGTCAAGGCCTACATGATCAGCTCCGGCTTCTGTAGCTTCTGCAACTTTATCGGGGGTGCACAGCACGAGAACCCGTGTCTGTTTACCTGTTCCGTGAGGAAGAGAAACGACTCCGCGGACCATCTGGTTGGATTTACGTGGATCAATACCTAACCTTACATCCAGGTCGATGGAAGCATCGAATTTTGTTTTGGTAATATCCTTAACAAGCTGTGATGCTTCGGTCAACGTGTAAAGCTTGTTCCTGTCGAGTTTTTCACTGGCAAGCTTTTGATTTTTGGTAAGTTTAGTCATCTTTGTTTAGATTAATTTTTATCCGGGAAGTCGCCATTGACGGTGATTCCCATGCTTCTTGCGGTACCAGCTACCATTTTCATAGCGGATTCAAGCGTAAAACAGTTTAAATCCTCCATTTTGTCCTTCGCAATAGTCTTTACCTGGTCCCAGGTCACGGTCGCAACTTTTTCCCTGTTAGGCTCTGCTGAGCCCTTTTTGGATCTTGCAACCTCAAGAAGCTGTACAGCAACCGGTGGAGTTTTTGTTACAAATTCAAATGATTTGTCAGCATATACTGTAATTACAACCGGTATAACTTTTCCAGCCTTGTCCTGGGTCCTCGCATTGAACTGCTTGCAGAAATCCATGATGTTCACACCTTTGGAACCCAGTGCCGGGCCAACGGGTGGAGATGGATTGGCTCCTCCGCCACGAATCTGTAACTTGATAATTCCAGCAACTTCTTTTGCCATAATTTTAAATTTGCGTGTTTATTGCGAGTACATGACAGCTATTCAGGAAGCATTATGAATATTACAGCTGTCAATATCTTTGTTAATTTTCTTTCTCAACCTGCATAAAACTCAGCTCAAGGGGTGTTTTACGGCCAAATATCTTTACCATGACCTTAAGCTTTTTCTTTTCTTCATTAACTTCTTCAATTATTCCGGTAAAGCTGTTGAACGGACCGTCAATGACCTTAACTGCTTCGCCAATGAAGAAGGGTACATTTATCTCCTCATCACTTGCATTCAGTTCGTCAACTTTCCCAAGTATCCGGTTTATTTCCGACTTTCTGAGAGGAACTGGTTCTCCGTCGTGCGAGCCGAGGAAACCAAGAACATTTGGGATATTTCTGAGCAGATGGGGTACTTCACCCACAAGGATGGCCTCCACAAGCACATAGCCAGGGAAGAAGGTCCTCTCCTTGCTGATCTTCTTACCGGCTCTTATCTGATAAACCTTCTCAGTGGGAATAAGAACCTGGGATATCATATCCTGAAGCTTAAGACGGGCCACTTCGTTATCGATGTATTCCTTCACCTTCTTCTCTTTCCCGCCGATAGCCCGAAGCACATACCACTTCTTAATATTCTCAGTCATCGGAATAGCTTTCCTTGTTAATACAACAAACTGTAAATCAAATGCATTATCCTGCTGAATGAAAAGTCCATCCCAGCAACGATAATTGCAAGAATCAGAGTAGCCACCATTACAAGAGTGGCGCTATTCTGTAGTTCGCTCCAGGTGGGCCAGGTAACTTTGTGTACCAGCTCGGTGAATGCTTCCTGGAAATATCCTTTTATCTTCATTTTATCTAATTAAATTAATCGCACGGGAGGAGAGACTCGAACTCCCGACACCTGGTTTTGGAGACCAGTGCTCTACCAACTGAGCTACACCCGTGTAATCTGGTAGAATCGCGAAGCATCGCGATTCTACTATTACATATTTATAGGAATTCTTATTCAAGAATTGCGGTAACAGCACCAGCGCCAACTGTTCTTCCACCTTCGCGAATGGCGAAACGAAGTCCAACGTTGATGGCAACAGGGTAGATAAGGTCAACAGTAATTGTAACGTTATCACCTGGCATAACCATTTCTGTTCCTTCAGGAAGAGTGATCTCACCTGTAATGTCAAGAGTTCTTACGTAGAACTGCGGACGATATTTATTATGGAACGGAGTATGACGGCCACCTTCTTCTTTCTTAAGTACGTAGACTTCAGCCTTTATCTTTGTATGAGGTGTAATTGAACCTGGTTTTGCAAGAACCATGCCTCTCTTGATCTCTTTCTTGTCGACACCGCGCAGCAGAAGACCAACATTATCGCCGGCTTCACCCCTGTCGAGTATCTTACGGAACATTTCTACGCCGGTACATACCGTACGCTTCTTGGTAGCACCAAGACCGATCATTTCAAGTTCGTCACTCGTAAGAACGACGCCTGTTTCGATACGACCTGTGGCAACTGTACCACGTCCGGTTATCGAGAAGACATCTTCAACGGGCATCAGGAATGGTTTTTCGTTTTCACGCAGTGGTATAGGAATATATTCGTCAACTGCTTTCATAAGTTCAACTACTTTTTCTTCCCATTTTGCTTCTCCATGCATTGCACCGAGAGCTGACCCGCGGATAACAGGAGCGTTATCGCCGTCAAATTTGTAGAAATTGAGAAGGTCGCGCACTTCCATTTCAACGAGGTCGAGAAGTTCCTCGTCATCAACAAGGTCAACCTTGTTCATGAAAACGAGAACTTTCGGTACGTTCACCTGGTGAGCAAGAAGGATATGTTCACGTGTCTGTGGCATAGGACCATCTGTTGCAGCAACAACAAGGATAGCACCGTCCATCTGCGCAGCACCTGTTACCATGTTCTTGATATAGTCGGCGTGTCCAGGGCAATCGACATGTGCATAGTGACGTTTTTCTGTCGAATACTCAACGTGAGCAGTGTTAATTGTAATACCTCTCTCTTTTTCTTCCGGGGCATTATCAATAGAGTCAAAATCCCTGATTTCAGAAAGACCTTTCTTGGCAAGGACCATAGTGATAGCGGCGGTCAGTGTTGTTTTACCGTGGTCAACGTGACCGATAGTACCAATATTCACATGGGGTTTCACCCTTTCATACTTTTCTTTTGCCATAACTACAAGCGTATTAAATTTAGTTTTATATCTGTTTTTTAAATTAATATTTTATGTTGAGCCGGAGAGGGGAATTGAACCCCTGACCCCTTCCTTACCAAGGAAGTGCTCTACCCCTGAGCTACTCTGGCATCAATAATTGAGCGGGAGACGGAGTTCGAATCCGCGACCCTCAGCTTGGAAGGCTGATGCTCTACCAACTGAGCTACTCCCGCCTGATATCGTCCAAAAGAGAATCGTTTCATCCCGAAAAATGCCATCTCTTCGGTTTTTACCCCGTTTTTGTGGGGAGAGCAGGATTCGAACCTACGAAGGTATTCACCAGCAGATTTACAGTCTGCCCCAGTTGGCCACTTTGGTATCTCCCCTAAAAACAAGAGTTTTCTCTTAAGACACACATTCACAATTCCTTCAGGAGCCGATGAAGGGATTCGAACCCCCGACCTGCAGATTACAAATCAGCTGCTCTGGCCAACTGAGCTACATCGGCAATTTAAAGAACGTCCCGACAGGGCATAATTCACCCTAAAAAATCGGTTTGCAAATGTATGAATTTAAATTATTATTTAACAAATATATTATTAATATTTTTACCAACAGGGTAGCTACACTCCTTTCATCTTCTCTTTGTGCTTGGTAATCTGCTTTTTAAGTGCATCAATTGCCTCGTCAGTTGACTCTTCAAATGACTTACTTTGTTTCCTGGCAAAAAGTGGTCCGCGAGGGTACTCCAGTTTTATTTCTGTGATCTTGTTTTCACGTTCCTGATCATTATCAAGCCTCAGGTAGACTTCCGCGCTTACAATTCCCTCACTAAACTGGTTCAATTTGATGAGTTTCTGATTTACAAAATCAATCAGTTTTTTGTCGGCATCAAACCTGACAGAATGAATCTGAATATTCATAGTAGTACCTCCTGTTTTTTAATTTAGGCTCTTGGATGAGCCTGTTTATAAACTTTTTTAAGCTTTTCAAATGTGTTATGGGTATATATCTGTGTGGCTGACAAATTTGCATGCCCCAGCAATTCCTTGATGGAGTTCAGATCTGCACCATGATTAAGCATATGAGTTGCAAAGGTATGACGAAGCACATGGGGACTCTTTTTTTCAATTGTAGTGACCATTGTCAGGTACCTTTTTACCGTGTTATAAACAAATTTATCATAGAGCTTGATCCCTGCATCGGTAAGAAAGAACCAGTCATCCATAGGTGATGCAATACTCCTGTCCCTTACCTCAATATATTCTTCCAGCCTGGCCCGGAATGAATCTATTACCGGTATCAATCTCTGTTTGTTCCTTTTGCCTGTCACCTTTAAAACATTGGAATTCAGATCCACATCGCCCCGCCTCAGCCCAACAAGCTCAGCTCGCCTCATCCCGGTAAGGTAGAGCATTTCAATTATGGTCCTGTTCCTTATCCCGGCAAAATCATTTCCGAAATCATAATTGTCGAGCAGGTTATTCAGCGACTCCTCTCCAACAAATACCGGAAGCTTCTTCTTCCTTTTAGGAAGCACTACCTTCTCCATCGGATTATGATCAACAAATCCTTCCTTCCTCAACCAGCGGAAAAAGATCCTGAGGCATGAGATCTTCCTGTGAACGGTAACGGCAGATATACCATTATTCATCATACATACGATCCATGCTCTTACCTCCGCTGAACCTACTTCAGCTACCAACCCTGAATGCCCCAGCGTTTGCAAAAATGCAAAAAACTGTTCCAGATCGTTTCTGTAAGAGATAATTGTATGATTGGAATACCGCTTTTCAACAAGCAGATATTTGAGGAACGATTCCTTATGATCCATGAAGGAACCAGTCGTTAAATTATAAAATGAAGAAGTATGCAGAAGCTCTTATTCTTCGCTCTGCTGCAACTTCTGAACGTACATAGCCTTCTTGATTTCTTCCCTGCGGCGCACTGAAGGCTTTATATAAGCCTGACGTGAACGTAATTCACGTATCACACCCGTCTTTTCAAATTTACGCTTGAACTTCTTTAAAGCTCTTTCAATGTTTTCGCCTTCTTTAATAGGTACAATAATCATATCTCTGTTTCAGTTTTAAATCGAGGCGCAAATTTATAAACATTAATGATCTTTTCAAAACTTTTAAGGCGATAATTTATTCATATACCCTGTTTTTAGATGATTTATTTATTTTGACACCCTTTGAATTTTGCTTTTTTCCACATAATAAATTTACGACATAATTAGATATTTTCCAAAATATTATGAATTGATTTTTATAATATTAACGAAGTCCAGTAGTCAGTCAGGAAGCTAAATTTATTTCAGAAACGGATGTAAGGCCGAAGTCTTGAAGCTTTTGCAGGCGTCAGTATCTTATCCTTCACAAGTTGTGGAAGACTATCAATATTTCCCCTGATCGACCTGTATTTCAACAGAGCCTTGACATCATAAAGCTCAAGGTAAGGATGCTTAACGAGTTCTCCGAATTTAGCCCTGTTGATCTCTATCTGATTTATCTCAGCTGAATCGGCCATCAGTTTTCCGGATATAAAACTAAAAGTTGAATCAGTCATTCCGTAAACTTCCTTTAGCTGATCCACCGAATAATAACCTCCAAGAATTTCCCTGTATTTAATAATCCTTGCCGAAAGCACTGGTCCAATCCCAGGTAACTTCTCCAGCGCAGCCGAATCACACCGGTTCAGATCGGTTCTGTCCTTCATTGTCATTCTCGCTGAATGTCTTTTGACCGTATCCCAGGAACCAGCTTTTTTCAGGCTTACGTGTGTTTCCTTTATATTAATATAGGGTAAAAGACCCTTGTAAATGGATGAATCTATTCCATATATCCTGCAAATATCCTGTGGCTTTCTGAATCTGCCTCCTCTTAGCCTGTAGTTCGTCAGGGCCCTTGACTGACGCAGATTCAACCCCAGCTTCATCAATTCTTCCTCTGAGGCACAGTTGGGATCGAACGGGAAAAGTTTTGCAGTATCAGGCTTTTCAGACTTTTTCCTCAGAAGAGGTTGTTCCCTTTCCAGAACCAATGGAGAGATATTAGCTACATCGGTTCTTTTCCCTGGTGTCAGGAACCGGAATGCTATGACGAGGAATATTATGACCAGGAGGATGAAAGATGCTCTTCTTTCACTCCTCGAATAGCCGAACCACCCTGAGATGTTTTTCGAAAAGCGCGACATAATTCAGCAAGACAATTTGCAATTTATTCAAATATCCTGAAATAAATGGTCAGGTTACTGAATATTCAGGTCGCTGCCGGAGTTTCAGAAAGGATACCCGATTGCGATTACCAACGCAACATCATTACCTGTTTTAAACTCCCTGTTGAAAATCCATTTTGATGCGTCGGCATATTTTGGATCCCTGAATTTGACTCCTACATCAGCCCTGAGGATCACGAACTTGAGGTCGAATCTCAATCCAAAGCCTGTGCCGATTGCCACCTGGTTTAAAAATTTATTGAACTTAAACTGGGCACCAGGCCTGTCCGGGTCATCCTTAATTGCCCAGATATTTCCGGCGTCGACAAATGTAGCCCCTTCAAGAATACTGAATAGCTTGAACCTGTATTCCAGGTTAGACTCTATTTTTATATCACCGGTCTGGTTAATAAAGGCCGAACTTGTTGGAAGATAAGAGCCAGGACCGAGTGATCTTACCTGCCAACCCCTTATACCGTTGGATCCTCCCTCAAAATATTGCTTTTCAAAGGGCATTGCCGATGAGTTCGCATATGGGACCCCTACTCCTACAAATGCCCTGTAGATCAAAGAACTGACATCATTTATGATCTTGGTGTACCTGACATCAACATCACCTTTGACATATTGTGCGAAAGGCTGTCCGAACAGATTATAATGACTGGAAATACTATCGGTATAAAGAGTTGCGCCTACCAGTTTCGAAGCCACCCTGAGCAGGTTTCCTGCCGCTTCGGCAGTGGCATGAATGACCCAGTAAGCCCTCGCCTTTTTAATTTTCTGATTTGTAAATATGTAAGAATAGGCGACCCCGGTGATCAGGACATTCTTGTAACTGTTGATAAGGTAATTGGAGGTTGATATGACATTCTTGTAATAGTCCGGGTCAATGAAAGGGATCCTTACCAGGTTTAACTGTAGCGGGCTGACAAGGTTGGTGGTATACAGACCGGCCTGCCACTGGTATCCTATTGATGCATTTGCTATTGTCCGTGTATATACAGGAAGCCGCTGATAGTTATAAGCTGCCTGGATGGCGGTGGTAGGATTATACTCTTTAATAAATTTCTCACTCTCAAGGAAGGGTATGAAAAATTTCGGAAGCTTCAGCGATGACTCGATCCCGAATTCTTTTGTATTCTTCCTCACCCCTGCTGAATCTTTTGAGAACGTTTCATAAGCACCCTTAAGCTTCAGGTTAAACTGTTCAGCACCGCGAAATAGGTTTTTGTTCTGGTAGATGAGGTTCAGTGCACCGCCCAGATTCCCTCCCGAGTTGGTACCTTCGAGCTCGACCGAGAACGACTGCCTGCTCATCGGTGTCAGCTGAATTACGCAATCCAGCAAGGGATTGCCGATCCCTTTCCCTTCATAATCCTTAGGTTCATTGTAAACAATATTGGCAAGCCTGTAGGTCTTGAGCGACATCAGGTGAGAGTGCGATCTTTCTGTATTGGAAACGTTGAATGTTGTACCAGGTTTAAAGTACAGGTTCTGAGTAATTACATCATATTTTATTGTCGGCCTTTTAAGTTTGGTAATAAAATAATCGCCGTTGTAGCTGATAGTGTCCAGGGTTTTCTGAAAATCTGCGCCTCCTGCCAGGACATCCTTTGGAATATAATCGGGATAGATGTATATATTCCTCACCTTGAATTGCTTATAGGGAACAGGTACCTGTGTATTGTCCGGACCTTGTTTCTGGTAGTTTTTTACCATGTAATAGATATTGACCTGCCGGTTCCCGACAGAACTGTCGACTTTGAAGAATATATTCTCCCCCGTAAAATTATAGAAGCCATGATCCCGTACAAATCTTTCTACCCTTGCCTGTTCAGCCTTGAGCTTATCAACATCGTAAGGCTTTCCCCTTACAATCACGCAGTTTAATGAATCGAAATAGACAAGTTTCGCAATAATTGAGTCGCTCACATCATAAAAAATGTTCCTGATTGTATAAGGTGGATTAATGTCAACATTGAAATAAACTTTTGACTTTTTATTGGCAATCTCAATTGTCTCCATCACCTGACCGTCGAAATATCCCTTTGAGGAAAGATAGGCTTTGATCTGCTCCTTGGATTTGGCAGTGGCATCGAGGTCGAATATTACAGGCTCCTCCCCTATTTTTCTTAACCAGTTATTTAAGAAATTATCCTTTTTTATATTGGAAAGATTATAAAGCCCAAGATAAAAGCGCGCTCCAAAGATCCTTTTATTCGGCTTCTGCTTTATATAAGGTTCGATCTCCTCTTTTTTTACACTTTCCCGGTTGATCTTCACAAAATTCCTCTCCAGAAGCGTTTCGCCCTCTGGTACATACTTGGTGGGATTGCATGATGAAATCAATATGATAACCACCGTCGCCAAACAGGCAAGAACAGCGGGTGTTTTACTTTTATTTCCGGAATGATATATCAAAATGCCCTGGGGAATAACGGTCTGTACAAATATATCAATTATAATAATTAAGACCGGAAATCAAGATCCAAATTCAAAAATCACAATTAGCTTTGTAAAATTGTCCATCAGTAACTGAGATGTTGAGTAAAAGCAAGCTGAAACTGATTGTCTCGCTTCAGAGAAAAAAAGCCCGGGATGAGGAGAGGCTTTTTGTAATTGAAGGCGATAAGATTGTAAGGGAGTTCCTTGGATCAGAAATGGAGATAAATACTCTCATAGCCATGCCTGAATTTATCGGTAGCCTTTCGGCCGTTCAACTGCATTCTGCTGGTGAGGTCATCCCGGTAAGCTACGAAGAGCTAAAGAAGGCTTCTGGCCTTAAGGCACCCCATAATGCTATGGCAATAGTAAAGATGCCCGAAAGGCGAAGTCCTGTTTCGGTAATGCCCGATGAATTGGTTGTGGCACTCGACTTTATACAGGATCCCGGTAACCTCGGAACAATAATCAGGGCAGCAGTTTGGTTCGGGATCAGGAATATGATCTGTTCAGATAACTGCGTGGATACTTATAATCCCAAAGTGATCCAGGCAACGATGGGTGCAATTTTGAATATCACGGTCAGCTATACTGACCTGAAACATTACCTTGAAGTAGCCTCAGAGAAAAACCTGCCCGTATATGGCACCATTCTTGAAGGTGAATCAATTTATACCAGAAAGCTCGGCCGGAGAGGAATTATTCTGCTTGGAAATGAGTCTAAAGGAATTTCTGAGGAGCTTCTTCCATTTATCACCGAGAAGCTTACAATTCCAAAATTCACCACGGTTTCCAGAGGGATCGAATCCCTGAATGCCGGAATGGCAGCATCAATTGTATTCTCAGAATTTGCCAGGAGGTAAAAATTATCCTATTTGAAATAAAATGATACCTGATTCTGTCTATTGAATAATCCATCTTTTAAAAAGTCAAAAATGAAATCAAAACTTATCTTATTTACTGTGATATCCATGATATTCACAATTACATTGCAGGCACAGCCTAAAGTATCTGAATACAGGATTGCCCGGGTAATTCATCTCACGGGTGACGGAGGCTGGGATTATCTATCGGTCGACCAGGTGAACAGCAGGCTTTTCGTATCCCACGGCACCCAGGTCAACGTTGTTGATCTGAAAAAAGGAGAAGAGCTTGCCGTCATTCCGAATACTAACGGAGTTCATGGAATAGCTGTTGCCAATGATATTAACAAGGCTTTCATTTCATGCGGAAGGGATACATCGGTCAAAGTTGTGGATCTTAATACTTTTAAAGAGATAGCAAGAGTTAAGGTTACCGGGCAGAACCCTGATGCAATCCTGTACGACCAGTTCACCCACAAGGTATTCACTTTTAACGGAAGATCTGCCAGTTCGACCGTAATAGATGCAAAGAATAATAAGGTTATCGGAACAATTCAGCTTTCCGGAAAGCCGGAATTTTCGCAGACTGACGGAAAAGGACATATATACGTTAATATTGAGGACAAGAGCGAAATCGCAGTTATCAACGCCAGATCGCTGAAAGTTGAAAAAAGCTGGTCAATTGCTCCCGGCGAAGAACCCTCAGGGCTTGCAATTGATATAGTAAATAACAGGCTATTCTCAGTATGCGGAAACAAATTAATGGTCATCTCCGATATTGTTGCGGGAAAAGTTGTCACTACCGTGCCTATTGGTGACGAATGCGACGGAGTTGCTTTCGATGCAATTACAAAGAGGATTTATGCCTCAAATGGTGAAGGCAATATAACTATCGTCCGGCAGGAAAGCACAGACAAGTTTACCGTTGTTGAAAATATGCCGACGATCCAGGGTGCCAGAACAATCACCATTGACAAAAGCACACATCATATATATTTATCGGTTGCTGAAAGGGAGCCTGGATCAAGAACTTCAAAACCCGGCACCTTTACAGTTCTTGAGGTAGAACCAGTAAAATAATTAAAATAATATTGTGTTATGAAAAAATTCCTGCTAATGAGTTTTTTGCCGGCAAGCCCGGATCTTGGTCTTCTTATTTTAAGAGTCTGGGCCGGACTCAGCCTGTTCAGACTTCACGGAATAGAAAAAATTGTCAATTTTTCTGGTATGCTGAGCCACTTTCCCGATCCGCTTCATATCGGTCCGCTTCCGAGTCTGATCTTCGCCATGCTTTCCGATGCGATATGCTCCGTACTTGTAATACTGGGGCTGATGACGCGACTGGCTTCACTGATAATTGTAATTAATCTGCTTGTGGTATTCATATTCATGCATAATTTTTCCTTTATGCAGGAGCATGCCCAACTGGTGTATGTTTACCTTGGGGCATTTCTTGCGATATTAGCCGCTGGTGCAGGAAAAATAAGTGTGGATAATCTCATAAAATGAGGTTGCATTACTAAAGCATACTGATTCCAATGGCTTCGGCCGACCGGATACCATCGACGGCCGAAGAGACTATGCCTCCGGCATACCCGGATCCTTCACCGCAGGGATACAAACCTGATATCCTGATGTGCTCCATGGTCTCTTCCTTCCTTGGTATTCTTACCGGAGAGGAGGTTCTCGATTCAACACCTGTAATTAAAGCCTCATCTGTAAGGTACCCTTTCATTACTGATCCGAAGATCTTAAATGCTTCCCTGAGCCTTTCACTGATAAGGGATGGAAGCCATTCATTCAGGGGTGAAGATGTGGTACCGGGAAAATATGACGATCGGGGAAGAGTTGATGAAAATGTGCCTGTTATGAAATCTGTAAGTCTTTGAGCCGGAGCTCTCTGGGTTCTTCCGCCCTGTTCCCATGCGAGATGCTCTATCTCTTGCTGGAATCTGATCCCGGCAAGCTCCTGAAACGAAGAATATCTTCTAAAATCCTCGGGCCGCAGCTCGACAACTATCCCTGAATTTGCATAGGGTGAATTTCTTTCCGATGGCGACATGCCGTTCACGACCACCTCTTCCTGCGATGTCGCCGATGGAACGATGAACCCTCCAGGGCACATGCAGAATGAATATACACCCCTGCCGTCGATCTGCTTTACAATGTTATAAGATGCTGCCGGAAGGTATTCGCCTCTGGTTTGTCCATGATACTGGATCCTGTCGATCAATTCCTGGGGGTGCTCAACCCTTACCCCAGCGGCAAACGATTTCCGCTCAAGTTCGATCCCCCTCTTCTGAAGGAGCTCATAAATATCGCGTGAAGAATGGCCTGTTGCAAGTATCACATTTTCTGCCTGAAACTTCTCCTTGCCGGAAGTAATGACTCCCTTTATTGAATTACCGTCGATAATAAGATCTGTCACCCGCTTTTCGAAAAGGAATATACCTCCGGATTCTATTATCGAACTCCTGATCCCGGATATTATTCCCGGAAGCTTATCAGTACCAAGATGCGGATGTGCCTCATAAAGTATATTCTCATTTGCACCATGAAGGCAAAGAAGTTCAAGGACTCTTGAATTATCCCCTCGCTTTTTCGACCTGGTGTAAAGTTTCCCATCCGAGAATGTACCTGCCCCGCCTTCACCAAAACAATAATTGCTGTCAGGATCGACAATATGTTCACGGCTTATTCTTGCAATATCTCTTTTACGGGCCGACACATCCCTTCCTCTTTCAAGTATCACCGGACGCAGCCCAAGCTCAATCAGTCTCAGAGCAGCGAAGAGTCCTGCAGGTCCGGCCCCGACAATTATTATCTCGCGCCCGTCCGAAACATTTCGTTGCATGAACGGAGCGATTGCCTGCTGAATCTTTTCATCGCCGGTCGTGACCTCGACAGTCAGATTGATCCTGATCTTGCTTTTGCGGGCATCAACCGATCTTTTTGTGATCCTGAAGCCCGATATTTCATTCTTATCGATACCTACCTCGGATGCGGCTGCCATTCTGACCCGTAATTCATCGGCAGCTTCGGAGGGAAGCAGGCTAAGCTGTATCTGTTTACGCATTATTATTCAAAATGGAAAGCAATGATCCAGATCTGGGATCTCATCTTTTGTATGGCATTTACATACTGAGGCTGAAGATTTGCAGGATCGTGAACCAGGACATCCCGTGTACCTGTAGAAACTTTCAGCTCGACAGACAATTTGAAATATGGCAGGTAGAAGTCGAGGCCGGGACCGAACTCATAATAAAGATCACCTCTCTGAAGTCTGACATAAACAGGTTTGTCTTCATCATATTCCTTTTTACCTGCCAGGTCGTAGCGGAAATTAAGCCCTCCGATAACGTATGGTCTGACATTATTAAGCCTGGCTCCCTTGAATTTGAGAAGCAGCGGGAACTCAAGAAAGGATGACTCAAGACGCTGTCTGTCATTGACCAGGACCTGATCCTTATAGAACCTTATAGTCCTTTGCCCGAATGAAACGCCAGGGAGAAATCTGATATCAAAAAATCTTGCAGGACGAAAATCGGTGATAATCTGTATGTTTATGCCAGGATTCAGGATCGCCACTGAAGGATATAGGGAATCCTTCTTCATGTTTGCCTGTGAAGGCGTAATATTAAAATCCATTGTATTAAACCCTACGCTGAAGCCAAAATGAAGTAATTTGTCGTCATACCACGAGACATTTTTGGGTTTCTCCTGTTGCCCGTAAGCTGATAATGGCAGCATCATCAGGAGGGTAATGACAATATAAAGCAACTTTTTGTTTTTCAACCCGGTTCAGTTATGTAGGTCAATGGTTACAATATAGTAAACTGACTTGATTTTCATTTATTGCCCGGCAGTTTAATTCCTGTATAGATACTTGCTATTCCGCCAGTAAGCCTCTCCTGTTTCATCTCTGCAAAGCCGGCCTCTCCCAGTAGTTTTATAAAATCTTCATTATCAGGAAAATTCATGACTGAATCAGGAAGATACCTGTAAGCTTTCCTGTCCCTTGAGAACATCCTGCCGAAAAATGGCAATATATTCAGAAAATAAAACTTGTATATCTGCCTGAATGGAAAGCTGACCGGCCTTGAAAACTCCAGAACCATTATCATGCCTCCCATCCGTATGACCCTTCGCATCTCCTTAAGCCCCGTCAGCGGGTCGCTGAAATTCCTTACTCCGAAAGCGACCATTGCGGTATCGAATGTATTATCGGCGAAGGAAATTTTTTCAGAATCCCCCCTCATTAATTTGATCCTGCCTGAAAGGCCGGCTTTTTTTATCTTCTTCTCTCCTATTGCAATCATTTTTTCAGAAATATCTATGCCGGTTACCCGTACAGGAGCCAGTTTTAATGAGGCAATTGCGAGGTCGCCGGTGCCTGTTGCAACATCAAGTATATTTGAAGGCTTCATTGTTTTGCCAATGATCTTTATGGCTTTTTTTCTCCACAGCCTGTCAGTTCCGAAGGATAAAAAGTGGTTCAGAAAATCGTATCTCCATGCAATTGAATCGAACATCGACTCAACCTCTGCCTGCTTTTTATTTTCCTGTGTAATCTCCATTTCCATTGTTAAATCAGAAAACAAAGATAATTTTTTTATGTATGTCAAAGATATAACCACCTCCCCCCGACCCTACGGTCGGGGTACTCCCCGCTTTAGCGGGGCAGGCTCTCCTTTGCAAAGGAGGAGAAATTTAAAGCACTTAAACCTGAAATTTCCCCTCCTTTTTAAAGGAGGGGTGGCCCCTGACATTTGGGTCAGGGGACGGGGTGGTTGGTTATTAAAAGAATCGGAAGTCCAATGATTATTATTTCCCTGCTGAATATTAATTCCTATTTTTGAAACAAAATTTCAGTCATGAATAAGATAATAATGATCACCGGTGCCACTTCAGGCTTCGGGAGGGCAATCGCAGTAAAATTCTCGAAGAACGGGTACGATGTGATAATTACCGGAAGAAGGAAAGAGAGACTTGAGAACCTTGAAAAGGAGTTAAGCCTCAATAAAGGTAATAGAGTTCTGATCATGAATTTTGATATCAGGGATCGTTATGAAACAGAGGATGCTGTCAGTGCCCTGCCAGACGACTGGAAAAACATCGATATCCTTGTCAACAATGCAGGACTGGCAGCTGGATTCAGTCATGTTGATGAAGGCAATATCGATGACTGGGACAGGATGATCGACACGAATATCAAAGGACTGCTTTATGTTACCCGTGCCGTTGTTCCAAATATGGTTGCAAGGGATTCGGGATATATTTTCAACATTTCATCCATTGCCGGCAAGGAGGCCTATGAGTTCGGGAACGTTTACTGCGCTTCAAAACAAGCGGTGGATTCACTTTCCAGATCGATGAGAATCGACCTGCTGAAACATAATATTAAAGTCACAAATATTGCCCCGGGTATGGCAGAGACCGAATTCTCAATTGTGAGATTCAATGGCGACAGTGAAAGAGCGAAGGCGGTTTATAAAGGAATGGAAGCCATGACTGCAGAGGATATTGCCGAGGTCATTTTTTACTGTGCCTCAATGCCAAAACATGTTTGTATAAACGATCTTGTTATAACGCCTACACAGCAGGCAAGCGTGGTTTATGCTAACAGAAAATAGGATTATAAAACCCTTTAACCGCAGGGAGCGCAAAGCTATTACGCAGAGAGCGCAGAGAAAACTTGAATAAGAATAATCTCAGCGTCCTCTGAGTCTTACGATCAGGATCGTAACCCTGAGTCCTCCGCGGTTAAAAATTAATCTTAAATATCTATGTATTCTTACAACTATTTGTTTGATTTCACAAAAAAAGTCTTCCTGAAGATGGGATGCAATGAGAATGATTCAGGAGTGATCGCAGAGGTCTTTCTTGCGGCTGAGATCAGGAATCATGCTTCCCATGGCATGATAAGGATAAAAGACTATTATGAGTTATGGAAAGCAGGCAGGATAAATGTTGATCCGCAAGTAAGGGTGGTCCATGAAACGCCAAGCACTGCCGTGGTGGACGGAGATAATTGTGTTGGTATGATTGCTGCACACCGGTCTATGGAGATTGCCATTGAAAAAGCGGCATTGGCAGGTACAGGATGGGTGGCAACACGCAATTCAAATCATTTCGGTATTGCCGGTTATTATGCAATGATGGCTCTTAAGCATGATATGACAGGAATATGCCTGACAAATGCCAATTCTCTTGTTGCTCCGACATTTTCAATCTCAAGAATGATGGGAACAAACCCCATAGCCGTCGCCATACCGGCAAAGAATAACCCGCCTTTCGTCGCTGATTTTGCCACTACGCCAATTGCCCGCGGAAAACTGGCCGTTGCAGAAAAGAAAGGTGAAAAAATTGTGTTCGGATTTGTGCAGGATAAAAATGGCAGGCCTTCTGATGATCCTTCAATACTTAAGGCCGGAGGATCGATGCTTACACTTGGGGGTGACCGGATCCATGGCAGCCACAAAGGTTACTGTCTCTCAGCAATAGTCGATATATTTTCAGCAGTTTTCAGCGGCGCCAACTTCGGACCATTTGTCCCTCCCAGTGTTGCATACCTTCCGGTTCTGGGCAGGAAGACAGGTGAAGGGACGGGGCATTTCTTCGGAGCAATGAGGATAGATGCCTTTCAGCCTGCGGATGAATTCAAGTCAAAGATGGACGAATGGATAGATACATTCAGATCCGCAGAGCCATCAGAAGGAGAAGAAAGGGTTTTGATTCCCGGTGATCCGGAACGTGAGGCAGAGGAGCGAATAATGAAAGATGGGATTGAGCTTGTACCTGCAATCAAAAAAGATCTGGAAGAGATTGCTTCAAAACTAAATATTCATTTTAAATAATCTCTGTGGTTCTCTGTAAAAACTCTGTGTCTCTCTGTGTGACCTTAAAAACTAACACAACTTGTCCCGATCTATCGGGAGAGTTCCACTGAGCAGGCACAGAGGACCACAGAGGCTGGACTAAAAATTTCCTTATTGGTTCATGAATCCCTGATCCTTCAGGACCTGCAGTAAGGTATTTGAGAAATAGGTGTTATCCTCTTTTTTATACCTTATGTCGGTGAATACCTGTGCGAGAGTCTCCTTGTCGTTTTCAGCAATAAACTGCTTTGAATCTGACCTGGACTCTTTTCCCTGATAATATCTGTCAATATCAGCATCTGAGTAGTCGTGATAGACCTCACTATGTACAACAGCATCAAGTGGCAGTCTGTCGACCTGCCCGGGGTCTTCGGCGGGCCATCCAAGCGTGACAGTTGTAATTGGGACAACGCCACGCGGAAGCTTGAGTATTTCGATCAGTTTATGCGCCATGTATGTTGTGGTTCCAAGGTAACAGATCCCCAATCCTTCAGATTCGGCTGCTATGCATACTGTTTGTGCAACAATGATCGCATCGATCGCTGCCGTAACGAATGAAAGAAAATTATCATACCCCGGCTCTGCTTTCCGTAGCAGGCACCATTTATTGAATCTGTTGAAATCTGCACAAAATGTAAGCATTACCGGGGCATCTGTTACCATTTTCTGATTAAAATGCAACGGCAAGAGGGCATTCTTCATCTCACTATCGCGCGTAACTAATATGCTGTATACCTGCATATTTCCTGTAGTCGAACTTCTGCATCCGGCTTTGAGAATTTCATTCAGAAGTTCATCGCTGATCTCCTCATCTGTATATTTTCTTATAGTCCGGCGATTCAGGAGGCTTTTCATGATATGATTGTTTTAAAATCACAAAATAACCAAATTCCACGCAGAACCAATAACAGTTATGAACAGGATTTATAAATACTTTTTCCAAAAACTTACACAACTTGTCCCGATCTATCGGGAGAGTACCACAGAGATAACACAGAGGGCCACTGAGGAAGAACTTTGTGACACTCTGTGCCTCCTCTGTGTCTCTCAGTGAAAGTTCTTAAGTTTTTCAATTCTCCTCATCACCCCATCTCCCCATCTCCCCCTCAAAACCTCTTCGTGTAGGCATGGCAATAAGGAGTATGTCCGTTTTTCAGGTAATAATCCTGGTGATAATCCTCCGCTTCGTAGAACTCACCTGCTTTTGTAACAGCAGTAGTGGTTTTATATCCCTTATCCTGAAGGATTTTCAGACATTTATCTGCACTCTCCTTCTGGTCATCGTTCATATAAAAGATCTCTGACCTGTACTGGTTTCCTAAGTCAGGTCCCTGTCCACCCGACTGTGTCGGATCGTGTATTTCAAGAAAAAGTCTTAACAGCTTTTCGTATGAAGTTTTGGTAGGGTCATAAATTATCTTAACAGCTTCGGCATGCCCCGTCTCTCCTGAACAGACCTCTTTATATGAGGGATTTTTTACCCAGCCGCCCGTGTAACCTGCTGTAACTGAAACGACGCCCGGAGCCTTCTGCAAAAAATATTCAACACCCCAGAAGCAACCTCCGGCAAATATTGCAGTTCCGTATCTTCCGGGTTCAAGATGGGCCGGAACAAAATCGAGGGATACGGAATTGACGCAGTTACGGACATTCTTTGATGTAAATCCTTCCCCGATGAAAACATGACCGAGATGGGCACCGCAGTTAGTGCATTCAATTTCTGTCCGCATGCCGTCAATATCAGGTATTCTGGTAACAGCGCCCTTTATTTCGTCATCAAAGCTTGGCCATCCGCAACGTGCATCGAACTTTGAATCTGAATAATAGAGAGCAGCACCGCACTGTCTGCAAATATATGTTCCCTTTCCAGTGAATTTTTCAAACTTTCCTGTGAATGGTGATTCAGTACCTTTCTTCAGGATGACCTGCGCCTCCTCCTTTGAAAGATTATTGTAACCTGGTTTCTCCTGCGATAATAATTCACTTTCCATATTGAACACGCATATTGCTATTATTAATAAAATCAACTTGCCCATTTTAGGTCTGATTTGCATCATTATAACAAAGTTCATAAAAAATGGTTTGAAACAGACTTGAAAATTGTATTATGCATTCAGGAAGATCAAAAATATACCTGCTACAACAGATCATTATTTTTGACACATTTAACCTCTCCGACATGATCGCATCGTGAAGAATATCCTGAAGGAGCATACCTTATTTTATTTTGGCACAAAGATTGCTTTTCAACAGAAATAGTTATTTTTGTGATTGAATAGAACAGTATCTGGTATGAAAAAAATTGCCTTAATTCTTGTTTTCACCTTCATCACAGTGCTGGTACTGAGCTCGTGCAACAGGCAGACATGCCCGGCTTACAGCAAAGCCGATGTAAAGAAGGCTGAGCATGTCGGCTGAAAGTTCTGAATTCTAAAAGTTTCTCAACAAAAAAAGGTAGTTGTACCAATATGAAAAAGCTGCTCATAACCGCAGTAATAATTATTCTTGGGATTGATTATGCCTGCGGACAAGGTGACCTGAATGAGCAGCAGAAAATATTCTTTCGCAATGAAAGGACGATTGCAATTCTTCTCAATACTGATGGCTGGGGTTTAAGCTATCGCATGGGCAAAAGGCTGGATTATCTGAATAAGAAGATAATTGATTTCGATTTTGGCACGCTAAGGGATTCAAAGGAGGTCAAACTCTCCAATCCAGTATACCAGACCCCCGGTACATTTGTTTTTGGCAAGCTCAATTCCGTTTGGTATTTCAGGGGAGGGCTGGGACATCAGAAAGAGATCTACAAAAAAGCTGACCTCGGAGGTGTGGCTATCAGGTTTTTTTACTCAGGTGGTCCTGTCTTTGCTTTTTACAAACCTATATATTATAAGATACTTGTTCCGGTCAGCTCAACAGAGTTTACCATTGAGGAACAAAAATTCGATGTCAATAAGCTCGATCCCACGATGATATACGGGAAAGCATCATTTTTCAAAGGATTCGATGAGCTCAAGATAATGCCCGGCCTGTTTGCAAAGAGCGGATTCAACTTTGAATACAGCAAGCAGGATAAATTGATACATGCAATTGAAGTGGGAGCCCAGGTCAATCTTTTCCCAAAGGTGATTCCAATAATGGCAACGACAAGCAATAAAGCTATTTTCTTTTCACTTTTCGCAAGCTACAGGTTCGGAGTGGTACTCGACCCCACAAATCCCGAAGCAAACACTTTCGACAACCTTTTCAGGAGCAAGAAGAAGAAATGAATCAGTTGCCAAACCATTGCCTTTTAATGTTTTTTTCTTATTTTTGTGAGTTACAATTATTAACCTTTTAAGATTATAATTATGTCAAAGATCAAAGTAGGTATTAACGGTTTTGGAAGGATCGGCAGACTAGCCTTCAGGGCCGCCTTAAAAAGAAACGATATTGAAATAGTTGGGATCAACGATCTCCTGGAAGCCGAATATATTGCTTACATGCTTCGCTACGACACTGTTCACGGAAGTTTTGACGGAAAAGTGGAAGTTAAAGATGGCAAGCTTGTTGTTAACGGGCAGAGCATCCGAGTTACATCTGAAAAAAATCCGGCAAATCTGAAATGGAATGAAGTTGGTGCCGAATACGTAATTGAATCCACTGGTCTGTTCCTCACTAAGGAAAGTGCTGCAGGTCATATCACCGCAGGGGCAAAGCGTGTTGTTATGTCAGCACCATCAAAAGATGATACTCCAATGTTTGTTATGGGTGTAAACCATAATAAGTACAAAGCAGATATGCAGTTTGTTTCAAACGCATCGTGTACCACAAACTGCCTGGCACCAATAGTAAAAGTTCTGCACGACAGTTTCGGGTTTGCTGAAGGCCTGATGACCACTGTTCACTCTACTACGGCAACCCAGAAAACCGTCGACGGTCCTTCAAATAAAGACTGGAGAGGCGGACGTGCTGCCTCGGCTAACATTATTCCTTCATCAACAGGAGCAGCAAAAGCTGTAACAAAGGTCATTCCCGAGCTGAAAGGCAAGCTTACCGGTATGTCCTTCAGGGTTCCCACGATCAATGTATCGGTAGTTGACCTGACATGCCGTCTTGAGAAAGCTGCTAGCTACGATGATATCAAAAAAGCCATGAAGGCTGCTTCTGAAGGTCCCCTTAAAGGAATTCTCGGATATACTGAAGATGCTGTAGTTTCGAGCGATTTCAATGGCGATCCGCGCACGTCAATCTTCGATGCTGGAGCAGGGATCTCTCTTAATGACAACTTTGTAAAAGTAGTTGCATGGTACGATAATGAGTGGGGATATTCCTGCAAATTAATCGACCTTATCGCACATATGGATACGGTTAAGTAAGAGATTAGATTATAAAAAAAGTTGGGCGTAGTCTGTGACTACGCCCATTTTTTATATTATCATATCGATCATCAGTGGTATCCCTGCAGTATCCCTGTAATGCTCTCCAAGTTCAAGCATTGCCTCATCATCTTCCTCATAAAGCCATTTGAGTGTAACCTGTTTGCCTGAATGACCATATGAAGTAAGCTTCTTCAGAATCTCGTAAAGGTATTTCGAGGATCCGCTGTTAATGTACTCAAGCCTGATATTGGCAGCCAGGGAGGCATTTTTATCAAAATGACCCGTTATCCATTCATCAAGCCTCCTGAATATAAGCTCGGGATTTTCCGGAATTGAACGACCAGTTATCTCAAGGATATTATTTTCGGGATAATAAATAATACCCGGGCAGTTTTTAAGTTCTTCCTGAATAACTAATTTTTCCATATTCTGAGAGTTTATTCGTATCTTAAAGCTTCGATAGGATCTATATTTGCAGCCTTGACGGCAGGTGCATATCCGGAAACTACTCCTACAATAAAACAAACCACTATTCCCACAAACACCCACCCCCAGGGAACCACAAAACTGGTCCCCAACATCGAAGATACACCATTTCCAATCAAAACACCCAGTATTATCCCAAAAATTCCACCAAGCTGACCTATCATAATCGATTCAAACAGGAACTGGTATTTTATTGTCGTGGTCTTTGCCCCGATCGCTTTCCTGGTACCTATCTCACGTGTCCTTTCGGTTACTGATACAAGCATTATATTCATTAATCCTACCGCAGCACCAAATAATGTAATGATACCAATAAGAGTTGCAGCAAGAGTGACATAACTAATGGTCTTAAGTAGCATTGCAACAATATTGTCACTTTTCGAAATATTGAAATCAGATTCATCTTTGGGATTAAGATTCCTGACTTTTCTGAATATGCTCTCCGCCTCTCCCGCTACAACATCAAGATTGATATGCCTGAATGGCATCACTGTTATATTAAATGTCATGTTTGGCCTTGAAAAATATTGTCTGGCCGTAGTCACCGGCATAAAGCAAACATTGTCGCCATTGATGGCGCTGGCTCCCTTGCTTTTCAGAACACCTGCAATCTGAAGCTTCAGGCCAGCTACAGTGATCTCTTTACCTATGGGATCAACAGCACTTGCAAAAATGGCTTTCTGTATCTCAGCACCTATAAGAACAAGGTGTCTGTTCATCTGTACCTCCTCAGCAGAGAAATTCCTTCCGTTTTCAATTTCATAACCTGAAACCGCCAGGTAATTTTCATCAACTCCTGTCAGTTCGACATTGGGATTTGTCTTTTGAGTACCATATTTGACCGTGGACAAACCAGTCGCTTCGTAGAAAACGGAGACTGTGGCAGGCTCTTTGAACATCTCTCTGAACATGAGAGCTTCCTTGAAGGTTATCCTTGAATAATTTCTCTGCCTTGTCCTGTTATTTCCAATACGGATATTCATCCCTCTCGAGGTAATGGTAAATGAGTTTGCTCCCATCATGGTAAACTGATTCGTCAGCGATGACTTTATGGCGTCAATGGCAGTCAGTATACCAATAAGTGCCATTATTCCAAAAGCTATAATGCAGATAGTAAGTATTGTCCTGACCTTGTTCGATCTTATAGCTCTTGACGATATCCTCAGATTCTCCCTTAGTATGCTGAATTTCATTTTTCTTCCTTTAATGCGGGGCCAAGCTGTTTAAAATTTTAAAATTACACAATTTTTCGGTTCTGCAGAAAGTTGACCTTCAATAAAAATTTATGAAAATAATTAAAGATTTAGTTGTATAACTAAATATTTAGTTAGTTATTTATGATGACAAATAAAATTATCTGAATATAAAATCAATAGATCATGAGGGAATTAACAAAGGCAGAGGAACAGGTAATGCAGGTTCTATGGAAAATAGAAAAGGGGTTCGTAAAGGATATCCTTGAGCACTTCAACGATCCAAAACCGGCATATAACACTGTAAGCACAATTGTAAGGATACTGCAGGAGAAAGGATTCGTGAAGCATAAAGCCTATGGAAGAACTCACGAGTACTTTCCTGCCGTTTCAAGAGATGATTATTCGCAGTCTCACCTTAAAATGTTTGTGAAGGACTATTTCTCAAATTCCTTCAAGAGCATGTTTAGCTTCATTGCAAATGAGAAGAATATCTCTGTGAAAGAAATGGAGGAGATCATGAAACTTATGGAAAGCAAAATTAAAAAGCAAAAACGGACAAAATGAACCCGATAATATTATATATGGTAAAAACTGCTGTTTATCTGGCCGGTTTTTACCTCATCCATTTCCTTTTCCTCAGTTGCTTATTCAGGCAGATGAAATGTTTTTATTCCCCAGTAGAGTCAGTTTTTTTATTTTCAGAAGGAAATTCAAAATGACTAAATTTACCGGCTGAAATTTTCTGACAAATGGACCTTCAAAAAAGAATCGAAGCATTTTCTGAACTTGGATATATACTGAAAGGCTCTCTGGAAGGGAGATCTGACAGGTGGAGCGAAAAACTTTTAAGTCTCATGAATAACCAGTATATAAATAATCCATGGTTCACGGCAGGGAATGTAAGAATGGCCGTTAAGGCAATTTCAGACAAGCTCACCATTGATAATCTCAGAAAATGGACAAGCCTGTACCCTGCTCTTAATGAGACCCACAAGCCGGTCAGAGCGGGATTAATAATGGCAGGCAACATTCCACTGGTAGGTTTTCATGATCTGCTTACAGTCCTCATCTCGGGTAACTCTGTTATTGCAAAAACTAGTTCAAAGGATCCTGAACTCATAGTCGAAATCGGCGAGATTCTTTGTTCCATAAATAATGAGTTCACGAAGGCAATAAGATTTACAGATGGATTTCTGACAGGCTTCGATGTTGTGATCGCTACCGGGAGCGACAATAGTTCCAGGTACTTTGAGTATTATTTTGGTAAATATCCTCATGTCATCAGAAAAAACAGGAACAGTGTTGCGATCATAGAAGGTGACGAAACTATTAAAGAACTTGCAAAACTCGGAACGGATATATTCTCATATTTCGGTCTTGGATGCAGAAACGTATCGAAGCTATATATCCCGGCCGGATACGACTTTAAAGAAATGGTGCCGCACTGGAGTGGTTTTAAGGAGATCATAAACCATTCAAAATATGCAAATAACTATGATTATAACATGGCCATCTATCTTATCAATAAGGAAAAGTTCCTCGATACTGGTTATATTCTCTTAAAGGAATCAACCGGCCTTTCATCCCCCGTGGGTGTACTCTATTATGAGCACTACAGTTCTTCCGCTGAAGTCGAAAGCAACCTCAGTCTGAATAAAGAAAATATTCAATGCATAACCGGGAAAAAATGGATACCTTTCGGGGAGTCTCAGGCACCAGAGCTATGGGATTATTCCGACAATATTGATACTTTAGATTTTCTCCTTAAAAAAAATATGGCGGGAATATTATAAAATAAAAAATATTATATTGCACTGGTTGAATTAACACGATTTATGGTCTACAAATTTGTTGTATTATCAGATGAGGATGAGTCGTTTGTCAGGGAGTTCGAATTTCTTGATAGCCATAACCTGTTGGATTTCCATAACCTGATTCAGGAGGAACTTGAATTTGACAAATCACAGATGGCGTCATTTTACCTGGCAACTGACAACTGGGAGAAAGAGGAGGAATTTACCCTTTTTGATATGGGAACAGGCTCTTCGACCATGGAGGATGCAACTCTTGAGGATGTCATTTTCCGTAAGAATCAGAAATTACTTTATGTATTCGACTTTTTCAATGAAAGAGCTCTCTTTATTGAGTATACGGGAGAAACACAAGAGATTGATGGACGGGAATATCCCAGTTGTACCAATTCAAAGGGGATACCTCCCAAGCAGGTTGTTTTCGGAGCCCCTGCACGCAAGAATTTTACCAATTTTGTAGTAACCGATGAAGAGGAAGAGGATGTTGAACCTGAGGTTGATGAGCTATTTTTTAATGGTGAGGATGAAGAAAACCTTGGCGATTTTGAGAACATCGACACCATGACCGAGGAGGATGAATAGATCTTCCCTTCTATAAACCAGATGCAAAATACCTTATTAGTTATTACTGGTCCGACAGGTGCCGGTAAAACCGACATTGCGTTTGATATTGCCGCACATTTCAGTTCTGAGATAATATCATGCGATTCAAGACAGATATTCAGGGAAATGCGTGTCGGGACCTCAACACCAACATCAGAACAACTCTCGAAAATAAAACACTATTTTATCGGATCGCTTTCAGTGAAGGACTACTATAGTGCAAGCCTGTTCGAGCGAGATGTCCTGAAGCTCCTTCCAGCCCTTTTTGCAAAAAACAGCCTGGTGATCATGACAGGTGGATCGGGTATGTACATCGATGCCGTCTGCAACGGGATTGATGATATACCTGATACCGACCCATCCATTCGGGAAAAATACATAAGAAAATACAATGAGGAAGGAATTGAAAGTCTGAGGGTTGCGCTTAAAATACTTGATCCGGAACATTACAAAAAGGTTGACTTCAGGAATTATAAGAGGATAATCAGGGCACTCGAGATCTGTGAAACTGCAGGGCGGCCATACTCCTCATTTATGAAAAAAGAAAAAAGAAAGCGTGACTTCATGATCATCAGGACAGGCATTGAGCAACCACGTGAGGAGCTCTTTATGAGAATAAACCGGAGAGTTGACATGATGATCTCATCAGGGCTTGAGGAAGAGGCAAGGAAACTTTACCATCTGAGGCATCTTAATGCTCTCAACACCGTTGGATACAAGGAGTTTTTTGAATACTTCGATGGCACAATATCACGAGAAGAGGCTATAGGTCTCATTAAACGGGATACGCGCAGGTACGCAAAGCGCCAGATTACATGGTGGGCGAAGGACAAGTCGATCAGGTGGTTTCATCCGGACGAAGTCCAGGAGATAATACAGTATGTGGAGAAATGTCTGGGGGTCTGGGGTCTAGGGGTCTAAGGTCTCAGGGTCTGAGGTCTGGGGGTCTGAGGTCTCGGAGTCTGAGGTCTGGGGGTCTATTTAACAAGATTTTTTAGTTTGAGTATGGTTTCGGTGGGATCAGCCGAGCTGAATATTGCATTTCCGGCGACAAGTACATCAACCCCTGCCTTAACCAGCTTTGATGCATTTTTTGTATCCACACCTCCGTCGACCTGGATTAGGACACCATGACCAGCCCGGTCTATCATCTTACGCAGTTCAACCACCTTATTGTAGCAGTCCATTATGAATGTCTGTCCTCCATACCCCGGATTTACGGTCATAATGAGTACCATATCAATATATGGTAAAATATTTTTCAGAAGTGAAACGGGAGTATGCGGGTTTATGGCCACTCCAGCCTTCATGCCCAGGCGCCTTATCTCGGTCACTGTCCGCTGGAGATGAATGCAGGCTTCATAATGGACGGTAAGAATATCTGCTCCGGCATTCCTGAAGTTTAACAGGTATCTGTCAGGATCAACGATCATCAGATGTACATCGAGAGGTTTGCCTGCACTTTTCTTTACCCTTTCTATCACCGGGAAGCCAAAGGAGATATTGGGAACAAATACTCCATCCATTATATCAAGATGGATCCAGTCAGCTGCACTGGCATTCAGCATTTTTATCTCTTTTTCAATATTTCCGAGATCGGCAGTAAGAACAGAAGGCGAAACGAGATGTCCCATCAGAATATGGATTTAAGCTTTGGATGTAAAGTTGATAAAAAAGTTGATATTAACCTCATCCAAGGTAGGATTTCAGGATCCGGCAACGGGTCGTGTACTGGATCCTTTTAATTGCCTTCTCCTTTATCTGTCTTACTCTCTCGCGGGTAAGGCCGAGCTCCTCTCCTATCTCTTCCAGTGTAAATGGGTGTTTCATTGATATTCCGAAATAAAGCTTCAGCACTTTGGCTTCTCGTGGCGAGAGAGTGCTGAGGGCTCTCTCTATCTCGTATGCGAGTGACTCGTTAATAAGGTTTTTATCAGGGCTGGGAGCATCATTGCTTTGCAGCACATCGTACATTGTATTATCCTCTTCAGAACTTATTGGTGCATCCATGCTCACTGTCCGGCCGTTGGTTTTGAGTGCCTCCTTTACTTCGTCAGATGCCATCTCAAGCATATCGGCGATCTCCTGTGATGATGGCTCTCTCTCATACTCCTGCTCAAGCCGTGAGAAGGCCCTGTTAATACGGTTAATTGATCCAATTTTATTTACCGGAAGCCTTACAATCCTTGCCTGCTCGGCCAGAGCCTGCAGAATAGCCTGTCTGATCCACCATACTGCATATGAAATGAATTTAAACCCTCTTGTCTCGTCGAATCTCTGCGCAGCCTTCATCAGACCCAGGTTGCCTTCATTTATCAGATCGGGCAGGCTCATTCCCTGGTTCTGGTACTGTTTAGCCACGGAGACAACAAACCTGAGGTTTGCCTTAACAAGCTTTGCAAGTGCTTCCCTGTCGCCTGATTTTATACGCCTGGCCAGTATAACCTCATCTTCTGGTGTTATCAATTCAACCTTACCTATCTCCTGAAGATATTTATCCAGCGACGGAGTATCGCGATTAGTAACCTGCTTGGTTATCTTTAGCTGGCGCATAGGAGGACCGGTATTAAGGTTTTTTCAGGATTTCCGGGCTAACGATACAATTTTAATAAAAAAAATACTCTCCATCAACACTATGGTAAAAAATATTTTTTGCCGATAGAAAGATTTTAATTATCTTGCACCGTTATTTTACATGCTGAATATCAGACTTTTATTTCCAGGTAGTTTTCCCCGGTACATTTTTATAACATTTGCTTGGAATATTGTAATCAATTTTATTTAATATTGCATCGGTTTTTGGATAGTAAAAACTGTTGAGTATTCCACAGGGTTCAGCTTTCTTCTTCTGACCCGGGTCTCCACAAAAATCTTTTAACATATTTTGAAACATCATCAAAGTTAATTATGTACGACATCCTAGAATTAAGTAAGATGCTTGTTCCCGAATTAAGGGAAATTGCGAAGCACCTTGACGTCAAAAAAGCTGAAACGCTTAAGAAACAGGACCTTATCTATAAGATTCTGGACCAGCAGGCTATCGAAGCCACTGAGGGCAGAAGCTCGTTTGATAATGGCAAGCCGTCACCGCAGCCCGACGGCCAGCAGCAGGATGGACAACAAAGACGAGGGAAACGCCCCAGGTTCATTAAACCGGGAGGTGCCATTATAAAAGAATCTGTCATTTCTGTTTCTCCGGACGATCTTTCCAGGCCTGAAACCAAACCCCGTGAATGGCATGAGCAGCAACGCAAACTGGATCCGCAACAGGAAGAGAAACCTGATTTTTTCAAAAAGCCACTATATACAAACAGTGAACGGCCAGGAACTTCATGGAAAAATGAGCAGAAACCTGAACCGTACCCTGAAAGGCCGACTTTTCAAAGAAATGAGCCTGCTGAGAAGCCTGAGATCAAAAAATCTGAACCATATTTTGATCCGTTACTGCCAATAGAAAGCACGGAAATAGCTGATGAAGAGATCAAGCCTGTTACTGAATCCCCGGTTGCTGAAACTATTAACGACCAACCCGTAAGAGAAGAGGTCGTTGAGGTTCATGAGCCCAGGGAAAGGGAAGAAAGAAGGGAAAGACCTTACGATTTTGAAGGCGTTATATATAATACGGGAGTTCTTGAGATAATGCCCGATGGATACGGTTTCCTCAGGTCGGCCGATTATAATTACCTCAATTCCCCTGATGACATATACGTGTCGCAGTCGCAGATAAAGCTCTTCGGACTTAAGACCGGGGATACCATAAAGGGGTCAATACGGCCACCGAAAGAGGGGGAAAAGTATTTTCCGCTTATAAAGGTCGAAGAGATCAATGGCAGAAGTCCTGATTTCATAAGGGACAGAGTACCATTCGATTTTCTTACTCCCCTTTTCCCAAATGAAAAATTCACTCTCTGCACTCCGGGTGAAGGTTCACTGTCAGTGAGGGTTATCGACATGTTCGCTCCGATCGGAAAAGGGCAGCGTGGATTGATCGTTGCGCAGCCAAAGACAGGTAAGACCATCCTTCTTCAGGAGATCGCCAATGCGATCTCGAAATACCATCCGGATGTCTACCTCATGATCCTGCTTGTCGATGAAAGACCCGAAGAGGTCACAGATATGGCAAGGAACGTGAAGGCTGAAGTGATAGCTTCTACATTCGATGAACCTGCTGAAAGACACTGCCGTGTTGCCAATATTGTCCTTGAAAAAGCTAAAAGGCTTGTAGAGTGCGGACATGATGTGGTGATACTGCTCGACTCTATAACAAGGCTTGCAAGAGCATTCAACACTACAGCCCCTGCTTCCGGCAAGGTTTTGTCGGGTGGCGTGGATTCAAACGCTCTCCACAAGCCAAAACGTTTCTTTGGTGCTGCAAGGAATATTGAGAATGGCGGATCACTTACCATCATAGCAACGGCGCTTACAGAGACCGGTTCAAAAATGGATGACGTGATATTTGAGGAATTCAAGGGGACAGGGAATATGGAATTGCAGCTCGACAGAAAGCTTTCAAACAGAAGGGTATTCCCGTCTATTGATATCCCGGCTTCCAGTACCAGGAGAGAGGATCTTCTTCTCAATAAAACCATGCTTCAGAAGATCTGGGTTTTGAGAAAATATCTTAGTGACATGAATTCAGTTGAAGCTATGGAATTCCTCAGGGACAGGCTCCTTCAGTCAAAATCGAATGAAGAGTTCCTTATTTCAATGAACGGGAGCTAATTTATTGCTACGGATCTGACAGGTTTTCAAATGGTAATATTTCCGACCGATTCTGCAAAACTGCGTGATCGCAAGATCATTTCTTAAATGAAAAATTCATATTTTTACAGATTGATTTTTTTGCATTCTAATTCTAATCAAATATCATAATTCAAAATGGGAACAAAAAAATTTATAACATGCGACGGTAACCAGGCCGCATCGCATGTGGCATATATGTTCAGCGAAGTTGCCTGCATATATCCTATTACACCCTCTTCGACCATGGCAGAATATGTAGACGAATGGTCTGCCAACGGATTAAAGAACATGTTTGGTGAAGTGGTGAAGCTTGCCGAGATGCAGTCAGAAGCAGGTGCCGCAGGCGCAGTTCATGGCGCACTTCAGGCAGGAGCACTTTGCACGACTTTTACAGCTTCGCAGGGCCTTCTTCTTATGATCCCCAATATGTACAAGATGGCAGGAGAACTTCTCCCTGCGGTATTCCATGTCAGCGCACGTACTGTTGCAGCTCATGCGCTTTCAATATTTGGCGACCACAGCGATATCTATGCTACCCGTCAGACGGGCTTTGCAATGCTTGCCAGCGGAAGCGTCCAGGAGATTATGGACCTCTCAGCTGTCGCTCACCTTACCGCTATCAAATCGAGGATCCCCTTCCTCCATTTCTTTGATGGCTTCCGCTCATCCGCTGAAGTCCAGAAGATAGAAGAGATCCAGATGGAAGATATCAGGAAACTGGTCGACTGGAAAGCACTTGAAGATTTCAGGAACAATGCACTCAATCCCGAACATCCTGTTACAAGAGGTTCTGCACAGAATCCGGATATTTTCTTCCAGGCAAAAGAAGCAGTCAATAAGTTTTATGAGCCGGTAGCAGATATGGTTGCATCATATATGGCTGACATAAACAAGATCACCGGCCGGGAATACAAGCCTTTCACATATTATGGTCACCCGGCTGCAGAAAACATTATCATAGCCATGGGGTCAATAACCGATACAACAAAGGAAACTATCGATTACCTGGCAGAAAAGGGTGAGAAGATAGGCCTTATTAGTGTCCATCTTTACAGGCCTTTCTCAGCTAAATATTTCTTTGATGTCCTTCCCGGTTCAGTTAAAAAAATAACTGTTCTCGACAGGACAAAAGAACCTGGTTCAAATGGCGAGCCACTTTATCTTGATGTAAAGGAGATGTTTTATGACAGGGATAAAAAACCAATGATACTGGGCGGTCGTTACGGACTGAGCTCCAAAGATACGACACCTTCGATGATAATGTCGGTCTACGAGAACATGAAACTGAAGGAACCGAAGAACCAGTTCACAGTCGGTATCGTGGATGATGTGACGTTCAAATCTCTGCCTGTGCTTCCCGAGATAAATGTCTGCTGCACCGGGACCTATTCAGCCAAATTCTATGGTCTCGGATCAGACGGAACAGTAGGTGCAAATAAAAACTCGATAAAGATCATCGGCGACACCACCGATAAATACTGCCAGGCTTATTTTGCATATGATTCAAAAAAATCGGGCGGGATCACGACCTCGCACCTCCGTTTTGGCGACAAGCCCATCAGGTCGCCCTACCTTGTAAACACCCCGGATTTTGTAGCATGCCATGTACCTTCATATCTCGAGAAATATGATATGCTTAAAGGCCTTCTGAGAAAAGGTACATTTCTTTTAAATTCCATTTGGGATGTCGAAGAGACAAGGAACAGACTTCCCGATCATATGAAAAAATATATGGCAGAGAACAAGATCAATTTCTATGTCATCAATGCCACACAGATAGCTGAAGAGCTTGGCCTTGGGACCAGGACAAACACAATAATGCAGGCTGCATTTTTTAAGGTCTCAGAAGTCATCCCTTATGAAAAGGCCGAAAAGGAGATGAAAAAAGCTATTGAGAAGTCATACGGAAGGAAAGGTGAAGATGTTGTGAGGATGAACTTTTCAGCCATCGACAGGGGAAGCGCTGTTACCAGGATTGAGATCCCGGTTGAATGGGCAAATATAAAGGTTGAAACCAAAAAGGATACGAGGGATATTCCTGACTTTATCCGCGATGTCATGGAGCCTATCAATGCAATGAAAGGCGATGACCTGCCGGTAAGTGCATTTGCAGGAAGGGAAGACGGAACTTTCCCTGCAGGAACAAGCGCATACGAAAAAAGAGGTATAGCTGTTAACGTTCCCGAATGGCAGCCCGATAATTGCATCCAGTGTAACCAGTGTTCATATGTCTGCCCCCACGCAGCTATCCGTCCTTTCCTGCTAACTAATGAGGAGGCTGACAATGCTCCGGCAGGAACCAGAACGATCCAGGGTATACCCGGAGCTCTAAAGGAATACAAATACAGGATCCAGCTCAGTGTTTATGACTGTACTGGCTGCAGCAACTGTGCTGATGTCTGCCCTGGGAACAAGCAGAAGAAGGCCCTTGTAATGAAACCTTTCGAAACACAGCTTGCAGAAGGTGAACGCTGGACATACATGCACGAAAAGGTTGGATACAAGGACACAGTTGTTGACAAATTTGTCAATGTCAAGAACAGCCAGTTCTCACAGCCTCTGTTCGAGTTCTCAGGCGCTTGTGCTGGCTGCGGTGAGACACCATATATCAAAGCCATCACACAGCTTTTTGGCGACAGGATGATCATTTCCAATGCCACCGGCTGTTCTTCTATATACGGCGGTTCTGCTCCTTCAATGCCTTACACGGCAAACAAAAAAGGACACGGACCAGCCTGGGCCAACTCGCTGTTCGAAGACAATGCTGAATATGGTTATGGACTGACACTTGGATCCTCAAAACTCAGGGAACGCATTGCTTTGAAAATGAAAGATGCTCTAGCAAAAGGATCAGTTAATGGCGAAACAAAAGCCGCTTTCGAAGAATGGCTTGGTGCTATGGCAAAAGCTGAAGCTTCAAGGATCGCCTCTGCAAAAGTTATTGAAGTATGTGAAAAAGACAAAACTGAAGTTTCAAAAGAGATATTAAGCCTTAAACAATATCTTGTAAAGAAATCCCACTGGATCTTCGGTGGTGACGGATGGGCATATGATATCGGCTACGGTGGTCTCGATCATGTTCTTGCTTCGGGAGAGGATGTAAATGTCCTTGTTCTCGATACTGAAGTTTATTCAAATACAGGCGGACAGGCATCGAAATCCACACCTGCCGGAGCTGTTGCCAAGTTTGCAGCTTCAGGCAAGAAGATACGCAAGAAAGACCTTGGTATGATGGCCATAAGCTACGGTTATGTTTATGTAGCACAGGTCTCAATGGGAGCAAGCAATTCCCAGTATCTTAAAGCGATCAAGGAAGCAGAAGCCTTCCCGGGTCCATCGCTAATAATTGCCTATTCACCATGTATCAACCATGGGTTAAGGGATGGGATGGGGAAATCGCAGGAGCAGATGGAAAATGCTGTCAAATCGGGATACTGGCATCTCTACAGGTTTAATCCCCTGCTGGAGGCAGAGGGAAAGAATCCGTTCACCCTTGATTCAAAGGAACCGGAATGGACAAAATTCCAGGAATTCCTTAACTCAGAAGTTCGGTATACATCACTTCTTAAATCATTCCCGAAGGAAGCAGAGTATCTTTTCAAGGCTGCCGAAGAGAATGCCAAATGGAGATACAGGAGCTACCAGAGACTGGCTGCTCAGGTGTAAAACACTTCATTATACTATAGAAAAGCTACCGTTATGGTAGCTTTTTTTTCAACCCCCAGCCCTTCACCTTGTTCAGGGCTTGCCCCCTGAAGGGGGCCTGACCCACAAGTCCAATTCGGGATCTTTGTTGGGACCAGGTGATTAGACCTCCTTTAGGGGGTGGTCAACGCTTTTGCGCTGACCGGGGGTACTCTGTGTAACTAAAAAATTATTTCTAAATTTGTAGCCAGATTGTTCAAAATGGGAAGAATACTTGCGATAGATTATGGAAAAAAAAGAACAGGGCTGGCAGTTACGGATCCTTTGCAGATCATAGCATCTCCGCTGGCTACGGTTAAGACAGCCGAACTTGAGTCTTTCCTAAACGCCTATACAAAAGTGGAGCCGGTGGATGAATTCGTTGTCGGGTTTCCTGTACAGATGAACAATGAGCCAAGTGAATCTGTTAAATATGTCGAACCATTCGTTAAAAGGCTGAAAATGCTTTATCCGGGCAAACCGGTCAGCCTTTATGATGAAAGATTCACATCCAGGATGGCATTCAGGGCAATGGTTGACGGAGGAGTGAAAAAGAAAGAAAGAAGAGACAAGGGAATGGTCGACAGGATAAGCGCTTCATTGATCCTTCGGTCCTTTCTTGAAAGAAGATCATTTTTGAAAGAAAAGGAAATTTGAGATGATTTACCCTATAGTCGTTTACGGCCACCCAGTCCTTAGAAAGATCTCTGCTGATATCGATAAGGATTATCCGGGACTGAAACAGTTTGTTGAGGACATGTTCGAGACCATGTACCATGCTGAAGGACTCGGACTTGCTGCGCCACAGGTTGGCAAATCGATCAGGTTATTCGTTATAGATGGCGAGCCGGTGGCAGAGGATGAACCTGACCTGACAGATTTTAAAAGAGTATTTATCAATGCCCATATTGTGGAAAGGACCGGTGAACAGGTCCCGATGAATGAAGGTTGCCTCAGCATACCTGGTATCAGGGAAGAAGTTAAGAGGGAATCTCATATCAGGATACAATATCACGACGAGAATTGGGATTATCACGATGAGGTTTATGAAGGTTACAAGGCCAGGATCATCCAGCATGAATATGACCACCTCGACGGGAAACTTTTCGTTGAAAAGATCAATCCGCTGAAAAAACAGCTTATTAAGGGCAAACTTCTTGATATCTCCAAGGGGAAATTCGACGCTGACTATCGAACCATAGTTTACGTTCCAAGAAAGAGATAATCTATTTTTTTCTATCTTTATGCAGTCTCCATAGCTGCAGAATGTGCTGAACAGGGAAATGCCATTCCTCCGTATCTGCCTGCCATTATGCCTTGGGATAATCACAGGCATTTATTATCATCCGGGTATCCCCGCCTGCATTGGCCTTATTGCTATAGCTTCAGCGCTGTTCGTGATCTCCCTGCTTTTAAAAAGACGAATGACAAATCCATTGTTCGGACTGGCATTTTATTTAAGCATCTATGTAGCGGGGTTGATCTTATTCACTCAGGAAAGAACCAGCCTGACCGATCTCAAACAGGCACCCACTGTTTTCTCAGGCGTGATAACCGATTTTCCGGAGGAAAAGGCAAATACGCTCATGATCACGATCAGGCTTAATAAAGATCTGTCAGAAGGAACTTCCATGCGGATAGTCGGATCAATCATCATTTATTGTAAGAAGGACACTATCCCGATATCACTTATCCCGGGCGACAGTGTAATAGTGAAGTGCACACCTGCTGACATAATCAACAGGGGAAACCCTTTTGAATTTGATTACCGATTCTACATGCAATCGCAAAAAATAAAATATTACTCATTTGCAGTTCCCAGTGATTTTATTTCAATAACTCATCCCGCACACAGGCATATAAGGTACAGGTCTCTGATAATAAGGAATAAGATCATTGATATGTTCAGGGAAAGAGGAATGTCCGGCAAACGGCTCGCACTTGCCTCGGCAATTACCCTGGGAGAGAAAAGTCACCTCGATCCCGATCAGAAACAATACTTTATTAATGCAGGAATAATGCATATAATGGCAGTTTCCGGCCTTCATGCTGTCATTCTCAGTTATTTTATTTTCGGTATCCTGTTTTTTCTCAGGGGCCGGCTGAGCATTCTGAGGATAATAATTACACTTATCTTTTTGTGGGCATTTGCATTCGTGACAGGACTGACTCCTTCAGTGGTAAGGGCAACGCTGATGTTTTCATTCCTTCAGACAGGTAAGCTGTTAAAACGACCTGTGAATTCCATTAACTCAGTGCTTGCTTCTGCAGTGGTACTTATTCTTTTCAGGCCATCTGTGATCTTTGATGCCGGCTTTCTCCTTTCCTATTCTGCCGTCATCTACATTATACTTTTTTATCAGGACCTCTCTCTTAAGGTCAATTTCAGTCGCCGGATACCAGAAATGATCTGGCAATCGGCTGCTGTAACTATAACGGCCCAGGCCGGTACATTGCCTCTGACTATTATGCTGTTTAACAGGTTTCCCACCTGGTTTATCCTTACAAATGTGATTATTGTCCCTGTCTCATCGCTTCTTATTATGATCGGGTGTCTCGTCCCAATGACATTTCCCCTTGCACTAATTTCAGGATATCTGACCAGGATACTTGATGGGCTGACCTGGTTAACGGAATTTCTGACAGAAAAAGCAGCCTCCCTTCCTCTATCCACAATTGATAATATAGGTATTACTACCTCTGAATGTATCCTTCTTACTTTGGCTATTTCCCTTCTCCTATGGAGTCTTCTGAAGAAACCGCGCATTTCGCTGATCTTTCCACTTCTGGCATTCACGCTTTTCTCGGTATCAGTCTCATCAAAGTATCTTATAACGGGAATGAGTAACGAACTGATCGTATATAATACATCCGGTGCACCGGCTATTGGAATAAGAACAGGCAGGATACTCAGGCTATATACTGACAGTGAGGTCGTGCCAAAAGAGGTTGCGAGGCATTGCTCGGTCCTCGGTCTGAAAATTGAAATTACCAGGCTTTCCACCGAACCTCTGCTTGCAGTAATCGGAACGCATAAAATCATTATCGCCGGCAGATATGATGATGATCTCATGATGCCGACAGGTACGGATTTCCTGATCCTAACTTCTGCAAACCCGATCCCGCTGAAAAAGGACAATATTTATTTCCCCGAAGGGTCAGTAATTATTACGATCCATAATTCATCAGGGGTGAATTATGGCTGCACTGGTAGCACAGTTAAAGAGCCTGAAATCTGGCAGGTAAAGAAATCAGGGGCCTATTCCTGCCGGCTTTGAATATTCTTAAAGAATTGTGTGAAAAAACTTGAGTATTACCTGATTTATGTCTTATTTTGCATGTCTTTCCAACCTAACTTTTATGAGAATTATTATTGCCGGGGCTGGTGAAGTTGGCACGCATCTGGCCAAGATGCTTTCAAACGAAAATCATGAGATCCTTCTAATTGACTCTGAGGAAGAGAGGCTAAGACCTATCGATTCATCTCTTGATGTTCTTACATATCACGGTTCTGCTACATCTGTGCTTCTCCTTCAGAATGCGATGAAGAAGAAGACCGACCTTTTCATTGCTGTAACACATTCTGAGAACACAAATATCACCTCGGCTATTCTTGCAAAAAGGCTTGGCGCCCAGAAGACAATTGCCAGGATAGATAACCTTGAGTATCTTGAGCACGCGAATGAGGAGTTTTTCAAATCTCTCGGTATAGACTCGCTCATTTATCCCGAACTTATTGCAGCACGTGAGGTACTTGGCCTCCTTCATGAAACAGGGACAACCGAATTCATGGAATTCTCGGGAGGGAAGCTGGCAATGTATGTTCAGAAGCTTGATGAAAAAGCTCCTATAATCAATAAAAGTCTTGAAGAGGTTGCTTTAAAAAGCAAGGCCGACAAATACCGGGCAGTTGCCATCAAGCGAGGTGATCGTACAATTATTCCAAGGGGTGACGAGCAGTTTCAGCTGGGCGACCTTGTGTTCGTCATTTCAACACATGAAGGGATAAATGAGATGATGAAGACCTCGGGAAAAGAAAATTTTGAGGCAAAGAGTATCATGATCGTGGGGGGCAGCAGGATAGGCAAACATGTTGCCCTTTACATGCAGAAATCTTCCGAGGTCAAGCTTATAGACTCGAGCATGGAGAGGTGCGAGGCACTCGCCGAGATCCTTGAAAATACTCTGATAATTAATGGCGATTGCAGGAATGCCGGGCTTCTGACGAAGGAGGGCATTACTAATATGGATTGCTTCATTGCCGTTACAGGAAATTCAGAAACCAATATTCTGTCATGCCTGCTTGCAAAAAGAATGGGCGTCAAGAAGACAATTGCAGAGGTTGAAAATATGGAGTATATCAATCTTGCAGAAAACATTGGCATAGACACAATTATAAATAAAAAGATTTCGGCTGCGAGCCGGATATTCCGCCATACGACAAACCCGAATGTAACCCAGGTCAAATATCTTACAGGGGCTGATGCGGAGGTAATAGAATTCAATGTTCCTGCCAATGCAAAGATCACGAAAGGCACTCTCAGGAGCATGGACTTCCCCGAAGATGCGATAGTGGGAGGCGGTACGCGCGATGACGTACCATTTATAGCGACCGGCGACACTATCATTAAGGTAAATGATAAGGTTGTTGTATTCACGCTCCCATCAGCATACGATAAGCTGTCCAGATTCTTTACCTGATCAGTTATGATCAATTTCAGAATAATTGCAAGGGTTTTCAGTATCCTGCTTATTTTTGAGGGTGTGATGATGCTGGTCTCGGCACTTATTTCCGTTATTTACCAGGAGCACGCGGCAAGTTCATTATTCTATTCTGCCCTGATAACTACACTTACCGGAATTTTAACCTTTACTCCCGTCAAGGATGATGACAGGAAATACGGGAACAGGGAGGGTTATATTATAGTCGGAGGAATATGGGTGATCTTTGCCCTTTTCGGGACACTCCCTTTCCTCTTCAGCGGAACAATAAAGGGGTTTACTGATGCATTTTTCGAATCCATGTCAGGTTTTACAACTACAGGGGCTACTATCCTTGCTGATATCGACTCCCTGCCAAAAGGGATCTTATTCTGGAGAAGCCTTACTCAGTGGCTGGGCGGTATAGGGGTAATCTTCCTTTCGCTCTATGTGCTGCCGGTTTTCAAGGATATAAATATCCAACTTTCAACTACTGAATTCTCGGGACAGACATCGGACAAGATACACCCGAGGGCTGCAGATGCAGTCAAAAGGCTCATTGCTCTTTTTATCATTCTTACTCTGAGTGAGATAACTCTCCTTAATATCGCCGGGATGCCCTTCTTTGATTCTGTCTGCCAGTCATTCAGCACTCTGTCGACCGGTGGTTTCTCAACGCACGACAATAGTTTGTCTGTTTATTCCTCGCCTGCCATTAAGATCCTGATAACGATATTTATGTTCATCGCAGGAACCAACATGACTCTTGTCTATTTTGGTGCAAAGCGTAATTTCAAAAAGGTATTTGCCAGCAACGAGTTCATTTTCTACCTTTTAGTATGTCTCTTCTTCAGCCTGATTGTCTCCGCAATCCTCTACTCAAAAGAGATCTTCGATCCGGTCAATTCAATTATCAACGGGACCTTCCAGGTGGTTTCAATTATTACGTCAACAGGCTATTACACAAGTGACTATAACCAGTGGGGGCATTTCATTCTCCTCATCATGTTTATCCTGATGTTCACGGGCGGAACAGCAGGCTCCGCCAGCGGAGGGATAAAAATGACGAGACTGATGATCATGACAAAGAATAATCGCATGGAACTGAGAAGACTTCTGCATCCAAATGCATACATTCCGGTAAGGCTTAATCAGAGGATCGTTCCACAGAACATTGTCTACAACGTTCTCGTGTTTGTCGCACTCTATTTTCTTATTGTTTGTGTCAGTGCAATTCTGATCTCGTTTATGGGGTATGATCTAATGACCTCTTTCGGTACATCAGCTTCGATGCTCGGAAATATTGGTCCGGGTATAGGTACATTTGGGCCTTTCTCCACGTATTCAGGACTTCCGGCAGCGGGGAAGCTGTTCCTCAGCGGATTGATGCTTCTGGGAAGACTTGAACTCATGACTATCCTGATCCTATTTGCCAGAAGCTTCTACAGAAGATAGATATTCATAATTCAAGCTCTCCCAGTCCCTGGCGGACTATGGTGAACTGATCACCGGTACAGTCAACAATTGTTGATGCTTCATTCTTACCATACCCGCCATCGATCACAATATCCACAAAATCGCGATACTTTTCGTAAATCAGTTCAGGGTCAGTAGTATATTCAAGGACATCATCCTGATCATGAACTGAAGTTGTTATTACCGGTCTGCCAAGCTCTTTCACAAGCTCCAGTATAATGTTGTTTGCAGGTATCCTTATCCCGACAGTCCTTTTTTTATTCCTGAACATCTTTGGTATCTGGCTGTTTGCCTGCACAATAAAGGTAAATGGCCCGGGAAGATTACGTTTCAGAAGCTTGAAAACATTATTGTCGCGGATGATCGTATACTCCGACAACTGACTCATATCGTGAAATATAAGTGACATTTCAGGATTCCTTGGATCCAGTCCCTTGAACCTGGCTATTTTTTCAATGGCTTTTGTTGCCAGGATATCACATCCCATTGCATAGACCGTGTCGGTCGGATATATTATGATCCCCCCCTGCTCCAGCATATCAGCTACCTTCCTGATCTGCTTTGAATTGGGGTTTTCGGGATAGATCTTTATCAGCATTTACCAGCTAAATTTCCGGCAAAGATAGAAAAAGTACTATAAAAAAAGGGTAAGCCCCTTATATCGCACCGCTTCAACCACCTACCCTTGCTACCTTCCGATCCTGGGGGAGTTCAGCAGGAGCTGGTCGTATAAGACTTACCCGGTGCAAAAGTACGAATTTTAACGGTCGTTTCAAAATAATTATTCCGATTCGTTAAAACAGCTTTTACTTATTTTTAGCCTATATTTGTTTGTTTTTTAACAGAATTAAAAACTAAAACCTCAAGTAATGGAAGATAAAGTATCTGTCTGGAAAGCAAATCTGTCAAACGGGTTACTCCTTGGCCTTATTGGCGTAGTTTATTCACTTTTAATGTATTTTCTGGATCTTACGTTTGACAAGCGTATCAGTTACGTGTTCCTGGTTTTGCTGGCTGTAGTATTATATTTCCTCATCAAGTCATACAGGGATAGTCACCTGCATGGTTATATCACCTATGGCCATTCATTAGGTGCCGGGGTTGTAATTTTTCTTTATTATTCCATCATTACAGCAATTTTCACCTATATTCTTTATAAGTTCATTGATTCAGGACTTGTTTCAAAGCAGCTGGCTATGACTGAGGAGCTGATGGTGAAAAAGAACATCCCTCAGCAGGCAATTGATTCGGCTATGGTAATGCAAAAGAAGATAATGGTACCCGAATTCATGGCCCCGATCAGCATTCTTGGCAATATGTTTTTTGGTACGATCATTGCCCTGATTGTCAGTATTTTCACCAGGAAAGAGGGAAATCCACTGGTCGACGCTCCTACCAACTAATCCAAACTTTGATCTGATGGATCTTTCAGTTGTTGTTCCTGTTTTCAACGAAGAAGAGTCATTGCCCGAATTGACCACCTGGATAGAAAAGGTCTGCTTATCGGCCGGGTTCTCTTTTGAACTCCTTTATATAGATGATGGCAGCAGCGACTCATCATGGAAGATCATTGAAGATCTCTCACGAGAAAAATCGTTTATAAAAGCCTTGCGCTTCAGGCGGAACTACGGCAAAGCAGCTGCGCTGCACACAGGATTCACAAATGCCACCGGAGACGTGGTTATTTCCATGGACAGCGATCTGCAGGATAGCCCGGATGAGATCCCCGGGCTCGTGAGAATGATCAGGGAAGATGGATATGACCTGGTGTCTGGTTGGAAGAAGAAGCGCTATGATCCTTTTATTAAAAGGGTCACCAGCAAGTTCTACAACGGGACTGCAAGATGGTCATCAGGTATAAAGCTGCACGATTTCAACTGCGGACTTAAAGCTTATCGGAATGAGGTTGTCAAGAGCATTGAGGTTTTTGGCGAGATGCACAGGTACATCCCGATGCTCGCAAAAGAGGCAGGTTTCAGGAAAATAGGAGAGAAAATTGTGGTCCACCGGGCCAGAAAATTCGGTGTCACAAAATATGGCTTTGACAGGTTTATCAAAGGATATCTCGATCTACTCACCATCGGGTTCATTACCAGGTATGGTAAAAGCCCGATGCATCTTTTCGGATCTCTCGGTACCCTGATGTTTGTAATCGGGTTCCTTACTGCAGGCTTCCTGGGTGGTAAAAAACTGTGGTATGTGTTTCACAATCAGAGAGCGCCGCTTGTGACCGGCAGCCCATGGTTTTACATCGCGCTCACTGTAATGATCATCGGGACCCTGCTCTTCTTGACAGGTTTTCTTGGTGAACTCATTAACAGAAATTCCTCAGAGCGAAACAATTATCTTATCTGCGACAGGATAAATCTTTAAATGAACCTTTAAGGGATGAGGTCAGACGATGCCCTGAAATAATCTTCAGGAATTCCGATATCGATGAAATAGGCATCTGAAATATAGCCGGTCATTAAATCCTGACCGGTTCTTTTTTCCATAATATCCTTCTCAAATGAAAATTTTTCGCCGGGTACATTTTCCTGAAACCATTTCCTGTTCAGAATGTATATTCCGCCGTTTATAACTCCTTCCCTGCAAAATTTCTTTTCATTGAATGATACCAGCCTGTTCCCTTCCAGCGTCACGCTTCCGTACCTGTCAAAATCGGTCATCGGCTTAAGGGCTATGGTCATGATAGGACCGTCCTTCAGGAAGGAACCCTCCAGTTCATTAAAGTTTAATGTAAAAAGAGTATCTCCATTCAGGACAAAAATATTTTCGGAGACAGTTTGTGATAATGCAAGATGAATTGCGCCTCCGGTCCCCAGGGGTTCCTTTTCAACGGAATAGATCAGTCTTGCGCCTTTCCACTGATCGCCGAAATAATTTGAGACAACCCTGTTTTTATAGCCTGTTGCCAGTATGATCCTTGTAAAACCGTACCCCGTCATGTGATCCAGTATATAGGCGAGGAAAGGCTTCCCGTTGACAGGAGCCATTGATTTCGGTAACTCCTCCACCACATCCCTGAGGCGGGTTCCCAGTCCCCCGGCGAGTATGATTGCCTCTCTTCCCATCGAGCCTAAATTATCCACGTCTCAAGACCATTTTTTGTAAACTCAAATCTTTTAGCCTGACCACCGAACTGCTCCAGGGCATGAATTACATCGTACCTTCTGTTACCCGGGCAATAGAAGAACATGAAACCTCCACCGCCTGCCCCGCTTATCTTACCCCCTGTAGCCCCTGCCTTGATCGCCACTTCGTATATCTCATCGATCTGAGGATTAGTTATCCCGTCAGCCATCAGTTTCTTGAATTCCCAGGAGATATTCAGCAATTCACCTATCATATCCAGCTTTCCTTTCAGAATGGCCTCTTTCATCTGTATTGTAATCTCCTTTATTCTATGCATGGCTTCAAGAGCTTTGAGCGAGCCGTCCTGTACATTCTTTTGCTGGATCTTGATGATCTCAGATGATATTCTGCTGGTTTTAGTATAAAACAGTACAATATTATTAGATAATTCATTGAGGATCTGGTCTTTCACCCTGAGAGGATTTACTATCACCTTACCATTTTCAAAGAATTCCATGAAATTGACACCTCCGAAGGTGGCAGCATACTGATCCTGTTTGCCGCCTGCCATCGAAAGATCATTACGTTCAATATCGTGAGCGAGCTTTGCAAGGTCATAGTCACTTAGTGAAAGGTTCAGCCATTCGGAGAAAGCACCAAGCACAGCGGTAACCAGGGTTGAAGATGTTCCAAGTCCTGAACCGGCCGGAGCATCAACGAATGTTGTGATGGTAAATGATTTGGGAGGCAGGTCATACTCCCTTATGATCCGGTTATAGACACCCTTTATAAGATCAAAGTTGCCATCGATTGCCAGGGTTCTGTCAGCCCTGAATTCTGACTCGGTCATCTTATCGACCGATCTTAGTATTATGCTGCCATTTTCCCTGGGTTCTATAGTTGCATAAGCATACAGGTTGACCGTAGCATTAAGGACAGCACCCCCATAAATGTCAGAATAGGGGGAAACATCTGTTCCTCCTCCGGCCAGTCCGATTCTCAGCGGAGCTTTACTTCTTATTATCATTTCCTGTGATCATTTTAAATATATTAATAACCGTCCCTGTCATTAAGTTCCAGGAATATTTCTTCTTCTCTTCCCTTATGTTTGCAAGATACAGCTCACTCCTGTCATTATCAAGATAATCTATAATGGCAGCGGTGATCTCTGCCGGGGCTGGCTTCACAACGTATCCGCATTTCCTGTCGGGTACTATCTCCCTGAGTCCGCCGACATCTGTCACAATCATGGGCTTTTCAAAATGGTATGCAATCTGCGTGACCCCGCTTTGGGTTGCATCCCTGTAAGGCTGGATCACAAGTTCGGCGGCACTAAAAAAAGTTGATACCTCATCATCATTGATAAACCTTTCAAAAAAGATCACATCATCAGCAATTCCTGATCTGTTGACGATCTCATGGTAAGGTTTAGCGTCCTCATAAAATTCTCCGGCAACGATCAGTTTCAGACCCCGGTTCCTCAGGTCCCCGGATGAAAAAGCCTCAAGCAAAAGATCAAGCCCCTTGTATGCCCTGACAAAACCAAAGAAAAGCAGGTATTTAAATGACGGATCAAGACCCAGCTTTTCAAGTGCTGAAACTCTGCCGGCAGGTTTTCCGAAGTTGTCGAAAAGGGGATGTGGATTAAGAGCTGATGGAATGTCATTTCTGAACAATGAAAGATCCTTCAGAACAGATGCCGACATTGCGATCGCTCCATCTATTGATGAAGTAAAATATCTTGTAAGGAGTCTGTCCCCAGGGCGTTTCTCATGGGGAATGACATTATCAAAAATGCAAATGACCCTGGCATTATCCCTGCGATGTGCAATTCTTGAAATTGTACCAAAACATGGAGCCATAAATGGCAGCCAGTACTTAAAAATAACGATATCAGGCTTTTGCTTTTTTATTCTATACCCGGTTAATATCCAGTTGAATGGATTAATAGAATTTATTCTCCTTTCAATTTTCAGACCCTCCGGGGCCTTGCCTTCAATATATTGTGTCTTACCGGGAAAGAGAAAGCCCGGGTATTGCAGAGTAAAGGTTATTATCGATACATCATGCCCTTCAGACGTAAACTGCCTTGCAAGCCTTTCGTTATAGGCTGCAAGTCCTCCCCTGTAAGGATATGCTGTTCCTATTATTATGATCTTCATTATGTAAAAATATAAAACTCTCCCGATAAATCGGGATAAGTTGTGGAACTCCGGGTCCTCTCGGCATACCTCTGTGTAAGAATTTTAAATTTCACAGAGTGTCACAAAAAGACACAAAGTTAAGATGCTGCAAGATTCCTGGACTATTTTTCAGCTTTCAGATTTTCGTATTTTGCCTCAAAACGTCTGTGGAGCTGTTTAAATTTATTATCGAGATTAATATTTCTTCCTGTAATGAATGCATATTCTATATTGTTGGTCTTCATATCGAGGATATCCCCGGTTGAGACCACAATATTTGCATCCTTGCCGGTTTCAAGCGACCCTGTAACATCTTCAATACCAAGTATTTTCGCATTATTGATGGTTATCGTCTGAAGGGCCTCCTCCTTTGTAAGTCCGTAATCCGCCGTCACACCTGCAGCAAACGGAAGATTAGGATAATCCTGCGGGGAGTAGGTAAGTCCGACAAGGATACCTTCGTGCGTAAACATTGCAGCCAGCTTGAATGGCAGCTTTACATCGCTGTATTCGTAAGTAGGAAGGCTAAGAGGATTGGAAAGGATGACCGGGATATTGTTTTCTTTCAGGAAATCCTTTACCGCCCATGCAGTTTCGTTCGCTCCTGTCAGGACTATTTTCCTGACGCCATATCTTTTCGCGAAAGAGACTGCAGCAATTATCCCTTTTGGGTCAGATGAATTTATAAATAGAGTTCTGGTCCCGTCAAAAAGTCCCCGCATGGCCTCCAGTCTAAGGTTGACATAGGCGTGATTATCTGATGAAACATAAGCAACAGCATCAGTAAATATCTTTTCAAGCTGTTCGATATTATTATCATAAGCGGCGGCGGCTGCGAGCGCAAACTGTGCAAAATATGCTCCTTCCCTTCCGCCAAACCCCGACTTCCTTGGCCATCCCAGCATCAGTCCGTTATCTTTCCTGTACGCGGCATCCTCCCAGTTCCAGGCATCGAGCTGAACAACGCTTGTGGTTCCCGGTAGAAGCGATCCCTGCGGGACGATCTGGGCAAGAAGAACCCCGTTTGATCTGATCACCGGGATCACTTGCGAATCAGTATTATAGGCAACTATTGCCCTGACGTTAGGATTCAGGTCGCCAAGTTCCCTTGTATCGACCGTGACATCAACACCTCCGATCTCAACAAGACCAAGGGTTGTATTGGGAAGAATAAGCCCGGGATAGACCTGTTTGCCGGTCACATCAATAACCTTATAACCTGATCTGTCCGCTTTGTAGTCGGAGGCCTTACCCACAAATGTTAACTTTCCCGATGAGAAGGCAATGATCCCATCAGTAATAACTTCACCAGTTCCTGTATGAATTGTTCCGCCGATCAGCATCACAGGCTTTTTCTGGAGCGGGGCCACAACAGGATTTTGTGCTGCTGCACTGATAGTGAGGACCACCGCACTGGCAATTATTATGTATTTTAAAGCTTTCATCGTTTTGGAAAATTTGGCATATTATTACTCGGGGTCTGTGATTCTTTCAAAATATTATTGATAATCCTGTTACGTTCGCTGTCCATTTGTTCCTTCATCCGGGCATCTGTCTCTTCATCAAAATAGACCACACCATCGATCATTGTTTTCTTGGGATGGGAATAAATTGAAAGAGGATCACCATTCCATAGTACCAGGTCAGCGTCCTTGCCGACCTTAATGCTTCCCATCCGGTCTTCAAGATGAAGTATCTTAGCCGGATTAAGTGTCACAAGCTTCCATGCCTCAGTCTCGGAAAGACCACCATATTTCATTACTTTGGCCGCTTCCTGGTTTAGGCGTCTTCCCATTTCCTCATCATCCGAATTGATACACGTAAGAACACCCTGCTGCACAAGCATAGCAGCATTATATGCATCCCCTTCATATACTTCATACTTATAGTCCCACCAGTCAGAAAAGACAGAGGCGGCTGTTCCATGCTCCTTTATCTTGTCAGCAATTTTATATCCCTCTGCACAATGAATAAGGGTGTTAACTTCAACCCCGAATGACCTGGCCAGTTCCATGATCATAACTATCTCCGACTGGAGATAGGCATGACAAACAATAAAGCTTCTCTTTTCAAGCACATCTACGAGTGCATCAAGCTCCAGGTCGCGCCTGGGCGGTATTTTTCCAACTCTTTCAGCAGGCTTCATGGCATTCCATTCCTTCCATTGCCTGTCATAGTCCACGGCTCTCTGGTAAGCGTCCCTGATTATCTGTTCCACTCCCATCCTGCTGTTCGGATAACGGTTGCTTGTCCGCTTTACATTCTCGCCGAGGGCATGCTTCAGAAAGCCGACCTGATTTTCGATCTTCATCTCATCGGCCGACCTGCCCCAGCGATGCTTGATAAGTACCGACTGACCTCCTATGGGGTTGGCCGAGCCATGAAGGATATGAGCCGCTGTGACACCTCCGGCCAGCTGCCTGTAAATAGCAATATCTTCCGGATCGATCACATCACTGCAACGGACCTCGGATGATATTGCCTGCCCCACTTCGTTGGTGGCGTCAAGAGCAATGTGAGAATGTTCATCAATAATCCCGGAGGTAAGATATGATCCTGTCCCATCAATTATCTTAACTCCTTCAGCTGAAATGTTTTTCCCGATCCTGGATATCTTACCTTTCTGAACAAGAACATCCGTATTGTCCAGGTTTCCCTCTTTCTCGTTGGTCCATACAGTAGCATTTTTGAACAGGAGATCCTCCTGGACCGGAAGCTCTGTCCATCCATAGGCAACAAAAGGGTGGATCACCTTTCCCAGTTCAGGAATTGGCGGAGATGGCTTTTTCTGCTTATCCGGTTCAGTTGCAGTGCTCTCATAGATGGCATCCCATCTTATCCATTTACCATTGTCAGCTTCACCTTTTCCTTCAAAGTCCTTCCCTTTGAAATAGCCTGATAACCTGAATCTTGAGTGAGATATTTCAAAGCTGATGCTTACTATTTCCTTGTCGAGGGTAAATGAAGCACCTCTCACCTCTGTTGAATCATGGGTAAGCTTTATCAGAGGTTTGTCGAGAGGACCTGACAGGACCATCTTATATGAAGCCGTATCTACCTTAAGATAGTAGGTTCCCCTTACATCTTTAGTCCTGAGATCAACAAACCTGTAAGGAATGCCCTGTATCCAGTTTTCATAAATAACACAATCATCACTGAAAATATTTCCTGATGTTATAAGGAAGCTGGCGACCATATTTTTCTTTACACCTCCTACCATTTCAGAAGCGCCAGCCATAACTGCGGGATTGTACGTCAGCGCTTTCAGAGCTTCCTTTTCCGGCAGTCCATACTTAACTGCTTTCCTGAGGTTTGCGAGGAAAGAAGACCGTTGTTTCAGGTCTGAAGAGGTTATGGCGAAAGTGAGGCCGGCAGCTGAGACGCTCAACAGGTTAGATGGTGCAAGCTCCCAGTGTTTAAGAGTCTCATAGGAAACATTGGCAGCATCGTAAATATCTTTTACATCAGGAGCTTCAGGAAAGTTGACCGGAATGATGAGCTTGACCCCTGTTTTTTTGATATCGCTGATCGTCTGATACTCGTCTCCACCTCCTTTAATTATATAGCTTATTCCAAACTCTTTGCCTATGTTATCCGCACGAAGTATTTCAAGCTTATTTGTCACTTCAAATACCTGGGGTAGCGAAAGGTTTGATGTGTAGGCCTCAAGACCGTCATCGTGGAAATATCCGGGAAGAAGCTGCCTGTACCATTGTGCATCATAATTGACCTGTCTAAGTAGCGCAATCACACCAAACTGGGAGGTCGGGTATATATCGGAAGAACGGCCCTTGTTAAGTGAATAGTTTGCGCTTGTCCTGTTTTTCAAAAGCACAGAATTTGCTTTTCCATCGGCTGTGCTGACGAGGGCAGATGTGCCTCTTGCAATACCTTCGGCCCTGAAGGTCACAACAGCTCCGAAACCTGCCTGCCGGTACTCACCTGCCGTTTTGGGATCGGGGATGAACTCCCGTGAAACATCATATGTGGCATTTATACCGTCATTCCAGTAATCGGCTATCCTTCCTTCAGGGGCCGTCTGAGAGCTTTGCCTGCCTCCCTGAGGGAACATCATGGGAGCATAAGGATTGGCATCGCCTGACTGATTCTGTGGCTTTATTCCATAGTTACCGGCATATATATCCACAAATGAAGGGTAAACTGTTTTGCCGGTCAGGTCGATTACAACTGTTCCTTTAGGGAAAATAAGATTCTTACCAACAACTTCGATCCTGCCGTTTGAGATAAGAATGTCGGCATTCTCAAGTGTAGTCTGATAATCGACAAAGACACGGGCATTTTTAAATCCATAGATTTCGATCCTTTTATCGCTTACTCCAACAACAGGAGCATCATCCTGCTGCGCGAGCAGGTTAACTGACAAAAGAAAGAGAAGAAGTGATAGTGTTTTTTGCATAATAATGGGTTTCGGGTTTCGGGTTGCGCGTTCAGGGTTTTCATCAATCATTTATAATTATCATAGAGCTTCTATAGCCTTTTAGCCTCTATATCCTTTTTATTGTCATTTGAAAAGATAGTCTTCCAGATAAGAGTATCCAGGAGTAAGGTGTCCGTTTTCAGTTATCGTAGCACGTCTAATCATGGGAGTATCATTTTCGGTAAGAAGGTCATGCAGTACATTCTGGATAAGCTGCTTGCCAAAATCATGTGAAGCATCGCGAGGAAGTTCGCCGGGGAGATTATCGACTGCCATTACGGTAATATTTGTTGGCCGGGAAAAAGCAGGTTCCTCAATCTCCAGGTGCGGGTTAAAGGCATAGAAGGGATCAGCAATTGTCGATGCCCTGAGTGTGCAGGGCAACGGTCCCCTGATATCGCAGCTTATATCAGCAACTATAGATATCCTGAATTCAGGGCTCTTCATATCTTCCGTTGTGAAAAAAACAGGTGACCTCGGATCCCAGTAATGACCGGTGATAAGGATATCGGTGACCCTTGTGAAGGGAAGAAAGGCTGACTCATAATCACCTGGTTCCTTCACAAAATTGCTAAAACTGAACGGATGTCCCTTCCTATGGCGTGTATAATGCTGAGGCCCTATCTGGCTGACGACAGGAACATCAAATTGCTTTGTAACAAAATCTTCAGGGCTCACCTCGACCAGGTTAAGTATCTGAAGAGTCTCCATGGCGCCATTTGATACCCTGCCCTCGCCTGTCACCAGGATCTTAAGCCCGGGGAGAAGCTGAATAAGCCTGAGTCCTGCCCACATTTCATCAAGGTCGTGGCACATATAGGCAGGCTTCAGCCTGAACCTGTTAGTCGTTATACCCCTTGCCCTGATGGCGTTATAGGCACCAACGATTCCTGCATGACGTCCAAATGCGACAACTCTCTGCCCCTTCTCAGTTGTAAGATATTCATAATCAATAAGCCGTATCTTTCTCTCCACCATTTCCCTGAACATCTCACGGTTATGCAGCTGTCTTTTCGCAACATGTGCAAAGAAGAGGTACGTTTTGTCGGGTAAAAATGTTCTTTTATCTATCTCCTTGACCCCAAGGAGTATATCACAATCGCGGAGATCTTCCCTCAAAGGGATGCCAAGATAATCGTACTCTTCATCAGAGTAACATCTGCTGTCAGATGGCTGGACGAAAAACTCGACATCAGGATAAATCTCCTCCATCTCGATTATCTGAGGAGGCGTAAGAGGCACCCTTCTGTCGGGAGGGTTCCTGGTTTCCCGCAATATTCCCACTTTCAATTTCTTCACTACAGTTCAGCAGTTTTTAAAGATTCTTTGGGTTAAAAGCCACGCTTGCCCTGCCATAAGTCGACATCATTGCATTCCCGGCAAATGACTGGTAAGGTCTGGCCTCCAGTGTCGCATTAATAATCCCCTTCACACAGATAACCTGGTCATTTATAAAATCTGAAGGCATGGAAACTCCATGTCCGGGAAAAAGTGTGGTAAATTCGGACATTCTTTTCCGGAGTTTTTCGAGGGAGGCCAGATATTCATGGAGAGGCCTGCACTTTGGCAGAAAAAGCCAGACAACCGTATTATCATTATCGCCGGTAAAAAGGAGTTTATTCTCAATGTCAAGAAGGCAAATCTCCCCGGGAGTATGACCGGGTGTTTCAATAACCTGAATTCTTCTTTTTCCCAGGTTAAAGACATATCCTTCCCTGACAGGTATCAGGATAGTATTTTCAGGCGTTCCTTTGAAAGTTTCTTCAGCCTGAGGTTTTTCACCTTTCAGCATACTTTGCGCTGCTGCATTTCTGCTTTCAGGTGTACTGCAGCTAATGGCAGCCTCCATATCTGCTGGATGAATATAAACCTTCTCAAACTGATAATTAGCTCCTGTATGGTCGGGATGCCCATGAGTATTTACCACGATCAGTGGTTTGGATGTCAGCTTTTTGATCTGGGAAACCAGGTCGGCGGCTCCCATGCCCGTATCTATAACCAGGGCGCTGTCCCTGCCGACTACCAGGTAGACATTGACTGCCCCGTGGTCATCTATCCGATATACGTTCTTGGCGACCTCTTTTGTCGTGAACCATTTTCCGGTTCCCTGGCATCCAGCTTTTATTGAAAATGCAAGTGTCATGACAACCAGCATAAATAATTTTCTTTTCATTCTTTTAATTATTTACAGAATCTATAAACTCAAGCTGTCTGGCTAAGGGTAACGGAGCACTTTTTACCTGGTCACCCAGTTCAATTACTTTTGGATTTGATTTATCAAACGAGGGCCACTCCGGCAGACCCGGGCCGTTTGGATCACCGTTTCTTGCGAAATTTACCCAGTACGATGATATTATTTCAGAGAGATCGTAATCCCATTTTATAAACGGTCTGTTCCACAATCTCAGTGTTTTCAGGGCATAGCCGAATTCAGCTGAATGAAATGCTCCGTAGTTTGGTTCACCCGGGGGAACATGAGTGAAATAGTACAGCCATGCCTTGTTTTTTCCGGTTGTACACTGAGCCCTGGCCCAGTTAAAGTTCTGCCATCCAAAAAACATCTGGGAAACGACATTCTGAGATTCTTTTGCTTCCTCTTCTGTTGATGCCGGAAAGAGTTTCAGGAACTCATCTGCTCTCTCACCGTAGGTCTTTAAAGCATTATTCCTGAATCCTTCACTATTCATTGTAGGACCCATTGAAAACCCGTCACCGCTATTCCATCCTGTGATAAGAGGTACATCGTTCTGCTTCCCTGCTGAGAATGTCTCTCCGGCAGGCAGAATTACAAAATTATCTATGGTTATTCCCCATCTGCCCGCGGATTTCAGAAGCTCCGGTGCAGATCTTTTACGCAGTTCGTCAATAGAAGCCACACCGATCTGCTTTGCAAACTTTACTCCAGCTTCCTCTGCAACTTTAAGGTCGGTGACAAGTCCTCCAGGATGCGAGAACATTCCTCCGCTTTGCCCTATCGCCCTTTGGAAAAGCCCTTTTGCAAGCGGAGAGACCATAAGTGCATTTACACTGAATGAACCTGCCGACTGTCCATCAATAGTAACATTATCAGGATCGCCGCCGAAAGAAGCAATATTCTTCTTCACCCATTTCAAAGCCGCTATTTGGTCAAGTATCCCATAGTTGCCTGATACCTTATCCGGACTTTCTGCCGAAAGATCGGGATGAGCCAAAAATCCGAAGACACCAAGCCGGTAATTAATTGTCACAAAAACAACTCCTTTTTTGGCCATTTCTGTCCCGTCATAAAGAGGTACGGTTCCGGATCCTCCGGTGAAAGCTCCGCCATGTATCCATACAATTACCGGCAATTTTTCATTTTTTTTCTTTGCTGCCGTCCAGATATTGAGATAAAGACAATCTTCACTTAACGGTTCTTCGGGTGCCATGAATTCCTTGCTCCACATCATAAACGGGACAGGTTTAGCCTGCATTGCGCCCGGCGGATTTGTGACACATTTACGGACACCATCCCATGCCACTACCGGATACGGAGCCTTCCACCTCAGTTCTCCAACAGGCGGCGCAGCAAAAGGTACTCCTTTAAAGATGGTTACTCCATCGGAAATGTAACCTTCAATAGTACCACCTTCAACCTTAACCTTCTGAGAAATACCTTTTCCGGAATTGTTAAAAGAGACAAACAATAACGTAACTAAGAATAAACTAAAGCTGAATATTTTCATTCAATTTGGATGTATTTAATTTCATGTGTTATATATCTATATTGTCAATAGAATTGACAACGGTTTATACGAAGTCGCATTATTTAAACGCTTCAACGTTTCAACACTTCAACTCTTCAACTCACCTCTCACCTCTTGTACCTTGTCACTCTCTCGTCTTTTATAACCCCTTTCCAGTTCATGCCATAGCCAAAATCGTACACGTTACCTTCAGCATCCTTATAGCATTTCATATCGTGCGGTACATCTTCCATCTGCTCCTCGACAGTTTTCATATCAGCGGGCATCTGGAAAGGAAGCAATGCAGAAGGTTCTGCCTTGCCCGTAAGAATATCACATAAAGCCTGGTTCTGCACACCAAAATGAACAAGAATGGCATTGCAGCTCTTCTCGATCTCAGAGAACACCATTGGATTGGAAACATTAACAAGCACGATCACAGGTTTCTTACCCATCTTCGCCCTGGTCTCGGTCACCATCTTAAGATCATAGGCATTTCTTACTTCAGTGCTTTTACCTTTAAAGGACCTGTTCGTTACCTTCTCCAGAGGACTGCCCCCTGCAATGCTTACAGCCCGTGAATTTTCAGCCGTATATTTACCATATTGCAATGATATTGGAACATACCCGTTGCCCCCCTTCTTAAGATCTTCCTGGCTGTAACCTGTTACTGTCTGAGGACTCTCTATGGAAACGATTGCGACATCTGCTTCCTCTGGTTTGTTCACCACCCTGAAATATTTACTGACCAATTCAGGATTCATAGGATCGCTCCATCGTTCAGGGGTCTTAATACCGAACCAGTTACTGCCTTCGGGAGTATAGCGTTTGGGCATATATACTTTAAGCTGCTCCTTCAATGGGAGGATGTTCGCACTATTCTTCAGCATGATAACTGAACGGAGTTGTGCGTCATACCCGGCTTTCATAAAATCAGGATTACCGACAATTATTTTTGATTCAGCAGGATCAAGGTAAGGGTTTTCGAAAAGGCCAACCCTGAAGATGTTCCTGAGCAGTCTGATTGCCGACTCCTCAAATCTCTTCCTCATAAATTCTTCTCCATGTTCTTTCACACCCATTTTATATGCCGCGAGTACAGGGCCCTTGTCGTTATTGCCGCCGAACTGGTCGACCCCGGCCATAATTATCTTATAATGCCTTTCAGGAACTGACAGGTTTTCGACTCCCCATGGTTTGCCTTCAAACCTGTCAATTGCTGACACATCCGAGGTGATACCCCAGTCGGTGCAAACTACTCCGTCATACTTGTATTCCCCTCTGAGAAGATCAGTAATAATGTACTTATTGTAAGAGTTCCCTACGTTCTCATTATACTTTTTATCAACATTATACGAAATGGTATAATATGGCATTACGGCTGCAGCCATTCCTGTAGGACCCGAAAGCTTAAAAGCTCCCTCGGTAAAAGGCTTCAGATGATCTTTGAGGTTATTACCGGGATATACTGCATACTCTCCATAACCGAAATGGGCATCCCTGCCTCCCTCTTCAGGTCCTCCTCCTGGCCAGTGCTTGACCATAGCATTCACACTTCTGTATCCCCATCCGCCTGATATCTGATGGCTGCTGTCAGACGTCTGGAATCCGTCAACATATGCGCGTGCCATATCAGTTGCCAGTGCAGGATCTTCTCCCATTGTGCCATTAAATCTGCTCCAGCGCGGTTCAGTGGCCAGGTCGATCTGCGGTGACAAGGCAGTGGCAATCCCCAGTGCACGGTATTCTATCGCAGCTATTGAACCGAATTTTCTCATGAGCGCAGGATCAAAAGATGCTGCAATCCCCAGTGAGCCAGGCCACATGGAAATTTTCCCTCCTGCACCGGCGTTGTACTCTGCCAGGATATCTGTGGAATGCCTCGGGTCTGAACTGATATTTACAGGTATACCTAATCCCATTCCTTCAACCAGCGACTGGGCATTATTATTCCAGATGGCTGAAATTTCAGGACTTTCCACAGTCGTGATCAGAACATGTCTGAGGTTATCCCCGGTAAGAAATTTTTTCTGCTGATCTGACAGGTCGGAAGATTTTGCACCGCTATCCCTGAATGGCTTCCCTCCATATGTAGCTGCCGCAAAATAGCCTCCACCCATCGATGGTATCGACTGATGACTGCTGTAAAGCATCAGTCCGGCTATCTGCTCTACCGACATTTTTGATGCAAGGTCTTTTACACGCTGATCAACAGGAAGACGCCAATCCTCGAATGGATCAAGCTTACCGTTCCTGTTGAGATCTTTAAATGCAAATCCATTAACTGTCAGTATTTTAATACCTGATAATGGTGAATAGCCAAGTGTCTGGCCATCCTTGTTATGAATGAGGTTATAACCTCCTTTAGGTTCTTCAGTCCATTTTTTGCCACAACCCGTCAGTATCAGTGATACCATTGAAGCAGTCACCAAATATCGTATTCCTGAAATATTTTTCATCATTACAGACCAATAAGAAGTATAATTTGATTTTATCTGATCTCAGGATCATTTAAAAAGCTTCGGTGCAAGTTCCGAAAGATATATCCTCCAGTTTGCCCAGGTATGTCCGCCTGTGCTTTCTCTCCAGGTATATTGAATTCCATGTTTATCAAGGGCAGTTTTTAGGCTCTGTGCGGAGCTGTACAGAAAGTCATCCTTTCCGATACCGACCCAGAATAATTTGTATCCGCTTTTTTTGAGCGTTTCAAACTGGGCATCCTGATCATTGTTTTCAGGTAGTCCCATCGCTTTCCTGTCGACCAGTCCCATACTCATTACCCCGTAATAGCCAAATTTGTCAGAATACTTGCCAGCCATTGTGAGGGTTTGCATTCCTCCCATTGAAAGGCCGGATACGGCACGGTTATTTTTATCGTCAAGAACCCTGAAATGTTTTTCCATATAAGGAATAATATCCTTCACAAGACTCTCCTCAAAAAGACCTTTTGCCATATCACCCATTGTTTGCGGTTGTGCATTTGCCGGTAAAGGTGGAGCATCGGTAAATGCACATGGCTGGCCCGGATTGCCATTTGGCATGACAACGATCATTGGCTTTGCTTTCCCCTGTGATATAAGATTGTCAAGTATCTGGCAAGCTCTTCCGAGAGTTGTCCAGGCGTCCTCATCACCGCCTCCCCCGTGAAGGAGGTACAGTACAGGGTATTTTGACTTACTACCCTCATAGCCGGGAGGAGTATATATATACATCCTGCGCATCAGGCTGAGTACTGGCGAATTGTACCATACTTTAAGAAGGGATCCATGTTGAACATCCTTTGTAATATAAAGATCTGATCCCTCACCGGGTATTACAAACATGCTTTCATTCCTTGTCCCGTCCCTTTTTGTCAGAGGATTATTGGGATCCGTCACCCTTACTCCGTTTACTATGAATGTATAGCTGTAAAGCTCGGGCTTCAGCGGGCCGACTGTAATCGAAAAAAGCCCGGTATCATTCCTTACCATTGGTTCACTTGCACCGAATCCAGGCATCCAGTCTCCACTTATTTTTACATCTGTTGCCTCTTTTGCATAAAGCCGGAAAGTGACCCTGTTGTCGGGAAGTATTTCTGCGGATTTTACTACTGCGGGCATTCTGAATACGGGCCTTGTCGGAGTAGTGGGTGTTTTATCCTGAGCAGAAGCTGAGAGAAGCTGTAAGGCCAGAAACATGCCAGTTGTAAAAGCTCCTAATACTGAAGTTTGATTTTTTCTCATGGCTTTATATTTAATTATTATCTGAAGACAAAAAAGCTATAGCTTTTTAGACTTTTAAAGGTATCATAAACTGGTGTCAAATTCAAAAAACGGGTTGAAATAATGGTTCCCGAATAATTAAAAAATGTTAAGCGGGGTGCTGATCACCGGTTACCGGTTACCGGCCGCCGGTTACCGGCTATTGTTTACAGGCATATAAGAAGGATTCCTGGCATTTTATTTGTATCTTTGCATTGTATTTCATACTACCGGGGCTGACCTGGTTTTGACAGCATGAGAGGTGGTATGTAAGCATGCAGTGTGTGGTGACGCGTCACTTGAACAGAGTCACAAAACAATAACTGGCGAATCTAATTTTGCTCTCGCTGCTTAAGCGAATAACAGTAGTTTAAGCATCCCGTTTCGGCGGGGTTTCACGGCACAGGTGTCGTGACGAGACGTCTCCCGGGCGGTACTGCCCTGATCCAACCCGACAAGGAGGCGCACGCAATACGGGGCTAGCCTGAAAGTCGTTCCGCCCGGATGGCGAAAATAATAGGAACTAAGGACCGGCTAGGTTGTTCTGCAGCTGACCTGTCCCGACAATCAAGCAGGACTAAGCATGTAGAAAGCATATGGTCTCCTTGCCTGGACGCGGGTTCGACTCCCGCCAGCTCCACCCTGAACCCTGACCAACAAGTCGGGGTTTTTTCTTTGCACTGCCCAAATCACTGGTAATCAAAGTATTTTCCCCGGCACGCCATTTTTACAACCGCCACGTCAATCCTGAAATTGCTGTCACAGTGAAATGCAGATAAGCCACATCTACTCTTGCTTTCATTAGTATTAACTTTTAAACCATTTTTACTATGGAAAGCAATGTAAAAATCACGTTCTGGCTTCGAGCCTCAAAGAAAACCGTTGACAAAATGATTCCCATTTACCTTCGGGTCTGGTACAACTATGAGTTTTTCACCAAAACTACTGGTATCACAGTCAAACTCTCTGATTGGGATAAAAAAGCAATGCGGATCAAGGGCAACAATGAGACCGCAAATACAACCAACAACCAAATGGATGCTCTCAGGGTTAAGGTACTTCAAATCATTAACCAGTTATCCGTTTCCGGCAAGCCGTTTAATCTTCACACAATCAAGAAGCATCTTGACCGCAATGAAGCCAACCAAATGACCCTGATGCGTCTGATAGATGACCACCTGAAGGAAATGCGTAAACTGCTTGGTAAGGATTACACAAAATCAACATTAATTAAATATTCCAATACCAGGTTAAGGGTTCAGCAATTCCTTAGATATAAGTACAAACGATCAGATATCTATCTCTACGAACTTAATTATTCGTTTATAAGTGATTGGATTATTTACCTGAAGAACAAATACGAGAACTCTACGACAACCTGCTACAAACATTTCCAACGGCTGACCCGGATCATTAAAAAAGCCATCAGTTATGGATACATGGAAAAACACCCTTTTCCCGATTACAAGATTCGGATGCCCAAAAAACGCATCGAATACCTCACTCAGGATGAAGTCAACAGGATTGAACAAACTGATTTTAGTGTCAACCGACTGAATACTATCAGGGACATCTTCATTTTTTGTTGTTACTCTGGTATGGCATACGCAGAAGTTGAGAGTTTAACTCCTGAGAACCTCACGCAGGGGATTGACAACGAACTTTGGCTGAATATCACACGAAAGAAGACCGGAAAGCAATATCAAATCCCGTTGCTTCCAAAAGCATTGGAAATCTTACGCAAGTACAAGTCGCACCCTCTTTGCCTCAAGAAAGGCAGGCTTCTTCCTGTGCCAAGCAATGTCAAATATAATGCCTACCTGAAAGAAATCGCAGACATTGCAGACATTAAGAAGTACCTGACGACACATTTGGCACGTAAGACCTTCGCATCGACAATTATGCTTGGAAATGGCGTTAATATCGCAGTTCTGAGCAAGATTCTCGGACACGCCAGTGTTCAGGTCACCCTTGATTGTTATGCAAGTGTAGTGGATGAACTATTGTTGAAGAATGTGAAAGACCTGAAACAGAAATTGAATCCAACCAACGAAAGTTTCGATATCAGTGGATTACTATCACCATCTGTAGCACATGATGATTTGGTGTATCAGGCAAAGAAACAAAGCAAGAATTGAAGTTACTGGGGTTCAAATTCTTCGGGTGAAGGCGGTGGTCTATTTTGTGTACGACAATTTCAGGATTGACGTGGCGGTTGTAAAAATGGCGTGCCGGGGAAAATACTTTGATTACCAGTGATTTGGGCAGTGCAAAGAAAAAACCCCGACTTGTTGGTCAGGGTTCAGGGTGG
>JBEKFE010000014.1:0-97922 GCA_050013475.1 Bacteroidales bacterium
TTATCCCTGAATTACAGAACACCTCAATTAATACATAAAAAATATCCTCCAAATCACACTAATTTGAAGGATATTTGCAAAAACTTAGTTTAAAAACTGTCAACCTATTTTAGGACGACACAGATTCAATTTATTATCAGAAACTGTAATCAACGCCTATGGCAAACATCCAGGTGGTCTTGGTGTGAGTTTCCAGAGGGGTGTAAAGAGTATTTGTCGCAGCAAAGATATGATCCACATAGGTTTCGTCCAATACATAGGTTGTAATGCTCCCGCCCAGGGTGATCTTGAGGTTCTTCATCACTGAATATGCTCCGCCGAATCCATAGGTACTTGTGGCATTTGCATAGGTGAGATCGCTCTGGTAGAGACTGTTCACGCCCTTGTTTGCCCATAAGTAGCCAGCGCTAACCAGGAGTTTATCTGAAAGTTTCCATTCAAGTCCGCCGCACAGATCGTACCCGTTCTGATCAATGATCTGCGAATTGGCAACAAATGTAGCAGGGGCAGATGGAACAAGATCCAGCTTATGACCATAGTTTGCCTGTTTGTCGAAGAAGTAGTCTGCACCGAGAGAGATTTTAACTTTAGGAGCAACTTTGAAATCGATACCAGCCGCCAGCAGGGCAGGCATATCGCTCGGTGTCTTTTCACCGTTTGGGAACATTGTTATAGGGGTTCCGGTTGCAGTGAAGCCCAGCAAGAAATCACTTTTTGTCTTATTTGTGACATCCATTTTTGTCCTCATTTCGTATCTGACGGCAAAGTTGACATTCTCTGTCGGTGAGATATTGACGCTGAATATCGGGGAAATGCCTGAACCGTTCTGGGTCACGTCAACTGACTGGTCACCAAGCAACGTCGCAGTTGCAGTGTACTTAGCCTCTGCCCCGTAGTAAGCTGCCTGGCTCTGTGCAATTGTAAGGGATGAAGCATTCGGAACTCCAAGTTGTGTAAGTCCTCCGGTGATAGTAGCAGCCACTACGGGTGAAATGTAACCGGCACCAGCTGCCTGGGCAGGCGTCAAACCGCCTAAACCGCCCGTAATAAGAGGATTCAAAGCATCACCACCACCTTTTGCCTGGGTGGCAATACCTGTCATTATTTGATCGGCCCTTATCCATGTGCCGCCCATATTAAGTTCAATATCGGTAAGGTGACCGCTATAGGTGTTTTTTGCCATGACATATCTCAGACCTACGCCGAGGGATAATTTGTCGTTGATCTTGTATGCAATACCTCCCTGCAATCCGAAATATACGGAAGTTCCTTTCAGATAAGCGTCAAGCTTGTATCCTTCTGCCCCCTGTGAAGCTAGAGCGGGAACAAGATCGGAAGGGCTCATTTCAAATGATGGCAATCCTGTTTTATAAGTTGCGCCACCGCCACCGCCAACCGGATTAAATCCTAACGAAAAAGCAAGCCTGTTCTTCTTATAAACAGCATAAATTCCCGGGAAAACGGGTGCTTTTATGTCACCGATATATTTCGGATCATTTAGCCCGTAAAAACCACCGGGACCCTTGTAATTGTTAACTACGGTCTTTGTCTGAAAGATCGTCTGGTTCGACAGCGAGAAATGGAATCCATCCTCAAGCTTTGTCATACCAGCAGGGTTGTAATAAGCTGCATCGATATCCGTTGAAGCATTTCTTGCAGGAAGACGGACCCATGCAGCGCTCTGGTTCGTATTTGTCACCAGTCCGGCGGCAAAAAGAGTGCCCGTAAGCAGTGCAGCAAAAACAGAAGTCAGTAATTTTCTCATAGATTTCTTTTTAAGTTTGGTTTACAGGCATAATGTAAGAAGTTGTAATTCCGTACGTTATGCCATTCATCATATTGTTTTAAGGTTAATTGGTTTATAATTAGGCGGACTAAAAGTAAAAAATAATTTTGTTTTTCCAATAGTCGATAAATATATTGTTGAACAATAGTGATTTATAGCATAAACACAAAGAGCGGTCGGTAACAAGTACATGCTGCTATTTTCCGTTCAGTAATTCAAAATCCTGTATCAGTCCATAGTCGAACTGACTGTAATCTTTGCCGGAAGGATATTTTTTGACGTATCTCCAGTTCCACGGTGAAGCAAGTCCTGCCGGCGGATTATTGTGGAATGGACCCTCAAGGTTCCTGAGACTGCCGATTACCCTGACCAGAATAGTGTTTTTCCCCTGGTGAATGAAACCCGTCACATCACTCCTGTATGGAGGGAATGCGATCAAACCCACCTTTTTGCCGTTAACGGATACTTCAGCAACTGTTCCTTTCCAGCCTGGCAGTGAAACCTTGTATCTTCCTTCAGTTCTGACGATGTCGAAATCCCTTGAATAATTCATTCCCCATGAGTAGAAGGGGAGTCCCTGCGACCTCCACGACCCCACAGAATATTTTTTAGACTGAGCGGTCAGTATCCAGCCTTTTGGCGCCGGTTCGACCGAGAAATCGCCAAGAATATAAACTGATTCGATCTCTGAATGAACTCTCATTGGAGATGCTTTAAGGGTAAGAGTGTTTTCTCCCTCCCTGACAACCGATCCGATCCTGTAGACTCCAAAGGAGCGGTCAAGCCACCATTTTCCCGGTTCGGGTTTAATTTCAGTTCCGTTAAGCGTGACAGTCCAGAGCGAAGGACGCTCAACTACCGCCTTAAAGGATGAGTAATCAAATTTTCCTTTAACATTAAAATGATATGAAGCCGTAAAGCCGGTCCTCATATTGAATGTATCCCTGTCAACAATGTTTGTCCTGTACTGCACAGATGTACTCCATGGGTCGCCATTTTTGAACCCGTAATGTTTGAAGACCCTGTCGGCTGCCTCCCAGAAATAGAGATCGCGGAAAGTCTCATTTCCGACAGTAACATCGCAGAAATCTATCGTCAGTGCGTTAGTGCTGTCCCTGCTAACAAGCATATCAGAAGTCGTCTCAACAATTGAAAAACTCCCAACACCGGATTTTACAGGAAGCTTTTCTGTTTCTGATCCACGTATAAAGAGAAGAAGACTTCCTGCAGGTGGCAGGATAAAAGTAAGATCAACTTTCTCACCATCTTTTTTATTTAAATACCCTGAAAGATCACCCGTAAGGGTGTTCATCTCGATCGCATCGGCACCGGTTGTTTCAAAGCTTCCGGAAAGTGAATCATGGGTGCTTGAATTGGCAAGGAAGATTATTTTGCCGTCGGAAAGTTTCCTTGTATGGTGAAACAGAGTTCCTCCCTTAACCCCTGAGAATAATACTTCTTTATTTGCAAATTGTTTCGAAAGCGTCTCCCTGTCAGCTGAGATCAAATGGATCATCCCTCCAGACTTCCTGTTGAAAAATGATTCAAGCTCCTTATCCGGCTTGCCATCGATAAGAGATGGAATTGAAAAAGCTAAAATTGTACCGCCGCCTGAAATGAACTGCTTTAAAAAGATAAAAGTCTGTTTATCCAGATTCTCCATCATCGGGGGTATTACAACCTTTAAGTAGGAGGCATCTCCTACGATCAGTTTTCCCCGGGATACCCTCCCAAGGGTTTTAATTATACTCTCAGATCCCAGATCATATTCAACCTGGTCTTTCTCAAGTCGTGTGATAAAGCTCTGGAACGATTGTCCTATTTCGTCCACCCTGCTATTCCTTTTAACATATGAATCATACATCCAGGCGCTGGTTGTCGGTTCAAGGACAAGAATATCATTCATCTGCTTTCCTGAAGATAGTGCAAGGGATAATCTTGCATAATGGTCATTCAGGTACTTGTAGTCCTGCCACCAGGGTTCGTGATAATCGAAGGTTGGAGGATAATCGTATTTTCTTGCTCCCTCCATTGAAAAGAAAGTAAGATGCTGGTTCATCTGGTTAATCCCAAGAGCAAACTCCCAGTCGCCGTTCCTTTTCATATCGGCAAAGGTGAGGTCCCATCCCGAACCTCCGTATGTCTCGCTCAGCTTCCTGTTTCTGCCTGCCTGATTTGCAGCGCTGGCTAACTCTTTCACAGACCTGACGTTCCCAAACTGTGCGTGAGGTACAGAGTCATTGAACTGGTTGAACAGCATATCAATTGCCGGCTCCTGGGGATAGATATACATAGCCATATTGTCACCTCCCGGCTGCATGTTCGGCCACTCATGTTCCCAGTAGTGCCCTGTGAACTTCAGGTTTTTCGAACTGCAATATTCACTCCACGGCTTTGACCACCTGCTGATGAACATATCAAGCAGAGTACGGGTGTAGTTATGCCTTATCCTTTTCCAGTCACCCGTCTCTTCATAAAGTGATGGCAGGAAGAGCTTCAGATCATATCCCCATCTATTGCGGAACTCACTAAAAAGATCGGGCGTAAACCTTATTCCGCCAGGCGATTCAATTTGTGGCTCATCTGTAAATGTCCCGGGAACAGTTTTGCCGAATTCATCCCCGGCATATTTTTCATACCCGGTCATTGTAAGTTCAATGAATTTTTGTGTCACACCTGGATATAGAAGATCCACATATGAAAAACCACCGTACCAATCGGATTTTCCGTTATAGATCTTATAAAACAGGCAATATTCTCCAAACTTGCCTTTCTCAGAAGCAAGTGCAGAGGTAATATCTGAATAAACTCCATTTTCTTCCTTCAGGACAATAAAATATTTGTCAGTGGTGTCAGGAAGATTTTCAACCCGTTTCATCTCCAGTCCCTCTCCCTGGTTATATGATTCAGGCATCTCAGCCGGGACATGTCCTCCGGCAAAACCGCTTGGATAAGAGTTCTCGTCGTAGATCCAGATCTTCATTCCTAGTTCTTTGCCTTTCCGGACTGTATATTTAAATAGGTCGAACCATTTTTCAGACAAGTATTCTGTAATGAGCCCTGGTCTGGGATGAATAAAGACCTGCCTGCTTCCTGCATTCTTAAAGTCGGTGAGGAATTTGTCAATTTCATCTTTAGTGATGTCGGCATTCCATACAAAAAAGGGGGCCGTCGTATATTCGGCAGGCGGTTCCTTAAACTGCGACTGGAGCGTTTTGAAATCTTTCACTTTTACATCATCGTCTTCCTTCTCTTTGCATGAATGATTTATAAAGAGTGTACAGCATGCAATTAAAATAAATGCCGGAAAAGTACTGACTGATTTCATGATATTATGTTTTTATTCGGTCGATCCTGAGTTAAAAATAGATAAATTCCTTCGATATCATAATTCTTCAGAACCTGTTCAGGAACATATTACGACCACCTGCCCGGTTGCAAATTTTTTAGTTGGCAGATACACGGCAATATCCGGTCCCTGAACTCAGTTTCATTTTGCTATGCGGGTTTATCGTGAAAAGTTAATCATTTATTTTAAAGATAGATTCGGATGATAATGTAAGATTTCGTAATATTGGATAAATGGATTTTCCTGGGATAGATTTCCTGATCGGTTAAAGAATAATTACAAGTCAAACCTTACAAAGGAGGTCAATATGAAGCTGGGTTTTGTAAGTGCAATACTGGGCGATCTTGGTTTTGAGGAGGTGGTCGATTGTGCTGCCGGTAACGGGTACAGCTGCATTGAAGTTTGCTGCTGGCCTCACGGGAAAGAAGATAAAAGATACGAAGGTGTATCCCATATCGATGTCGTGGCTCTCGATGAAAGTAAGGCAGCACAGATCAATAGTTACCTGAAGCAAAAGAACATAGAGATATCTGCTCTTGGCTATTATCCGAATCCGCTTGATCCGGATGACGAAAAACGCAGCTTCTATATCTCCCATATCAGGAAAGTGATCGACGCATCAGCGATGCTGGGCATAAACAGGATAAATACCTTCATCGGACGCGACAGGCATAAATCTGTCGATGAGAATTTTGAAATGTTCAGGGATATTTGGGAGCCAATAATCAGGCATGCAGAATCTATGAATGTGAAGGTCGGGATTGAAAACTGTCCTATGTTTTTTACCAGGGATGATTGGCCAGGGGGCAATAATCTTGCAACAACTCCTGCAATATGGAGAAGGATGTTCAGCGAGATACAAAGCGAGTTTTTCGGGTTAAACTTCGACCCTTCGCATCTGCTATGGCTGCAAATCGATTATATTAAACCTTTGTATGAGTTCAGGAATAAAGTTTTCCATGTTCATCTTAAGGATGCCAGAATATATAAGGATAAGCTTGATGATGTAGGGATCATGGGCATACCTGATGAGTTTCATTCGCCGAAACTGCCGGGACAGGGAGATATTGACTGGGGAAGTTTTTTTTCTGCCCTGAACGATATAAGGTATCAGGGTCCGGTATGTGTTGAAGTCGAGGACAGGGCCTTTGAAGGATCGCTGGAGAACCGCAAATATTCTCTTGCAATAAGCAGGAGATATCTTAGCCAGTATTTGTAACTCTTTGATTCAGAGCCGAGTTAATCAAACACTCCATTAAACAAAAATACTCAATAGAATGAAATCAGATTCAAGGTTCCTCCCGACTCCAGTTATCACATGGTTTGTGACAATTACACGAATTGTGATAGGATGGCAATTTTTGTATGAGGGCATCTCTAAGATAATTGCTTCAGGATGGAGCTCGGCTCCTTACCTTGCCGGTTCTAAATGGATCTTTGCACCGCTCTTTCACCAGATGGCAGCAAGCAGCGGTATAACCTCCGCAGTTGACTTTATAAATATATGGGGAATGATTCTAGTCGGCCTGGGACTTATTCTTGGATTGTTCGTTAGGTGGGCAAGTGCGGGTGGTGCCCTGATGCTCCTTTTCTACTTCATTGCATATCCTCCAATTCCGGGATATATGTTTGGTGTACCGGTTGAAGGAAGCTACCTCTGGGTTAACAGGAACCTGATCGAGTTCTTTGTTCTTATAATCTACTTTTTTCTGTCATCAGAGAATCAATATGGACTCGACAGGCTCTTTGAGCAGTGGAGAGAAGAGAAAGTCAGGAAACCTGTTCCGGACATTCCATCAGCAGAAGGCAAAAGCCTGGAGCGCCGCGAGGTAATTAAAAACCTGATATCCGTTCCTGCCCTAGGTGCATTTGCCTACGCACTTTACAAAAAACGGAGATGGGACAGTTTTGAAGAAAATCTGCTGAAGGTCCAGGGTATCGATGCAAATTCCGGGGCCACGCTCCTGAAATTCAATTACAATACCTTGAAAGATCTTAAAGGAGAGGTGCCTAAAGGGACAATAAGATATACCGATAGAAATGGAAAGCCGGCAAAATGGGACCTCAGCCGACTGATCATGGGAGGAAACCTGATTGGGGGATGGGCACATTCCCGTGATCTGATGTATGTTTCAAAGCTGGTGAAGACATATCATACCGACGAAAAGGTAATGCAGACGCTTGCCCTGGGTGAAAAATGCGGGATGAACGCGCTTATTACAAACCCGCAGATCGGAAGAGTCTTTCAGAAGTATAAACATGAATTCGGTGGCAAGATGATGTTTATATCCGACTGTGGCATAGCGCTTGATTTCCAGAAAGGTATTGCAATGTCGCTTGCAGTCAATGCCGATGCCATGTACTGCCAGGGAGAGATAACAGACCGCTGGTCTGATGAAAAATGGGAAGATCCTTTAAAGAGAACGGTAGATCAGAGAATGGAGCTCATGAGTAAAGGGCTTGAAGAGATCAGAAGTCTCGGAAAGCCGGCAGGTATTGGGGCACACAGGATTGAAGCTATAAAGGTTTGTGTTGATCATGGTTTAAAACCCGATTTCTGGGTGAAGACATGTCATAGCCATAATTACTGGTCGGCTCAGCCAGGAGCGCCATGGAAAGACAATATGTTCGATTACGACCCTGAAGAGACAATCAGATTTATGGGAACCCTTAGTGAACCATGGATTGCCTTTAAAGTCCTGGCTGCCGGTGCTATTACTCCGGAAGTTGGCCTCAATTATGCCTATTCCAATGGTGCCGATTTTATCTGCCTCGGCATGTATGATTTCCAGATAGTTGAAGATGTGAATATTGCACTTGATGCCTTCGCAAAGTCACAGGTTCGTCAACGTCCCTGGAGGGCCTGATCAGGTAATAAAGGTCGTTTTCTCTACTATCTTAGTCTCTTAACCGGAACATGCATCATTCTTGCTTCGATGAACCGACCCAGCTCTTCGGGAGGCATTTTGAATTTAACATACACCTGCTTTCCGTTTTTGTCATCTTCCCAGCTGTTGCTTCCATTACTGTTAACAACAATATTCCCCCTCACTGTATCAAAAAAACCGTCCGTACCATAAACTGCAATAAGTGCTGCGGTCTCGTCCCAGCTCATTCGTCCATTCTTATCCTCTGCCGAAAGAGGGAGACTGATCCTGAAAACATCCCTGACCGGACTGTTCCCGATCTCAGAATTTACCAGCTGAAGTCCTGTAAAGATCTTTGACCCGATCTCATACCCGGTGAAAGTTATCTCTGTTGGCCATTCATTTAAAACATATTCCGATGATACCGAATCCATCATTATGTTGAATTCCCTGCCTTCTGGAAATTCTCCGGCCATTGCTACAAGCCTCCGGACCTTTTTTGTGATCAATTCCTGACCGTTGAAAGGTGAAAGGCTGTCGGGTTGCGATTTGAGCAGGTTTGAGAGGTTCGTAAGGAAACCGACTGTTAATATCGTCACAGATGTATCTGGTTGTGAGGCAAGTATCTTTCTGTAAAGGTATACAGCATCAGCTGCTTCATTACCTTTTTTGAGCCTGTGCGGATACTTTGCAACCAGTGAATCGGGCCAGTGCTGTGAAGCAGTTAAGCTCACTCCCTTACTTTTTGGCTCCCCAAGGGGAATACCGGGTCTGCCGAAATATGTGTTTATTATCTCCATGCACGGCACCACAAGTTCATGCTTGTTCGATGCCAGGGTGGCAAGTATCTCCGCTCTCCCGCTGTCGGCCATTGCATGTAGGAATGCCAGTGCACCTACATCGTCGTAGTCTGGCCCCATGTCGGAATCGAAAATGATCTTAACAAGAGATCCCGGTTTATTTGATTTGTGATCAGAACATCCTGGGATCGGGATCAGGAATATCAGGATCAAAATGATGTAATTTTTCATCAGTAATGAGTTATGTTATTTGCAAAGCATTGACTTTGCAGGCAAAGTCAATGCTACAGGATCCTTTATTTTATTTCATTACGAAAGGGTGCCGATGCCTGGGCTCCCATACGGGTCACTGATATTGATGCCGCCTTATTGGCAAACTTAACAGCTTCCTCAAGAGGCTGGCCTTCGGCAAGGGCAACAGCAAGGGCTCCGTTAAATACGTCACCGGCAGCAGTGGTGTCAACTGCCTTTACTCTGAAACCATGAATCATACCAGTATAGCCATCGGATCTGACATAAGCTCCCTTGGCGCCGAAAGTAATGATCACATTTTTTGCTCCTTTTTTGATAATAGCTGATGCAGCCGCATCAGCACTCTCCTCATCCAGAATCGCTAATCCTGTAATAGCTTCAGCCTCATGTTCATTTGGGGTAAGGAGCCAGATATTTTCAAGTAACTTATCCGAAAGCGGTTGTGAAGGAGCTGGAGCCGGGTTTAATATCACTTTCATACCGCATTCTGAAGCTTTAATTGCTGAGTATTCAACAGTTATCATCGGAATTTCAAGCTGGAGAAGGAGTATTTCGTACCTGCCGCAGTCAAAGAGCAGGGGTGGAAGGTCTTCAGGTTGAAGGTTACTATTGGCTCCAGGTGCTACCACAATACTGTTCTCTCCTTTTCCGTCAACTGTAATAAGAGCAACGCCCGAGGGAAGCTCCGGATCCTTAATAATATTCTCTGTATCAATGCCTTCTCTCATCAGAAGGCCCACTGTCTGATTTCCGAACAGGTCATTCCCTCTCTTCGTCACGAATGTTACTTTCCCTCCGAGCCTTGTCGCAGCAACTGCCTGGTTGGCCCCTTTACCGCCAGGATTGAGGAGAAAAGGGCCGCCTAAAACAGTCTCCCCGGGAGCCGGCATCTTTTTTGTTTTAATAACCATATCGGTATTAGAGCTGCCTATTACCAGGATTTCTTTCATTTGAATATTTTTTCAGAATTAAAGTTTTGTTTGCTGAGGTTTCAGATATTACAGGCAAGGTTCGTAATTTTCGGAAAATAATTGATATAATTTTTATTAAATTTTTTACAAGTTTTGAGATTTTGAAAATCCGGGAAATACTGAATGATGCGCTTATTCAGGTCTGAATAAATTCGTCGGGCGGAGTTGAGTACTATAATATTGATATTGAATACATTACTGTAAGAATTCTAAAATATATCACGATCCATTAAAACAATCCCGATATACTTTTGTCTTATTATTATGATCGGATAATGATCTCAATTGGAATGAATGGATTGTTATTCTTATAAAAACTATAATTTTAAAGATGAAATTTTAAACCTGATCCCTATGAAGAAGTATATTTTATTCTCTATGATTTGTGCAATATTATGCCTTGTTCCTCTAAATGCCCAGATCGGTAAGTTCATGAAGAACGTGAAGAGCAATGTGCAAAAGGATTTGGTCGGGACACCGAAAACGAATAGTAATACTAAAACCAGGCCAGAACCTTCCTGTGCCTGCGAAACAGCTGATCTGATTGTCGATCTGGGAAAATATAAGATCGAATACACTGAAGCCACTATTAGTATACTGGATGACGGCAGCATCCTTATCGGCGACAGAGTTTCCGATAATTTCTATGTAACAAAAAACGGCGTGACAGAAGGCCCATATAAAAAGGATGATCCCAGTGTGGTAAAGTTCCAGTCGATGGTACAGGGAAATGATAACCATGCCGATCTGACCGTAAGGTACAGCAATTACATAAGTAAGAAAGGCGATAAGTACACTATTACCTTTGCCGGTAAGACCTATGGTCCGTATGACGTATTGACCAGCTTTGCTGTTACGAAGTCGGGGGATAAATTTGCTGCATCAGTCACGCCTACGGCTGTAATGACTGAGGAGGAGGGCAAAAAACTGGAGGAAAGGTCAAAAAATGCGACGACTGATGAAGAAAAGATGCAGATAGCTATGGAATATTCACAGCAAATGCAAAAGAGAATGATGGATGGTGGGGGGCCCAACAGCACAATGCCAAGAGTCATTTCGAACATGCCTGTCGGATCAGGAGATAATAACACGCTTGCAGCCATGGCTTCCATATTTTATACCAATCTGAAATACGATGATATTTTGATGTCAACTGCCGGAAAGGTTACCGATCTTCAGGGAAAAGTGGTGCTTGATCTGACAACTGCCAGGTGCAGCGCTGAGAATCTGTTCATAAAATCTGATAATTCAGGATATGTCTGCTATGCATCAGGAACTCTGTCATTCAGTGATGGGAAAAAAATGACAGACCTTTTTAATCCTTATCTTATTAAACTTAATAATGTAATTTACCTGGCATATTTTTACTATTCTCCGAAGCATAATGCCATAATGCAGTGCAAAATTCCGTATTGACGGGATTACCGGATATTTTCTTTTATCCCGTCTCTGACTATGTAATAAAGGGAATCAAGTCATGAAGAAATTCATGAAAAGGATCATTTTTGTATTAATTTCCGCTATTTCCCTGGCAAGAGCCTCAGATCCATTATTTTCCCAATCCCTGAATTACCCGGAAATATTTGGTACAGACTGGAAGAAAGCCGAAGATTTTATTTCACAGAATGAACCATGGATCAAGATGGCGCTGAAGAAATATGATGTTGGCTATTTTGAGGCAATGGCCGTCATCTTTCCGGAACTTGTAAGATATTCGGCTCTCAGGGATAAAATGGAGACTACCCTACTTAAAGCCTTGTATATAAATCTGGGCAAGGAATATGCGAACTTTTCTATAGGGCATCTTCAGATGAAGCCATCCTTTGCCGAGTTGCTTGGAATGAGTGCCGGGGGATTATCCGGACATCGTTACAGTTCCATGGTCAGAGACAGCTCGGATTTTGATGACATAAGAGATTACAGGTCATCAATTGTCAAAGATCTCGAGGATACCGGGTCGCAGATCAACTATCTCATTGTATTCTTCAAAATATGCTCAAAAAGATTTGAATTGAGGAAGATGGCACCTGAGGAAAGGATCAGGTTCCTTGCAACTGCATACAACTATGGTTTTTTCAAATCAGGGAATGAGATCAGATCCATGGAAGGCAGAAAATTCTTCAGTACAGGTCTTGTAGCAAAAGAATACTACTCCTATGCCGACATTTCGGTTTTCTGGTATGAAATGCACCTTGAAAAAAAGTAGCATTTCCAATTTACTTAAACAATTATTAACTTGCAGAAAAACCCTGCACATGGTTGACCTGAAAGCATTTTATAAAATTTCATATGGGTTGTATATAGTCAGCTCGGGCGACAAGGTTAAAGGTAACGGGTTCATTTCAAATACGGTATTCCAGGTCACTTCTGACCCTGCAAAATTCGCAGTCTGCTGCAGCAAAAATAATTACACCGCTGAACTTATCAGGAAGAGAAATGCTTTTTCGGTCTCAGCGCTACAGCGTGATTGCTCACCAGAAATTATCGGGCGGTTTGGATTTAAAAGCGGCCGGGATACGGACAAGATGGAAGGATTGACAATAGAATATGGTGAGACAGGTGTTCCTGTCGTTCTCACGGATTGTATAGCGTGGCTTGAATGCAGGGTGGAGCAGATCGTTGATGCCGGAACTCATCTGATTTTTATTGGCGCGCTTGTAGGGTCGGGAGTGATCGACGATGCTGGAGATCCTCTAACATATCTTTATTACAGGCAGGTAAAAAAAGGTATTGCTCCAAAGAATGCACCGACGTACATTGACCCCGCAAAGATGGAAGCGAAAGATCCGGTTAAAATCTATAGAAAATTCAGGTGTCCGGCATGCGGATATATATATGATGAGAAAGAGGAAGGACAAAAATTTTCAGATCTTCCCTCAGACTGGATATGCCCTGTTTGCGGATCGGAAAAATCGGAATTCATCGAAGTATAACTTATAATTTAAACTGTTATGACAAAATCATTGAAAGGAACGAAAACAGAGATGAACCTGCTAAAGTCATTCGCAGGTGAATCTCAGGCAAGGAACCGATACGAGTTTTTTGCTAGTGTTGCAAGGAAAGAAGGATTCGAGCAGATCGCCAATATTTTCATGGAGACATCAAACCAGGAAAAAGAACATGCCAAAAGATTCTTTAAATTCCTCGAAGGCGGCACAACTGAAATTACAGCAGGTTACTCGGCAGGAGTTATCGGAACTACAAAAGAGAACCTGAAGGCTGCAGCTGAAGGGGAGTATGAAGAATGGACAGATCTATATCCTCATTTTTCGGAGGTGGCAAAAGAGGAGGGATTCCCCGAAATATCGACGGCTTTCAAGATGATAGCAAAAGTTGAAGCAGAACATGAAAGACGATACCTTAAACTTCTCCAGAATGTTTCGGAAGATAAGGTATTCATGAAGAATGGGAAAGTATGGTGGAAATGTCTGAACTGCGGGTATGTATATGAATCGGAAAAGGCACTCGAGAACTGCCCTGTCTGCCTGCATCCAAAATCCTTCATGCAGGTACGGGAAGAGAATTATTAATAATAATAATGCTGGCTCTTTACAAGATAATCCAATAAGAAAGGACTTATTATGAAAGAAGAAAACAAAGGAATATCGAGGCGGAAATTTCTTGGAACATCTGCTCTTGGCATGGCCGGGGTACTGATCCTTCCGGCTATAGGTTTTGGCCGGTATAAATCAGTGCCAGGTGGTGATCCTAAGCTTATCAGACTGGGTTTTATAGGCCTCGGACAACAGTCGATGTCGCTGCTGGCCGGATTTATGCAGGTACCCGGAGTAGATATAATAGCTGGTTCGGATGTTTACGGTGTCAAACGCAGAAGATTTGAAAAAAGAGTACTGGACTTCTATAAAAAGACCGGTAAAAAAGGTACCCCGGCTACATATGAAAAATTCCAGGACCTTCTCAAACATGATGATATAGATGCAGTTGTGATTGCAGCCCCCGACCATACTCATGCAATGATCGCAATTGCTGCCTGCAGGGCAGGAAAGGATGTCTATCTCGAGAAGCCCATGACATTCACTATTTATGAAGGTCAGCAACTTCGCAAAGTCGTGCGCGATACAAACCGCATATTGGGTATCGGAAGCCAGCAGAGATCTGACAGCAATTTCCAGCATGCAGTAAAAGTGGTCCAGAATGGCGATCTTGGAATGATTTCCAAAGTCAATGCATATGTGGGTGCACCTCCCGGACCTTATGACCTTCCGGAGGAACCGGTTCCAGCTGATCTAAACTGGGACCTCTGGCTTGGACCTTTAACAGGCAATTTCCATTATAATCACGAGCTTGATCCGCCTATAACTGTCAGCCCTGAAAAGAATGAGCAGCTGTGGGGCGCCTGGAGATGGTACAAGGGATTGGGTGGCGGATTTACGACCGACTGGGGAGCACATATGTTCGATATTGCACAGTGGGGTCTGGGAATGGACAAGAATGGTCCGGTTGAGATATCTCCGCTCGGAACTGAGTTTATATCCTACAAGTACGCCAGTGGAACTATTATGACATCTGAAGCATGGGACGACAATAAAAGCAAGGGAGTCAAATTCTGGGGCAGCAAGGGTTGGATAGAAATTACAAGGGATTTCTTTCATGCATCCGACTCTAAATTCCTCCCATCCAAAAAAGAAAAAGCTGAAGGCCCTTATGAAACGAGAGTGCCTCACCAGGCTAACTTTATCGAAGCAGTCAGGACCAGAAAGGACCCGGTCGTACCTGTCGAGATCGGACACAGCAGCTGTACAGTGTGCAACCTTGGAAATATTGCTGTTGATCTTAACAGAACAATCCTGTGGGATCCGGCAAATGAGAAATTTGTCGGTGACATTGATGGTGAAGCCACCAAAAGAACACAATATACCTACAGGAACGGCTGGAATCTGTTATAAGATCAGATTTTATTAAAACTCCTCAATAAGAAACCCCTTCTGCTTTAATTGGAGAAGGGGTTTCTATTAAAAATTCTTTGTGAAGCTTGGTGTCTTCGTGTCTTTGTGGCATTTTTATATTTGCCACCAGGGCAATCAGCCTTCGCTATAGCTTCTGCCGACAAAGTAAGACACGAAGTAGCACTAAGAAAATGTTTTGGTCATCAAGGTCTCAGATCTTCAGGAATATTTTCTTCTTATAAAGTATATAAAGGAACACCCAGGCTATTGCTGTCAGGCCGATACCGTTTATAAGTACTGCCCAGGTTTCAGGGAACATCTTGGCCACACCTCCGAAGAAGAAGCTTGTAGCGGCCCTGAAGTTAATTATCCTTCCGGCAAGGTAAATAGTAATAGGGTTTAAACCGATCACTACAAAGAAAAATGCCCATTTTCTGTAGTTCCAGACATCTATTATAAGATAAAAGATCGAAAAGAGAAGCAGGCTCAATCCTCCGACAAAGCATACGAATGAGCTTGTCCAGAGATTCTTGTTTATAGGGAAGAATATGTTCCATATACCACCTGCAATGATAAGGACAACAGCTGCTGCCAGCATATATAATACCTTCCTGACCGGTTTGTCATTCAGGTATTTAGACATAATGAACTCACCTGTGAACATCCCGAGCAATGCAGTAGATATGGCAGGAATGGTACTGAATATCCCCTCCGGATCATGATTGCCCAGGTAGAGCTTGCCCGGCATTAGCAGCCTGTCGATATAGCTGGTCAGGTTACCCGTCTGTGAAAATATATCAGAAGACCCAAGGTCATGAGCCGGGAAAAGCATCAGCATGAACCAGTAGAAGAGTAGAATTGAAGTGCACCAGACTACTCTCCACGAAAGTTTTGTATTCATATAGATAAGCGATGCGAACATCCAGGCCAGGCCTATCCTTCCCAGTACGCTTCCATAGCGAAGATGTCCGAGATCGAACCTGATACCATTATTATATATTATTCCAAGAAGGACAAGTATCAGTCCCCTTGATATAACATGTATGTAAATATTTTTCCTTGGTTCATTAAGCGAGATCCTTTTGGCATAGGAGAGAGGGAATGAGATCCCTGCAATGAAAAGGAACAGGGGGAATATCATATCATAAAAATGGAAACCGTGCCAGGGCACATGCTCAAGCTGCGATGCCCACCATTTAAATATTGGCCATCCTGTCAAAGCCGCAAGACCCGCGAAGATACCCTCGCCGCCCATTATCCAGAACATATCAAAGCCCCGCAGGGCATCAAGAGAATACAGCCTCTTTGTTTCAGGTTTGTTTTCCATCATTGCTGGTTATTATTAATGTTGACTGATCCGCAGCTAAAATAATAAAAGGATCAATAAAGTGGTCTGCTTATAAACATCTCAGGACTTTTTTATTATTAAATTGCGTGACGTTCAAAGAATCCGAAAAAATTAACCTGATAATATTATGAAGGTATTAAGAGCAACTCCGTACGTCCTGGTTATCTCCCTGTTGCCAATGTTTGTTGCAGCTCAGACTGCCAGGGTAAAACAGGTCAAGCTTTCAAAATTCACTCTTCAATCTTCCTGGCTGGTTCCCCAGCCAGGCGAATTATTGTCAACTGGCGATTATAATCCCGATATTTACTGGATGCCGGTTACGGTCCCGTCAACAGTGCTTTCCGGACTTGTAGCCAACAAGATTTATCCCGATCCATATCTGGGACTTAATAACATGCTGATTCCTGATGCGTCAGACGATTTCAATAAAACATATAAACTTGAACAGTACAGTCATCTTCCCGGGCAGCCTAACCCGTGGAAGAAACCTTACTGGTACAGGGCAGAGTTCGAAGTGCCTGCAACGGATAAGGGCAGGCATTTTGAACTTATTTTCAAGGGTATAAACTATCGGGCGGGAGTATGGCTCAATGGCAAACAGGTCGCAGATTCCACGGTTATGGCAGGTATGTTTGCTGAATATGATCTCGATGTGACAAAACTTATCAGGGCAGGCAGCGCCAATTTCCTTGCAGTCAAAATTTACCCGGTCGACTACCCCGGACTCCCTTCAGAGGAGCAGCTTAAGGTTTTTGGAGACTTCTTTGCGAACGGCGGACCAACGGGCGATATTGGGAAGAACGTGACAATGCTCTGTTCAGTTGGATGGGACTGGGTACCGCCTGTAAGAGACCGCAATATCGGGATCTGGCAGCCTGTTTATCTCCGGACAACAGGTGACATTACAATTGAAAAGCCAAAACTGGTCACAGATCTTCCCAATCTGCCGGATACTTCAGTTGCAAAACTGTCGCTGAAATTCAAATTAAACAATACCTCTGATGCTGATGAGAATGGGAAAGTGGTGGTGACAATTACACCCGAACGCAATGCAGGCAGGCTGATTCAGTTTACAAAAAATGTGACGGTAGAAAAAAATTCTTCTGTCATTGAAGCTTTCGATGCAGAAAACTCGAAGGAGCTGATTATCAATCAGCCAAAGCTATGGTGGCCAAACGGATATGGCAAGCCTGATTTGTACCGGATAAAGATTCAGTACTATGGCTCTGCAGGCCTCAGCGATGAAAAATCCTTCCTTTTCGGGATCAGAACTGTAAGTACAAAAGCAGTTGATGTGAACGGAACATGGCGTCGAGATTTCTATGTCAACGGAAGGAGGATGCATATAACTGGTGGCGCCTGGGTACCTGATTTTATGCTTAATCGCGATTCATTGCGCTATGATTATGAATTCAGGTTAAGCAGGAACTCAAAGATAAACCTGGTCAGAATATGGGGAGGAGGAGTAACTCCATCAGACTGGTTCTGGGATGCCGCCGATATATATGGATTGCTTGTATGGTCCGACTTCTGGATAACCGGTGATACTCAGGGTGAGTTCAAGGGTTCAATCGACTGGCCCCTGGAAGGCAATATCTTCAAAAAGAATGTAGAAAGCACCATTTACAGGATAAGAAATCATCCGAGCCTTCTGGTCTGGACAGGAGGCAATGAGGGACATGCCAGGAAGGAACTATATTATACAATGAGAGACAGTGTCATAAAACTTGATGGAACGCGTCCGTTCATACCGTGCTCTTCAGGTTTTGCACACCTTCCCGCAGGATGGGATGCTGCCTGGCCTGATGGCAAGCCTTCCGGTGTATACAGCGGCGGTCCGTACACGTGGCAGGATCCGAAAGATTATTACCGCAGGGCAGATGCCGGCGGTGACTGGGTCTTCAAGGATGAAACAGGGATTCCCTCCCAGCCTCCATACAGCTCTCTTCCTTTGAATATAACAGACCTTGTCTGGGATAAGTCTCTTCCGTTCCCGGTAAATAATTCCTGGGGTTATCACGATGCATGCTCAGGCAACGGCCATTATGAGGTCTATTTCAATGAGATGATAAAAAGATACGGCAAACCATCGACTATGAAAGAGTTCTCTGATAAGATGCAGCTGATGAATGCTATGGGCTACCAGGGTATATTCGAAGCCGCAGGGCACAGACTGAATGATATAGGAGGTGTGATGCTATGGAAGCTGAATGCAGCTTTTCCTAGCGTTGTCTGGCAGGTATATGACTGGTTCCTTGTACCCAATGCAGGTTACTATTTCATGCAGAATGCAATTGAACAGATTCATATTCAGCTTAATGTAAAGGATCTTAATGTCGAGTATGTGAACAGGACTTATAAGCCGCTCAGGGGACTAACTGCAGTAATTGATATTTACGATATAAATTCAAGATCTCTGCTTCACCGTTCAGAAAAGGTCGACCTGGAGGCACCTGAAGCAAAAGAAGGACCATCCATTGGCGACATCATCAAAAAAAATAACGGAGTTTCTTTCGTGGTGCTGAATCTAAAGGATGCCGGAGGGAAAAATGTCTCCCACAATGTTTACTGGATATCCACTTCAGAAGATTTTACCTCACTCAATTCAATGACTCCTGCAACAATTGAAGTTGAAGTTTCTGGCGCTCAGCAGTTGAAGAATGAAACAAAGTGGTCTTTCGTGGTAAGCAACAGGTCAGATAAAATTGCATTTTTTATCAACCCGCGTATTAGTTCAGGCGGTAAAGAAGTTGCCCCTTCATTCTGGTCGACAAATTATTTCACGCTTGCACCGGGCGAATCCGTAACCCTCACAGTTGGCTTCCCTCCGGAGTTGCTAGCCGGAGTACAGCCTGAGCTTCTTATCGACGGCTGGAACGTAAAGGAAATGAAGATTGACTTTATAGAAGGAATAAAATAATCAGTATTATTCGATTTTGAATTATTTAAAAAAAAATTTAACCGCAGAGAGCGCAGAGTTGTTACGCGAAGATCGCAGAGTTTGACTTAACAAATATTTTCTCTGCGTCCTCTTCGTTGTTCCTTTGCGTCCTCTGCGGTTAAATTCTTTATTTTAAAATCCGTTTTTTAACAGTTTGCCAGGTATCGGTTATAAGGAAGCTCTCTTCCATGTAACTGATCATCTTCTCTAACTTTTTCATCGGCACCGAAAATGTGAGAACATTTTCAAGAACACATGGCCTTGCAGAAGGATCGAACATACCTATCACGGCACGGGGACGCTGAGCCATGCTTTCAAGGAACGGGTAATGGACCACCGAGCTGCATCCTGCGCCGAACGGAGTATAGGTTCCATTCGGTTCAGTCTGATCGAAGTTGGCAAGAGTGAAAAGGCCTGAAAGAACATCAGGCGTAGCAAAAAATATAACAGCCAGAGGTTCGTCACTCTCCGCGATATTATCCCATCTCTTGAAAACAATGTTCCTTCCGCTTACAGGAAGCATCTTTTGATTTTTCATTAGCTCCTTTACCATTTCAGGCGTGCGGATATATCTTTCACCCTGCATCGATGCATTGCCGCATGAAAGAAAGTATTCAAACCCCGGGCGCATTTTTTCAGTATACCCGAGATACCTTATCGACCCTGGGCATCCGAGCGAGCCTTTGTTAAACCAAAGCGATTTTCCGTTCCTGACCTTCGATAATTCGCAAATAAGACAGCTATGTCCTTTTGATTTGATCGCCGGTTCTGCTCCTCCATCACCCTCAGTGTAAAAGAAAACAATCGGGAGTTCCGCATCTGAAAAGTACTTTTTCCAGAGCTTGATGAAATCAGACTTGAGTTGAGTGTTCATAAGATTCGATTTTTTCAAATAACTTAAGTAAAGTTCAATGTTTTATTTTTAACTTGGATGATGAAGCAGAAAATAATCTTTAAAAATTGTTTTAATGAATATCTGGTGTAATAAAAAGCTCTGGTTGAAAAACATCTCCTTTGCCGGATGGATCGCAGTAATTTTGATCACAGGCTGCAATAATGACAGTAACGGATATATAATGACAGTTTCCGGAAAGGTGTCGGCCAGCAGTACCGGTACCTGGCTTCCTCATGAACATATCCTTGTCGATTTCATCGGCGCCGACAGCATCTCTCCATCGCGGTACGAAAGGCAGGTGGTCATTGCCAGGGTTTTGCCATACCTTAGAGAGGCAAAGAAGCTTGGCTGCAAAACATTTGCCGATTGCACCCCTGAATTCCTTGGACGCGATCCGCTTCTGCTGAAGGCGCTTGCAGATTCGACTCATCTCAATATCCTTACCAACACCGGGTTATATGGGGCACACAATGACAAATTTATTCCCCGCTGGGCTTTCGATGAATCTGCCGAGTCTCTTTCTCAAAGATGGATTAACGAATGGAAAATCGGAATTAATGGGACTGGAATTAAACCTGGCTTCATAAAAATAGCGGTCATGCCAGACTCACTTTCCCCGTTTCACAAAAAGCTTGTAAGGGCCGCAGCTTTAACCCACCTGGCGACAGGATTGACGATCGCATCGCATACCGGACCTGCCCTGCCTGCTTTTCAGGAGATCGGGATACTTGAGAAAGAAGGAGTATCACCGTCAGCATTCATCTGGGTTCATGCGCATCTGGAAAAGGACTATACCAAGCTGGCTGATGCAGCCAGGAAAGGTGCCTGGATAAGCCTTGATAAACTTAATGACGATAATGTTGAGGAGCTGATCTCCATCATTAAATATATGAAAAATGAAGGGTTGCTGCATAATGTCTTAATCTCTCATGATGCAGGCTGGTACGATCCGGCCAAAGTGAACGGTGGCGAATTCCGTGGCTATACAACCCTTTTTGAGAAACTTATTCCGGCACTTCGTAATGATGGATTTTCAGAGTTTGAGATCAGGCTGCTTACTGAAATTAATCCATCAAGAGCCTATGCAGTAAGGATCAGGAAATTGTGATCTTAACTGATCTGAATGATCAATGGATCAGAAACTTTATGTAATTTGCATGATTAATTTTCAGGAATCGGAATCTGCATAAATAACCATTGAAGAATGAAAACAAAAAACAGACGCATGAGAAAGAGTATCTTGATTCTGGCAGCCCTTGGCCTGATAAGCGGTATTTCCTGGATGCTGTCAGATCCCTTTCCGCTCATCGATCTGCATGTTCACCTGAAAGGTGACCTTACGATCGAGAAGGCCATAGAAAAATCGAAGCACGATAATATTCAGTTCGGGATCGCTGTTAACTGCGGGGTTGGATTTCCTGTTCATTCCGATCGGGGAATTGATTCCTTTCTGATCGTAATGAAAAAATACCCCCAGTTCTATGTGGGTATGCAGGCCGAGGGGAGAGAATGGGTGAAGATTTTCTCAAAAGAGGCTATCTCAAAATTCGATTATGTCTTTACCGATGCGATGACATTCACCGATGAAAAAGGCAGGAGGAACCGCATCTGGATTAAGAATGAAACCTGGATCGATGACGAACAGCAGTTCATGGATTATCTGGTAAAGACAATAGTTGGCATCCTGAATAACGAACCGGTTAACATCTATGTCAACCCCACCTATCTTCCTGAGCAAATGACTGGCAGATATGATTTTTTCTGGACCGACAACAGGATGAAAGCCGTGATCGATGCAGCAGTGAAGAACAAAAAGGCGATCGAGATAAATAACAGGTTCAAAATACCATCGGAGAAATTTATCCGTCTTGCCAAACAGGCAGGAGCCAAATTCACTATCGGTACAAATAACGTCGATTCCAGTTTCGGGAGAGCGGAATACGCTCTTGAAATGATCAGAAAGTGTAGTCTGACCGAGAAAGACTTCTGGAAGCCTGCCAGGAAGAACGGCAGCGATGCCATGATGATTCAGAAATAAAGATCTACCGGGGAGTATTCCTGTATACTCTTACATAATCGACCAAAACGGTATCGGGGAAAACCGTTGTAGAATCAGGATCCTTTGGCCAAAAGCCTCCTATGGCAAGGTTCAGAAGGATAAAGAATGGCTTGTGAAATGCTGATGTATTGTTCACACTATCTTTAATGCAAACCCCACAGTACCTGGTGCCGTCAAGAAGCCATCTTATAGAGTCCTGGTCCCAGGTAACTGAATAGCTATGGAACTGTGTCACATCGCATGGAACTGTGCCGCCTGAAGATACATGTCCACCTTTATCCCAGTGTGCAGTCCCGTACAATGTCGGAACATTATTGATATGCTCCATTATATCGATCTCACCGCATTTTGGCCAATCAACCTGGGAAATGTTAGTTCCCATCATCCAGAATGCGGGCCACATTCCCTGTCCGACTGGCAGTTTCATCCTCGCCTCGATAGTTCCATATTTGCAACTGAACTTTCTCTGGGTAATCAATCTTGCCGAAGTGTATGCATAACCTTTCATGCCCTCTTTTCTTCCTATTATCATAAGCATACCGTTGCCGACAACAGCATTGTCAATCCTGCCGTTAGTATAATACTGCTTCTCATTATTGGCGATATAACCGGTGTCATAACCCCATTTTGAGCTTTCCGGCAATCCATTATAGTTAAACTCATCCGACCAGATGAGATTGCTTTTCTGCTCTTTGCACGCAATAATGGCAAGAATCAAAACGAAATAACAAATAATTTTCTTCATGTTTTTTTTCTCTGTGGCTCTTTGTACATACTCTTTGTAACTCTGCGTAACCTGATTTCGAGATATAAAATTAAGAAATCAGAATAATAATTCATAGCCCAGTTTTGAGTTATGCAGGATATAGATTAATTTTACCTTATTCTGTTACCCCGTTGAGTTGGAAAAGCCGATTCTCTTTCCGGTCTCAGTTCCTCGTTCAAAAATAATTCGAATCATTTTCAAAAGAGTATAAATAAATAGTAATCAAATTCTCTGTGGCCCTCTGTGGTTCTCAGCGCCACTCTCCCGATAAATCGGGACAAGTTGTGTAAGTTCTTACTCTAAGTTTCACAGAGAGACACTGAGGCAAAAAAACTGAAATGAAAAACAGGTTAACAATTTTAAAAAGTCCACTGGTGCTTCTTGCAGTATTCTGCATCAGTATCAATGTTGCGTTTGCTGCTCCTTCAATAAGGGAGTATTATGAGCTGAAGATCTATCACATTTCCGGCAAGGTGCAGGAAGACAGGATGGATGCCTTCCTTAAGGATGTTTATCTCCCGGCGCTTCACAGGGCAGGAATTATGAAGGTTGGTGTTTTTAAACCTGTGGAATCCGATACAACTGCAGGCAAGAGGATCTTTGTCCTGATCCCGTTCAGAACCTATGATCAGTATTTCCGTTTACCCGACATTCTTCTTAACGACAAGGTCTACAATGAGGCAGGAAGATCATTCACTGATGCAGCTTTCAATGATCCTCCCTATATGCGATGTGAGAGCATCATCATGAAATCATTTTCGGAGATGCCTGAGGCCGCGGCTCCGAAGTTTTCAACCCCGGCCGGAGATAGGATATATGAGCTAAGGGCATACGAGAGTGCGACTGAAGCCAAAGCCGTAAAAAAGATCGAAATGTTTAACCAGGCAGGGGAGATAAAACTTTTCCGCAAGCTTGATTTCAATCCTGTCTTTTTTGGTGAGGTATTAGCCGGAAGCATCAAGCCAAATCTTATGTACATGACCTCATTTTCAGATACTACATCAAACAGGGTGCACTGGAAAACATTTGTTGATTCACCGGAGTGGAAGACACTTTCAGGAATGGAGGAATATAAAAATACAGTCTCCACCATTCATAAATATATGCTCCACCCGACAGCATATTCAGAATTTTAACCTCATGAAGTTCTCTGTGGCCCTCTGTGACTTCTCTTCGACTCTCTCCCGATAAATCGGGACAAGTTGTGTAAGTTTTTGTTACACAGAGAGACACTGAGGAGTCACAGAGTCACACAGAGTGAAAACCTAAGAAGGGAGCTCTATCTTTGAAATAGCCTCCTCGACCTCGGCAGCGGAGAGCTCATGATCGGGAAGGTTATTCTCAAAGTATTTTTCATAAGCAGAGATGTCGAAATGACCATGACCGCTCAGGTTAAAAAGTATTGTCCTTGATACCCCCTCTAAGTCTGCCTTTCTGGCTTCATCAAGTGCCCCGGCAATAGCATAGGTTGACTCCGGAGCAGGAAGTATCCCTTCACTTCTTGCGAAAAGTACGCCTCCTTCAAAACATTCCCTTTGCAGCTTGGCTTTTGCCTCGATAAATCCATCCTTCAGGAGCTGGCTTACAATTACCCCGGCACCATGGTAACGCAGACCACCCGCATGTATCTTGTCTGGCATAAAATTATGTCCGAGCGTATACATGGGAAGCAAAGGGGTCATTCCTGCCGAATCGCCGAAATCATACATGAATTTACCTTTCGTAAGTTTTGGGCATGATGCCGGCTCAACTGTAAGGAGCCTCACATCTTTACCATTTAGCAATTTTTCGCGCAGGAAAGGAAATGCAATTCCTGAGAAGTTTGAACCTCCTCCGAAACAGCCTATCACCACGTCGGGGTAGTCGCCAGCCTTTTCCATCTGAAGCAGTGCCTCCTGACCGATAATTGTTTGATGCAGAATGACATGATTAAGGACGCTGCCAAGAGAATACTTTGTATACGGGTCCTGAATTGCCACCTCCATAGCCTCTGATATTGCTATTCCAAGGCTTCCCGGTGAATCAGGATCAAGCTCAAGAACTTTCCTTCCTGCCACTGTCATATTGCTTGGAGATGCGACAACCTTGGCATTATATGTGTTCATGAGGAGCTTTCTGCCCGGTTTCTGATCATAACTGACCTTTACCATGAAGACCAGAAGCTCGAGCCCAAAATGGTGGCATGCAAAACTCATTGCGCTTCCCCATTGCCCTGCCCCGGTTTCAGTTGTGATCCTGCGGACACCCTCCTTTTTATTGTAGTAGGCCTGTGCAATGGCGGTATTAGCCTTGTGCGAACCGGAGTAATTTCCCCCTTCATACTTATAATATATTCTGCTCTTTGTGCCAATTGCCTTTTCAAGGTATGTCGCCCTGAAAAGAGGGGAGGGGCGAAATGAATGGTACATATCCCTCACCTCATCGGGTATATCAATATACCTGTCGGTCGACACTTCCTGTTTTATGAGCTCCATGGGAAAAACAGCCGCAAGGTCCTGCGGCCCAACTGGCTGTCTTGTAACCGGATGTAGCGGTGGCATTGGTTTGTTCGGCATATCTGCCAGTATATTATACCATTGCCCCGGCATTTCTTTCTCGCTTAAGATGATCTTTCTGATTTTTTTCATTTTATTAAGTATTTAATTTGGTAATAGTTTTCAAACAAAAAAGGCACGCTGTGATCAGCGTGCCTTGAATTTAAAATATCTATAGGATGTTATACAATGGCGTGAATCACAGCTTTACTGAGTAAAGTGCGCCACCACCATGTGTATGACATTCTTGTTTTCATACTGCAAATCTATATGGATTATTTTAAAATGCAAACATTTATAGAAAAATTTAACTAAATAAGCCAATCAGATTAATATAATAAATCTCCTCTTCACCCCTTCAACCCTTCAACCCTTCAACCTTTCAACCCTTCAACCCTTCAACCCTTCAACCCTTCAACCCTTCAACCCTTCAACCCTTCAACCCTTCAACCCTTCAACCTTTCAACCCTTCAACCCTTCAACCTTTCAACCCTTCAACCCCTCAACCCTTCAACCCTTCAACCTTTCAACCCTTCAACCCTTCAACCCTTCAACCCTTCAACCCTTCAACCCTTCAACCCTTCAACTCTTCAACCCTTCAACTCTTCAACTCTTCAACCCTTCAACTCTTCAACCCTTCAACCCTTCAACATTCTTTCCATCGTTTATCACCTTCATCTGGTGGTTGATCGACTCCTGGTGAATAGCCTTGAACAGTGAATCAATGAATTCCGGGCTCAGCCCTTTTGATTCCCCTTTGATAACAGCTTTGCTGATGATCTCATCCCATCTTGTACTCTGAAGAATTGTAATGTTGTTCTCTTTCTTGAAACCTCCGATCGTTTCGGCGATCTGCATCCTTTTTTCCATGAGCTCGAGAAGGTTCTCATCAAATACATCGATCTGCTGCCGAAGTTCACCCAGGACGTCCAGAAGCTTAGGGTCGGATGGATATTCATGTCGCAGGATAAGGTTTCTTAAAAGCTCCTTCAGCCCCTCCGGTGTTAGCTGCTGTGCGGCATCGCTCCAGGCATTATCCGGATCGATATGTGATTCGATGATCAACCCGTCGAAGTTAAGGTCCATTGCCTTTTGTGATATCTCAAAAAGGTATTTCCTCGATCCTGAAATATGACTCGGATCGCATATGATCGGAAGCCCCGGGATCCTCCTGCGAAGCTCGATAGGCAGCTGCCAGTTTGGCTGATTCCTGTATATTGTCTTCTCGTATGTTGAAAAGCCCCTGTGGACAGCCCCAAGCTTTTTTATTCCTGCACTCGATATCCTTTCAATTGCTCCAGTCCAGAGGTCGATATCAGGATTGATCGGATTTTTGACCAGAACCATTACATCGACTCCGTCAAGCGCATCTGCTATCTCCTGGACAGTAAACGGATTAACTGATGTCCTGGCTCCGATCCAGAGCAGATCTATGCCATACTTAAGCGCTTCATAAACATGTTTTTCATTAGCCACCTCCGTACCAACCAGCAGGCCGGTCTCTTCCTTTACCTTTTTCAGCCATTTGAGTCCCTTGCTTCCAACTCCCTCGAAAGATCCGGGGCGTGTTCTCGGCTTCCATATGCCGGCCCTGAACACGCTCACCTCCTTCACCTTTGCAAGCTGAACGGCAGTTTCCAGCACCTGGTCCTCTGTCTCAGCGCTGCAGGGCCCTGAGATCACAAATGGACGGCTCGTTACTTTAAACCACTTATCGAGTGATGACAGATCAAGTTGTAAGACCATATTGAATCAATTAAGTATTTTCTGAATTTTGTTTGCTTCATCCATGAGATTCCTCAGGCTAATAGTATCCTTTTCCAATATCATTTTCCGGAAAAGCTTCATCTTCTCTATGTAGGTATCCATTACTTCAATAATGTAATCAGAATTCTCGGCAAAAATAGGGGCCCATGTCTCGCTGTTACTTTTTGCGAGCCTCACTGTACTCTCGAATCCTCCCCCTGCAAGTGTAAGAATATTCTCGGTCTCCTGCTCCTTGTCGAGTACGCACAAAGCGAGAGAGAAAGAGGTAATATGCGATATATGAGATACGTAGGCAACATGCACATCATGTTCGTGTGAATCCATTAAAACAGTTTTCATATTCAGCACCGAAAACATCTCTTTAACCTTGTCGAGGGCGTCAGGGTCGCAAAGCCCGGCATCACATATTATAGCCATCTTGTAGTCGAACAGCCTTGAATGGGCGGCAAGTGGCCCCGAGTATTCGGTCCCGGCCATAGGATGAGCAGCAACATACCTGCCGCGTCCTGGATGTTCCCTGCATGATTCGGCAATTGAAGCCTTGGTCGATCCCATGTCGGTCACCACCTTGTTCCTGCTGCCGATGAGATCCAGAATTCCAGGGAGCATTGAACAATTGGAATCCACCGGAGCACACAGAATGATAAGGTCGCTTTTCTCAACAGCATTTTCGAGCGTATCCGTTTCATCAACGAGTCCGCATAATTGTGCAATATTCCTGTGCTGCACATTATTGTCGACACCTATTATCCGGTCAGTGAAGCCTCTCTTCCTGAGATCCGTGGCAAGTGAACCTCCTATAAGACCAATACCTACTATTGCAGTTGTCATAACTATCTTTATTGAGATCTTTTATAATCCACTTTTATCCTCTCTCTTTTTTACAAATTCCCTGACTTTTATTCTTGCCTTTTCCAGAAGTTCAGCCTTGCTGCACAGAGATATCCTGATATAGCCATGGCCGTTTTTTCCGAAAATAAAGCCTGGTGTTATAAAAACACCGCTTTTAAGCAGAAGGTCATCAGAAAATTTTTCACAATCCACAGAACTTTCCGGAAGCCTTCCCCAAAGGAAAAGACCGGTCTGTTCCCTGTCAAAGGTACAACCAAGCACCTTCATGATCCCTTCAGCAATAATCCTGCGTTCACGATAAATCGAATTGATACCTTCATACCAGCTCTCAGGATTTTCCAGGGCTTCAGCAGCTGCAAGCTGCATTGGCAGAAACATGCCGGAATCCATGTTGCTTTTTACCCTGAGAACAGTGGAAATATATTCGCGGTTACTTGCTGCCATCCCAATGCGCCAGCCTGCCATATTGTGTGACTTGCTGAGAGAATTTAGTTCAATGGCAGTCTCTTTTGCCCCGTCAGTTGAAAGAATACTCAGGTACTCTTTGTTAAGGATAAAGCTGTAAGGATTATCGTTGCAGAGAAGTATCTCATGACGATCGGCAAACAGTACAAGTTTCTCGAAAATATCCCTGTTGGCTTTTGCACCTGATGGCATATGCGGGTAGTTGATCCACATGAGCTTCACCTTTTCAATTCCGCTCTGCTCGATCCTGGAAAGATCGGGCAGCCACCTGTTCTTTTCCAGGAGATCGTACGTCCTAAGTATTCCTCCGGCAAGAGTTGTGGCTGAGGAGTATGTCGGATAACCTGGATCAGGCACAAGTACTTCATCGCCAGGGTTTACAAATGCCATGCTTATGTGCATGATCCCCTCCTTGCTTCCCATGAGCGGCAAAATCTCCCCTTCAGGGTCAAGACCGACATTGAAATATTTCAGATACCAGCCGGCAAACGCTTTTCTGAGAACCGGTGATCCTGAATAACTCTGGTACCCGTGGACGGAGGGCTTAAATGCTTCCTCCGATAGCCGCTTTATTGTTTTTTCAGAAGGTGGCTGATCGGGGCTTCCAATTCCAAGGTTTATGACATCAATGCCGGATCTTCGCATATCGTCGATCTGCCTCAGTTTTGATGAGAAATAGTATTCCTGCACACTGCAGGCCCTGTCAGCAGGTTTAACTTTCATATAATTTTTCTCCTTTGGAATATACTCCAAGGACCTCCAGGTCGGTGGAATATTCAATCATTTCATTTTCGATAAGCTCCATGTTAGTCCCTTCCGGGATCTCAAGATCGAGATAGAACATGTATTCCCATCCTCCGTTGAGCCTCGGTACTGACTGTATCTTCGTAAGGTTTATTCCCAATTCTCCAAGCCTTACAAGAACTGAGGCCAGGCTTCCAGGTTTATGATTGACCGAGAAACAAACCGAGGTCTTGTTACCGGTGCGGCTGCCCTTGCTCTTATGTCCGATAATAAGGAAGCGGGTATAGTTTTTCTTGTAGGTCTCTATGCCATCTGCGATAATATCAAGACCATACAGTTTTGCAGCTCCTGATGAAGCTATGGCACCAACTCCTGATAGCTTATTCTCGCTAATCTCACGGGCGCTTCCTGCCGTGTCGTCACTTTCGATAAGCAGTATTCGCTGATGCTGATTCAGGAAGGCCATACATTGTGATATGGCTATAGGGTGTGTACGGATCTCCTTAATATCATCAATAGACTGACCTGGCAGAGCCATCAGGTTTTGTTTTATCCTGAGGTTAAGCTCGCCGAGAATCTTGAGCCCCGATTCCCTTATGAGTGTATAGTTATAAAGAATGCTGCCAGCCCTTGCATTTTCGATCGCCATAACTGCAAAATCGGCAAGCCCTGTCTTTGCGGCTTCAATTGTCTGATCAAAAGTAGTGCACGGCAATATTTCAATAACATGATCGGTGAAATACTCCCTGGCAGCTGCCTCGTGAAAGCTGCCAGCCTCTCCCTGAATTGCAATTTTCATTTTATCTTATTCAAAATGTTTAAAAAAAACAAGGGCCCCTTTTCCGGGACCCTTGTTTTTATATCATTAAATATTACACAAAAATCCCTTTCTCTATCTGTTAAAATAGAAATAGAAAAAAGAGAAATAATAATTTTTGTGCAATCTGCTCATCTTGTTTTTCAATGCATGCAAAGTTAGCTGAAATATTAATAAAACAAAGTTTTTTCCATTTTTATCTTAATTAATTTTTAAAAATGGTTGATCGGATTTCCAGATTGAAGGTTTTCTGGAAATTGTATCTGATTCATAATGAGCAGTACTGCTGTAATTTTTTAACCGCAAAGGACGCAGAGTCCCGATAGCTATCGGGATACGCGAATAACGCAAAGAAATTCTTAATAATCATCATCTCCGCGTTCTCTGCGTTTTTTTCTTTGCGCTCTTTCCGGTTAAATTTCTTCGTACTTAGGATAAGAGACTGTTAATCGATTTTACCTGCTTAAATAATCATCATATAATACCTGAAGAAATGATTTACCCATTCGTGACGCCCATGCGGGATCCTTACCGGTTTCCATCACATCCTTCTTCATCTTGACGTCATATACGGCAGTCGACGAATCAGTAATAAATGCGAAACCCTCATTAAAAGTATAAAAGGCAAATGATGAGGATACGGGCGACAGAAGATCCTTGCTGAAAATGAAGTTGCTTTTCAGATCAAGCTGATCAGCCAGCGTGAGTGGCAGATCGAACTGGTTACCCAGCTTTGAGATCCTTACGTTTTTTACCGCCAGCGCACCTCCGAGCCACAGCATGGGGATCTTAAATATCTGTTCGGAGTAAACAGGTACATTTTGAGTATTTCGCCTGCAATGGTCAGCAAGAAGTATAACAAGGGTATTCTTCCACCATTCAGTATTGCTGGCCTTGTCGAGGAAATTTCCCAGCGATCTGTCGGTATAATAGATGGAGTTCCTGAACTTGCTCAGCACATCATCCCCTTTAATGACAGGTTTCATGGGAACTTCGAAGGGCTCATGACTGCTGAGCGTAAGAACCGCACAGGCAAAAGGCTGCCTTAGTTTCGGGAGAGAGTCCTGCAAAAGGTTCAGGAGTATCTCATCATGGGCGCCCCATTTTGAATTGCAATCCTGGGGTCTGAAATTATTCTTTGTGATCTTCTTCCTGAATCCTGTCGTTGTAATATATGAGTTCATGTTGGCAAAGTCGATATCTCCGCCATACCAGAAAGAAGTATTGTAGCCTGAGCTGTCGAGCAGCTTTATTATCCCCGGCATCGACTGTGTCTTTTTGGGTTCCCTTATAACCTGGATCAGCGGAAGGTTGGGGTAACCGCTCATGATCGCAGGGACTGCCTTGTCAGTTCTGGAACCGGCAGCATAAATATTTGAAAAGTACAATCCCTGTGGAATATATTCCCTGAATCGCGGTGTCACAACAGAATCCGGTGCTGACTGATCAGTGAGATAACTTCCAAAGCTTTCAATGATAATGATCAGAATATTGGGTCTTTGATTTCTGAGAACTTTTGTGGCAGTTCCATTGTCTTTCAGCAGGTCCCTGAAATCTTCAAGTGCATTTTCTGGCCTGAAGAACTTGTAAGGACTATGTGTCGGTTTGGAGTATATTGCCGAATGTCCGAAGTTCCAGATTATATTTATTGCTGCATGGTTTGGAAAAAGTGACGAACTGAAATATACCGATCCTGCATTCAGAGGAGCGACTCCTAGTCCGCCTCTTATAGGAATGATCATTGCACCGGCAATAATAAGAAACAGCACAGCTGTCACCACCGGTTTTTTCGTCTTTATATCGTCTTTTAAGAATCTGTCAATTAATCTGTTGTGAATTGCAATAAAGATAAATGACATTACGATAATAGCCAGGATATAAAGGATCATCTGCAGCGTGGAAGCTGATGCCATGGCATCAATCGGATTTTTCAGATACCACAGCACCGAGAATTCAAGGCGAAATCCCCAGTAGGAGTAAATAGCGGCATCTCCAAGAATTATGCCTGAGAAAAATATGATCAATACGGATGAATACACTTTAATGAAGATCCTGAACCATTTTCCAGGGAGGAACACTGCCGGCACCGAAAAGATAAGTGGAATTAACAGGATATAGCCCGTGGTTGCCAGGTCGAGACAGAACCCGTGAATAAATGTGCCCAGAATTATTGCCGGGCTGTACGTTATTAATTCCCTGAACTGGGCAAGAAGGAATAATGCCCTGGCAAAAATGAAAAAGAACAGCCAGAAGAGGGAATATAACAGGAATATCGTGATCTTTCTTTTCATTATATAGCGTATAATGATATAAAAGAAGAACAAAGATAATATTTCCTGTTACTTAAGATCAGGTCATCAAATTATTGTTATCTGAATCGGAGGATTACATTTTCCCTTGATATCTATATTTAATAGCTTTGTGAACTATCAATCCATAATAATATGACTATTCCTGAATATATCACAGAACAGCTTGTCAACAGCGGGGTCAAATATGTATTTGGAGTACCCGGTGGTCCTTCAATACCATACCTTGAAGCCTTCAGATCAGGAGGGATTGAATTTATTCTGACATCCCATGAAAGCGCCGCAGCCGTCATGGCTGACGTATCGGCAAGGCTTAGTGGAGTTCCGGGTGTTTCTCACGCCACGCTCGGTCCGGGTGCTGCTAACCTGGCCACCGGGGCAGGTCTCTCTTTTCTCGACAGAACTCCCGCCATCCTTTTTACCAGTGAAATGCCTGATCATCTCCGCGACCGGACAGTGCAGATGAATATTGATCATCAGAAGCTTTTCGGACCTTTGACAAAAATGACCTGCAGGATCTCTCCTGAAAATGTATCTGAAGTGATGGATTCAGCTCTGAGAATCTGCAATGAAGAAAATCCGGGACCCGTTCATATTGGACTTCCGACAGACATTTCAAACCTTGATGTTTCTGTTTCACTGAAGACAAGGGATTTAATCCCCGAACCGATCCATGAAAATGACATTAAACAGCTGATTGCCCTTCTTGAAAAATCGAGGCGTCCTCTTCTTGCAGTCGGACTTACGGCTGCAAGATTTGGTTTGAGAAAGAAAATACTTGAGCTTCTGGCAAGCTGCCCGATGCCTGTTGTGATTACCCCGATGGCCAAGGGAATGATCCCTGAAGATCATCGATGCTATGCCGGAGTACTTTTTCATGCTCTGAGCGATTACCTTGAGGATCTGTATGAAAAGACGGATCTTGTTATCGGGCTTGGATATGATCCGGTTGAATATAATTATGAATCGTGGATGCCCGATGTACCGCTTGTTCACTTTAATACTACAGATACTGACATGCCCGGGAACATAGAAGTCATAAAATACACCGGGATCCCTGCAGAATGGTTTAATCTGCTTAAAAGTCTCAATCCGGGTTCAATGATCTTTGAATCTGCAGTTGTAAGAGGAATACGTGATGAAATGAGTTCGGTATTTGGAGGTTTCCTCTCTCACTTTGGCCCTGTATCAGCACTTAATATTTTAAGGGAAGAGTTGCCAAACGACACGATCGTGACCGCAGACGTCGGTTCCCACCTTCACCTTCTTGGTCAATACTGGAAAACACCCTCCACGGATAAGCTCCTGATAACCAATGGATGGTCATCAATGGGTTTCGGTATCCCTGCTGCTATCTCGGCCCAGCTGCACAGACCAGGGTCAAAAGTGGTCTGCATAACCGGGGATGGCGGATTCCTGATGTCAGCCGGTGAAATCATGACTGCAAGGCGATATGGACTTCCCGTCAAGATAGTTGTCTTTTCGGATGGTGAGCTCAACCTTATAAAGCTGAAGCAATTGTGGAAAGATCTTAATCCGTATGGGATAAGGCTTTATGACGGTGATCTGTTTGCCGCAGAGAGTTTTTTTGGTGTCAGGGTTTTCAATGCATCCTCTGAAAAAGAGATGAGAAACGCAGTAGCTGCGGCACTCGGAATTCCTGAACCGGTCATAATAAATGCCATTATTGATCCTGATGATTATAAATGGCTGGTTGTGAAGCAGAAATAGCTCAGGGTGTGATGATAATCCCGCCGGGGACGAAACTTTCCCTGAGTATCGAATAGATGCAGCTGTCTTTAATGATGCCGTTTTTAATAATGTTCTTCTTCAAAACAGCTTCACAGAAGAATCCGGCCTTTTCAAGTGCTTTTCTTGAACCTGTGTTATCGGCAAATACTTCAGCGTATACTCTTATAATGTCAAAACTGTCAAGTACATAGGTTGTTGCGGCAAGAATCGCTTTTGTCATGATCCCTTGGCCCCAGTGCTCCTCCGCAAGGAAATATCCTATCTCGATATTTTTCCTGTAGATGTCTTCTTTAGTAACAAGGCCTATGCTTCCAGCAAGAATGCTCCCCTGGAAAATGGCAAAGAACCTCGGAGGATCGTTAACCGGTATTATTGAATTCAGCCAGTTGTTGGCATCATTGATCGAATATGGATTGGGAAGTCCGTCGCGAAGGTTATCAGCGATTTTTTTATTATTGGCTATTTCGGCCAATCTGGCTGCATATTTCAGGCTCCAGGGTATTAATGAAATATCATTGAACAGGATCTTCATGGAGTGAACTTGACAGTTTATGGATACTTGAAGTATTATTCAAAATTAAAAAAAGCGCAGTGAGATACTGCGCTTTTAAATCCTAATTATTTATTTATTTCTGACTTTATTTTGTCTTCTTCTCTTTTTTAGGCTTTTCTTCCTTTTCCTTATGGCTCTCCTTTACTGCTTTTTCAGGCTTTACTGCCTTTGCTGCTGTCTTTACTGCCTTTTCAGGCTTTGCTGCCTTTACTGCCTTTTCAGGCTTTGCTGCCTTTACTGCCTTTTCAGCCTTTACTGCCTTTACTGCCTTTTCAGCCTTTACTGCCTTTACTGCCTTTTCAGCCTTTACTACCTTTACTACCTTTACTACCTTTACTGCCTTTACCGCCTTTTCAGCCTTTACTTCTTTTTCAGCCTTTACTGCCTTTTCAGCCTTTACTGCCTTTATTGCCTCTACTGCCTTTACTGCTTTAGTTTCCGTAGCCTCTTTTTTCTCTTTTACAACTTTCGGAGCTTTTATTTCTTTCTTTTCCTTTAACGCTTTGGTCTCCATCGCAGCTGTAACTTCCTTTACAACTGCAGTTTCCGTCACAGCCTTAACTTCAGAAGCTATTTTTACCTCTTTTTTCTCCTTTGCAGGTTTCTTTTCCTTTACCTCTTTCATCTTAATGATTTCAGGGGTTATCTCTGGCTTATTTGTTCTCTTCCTGCGGCGTCTAACGCCATAAGTTCCGAGGAAAATCTTTCCTCTTCTGGTTTTCTTATCGCCTTTTCCCATATTGATCGGTTTTATTTTATTAAAATATGTTATTTTCTGAAGCGGTGGCAAAGTTATAAAAAATCTTTACTTTTAATGAATTTAATTTAATTACAGCGTATGAACCAGAGGGTTTTCTATATAAATCAAGTTATCCGGCTGCCATGACTTACTGTGAGTATCTGGAAACGATAACAGGAGAGACTCTCAGGCTTCACAAAGAATACCATGACAATCATTATGGTTTTCCTATTGAAAATGATGATGAACTGTTTGAGCGGCTGATGTTCGAAATAAACCAGGCAGGTCTCAACTGGATCCTTATCCTGAGAAAACAGGATAATTTCCGAAAAGCCTTTGATAATTATAAAATTGAAAGTGTAGCCGGTTATGACGACCAGGCATTTGCCAGGCTGATGAATGATACCGGTATAATCAGGAACAGGCTCAAAATCAATGCTGCCATAGAAAATGCAAAGATCATCCTCCGATTGAGGAATGATTATGGTTCCTTCAAAAAATGGCTTGATAAAATGTCGATTGAGATGCACAGCCTTGATCAATGGACAAAGTTATTCAGGAAAACATTCAGGTTTACCGGGGGAGAAATCGTTAAGGAGTTTCTGGTAAGTACCGGATATCTTCCGGGAGCGCACAGCGAGGATTGCCCGGTCCGTATCAGAATAGATAAGATTAATAGAACAAATGAGAAGAAAAGAAAGGAAAATCACTGATATTAAAATCATTGAATCGATACTCGTCTCAGCCGATGTCTGCAGGGTTGCTTTTGCCGACAACAATGTTCCATATATTGTAACAATGAATTACGGATACACCACAGGCAAAAACAATATCCTCTATTTCCATAGCGCCCCTGAAGGCAGAAAAATTGAACTTATCGGGAAAAACAACTTCGTCTGCTTTCAGATTGATACAGATCACATCCTTTATAAAGGCTCTAAGGCATGCGCCTGGGGAATGAAATACAAAAGCATTGTGGGCTATGGCTTGCTCTCAATTGCAGACACTGAAGCGGAGAGAAGAAGAGCGCTGGATCTGATAATGAACCATTACGGAGCGAAGGGGATGTTGGATTATGACGCAAAGGAGTTAGCCAGGACAACGATTCTCCGTCTGGATATATCAGAAATGACAGGTAAGCAGGCATAGATCATTAAACTATCCATATGAAATCATTAAGGTTACTTGTATTTTCTGCAGTTGTGATCTTTTATTCCTGTTCCGGAGGCGACAATCTTATCCTTACACCAAAACCCGGTCCGGAACCGAGGATCAATGGCACAAGGCTTTTCGGAGTAAGACCCGGTTCTCCGTTCCTTTACCGGATTCCTGCCACGGGTGACAGACCGATGAAGTATGACGTTGTGAATCTTCCGGATGGTCTTGCATGCAATGAATCAAACGGACAGATCACCGGTTCACTTGGTAATGCAGGTGAATATGAGGTCACATTCAGGGTAACTAATACAAAAGGCAAAGCTGAAAGATCATTTAAAATCGTATGCGGCGACCAGCTTGCCCTGACTCCATATATGGGCTGGAACAGCTGGTATGTTTGGGAGAACCATGTCACTGATAAGATTATGAGAGAAGCCGCTGATGCAATGGTAGGTTCAGGTATGGCTGACCATGGTTATTCCTATGTGAATATTGACGATTGCTGGGCAGTAAAACCTGGAGCAAAGGATTCTGCCCTTCTGGGTGAACCGAGGGACAAGGATGGGAAGATTAACTCCAACAAACGTTTTCCCGACATGAAAGCATTGGCCGGTTATATACATTCAAAAGGACTAAAAGCCGGTCTTTATACCTCCCCCGGGCCATTTACCTGTGCAGGGCATATCGGATCATTTGGTCATGAGGAAAAGGATGCTGAAAGATTTGCTGAATGGGGATACGATTTTCTGAAATACGACTGGTGCTCATATAATAATGGTTTAAGAAACGATTCTTTATCTGCACTTCAAAAACCGTATATCCTGATGAGCGGATTTCTTAAAAAGCAAAACCGCGATATTGTCCTTAATCTTTGCCAGTACGGTATGGGAGAAGTCTGGAAATGGGGAAAGTCGGCCGGGGGAAACAGCTGGAGAACCGCTGATGATCTGGGAGGATCTTTCGAGGGAATTGCAGCTGCTGTTTTCAGGGACGGATTTGATGTTTACAGCAAAAACAACCTGCACCTCTATGGGGGACCAGGCGGATGGAATGATCCTGATTACCTCCTTCTAGGTTACCTGAGCAACTGGAAAGGACAGACGGTCCCCACACCGCTGACACCCGATGAACAATATACCCATGTTTCACTCTGGGCACTGGTTGCTGCCCCGTTTATCTTCAGCGGTGATATAACAAGGCTGGATGATTTTACACTGAGCCTTCTGACAAATGATGAAATTATTGAGGTGGACCAGGATCCTCTCGGAAAACCAGGATACAGGGTTTCAATATCCGGCAACTCCGAGGTCTGGATGAGAAAACTGGAAGATGGATCAGTTGCAGTCGGACTCTTCAACCGGGGTCAGGAGGAACAGAGAGTAACTGTCGCATGGGAAGACCTTGGAATAACCGGGAAACAGATGGTCAGGGACCTCTGGAGACAGAAAAATATTGGCAGCTTCAAAGATAAATTTACCGCCAGGGTTGCAGGAAGGGGAGTGGTTATGGTTAAGATGAAACCTCTCTGAATCAGCTCTGCTGAGGTTTGATAATAAGAGCGGAAGGCATGTATGAGATATGCTTATCATGAACAAATTTTTGCCATCCATCCAGGCTAACAAGCAACAGGTCATATTCAGAAGACAGAGTCTCATAGATCCTTTCAGGTAAGATCGTTTCCACACTTTCAGGGCATGCCGACTTCAGATCTTCCAGCGATCTTTTCATCTCTTCATTATACTCGATCTGGTTGTAAAAATCAAGAATATTGATCCTAGAACCGTTGTTGAGTCCCAGCCTGGATGCATGATAAAAAATGAAAACATCTTCGGCGGAATAGACAGGTACAATAACATTGGATGCGTCAATGAAATTGTTATCAATAAAAATCCCTGTAGGAATCTTTATTGACCTGACAAGTCTCCTGGTAGGTCCGTCAAAAACACTCCTGGAGAACAGCTTTTCCGTTCCCCTTATGGAGTTATAGATCCTGCCAGGGTTAGTCACCCTTGTAATTATCTGAAGCATCTTGCCTATCATTGATCCTTCATACAGGGTATGGGCTTTTCCGGCGATTATCAGGTCGTAGTTGCCAGAATTGGCAGTCTCAATAATGTCACGTTCAATATCCTGTGAAGTCTTAAAAATGGTACCGATCCTGATCCCCAGACTGTCAGCCTCACTGCGTAAAGGCATGAAACTTTCCAGCTCATCCTCTTCCGCATTGAATTTATGGAGATCAGAGCCTTGTGACAGGTGCAAAAGGGTTATTGAGATCAGCTCGCTTCTTTTATTAATGAAGCTTCCGGCCAGCTTCAGCATAAGCCTTCCATTATCAGGGTTTCCAAAGGAAATAAGTACTCTGAACCGGTCTGGCAGCCCGTTATCTCTGCCCTGGTCCTTTTTTTCAGGATTAAACCGATCGATAAGATCCAGGGCCGGGCCTGCCATCATGGTCGTAACGAGAGCCATTATGATCATTATGGTATACACGGCAGGTGAAAGAACACCCAGATCATATCCTATACTCAGAACCACAAGCTGCATCAGGCCCCTCGTGTTCATCAGTGTCCCTATTATCAGGCTGTTTCGCCATGTCTGGCCAACGAACTTCAGCGACAGGGCGCTTCCTGCAAACTTTCCGGCAACGGCTATAAGGATCACCAGTCCTGTTATCTTCCACAGATAAACAGAATTTATCAAACCGATCTCTGTACGAAGCCCGGATATCACGAAAAAGATCGGAAGCAGGAGGATTACCGCAAGGTCTTCTATCTTTTCTATCAGGATCTTTCTGAAGCTGACATTTGGAGGCATAATCACTCCGGCTACAAATGCCCCGAAAACTGCATGGATACCAATTATTTCAGTTATGTATGATGAAATGAGAAGTGTTATAATGAAAATTGCGACATAGGGTTTGCTTATCCCGCTCCTCCTTGTATATAGCTCTCCAAGCCTCTGCAGGAAGGGCCTGATAACCTTTAGCATTATTACCACATATAATATCGAAATAAGTATTGTATAGAGGGAGCTGACAAACGAACCAGCCTTGACAATTGCTATAAGTGCTGCAAGCAGGCACCATGCTGAGATATCATCAATAGCAGCGCAGGTGATCGCAAGTACTCCAACCCTGGTCTTGATGAGATTCCTCTCCTGCAGGATACGGGCAAGCACCGGGAAGGCAGTAATACTCAGCGATATACCTGTAAAGAGGGCAAAAGAGAGAAACGGAACACCTGCAGGAGCAAGGTTTGTGTATATAAAATATGCAAGTCCCATTCCCAGTGTGAAAGGGATTATAATGCTGGCATGACTGACCACAAATGCTTCTGGTGCCCTGTTCCCCAGAAGCTTCAGATCGATATCCATGCCAATAATGAACATGAAGAGAATAAGCCCGATCTGGCTGAAGAACTGAAGAACGGTAAGTGATCCTTCAGGGAAAATGAATCCGGAAACGCCCGGAGCTATTATTCCCAGAACTGATGGTCCAAGGAAGATGCCGGCTATTATTTCACCGATAACTGCAGGCTGGCCTATCTTCCGGCATAGATAACCGAAAAGCCTTGCAAAACTTATAATTGTGATTATCTGAAGAAGAAGAAGGGGAAGAGCATTTGATACATTTTGCTTCAGGGCATCACGGAAATGACCGAGTCCTGTCAGGATCGAAATATTCATTGCCCCTTCATGACTGACTGAGTTCAGAGTTTCACCCCTGAGCACAACAATGTACATCAGGAATGAAAAGCCACCGATGGTGAGAATGTAATAGATCAGGTACCTGTATTTTTTCACAACGGCTCTGTTTTCAGTCTTAAACCAAGGTGTCAAGATAATAAAAAGATTTTTCAGGAGACTTTAAAAAAATCAGTACTGAAACTGATATTAATTAATCAATAAACTTTCCGGATGATTTGGGTAATAAGGAGTGCCGGACCGGAAATTGTTGTAATTTTATGATTTATTGATAAGTAATAATTTATCAGGAAACCGGTTTGTTACAGTTTGAAATAAATAAAAATGCAAACAATTAATGATCTTAGACTTGCAGTCCTTATAGACGCGGATAATGTTCCCTATATCAATGTCAGGGGAATGCTGGAGGAAATTGCCAAATACGGGACACCGACCTTTAAAAGGATCTATGGTGACTGGACCAGGCCGACTGTTTCGGGATGGAAATCGGTACTTCTAGAGAATGCGATCACACCTGTTCAGCAGTATAGCTATACACGCGGAAAGAATTCAACCGACTCTGCAATGATAATCGATGCAATGGATATACTCTATTCCGGTAAAGTTGACGGTTTTTGCATTGTGTCGAGCGACAGCGATTTCACAAGGCTGGCCACCAGGTTAAGAGAAGCTGGGATGAAGGTAATAGGACTGGGCGAAAAGAAGACTCCTCCACCATTCATTGTGGCTTGCGACAAGTTCATATACCTTGAGATAATAAATGCAGCCGGATCAGCCGGGGATAGCGCCGTCGAATCAAGGCAGAAAGGGAAGAAGAAGGGTCTTGCAAAGCCGAAGGAGGAAAACGACCAGCAATCTTCAACATGGAAGGTCAGGAGGTTAATAGCAAACTCAATATCCGATCTGGCAGATGAAAACGGGTGGGCTTTTCTTGGAGATGTCGGGAATCTTATCCTTAAGAAACAGCCGGATTTTGATCCGCGTAACTTTGGGTTTACAAAGCTTACACCACTGATAAGATCGCTGGATTTTGAGATAGACGAAAGGGAATCGGGCAGGGACAATATCAAGCATATTTTCATTCGAAACAGAAAGTAGAAATGATCAGAAATGAGAGGTGAATCGTGAGAAGTGAGAGTGGAAGGAAGAAGTTACACAGAGAGCCACAGGGAAGGCACAGAGAGCCGCAGAGAACCAGAGAGACAGACAGTGGTGCCACTCAGTGTAAAACTCCCCCGATAGATCGGGAGAAGCTGTGATACTCCGTGGTTAAGTTCTTTAATTCCAGGAGTCCAGAAGCCCTCTGGAAGTAAAATTTTACCCAAAAAATCGCAATCAGAGATCATATATGTCATTTTTATTTTTTTTTTAGAAAAATATCACCCACCTTTGTGCCTGTTTTACAAATACTTTAATTTAAAATAACATGAACATTTACGTAGGAAGCCTGAACTTTAAAATGCAGGAAACAGAATTAAAAGAACTCTTTGAAGGTTACGGCGAAGTTACTTCAGCCAAAATCATTTTTGACAAATACTCTGGCAAAAGCAAAGGGTTTGGTTTCGTTGAAATGCCTAATGAGGCAGAAGCTAAGAAAGCTATCGAAGAGCTTAATGGTTCTAACGTTGGCGGAAGGAACATCATTGTCAATGAATCTATTGAAAGACCTGAAAGAAGAAATTTCAGAGGCGGCGATAACGACCGCAGAAGAAGAGACGATTACAGGTAGAATTTTAAAACAATACAACAATGAGAGGTACAATAAAATGGTATGACAGAGTAAAGGGTTATGGTTTCATCCAGACTGAAGACAGCAAGGATATTTTCCTTCATCGTTCAGGTCTGGAAGTTGCCCACACTGCCCTTGAGACAGGTCAGGCCGTTGAGTTCGAAGTGGAACAAAGGGATAAAGGACCTGTTGCAATTAAAGTGAAAAAAGTAGACTAATTTTACTTTAAGATAGTGAGAGGGTGCCCGGACAAGGCACCCTTTTTTTATTACACAGCAAGCTCTCGCCGTAGTATTTGATCCTAAATTTTCATAAATTTGTAGGAATGGACCCCGGATCGCTTAAAATATTTACTTCCAGTGATGTACCAAGGCTAAGGTATATTGCCGCTGTTCTGTTTGGTGATATCATGGGCATCGAGTGGGAGGTTATTACAGACAAGAGAAAACTTGGAAAAAATCCCGTGATAAATTACTCATCGGAAGAGGTGAAGGGATCATTCAGGATCCATCCCGGCCAGCTGCTTTTTGAATCAGGTGTTACCAGCCAGGAAATTACTGTGAGTGAATGGAGAGGATTACCCGTTTTCTTCCAATCACCACCTGGTTGTGACCTTCCGTTTGATATTTTTGCAGCCTCATTCTACCTCATTACCCGGTATGAAGAGCATCTTCCTTTTGAACCTGATGAATTCGGGCGGTTCAGCGCTCACAGCTCCCTCTCATGGAAAAACGGGTTCCTGATGAAGCCTGTCGTCGATCTTTGGGTAAAAGAATGGACCAGGCTCCTGGTTGTGAAATTTCAGAACATGGTATTCAGGAAGAATTTTTTCCGCTCCCTCGTCACGATCGATCTGGATCAACCCTTTGAATACCTTGGTAAGGATGTATTCAGAAACCTCGGAGGTCTGATAAAAGAGATCGGAAAGCAGTCAGGAAAAGCAGGAGAACGTTACAGAATAGTCACCAGGGGAGAAAAAGATCCCTGGGATGTATTTGATTATATAATTGCAACCATTGATGAGTCGGGTAATGACGCCCGGTTCTTTATTCCGACGGGTGAAAGGTCAAGGTTCGACAGACAGCCTTCGTGGAACAACGAGGAGTACTGCAAGCTAATAAAAAAAATTGCTGGCCGGTTTTCAGCCGGACTTCATCCTTCCTTCCAAGCATCAGAAGATCAGGACAGGCTGAAAACGGAGAAAGAGCGGCTTGAAAAAATTCTTAGTATTAAGATTATCTTGTCCAGGTTTCATTATCTCAAACTGAAATTTCCCGTCTCCTATGCCAACCTGCTATCTGCCGGTATAACTGAGGATTATTCAATGGGTTACGCTGATGAACCGGGCTTCAGGGCGGGGATTGCCAGACCATATTTTTATTACAACCTGCTCGCAGACAAAACAACAAAGCTTCATATTTTCCCGTTTCAGATAATGGATGCAACACTTTATCAATATAAAAACCTTACTCCTGAGGGAGCCGGTGAAGTGGTTTCGGGTCTGATCGACGAGACTAGAAATGTAGGGGGACTTTTTATGACCATATGGCATAACACATCCCTCCTGGAAACCGGTGAGTGGCATGGATGGAGAGGATTGTTTGAATCAATGTTAAAATTACAGCAACAATGATCGTATATCTGAAGAACCATGAGATAGACAGGGAGATGTGGGATGCCTGCATAGCAGCTTCACCATCTTCAAAACCATATGCCTGTTCATGGTATCTCGATATCATGGCGCCCGGGTGGGAGGCACTTATAGATGATGATTACGATTCGGTATTCCCGGTTCCCGCACGTGAACGTTTCGGGTTCAAATACATTGCCACCCCGATATTCCTGCAGCAGCTTGGAACATATTCTCCCGATAAGTCAACTGAAACGGCAACTACTGAATTTCTCGATTATATGCCGGAATTTTACAGGCTCATTGACCTTTCAGTCGGCCAGAAAACAGACCACCGGGGTTTTAAAATAACTGAGAGGTACAATTATGAGCTTGATCTTGAAAAATCGTACGACCGGTTATTTGAAAACTTTTCTTCTGATTGCAGAAGGAATATCAATCTTGCTTCGAAGAAAAAGATTGACCTTGTTTCCGATATAAGGCCGGATGAACTTATTAAACTGTTTATAACAAATACCGGATCAAAACTAAGTGGTGTAAAGCCAAGAGATTATGAGAGACTGGAGAAACTGATGGATTATTGCATAAATTCAGGTAAAGGAAAGATCGTTGGAGTCAGGGATTCATCAAAGAGTCTTATTTTCGGTATCTTTCATATTGATGTAGGAGGTTCTGTTACATTGCTGTTTACGGCAAATTCAGAAAAAAGCAGGGAAAAAAGGACAGGTTACTATGCAGTTAATGAAATAATCCGTCAAAATGCCGCATCGGGAAAGATCCTCGATTTTGCAGGGTCATCAATTCCCTCAATAGCCTCATTCATGGAATCGTTCGGAAGCATAAATCATCCTTATTACAGGATTTTCAGGAATTCACTTCCCTGGCCTGTCAGATTGTTTAAGTGATGTTCTGGAGTCTTGGAGTCAAAGAATATAACCACGGAGTAACACGGTTTTGTCCATACCTCCTTTGCTCCTCTGCGCCTTTGCGCCTCTACGCCTTTGCGCCTCTACGCCTCTGCGCCTCTACGCCTCTACGCCTCTACGCCTTTGCGCCTTTGCGCCTTTGCGCCTTACTTAATTAGCTCCATGTCTTCTTCATCCCTCACTTCCGAAAGTCTTCCCTCACTGCATTTGAGTGTCCTCGACGGAAACTTCTTCAGGAGAGTATAATTATGAGTGGCAACGATAACAGCTCTTCCGTTCCTGCTTATATCCTTAAGGAGCTTAATGATTCCTTCTGAGGTTTCGGGATCAAGGTTACCTGTGGGTTCGTCTGCCAGTATAATATCAGGATCATTAAGTAGTGCCCTTCCTATAACGACCCTTTGCTGCTCTCCGCCTGAAAGCTGGTGAGGCATCTTGAAACCCTTTGGCCCGAGTCCAACTTTCTCAAGCACCTCTGTGATACGCATTTCAATTTCATTCCTCTCTTTCCAGCCGGTAGCCCTGAGCACAAACTCGAGGTTCTCATAAACAGAGCGATCGATCAGAAGCTGAAAATCCTGGAAGACAATTCCAAGCTTTCTTCTTAGCAAGGGGATGTTTTTTTCCTTAATCTTCAGCAGATTATATCCCGCAACAACAGCCATGCCCTCCCGGAGTGGTATCTGGGCATTAATGGTTTTTATAAGGCTTGTTTTTCCGCTCCCAACCCTTCCGACGAGATAAACAAATTCTCCCTTGTCGACCCTGAAGCTAACATCAGAAAGGGCAAGGTGATCGGGCTGCCAAATATTGCAACCGGCAAACTCAATTATTGTATCAAGGGGAAGATTCTCCTGCATGAATGAATTAATTGACTGCAAAATAAGGAAAGAATTGATAATTAACATTTGGATGTTGATAAAATCAGTACTAAAGGCCGGACACAGGCGTTTAATAGTTGTAATTTTACAACTTGGCAGACTAGAGCCGGAATTGTTTTATGTGGCTTGATCACAGTATATTACAACGATTCCTGGAGTTGTGCCTGAATCAGGTATGGACTGCCTGGCAGGCTTTAAAAAAATAATTATGAACAAAAAAAGAGCCTTATTATTTTACCTTCTCCCGATATTCCTTTTTCAGGTTGTCGGGGCTCAGGTATCTTTTCTGGGGACTGATCTTAACTCAACTTTTACCCTTGGTATGGAAATGTACGGAAAGGAAAAGTACCCTGCCGCCTTACATTTCCTTGATCTATATCTTGGATCGGGAAAGAACGAAATGCTGTCGCATGAAGACGATGCAGAGTTTTACGGAGCACTGGCTGCCCTGAGACTTTTTCACAGCGATGCGGAAGCAAGGATGAACCGGTATATTTCAACTCATCCGGGTAGTGACAGATTAAACGAATCCTACCTCGCTCTCGGAGATTTCTTTTATCAAAACAAGAACTACAAAAAAGCTGCCCGCTATTATCAACCTGTCAACAGGCTCCTCCTTTCAAAGGATTTAATGCCTCTCTTCTGCTTCCGATACGGGTACTCCGCTTATATGAAGGGAGACAAAAACACGGCTCTGCTGATGTTTTCCGAAATTAAAGACATCGATACCGATTACTCAGCCCCGGCACTCTATTATTTTTCACATATTGCCTATGAGGATAAAAAGTATGAGACCGCCTATGATGGATTTATGAGACTAAGAAAAGATGAGACATTCGGTGCCGTGGTGCCTTTTTATATTGTTCAGATCCTTTACATCCGGAAGGATTATGACGGGATACTTTCAATAGCGCCTGATCTGCTTAAAACGGCAGGACAACAGAGGGCCACAGAACTCTACAAATTCATTGGCGATGCATATTATAATAAAGGGAATTACAGTGATGCAATAGGTTACCTTGAAAAATATGCATCCGGTGCAAGAACAGGCAGCCGTGAAGATAAATACCCCCTGGCATACTGTTATTACAAAACAGCCAGCTATGACAAGGCGATAAAGATATTTCTTGACCTTACAGCTACTCCGGACCTCATGAGTCAGAATATTTGGTGCCTCCTTGGCGACTGCTACATCAATAAGGGAGACAAGGCAAGGGCACAATTTGCATTCGGGCAGGCCTCTGCCATGAATTTTGACAAGAACCTTAAGGAGGAATCACTCTTTAATTATGCCAAGGTCATGTATGAGACATCATATTCTCCATTCGGTGAGGTGATCAAGGCTTTCCAGCAGTATATCGACCTCTATCCCGGATCGGAGAGGATTGCAGAGGTTTATGATTACCTGGTAACAGCATATACCCAGTTAAAAAACTACAAAGCTGCCCTTGAATCACTCGACAAGATAGCAAACAAGGATGAGCGCCTTGAGGCAGCCTATCAGAGAGTTGCTTTCTTTCGTGGCCTGGAACTGGTGAACAACATGGAACTTGAGGCTGCAGTAACAATGTTCGACAAATCACTTAAGTACGACAAATACGATCGCCAGTTAAGGGCAAGGGCAATTTACTGGAGGGGTGAGGCTTCCTACAGGCTTGGACAATATGACAGGGCAATTGCAGATTACCAGACATTCATGGGAATACCGGGTTCAACTACCCTGCCGGAGTATGACCTTGTCAGATATAATCTGGGATATGCCCTCTTTACCCAGAAGGATTATTCCGGCGCATTGAACCATTTCAAAACATTTGAATCATCAGCCTCATCAGTCAGGCCTGATCTGCTGGCTGACTCCAGGAACAGGATCGCAGATTGCTACTTCATTACGACCAGCTATCCGCTGGCAATTACCTATTATGACAAGGTTATTGAATACGGCAAGGTTGATCCGGACTATGCGATGTTCCAGAAAGGGTTTTCCCTCGGTTTGGCAAATAATCAGAAAGGTAAGGCTGATATTCTTACAACCCTGATCAGCAAATACCCAAAATCAAAATATGTGCCCGGGGCAATTTATGAAAGAGGCCGGACATACGTGGTACTTAAGGAATCACGTCTTGGAGAAAGCGACTTCAACTCGGTCATTGCTTCATATCCTGACAACCCTTATGTGCCAAAAGCAATAGTTCAGCTGGGACTGCTTTATTTCGACCTGGGTGAGAATCAGAAAGCAATAGACCAGTTTAGAAAAGTGATAGAGAAATATCCATCGACGCCTGAAGCAAGATATGCCCTTACGGGTTTGAAAAACACCTATATAGAGATGAATGACGTGGAGTCATATTTTTCCTATCTGAAAACGCTTAATGGCAACAGCGATGTTAATCTTGCTGAAAAGGATTCACTTCTTTATGGATCTGGAGAAAAGCTCTATATGAAGGGCGATTGTGATAAGGCATCGGAAATATTCAGGAATTATCTCGGCCAGTTCAGCAATGGAAGCTTCAGGGTGAATGCCATTTATTACCTTGCCGAATGCGCGATGACCAAAGGAAATAAAGAGGAAGCCCTGGCCGGTTACCTGGAGGTTGGAAAATCGGCGGGCAACGAATTCGCCGAGCCTTCCTTACAGGAAGCCGCAACTATATATTTCGGGAACGAGGATTACCTGAAGGCCCTTGGGTGCTATGAGCAGCTCGAAAAGGTGACTGACAAACAGGAGGTCATACTTACAGCTCTGAGAGGTCAGCTGAGATCGGCCTACCAGGCCGGTGATGCTGAGAAGACCATTGCTGTGGCATCCAGGATAACCTCAACCGCAAATATTCCGGACGAGTTTCTGAGGGAAGCCGTATTCATGAGTGCCAAAGCTCACTACAGCCTTAACCAGTACGAAGAAGCCCTGAAGGAGTTCATGCGGATCTCAAATGAAACATCAAGTGTGCAGGGAGCAGAATCGAAGTTCAGGGTTGCAGAAATACTTGATAAGAAGGGACAAAAAGCCGATGCCGAAAAGGTGATAAATGAATTTATCGATAAAAATACTCCTCACCAGTACTGGATGGCCCGTACATTCATTCTTCTGTCCGACATCAGCATCAGGCAGGGTGACACTGTCCAGGCCAGGGCAACACTCAGTGGTCTGAAAGACAATTATCCTGTTGATTCGGACGGAATTCTTGATGAAGTGAGATCCAAACTCGATTCTCTGAATTCAGTCAGGGTCATCCCGGCTGATACTTCACGTATGGTCAGGAACTTACAACCAGCCCCCGGGAAATAAAAACAGGAAACACTGAAAATTATGAAAAAAGCAATTATATCAGTCATAATAATTCTTCTGGCAATTCCTGTTCTGGCTCAGAATAACCAGGAGACCGGACTCAAAAGGGAGGTTACCCTGTACAATCCCTATAAACCTTCCCTGCCGGATGTCGTGAAGAAGAGCTATCTTCCTGACATGACAGATACCGCAGGAATGAAACCTGAGTTTGTTTATCATGTCAGGACTTATCCTTTCATGCCAGCTTATAATGTAACTCCTGTGAAACCTGCAGCAATGCTGCCCGATCCTCTTCCAAAGCTTTATAATAGTTACATAAACCTGGGCTTTGGAACATTCTTAACGCCGATAGCAGAAATAAGCATAACAAATCAACGGTCAAAAAAAGGAGCAGTTGGATTTTATGCGCGCCATTTCTCAACCAACGGAAAGGTTGAACTTCAGAATAATAAAAAGGCTTTTGCGGGTTACATGGACAATGATGCCTCCGTTTACGGGACAAAATTCCTGAAAGGATCGGTACTTGATGGCTCAGTTGATTTTGCCCAGAAGACAAGGTATGCTTATGGCTATGATACTAGCTTTACCGATTATAACCCTGCAAAAAAGGATATAAGACTTAATTATTATAACGCCGGAGCCAATATTGGACTTGCCTCTTCCAGGCTCGACTCTTCAGTGTTGTCTTATAATATCAGGCTCGGTTATAACTTCTTTTCAAGCGGAACTAATTTTTATCAGCATAATTTTGGGATCACAGGCGAGATGGCTAAGCAGTGGAAAGGTTTTTATGCCGGAGCAAAGCTGGATTTCAACTATTATAAGCCGTCAGATTCAGTTTCGCTCGATTCAAAATACCTGGTATCAATTAATCCTTTTATCAGGAAAAGCACGGGTGAATGGGATCTGAATGCAGGACTGACAGCGCTTCTTGACAAGGACTATACCGGCCAGACGAAATTCCATATTTACCCCGATGTAAGCTTCGGGTTTAAAATTGTGCCTGATTACATTGGTTTTCTTGCAGAACTGACGGGACGAATGGAGAATAATAACCCTTTAAATGTTATTGATGAGAATCCGTACATTCTTCCCGGGAAAGAACTTTACGACTTAAAGAATACCAACTATGCCCTTGAGGTTAAAGCCGGATTCAGGGGCGAGACAGGTATTGAAGGCACTTACAGGGTTTTTGCTTCATATTCCATCGTCAATAATATGCTATTCTTTTCGAACTATATTCTTTTAGACACTACGGCCGTAAAACACAGGGGTCAATATTTTCTTCCGGTCACGGATGATGCTGATATTCTGAATGTTCATGGAGATATGAGCGGAAAAATTGCCGGCAAGATCTGGCTGGAAGCCGGTGCAAACTATTATAAATATACAATGATTACCTTTAAGTATCCCTGGAACAAGCCTTCATGGGATGCACTTCTGATGGTCAAATATAATTTAATAGATAAGATCATCGCAGGGGCAGGGCTTAATGCGCTGGGAGAAAGAAAACTTCTTATTACACGCGAGTATCACAACCTCCGGAACTCATACTACATAAGTGTGCCATCCACGCTGAGCTTTAACCTTTCCGCGGAATACAGATATACTAAAATACTTTCCTTCTGGGTGAAGCTGAATAATATTTCGTTTTCGAAAAACTATGAATGGGCCTATTTCCCGACCCAGAGGTTTATCTTCATGGCAGGTTTTACATATAGCCTGTAATTGTCTGAGGTCTTGGGGTCAAGACTTTTTAGGTTTAAGGTATTTCATAAGACTCCCGGTACGATTAATAAGACTTTGACATTTTTCTCTTCGGTCCAAAGCATTTTCTGATGAAATATATGAGAGGTCTTCAGCTATGTAATACATGTTCTTAACTTCTCCTGCTGATCCTTTTGAAATATTCAGAAATTGCCTGAATTCCAGATCAGAGTATCTGCAGAAACCTTCAGAAATATTATTCATTATAGAAATGCCAGCGGATGTGATCTGGTTACTGAATACAAAATCCTTGCATTTTATGAAGTCTGCATAGATCAGATTAACAAGTTCCCTGGAAAGCTTCCATATTTCCAGCTCTTCAAAATTTTTAACGGTTCCCATTTTAGCACGATTTAGTTAGACAATATAATGTAAAGTTAAGTATTTAAATCTTTTCTGACACCAAGACTCCCAGACCCCAGGACTCCAAGACTTTTTTGTTCAAAAAAATGTTCAAAAAAGTGCATATTTTTAAGAATATTTTAACACCACAAAACGTATTTTTCAGTATATTTGCGGAGTTAAATAATATTCATAAAATCAATTATTTATCACGGGGAAAAAGAAGATTTGTCTGGAGGTGATCCTGGCTTGGAAAAATGAACTGAAATCCTGTACAAAAAGCTGTGGAAAGGTAATTTCTGAAGAGGACTTTTAGGATCTTCTTTCTGACCTGATTTTAAATATGATTGTTAACCTTTAAAAAGTAAATTAAAAGAAGAAATATGAGTGAAAATGAGAAGAAGGTACCTGACAGCAATGAATACTCTGCTGAGAGCATTCAGGTACTTGAGGGTCTGGAAGCAGTAAGGAAACGTCCTGCAATGTATATCGGAGATATCGGGGTCAAAGGCCTTCATCATCTTGTATATGAGGCTATTGATAATTCCATTGACGAAGCTCTGGGAGGCTATTGCAACAGGATCGACGTGCTGATTCATGAAGATGGTTCAATAACTGTTACTGATAATGGAAGGGGTATTCCTACCGGCCTAATGGAAAAAGAACAAAAGTCAGCGCTCGAGATAGTCATGACAGTCCTTCATGCCGGAGGAAAATTTGATAAGGATTCATATAAGGTATCGGGCGGCCTGCATGGCGTCGGCATCTCGGTTGTCAACGGCCTTTCAGAAACACTGAAAGCAACAATCCACCGGGAGGGTAAAATATTCACCCAGGAATATGAAAGAGGCAAACCGGTCACTCCCGTAAAAACAACCGGTAAGATCGATACCACAGGTACTATAATTACCTTCAAGCCCGACGATCAGATATTTCAGACAGTTGAATTCAATTTTGAGATCCTTGCAGCCAGGCTCAGGGAACTGGCGTTCCTGAATAAGGGGATCATTCTTGCCATCAAGGATATGCGCGAGCTGGTTGAAAACGGGAACGGAGGCAAACCAAGGTATGAGGAGTTCCATTCAGAGAATGGCCTGGTCGAATTCGTCAGATATCTCGATGATAACAGGGAGCCGCTTATTGAAAAACCGATCTATATCTCAAGCGACAAGAACGAAGTTCCGGTGGATATTGCATTGCAGTATAATACCTCATTCTCCGAAAATGTCCATTCTTATGTCAATAATATAAATACTATTGAAGGCGGAACCCATCTTGCCGGCTTCAGAAGGGGGCTTACCCGCACACTGAAGAAATATGCCGAGGATTCCGGTGCGACCTCAAAGCTTAAATTTGACATCAACGGGGATGATTTCCGTGAAGGCCTTACAGCTATCATATCAGTTAAAGTGGCAGAACCCCAGTTCGAAGGGCAGACAAAAACCAAGCTTGGGAACTCCGATGTAATGGGAGCGGTCGACCAGGCAGTAAGCAGCGCACTGACCAATTACCTCGAGGAAAATCCCAAGGATGCCCGACAGATCGTACAGAAGGTTATCCTCGCAGCGACAGCCAGGCATGCCGCAAGAAAAGCAAGGGAGCTGGTCCAGAGGAAAAATGTCCTATCAGGATCAGGTCTTCCGGGAAAACTGGCCGACTGTGCCGACCGCGACCCGGCAAAATGCGAACTTTATCTTGTTGAGGGCGATTCAGCCGGTGGAACTGCCAAGCAGGGACGCGACAGAAGTTTTCAGGCCATCCTGCCGCTGAGGGGCAAGATACTCAACGTAGAAAAGGCCATGCAGCATAAAATATATGAAAGCGAGGAGATAAAAAATATCTTCACAGCACTCGGTCTCTCAATCGGTACCGACGAAGATAGCAAAGCACTTAATATGTCAGGCCTCCGGTACCATAAGATAATTATCATGACAGATGCCGATGTTGACGGTTCACATATCACAACTTTAATAATGACATTCTTCTTCAGGTATATGCAGGACCTGATAAAGGGAGGCAATATCTTCATCGCAACACCTCCTCTCTATCTTGTCAAGAAAGGGAAAGCTGAGCGTTACTGCTGGAATGAAGAAGAAAGAGATGCTGCCGTAAAGGAGATGGGCCAGGGAAAAGATTCCTCTGTCGGAATACAAAGATACAAGGGCCTTGGTGAGATGAATGCACAGCAGCTTTGGGAAACGACAATGAATCCGGAAACCCGGACGCTTCGGCAGGTTACAATTGAAAGCGCTGCAGAAGCTGACCATATTTTCTCGATGCTTATGGGTGACGAGGTACCCCCGAGAAGAGAATTTATTGAAACCCACGCCAGATATGCCAGAATAGATGTGTAAGCGCCTTTTTCTAAGTATCGCAGGAATAATTTTCCTGCTCCTTTCAGGACAAGTTTCACCTCTGACAGGACAGGAGCCTGAAAGGATCATCAGATCTGTTTTTGATGAAGCTCTCAGTAGTAATGCTTCATGGAATAATCTTGCTTATCTGTGCAAACAAACCAGGGGAAGGATCAGCGGTTCACCTGCAGCAGCCAAAGCAGTTCAATTCGCAAGAGAGGCACTTGTCAGTGCAGGAGCAGATACGGTCTGGCTTCAGCAGGTAAGCGTTCCCAGGTGGGTGAGGGGTTATGAACATTGCAGCATGATTTCCGGCAGACTGGGGTCTGAAGATCTTTCGATCACAGCTCTTGGACTATCAGAAGGTACTTCGCATAGCGGTATCAATGCGAAGATAGTTGAGGTGCATAATTTTGATGAACTTAAAGCACTTGGGAAAAAGCAGGTAGAAGGGAAGATCGTTTTTTTCAACAGGCCTGCAGATAATAAGCTTATCAGCTCACTTGCCGGCTACGGAGGTGCAGTGAACCAGAGGACGCAGGGACCATCAGAAGCTTCAAAACTCGGGGCGGTCGGTGTAATAGTCCGCTCAGCCACACAGGCACTCGATAATTTTCCTCATACAGGCGTGACCAGGTTCGAGGAGAACGTCCGTAAAATTCCGGCTGTAGCCGTATCCACAATTGGCGCTGACAGCCTTAGCAAATGGCTCAGGAATGATCCTTCACTCTCTGTCACTCTTGTTTCAGAGTGTCATACATATCCTGATACATTGTCTTATAATGTGGTGGGTGAGATCAGGGGCTCCTCAAAACCAAATGAATTTATCACTGTCGGTGGTCATCTCGATGCATGGGAGACTGGTGAGGGAGCACAGGATGATGGTGGCGGATGCGTTCAGGCTATTGAAATGATCAGATTGTTTAAGACTCTTGGTATAAGACCCAAACGGACAGTAAGGGCCGTCATGTTCATGAATGAGGAGATGACCGGTACAGGTGGCAAAACTTATGCCGCAGAGGCAAAAAGGAAAGGAGAAGTACATTATGCTGCCCTTGAATCTGACAGGGGAGTAACCAGTCCGCGCGGATTCAATTTTGATTGCGACAGCGCACGACTGGTGAAACTGCAATCACTATCCCGGTTTTTCCAGCCATATAACATACGCGATTTTGATAAGGGAGGCGGAGGTTCAGATATTTCACCACTCAAGACACTGGGTGCCCTGCAGATAGGATATGTCCCTGATGGCCAGAGATATTTCTGGTATCACCATTCGGCCAATGATGTACTCGAAAATGTAAATATCAGGGAACTGCAGCTGGGAAATGCCGCAATAGCATCACTCATTTACCTTATCGATCTGCTTGATCTGTAAATTCAGAGTCAGGAACAATCAACACCGGGCACACCCAGCACCTAGCACCCAGCACCCCTAGTTATCAAGGATTGTTTCCTTAAGTATCTCTTCAATATGAGAAATGATAGCTGATGATGGCCCGGAATAATTATTTATGATTATGCTGAAAATGAGATTTTTTCCTGATTTTGCATTGATAAAGCCGGCATAGCTTCTTACCCTTAGCATCGATCCGCTTTTTGCACGCAGCGAAGATTCAAATACCTGATCATTGAAATGATTTTTGATGGTTCCCTCTTTTCCCGGCCCGGGAATGGAATTAAAATATTCTTTGAAATATTTTCCATTTTTTCTCATTCTGAACAACAGTTCTGTCAGGCCTGCAGAATTTATCGCATCCTGAGGTGATAAGCCACTCCCATCCTCAATGAACATTCCTGATGACCTTACTCCTGTGCTGTCGAGGAACTGCTTAATGACCTTGATACCGGATGATGTGGATCCTTCACCATTAGCCACCTTTCCGAGCTCCTTTACCAGATGCTCGGCATACAGGTTTACGCTTTCGTGGTTAAGTTCAGAAATTATGGCTGAGAGGGGAGGTGAATCTGTCCTGGTTATCATTTTAAAATCCCGGATACTGATGCCAGGCATCTTTCTCGCAGTTGAAGGCTCAAGCTTTACGGGTATCCCTTTATCTCTCAGTTTTTCGCACAGAAGTGCAGCTGCCATCTGCGGTGGATCCGGAATGGATGCCTTAAGAATAAAATCCTTCCTGTTCACTGGAATGGTGCCGGTAATCCAGCCGCTACGGGCGTAAGGTGATGAATACACATAACCTTCATCTGCAGATCCGGCTGCTGTCAGATCGTTTATAAATGAGATATCCGATCCCATAGGTTCTGTCGCGTTGATCACCGGTCTTGTTCCTTCCGGACCTGTCTGGAAATGAATTTTAAGGGTGTTGTCAAATATTGATATTCCATAAACCCCTGCACCATAATAATTGCCCATATCCTCCCAGTTCCATTTAGGGGGTACAGGCTGGTAATCAAAGTAAGAGTCGTCAGCTATGATCCTTCCCCGGATCTTTTTTATGCCATGCTTAAGGATCTCATCTACCCATTTATCCATGAAGTTACCATAGTGATCAGAAAATCTTTCGGAGCCCAGGGCTGGATCACCGCCTCCCCTGATGATCAAATTTCCCTCAAGGATGCCGCTGCCTTTTTTTATTTTACCTGTATAACCCAGCATCGTTGTAAATACATGGTCCGGACCAAGTAATTCAAGAGCTGCCGCCGACGTAATGAGCTTCATTACTGAAGCCTGGCTCAGGCTTTTGTCTCCGTTCCGGTCGAATATAATATTCCCGTTATCTGCATCTCTTATTGTAAAGGATACAGAAGCATTGGTCATTGATGAATCAGAAAGCAGCCTGTCAAAAGATCGCTTTTGTGCATTGACTGAACATGTCAGTATAAGGGAAATGGCAATTAGGTATATCCGGAACATTTTATTTTTGCTTATTCAGTTCAAGTGTGGAGAGGAGTCCGCAGGCTGCCTGGATATCCTCTCCACGGCTTGCCCTGATCGTTGTGAGAATTCCTTTGGCATTCAGCTTATCCCTGAACAGTATTGTCGCTTCGGAATCCGGACTTTCGAATGGTGAACCGGGCAGCTTATGGAATCGTATAATGTTTATCCTGCACCTGATGCCGTTCAGGATGCGGGCAAGTTCATTGATATGGGCAGGTGTATCGTTAAGGCCTTTAAAGAGAATGTATTCGAATGAAACTCTTCTCTGACCGTTGAAACCGAAAGTTCTTATGATTTCAAGCACATCCTTCACTGAATTTGTCCTCTGGATGGGCATCAGCTTTCTCCTCTCCTCATCAAAGGGCGAATGGAGGCTAACAGCCAGGTGGACCTTGCTCCGGGAAAGAAAATCCGTGATATGGTTTACCAGCCCTATGGTGCTTACCGTGATCCTTGTCGGGCTCCATGCGTATCCCCATTCTGCCGTAAGTATTTCAAGGCTTTTCAGGAGCTCATTAAGGTTATCGAGCGGCTCACCCATCCCCATATAGACCATGTTGGTGATATCCCTGAATTCAGGAAGACTTCTGAACTGGTTAAGGATCTCGTTTGAAGAGAGATTTCCCTGGAATCCCTGCCTGCCTGTCATGCAAAAGAGACATCCCATCTTGCATCCTGCCTGTGATGAAACACAGATCGTCGCCCTCTCCTTATCAGGAATAAAAGCAGTCTCTATGAATTTTTCACCCATGACACTAAAAAGGTATTTCTTTGTGCCATCAGAACTTTCCTTAAAGCTTTCGGGCGCTGACAATCCAAAAATATATTCTGAGCTGAGCTGTTCCCTGGCCTTTTTTGACAGATTCGTCATTTCATCAATTGATGAGATCTCCTGTTTATAAAGCCAGTCGGCTATCTGGCGCGCAGCATAACCAGGCAGCTTAATACGTTTTGTAACTGCCACCAGCTCATCAAGAGTTTTTCCGTATAGCTTTTCTTTCTGCATTATAATGTCTGGGGTCTTGGGTCTTGGAGTCTTGGAGTCTTGGAGTCTTGGAGTCTTGGGGTCTAATGGTCCAGGAGTATAGAAGTCAAAGATTGACCATGAATTCTTACAGAGCAATACCGGGTCAGTCTTAAGAGTTCTTTGTCTACTTGTACCTTGGTCTTCTTCTCTGTGTCTCTCTGTGCCTTCTCTGTGAAACTCTGTGTATCAAAAGATCCTTTCAACCTTATAATTCAATAATTCCCTCAAATACAAACATTGCCGGACCTGTCAGCCAGATATCGGTGATCCTTTCCCTGTCGATCCTGAATTGAACATTAAGCTTTCCGCCGGAAGTTGTCACATTTATATCGCCGTTGACAAAATGTCCTGAAAGGAGTGCAGCAATGGCAGATGCAGTAACGCCGGTCCCGCATGAAAGGGTCTCAACTTCCACACCTCTCTCATATGTCCTGACAAAAATCCCATCCTTCATGAGCTCTACAAAATTGACGTTTGTACCTTCCGGAGCGAATTTCTCTGAGTTTCTTAATTTCCTGCCCTCCGTGAATACATCGGTTTCCTTTACATTATCTACCGGAACAACATAATGCGGAGAACCGGTATTTAAGAAGTAGTTTCCATCAATTTTTCTTGTGTTTTCAACGTCATTCATACTTAGTCTGACAATATTTCCGGAAATTAATGCTGCCCGGTGCACACCATCGAAGGTCAGAAATCTCTGTTCCTTCCCGGCTATTCCATGGCGGAGTGCAAAATCCGCAACACAACGGCCTCCGTTCCCGCACATTGAACTTTCGTTGCCATCTGAATTGAAGTACTTCATTTCGAAATCGTAACCCGGGCGATCAGAGATAAGTATCAAACCATCAGCCCCTATTCCGAATCTCCTGTTACATAGCAGTCTTATGGTTTCAGCATCTCCAGGATTAAACAGTGCTTTGCGGTTGTCTATAATAATGAAATCGTTACCCGTTCCCTGGTATTTGTTAAAAGGTATTGTCATCAGAGTTAAATTGTTGTTAAATCATTTTCCACAACTGGCTGTCATTAAAAAAAATGCATGATATTTGATAAACAAATTGTCCGGTACAAAGTTATAAAGTTATGTATCATTTGTTGTCAGATTATTTGAAAGAGGACAAAAAAGAAAAAGTAAAATATTAAATCGGATCAATATGAAACTTAAGAATCTGTTAGGGGCTCTTTTTATGGCAGCTTTCGGGGCGTTCGTAGCCCTGTTTGCTTACACCAGACTCGAAAGCAAAAAAATAGAAATTTCAAGGAATGACAGCCTGTCGCAAGGTTTTGCGGATGCCAGACCGGTTCTTGCATCGATGCAGCAGACCACGGGAGGGCAGGTAGATCTGACATACGCAGCCGAGCTGACAGTTCATGCTGTGGTGCATGTAAGGACGAGCACTACCTATTCGGGGAGGACCAGCAATCCTATCATGGAATGGTTTTATGGTGATTCTTACCGCGATACGCCCAGGGAGGTAAAGGGTTACGGGTCCGGGGTGATAATCACCTCTGACGGATATATAATTACCAATTATCATGTGATCGAAAATGCTGAAAAAGTAACAGTGAAGCTGAATGATAACCGTGAATTTGAAGCGCAGATCGTGGGACGTGATCCAAGTACAGATATAGCACTTCTTAAAGTCAAGGGGGAAAACCTGCCGTTTATAAAATTTGGTGATTCAGATCAGCTCAGGCTGGGTGAGTGGGTTCTTGCTGTTGGTAACCCGTTCAACCTGACATCAACTGTGACAGCTGGTATTGTAAGCGCCAAAGGGAGGAATCTTGGACTTACAGACGATAATTACAAGATCGAGTCTTTCATTCAGACCGACGCTGCACTGAATGTTGGTAACAGCGGAGGGGCTCTGGTAAACACCAGCGGGCAGCTGGTTGGAATTACCTCATTGATTGTTACACCTAACGGGGCATATGCCGGTAACTCGTTTGCCATACCCGTCAATATTGTAAAGAAAGTCGTTGAGGATCTCAAGCAGTACGGGGAGGTACAGCGTGCAATAATCGGAGTAGCTATTGGTGAAGTCACTCCAGAAATTGCTGACAAGGAAGGACTTAAGGAGATAAAGGGAGCATATGTTACCGGGGTTACATCCAAAGGGGCTGCTGAGGAGGCCGGACTTAAAGAGAAAGACGTTATAACTAAGGTGAACAATATTCCTGTTGCCACTATATCTGAACTTCAGGAACAAGTTGGAAAATTTCGTCCCGGTGACCAGACTAACATTACCTACATCAGGAAGGGTAAGGAGAATACGGTTCCGATAACGATGAAAAACCTATCGAATAACACAGCAATTGTCAAACCCGGAGAGGGTGCAGGCATGGCATTCGGTGCAAGGCTTGAGCCGATCTCCCAGGATGACCGTGATAATTACAGGATTGATTACGGTGTTAGGGTTACCGAATTAAATGATGGGCGGTTTAAAGACCTTGGAATAAGAAAAGGATATATTATCCTGACGATAAACGGGAAAAAGGTCAGGTCAGCATCAGAGATCCGCGATCTGACCGATGATGGACAAAACCTTACTTCATTGGAAGGGATACAATCAAACGGAACCTATTTCAGCTATCAGTTCAGGAGATAATTAGCCTCATATATAATGCGTTGTAAAACAGGAGGATAATAAATAGCGCCTCCTGCTCGCAACAATAGTAATTATATTTTGTTATTAACTTGTAAAGGATTATCTTTGCAAAAATTTTTTTCAGGCTAAATGAGACAACTTAAGATAACCAAATCAATCACCAACAGGGAAAGCGCCTCATTAGACAAGTACCTGCAGGAGATTGGTAAGGAGGAGTTGATATCGGTTGAGGAGGAAGTTGAACTTGCGCAAAGAATCAAGAAGGGAGACAGGGCCGCTCTCGAAAAACTCACCAAGGCAAATCTGCGTTTTGTGGTTTCTGTTGCAAAACAGTACCAGAACCAGGGCTTGAGTCTGCCAGATCTTATTAATGAGGGTAATCTTGGTCTGATCAAAGCGGCAGAAAAATTCGATGAAACCAGAGGTTTCAAATTTATTTCCTATGCAGTCTGGTGGATCAGACAATCAATCCTGCAGGCTCTCGCAGAACAGTCAAGGATCGTGCGCCTTCCTCTTAACCAGGTCGGTTCACTTAATAAGATAAACAAAGCCTTTTCAAAGTTTGAGCAGGAGTATGAAAGGACTCCATCACCTGAAGAGCTTGCTGATGTTCTTGAGCTTCCAAAAGAAAAGGTCACTGACACTCTTAAGGTCTCAGGAAGACATGTATCGGTTGATGCACCATTTATTGAGGGTGAGGACAACAGCCTTCTCGATGTTTTGCCCAATACTGATTCTCCGGTAGCCGACAAGTTGTTGCTTGACGAATCTCTTTCAAAGGAAATAAGCAGGGCGCTTGCAACGCTTACCGAAAGGGAACGTGATATTATCAGATACTTCTTTGGAATTGCCTGCCAGGAGATGACTCTTGAGGAAATCGGGGAAAAATTCGGTCTTACACGGGAAAGGGTCAGGCAGATAAAGGAAAAGGCAATAAGAAGACTGAGGCATACTTCCAGAAGCAGGTTACTCAAAGGTTATTTGGGTTAAGATAAAATAGATCTTTTAATTGAAATGAGCCCGGGGATCGGGCTCATTTCTTTTATGGGTGCCCGCAGGTGGGATATTTACGGGCAGGGGAAAAAATCTTACGAAGAAACTTATCTGTTGGTCTTCTTTCAATTGTACGAAAATAACTAAAGCGATCTGGAAAAACTCTTTAATTTCAGCATAGTCAACAGACCTGCTTGTAGCAATAACAGGGGTCAGATAAGGACTAACAAAATTACTTTTGGATTGACTGCTTGCAGGATAAGCAGGGAAACGGCAGGTTACCTTCTGGAAAACCTCCCTAGGAAGCCATCTTTGTAGGCATCTCCAAGTGAGGCTTTGTTATTTTCAGATAGTATTATCTCACCCTGCCTTGAATAGGATGTAACATAATTCAGATTTATAATAAAGGAGTGGTGGACCCTGATAAAATTCTGATCAGCAAGAAGATCTTCATATTGTTTCAGGTTTTTTGAGCTTACTATCTTACGGTTCCCGATCAGGTGGAAGTTGGTGCAATACCCGTCTGCCCTGCACATAATAATATCTGAGATCTTAAGGATCTCGTACCCTTTTATATGAGGAATTACAAGTGTAGGAAGGGTTTTTGACGTATTGTTCAGGTTATTGAAAAAAGCTTCAAGATTCTCAGACCTTACAGATGTCCCGTTAAAGTTCCTGACCTTCTCAACTGCTTCCTTCAGCTCATCAATTTTCACAGGCTTCAGCAGGTAATCGACTGCACTGAACCTGAAAGCTTTCACTGCATGCTCTGAATAGGCCGTGACAAATACTATTTTGAAATCCATCCTGTCGAAAAGGTTGAGCAGGTCAAACCCTTTACCGTCGCCAAGTTCAATATCAAGAAAAACAAGATCCGGCTGCTGTTTTTTGATCACCCTGAATGCACTCTTTACAGAACCGGCAGTAGCTACAACTTCAACATCCGGACAATATTCCTTAAGATAATTGCTCAGTACCTCACGGGAGGGTTTTTCATCATCGACAACAACAGACCTTATCATATCCTGATTAACGGTTTACAGAAACAGACATAAAACAATCTTCGGTTTATCAGCCATACTAAATTAGTATATATTATGAGATAATAAAATTCCTATTGCACAACTTTACAGGGAATATCAATTTCGATCCTTGTGCCTGTCTGTTTCCTGCCGGGATAAAGATCCGAAATCTCCAGTATATAGTTTACACCTCGCAATTTGCTGATAATCTGTAATCTTTCCCTGACAATTGCTATCCCTTTCGAATGATGATTTTCATTGTTCTTCCTGAGTTCCTCTGACATTTTTCTTCCAATGCCGTCATCATCGATAGTGCATCTGATCTTTTGATCATCAATTAAAGACAGTGTTATCCTGATCAGTCCCTTTCTGTGGTCAAGCGCCCTGACCCCATGCCAGATCGCATTTTCAACAAAAGGTTGTATCAGCCCTGGGAATACTGCAATCATTTCAGATATGTCAATATCCGGGTATTCAAGCACATAATCGAATTTATCTCCGAAACGCAAATGTTCAATTTCCAGATAGTCCTTCATCGAACTCATCTCGCCGGTCAAAGGAACATAGTCATTGCCCATATTTGACAGGATCGATCTGATCAGCCTTGCAAAGTCTGCTATATACCTGTTAGCCGAGATCTTGTCATTATTGGAAATAAAATAGTTTATTGAGTTAAGCGAATTGAAAATGAAATGCGGATTCATCTGCCCCCGCAATGCCCGCAACCTGAGTTCATCCTGGATCTGTCTTGCCTTTTGATTTAATTGTCTGATGTACAATACTACCATTGCAGAAATTATCAATACGATCAGGCCGGCTAAAACAAATTTAAATATATATGTCTGGTAAAAATAGGGGATAAGTCTGATGAAAGCAGTTTTATGGATCGTCCATTCACCTTCCCTGCTCGTAGCTTCAATATCCAGCCTATAGGTCCCGGGCTTCAGGTTGTCGTAATTTATATTGCGGTTATAATGGTCGGTCACGATCCACTCCCTGTCATGCCCTATAAGACGATACCGGTATATCGTCTTTTCTGAAGCGGCAAAATCAGATGTTGCTAACGCGAGATGAAAATTGTCTTCGCCTTTCTCAAGAGTAATCGTGTCTGAATTGTTCAGAATATTATTCAGGACTTTTGGTTTACCCGAAACAGTCAACCTGGTAAGGATTATTCTTCTTACTGAGGAATCTGCCTGCTGAAGGTCGATGCTATCAGGAAGAAAGCTGACCGCACCCCCCATTCCTCCAAAATAGAATCTGCCGTCATCATCAATAAAAGATGCACCTGAATTGAATTCAATGATATCCAGTCCCTCTGCGCTGCCAAAGTTCTTGATGGTGCCTGTTTTCGGGTTTAGCCTTGAGATCCCGTTATCTGTTGAGGCCCAGATATTGCCTTTTTTGTCCCTTAATATGCTGTATACCGTATTATTTGATAACCCATCTGAGGTTGTGTATAAAATACTCTTTCCGCTTATGGTGCTATATTTCATTAATCCCCCTCCGAGAAGTGCAAGCCAGATATCACCGTTATCAGCGGGACAAATGTCTTCTATGTTATTTGTACTATTGACTGTCCTGAACACATGGACCTTCTTTTCTGCTGGGTTATAGCTAAGAACAACTCCATATGGCGTACCTGACCAGAGAGTTCCGTCTTCTCCGATTTTGAATCTGAAGTTGCCTCCTCCTGGAATTGAGTCATACAGGAGATCTTTATTGCCGGTAGCAGGGTCATAAAGTATAATTTCATTGTTACCGATATATAATTTACCATCTTTCCTCACTTCAAGGGCCCTGTACATATATGTGCCAGGATCATATTCGGTAAAACTCCCGGACTTATAATCATAAAACAGTAGCAGCTTGTCAAAATATCCTATCCATAAACCGTCAGGCGTTCTTTTGATACTTCTGATCGGACCGTAATATCCGGGCATCTTTGATGCCTTCGTAAATTTCTTTATTAATTTGTTATCCGGCGTTATTACTGTAATATAATCCCTGCCCCTTATCCCGAGCCAGACATTTTTATTAATGTCGACAGTTATGGAAAATACTGCAGGAAGATTATCGGCCCTGGTCACATCTGTATATTTCCTGAAATAGTCAGGTGTAAGAATAAGCCTTGTTAGCCCCAGGGCATTTCCCGTAAATGATGTGTTTGCGAACCATATCACATCTTTCTCAGAGGGACAGATGAACTTAACCAGCTGGACACTCTCGCGAGGTATTTTTATTATTGATCTGTCACTAGGTCTGTAAACAATGAGCCCCCCTTCTTTACCGCCCCATGCAAGAAATTCTTTACCTGCAAAATCATCTATCGGTATCCTGCCGTTAAATTCATTTATTGAATGTGCAGCCTCGTTTACCTTGAATAAACCCAGATCTGACAGGATCCACTTCTTTCCGGCTTTATCGATAAAAAGTTTAAACCAGGTGATATGATCGACATTCCTGGTTATTTTATCAGGAAGCAGGGGCAGGAGGCGGAATTGATAAATATCCGTGACCTTAATAACCTTTTCGTTTTCATTTATTTCCAGTTTATAGGTTATGTTACTTGTCAGCCACATTGTTGTTGCATTCTCAGTGGTAAGATTGAATATATAGCCTCTGCCTAATGCTCTGACCTCCGGTGGTGATATGACCTGATATTTTGTGAAGGATTTATTTAAATGATCATACTTGAATATTATCCTGTCATTAATTATCCAGACATTCCCTTTTTCATCGTTGCATATGCTTTGAAAATTACTTAGCAATTCCCCGTTTATCCGCCTGACTGGCGAGAAGTTATCGGTCCTCCGGTTGAACCGTGCCAGCGTGCCGTTGTCAGCCTGTATCCAAAAATCATTCGACCCGTCAAGGACAATTCTTGCAACCGAGAAATAGGGGAGTGAGGTTGAATCACCCGGGATATGATGATAGTTTTTGAATTCATATCCATCAAACCTGCTTAATCCGTCCCATGTGCATATCCAGATATACCCCGATTTGTCCCTGATGATCTCCCTGACATTGTTATGCGGCAATCCATCACTGGTTGTGAAGACTTTCAGATCATATTTCTGAGGAAAAATATCAGTGGAGATCGAAAAGATGATCAAAAGAATGGCAACCACCCGTTTTGAAGTAATATATATTTCCCGTGGCATAATTCTAAAGAAAACCATTTAAAAAGAGCTAATTTTGGTTTCAGAAATTAAAGGAATAATAAAAATACGAAAAAACTTCATGGATTTTAAACTGGTTTCTGATTTTCAGCCGACCGGCGATCAGCCTGAAGCGATAAAACAACTTGTTGAAGGACTTAATAACGACGTGCCTTTTCAGACCCTTCTTGGTGTTACAGGTTCGGGAAAAACATTCACCATTGCAAGCGTTATTGAGAAAGTTCAGAGACCGGTGCTTGTGCTTAGCCATAATAAAACGCTTGCAGCTCAGCTTTACGGCGAGTTCAAACAGTTCTTTCCAGAAAACGCCGTTGAATATTTTGTCTCATATTATGATTACTACCAGCCTGAAGCTTACCTTCCCGTTACTGATACCTACATAGAAAAAGATCTTTCAATAAACGAGGAGATAGAAAAGCTTCGCCTCAGCGCATCCTCATCCCTTCTCTCAGGAAGAAAGGATGTTATCGTCGTATCCTCTGTATCATGTCTTTATGGCATCGGCAATCCCGATGATTTTCATTCCAATACTGTCCATGTGAGGACAGGTCAGACAATTGGCCGTAACCTCTTTCTCAGAAGACTGGTCGACAGCCTTTATTCCAGGAATGAGCTTGAATTCAAGCACGGCACTTTCAGGGTAAGGGGAGATACCGTCGATATCTTCCCGGCTTATGCCGATATTGCTGTGAGGATTGTTTTTTTCGGTGATGAGATAGAGGAGATATATTCCTTCGATCCGGTTGGGGGATTGAAGGTCAGCCAGATGAATGAATATATCATTTACCCGGCAAACATTTTTGTAACAACAAGGGAGAGAATAAATCAGGCTATCTCCTTTATCCAGGATGACCTTGTACTCCAGGTCACACATTTTAATGACATAGGGAAAAAGGAGGAGGCAAAGAGGCTTGAACAGAGGGTGCTTTACGACCTTGAAATGATCAAGGAACTTGGATATTGCAGTGGGATAGAGAACTATTCGAGGTATTTTGATGGAAGAAAATCCGGTACAAGACCTTTCTGTCTGATCGATTATTTTCCCGATGATTTCATTACCGTAATTGATGAAAGTCATGCAAGTATGCCACAGATCCGGGCAATGTTCGGAGGCGATCATACCAGGAAGCAAACCCTTGTTGAATACGGGTTCAGATTGCCGGCAGCACTGGATAACAGGCCTCTCAGACTTGAAGAATTTGAATCGCTCACAGGCCAGGTGATCTTTGTAAGTGCAACTCCGGCAGATTATGAGCTGGAAAAGAGCGAAGGTGTATTTGTCGACCAGGTTATCAGGCCAACCGGACTTATTGATCCGCCTGTTGAAGTAAGGCCAAGCCTTAACCAGGTCGATGACCTGATGGCTGAGATCAGGAAAAGGACCGCACTTAAGGAGAGAACCCTTGTGACAACCCTTACAAAAAGAATGGCAGAAGAACTGACCACCTATCTTTCAAAGTTTGATATAAAATGCAGGTATATCCACTCCGACATCGATACACTTGACAGAGTCGAGATAATGGAAGGTTTACGCGAAGGGATGTTCGATGTTCTTATCGGAGTGAACCTGCTTCGTGAGGGACTTGACCTTCCCGAGGTTTCGCTGGTGGCTATTCTGGACGCCGATAAAGAAGGATTCCTCAGATCATCAAGGTCGCTTACACAGACTGCCGGCAGGGCAGCAAGGAACCTGAACGGCCTCGTGATCATGTATGCGAACAACATAACAGGAAGCATGCAGCAGACGATAGACGAGACAAACAGAAGGAGAGAGAAACAGCTGAAATATAACACTGAGATGGGTATTACGCCAACCCAGATCGTCAGGAAAACCGGGTCAGTGCTCAGGGGACTAAGCAAGCATGGAGTGAAGATAAACGCATATATTGAACCCGAAAAGCTGGATCTGGCTGCGGATCCTGTTATCAGGTATATGAACAGGGAGGCTCTTGAAAAGGCCGCCGAGAAGACGAAGAGATCGATGGAGAAGGCAGCATCAGAACTCGACTTTTTGGAAGCAGCCCGATACCGTGATGAGCTTGCAGAGCTTCAGAAAATGATCAGATCAAAATCTGAGTAATAAGGCGGATATGCGACTAATTGATCAGGCTCCTTACATACTCACCTATTGCAAGACAGGAGGTCAATCCGGGTGATTCAATACCAATAAGGTTAATAAATCCGGGAAGGCCCCTGTTTCCTTCCTCCATTATATAAAAATCCCTTACCGGCTCACCTGGCTTTTGTATCTTTGGACGTATCCCTGCCATCTCAGGGTAAATATCATCCTGCTCAAGAAACGGCAGAAACTTTCTGGCTGAGCTAAAAAATGCATCCTGCTTACTTTTATCCACAGTATAGTCGTAATTGTTTGACTGAAGCCATGTCACATCAGGTCCTAATTTCACCCCGCCACCCATATCGATCGTCACATGAATGCCTATGCCTTCGAGGTTATGAAGGGGAACCGGGTAGATCAACCTGCTTATCATCCTGTTTTTCGGGGGCTTCAGCCTGAAGTACTCACCCTTGCAGAATCTGATCCTGAGATCTTCATCATTTATCCCTGTCATTTCCGAGATCTTGTCAGAGGTCAGTCCTGCAGAGTTAATGACTGTGGAGGAGGTGAAGCTGTAATCATTTGAGTCAGCATCTTTCAGTGTGATCTCATAACCGTTGCTGATCCTGCGGATCCATTTAACTTCTGTTCCATATACAATGTTTCCCCCGTTGTTTACGATATTGGTTTCCAGCTGCTTCATGAATGAATGGGAGTCTATTATTCCTGTGGATGGAGACCAGACTGCTTTGAGAGCGAATACTGCCGGCTCCATCTCCCTGACATCTGATGCGTCGATCAGCCTGAGATCACTGACCCCGTTCCTGCGGGCAGCTGAAATGACTTCGGATAGGACAGGTATTTCATTTTCTGATGTGGCAACAATAATTTTACCGCAATTGTTAAAGGGTATATCATATTTTCTGCAGAAGTCATATAGAAGCGCTTTGCCTTCAACGCACAATTTTGATTTCAGGCTTCCTTCAGGATAATAAATGCCGGCATGTATCACCTCGCTGTTCCGGCTGCTTGTCTCCTGTCCGAAACTGAGGTGTTTTTCTATGAGGAAAACGGAAGATTGATCTTCAGTGACCTTTTCAGCAATTGCAAGGCCGACCACACCTGCTCCGATAATTGTTATTTCAGCATCCATTATTGTCAAATAAAACTTCTCAGGAATTACAATTTCTGTATTCCAGAATCAAAAATAGCTGAAAAAACAATCGTCCTGCAGTGGCAGTCAATCTTTACTGCATTTGCACCTGTAAACAAAAATAAACAGAGCTATTGCAATCAGGAAAAAGCTGTTGGCAGCATTGAAAAAATTCACGATATGGGTGAATCCGAAGAGATTTCTTCCCATAAGCAGCGAAACTGCAGCCAGAAGCAAAATAAGGCATCCTGCTCCGAAAGAGATCCACGCGACCCAGTTTAATGTTTTCATAATAGATTGATTTTGATTTTTCCCGGATATTAGCAGCAAAGATAACAATTAATGTTATAAATGTCAACAGGTTATGGTGTGATTATAACCATCTGGGTTTCAAATGGCAGATGTTTTTCTGAACAGTATCTGCATCAGCCACAGGTCCTTCCCAAAGAAAATCTGTTTATTACTTGATATTATTCGGACAATCCTTATTTTTGAGATGCAATGAAAAGAAAAAGTTCAGTGCTGCATTTACACAATTAAATAATTACACAAAATACAGGCTAACATGGTCGGGATCCAGATAATTTTCTACAAATTACTTATATACTTTATAGTAATAATTGGTTTACTGACAGTAATAATCAGATTCCTGAGAGGAAGGCAGCGTTAATCTCTTTGCGGGAAATGAATTTATTGTTTGACGAATTTTAGAGTAACCAGGCTATTGCTCCCTTTTTCCCTGATCTTCATGAAATACAATCCGGGCCTCTGATCAGCCACATCAATGGACGATTCTTTACCATATACTGTCATTGTCTTTACTAGTATGCCAGCCGAATTATAAATGGAAATGCTCTTTTCTCCGTCAAAAGTGGCTGTAAGGCTTAATTGACCATTTGCCGGGTTGGGATACAATGTATAATCACCAGCCGTGTAATCGATCATGCCGATGGCATCTATGATCGAGTCACCCTCGACTGTTATATTATCGAACCTGTTGTTCCCCTTACTGCCTGTGTTAGGGGCAGAGAAGTTCATTTTAAACACAAATTTACTGTTATTGTTGATGCTGGTTATTGAACGCAGATCCAGGGTAACCAGGCTCCAGACAGTGTCTGCAAAATTTGAAATAACAGGCAGGTCCGTTGTTATGAAGGTCGATGCGCTGTCGATGCTGTAAGAGAAGATCTGTTCATGCTGGCCGCTCTTGACGCTCGATAGCTGGGTCTCATATTTGATCACAATATTCCTGTATTTGGTCGTGGGCAGGTACCAGACAAATTCCATGCTGTCACTCGGGTTCCTGGTACGGACCGCATTATTCAGCACGCCGCAGCATCCTCCGAATCCAACCCTTTGATTAATTGTGTCACCAATGAGGTTATCCATGATCCCGATGTCCTTAGCTCCGGGCAGCGGCAAATATATGAGTGTTCCTTTCCCGGAGAAAGAATAATCAGCATTGATAAGGTTAGATGTCAGGTTGATGCCGCCTGAGCCGTCGGGTGGCATCGTATTATTAAAATGCCAGTAATAAAGGAGCTTTGAATGACTTGTATTCACAGCAGGATTAGCAATATGAAGATAAAATGACTGAGTGTCAGATGATGCGACATTCGTGGCAATTACGGTGATAGGGCCTGTTAATCCCGAGGAGGTGGGATCGCCGCTTAAGGTGCTGCCGTCAAGGTTCAGCCATGATGGGTTTCCGCTTAAGGAGAGCACTGGTGCTGGAGTTCCGTTAGCAGTAATGTTATAATTGTATTCCGACCCTGCCGTACCCGTCGTGACAGGGTTGCTTGTTATAACCGGCACCGATGAAACAACTATGCTGAACACCTGTTGTACAGTGCCCTCCGTATTTGAGGCGGTGATAGTTATCGGTCCGAAAGTACCAGTTGACGCAGGAGTGCCGCTCAGAATATTCCCGTTCAGGTTAAGCCAGGAGGGATTACCGGTTACTGAGATATCCGCCGTCGGTGTACCTGAAGCAACAACAGTATAGTTATAGGGAACATTTGCTACCCCTTCAGTTACTGCTGTGCTTATGATAAGCGGAGCTGCCGGAACTGTAATGCTGAATGACTGTGTATCTGAACCTTCGACGTTCGCTGCCGAAATTACTATCGGACCGAATATGCCATTTACCGGTGGAATTCCGCTCAGCACACTGTCGTTAAGGGAGAGCCATGAGGGGTTACCGCTTACTGAAAGAACTGGCCTGGGTACTCCCGTTGCACTGATCGTATAGGAATACAATGAATCAACTTTAACAGCTGTCGGCGGGATACTTGTTATCAAAGGGGCGACCGGATTGATCGAGTCTGCGATCACGAGATTAAATTGCTGTTGTACAGTGCCAATAGAGTTGGTGGCGGAGATCGTGATCGGTCCGACTGTGCCGGGTGAGGAAGGCGTTCCGCTTAAAATGCCTCCATTCAGGTTCAGCCATGCCGGGTTGCCGCTGACTGAAAAAGATGGAGCAGGAGAGCCTGAAGCTGTCACGGTGTACGAATAGGGTTTGTTAACAATCCCGGTGGTCAGAGGGCTGCTTGTAAAAACAGGGGCGATCATCGAGTCTCCCTCAATAGTTATGTTATCAAACCTGTTATTCCCGCTGGTTCCGGTATTTGGAGGCGAAAACAGTATCCTGAAAAAGAAATTTCCGTTATTGTTTACGTTTGTCAGCGAACTTAGATCAAGGGTAACCTTTCCCCATCCGGTTCCTGCCGAGTCCCAGGTAATGGGCAGACCAGCCGATGTAAAGGTAACCGCGCTGTCCACGCTGTACGAAAAGTTCTGTCGATGCTGCCCGCTGGCTGTACTTGATGACTGTGTTTCATATTTGATCACAATGTTCTGATAGCTTGTAGTGGGAAGATACCAGAGGAACTGCATATTATCACTCGGGTTACGGGTTCTTACTCCATAAACATTACCACCACAGCATCCGCCATATCCCGGTTTCTGGTTAATTGTATCTCCGGCAACATTGTCCATAAAATCATTGACGTTGGAAGTATCACTGCCTGCACCGGGTTTGGGCTTGTAAGTAACAGAGGCATTCCCGAGAGTGGAATAATCTGCTGACAAGGTTCTATAATGAACATTTGCCACGGTGTTGTTGAAATGCCAGTAATGGATCAGTTTCTTTGATTGTGCCTGGCATATGGAAACAGATGCAACGAAAACAAATAAAAAGGCCGGGTAAAAGAGGATGTACTTTTTCTGTGTCTGCATAATTCCTTGGTATGGATCTGTAAGAATTCTTCATTTTTTGGGCCAACTAAGTTAATATTTATGGAAATATCTTATCTCTTATCACGCCATTAAAATTCTGTTACAGCCATCTGTCTGGTTTTTTGGATCCAATGCTTCTTAAATTACCGGTTTGGTTTATCTTTTTCCTGAAACATAACCGGCTATATTTTAAAAGGCCCCGATTTTATTATATTTGTCACTCTCAAACCACCTTAATGAAGAAGTGTTTTTTATTGATCTTATTCATTTCATTTTGTCATTTGGGCTCATTTGCTCAGACATTAACTGACAGTAACCTGCCGATCGTAATAATTACCACTGATGGCGGTGTTGATATCACCGATACGGAAGTGTCAGGAAATATGAAAGTCATTTACAGGGGTCCGGGACAGAGAAATTATGTTACCGATCAGGATTCCCTTCAATATTTAAATTACAACGGAAGGATAACCATAAAAACCCGCGGATCAAGTACGGAGATATTGCAAAAAAAACAATACAGTGTAAGTACGATAGAAGCTGACAACATTACTAATAATAATGTCGTCCTCCTTGGGTTGCCAAGCGACAATGACTGGGTCTTTAACGCTATGGGGTTCGATCCTGCCCTTATAAGGGATTATCTCTGCTACAATCTATCGAGACAAATAGGCGAATATGCTTCAAGGACTGTCTATTGTGAACTTATAGTCAATAATGTATTCAAGGGACTCTTCGACCTGCAGGAAAAAATAAAGCAGGGCAAGGAGAGAGTCAATATCATGAAGATGGCCACTACCGATAATTATCTGCCTAACATCACCGGAGGCTACATAGTAAAGGCCGATCACAGCACTGACCCTGTTATATTTACGATGCCAAGCTATGTCGCCGGGCAGGATGTTCTGTACTACAATGAATATCCTAAGCCGGAGGTGGTGACCGCTCAGCAAAACACCTATATTGCAGGTGTATTCCAGCAGCTGGCAGGGAAAGCGAATGCCAGTGATGCTACACTGCTTACAGGTTATCCTACAGTGATTGATATACCCTCTTTCGTGGATTACATGATAATCAGTGAATTATCTTCCAACTCCGATTCCTACCAGTACAGCACCTATTTTCATAAGGACAGGAACGGGAAGCTGAGAGCTGGGCCGATTTGGGATAATGATCTCACATTCGGAAACGATCTTTTCTTCTGGGGCCTTGACAGGAGCCATACAAATGTATGGCAATTTGATAACGGTGATAACCAGGGATCAGAATTCTGGCTGGATCTTTTTAACAACAATGATTTCAGGTGTTGCTTTTATAAAAGATGGAAGGCATTGACTCAGCCAGGCGCTCCGCTTACTTATGCGTCAATTTCAAATTTTATAGACCAGACAGTGACATGGATAAGTGAGGCGGTTGCAAGGAACAGGGCACTGTGGCTCGGCATTGACGTCCAGTACGATCCGGATCCGTATGATACTTATAGTACTGATATTGCCAAAATAAAGTCATTCATTCAGACACGTATCTCCTGGATCGACAACTATCTCCAGCTGAACACTTCTGGCTGTCCCGACCGGACAGTACCTCCATTGGTAATAACAAAAATTAATTATAATCCGCTTCCCACCGTAACAGTTACAAACGGAAAGGATCTTGAGTTCATTGAAATAACCAATACCGGTTCGGAAATTGTGAATCTTACCGGCGATTATTTTCTCGGCACAGGTTTTGGCTACCAGTTCCCTCCCTTATCACAGATCAGTCCCGGTGCATCAAGGATAGTTGCCAGTAATGCATATGCCTTTACGCTCACTTATGGATTCCCGCCCTCGGACCAGTTCACAAGGAACCTGTCAAATGAGGGTGAACAGCTGGTGCTTGCTGACACATTCGGAGATACTATTGATTACGTTAACTATTCCAGCTTACCTCCATGGCCCGATGCAAATGGGAACGGGGATTACCTGCAACTTAGTGATCCCGCTAAGGATAATAACGATCCTGCAAACTGGGTTGCAACGAGCAACAGCATTGTTTATGACATACAGCTTCCTTCGGATGAGAGTCTGATTATCTATCCCAATCCCGCAAAATATCAGGTTCATATAAAGATGACCTCGGCGATAAAGACCATTCAGCTGTTCAATGTCGAAGGAAAGATACTCAGATCCGTTAACCCGGGCAGCAATGAGTACGATCTTGATATTTCAGACTTTTCTACAGGAATGTACTTTATCAGGGTCGTGTCGGCCAGGGATTGTCTTTTCAGAAAACTGATGATACAATAGGTTCGCCAGCAAAAGCCAGACGATCAAATCACAACCAGCCATGTCTATTTGCTCTGCTTGTTCATGTGAACAACGATCCTTGTGTCGTTATCCTTGGAAAGGGATCCGGCTTCTGCCGACCAGTCGGAATAATTCAGGACAAGTTTGAAATTGAATACGTCCTTACTGATATTCAGCGCATCCCGCGACAATCCGAATTCCATCCTGACTGTATCAGTCACCTCTTCGGTATATCCCTTAACTATCGCATTCGGAATAACCAGAGGACCTTCCCATGACCATTGCGACTGGTCGGTACCAAGGAACTTGTAAAAATCAAACCATCCCGTCGGGATATTACCCTCATACAGCAGATCAGCTCCAAGGGCTGAAGAAAATCCTGTTGAGAGAGAATTATCATTATCCATATAGAGATCCATAATTGCCCCGTCAAGGGTTGCAAGCCCGTTTGTCCCCGCAGTACCATATTCCAGGTAAATGTAAACGTAATTGGCATCATAATCCACCTTACCTCCAATAACATGGTCAGTCCCTCCAAGTTGAAAATCAGGATATGTGACACCCGCCCAGTCGGCAAATGAATTGTCGGTCAGGCTTACCACCGAAGGCTTGTCGACTCTCAGCACAGTATGAAAAACCCATGTCTTGCTATCCACTGTACCTGTCATTGAAATAAGATAATTGCCGGTCTGCGCGAAATCATGAACAACTGAGTCTCCGTTGACTTCCGGAGTATTGTCGCCGAAATTCCATTTTATACCTGTTGCATCCTTTGCCTGGTTGGCAAAAGTGACTGACAGACCGTTGTAGTACGTTTTAAAATCAAGCGGCGGCGTTTCGGTCAGTGTATAAGATCCCTCTTTTCCGCAAGATACCATGCACAGGAGCACAGCCGATACCACAATTAGTTTTATTTTATTAACGCTTTTCATGATTCTCTGCCCTTTCTGATTAATTATTGGGAACACAAAGTTTGTTCGTACTTATCTCGCTGGAAGGAATAGGATATACAACCCTGGGATCATCGGGATGGATCAGTACGCCCGAAGCGCTTAATCCTGGTTCGCTTCCTCCGGGGATCCCGTTGTATGAATCGAGGTGGTAGCCCCAGTAGTTTCTGACAAGGTCCCTGCCATTCCTGACCAGATCGAATATCCTGTGTCCTTCGAAAGAAAGCTCAATCCGCCTTTCCCTGAGAACTATATCAAGAATGTTGTCAGCAGTGATTCCGTCCCTAGCGGCATCGTAAAGATAATCACTCAGGGTGCCTCCGTCCGGAACAACAATGCGATTTGTCCGTATTTCATTCAAATCTGAAATGGCTTCATCCACTAGACCCATCTTTGCATATGCTTCGGCCCGGTTAAGGTATATTTCTGCAAGCCTTAGCATAACAGGTGAGCTAAGTGTCGGTGAAGCTCCCTGACCCGAAAATTTCCCGATATAATAGATTGTCACCCCGTTCTTCAGTCCGGGATCGGCTGTCTCGATATATTTCCACCGTACATCAATATCCATCATATCTGTTCCAAACCCCATCTCGGTGAGTATTGAAGGTGAAGCCCCTTCTTCACCCCAGCAATTTGCCCCGTTATAAATCATTGATGCCACAGAGGCCTCTTTTTTGTCATCCACCGGCAGAAAAGGTATGCACCATATTGTTTCCGGCTCATTGAGGGCATTAGCAAAATAACCGGGGTATGAATCAGTTGTCTCAAGAGAGAACACGCCTGAATTTATTACAGAATCTGCATATGAGATTGCGTCCTGGTTATCATCCATATACAGAAAGACACGCGAAAGCAATGCCCATGCGCTGTATTTCGAGGCGAATCCACGGTTGTTCCTTGCTTCCGGGATATTTTCGCTCATTAATGAAGCCGCTGTTTTAAGACTGGAAGTTATGTAATCGTATGTTTCTGCCAGGGTAGCCCTTGCTTTTGGAGCATTGTCGCCGGTTGATTCGCGGAGAATAACTCCTGATAATGAACTGTTCGATACTGAATAGGGTTTTGCAAAAAGTCTGACAAGGTTATGTGTGGCAAATGCACGCAGAAAATAGCATTCACCCTTTAGCTGGTCCGTTACAGGATCACTTCCCTTCTCATCAGCCATCTGGATGCCAACATTTGCACCGTATATGATCTTATACGACACCTCCCAGAAGCTGTTAATGTTCGATTTTTCAGCAGCCCTGTCATTGTATCTGAAACTGTTGATAAGATCGTCCTCGGTTTTATAGCCGCAGACAATATCATCGCTGGCAAAATCGCTAAGCTGGAAGTACTGACGAAGGTACCAGTTATTTGAGCTTTCCCCGGAAGGGATATCCTTGAATTGTGCATAACCGCCGTTTACGAGGCTGGGAAGCCCGTCGGAGGTACTTTTGACCTGGCTCCCGGTAAGGGCGTCACTGGGTATGATATTCAAATCGCAGGATGTGAAAAATCCAAAGCCTGCAAGTATGAGGATAATTAAAAATATTCTATTCATCTTCTTCAGTTTATCGGTTATCAGAATCTGAGATTAATGGTGCATATGAACTGCCTGTTGTTAGGATATTTGAACTCCGCGTATCCGGGCAGCCCATTTTCAGGATTAATTGATACTTCCGGATCTTGACCCCAGAAACGTGTAAATGTATAAACGTTGTCTGCCCCAAGTGATATTGTCACTCCGGCAACTTTGAGCCTGGATAGGGCAGATGGAGGCAGTTCGTAGCTTAAAGTCACATTCCGTACTTTCAGGAAGCTTCCGTCTTCAATGAAACGGGTTGAAGGGTCATACGAGTTGATAGCATTCTGAGGAAGAGGGTGGTTAGCAATGTCTCCAGGCTGCTGCCAGATCTTCCAGTCGCTTCTCGGCATCATAACGTTGAATCCGACGTCCTGCAAATCGTGGTCAACGTATCTTCTGAAATAGTTATAGATCTTATTGCCTGCCACATAGGAAAAGCTCGCGCGAAGTGAAAACCCTTTGTATGTCAGCTCAGTGCCGAATCCACCCTGTATTTTGGGTAATGGAGATCCGCATTCGATCATCCTGGCAGCCTGATAATCATGAGTCGGTTTACCATCACTGCCTACCCACAGCATGGAACCGTTGGCAGGGTCAATGCCATAAAATTCCTTCGAGTACCAGGAATAAAGGGTGCCCCCGTTATGATATATCTGCACTATACCGTAAGCGTTGGCGTTCTGGATCGTATCGCTTCCGAAACCTGAAAGAGTATTTTTATTATAGCCAATGTTAAAGTCGGTGGTCCATTTTAGATCAGCAGTTTTTATGTTTATCGTTGAGATTGAGAGCTCAATACCTCTATTTTCAGATTTTCCAATATTCTGCCATTGCTTCCGGAAACCACCTGACGGGGGAAGATCCCTGTAGACCAGAAGATTGTCAGTCAGGTTCCTGTAAATATTGAAATCCACGTTGATCCTCTGGAAAAATCCTGCCTCGAGGCCGAGGTTGAGCTGCCCTGTCTGTTCCCATGTCAGATTTGGATTTGCCATCTGATAAGGCACAGCTGCAGGAAGACCATTATATTGCGTCGCATAACGGAACTGTTCCATATATTTATAAGGCCCGATATCTTTCATGCCTGTCCTCCCCCAGCTCAGCTTAAGTCTGAGGTTACTGATTGCCGATAAAGACTTCATGAATTCCTCACTGTTTATGTTCCAGGCTGCCGAAAGGCTTGGGAACATTGCCGTGCGCTTGTTAGGTGCGAAGGATGAAGACTGGTCAACCCTGAATGAACCTGTTAAGAAATACTTGTCACTGATTATATAGTTGACCTGTGAGATCAATGATTGCATCACTGAGCTGATCGGCGCACCTTCTATTGAATACTCTCCCGAAGCAACGGTGGGAACACTAAGTCCTTCAGGAATTCCAGTTCCTGATCCCCTGATATAATCGGAATGATCGCCGGTGGCTTCAAATCCTGCAAGTCCGTTAATCGTGTGCACACCTTTCCTGAACTGGAATTTCAGAAGATCTGTCGTAATCCCTCCGTAGCTTATGTCGTTTCTCGAGCTCACAAAACCGGTACCGAAGTACGAAAGGTTGTCGCAGGAAGCTGAATAATACTGCTTATCCATGTACGAGGATCCGCTTACCCTGTTGGTTGAAGAAATAGAGAGCCATTTAGTGAACCTGATCGTGAGATCCATATCATAATCAAGAGTGAAGCCAAAGTTGGTAAGTGCGGAATTGTCTGCTGCCTGGATCGGATTTATCTTATCCTTTGACCAGATTCCTTCTGCGGTCTTGAAACTCCTTGGCTGGCCGTTCTCGTCGTATGGATCATCCCATGGCATGCTTGTATATGCGTAATAAATATTCATATAATCAGCGCTTCTGGTTTTCGACCCGCTTAGGTTAATATTATTAGTCAGGCTGACATTGTCTGAAAACTTGTATATACTGTTCGCCCTGAGGTTTAACCTCTTGAAATAAGTATTGATAAATGTTCCGTTCTCATCGTAATAGCTTGCACCTATATAGTATGATAGTTTTTCTGTCTGTCCTGATGAAGAAAGAAAATAATTCTGCACAAGACCCGGTTTGAAAGTCTCCTTCAGCCAGTTTGTGTTGACATCCAGCAATGAAGCAGGACGGGCCGCGAGGAACTTCCTGTCATCTATCTCAAAGTTGACCGGATCGCGATAGAGCTCGCGATGATAGTCATATAGTGTTTTACTGTCCATCATTGTAACATGTCCCTGATCAGCTACCCTGAATCCCGTGACGACCTTGAATTCAAATACAGGCTTGCCGGTCCTGGCTTTTTTCGTGGTCACCACGATCACACCTCCATTGGCCTGCGAACCGTAAAGAGCAGTTGCTCCGGCATCCTTCATTACGGTTATTGTCTCAACGTCGTTCGGATCATATGTTCCCCCTATAATTCCGTCGACAACAAACAGAGGTCCCTGGTTGGGAGCGCTGAATGATGATGAGCCCCTGATGCGGATATCAGGTGTTGACCCCGGACTTCCTGAACCGTTTATGACCTGGATGCCGGCAACTTTTCCCTGAAGCATTGTCCCGATATCATTCGCTGTGACATCCATAAGCTTTTCTGAAGAAACGGTTGTGACGGCGCTGGTGATCTCATTTCGCTTTTTGTTGCTGTATCCCATAACGACAACCGATTCAAGCTCGTTTATTTTGGGGATCATCCTGACTTCGAAGGAAGTTTTGTTGCCTGCAGGTATTTCAAGTGTATTGAATCCTACAAAGCTGAAAACGAGGATATCCTCTTTTTTTGTGGCGGTGATGCTAAAGGTGCCATCAGCAGCAGTTATTGTACCGATGGTAGAGCCTTTTATGGTGATGTTTACTCCGGGCATCAGGGTTTTATCTTCGGCAGAGATCACTCTGCCTTTGATCGTGATCTGTCCGGAGAGTGAGCCGAATATTCCCAGTATCAGGAACATCAGCATCAGTTTTTTCATCGGGGTCAGGAATAATTTCATAGGAGGGAGGTTGGTATGGTTAGGTTTATTGATGATGCCATGGATTCATGTAATGAGAGCTTCAGCCAATACAGATGGACTGCAGGCATTAGAAAAATAGTCGCATTATGATCACTTATCATGTCAGGTCAGTATAACCCGGAACAGGTTTATAGGGTTAGGATAAACCTTCTATATCAAAGATAGAAAAGAGACAATTCAAAACAAAACTCATTTATGATTATTCTTTACTGTTATTGATCCGTATCAGGTTTTCTAACTAATAAACTTGACATAAGCTTTTTGCGGATGTAACTTTGGATATTAGCGAAAGAAAAAAGAAGATAACTTTAACAAACCGGAAAGATTTACAAAAGCCGGACACCCTGTCCACGCTTAGCCAGAAATTTCACAAATGAGATACAATTCTGTTTTGCAGGTATTTAACTTCGACCGTTGATGGTCAGGCTTATTCAGTAAGGTGGTTCATTCCACCGGCTTTACCGTTTAATCTACAGTGACAGTCTAATTCTTTCGATTTCCTCTTACTCTTTATCGACTGGATCGGATCCGGACTGAAGGCTGGCAAGTTTCTTTTTACCGTAGGTCAGACGTATTATGAGGATGAAAAGCACAGGTATGATAAAGATGCCAAGTGTTGTTGCAGCCAGCATTCCTCCCAGCACTGACCATCCTATTGTATGCCGCGCCACGGCTCCGGCGCCGCTTGCAAAGACAAGCGGAGAGACTCCGAATATGAACGCAAATGAGGTCATCAGTATGGGACGGAGACGTAAACGAACCGCTTCGATCGTGGCTTCAACGATCTCTACTCCCCTGTCGACACGTTCTTTTGCGAACTCCACAATAAGGATCGAGTTCTTTGCAGCCAGCCCGATAAGCGTGATGAGCCCGATCTGGGCATAAACATTATTTGACAGCTTGGGCACTAATGTGAGAGCCAGGATGGCGCCGAACGCTGCAAGCGGAACACCCAGCAGTATTGTAAAAGGTACTGTCCAGCTTTCATACAATGCCGAAAGAAAAAGGAAAACGAATAATATAGAAAGGATAAAGACATACATCGATGTATTGCCCGCACCGATCTCCTGCCGGCTAAGTCCGGAGAATTCAAAACCGTACCCGTCAGGCAGCACCTGCTGGGCTGTCTCCTGCAAAGCTTTCAGCGCCTGGCCGGTGCTGTATCCGGGTTTTGCATCGCCTACAAATTCCGCAGTTCTGTACAGGTTGTAATGCACAAGCATTGCCGGTCCTTCATTTACCGTGTAGTTCATCACCGATCTCAGAGGAAGCATCGTGCCTTGTGAATTGCGGACATAATATTTATCAAGATCGACAATATCATTCCTGTAGAGAGTGTCGGCCTGTGCAATTACCCTGAAATTCCTGTTATAAATTGTAAAGTCATTTATGTAGCTGCTTCCCAGGAATGTCTGGATCGTACTGAAAACATCGTTAAGGTTGATCCCCATTTTTTTGCACTTCTCACGATCTACGGTCAGCTGGTATCTTGGCGTGTGCGCATTAAAAAAAGTAGTTGCCCTGTTGATTTCGGGACGTTTATTAATTGCCGCCATGAATGCATAAATATTCTTTTCAAAAGTGTAAATGTCATCATTGCTCTCCCTCTGCTGAAGCTCGAAGGTAAAGCCTCCTGTTGCTCCCAGACCCGGAATGGCCGGGGGTGAAATAACAAGTATGTTTGCTTCCCTTATTGATGCAAACCTCGCCTGAAGCTCTCCTATAAGCGCAGAAAGCTGCAGTGATCTTTCCTTCCTCTCGTCCCATGGTTTCAGCTGTACAAACAACGTCGCACTGTTGGTCTTGGTTGCTCCTGTCACCACATTAAGTCCTGAAACAGCAGAGAAATGACCGATTCCTTTGACATCTTTCAGGATATCCATGATCTTGTTCATCACCTCAACCGTTCTTGAAGTCGATGATGCTTCGGGCAGCTCAAATGTGATGAAGATACGCCCCTCATCCTCCAAAGGGATAAAGCCCGTTGGCTTTTTAACAAGCATCACATAGGTTCCGAATATTATCAGAAGAAGGAGGATCACAATGTACCTTGCATTCTTTACCACCTTCCTGACATTACCCGTATATCCTACGGTCATTCGCGCAAACCAGTTGTTAAAATGATAGAAGAGGTAATTAATACCCCTGGAAGACTGTGAAAGCTGATGGGGCTTCAGGAAGACCGAGCAGAGAGCTGGTGTCAGCGACAGAGCCACGAATGCAGAGATAAGAACGGAAATCGCTATCGTTATGGCAAACTGCTGGTAGAGACGGCCGACAATACCCGGAAGGAATCCGGCCGGGACAAATACAGCGGCCAGGACAAGCGCGATTGCGACAACCGGTCCTGAAATATCCGCCATCGCCCGATGGGCAGCCTCCCTGGCAGGAAGATGCTCCTCCTCCATATATCTCCTCACCGCTTCAACTACTATTATCGCATCATCCACGACTATCCCGATGGCCAGGACAAAGCCAAACAGGGTAAGCTTGTTTATTGTAAACCCCATTGGTATGAAGAAAATGAACGTACCCACTATCGAGACAGGAATTGCCAGCACGGGAATCATTGTTGAACGCCAGTCTTGCAGGAAGATATAGACCACAAGGACCACCAGCGCGAGCGCCTCCAGCAATGTCTTGATGACCTCTGATATGGATACCCTGACCACTGAGACTGATTCGAAAGGTACGCTGTAGGCTACATCTTTAGGAAACGATTTGCTGAGGTTTTCCAAGGCTTTGTAAACGCCGTTGGCAACATCGAGGGCATTGCTTCCCGGTGTCTGATAGATCATCATATATGATGCCGGGTGCTTATCGACATAGGAGACACCTGAATAATTGAATTTTCCCAGTTCGACACGTGCGACATCCTTCAGACAGACAATAGCTCCCTTATCGGGACTGGATCTGACAACTATGTCTGCAAATTCATTGGCACTGGTAAGCCTGCCGTTCACTACAGCCGTGTATTCAAAGGACTGCGCTGAAGACTGGGGAGGAGTACCGATCGAACCTGCCGCCACCTGTACATTCTGCTCCTGTATCGCATTAAGCACATCAGAAACTGAAAGCCCCAGGCTGGCCATCTTGTCGGGGTTAAGCCATATCCTCATGCTGAAGTCATCCGTCCTGGTAAATATATCTCCCACACCTTTGACCCTGAGCAGGACATCCCTCACAAATATATTGGTATAATTATCGAGAAATCTTATGCTATGGGTACCTTCCGGGGAGAAGATGGCCACATTCATCAGTCCGCTGGGGTTACGCCTCCTCACCAGAATACCAAGTCTTTTCACCTGATCAGGCAGTATCGGCGTAGCAATGTTCACCCTGTTCTGAACCTCTGTTGTTGCAATATCGGGATTGGTACCTATATCAAAATAGACATTTAATGATGAACGTCCGTCGTTTGTACTGTTGCTCTGAATATAGTTCATACCGGGTGCACCGTTTACCTGTATCTCGATCGGCGTTGTCACGGTCTGTTCCACCGTTGTGGCATCTGCCCCCGTATACTGGCTTGATACCTGCACGACAGGAAGTGTTATGTCGGGATACTGACTTACGGGGAGGTTAAGAATAGCCAGGAGACCAACAATGACCAGGACTATTGAGATGACCATTGCCGTGATCGGCCGCTTAATAAAGGTATCAGCTATCATCGGATATACTTCAGTTATTTATGATTTGATCCCCCGGAATTCCCTCCCGGCTCATTCTGTGATGAAATAATTTTAACCATTGAACCGTCATGCAGCTTCTGGATCCCATCGACCACCACGATCTGCCCTTCTTCAATCCCGCTCAGAATTATAACATCTGATTTGACCCTGGGACCTATCATCACTCTTGCCTGGGTTACCTTATTATCCTTAACTGTAAATAAAAAATATTCACTCAGCTGTTCCATCACTGTCTTAAAGGGAACCATTATTCTCTTACCGGTTTCATTCAGAACCTTAACCTTGCAGCTCATGCCGGGCTTAAGGGTCTGATCCATGTTTGGAATTGTAATTCTTATTCTGAGGGATCCTGTCTGGGGGTCAACCGCCCTGTCAATAACGCTGATCCTTCCCGGAAAGGGATAAATTGAATTATCAGGAAGCTGAACCTGGAATATTGAATCATTTTTCGTGCCTGTCATACCGGCAATTGCCCGGAAATGATTAAGCTCAGTTTCGCTGACCAGAAGATCTACCCCGAGAGAATCGTTAGAGGAGACAGTGTTCAGGAGTGTCTGTCCGGGAATGACAAGGGCGCCCATCTTTACATTTGAAAACCCTATGGTCCCGCTGAACGGCGCAGTAATCAGCGAGTATTCGTAATCGGTCCTGGATTTTATCAGTTCCGAATTTGCAGCATCAACCTGCTGTTTCGCGTTTTTCAGATCGGTCATGGCATTATCGTAAACTTGCTTTGCAACAGCATCCTGGCCCGCCAGGTCGGTGTAACGGTTTACGTCACGCTGAACCTTTTCAAGATTATCTTCAGCTATACTGACATTCGACTGAGCCTCCGCATATGCAGCATTATATTTGCGACGATCAATTTCATAAAGCATCTGACCTAAACGCACCCTGCTGCCCTCTTTAAAATAAATTCCGGTTATGTACCCGCCAACCTGTCCTCTTAATTCAACCTCCCTGAGCGCCACAATATTCCCAGGATATGAAACGTAGACGGCTGTGTTCACTGCTTTAGCCTCAGTTACGGTAACAGCGACAGACGGATCATCCTGTCTTTTCCCTTTTGTTTTACCGCTGCAGGAAAGAAGTACTGATATCAGCACAAGGCCCAGTATTCGAATTATTCTTGCCATCTTATCGCGGATTAAATTTTCTTTATCAATTAATAGTATTATTGTCTGAAACCAGTTATTACTTAACGGGAATTATTCCAAGGGCTTTTTCAAGATCTATCTTGCTCGACAGCACCTGGAAAAGAATATCAAGATAATTGAGCTCAGCAGTACGAAGATCCGTCTCAGAAACGATTACTTCGAGGTATGCTTTCACCCCCTTATCATACTGGAACTTGACAGTGTTGAAAATATTCTTTGCAATGGAAATATTCTTCTTCGCGACATCAAGTTCATTCAGGTTGCCTATGTAAGCTGCTAAGGTCGTGGTATATTCGCTGCTTATCTCACTTTTCAGGTAATCCATTCCCAGGCTAATCCTGTTGTACTGAAGCCTGGACCTGCTCAGACTCTCGATCCTGCTCAGTCCCTGAAACAATGGGAAAGTAAGTCTCAGCCCCACGAGCGAGGAAGGGTTGTTCTTGCTGTACAGCTCTGAAAACTGGTCATTGCCATATGAAGGATCATAATTATAAAATGCCGAAAGTGTAGGCAAGAAGGATGTTTTGTTATAACTGATCTCGGAGGTCTGAAGTTTTAAAGCTGACTGCATCAGCCTGTATTCGACACGATTGCTGTATACGGGTATCAGGGTAGTGTCGATCAGTATCTCACTTTCAAGACGGGTTGTATCGTACATCACGGTCATGTTCTTTCCCGGGTCGACACCCATGAATTGCTTCAGTACCGCGTATTTCGCCTTCATTGCCTGTTCGGTGGTCTTTCTCTGGGCCTTTATGTTACTGAGAGACATCGAGGCACGCTGGAAATCAATATTGTCGGTAACACCGCTCTGATAAAGGCTGTAAGCATCTTTGTAATTGCGCTGAAGACGCATGATATCCTCATCAAGCACCCTGAGCTGGGCCTCAGTAAGAAGCACATCGAAAAAAGCTTTGGAAACATTTACATATATATTGATCCTTGAGCTTTCAGTGTTTTCCGATGCCTCGTTACGCAGCTCCTTTGAGCTTCTTGCTGCATAGAGAAGGCTGCTGCTGTAAATAATCTGGTTTGCTGCCAGGATACCCGATGAAACATTACTTGTTACTGCCGGAAGCTGAATCGGCGGACCTGCAGGATTTGCCGGATCGGGATAATAGACATAGGGGATCTTAAAATAATGCTGGAAATCAGCGTCAAGTTCAACCTGCGGATACCAGCCTGACAGGGAGATTCTGATATTTTTCTTCATTATGTCCTCGTCGATCATCGACTGTTTTATCAGGGAGTGATTCGCGAGAGCATAAGATATGCACTGTGATAATGTAACTTTAGAAGGCAGAGTGTCTGTTACAGGCTGGCTCACCAATGATAGCGGAAGAAAAAAAAGCATTAAAGCAGCCAGTGCGTATTTTAACACCCAGAATTTATTTTCCCTGCAATCCATATTAAATACTTTTTATAACATGCAGAAAATATCGTTTCCGGAAAGACAAAATTAAGTGAAAAATCATTCCGGCTTCAGATTACGGGAAATTTAGGTTTTTTTAACATTGTCAGGACTAATCTGTATTGGATAAGTTGTTACCAGGCGAGAATAACGGTGACTTTGACCATCTTTGGCCGGAAAAGATTGAACATCAAAAGCTGGAGTTATGTGCCTGGTATTTAGTTATATATGACAAATGTAACGTGACTGGCCAGGTGCGGTCAGGATGTCAGGTTTTTGCAATATAGAAATAGTCTCTTTTCCTTTAATGATCTGTGATAAGCAAAGTTAGCGAGACTTTCAATCAGGGCATACACTTCCATTTTCCTCAATCCTTAACTGTCTGAATGACTGACTTTGTAATTATTAAAATCAGATCTAAACATTATTACAGATTCATTTGTTATCAATAAGAATTCTAAGACAATGAACATTTCGACAAATTGGGAGTAACCGAAAAGCAATAAGAGTAGGAGACATAAAAATTTTACTATGCCAAAATATGTAATTGAAAGAGAAATTCCCGGAGCAGGAAAATTGTCTGCCGAACAATTGAAAGCAATTTCACAAACCTCCTGTGGGGTATTAAGCAATATGGGCCCTCAGATTCAATGGGTTCATAGCTATGTAACAACTAATAAGATCTATTGCATTTATAATGCGCCGAATGAAGAAATGGTTCGCGAACATGCAAAGCAGGGAGGGTTTCCAGCAAATTCAGTAAGCAAGGTTTCGGCAATTATAGACCCGACAACTGCTGAATAAATTTTCTGTCAGGGCAAATTAACCTTAATACCGCCAGGTAAATACACTTTTTTTGCCCTGATATGAAAGAAGTTAAAGTCTTTTATTTTCTTCTGATATCATAAGCAACAAGAACATTTCCATGGCGCTGGTAAAGGATTCCCTTGTTAATTGTGGGATGCGCAAAATGCTGCATGTCTCCCTTTTTTACCCTGAAGGAGCTGACTTTTGACATTTTCCCCTGATCATAGCTGACAAGGTTCAGATCACCCTTCTGGTTATAATAATAGAGCATATTGTCTGCTGCAATAACAGCTCCTGTTCCGATTTGAAGCGAATCTACAAGTACACCTGTAACCGTGTTGATTGAATATAGCAGAGGCCTTGTGGATCCACATCCATATATGTAATCGCCTATTTTGACTATACCGCCCATATATCCGTCTATCCTTTTGTTTCTCCAGATCTGGGTAATTGAAGTACCATCAGCGGATAGTTTCAGCTTCACTCCGCAATTCCCGTCTCCGGCAACATAATAGATGAAGCCATCCTCGTAAAGTACGGTATTGCTATGTGTATCTCCGTATCCGGGTAACCTCTTATCAGGCGGATAATTGTCCTGTTCATGTGACCAGAGCAGCTGTCCGGTCGAGGAATCATATCCCATCAGATGATAAGCAGAGAAGGTAACGATAATTTTCCGTGAAGGGAGTTCAATCAGCTTTGGTGAGTTGTATGCTGAAACTTCACCAAATCCCTTGTTATACCAGATAATATCACCTGTAAAGCGGTTGAGGGCAACAAAATTGTACTCTTTGCCACCGGGTGTCCAGAATACCTTATCACCATCAACGAGAGCCGCTTCAGAGTATCCATGGAGTGGCCAGGTACCTCCAAAATCCCTGATAATATCCTTTGCCCAGACAACCGTTCCGGTATTACTGTTGACACAATACAGGTTGCCCATTCCGCTTCCGACATAGATCATATTTCCAACGATAGTAGGAGCGGAGCGGGTGCCGGGGAAAGACCTCATCCATTCTCTTCCGAGTATTGTTTGCCATTGCTTCTCACCCGCGAGGTTATAGCAATAAAGGACCATCATTGAATCAACCTCACCAGTTATATAGAAGAACTTATCGGTAAATATGGGTGTTACAAACCCGTTACCAATCTTTTCAACTGTAAAGAGTTCTTCCGGACCCTCTGAAGGCCATTCCTTAAGAAGGTTTGACTCAGGGAAAATGCCGGTCCGGCCTTCGCCTCTCCATTCATAAATTGTTGTTCTATCGGCAGCGTAGAACAAAGATGCCGCCAGAATTATAATACCGATTGAAATTTTCATTTACAGAATTTTTAAAGATTTACTAAAACATCAAGATAATCTGAGTTTTTAAATTAGGCTATTTTTTTCCTCTTCAGCTTAAAGGACAAAATATAATTCCATAGTAATTCATTTATTAAATGACAGGCCATCTCCATATTTAAACGCCGGATCTTTTGAATCGAAGGGTACATCTTCCAGCTGCTTTTTCACTGCTTCCATGGAGGAAGGAATTTCAAATGGTAACCTCGCAACCGGATTGAACCTGCCAAATACAACATCCAGCAAGGCAGAATCCTGCACATCAAATAACATTAGACTGGCTTTTGTAATTTCTTTTAAATCTGCAGGAAGCACAACTCCTGAACCTGTAGGATTAAATGCGACAACAACAGGAACACCTGTCTTAGCCAGCTTTTTAATTGAGGCCCATTTATCCGCAGGGAATGAAATATCCCTGTCAAATGGCGCTCCCATCATATCAACCAGGTCTATACGCTGTCCATCAGGTCCCAATCCGTTGGTAAAGACTTCAGTCACAGCTTCCACCAGCTTTTTTGTATCCTTTATTTTTGCAAAAGCAGGCAATTTTTTAGCTGACTCAATTGCATCAGAATATTCATCCTGCAGGTAGGTCGGTGTTCTGACTAATATCAGATCTGCCTTTGCAGGATTATCTACAATTTCGGCATATTTAGCGGCAATTTCTTTTTCTATACCCTCAATATAAAGTTTACACTTTTCTTTTGCAGGCAGAACTCCATTATTGGAAAGCAGGATAACCGATTCCAGCTGGGCTTTGTAGCCAAGCTTTTGATTCTTTTCACTATTTACTATTTTAACCGCAGCCTCAGCATCCACATAAGGATTTTCAAAGAGTCCCAGCTTAACATGCCACTGGAGTATGTGAGCAGCTGCTTTGTTTATCCTCTCCTCGGTGATCTTCCCTTCTTTCACAAGCTCCACTACAAGTTGATTATCCGTTTCAACTCCCATCTGATCCACACCGGCATTTATAACCATATGCATATTATCCTTGAGAGTAGTCTTGCCTTTCAGCCTCGGATTCATAGGACCGATCCCTCCAACCACGCCCCAGTCGGTACAGATAGCGCCTTTAAAGCCCAGTTTATTGTAAAGAAGCTCGGTAGAAAAATACGGAGAAAAGCATACATTAAGGGTATCGTGATAGGTTCCACTGTAATATCCCATTACAGCCAGCGCACCTTTTTCAATACCTTTTTTAAATGGAATGAGATGATAATCCAGGTTGTTACCTGGATAAACCAGCCAGAGGCCTGTGCCTCCTTTATGAGGACCTGAGCCTGGCCAGTGTTTGAGGTGGACAAGGATCTTAGCTGGTCCAGCATCTTTACCCTGGGCTCCATCCATGAAAGCAGAGAGCATTTCGGCGGTAAGATTGGCATCCTCTGAAAAACAACCCATGTTACGATCCCATCGGGGCTCTGTTATTACATCTATCTGAGGTCCAAGGATCATGTGAAGCCCTACAGCCCTGTATTCTTCTGCAACCACCGCTCCGAATTCCTTCATCAGGTCTGTGTCCCTTGAGGCTGTGATGCCTACCTGTCCTTCTTTGTTAGGCCATTGAGAAAAATACTGAACTCCGTCCACATGCGCGCCAAGTACTGCGCCATGCCTGGGATCGGAAGAAAATACAATGGGAATTCCAAGCCTGGTGTTTTCGGCGATCTCCTGCATCTGATTTGACCAGTTAGCAAATTCGCGGGGCGCGGCTACACCGTTATTCAGAATGCAGCGGAAATTCTTTTCAACGATAAAGGATTTTGCAGTTGCCGCTTTGCTCATCTGACCTGGATTTTTATTTGCGGACGGAGCTTTCTGTCCGCCTGGTCCTATGGGTCCGGCATAGATTTCCTTTCCTGCGCTGGCCAAAACGGCTTTCTCTTCATCAGTAAGATCAAATTTTACCTTACCATCAGCAGGGACAGAAATATTAGGATGAAACATAAGCCCCACCTTTTCTTCCAGAGTCATTTTACTGATGAGATCGGCAATTCTTTCTTCCACAGGGAGCCTCCAATCTTCATATTTATCCAATTTCCCGTTTTTATTAAGATCCTTGAATTTAAGTCCTTCTGATTCAATTATCTTAGCCGTCCTGTTTCCCAGAACCGGTTGTTGTATTTTACTGATTTTGCCTGTGCAGGCGCAAAATGTGCAGATGATAGCAAATAATGATAATTGCTGAAGCAGTTTTTGGGTTCTCATTTTGGGTAGTCAGAATAGTAGTTAAACATAAATCTTATTTAAACCAGGTTCATATTGATACCTCGAAATTATTGTTTTTCCCTTAATGAGCATCAAATCCTTACTGGAAAAGCCACCGGCCTTGACAATATTTAGCCGGATCTCATTGACCACCAAAAGCGGGATTTAAATACTTGCAGTGTAGTTTCGTATTTTAATGACGATTTGACTGGCTAAATGTGGTGAAGGCGACCGGCCTTTGCAAAATTGCCCCAATTCATGGCTAATTGCATGTAAGGTTTCTTTTCTCTCCGCAGTAACTTTTAAAGGTTGAATTAAATGTACTGTCATATTGTCCCCAAAGCCATGCAAGCAATGAAGTATGTGTATTCCTGCAAGCCTGAATTGCAGAGAGATAAGGCTGACTTCCATTATCAGCAAACTCACCTATTATAAGTGGCGCCGAATTTGTGTTTCTGATAACATTGATCTTAGATTCTATGTCTTCTGGGCTTAAATCCCAATATGTTGAATATGCATGTATATCAAACACAATATTCTCCCTGCCGTTCATTAATTCAGCTCCTTTATCAAGAAACGGCTCATAGCCCTGTCCCATAGCATTTCCACAAAGGACTACAATGTTTTTTGCACCCGTGGATCTTATGGAGTCCACCATTGCTGAAGCATCTGCAAACCATTGTGAACTGCTTGCAGTATTCTGCAATTCCCAGTCATAAGGTTCATTCCATGGCTCAAACCAGACATCAGACTGATTTGAAAACAGAGACGCAATTTCTTTCCATCTCTTCATAACAGCCGGAAACCGGTTATCAGTTGTAGGTGTTGCTCCCAGAAGCTGGCAATCAGGATAAGTTGTTGTGCCGTCGCTGAATGCATCAGAATCATACCAGATAGCGGTCAGAATTGTTACAAATCCGTTTTCCCTGGCATTATTTACAATCTGAATTAGCGTTTCATCACTTGTACATTTCATGTCGATGCATTCCCTGGTAATGTCCATTCCAAATGCCTTTACATCGAAATAATTAAGATCAAAAACACTCATTTTATCTGTACCCCTGAGTTCCCATTCACAACCATTTTTCATCAGCTTTGATCCATCCGTATAAAATCCTTTATTATTGGGAAAGATAATCTCTCCATTCTCCTTTTTCTTTGAACAGGAGACGCTCTGGAGAACCAGGACAATTAAACTTACCAGTAGTGTAATTCTCGGATTTATGTTATGTAGTGGTTTAATAAACCTCATGAGGAAGTTATTGCTTTAAATATAAATTCTTACATAATCAAACGTATATTCTGTCGACCAGGTGGTAGTACTGTCAGGATGGCCAGTCCAGAAATTAACAATTTCAGGTTTGATCATTTATGTACATCGGCTAAAGTTATAGTTTGGGATCCTCTTTTTCAATGCCATAAAGATACCAAACTATGGCAGACATCGTCTATTCAAGTCCATAAGTATGAAAGCAATCAACAGAAATTACCAGGATTACATTCATAAAATCATTTGAACTCCCGTAGGTACATTTATGAACTATGATAGAATTCCTGGGTTTACTTAAAATTAAAACTACATTTGGAGACATATCTGCTAAAAAAAACATTATTACTAATGGAGATGCTGAAAACCAAATAGAGTAAGCATAATAAAAAAACAAAAAAATGAAAATAACACTTTTATTGTTAGTGACATTTCTGTCTTTTAACATGGTGTATTCCCAAAAAATTAATGAATCACAAGTTCCCTTTCCTGTGAAAGCGAAATTTCAATCATTGCATCCCACTATTAAGGATGTCAAATGGATAAAATCAAAAACAGGTGAATATGAAGCAGAGTTTAAGCAAGATAAAGTTGAATACGGAGCAACCCTGGATTCTCTTGGAAATTTGAAAGAAACAGAAAAGGAAATGCAAGTTTCTGAATTATCAAAAGAGATCCATAATTATGTAGCGAAAAATTATCCAGGTTACAAAATTACTGAAGCTTCCCAGATTACCTATGCTGATGGAAAACCAATGTATGAAGCAGAAATAACCAGGGGAACTGATAAATTTGATTTACTTTTTGACAATACATTCAAATTTGTTAAAAAAGGACATTTTTAATCTTTATGTAAATCAATCACAAAATACAGGTCAAATAATCTCAAACAGTTTAGACTATTTTTAAACCGGATATAATAAATATTGAGTTAAGAATTATTATTTCTTTTTATAGCTGCTAATTATAGTTTTAATTGTATCATTTTTAGCATAATCGTATGCTGTCTTACCTTCATCAGATTTCAGTTCAGCATTTGCTCCTTTATCGAGCAACAGTTTCACTATTTCAGCTTTCCCAAGATATGATGCACTAATTAATGCTGTTTGCCCGTTTGAGGCCTGAATGTTTACATCTGCTCCTTTTTCAAGCAATAGTCTTATTATGTCTGTTTCCCCGTGAACTGAAGCAAACATCAATGCAGTCTGTCCTGTTGAAATCTTCAAGTCAGGCTTTGCGCCTTTTTCCATAAGTGCCTTTACGATGTCAGTATGCCCGTATTGCGATGCTAACATTAGCGGAGTAAAACCTCCTTTAGCCTGAAGATTAATATTTGCCCCTTTTCCCAACAATATTTTCACCACTTCAGCCTTACCGGAATAAGAAGCATAGATCAAAGCAGACCAGTTATCACTCTTGTCCTGAGCATCAATTCTTGCACCCTTATCAAGCAGCAGTGCGGCGATAGCTGTGTTCCCATCCTCTGAAGCCACCATTAAAGGAGTCACGCCATTATTTAATGGCAACTCAAAATCAGCTCCCTTACCAAGCAAGAGTTTGACAATATCATAATTACCAAATTTAGTTGCAAAGAACAATGGGGTCATACCATTTTTATCCTGCAAATTCAGTTTGGCACCATTTTCACTCAATATTTTTGCCGTTTCAATGTGTCCCTTTATAATAGCGGCGTCAAGTGCTGTAATTCCATCATTATTCAACATATCTGTCTGGCATCCTTTACTCAATAGTAATTTTACTATTTCATTATTTCCTTTTGCTGAAGCCATAATAAGAGCAGTTTCGCCGGTTTTTGCTTGCAGATTGACATTTGCACCTCTGTCGACCAGCGCTTTACAAACATCTGAATAACTTCTTTCTGAAGCAAACATAAGCGGTGTATATCCGCGGCTATCCCTGTAGTTCAAAGAATCGACCTTGTTTGCCAGTGATAAAGCTTTTGCGGGATCTCCACTATTATAAAGGAGTTCCATAAGTTCTTTTTCCCTACCTGTAGTTTGTGCAGTCATATTAATCGTTCCCAGCAGCACAAACAAAACAACCGATTTAATTAAATTTAAGGATTTCATTGAATTAATTTTTATTGAATAATCAGAATTAAGCAAGTTACATCAAAAAGCCACTAGAATCAAATGTTTCTCAATTCTAAAAGTAGGTCATCCTTCACCGAACATCCAAATCAAAACAACAAGGATTTAACTCCGGCTTTTAAAGATCAATCTTTGCCGGCCTTAGGTGGCCAAGGCTACCGGCTTTCACAGTATTCCATATATCTGAAGCCACTTGTTAAGTTTAATTTTGATAACTTTAGATCGTTGAATTATGAGATCAATAGGACAAAGAATAAAAAAAGTGAAAAAATGCAGCAAAAAAATGTAGTATTATTTGCAATAGTCTTGTTTTGCTTCAGGTTAACTGGACTTCAGGCACAGATAGTAAAAGACATCGATGGCAATATTTACAAAACAGTCACTATTGGGAAACAGGTTTGGATGGCTGAGAATTTAAAAACAACCAGGTACAATGATGGTAAAACCATACCATTGGTTATTGATGAGAAATCATGGGAAGTTTTGACCACACCTGCATATTGTTGGTATAATAATGATGCTACTGCTAATAAAAACAAATATGGTGCTTTGTATAACTGGCACACAGTTAATACAAAAAAGCTTTGCCCAAATGGTTGGCATGTTCCAACGGATGCAGAATGGACAATACTTACAACCTATTTGGGCGGTGAAAGCGTGGCTGGTGGCAAATTAAAAGCAACAGGCACATATCATTGGGAAAGTCCTAATACAGGGGCAACTGACAAAAGTGGGTTTACTGCACTTCCGGGTGGCTTTCGTAATCATGATGGAACATTTGGTGATTTCGGCTCCTATGTCCTCATTTTTCGCTCCAACGGTTGTTGGTGGAGTTCTGCTGAACAATCTGATTTCAGTGCCTACTACAGGCGATTGTACAACACTCTCATCAGTGTTTATCGAAGCCCAAGCGATAAACATTTTGGTTATTCTGTTCGCTGTTTGAAAGATTAAATTACCGATATCTCTTTTTGACCATTTATTGTAAAAGCCGGGCATCCTGACCACATTAAGCCAGTCAAATTGGCTTTGACATACAAAACTATATCACAAGGATTTAACTCCGGCTTCTGATGGTAAATCTTTCCCGGCCAAAGGTGGTCAAGGTCACTGGCTTCTGCAATAAACCGACTATTTATTATACCTATTTCTTTAATAGTTCCTTTACTGCGGCCTCCAGCTGTTGATCGCGTCCGGAAGCAAGAACATCCTGGTCATTCCTCACTTTAATATCAGGCTCCATCTGGTTATTTTCACAGAACTTTCCGTCAGGTGTCCGCCATCCGCCCATCGGTATGCCGAAATAGAGAGTAGGATCAATCTGGGTTTCCCACCAGACAAATGTTCCGGTTCCGGGGACAGGCATTCCAAGTGTTTTACCTACGTTCTTTAATTTATATGCCACCGGAAAGAGATGAGCATCGGAGTAATTGCTCTCGCCTATGAGAACTATTGAAGGTTTTGTCCATTTATCATATGGTTCTGAACCTATATATTGTCCATGAGGTATGATGTCTATATACTTTTTCCCATTCAGGAAGTCAGAGAGCTGTTCGTGAATGTTGCCACCGCCGTTAAAACGGGTATCGATAATCAGTGCATCTTTCTCGATATTACGCCCCAGTGCTTCTTCAAAAACGATCCTCATGCTGGCATCGTTCATCGCTCTTACGTGGATGTAGCCAATTCTGCCATTTGAGAGCTGGTCAACCTCCTTTCGCCTGTTCTCTACCCATCGTTTGTAAAGAAGTTCATTTTCCTCTCCCAGCGAAATGGGTTTTAGGCTCTCTTCCCACTGTTTGTTTGTTGCAGGGTCAGAAAGTGACAGTAAAACGAGTTTTCCTGCCTTACGATTGAGCAGCTTATAAAAATCAATTGAGTCAACAGGTTGGTCGTCAATTTTCTCCAGGATATCACCAGTTTTCACTTTCGAAGATGCTTTGTCCAGAGGGCCAAATTTTATTACTTCGGCAATTCTTATCCCTTTTCCCGAATAGTTGTAATCGAACAAAAGTCCAAGCGAAGAAGTCTGGTCTGAATTGGGCTGATTGTTCCTGTATCCGCTTCCAGTATGCGAAGCATTTAATTCACCAAGCATTTCACTGAGCATCTCGGCAAAATCATAATTATTGTTGATGTAAGGCAGGAACTTTTTATAATCGTTGTAATAGTAATCCCAGTCAACACCCTGCAGGTTTTCAACATAAAACTTTTCTTTCAATTGCCTCCATGCATGATCAAAAATGTAATTTCTCTCTGCAGTCTGTTTCAGTACCATTTCACCTGATACCTTCAGTGGCTCAGCCTTACCCGATTCCACATCAATTTTCATTACCTTTCCGTCGCCAAGAAGAAAAATAAATTTGCCGTTCCGCGAAAGCTCCATACTCACATTATTGACGCCCAGTTTCGACAGTAGCTTTGTATCTTTTGTGCGAAGCTCGGTAACCCAGAGATCGTTGCCTTTGTCGAATGATGTGAGATAGTAAAGCTTTTCACCATCCTTTGAAAGTATCCAGTCACTGGCAGAAGAAGTATATGTTGTAAGCTTTACTTTACGGTCCGTGAGGTTATCCCAGTCGATTAATATCGCTTTTTTGAGCGAGTCCTTTACTGTTACAACTTCTTCAGGTCCCTTGCCTTTCTTTTCTTCAGCTTTAGCTTTTTCTTCAGCCTCTTTTTTCTCTTTGGCCTGTTTGTCTTCCTGGTCCCTAAGTATGCTAAACTCTTCTTTTGTAAGTTTAAACCGATCAAAAGATTCCCTCGAAAAGAACATTGCGTATATGTTGCCTGAGACAAGATCGCCGCCTTGCTGGCGGGTTCCTTCCCTGTCGGATCCCCAGATCATGACCTTTCCGTCCATGACCCATTTTGGCATATAATTATTATATCCGCTCAGGGTAAGGTTATGGATCTCGCTTTTCCCATCAGATGCGAACAGCCCCACTTCAGGAGTCTGCACACGTTCGGGGTATCCAAACTGTACCAAGAACCATTTTCCGTCCGGTGACCACTGGTAATACTGATCTCCGTCGGCATATGAGTAATTCTTGTCAGCCGGCATGATCGTCCTGACCTGCTTTGTAGCGAGGTTGATGACTTTAAGTGTAACGCGGTTTTCAAGATATGCCACCTCCTTTCCATCAGGAGAGAACTCGGGCTGGTATTCCTCTGCCGGAGTGGCGACTACCGTCTCTTCCTTCAGGACAGTCGACATGAAAAAATATGGCTCTTCTTTGCGAGCTATTGAGACCATATAAACATTCCAGTTATTATCTTTTTCGGCCGCATAGACAATCGATCGTCCGTCAGGGCTGAAATCTATACTGCGTTCCTGCCAGGGCGTGTCTGTTATTCGTTTTGTAACACCTCCGTCAATGCTTGTCACAAAAATTTCGCCACGGAAGACATAGGCAAATTCCTTGCCATTTGGTGATAGCCTGGCCTCGGTGAAGTTCTCATTCACAGGGATTATCTTCTCGACAGGCGTCCTCCCGTCATTTGCTATCGTTATATTCACTTTTTTAGGATCTTCGCCGGGAATCATGGTATAGACTTCGCCATTAAAGCTGAAACAGAGCGTATTATTTTTGGAAATGGACAGGAAACGAACTGGATCTTTTGAAAAGCTGGTCAGTGCCTGGTTCCTTAAAGGATTATCCAGGGAGCTTTTAAAAACATTGAATGATCCGTTCTGTTCGCTCAGGTAATAAAAATCATTCCCGTTTGAATCAAAAACAGGATTCCGGTCCTCGCCTGGAAATTGGGTAAGCTGGATATACTTACCTGTCTTTAAATCATAAAGCCAGATATCATGCGTTACAGATGAAGTATGATGCTTCCGCCAGAGGCTTTCATAACCTTTTATATCATCATATATCAATTTGTCACCTCCAGAATTAAATTGTGCATTAAGCGCAGGAGAAGTAAGGACCTGAGAAACTTTTCCACCTGCTACGGGTACGCTGTACAGCTCGCTCATTATCGATATTGGGAACTGGGCATTGGTTACGAGATCCTGTCTGCTGGCTGAAAAGATAATTGCTTTGTCATCTGCAGTAAAAGAGCTGGGTGTTTCATTCGCTGAATGGAAAGTCAGCCGCCTGGCTTCGCCTCCTCCAGCGGGCATTACATAAACATCAAAATTACCGTACCGATCAGAAGCAAATGAGATGCTCTTCCCGTCATGGCTCCAGACAGGACAATACTCATACGACTCGCTGAGAGTAAGAGGAACCGCAGCGCCTCCTGTTGCCGGGACTGAATATATATCGCCTTTGAATGTAAATAGTATGGTTTTGCCATCCGGCGAAATTGCCGTATATCGAAGCCAGAGAGGGTTCACCTGGCTGAAAAGATTCAGCGTTAGGAATGCAAGCGCAGAAAAAAGGAATGTTTTTTTCATGATTTTATGGTTTTGGTAAAATCCGGAGAGATGTAAATGATGAACTCAATTAAACAAACTTTGAAATACCTGACTATTCGTTTCGGATTAGACAGTTGTTAATCTTTTAAATTACTCAAATCAAAATTATACAATATTTGTAATACAATTTATATATACATATTTATATTGTGTCGTCCTAAAATAGGTTGACAGTTTTTAAACTAAGTTTTTGCAAATATCCTTCAAATTAGTGTGATTTGGAGGATATTTTTTATGTATTAATTGAGGTGTTCTGTAATTCAGGGAT
>JBEKFE010000015.1:0-87631 GCA_050013475.1 Bacteroidales bacterium
AGGTTAAAATTAAACTTTTTCTCTCTAACCAACCGGCCTTTGAGCTCGATTTCCGGCTCCAGCCCGGTTGGGGTCCCTAATGCAGCTACCAATTCATTTACACAAAATTCTTAACACTCCCGAAAAACAGTGTTACTCCTTGGTTAAGCTCAAGCTTAGCACGACCCCAAGACCCCAAGACCCCAAGACTCCAAGACTCCAAGACTCCAGACCCCAGGACATTGAAACCTAGTTAAACCAGTAAGACAGCTTAACAATGATCCCCCTGTTTTTGACTGCATAATTCCCTGTCAGGGCATTCTCGGTGTATACCAGGAAGAGATCTGATACGGGGGCATATCTCCACTGGAACCTGAAATTATAATTAAGGTTATCGATCTGGTTATTGTACTGAACAAAGGCTGTAAAAAAGAGCTTATTTGTAAATGTAAAATCAAATCTCGGTCCTATAAGGATAAGCTTTGCACTGTTGTAGGGAGAAGGAAGCTTAATATCATTATACGATCCGACAAGTGAAATGCTTGCATAAGGCTGATAGCGATAATCGATCTCAGCGTTAAGGGTCCATTTTGTCCCGTTGAAATACCCTCCGTACCTTGCACTCAGAATCGTATTCAGTGGTTTTCTTATATCAGATGTATAGCTGATTCCAAAATCCATAAAATTAAATTCATTTCCGGTCTTCAGTGAGTCTCCGCCTGTATTTGTCGGATCGTAAGGTGCAAGCAGTCTTATATAATCTTCTTTCCCATCAAGAACAACCGTGCTTTTGTCGTTGAAATCAAAAGTATAGAAGAGCTGTGTTTCCCTGTCCGACATTTTCATTTCATTGTCGAAGTATATATCACTTCTGGCTCCTGGCCCATGGTCAATAAGAGCTCCTGAAACGGGGTAAAACCTGTACTGTAAAATGGGGTTTGTCTCATAATAGCCTTTTCTCCTGATATATCCGGTTTCGGAAATATAGTTTGCACCTACCCATCCATTATTAAATGTGGCAGTAAGATACTGTGTCGAGTACATGATATTTGCCGCGGCAGCCCCGGAGCCTCCGTCAGCGCCATCGTAAAAAGACTGATGATAAAAGGTTTTACCGGTCCATCTGTTATCCCGGCTTGACAGGTTGAATTCAAGGCCGGCCACCCTGTTATATGAAAGACCTTTGCTCTGCTCATCCGTAAGCGTTCCGGTTTTCTCCTTGTTAATAAAGAAAGCGGTAAGGGATGAATGGTTGAAGATTTTCTTCTGAATGGCTGCGACAGTATAGTTGGAGGCAGCAATGGTGTCCTTTTCACCTGTCTGGATATCCATTATGCCGATCCTCCAGTCATTGCCAATCTTTCCGCTTAAGCGCACTCCTCCATAAACAGGAGCTTCAAGCCCGATCCGGCGAGAGAAGAAAGGTCTCACGTTGTCGCTTCCCAGGTTTGCAAAAAGGTCGCTGTTCTCGAGGTAAAACTGCCTCTTTTCGGGGAAAAAGAGTTCAAATCTGTCGAGATTTGTCTGCTGCCTGTCAACTTCAACCTGTGAATAATCGGGATTCACGGTGATATCCAGATTCATTGAGGTTGAAAGTATGACCTTTGCATCAACTCCTGCAGCCGGAGTCAATACGGGCGCTGTTCCGGCTGCCTTATCACTGGTAAGCTTGGCAGAAACATAGGGTATCAGAGAGAACATTGTACCCGACTTGGGCAGGGGTGTATCCCATACCAGAGTCCCGGCATATGCCAGTGTGGCTGTTGCGAATTGCCTTGGCATAGGTGCCCAGCTCGATTTCTCATTTGTCTTCAGATCAAGCCTGCTGAAGTTTATTCCCCACTCCTTTTCGCCTTCAGGATATCTGAGGCTGCGGAAGGGAATTGCAAATTCCGCGACCCACTTGTCGGGATAGTTCCTGACTGCCGAGCGCCATTTTATATCCCAGTTAAGGTTTACCACTCCGCCGTTTGCCTGCACGCCATCCCATAGCGAACCAGCTGCTGACAACCCGAAGGAAAATCCATTGGTCTGGTCATTGAAAGTATCCAGGAATAGAAGAAAATTATCATTTTTATTGAATGTGAAGTCGGGCCTTAGCGACTCAACCGGTCTTTTGCCCGGGGTATGATCATAACAGATCAACCCGATATAAAGAGTCTTCCTGGTATATGTCAGCCTGACTTCTGTCTGCGCCTTGGCAAAACCCGTATCGGTTGGCTGTACCCGCTGGAAATGCACTGCACTGTCGGCAGCCTGCCAGGCATCTTCATCAAGTATTCCGTCAATTTTAAGCTCCTTGCCAGTCTTCTTTATCCCGATACGGTAGTTTTCACGGTTCACTCCCCTGGTCTGGCTGCAAAGTGGTAATGAAAAAGTTAAGATCAATAGTAATGATATTGACAGAGGGAGAGGTCTTGACATGAAAAAAAATTTGCTGCAAGGTAATAAAAAAGATAAAAGGAAGCTGAAAAGCCGTATGAGTGACCTGAACCGGTATCCTGAAGAATAGTCCGGTCAGATAAAATATATTTTATAAATTGGCTGGGAAGATTAGAATTGCTACCTTAGTTAGTTCAACCATGGTGCTAATCTGGCTTAACTATGAGTGAAGAGATCCTGAAAGCCCTGATGGAGTTGTTTGCCCTGATTGTAAAACAGGATGCAGGCATACTTCATAATGAAAGAGAATATGTTTCCAGTTTTCTTACGAAGCAGCTGGCAAGAGAGGCTGTCGATGAGTATATTGCCCTTTTTGATTTCCATGCAGGACCCGTAACCGGGAGATCAATGATGTCTGAATCGACATCCCCATCTGTCAAGGATTCAGTCAAAATACTTGGAATCTGTAAAAAGATCAACCGCACCCTGAACCAGGAGCAGAAGGTAGTAGTGCTGATGAGGCTGTACGAACTGGTAAATTCCAACCGCCAGTTCACTCCCCAGAGAATAAATATAATCAACACAGTTGCTGAAGTATTCAAAATATCTCAGGAGGAGGTATCATCAGTTGAGCAGTTTATTAAAAATGATCAGCCCGACAAGCTGAAGAACCCTTCAATCCTTATCCTGAAGCCAGGTGAGGAAAAATGCGGGATTTGCGAAAAAATGACCACAGGCTATTCCGATACCATCATAATAGTCCTGAGGGTTAAGAGCGTTGATCTCTATTTTCTTAAATATATCTCTTCTGATCAGCTCTATATGAATGGGCTCCCTATAGGGGCTCACCAGGTTTACAGCTTTGCAAAAGGGGGATCGGTGAAGACCCAGCAGGGGCATCCGATATACTACAGCGATATCAGCTCGACTTTCATGTCGGAAAAAAACATTCACAGGCTTTCCTTCATGGTTCAAAACCTTACATACAGATTCAGCGATAGTACTACAGCCGTGAACAATGTCAGCTTTTCGGTCGAGGAGGGAAATCTGGTGGGGATAATGGGAGCAAGCGGCGCAGGAAAAACGACACTCCTGAATATTATGAGCGGGATCCAGCAACCGACTTCCGGAACAATAAAAATAAATGGCATTGATCTCTCAAAGAGGACCCAGGCCATCGAGGGTGTTCTTGGATATGTCCCTCAGGATGATCTGCTGATTGAGGACCTGACGGTTTTTGAGAATCTGTATTTTGCTGCACGCCAGTGTTTCGGAAACAGGTCAAAGGATGAGATCATGAAGCTCACCGAACAGACGCTTGTTAATCTCGGACTTTTTGAAAAAAAGGATCTCAGGGTTGGTTCGCCGCTCAACAAGGTAATAAGCGGAGGACAGAGAAAAAGGCTTAATATTGCCCTCGAGCTTATAAGGGAACCATCCGTGCTTTTCCTCGATGAACCGACATCCGGACTCTCTTCACGCGATTCTGAATACCTGATGGATCTTATGAGGGATCTGACACTGAAGGGCAAGCTGATCATTACTGTCATCCACCAGCCATCCTCAGAGGTCTTCAAAATGTTCGACAAGATCATTATCCTCGACCAGGGAGGATATATGACCTACTTCGGAAATCCGGTGGAGTCGGTGATATATTTCAAGACGCTTGATGCACAGATAAATTCATCCATTGGAGAATGCCCCTCATGCGGAAACGTGAATACCGATACCATCTTCAATATCCTGGAGATGCAGGTTGTCGATGAATTCGGGAGATATACTGAAAAAAGGAAGATAAAACCATCGGAATGGGCTTCGACATTTTCAACCCGGCACCCATTTGTTCCGGTCGCAGAGGTAAAGGATCCACCTCATAAGAATCTTGAAAGGCCGTCGCTATTAAATCAGTTCCTGATCTATATTACCAGAGATTACAAGAGCAAAATAGCCAACAGGCAGTATCTCCTTCTGACTCTTCTTGAAGCACCTGTACTTGGATTTATATTATCATTCATTATCAGGTACATCCCTGATCCCTCATCCGACAAATATATCTTTTTCGAAAACGAGAATATCCCCATCTATATCTTTATGAGCCTTATTGTAGCTCTCTTTCTTGGTCTGACGATAAGTGCAGAAGAAATTTTCCGCGACAGGAAGATCCTCAAAAGGGAGCATTTCCTCAGCCTGAGCAGGGGAAGCTATCTGTTTTCAAAGGTGGCAATACTTATTATTATTTCAGCGATCCAGGTTTTTCTGTTCCTTATAATTGCCAACCCGATCCTCGAGGTCAAAGGCCTCTTCTTAAAATATTTTCTGTCTCTTTTTGCAACCGCCTTCTGTGCAAACATGCTGGGTCTCAATATTTCTGCAAGCTTCAATTCAGCAATTACGATCTACATAGTTATCCCTCTTGTCATAATTCCGATGATGGTGCTAAGCGGGGCAATGTTCTCTTTTGATAAGCTTAACCGGGCAATAGGCAGTGTTGACAAGGTACCTGTAATTGCTGAGATCATGCCCACCAGGTGGACTTATGAGGCGCTGATGGTGTCGCAATTCAAGGATAACAAGTATAGTCGTTACAGCGATAGCAAGTTTGGGAAAACAGTGTATGAATATGAAAAGGACAAGAGTATTGCTGCCTTTTATTCCGGGAAATATCTGCCTGCTCTTGATCTTGCACTGGAGAGAGTAGATTCGGTTTACACGAGGATCCAGAATGCCAGGGAGAACCCCGGGAAAGCACCAAGGGTAGATAATTTACAAAACAGCCACTATCTCAAACTGTTAAAGAATGAGCTCAACAGGCTTGTGAAAAAATTCCCCACTCTTGAACCCTTCGGGAACATCGATGAACTTACCCCGGAAAAATATAATGAATCTGTCTATAAGAATCTTAGAAAATACCTCGGGTTCGTTGAAAACAGCTTTACACGCATCTACAATAAGGTCACTAATGCGTCGGATGAGTTCATACAGGTCAACAATTCCGAGATCAAACAGCTGAGGAATTCCTACAACAATGAAAAACTTGAAGAGATCGTCACAAAATATTACGAAAAGGAAAAGAATAAGCTCCTGGAGTACAAAAATAACCTGGTGCAGAATTATCAGCCTATATACCTTGAACCGGAGGAAAGAGGCCTTTTTGCTTTCCGAACTCACTTTTTCGCACCTGAAAAATACTTCTTAGGTAATCTGACTGATACATTTGTTTTCAATATAACACTTGTACTTTTGAGTACTATTATCCTTTTTATGACCCTCTATTTTGAACTGCTTGCCCGCGCAGTACGGTTTATTGAAAATTTAAGGTTCAGAAAAAGGTGATGCAATGAGTTAATTGACTGAATTTTTGTATTTTTGTTATAACCTAATATAAAATCCTGAATGACAGGAAGGCTTTTTTTAATAAATCTGATTGTTGTCATACTCCTGTTTTCGTGCAGGGGCTCAGCAAAGAAGCAGGGAGAATTTGTATTTCCCGATGCTGATTCCATACCACTGTCAGAAGCAGAAAAATTAAGCGATGAGGCTTTGGATGACATCACAAGAAACATCTCCTCTCCTGTCGAGATCGCAGACATACTTCACAGGATGGCGGTGCCTTTCTCCTCAACATACCTTGCCTCCTCAATAGATGCCAGCAGACTTAGCACAAGCTTTGACAAGGCTCTTAAGCTTGGGATTCTTGGCGCCGACCTGGGTTACCTTAACATGTACGAAAAAACCGGAACATCAATTGATGTTCTTACATCAATTAAAAAACTGGCCGAAGGTATAAATGTTGGTCAGTTCTTCGATTTTGAAACTATTAAGCGCCTCTCCCTCAACAGGTCAAACATAGATTCTCTTTTTCTCCTCTCAAACAAATCCTATAACCAGATCGATAAGTTCCTCAGGGATAAAGGCAGGGGACAGCTTTCAGCTCTGATGCTCACAGGAGTATGGATCGAAGGCCAGTATCTTGCTTCAGAGGTGGTGAAGCAGTTCCCCGACACACTTCTGAGGAACAGGGTCGGAGAACAGAAGATCATACTCAATGATCTTCTGATGCTTCTTTCACCCTATTGCAATACCGGTGAAGAGTTCAGGAGTCTATGCCAGAAAATGCAGGAGATCAAGGAAAAATACAGAGACGTCAAAATTACTTTCTCTATAGGCGAGCCTGTGATGAAGGAAAAAGACGGGGCTTTGGTAGTCGTTCAGACAGACCAGAGCAGGGTTGAAATGACAAATGCTCAGCTGAATTCTATCGTTGAAGCGACAGAGAAGATCAGAAGCCAACTAATCAGTGGTAATTAGAATGAAAAAACATCTTGCAATTTTAGTGTGCCTGCTCTCAGTGGCGATGATCTCATCAGCTCAGTCGAATGATCCGCTCGCTAGCAAGTGCGCAATGACAGCCGGTTCCAACACCACATATCTGAAAGATTTCCGCGTTCAGCTCGGACCCGGCACCAAACAGAGTGAACTAAGGTACAAGGAGGTCTTTCCGCTTAGCAAGAACATGAAATATAAGTTTACCCTGTGCAATGCAGAAAACTCAAAAGGCGCCCTTATCATGAGGATCAATGACGATACGGGAAGACTGGTGCTTGCATCTTATGACCAGAAATCCGGAAAAACATACCCCTCGGTAGAATTTGTCTGTAGTAAAACAGGGACCTACCATCTTTATTTTGATTTCCTTAACTTCCAGCAGGGAATGGGCGTAGGTGTAATATCCCTCATCAAGTAGCGTGAGATCTTATTTAAAAGAAAGCACCTGTATTACCAATACTATAATTAATAAGGCTGTAAAAAATAGTTCCGGCAGTATCTTCTTTTTGATAAATACGAAATAGTGGGTCAGTAAATAACTTAGCGGAATCGCTGCTATAAAGATCATCTCTATTGATGCTGAAGGAACCGCAAAGTAAACTGCAAGACAGATCAGGAATGTCCAGATCAGCAGCGAGAATGTTTTTCTCGATTTTATCTTTTTCCCGTTCATGACAGACAGTAGATAGAATAAGCTGATCAGGGAAGCCAGCCCTATAATGACCAGTCCTGAAACTGTTACCCTGGAAAAATAATAGCTCTCTGCTTTCCCGAATAGATTGTACGCCGCTGTGCTGACAAGTGTCATCATATCTTTTCCTGTGATATAATATATACCCGCCGTAATGGCAGGGGGAGTGCAAAGACCAATAACTGCAAGCATCACCTCTTTCATGTTTTCCGTTCTCAGCAGTGCAATGCCGATTAGGGAAAGTAATCCAAACCAGATAAGATTAGCATAAATAAGGCTTCCAACACTTATGAGCAGCGAGGCATCGAAGAAATTATAGGCCGTCCCGTTTTTCCTGTAAGCATCCATAATCCTTCTTATCGCGATCATCAGGAGAAGGGCTGCGGGAAGTACTGGGTTAAATACCTGGTAAAACGGGAAAAGGCCAGTAAGCAGAACATAAATAATTGATGGAAGAAAGGTTCTTTCGTTTATGAAAAAAACAGATGTGTTGAAGCTGACCAGGAGAATTGTCATAGAGAGCACCATCACAAACGAAAAGATCGTACCACCCAGTGCACTTTTTAATGCCAGGTCCCTCATGAGGGCATATAATGGCATCGGATTTAAATCGTAATGAAATGATACAGGCAGATGAGGTTCAATTGTTGCATGTAACCAAACCAGTGATGCGACCACAAAAATCAATATCACCACACCCGGACCGGTGCCACGGAATATTTTTAATAGCATGATTATAAAAGATCAAAACCTATTTCAGTCCTGTAATACATCCCATCCCAGGAAATAAGTCCGGCATTCCTGTAGGATACTTCAAGGGCTTCATAGAGTGTATTGCCCCAGGCACTTACTGCAAGTACCCGGCCTCCGTTTGTTACTACTTTGCCGCCCTCCAATTTTGTCCCGGCATGAAAAACAATGCAGTCCGATGTCAGGTCAAGACCGTATATGACCTTGCCCTTCTCATAATTACCAGGATAGCCTTCAGAAACCAGCATTACGGTGGATACATACCTTTCATCGATCCTGAGCTTTCGGCGGTTCAGATCACCCTTTGCGGTTCCTTCAATAAGATCGGCAAAGTCCGACTTTATTCTTGGCAGCATTACCTCAGTTTCAGGATCGCCAAGACGCACATTATATTCGATCATGTACGGATCTCCTTCAACATTCATCAATCCGAAAAAAATAAATCCGCTGTAATCTATTCCATCTTCGAGAAGCCCTTCGATTGTAGGTATTATTATCCTTTTTTCCACTTTGTACATAAATGCATCGTTTGCATGTGATACTGGCGACACTGCACCCATTCCGCCTGTATTCAGCCCTGTATCGCCCTCCCCGATCCTTTTATAGTCTTTTGCCCCAGGCAGTATTTTATAATGTTTCCCATCGGTGATCACGAAAGCCGACATTTCGATTCCTTTCAGATATTTTTCAATTACAACCTTCTTCCCTGCATCTCCGAACTTTCCGTTGATCATGGCGCCAAGCTCCAGTGATGCTTCGTCGATATTATGAAGGATCACCACTCCTTTCCCCGATGCCAGGCCGTCGGCCTTCAGAACATAAGGGGGATCAAGTGTGGTAAGAAATGCATAGGCTTCATCTAACATACTTTTATCAAATGTCCGGTAGGCAGCAGTGGGAATATCATGCCTTTTCATAAATGCCTTAGCAAAATCCTTGCTTCCCTCAAGTTGTGCTGCAGCTTTCTTAGGACCAATCACATTGATATGCTTAAGCATCTCATCATCAATGAAAAAATCATGTATCCCTTTAACCAGAGGTGCTTCAGGGCCCACTATTACGGTGTCAATGCCGTTTGAAAGAACAGCACTTTTTACATCCTCAAAGTTTTCGGGATTAATGTTCAGGTTCGTGCCAAACGAAGCCGTTCCTGCATTACCCGGGCCAATGAAAAGAGATGTGACCTTTTTACTCTGAGCAAGCTTCCAGGCTATTGCATGCTCTCTTCCCCCGGAGCCGAGAATAAGAATTTTCATAGGCAGGGATTTACTTTTCCCAAATGTACAATTTACTTCAATATAAAAATCTTTCAGGAATTTTGATTTAAATGGGCAGGAATATCAAACCTGTACCCCAGAGAAAAGCAGTATTGAATAAATTTTTCAAGATAACTATGCACTGCACTGCCCGGACTGTCGTGAAAGACTATAATTGACCCCGGTCTGATATATTTTTTAAGAATTGTCAGTGAACGCGATGCAGGGAAGGAGGTATCAAAGTCATATGGCATTACATCCCAGAGAAAAATATGATAATCATATCTGAGTGCCCCGTACTGGGCAGGGGTCATTTTTCCATACGGTGGTCGAAATATTTTTGACGATGTCAGCCTGTCAGCAGCTTTGACATCTTCAATGTATCCCGTCAGGGAAGTTTTAAATCCGTTGAGATGATTATATCCGTGATTTCCTAATACATGACCACCCTCCCTGATCATCGCGGCAAGATCCGGGCGGTTCCATGCTGCAGCCCCCGTGCAGAAAAAGAGCGCCTTTATGTTATAGCTTTTAAGAACCCCGAGGATGCTTTCCGTAGAACCATCCTGTGGACCATCGTCAAAAGATATGTATAATACCTTTCCCCCCGCAGGGATCCTGAATATTGCCCGCGGGTAAATTAACCTTGCAAGCACAAATGGCCTGAAAAGCCGCATATTTATTTGTTTGCCGAATAAAGCACTGAATAATATCTGTTCAGTTCAGGCTCGACCTTATCGGCCAGCTCTTTTATTCCAAGTTTGACCCCCATCCTGTAAATATCAATCAGCGCCTGCATATTAATGCCGATCGGGTATTCCATTCCGTACCGCTTTTCTGCCGGAAGGCTCACAGTGTAGGCCAGGTAGCTCTCTGAATAATTAAGGATTTCATTTATCAGCTTTTTTGCATCTCCTGAATGACCGGTTCGATAAAATATCTCTGCAATTCCAACTGTAAAGAAGTCATAAGGCATCTTCTCAGGTGGAACGATCGAGAGACCCTTTCGTGCAACTTCAAGAGCTTTTGTTGTATCACCTGTCTCCATAAGCTTCAGCCCGAGAGTGCCAAACAGTCTTCTGAAATTACTGAACATCCTCCTGTTATTCTCATCAAGGTAAACCTTTGGAGCTGCAGCATTTCCCCATTCAAACTTGTGCATCATATTATCATACATTACAAGAGGGTCGATCATGCCGAATTCACCAATCTCGGGAGTACCGGTTTTTACAGGTGAGATCCTGTAGGCAAGTCCTTCCTGCACAAAGAATTTTTCAAGTCCTTTATACTGGGTGGAAGGGACCGTGGTTGACATGTAGACGGGGCGTTTCCAGTCATTGGTCGCAAGTATATCCATTATTGCCAGATCTCCCTTGTATGCATCATTATCGGAATATTGCCATATTATCGGTGAAACGATACTATCCTTAAAATATGGTTTAACAGTGCCATTGGAGAGGACTGCTCCGGGATTGACATCGATAATAAATTTGTTTGCAGGAATAAAGTTGAGATAATCGCCCTTCCCTGAGACATCTACCTGGGCTTTTTTATCATCCATGCTGACAAAATCCAAAACCTGTTTTATTGGCACCGGTTTATCAATCCTGTCATCGACCGGCAACTGATTTCTTTTCCCTTCTATATACTTATCCGGCGCAATCGAAAATGGCAATGGATCCGATTCATAAGCTTTCTGTCTCATCATTTCAATATACCATCCTGCCTGTATGTAGCTCAGGTTTGAAACCCTGACATCGGTTCTGACCCCTTCCACATCCTGGGTATACCATACCGGGAACGAGTCATTATCTCCATAGGTAAATAGAATTGCGTTCTTATCGACAGATTTAAGATAATTGGCACCTATATCTCTTGCTGTGTATCGCCCTGCCCTGTCATGGTCATTCCAGTTCTGTGAACCCATCAGAACAGGAACCGCAAGCAACAGCACCAGGAATGTCAGAACTGTCAGAAGAGTTCCACCACGGATGAACTTTTTCAGTGATTCTATTACCATGATGAATCCCATCCCGATCCATACTGCAAATGCATAGAATGAGCCTGCATAGGCATAGTCCCTTTCACGTGGCTGATTCGGATACTGGTTCAGAAAAAGGATGATCGCGAGGCCGGTCATAAAGAATAATGCAAAAATGAGCCAGAAACCGCTCCGGTCATTTCTGTAATGCCAGAAAAGGCCTGCCAGTCCCAGAATGAGAGGCAGGAAAAAATAGGTGTGATGACCGGGATTTGTTTTCAATTCCTCCGGTATCTTATCCAAACTTCCCAGGCGCATCTCATCTATGAATCTTATACCGCTGATCCAGTTTCCGTAAATTGGATTCCCATTACCCTGGATATCGTTCTGACGGCCCGCAAAATTCCACATGAAATACCTGAAATACATGAATCCTACCTGGTAGTTGAAAAAGTACCGGAGGTTCTCCCCGAATGTAGGGCATATAATTGTTTTCTTGCCATTGCCGGCATCGATCGAAAATTTCCTGCCGGTTATCTTACCCCAGTATTTATATGCACTTTGATGGTCGGGTTCGGAGCTGTACATTCTCGGGAACAGCGTCTCAAACTCAGGATTAAATGAATATTCCGGCCTGTAAAATGGTTCATATCTCCTGTTGACCTTATTGTACCCCTCAATGACCTTTTTTACACCAGTGACCGGGGCAGTAAAGTAATTCCCATAAATTTTCGGAGGAGTGCCATACTGCTCCATATTAATATAGTAGATGAATGAAAACACATCCGAAGGATCATTCTGATTCATCGGCGGCCTTGCATTCGACCTGATTATTATCATGGTATAGGAAGAATACCCGATAAATATCATGGTAAGCGCAGTGAATACATAGTTCAGTATCACTTTCCCTTTTTTCTGAGAGAACCTGATCCCAAAAACGAGGATGGCAATAACCAGGACAAGATAAAAATAGAGACCTGAATTATATGGTAATCCCAGCCCGTTTACCAGCAGAAGCTCAAACCATCCCGCTGCTATCGGAATACCTGGCATGATAACAAACACCATAAGCCAAAGTATAAAAACTGCAGCAGCAAGTGTTTTCAAAATTCCTTTTGTGGTCACCTCATATTTCCTGAAATAAAATACAAAGACCAGCACAGGTATCACAAGTAAGCTAAGCCTGTGTACACCTATTCCCAACCCCATTACATAGGCTATTAGTATTATCCACCTTCCCGAGTAAGGTTTGTCTGCTTCATCCTCCCATTTAAGCATTGCCCAGAAAACAAAGCCCATTATCAGCGATGACAGCGCGAAAACCGTACCCTCAACAGCTGAAAACCAGAAAGTATCCGAAAACGTATAGGCAAGTGATCCGATGATTCCGCACGCAATAATCGTAAGGATCCTGTGCGTCGTCAGCTCTTCACCTTTTGCATAGATCTTCCTCACAAGATGCGTAATGGTCCAGAAAAGGAACATTATAGCGAAACCGCTGTACAATGCTGACATTGTATTTATAGTGACTGAAACTTTTGAGTTGTCTCCCATTGAAAAGAGAGAAGCAACTCTTCCAATCATAAGAAAAAGAGGTGCTCCAGGGGGATGACCGACCTGCAGCTTGAATGCTGATAGGATAAATTCACCACAGTCCCAGAAACTTACAGTCGGTTCGAGGGTAAGAATATACACAAGTGATGAAATAACAAATATTACCCATCCGGTAATATTGTTCCAGCGCCTGAAAGTGCTGTAAGAATCCATAAAATGAAGAATTAAATTTAGTAACGACAAAGAAAGAAAAAAATATCAGATGCGTATATATACTATTCTCTTTAACTTCATTTTAACCTTCCACTAATTTGTTACTTTTACCTTTTGTTTTGAAAATATGAAGAAGCTTTCTGTGTCATGTTTGCTTTTAGTTCTTATTTCTGCATCTATTCATGCAGAAACTGATACCATACCAGCGGATAAGGCTATCTTAAGCTTCAGATTCAAAAATATCAATTTTCTCAGGGACAACGAATACGCAAATCCGATAACCGAGGGATATACGCTTCTGGGATACTTTATCCAGCCGACATTTGTCTATTCCCCACTCAAAAGGCTTGAGCTCACTCTTGGGGTCCAGATACTGAACTATGCCGGGACCGATAAGATCAGAACTCCCATGCTCATATTTTCGACAAAATATAAAATAGCTAAAAACACATCACTGATATTCGGAGCCCTTGATGGCTGCGACAAGCACAGGATGGACGACCCTAACTTTTACGCAGAAAAACTATACACCAATTATACTGAGAACGGCATCAGAGTTGTGACAGAGAAAGAAAAACTTTTTAATGACATATGGGTAAACTGGGAAAATTTCATTTTCAAGGGTGATACGACGAGGGAGATCTTCCAGGTTGGTGAATCCTTTAATTATATTTCTCCACGCTTTCTTGGCCGCTTCGATCTCGAGATCCCTGTCCAGGTGATCTTCAGGCATCTGGGCGGACAGATCAGTGATTACCCCGAGCATGTTGAAACTTTCTGTAACGGGTCAGCCGGATTAAGGATAAATTATTCTTTAGGCGATGGTAAATATGGCCGTGTTGCAATTGAATATCAACAATTCCGCTTTCAATATGTCAGCGCTCATGGCAATATTGGAATAAAGTACGGAGACGCTCACTGGTTAAGACTGCATTATAACTTCAGATCATTTTATTTTGGCTCATATTACTGGAAAGGACATAATTTCTATGCTCCTGAGGGCAATCCGATCTACAGCAGTATATCCAACCGGTACCCGGATGCGATAATACCTGACAGATCCATCTGGACAAACTCAGTTTATTATACAATTCATCCTGCAAAGTTTTTTGAAGTGTTTGCCGGTGTCGATTCATATTATGATCTTGTGACCAGGCATATGGATGGAGCCATCACTTTGCATCTGCGTTTTGATCAGATGTTCACCCTCTTCAGATCCAGATAAGATTACTTTGCCAGAACATACCGCCAGGGTTTATCTGTCCATGGAACACCCGCATAATCTATTCCGACCCTGGGTGTTGTAACATATCGGCATTTAATTCCGGTATCTTCGATCCATATACGATCGGAGCTGATCAGATCCTCACCATAAAAATTCCCGGATATTCCCAGATCACGGGTAAGCCTGCCTGGACCATTGTGTCCATTCACGCTCCTTATAAGTACAGCCTGGGGATCATTCTCTGGTCCCGTGACAATGTTCAGCATCCAGTACATCCCGTAGACAAAATAGACATAAAGTCTGCCTCCCTCAGAATACATAACCTCGGTACGCCCTGTTCTTCCTTTGCTTGCATGGCATGCCATGTCCTCCTCTCCACGGTAGGCTTCCACCTCAATAATGGTGAACCTGCCGTACGATCCACCGGGAAGCTTCACGACCAGATCCATCCCGATTATTTCCGGTGCCACCTGAAGCACATCCCTGGTGAAGAATTCCCTCTGAAGGCTTTTTGATGAGAAAGGCCTCTCAGCTTTTTCCGCATGAACCCGTAACTTTTTCTGTGAGGTCATTTTTTTGATACCTCCCCATTCCGAAAATGAAAACCGAATAAAAATAGGAAAATAATGTTATCCCGGTATGTGTTTCAAATGTATCTTCTCCAAGCATTGAAAGAATTATTATTATAAAAAACACCAGTGCTAAATAATTCCTGTATCCCCTGGTAATAAAAAAGGGATAGAAAAGAGCAAAACAGATTATTAAGGTGCCGGCAATACCGAATGAAATCAGGAAGGTCAGGAACTGGTTATGGCAAAGAAGCCTGAACCCTGGCTCCAGCCTGGAATGATTTTTCGTGTATTGTGCTGCATAGGCCAAAGCAATATCGCCTGTTCCGATCCCAAGGAAGGGCGAACTTTTGAATATCTGAAATCCCGTCTTCAGGAATTCAAGCCGCTGGGTAAGTGAATGGCGTGAAGGATTCCCCCCGTTACGGTAATAGTCTATCTGCCAGATTACTTCATATATCTTCCTTTTCCATGGGCTCCAGACAGGGAATAACCTGTTTGTCATTCCGCTCTCGATATTGAATATGTCAGTTTTATCAAGCATTGTCATACCTGCAGAATCTTTTTTCAGTCCTGCTGATGTCATGTATCTTGCAAGTGTATACCTGAGCTCCTGCCCGGCCCTGTCGGTACTGTCATAAGGAATTGAGCCTTTTTTGTTCCATTCTTTCCGCAGCTCACTTTCGCATAAATAGATCCAGACCCGGTTGCCATTCTCAATGTCCTTCCTTGAAAGATCATTGCTGTACCTGTTGCCTGTGGCAGAAAATTCAGCAGGCGGAAGTGAATAAGGATACCGGGGCAGATAGAATGATCTGACCTGCCTGAGTATAAAAAAAAGAGAAATGATTGTGGCTAGAGCGACTAAAAAAGGATAAGCCATTCTTAAGATCCGGTAACCCGATCGGTTAACGGCAAAATAGAGAGAAATTACAAGGACTATCAGGAAGAGAATCAATCCTGTGAGGGAAAGCAGGAGAAAAAGGTAAGTTATCATCCAAATGACGGAGGTAAGAAAGAAAATGTTCCATAGGTTCCATACCGGCCGTTTGAAGATGAACCAGGCTGCTGAGAAAATGCCAAATACCGCCATCAGTGCCATCCTTATATTGGAAATGAATGGTGAAAGGCACCTTGGATCGGCAAGACCGGAAAAAACAGCTCCTGCTCCTTCGACTACGCCATAGGCGGATGATATAATTATGCCAAAAATGAATGAGGAGATTATAATTCTTAATTCCTTTTCCCTGACCGGAGAAGAAAGGCCTGTAACCAGAGGAAAAACCAGGACAGGAAGCTTAAGCCTTAATTCTGTCAGTCCGGAGCGAATATCAGAGGTACACATCATCCAGACCAAGTAAACCAGATAGAAGACAAAAAACATCAGGATATCTTTTTTCTCACCAAATAACAGGTTGATCCGAGCCAATCCCCCGTCAAGGATCCATACCAGCAATGTCAGAATAGTGAAGAATGAGAGAAGCCATACAGACAATGGCAGTGAAAAAGCCGTAGCAGACATGGCCGAGATGTACAACACTCTTTTCAGGTCGGTAGAGGTCATCAGGGGTAATTTGAACTTAAAGGTATAATTAATAAAAACCAATCAGATTTCTTTTTTTTTACAAAATATATTGTATTTTTGCAGTCCCGAAAATATGGGGTTTGGCATTTAAATACAAGGGTATCAATTAAAAAAACAATATAAAGGTGAACACTTTAAGCTACAAAACAGTATCAGCCAACAAGGCAACTGTTAACAAGGAGTGGGTTATAATAGACGCTGAGGGTCAGATTGTTGGAAGGCTTGCAACAACTATCGCCATGATGCTGAGAGGGAAGCATAAGCCAGAGTTCACACCCCATGTCGACTGCGGAGATAATGTAATTATTATCAATGCTGAAAAAGTTGATTTTTCAGGCAACAAGTGGGCTGACAAGGAATATGTAAGGCATACCGGTTACCCTGGCGGTCAGCGGTTTACTCCTGCAAATGAAATGCTGAAAAAGAATCCTATAGGAATTATCGAACATGCTGTTAGAGGGATGCTTCCGAAGAACAGGCTTGGCAGGGCCATTTTCAAGAATATGCATGTTTATACAGGAAGTTCTCATCCTCATGAAGCGCAGAAACCAAAGAAAATTGAATTATAATATATCAGATAGCTAACATGGAATCAATAAACGCTATTGGAAGAAGGAAAGCAGCCGTTGCCAGGGTATATCTCAGGGATGGTAAGGGTAAAATAACTGTGAACGACCGTGATTATAAGGAATATTTTGGTGCAGAGACTCTTCAGTATGTAGTTACACAGCCTCTCGTACTTCTGAATATTGCTGAAAAATATGATATTGACGCCAACCTTGACGGTGGCGGCACCAAAGGTCAGGCCGAAGCTTTACGCCTGGGAATAACCAGGGCCCTTGTCAAGGTTGATGCCGAATACAAGCCAACACTCAAAGCCAACGGATTCATTACACGCGACCCACGCGAGGTAGAAAGGAAAAAACCGGGACAACCGAAGGCACGCAAGAGATTCCAGTTCAGTAAACGATAGGGATCAGCGGACCCGGATTGGAGCAGGTTTAGTATCTAAATTGCACTGACTTCCTGAAAAGGGACTACTCTGCAATTGATTTATGGAAGGTAAACTTAAAAATGATAAAATGCCACGTACAAATTTTAATGAATTATTAGAAGCAGGTGTTCATTTTGGCCACCTGAAAAGAAAATGGAATCCCGCAATGGCTCCCTATATTTTCATGGAGCGCAATGGTATTCATATTATCGACCTTGAGAAGACAGCTGTTAAGATCGATGAGGCTGCCTCTGCCATGAAACAGATAGCCAGATCGGGTAAAAAGATCCTTTTTGTAGCGACCAAGAAACAGGCAAAAGAGATTGTTGCTGAAAAAGTAAAGCAGGTGAACATGCCTTATGTTACTGAAAGATGGCCGGGTGGAATGCTTACAAACTTCCCGACTATCCGTAAGGCCGTCAAGAAAATGTCTTCGATCGACAAGATGGCAGTCGACGGGACTTTCACTAACCTTTCAAAACGTGAAAGGCTGCAGGTAACACGCCAGAGAGCCAAGCTGGAGAAAAACCTTGGAAGCATCGCTGACCTTACAAGATTGCCTTCAGCACTGTTTGTCGTAGATGTAAGCAAGGAACATATTGCCGTAAGGGAAGCACGCAGGCTTGGTATTCCCGTATTTGCAATGGTTGACACCAACTCAGATCCTTCAGATATAGATTTCCCAATACCTGCAAACGACGATGCATCAAAATCAATCTCGCTGATCGTTGATCTTCTTTGCAAGGCAATTGAAGAAGGATTGAATGAGAGGAAGCTGGAAAAGGACAAGGAACCTGGAATGAAAGATAAGAAAGTCATAAGGAAAGAGCTTGAAACCAAAGATCTTCCGCCGTCGATCATCGAAGCAATAATAGAAGAGGACGAAGAGGCTGAGATTGAGGATGAGCTGCCTGCTGATGAGGTCGAGGAAGAGGAAATCGCAGCTGAGGATTCAAATAAGGTTACCGGTGAGGCAGATGATGAAGAAGAGATCAAAATTTAATTTTTCCACGAATATTTTTTAAAGATGGCTACAATAAATGCTGCAGACGTTGCAAAACTCAGAAGAATCACGCTTGCCGGAATGATGGATTGCAAAAAAGCTCTCGAGGAGGCCGATGGGAACTTCGACAAAGCGATCGAGATCATCCGTAAAAAAGGACAGGCTGTTGCAAACAAACGTGCCGACAGGGAGGCCGGGGAAGGAGCAGTTCTTGCCAAAGTTGACCCGACGGGTAAATTCGGCGCCATGATAGTACTTAACAGTGAGACTGATTTTGTTGCAAAGAATGCCGAATTCCTGTCACTCGCCAACAACATTCTCAATATTGCTCTTGCGAACAAACCTGCAACCCTCGAAAATCTTAAATCATTAAAGATTGACGGAACGAAGATCGCCGACAAAATTGTTGAATACATTGGCGTCATCGGTGAAAAGATTGAGCTGTCATATTATGATAAAACAGAAGCTCAGCATGTTCAGGCTTACATCCACCCGGGCAACAAGCTTGCCACACTGGCCGGATTTAATAAAGGAGGGCTTGAAGCACAGGTATACAAGGATATCGCCATGCAGGTTGCTGCCATGAACCCGGTAGCAGTTGATAAGGATGACGTTAAACCGGAAATCGTTGCACAGGAGATCGAGATCGGTAAGGAACAGGCGCGCCGTGAAGGGAAACCGGAGGAGATGCTCGAGAGAATAGGACAGGGTAAGCTTGCCAAATTCTTCAAGGAGAGCACTCTGCTTAACCAGGATTTCATAAAGGATAACAAGATGACCATAAGGCAATACCTGCAGTCGGTAGACAAAACCGTTTCTGTAACTGAATTCAAACGCTATACATTGAATCTCTGATTGAAGTATTTGTATAAAAAGAGGTGGCTCGTAATCGGGCCACCTCTTTTATTTTATATACCAACCACCCCGTCCCGACAATGAAGTCGGGACACCCCTCCTTTAAAAAGGAGGGGAAAGTTTAAGAGTAAATATTCTCATTTCTCCTCCTTTGGAAAGGAGGAGTACCCCGACCGTAGTGTCGGGGGGAGGTGGTTAGTTAGTTATTGTCTCCCAATTTTAAGGTTTTTTTCAAATCGTAATGTCATTAGATTAATTTAATTCAATTAGTTTTATATTTGTTCGTAGTAAACACTAAAGTAAATTTCTAATTCATAACGAAAAAAATCCACTCAATGAAAGAACAAACAAATAGCAATTTACGGATGGGTATGACCCTTATGTTAATGATCTTTTTCATTTTCGGATTCATTACCAATTTCAATATTGCATTAAAAGATCAGGTCCAGGCTACCTTCCACCTGAGCAACTTCATGGCTAATCTTGTCAATGGAGTATTCTTTTTCGCATATTTTGCATTTTCATTTGTATGCGGAAAAATAATCAAGAAAACTGGCTATAAAATGGGGCTTATAATTGGTTTACTCCTTATAAGCGTAGGCAGCTTCTTATTCTATCCTGCTGTAGCTGTACCTTCATATACACTTTTCCTTTGTGCAGTTTTTGTAATGGCCACCGGAGTAGTATTTCTACAGACTGCTGCAAATCCTTATGTTGCTGCACTGGGCTCACAGGAAACCGCTTCTTCAAGGCTTAATCTGGCACAGGCATTGAACGGATTAGCCACAACAGTCGCTCCTTTTGTTGTTGGAATTTTAGTTCTGACACCTGCTGCCATCGCAATGGGACCAACCGCTGTACAGACTCCATTCCTTATAATAGGTGGAATTGTATTATTGATTGCATTAGCTATTTACTTCATGAAACTTCCTGAAATAATTGGCGGGGTGGAAGTAGTTGGCAGGAAGAGCATCTGGAAGCATACCCATGTTTTATTAGGCGCTCTTGCAATTTTCTTTTATGTTGGTGCTGAAGTTGGCATTTCGACAGCAGTAGTTCCATATTTAAGAGAGAGTAAATGGGCTATTGGTGAAGCTGCCAAATTAGCTGCCATGTATTGGGGTGGTGCCATGGTTGGCCGTTTCCTTGGATCTATTAACCTCAGCGCGATGGAGCAAAAAAAGAAATTCATGTACTCTGGCTGCGTGATTATACTGGCATTTTTTGTAGGCTGGTTAGTAACAAGCAGCCAGATAAAAGATGGCGCTTTTGTTTTCAATTCTCAGCCGGTAAACGGTCTTATATTCCTGGGTATTGCTTTTGTTAACTTCCTGGCAATGACCTTCTCAAAAGGGAAAACAAATGTCATGCTTGGGGTATTTGCTATTATTGCGGCAGTTTTAGTATTTTCTGCGACAGTGCTTGGTGCCAGTGTTGGTATCTGGGCGCTTCTGTCAATAGGCTTCTTTAACTCTATCATGTTCCCGAATATTTTTGCCTTAGGTGTTAAGGACCTTGACAATTTTGAGATGCCAATGGCTTCAGGTATTATCAATACCATGATAGTTGGCGGATCTGTTATTCCGCTGTTAATGGGATATTTTACTGACAGTATAAGCGTTCGTGCAGCTCTGCTGGTACCTCTCGTATCTTATCTCTACATAGTTTTCTTTGCACTAAAGGGGAGTAAAATAAGATAGAATGGGTAACAAATATTTAAAAAAAGTAACATGAAAAAGGTTGCAATTGGAATTGATATTGGTGGAACAAATACCGCGATCGGAGTGGTTGATAGTGAAGGTATGGTGCTGTACGAAAGAAAACCACAGATGCCAACTCCGCAGAAGCTGGAAAACCCTGGTATGACTCAGGCTGTTTCTGATACATTGGTGAACAAATACGTCGGCGATCTGACTGCGGAAATTAAAAAAGCCATTGAAGTTGTAAAACAGATAAATCCCCAGATAGAAATTATGGGTATCGGTATTGGTGCACCAAATGCAAATTACTACACCGGAACTATCGAATACGCTCCTAATCTTCCATTTGTTGGTGTTGTAAACTTTGCTTCACTCATACAAAATAATTTTCCTGAGTTTAAATTTGTAAAATTGACTAATGATGCCAATGCAGCTGCCCTTGGGGAGATGATCTACGGAGGTGCAAAGGGGATGAAAAATTTTGCAATGATGACTATCGGAACCGGACTTGGAAGCGGACTGATCGTTAATGGCGACCTGGTGTATGGTTCTGATGGCTTTGCGGGTGAATGCGGACACGTTACTGTTGTTCCTGAAGGACGTCTCTGCGGTTGCGGAGGTCATGGCCATCTTGAAGCTTATTGCTCCGCGACAGGTATGAAACGTACAGTTTACGAGCTCCTGGCAAAATATAATCCTTCAGAAAGCCCGCTTTTGAATATCCCGATGAGCGAGATGTCATCAAAAGTTGTTTTTGATGCAGCTGAAAAAGGAGATCCTATTGCTAAGGAGGTATTCCAGGTAACAGGTGAAGTTCTTGGCCGCGCTTTAGCCGATACTGTTCACTATCTGAGCCCGGAAGCAATATTTCTTTTCGGAGGCGCGGCAGCAGCAGGTGATTATATTTTTAAACCTGCAAAAGATAGCATGGAACGCCACCTGATGCCTGTCTTCCGTAATAAAGTCAGGATCCTTCCATCAGAACTGAAAGAGAGCTCTGCAGCTATTCTTGGAGCAAGTGCCCTCATTTGGAAGGAGATCGAGAAAAGCAAATGAAATGCGATATTCCAGGATCCTGCTCAAATTAAGCGGTGAAGCCCTTATGGGTAACGGCAGTCACGGAATTTCTAAAGCTGTTCTTGAGGAATATTCAGCCCAGATCGTCGAAATTGTAAATTTGGGGTGCGAGGTGGCTGTCGTAATTGGAGGTGGAAATATTTTCCGCGGACTCAGCGGGACCGTATCAGGCTTTGACCGTTTAAAGGGTGACCAGATGGGAATGCTTGCAACAGTCATTAACAGCCTTGCGCTTGAAAGCGAAATAAAGAACCAGGGAGGGAAGGCAAGGGTTTTTACCTCCATAAGGATGGAACCTGTCGGGGAACTGTATAACAGGGACCGAGTGACCGATCTTCTTAAGGAAAAGAGTGTCTGCATACTTTCGGGCGGAACAGGTAATCCTTTTTTTACCACCGATACGGCTGCTGCGCTAAGAGCAGTGGAGATCTCAGCGGATGTCCTCCTTAAAGGCACAAGGGTCGACGGGGTTTATACAGCCGACCCTGAGAAAGATCCCTCAGCTGTTAAATTTACAACGGTATCATTTAGCGAGGTAATTGAGAAAAGACTTAAGATAATGGATTCCACGGCCTTTACCATGTGTCGCGACAATAACATGCCAATAATCGTGTTCAACATGAACACAAAGGGCAACCTTAAAAAGGTTGTTGAAGGCGGGAAAAACGGGACATTGATAAGCTGAGAAGGGACTATTGCTTTTCCGGCTATTTTATTAAATTTGTTAGCTTTTAGAATGGATAAACCTGCTTATCACATATAAGATGAACGAAGAACTTGAACTTGTTATCGAAGAGGTCAGGGAGAGGATGGAAAAGGCAGTTGAACACCTCGAGCATGAACTTGCACATCTTCGCGCAGGCCGTGCTACACCTGCTCTGCTCGACGGAATAACCGTCGATTATTATGGGGTCAACTCACCCCTGAACCAGGTTTCCAATATCAATACTCCCGATCCCAAAACGATCCTTATCCAGCCCTGGGAAAAAACAATGCTGGGTCCGATTGAAAAGGCTATTCTTGCTGCAAATATCGGACTTACTCCTGTAAACAACGGGGAAGTCATCAGGATCAGTGTTCCTCCACTTACTGAAGAGAGAAGACATCAGCTCGTCAAACAGGTACGAAACGAAGGTGAGACTGCCAAGATCAGTATAAGAAATACACGTAAGTGGGCGAATGATGAGCTCAAGACACTCCTGAAGGAAGGAATGCCTGAAGACCTTGAGAAAAATGCCGTTGACCAGGTACAGGAGATGACCAACGAGTATTCACATCAGGTAGACAAGGTGATGACGCTAAAAGAGAAGGATATTATGACAGTATAAAAGTCACTTGTATATTTTATTGAATGAGGCTTAACAAATAAGCCTCATTTTTTATTCGAACCCATCTTCTGCCCTCTTCATAGTCTACCTCTCCCTAAGACCGGTTGTACAATTTCTGCAAATTGCGATGCTCTTCCGTTCGGTAAGAAGGGACATTCTGAAATCCATATATTTTTCACCGTACCAGATCTCCCTTAAGCTATTGATCTTCATATCACCCATAACATGGTTGGCGTCTTTATCGAAACAGCATGGAACCACAAGTCCGTCCCAGGTAACTACCGGGCTGAACCACAGCCGGCTGCAACGGTTCTTAAGTGAACTCTTTATCAGGTACCTTCCGTTTGAGATACTGTATCTTCTGAATTTCTCATCCTCCGGCAACCAGTATTCATAATTATCCGGATTTAATACCTGCATTGATTTCAATCTGAATGATGCTCCGATATCTTCAGCAAATTTCCTTGCAGCCGGTATCTGTGCCTCATTATGCCTGTTCACCAGGAACTGGATCTCGAGTCTGATCGATGAGTGTGCAGACCGGATCGCTTCAGAAACTTCTCTCAATCCTGAAATGACCTTTTCAAGATCACCTCCCTTCCTGTAAATGAGATATGTCTCCCTGTCCATGCCGTCGATCGAAACGATCAACCTGCGAAGTGATGAAGCAGCAAGTCTGTTCGCATTTTCCCCAGAGAGGAAATGTCCGTTAGTCGAGACCGTGAGTCGGAGATGCGAGGCTTTACTTACAAAACTGAAAAATCCGGGATGCATCATGGGTTCACCCTGGAAATAGAGGTTCGCATGAAGAAGGCCCGAATCTGACTCACCAATTAGTTTGTCAAATAAACTGGCGCTCATATAGCCTCTCTGCCGTTTCATTGCACCTGATCCTGAAGCACATTCAGGACATGCAAGATTACAGCAGTTGGTCAGTTCAATGCCGGCAGAGAAAGGCATACCCCAGACTAAAGGCTTTCCGAGTACAGAGCTTGATAAACAGGAGGCAATGCCTTTAAATGAATCAGAGTATCTTTTTAATTCAAACTTCTTCACAATAAAGAATGGGGTAGTAAGATATGAACTTTTTTCTCCTCCACGATAGGGTATCTTATGTTGCACCCGGTCATTAGTTTGAAAAGAAAATGAATTGGAGAAAATTTGAATGTTTCACATTTTAATAATTAATGCCATGAAAAAACTTAATAATTTATCAGTTGTAACAGCGCTGATGCTGATTATATTTTCAGCCCAGGCTGTGTTTGCAGGCCCTTCCGGTGAAAAAAGGAAAGTTGGTCCGCAGGAGATCCTGATCATAAGAGGGAAAGTTGTTGACAAGGAAACAAGGTTACCTCTTGTCTTTGCTTCGGTCATTGTAAAGGAGACAAACGTTGCCACAGTGACCAATATTGACGGCGAGTTCATCATCAAGATTGCTGACCTTGCAAACTCCAAGAACCTTGAATTCGTTTTCCTGGGTTATAAAAACAGGTCTGTCCCTCTTTCGGAGATGAAGGATAACGGCTACAGGAATGTCATAGAGATGGAATCTGCCCCTATTCCGATCTCCGAGATAATTGTAAAGCCTATGATGCCCGAGGATATCATGGGAAGAATGATCGCTTCGATAAATAAGAACTACCCCACTGTTCCAAACCTGATGACAGCATTTTACAGGGAGACAATAAGGAAGAACAGAACATATGTTTCAATAGGCGAAGCACTTGTGGAAATCTTCAAGGCGCCATATAATACAGATATGCGATTCGACGCTACAAGATTATATAAGGGTAGGAAAAATACCGATACTGAAAAAGTCGATACCGTCCTCTTCAAGCTTCAGGGAGGTCCGGTTACTTCCCTTGAGCTTGACATGGTCAAGAATCCTGAACAGCTTATTACGCCCGATGCATTGAAATACTACGAGTATAAGCTTACAGGCGTGGTGGAGATCGATGGCAGGCCGAATTACGTGATCGAATTCATCCAGAAGCCTGGTGTTGAATTACCTCTTTTCCTGGGTAAATTCTTCATCGATACTAAAACTTATGCTCTTGCACAGGCGGAGTTCGGATTCAATCTTTCCAACAAGGAGGAAGCTACAGCACTGTTCATTAAGAAGAAACCCCTTGGAATGGAAATTACCCCTGAACATGCAAACTACCTTGTAAAGTATCACCAGCAGGATAACAAATGGTACTTTACCTACTCAAGAGCCGAGGTTAAATTCAAGGTCAACTGGAAGAAAAGATTGTTCAATACCAATTATACGATAATGTCAGAAATGGCTGTAACCGACAGAACTGACCAGGAAGTTATTAAATTTGCAGGGAAGGACAAGCTTAAGTACTCGGATGTTTTCATCGAGGAAGTATCGGCATTCGCTGATCCGGAATTCTGGGGAGAATACAACGTGATCGAACCCGACCAGAGCATCGAAGCGGCCATACATAAGCTGGCAAAAAAGGTCAAGTTCAGCGACAGGCCAAAACAGTGACAAATAAAATATGACCAGGGAATTTGAAATAATCAGGAGGATCAGACAAGGTGATATCAAAGAGTTTGAGACACTTTTCAGATCCTCCTATGCTTCCCTGGTAAAATACGCCGGAACGCTGATAAAGGATCAGGATACATCAGAAGAAATTGTTCAGGACCTCTTCTTCAGGTTGTGGCAGAATAAAGAAAAATTAAATATTGAGAGTTCTTTAAACGGTTACCTTTTCAGGTCGGTACATAACAGTTGCCTGCATCATATCGAGCACAGGAAAGTGGTTGACAGGCATGTCCGCGAGATGTTACCAGAACAAGACCTGAGCACCGAAAATCCTGAAGAGATGCTCCAGTACAGTGAGCTCCAGGCAACAATTGCCAGGATCATTGAAAGACTTCCCGAAAGATGCGGACAAATATTCTGCATGAACAGGTTCGAAGGACTGAAGTATTCAGAAATAGCGGAAAGACTTTCGGTTTCGGTTAAGACCGTCGAAGCCAATATGGGAAAGGCACTTAAAGAGTTCAGAAAAGTTTTGGCAGAACAGAAAAGTTAAAAAGATGAGAAATATAGATAAATATACTGACAGGGACTGGGAGGAACTCGCAGCTAAGTTTTCGGACGAAAGAACGGAGGTTGGCAGTGAGACTGAAAACTTCAGTATCGAAGATAGTTTAAATACTGAAAAACAGTGGAGAAAGATACCAATGATGAATAGCAAAGATGAAATAAATGTTGACACTGCCTGGAACAAGCTTCACGGCAGACTCGGGGATAACGGACTACTTGCAAAAACCGTTCATATTGGCGAGAGGAACAGGATGCGATTATTAATGAGGATCGCAGCGGCTGTTGTTATTCTTGCCGGACTGGGTGCTGCAGTACTTTACATTGGCAGTTCAGGGTTCATGTCAGGAGAAAAAGTTGTAGAAGCTGGCAATGATCAGAGAAATGTTGAAGTCACGCTCCCCGATGGAAGCAGGGTATGGCTTAATCGCAATTCCCGGTTGTCATATAGCTCCAAAACCAGAAGTGTCAGGCTTACTGGAGAAGCATTCTTTGATGTTGTACATAATGCATCCCATCCCTTCATAATAAAGGCCGGAAGAGCCCAGGTGAAGGATTTGGGTACATCATTCAATGTTATTTCCAGTAATCAGAAGAATGAGGTCGAAGTATTCGTCAAAACTGGAAAAGTCATGCTTGCCGATCTGTCAGGATCGGGGGAAATTATCCTTGAAACAGGTTTTGTTGGCACTATCGGTTCATCCGGCTCTTCAAAATCGCTTAATGAAAACCAGAATTACTTATCATGGAAAACCGATCTGCTGGTTTACAACGGGGAACCTCTGAAGAAGGTTTTCAGCGATCTCAAAAGGGTTCATAATATTAGTGTTGTGACAGATGATGCCGATATACTTAATGAAACCATATCTACCACTTTTGATAAACTGCCCCAGGATACCATTATCCGTATAATTTGTACTACCTTTAATTTCCGTTACCAGAAAGATGGAGATAATTACCGCCTTTCAAGAAAATAAACTTACCACGGGAAATGTTGTCACCCGATGACTACATAGTTAAAAGGTTTTCAGGTATTGCGTTAATGATTTTGCTTATTGGTGCTCACCCGGTTCAATGCCAGGTGAGTATTCTTGACTCAGCCTTTACTTTCATGGCAGGGAGAGTGAAAACAGGTAATGCCCTGAACATAATAAGCAGGCAGACAGGCTATTACTTTACTTTTGACAGTAAGCTGATCGACACAGAAAGAAAGAGCGATTTTTTGTTCAGGTCGACAAGGCTAAGGGTGATCCTCGACAGCCTCCTTCATAATGACTCTCTCAGCTACTCGGTAATCAATAAATACATCATCATCTTTAAAGCTGCCCCTCCCCCTCCACCGGTAGGTAAATCTGATGATTTGAAAGACAGCTATATAACAGGAACGATAACTGATTCTGAGACAGGGGAACCTCTTCCTTATGCCACCCTGGGGATAATCCGCACGGGAAAGGGAACCGTAACCAACAGCAATGGTGAATTTGGAATGAGAATAACCAGGGATTGTATAAATGATTCACTTACGATATCATTCCTTGGATATATTAATCGCCGGATCCCTGTAAAAGAGGCTCTGGGAAACAGGTTCGACATAAAAATGATGAGGGAATTCGTCTCTATTCCCGAGATCATCATAAAGAACCAGGCCCCGCAGGAGATCATCAGGAGAGCCTATAACGCCATTGTCCGCAACTATGGGAACACACCTGCATCAATGACTGCCTTTTACAGGGAGGCAGTGTTGAAAAAAAACCTGCTGCAGATCTATTCCGAAGCGGTATTGAAGATTTATAAAAGTTCATATTCAACAGATTTCCCGTCCGATCAGATCAAGATCATAAAAAGCCGCAAACTCGAGAATGTGGGGTCAAAGGACACCCTGACCGTAAGGCTAAAAGCCGGACTCAGCTCGTGCCTGGTGCTTGACGGGGCACGAAATACTTTCGACTTTCTCCTGCCCGAAAACTTCAGCCAGTACGATTACCATATGACCGATATCGTCACGATCGATGATGAATCTGCCTTTTTGATCGAATTCGCACAAAAACCAGCTGTGGATCTTCCGCTGTTCAGAGGATCTATATATATCAATACTGAAAACTATGCCATCGTCCAGGCAGAATTCGAGATCAACCCTGATTTTATCCAGAAGATGAGAGATAATATTGTCAGTTACCAGGCAAAAGGGTATACAATGTGGCCCGTGTCTTTAAGATATTTCGTAAACTACAGAAAAATAAATAACAGGTATTTCCTGAATCACGTGAGAGGTGATCTCAGGTTTGCAGCCAGGCAGAAAGCAAAGCTCTTCAACAGCTCATTTGATGTCTTTTTCGAACTTGCTGTAACTGATATAGGACTTACGAATGTCTTTCGGTTCGAAAGGGAAGAGCTGGCTCCGATCCATTCTATCTTTTCAAGGACAATCACAAGCTATGATCAGGCTTTCTGGGGAGACCAGGATTTTCTTAAGCCAGAGGATAATCTTCTCCAGGCACTGAAGAATATGAAAGTCAGGTTACAGGAATTTTCAAAGTAATTTTTGAATCTTCCTTTCACACCCTCTCCTTTTCTCCGTTTCACCCCCTCTGATTTTCATTCTCCTGCAGATCCATTTTTTAACCGCAGAGCGCACAGAGATCCTTCGTCAGGCTCAGGATAAAGCTGAGAGCGCAGAGTTATTCTTGATATATCGCTCTGCGTCCTCTGCGGTTCTTCTTCTCTGCGTCCTCTGCGGTTCTTCTTCTCTGCGTCCTCTGCGGTTAAATCTTCTTTTTGTACCAGCTTAATATTTGTCTATCAGCCTGTAGAGCTCGGTAAGGTCCGGTGTAAGTACGATCTCTGTTCTTCGGTTTTTCTGCCTTCCATCGGCAGTATTGTGGTCATCAACAGGCTGGTACTGGCTGCGTCCTGAAGCGGTTAGCCTCTTCGGATCAATCTTCGATCCCTCAAGGAGAACCCTGACGACCGTTGTAGCCCTCTTTACACTGAGATCCCAGTTGTCCTTCAGCTGTCCGCCTGTTGGGTTATAGGGGACATTATCGGTATGCCCTTCAATGGTTATCTGGATATCGGGATTTTTCTCGAGGACTGAAGCAAGATTCTTCAGCGCATTCCGGCCATTGGCATCAATATCCCAGCTGGCGGTTTTAAAAAGCAGCTTTTCATCAAGGGAAACATATACTTTACCATTTTTCATGGTCACAGTAAGTCCTTTGTTTTCAAAGCCAAGCAGTGCATCCGAAACCTTGTTCTTCAGATCCTGCACAATCTTCTTTTGATCATCGAGGACCTTCTGCAGCTCGGCCAGCTTTGCATTCCGCTTATCAAGCTCAAATGACATTTCATCAAGAGATGCTTTTTTTGTATCGAGAGTCTGGCTGAGTTGTCTTAAAAGATCTTCCTTTTTCTGAAGGTTTTCCTGTGCAGTCTGAAGCTCTGCTAGCAGTTTGCGGGTCTCTGAAACATTCCCCTTGATAAGGTCTTCCTGGGCGTTCTGGAGATCATTGACTTTTGCAAGGAGCTTATTGTAATCCTCCTTCAGCCTGTCCCTTTCGTCACCAGCTTTCTGAAGCTCCCGCTGCAGAGAGTCAGTCTCCTTTGCAAGAGATTCTGTTCTTGCCTCAAGCTCCTTATTTGTCATTGACAGGTGGATATTCTTCAACTTTAATGTATCTCGCTCATTGAGATACTGCTTGCCTATATCTTCAAGCGTTTTGTATTTTTTGCCAGGCACACATGATACTGAGAATAGTATCATGGCAATTATCGTAACGAAACCGGATAACAGCTTTTTCATTGGCACATATCATTTTAATTATCGATGAATCATTTTGAAAAGTTTATTGTTGTATTGGGAAAATAGTCAGGACAAAATTAAGAAAATCCATGTTTGACCATGGCAAACAGTGGGGAATAATAATTATTATCTTTGCACCGGCAGTTGAAAAAGTGAACCTCAGATGAATAGTGGTGAAAGCCTGTTAGATAGAATTTCGGATCCGTCAGATGTCAGGAAGCTGGAGCCTGCCGATCTGGTGAAACTGAGTGCTGAGCTGAGGCAGTTCATAATTGACATTGTCAGCTGCAATCCCGGACATTTTGGTGCAAGTCTTGGTGTTGTCGAGCTTACAGTTGCTCTTCATTATGTTTTCAATACACCTTACGATAAGATAATCTGGGATGTAGGCCACCAGGCTTATGCGCATAAGATACTTACAGGCAGACGGGATGTTTTCCATACCAACAGAAAGTATAAAGGTATAAGCGGATTCCCCAGGATCTCCGAGAGTGAATATGATGCATTCGGTACGGGTCATTCCTCAACTTCGATCTCTGCCGCCCTTGGAATGGCCGTTGCGGCTCAGCGTAAGGGGGAAAACAGGCATGTTGTCGCAGTGATCGGAGATGGTGCAATGACTGCCGGTCTGGCCTTTGAAGGGCTGAATAATGCCGGGATTGAAAAGTCCAATCTGCTTGTAATACTAAATGACAATAACATTGCCATTGATCCAAATGTCGGGGCACTGAAAGAGTATCTGCTCGATATAACAACCAGCAAAACATACAACAGGTTCAAGGATGATGTATGGAAGATCCTGGGGAAGATCGGAAAGCTAGGACCCAACGCAAGGTCGCTCGCCTCACAGCTTGAAGCAGGTCTCAAAAGCACGATCCTCGACAGGAGCAATCTTTTTGAGGGGATGAATTTCAGGTATTTCGGCCCCATCGACGGACATGATGTCCTGCATCTTACAGAGGTGCTTAATGATCTTAAAAACATGCCCGGCCCAAAGCTTCTTCACTGTCTTACGATCAAGGGCAAGGGATTCAAGCAAGCTGAAGAGAATCAGACAAAATACCATGCCCCGGGTATTTTCGACAAGGAGACAGGAGAGATAATTGCCTCTGCCGGACCTGATGGTCCCCTTCCCTACCAGGAAGTTTTTGGGAGAACCATACTGGAGCTTGCACGCAAAAATGAAAAGATCTGTGGTATTACTCCAGCGATGCCAACAGGCTGCTCACTATCGATAATGATGAAGGAGATCCCTGAAAGAACTTTCGACGTAGGGATTGCAGAGCAGCATGCAGTCACATTTTCAGCCGGTCTTGCCACCCAGGGATTTATTCCCTACTGCAATATCTATTCATCCTTTCTCCAGAGAGCTTACGATCAGATCATCCATGACGTTGCATTGCAGAACCTGCATGTAATATTCTGTATTGATCGTGGAGGGCTTGTAGGGTCGGATGGCGCCACGCACCATGGATTTTTTGACATTGCCTTTATGCGTAATATCCCGAATATGATCGTCAGTGCCCCGATGGATGAGATTGAGCTGAGAAACCTTCTTTATACTGCCCAGCTTGAAAAGATCAAATCTCCGATCAGTATCAGGTATCCTCGCGGGGGCGGAATGTATGCTGATTGGGAAAGACCTTTTGAGGAGATAGAACCCGGAAAGGCAAGAAAGATCTCTGACGGGGATGACATTGCAGTACTCAGTTTCGGGCATCCCGGGAATTTTGTAAGGGAGGCGGTAAAAAAACTTGCTCCTGAAGGGATCTCTGTTGCCCATTTTGATATGCGGTTTGCCGCGCCGATAGATAGCGATGTGCTTCACGCTGTTTTCAAAAAGCATAAAAGGATCCTGACGGTTGAGGATGGTGTGCTGAAGGGCGGATTCGGTAGCGCGGTGATAGAGTTCAAGAATGATAACGGGTACCTCCCCCCGGTGAAAAGACTTGGAATTCCCGACTATTTTGTTGAGCACGGGACGCAGTATGAGCTCATCCGTGAATGTGGATTTGATGCGGATGGAATTGCGAAGGTCATACTGGAGATGGTGAGAGGCAAGAGGTGAGAGGCGAGTGTTTGAGAATAAGACAAAAGACAAAAGTCACAAGACAAAAGTAGAAAGCAATTATTACTTTTATCTTTGTCCTTTTATCTTTTGTCTTTAATTAAGCCCGGATGGCAGGGGCGAGCGTGAAGAAAACACCCGGTGGGTGTTTTTAGCGAGCAACCGGACCGCCAGCCTTCGTCAAAGCTATGGCTGGCAAGGCAGGGGTGGCCAATTCCGCCATCCCATTCAACAGGCAGGGTTCTTTATTAAAAATTGTAAATTCTAAATATCTACCAGAGTATATTATTTGCCCGGATGGCGGAATTGGTAGACGCGCTGGTCTCAAACACCAGTGGTAGTAATACTGTGCCGGTTCGATCCCGGCTCCGGGTACAAAAAAAGTGTGAGAGTGAGAGCGAGCACCAGCGAATTTCATTGCTTATTAAGCTGTCTGTTCAATTCTTCCAGATCTATCTCTTTTAAGGAAATTACGATATTGTCAATGTTCCTGAGAAGATATGCCTTATTGTTTTCGTACTGGTCAGCATCGAATAGAGGCATATTAATGCCTATAACATAATCCTTTACCAGCCTGAGAACGAACATCTGCTTTTGGGTCGAAGCTGTTACTGCTGAATCAGCTTTTTCAACAGGCTTCTGGTCAGGCATATCATAGGCCCAGAATACCACATCTGCACCAGTCACTGTTTTTAAAGCTTCTGTTTTATTGCTGATATCAAAATTAAAGGTCTTCTTAATGTAATCTGATTCCCATTTAATATATGTTTTTATGATCTCTTCCGGGGAACTGTGCTTTATTGTATCAGTCAGGAATGTGTTTTTGTTTATAGCTAATACCTGAACAGGTCTGTTGTCAAGAAGAAAAACTGTCGATTGATCTGTCTTACGCTTATCAGTCCCTTCCAGCCGGATATAGAAATAATTACCGGGGTAATTATAGACTATTATCAAACTGGTTGGCATGCCTATTAATCCCTGGCAGAATGTAGCAAGGGAAAAAAGGAATGAAGCGATAAACAGGGATAGTTTTTTCATTGGCCTTACCTGATTTTTTCACTCACTTATCAAACTAAAGTTAACCAAAACAGGGGAAACTGTGAAACGGGTATCCCATAATTTTTAATCGGTCAGGATATATTTATATGCCAGGAAAGAAATCGAAGAGCAATTGCCTGCTTCTGACATAAACCTCCCGGATATGAAATGGTTTTTTCTTTATTTTATATGAAGAGGCACACGGGCTATTCCGGTTTTGCCGTCAGCGGTTATGCCTTCAACAATGATGGTATAATCGCCCGGTTCATCGGAAGTAAAGAAGGAAACCGATGCCTTCCCTTTACTATCCGACCTGAGGTCAGGCTTCCAGTACAGAGTATTCCTGAAATCGGGGATGCGGTATGTCCCCTCTGTTTTTGTGCTGTAGTCAGGGGAGTAAAATTCCTGTGGTACCTGGCAACCTTCAAAAACCTGTCTGAAGACAGAATTATCGTACTCCATTGAACTGAGGTTTCCCTTTTTGGTTATGAAGCTTACGATACCGTCAAAGATATAATCAGTATAATAATACCGTGAGTTGAGAATGTCTATACGTTCAATCTCTTTTGATTTAACGTCAAGAAGCTTCCCTATATTAAAAATGGGTACTCCATCCACCATGACAAGCGGACTGTTCTCGGAAGATGAGGGAGGGAGGTTTACCAGTTTAAATAAATATTCCTTATTCCTTTTTAGAACCATCACGTCAGGAACTATCTCCTTAATAACCTCTCTTACCGTGGTCAGCTCGATATAATCCGACAGGTTAATCTTTTTATCAGGCTCACCATAAAAATCGTGATTATTTGTCTTACCGGCAACCTTTACCTTCTGCTGCCTGAAAGGTTCATAAATATTATTGACCTGCATACTGATAATAGCCTGATTTATCCCATCTGTTTTAGTGCTGTCAAGATTAAAAACAGGGGGCACATGATCATTGAAGGTGGTACAGAAGGGCTGATTGAATTCAACATAATATCCTGAAGAAATGGATTCCAATGGCTGAATCACGATTTCACTTAATCCCGGTTTATTGACGACAAAGTTAAATTCCCCGTTATTATCTGTTTTAAGGAACTGGCACTTTGCTGTTTTGCCTATAAATGACAGCGAAATATCAGTCGCTTTAAGGGGCACATGATCAAGCCTGTTCTTAAGGACTCCGTTCACCAGCTGACCTCCGAGTTCAGGAAGATGCAGGGGAACACTGTCTGCCTGTGTCAACAGATAACCTTCATCGTTCATGTTACCTTTGTAAGCCAGCAAATCGTCATTCATCTCCTTGTCTGTTAAGCCGGATAACCACTCCCCGGGAGCAGCGGAATATTCATCTTTATAAAGAATATTGATCCCCTTCTTTTCAGTCAGGCAGGTTTTTACGACTGAAATGGAAAGGTCAGCCATTACAGGCAGTCCTGATTGATCTGCGGTTGAAATAACCAGGTTTATTTCTTGCCTTGCTGAAAATTCCTGTTTCGGCAGGTCCAAACTTAAATTCAATATCCTGTTACTGCTGTTGAAAATCCACCTGTCTGCAATTCTGTTGCCGGCACCATCTGACAATATAACAAGTGAACTTCCGGAAGGAATGCTCGTAAATGGAACATTGATAACACTGTCGGTATCAAAATTCAGTTGCCTCCTCAAGTTAATCAGGCCACTGGAAATTATTGTCAGCCAGCCATTCCTGGACTCATCTTTATAATTGCCAGTATTGAGGATCTTAAGTTTAAATGCAGAACTTTTGATTACAGGTTCTGCTGTCAGGGTAAAACCCTTCTCAATAATCTCTGGCATTGGTTGCTTTTTCAAAATGCTACCTTTTCCATTGAACTGCACGAAAAGGGGTTCGGTTTTTGAGGGTGTTAATGAAATAACTCCATAACCGAGAGTATCTGTTTTCACCGGACAGATCACCTCCCCATTATTACTGACGATAACTCCTTCCATCTTTAACGGGTAACCCTCAGGGTCTGTACTCCTTACCCCTACTCTATTCCGAACGCCTGAAATCAGTTGTCCTCCTTCAGGAAAAAATTTAACAGAATCAGGAAACTGATACATGGTTCTGTTTATAAGCCGGTCTATATTTCTGAAAGGATTTATAATTGAGACATACTTATAAAAAAAGAGGTCTTCAGAGTAATTCTGCATCCAGTTCGTGTAGGCGCGGATAAGATAGTTACCTGTTCTCAGAGTATCGGCAATTCTCATTGAGGCAGCGCCGGAAAAACCATCGACAGACACTTTCATCTGTCTTACGATATTACCCAAGTTATCGAGCATCTCGAGATATATGATCTTGCTTTCATTAGCGGGTGATGAATTCATCCTGTTCAGCTTGTATATCTTCATCCAGATTTGTTCTCCGGTTATATAGATATCGCGGTCAGTCCGGACATAGATCTCTTCCTTGAAATTTTTAATATTAAATGTATCAGCATTGATCCCGGTAAACTGACCATTTACCCTGCTTACTGCCAGAACTAATATCAGGACTGATAATGATATATACCTATATCGATTCATAAACTCAATTAAAATTGTTAGTTATCTGTCCAGAAATCAGGTTTGATTGATGTTCCAGTCAATTCACAATTTGAACATTCTGGCGTCGAGAAAACGAGTTTCAGCAATTTGAATGTGGTAATGTCGTACAGGGGTTCAACAAATGAATAATTTCCGGTTGCCATAAAAATGTTGTATACATCATCGAATGTCATCGGAGGACTCCCTATAGAATGGTCAAAATCCGAAGGGGCCTTTGCATACAATGCACAGTTGTAATGATAGAACGGAAGGTCCATAGGGATCGTCTCCTCAAAATCTATGAAAATTCTTTTCTGTTCAACTGCAGAAACCTGAAAATATCCCAGAATCTGCTCCGAAGGATTGTTGATATTTTTGATGTTACTGACGACAGCATAAGGCTGTGATCCGAAAATATCGCCTTCAGTCTCGCTGACCTGCTGCAGGTTATTCCAGTAATCATACTCCTTTTGTGAAACTGAGTATTGCTTTACCAGAATACTGTACCTGATTGTCAACCTGTCAGATAACTCCGGAGGAATAAACTGAATAGGCTGCTTTTTTAATGACCCGTTGCTACCAGGAAGAATGGCACCCGTGAGAATCTCAGCTGATTTGGCGCTTTTCCAGCAAAACTCCTTCACTGCTGAATTAGGTAGAAGAAGAATAGTAGAATCATTCAGGAAATCATATCTTGTAGGATCGGGAACCTTGAACTTCCATATTTCATCGAACGCCCAGCGGAGAAAGTATTTGTCATCAGTACCGGCCTTTGTATCAAGATAGATGGAAATCCCCTCCATCGACTCGCTTGAGTTATTTAACAGTTTCACATCCTTTTCAAAATAAACACTGTCAATACCCGGCACTGGCAGCATTGTACAGGAATCTGATTCATACTCTTTCCCGTTGCTGGTTTTAATATGAAGCCTGTAGGTCTTTCCGATCATACCCCTGAAGGATAAACTGTCGGTTTTATATATACCATTGCCGCAGGCTGTCAATTGTGTGTTTAATCCTGCTTCATCAGTCAGGGATACTATTGCATCAGAGACCTTTTCCGTTATGGAATCCCGGTACTGTGTACTATTGGATAGTGTAACAATATATGAACTGTTATCATTTGTGATAAGCCCGTCAACGACAAGCAATGGCTGATAACCGCTAAGCTTAGGGAAATATGGGTTGATACATTTGAATGCAGCAAGGACAATCAGAATAACCACTAATAATTTAAGCCCGGATTTCAACATGAGCTTCGGGGATTTATCTTCGACATCTCAAATAAAACATTAAACAGGTTAGCAAAAATAGCAATATGTTTTAGTTGCTATGTCAATACGGCAATAACTTTTAAAAAATAATTAAGGAGATATAACATCCCCGGTTCCGAAAAAATTTGTTATTTCGGAAGTCGAAAAACCTGCGACCTGATCTATGACCAAAAAGGCCCTTATATTATTATTTATTCTTCCTTTCTTAAAAACTTCGGCGCAATCTGCCGGATCGTTAAGGGTTATTTCATCTTCCAACTTTGAGAATATTAATACCACCGACCTGTACAGACTTCAGAGAGGTTATCTCGAAAAGATCTATTTTAATTCTGTTACCGTACCGAACGAACTTATTAACGGGAAAGAATACCAGCCTTATTATTATAAAAGCGGGACAAATCCTCTATTAAATTTCAAAAGTAACCGGACTGCCACCCTGTTTTTCAAGGATATGCAGTTTAAGAATCTTGCTCTCCAGTACGACACATATCTCGATGAAGTGATCTACACTGATAACAGCAGGATAATTGATGGACGCTGTCTGCAGATCGCACTCAACAGGGATATTATCAAAGGTTTTAATCTGTACTTTGATAATGACAGTCTGATATTCAGGTATTTTAATTTCCCGGAAAAAGATGCGGAAAAGATGAAGGATGGTTTTTACGAGGTGGCATACGAGGGGAAAACCATGTTTTTGATAAGGCACAGGTCATCTATATACAATAAGGAAGGCCTTGATAAGTATGAATATTCTCCTGAAAAGTATATCCTGTCAGGTGATAAATGGTTCAAAATTACCTCACAAAAAAGTTTCCTGAGAATTTTCGGTGACAGGGAAAAGGAGATGAGCGATATCCTGCATAAATCGAAAATCAGGGTGCCGAACGCGACCAAAGAACAGATAGCCCAAATACTCAGGAGTTATGATTCTCCTGATAAATCAGTGAAATGAACCGGATGAAAAGGTTTCTTAATATTGTTTTTATTTTCTTTCTGGCAGTTGGCCTGCGCGCCCAGGGCAAAAACCTCTCTCTTTCATTCTCAAAGATCCTTTTTAAAGACCTCGTCGATACGGTTGAAAAAACGGTCTCTGTTAAAATCTACTACTCAAATACCTGGGTTGATAGTCTTTATCTGAATATTGATTCAAAAAATGATTCATTGAGCGGTTTGTTCAACAGGTCGCTTGTTAACTCGGGCCTTAACTTTATTATTACCTCCGACCATAAACTTATATTCTCAAAGGGATATTCCATCAAGACTAATTTCAGCTCTGAATACCGTGAGTACCTGAGAAGAAGTATGGTAAAACCCGATACTACCACTTACAATCTTCCTTCTCAGAAAACCGAAGAGAACACTATAAGTGAAGAGTATAAAGTATTTAAAATAGGCAATCCGTCAGCTTCAAGCAGAAGCGGGTTTGCAGTACTTTCCGGTTTTGTTCTAAATTCAGAGACCAAGGAAGCGCTTCCAGGCGTAATCGTTTATGTTGAGAAGATAAAGGCAGGTGCGATCTCCAACAATGTTGGCTACTATTCAATTGAACTTCCCATGGGTCAGTGCCAGGTTGAGTACAGGATGATAGGAATGAAAACTACAAGGAGGAATGTGATTATCTATTCCAATGGGAGCCTGGATCTTTCCATGATAAGCAGTACAAACGCACTTAATGAGGTTGTTGTATCGGCCAACAGGGAAAACAATGTTCGCAACGAAAAGATAGGTATTGAAAAGATAAGCCTCAAAATGATGAAGCAGATCCCGATGGGGATGGGAGAAACCGACCTGCTGAAAAGTTCATTGTTGCTTCCCGGAGTCACGACTGTAAGTGAAGCAGCAAGCGGCTTTAATGTGCGAGGCGGAAGCACGGATCAGAATCTGATCCTTCTCGATGGTGCTCCTATAATCAATCCATCCCATTTCTTCGGCTTTTTCTCTGCTTTCAACTCAGATATTATTAATGATGTTACGCTTTACAAAAGCGGTATCCCTGCAAAATACGGAGGCAGGGTCTCCTCGGTTATGGACATTGACCTGAAGGAAGGCACAAGGGAGAAAGTTAATGTCAGCGGAGGCATAAGCCCGTTCATGGGCAGATTAATGGTTGAAGCTCCTCTGTTCAAAAAGAGAGCCTCAATTATCTTAAGTGCACGATCAACCTTTTCTGACTGGATCCTCAGGATGCTGAATAATATAGCGCTTCAGAACAGCAGCGCCAGCTTTAATGACCTGCAGGGTCTTTTCACATTTGACGTAAACAAAAAGAATACCCTTGCAATTTCAGGCTATTTAAGCAATGATTATTTTGATTATTATAAAACGAGCGCATTTCACTACAATAACTTTTCTTCAACCCTTAAATGGAAACATTCTTTCAGCCAGAAGCTTACCTCACAGATATCAGCTATTATCAGCAACTATGATTACCAGATAATCACAAAAAATGATTCATCAACCGCAAATTCACTGAAATACAAGCTGGACCAGAAAATAATCAGGGCCGATTTTACATGGTACGAGAGCCAGAACCACAAGATAGAATTCGGGTTGAATGCCACCGCTTATTCTCTTTCACCGGGTATTCAGATCCCATTTGGCATTTATTCGCTGGTTCAGCCAAAAACGCTTGAGAGTGAACAGGCTCTTGAACCGTCGCTCTATATCAGTGATGAGTGGGAGGTAACCCCGAGACTTCTTATTTCAGGAGGACTGAGATTCAACTATTTTACTGTATTCGGACCCAAAACCCAGTACGTATACGCTCCGAACGGGCCCCGCTCGGTCGAAAATATTACAGATACTGTTTACTTCAGTAAAGGAGAGATCGTTAAGACCTATCCGGGACTCGAATACAGGCTCTCATCGAGGTTTATAATAACTCCTGATCTTTCGGTCAAGGCAGGTATTAGCAGCAATTACCAGTACCTGAATATGATCTCCAATACGACATCAATGGCTCCAACGGATATATGGAAACTTGCCGACAATTACATAAAACCTCAGAAAGGGGTACAGGCATCTCTTGGGTTTTACAGGAATTTCGATATGCAGGCTCTTGAACTGTCTGTCGAAGGGTATTACAAGAAGATGACCAATGTCCTGGATTATAAAGGGGGAGCAAACCTTGTAATGAACGAGCATCTTGAAACCGATATACTGAACGGGAACGGGAAAGCCTATGGCGTTGAGTTCATGCTGAAAAAACAGTACGGGACCCTTTCAGGATGGGTGAGCTATACTTATTCCAGAGTATTTTACAAGGTTGACGGGCAATATGAGGAGGAAAAGATCAATAACGGGAACTGGTTCCCGGCGAATTTTGATAAGCCTAATGACCTTAAGGTTATTGCAAACCTAAAGCTAATGAGGCGGTTTAACGTAACCTCGAACTTCATCTACAGTACCGGCAGGCCGATAACTTACCCCGTGGCATACTACGATTTTATGAATGTTGACAGAGTATTCTATTCAGAAAGAAATGAATTCAGGGTACCGGATTATATAAGATGGGATCTTTCTGCAACGCTTAATGGTAATCTCAAGGCTAAAAAGCTGAACCATTCATCACTTACCTTCACGGTTTACAATGTCCTCGGGCGTAAAAATCCCTATTCGATCTTTTTCAAAGTTGAGGACGGAGTGGTCAATGGTTACCAGATGTCGATATTCGGACAACCTATATTTATGATCACCTACAGCTTCAGGATAAAGGGAAATGCATCGACAGATTTCTAGGTGATCTTTATCTATCCGGATTATTTTACCTCTCCCGTCTATTTGTCACTTTCATCCTGCATGAAGAAGGCTGCTCTTCGCGGAGCGGGATAAGCAATATTATCGCCTTTGACTGCAGCCCAGATGATCCTGTTGAAAGTATCATCAGGCGCCCTGTCCTCCCTGCTGAAATCAAGTGTTTCGCTGATGATCGACCATTTGTTCTCGGCTGAGTTTTTTAAGTTCAGGTCAACATTGCACTTACGGTAACTGTAAGGAGCATGACCGGCCGTATTATCGAAGCATCTCCACATCGGTGTTGCCGATGCGTCATACTGGCTCATAGGGGGCAATCCGAGTATCAGCTCGATCGTTCTGAGAATTGATGTGGTCGAATACATCGTATGATCGACAAATCCATTCCTGACGAACCCACCCGCAACAAGAGCAACACTGCGGTGGGCATCAACATGATCGGGCCCGTTCTGTGCATCATCCTCGACAAAAAAGACCACACTTTCCTTCCAGACGGAACTGTGGCTGAGGTAGTCGATAAATAAACCAACAGCAAGGTCGTTATCGGCAACATGCACAAACGGGGTGGGTCTTCCTTTTGTCATTCCCTCCGTATGGTCGTTTATAAATCTTAAAGTATTCAGCTGAGGCAGGCTTTCTGCCTTAACAAGAGAATCAAATTCATGTTTCCACTGATTGAACCTTACAGTATCGCGGACAGTCTGATCCCAGCTGGTGAAGTATGGACAGAAATGATCTTTCAGTACCGGTATGTTCGGTTTATAGTCATCAGCGAATTCCCCATAGGTACGATAGGAAACACCGTATTTCTTACAGTAATCCCAAATAAACCCGTTCATGTTATTGGCGATCTCCCGGTTCCCTTCAGCATCATAATTTCCGCCTCTCCCACCATAGCTTGTAGGCCATGTCTTCTCGAGATAATCGGTCGCATATGCTCCAAGGCTCCAGTTATGCCCATCAGCACTGACTTCTCCGTTTACGTAGAAATTATCAAGTAGAACAAACTCTCTTGCAACTGCATGATGATTCGGCGTGATCTTCTCACCGAAAAGTACAAGGCTGGTGTCACCATTTCCTTCCTTCATATCGCCTAGTACCTGATCGTAGGTCCTGTTCTCCTTGATTATATAAAAAACATGTTTTATAGGCGATGGATCCCCAACCTTCCGTGGAATTGGATTTCCGTCTTCTCCCTCAGAAATATAATCTTTCTGACGGTTATAGGGTGTATTGGCATATACGGCATGTGAATATACAGCCAGCTGCTTTTTATCTGGCTGATTTATTATGCTGAGGGTACCTGTAAAGAGTGATCCGATATATTGTTCCTTCTTTATATTCTTTTTGCCGCTATGCTGGTATTCAACCTCATTAACTACCGGTGAGGGACCATCGGGGTTTGCCATTGAGGAGAATCCCTTGCCGTTTGAGACAAGCAGCTTTTTATTAATAACTCTGACACATGTCGGATACCATCCTGAAGGGATGAATCCTTTGCTCTTTGATGACCCGGGGGCAGAGACATCAAAGACCGCTAAGCAGTTGTTATCGGCATTTGCAATATAGAGTGTCTTCTCATCCTGGCTCAATGCCACGCTGTTTGTTGTGGAACCGGCCGGGGACCCAGGGAATAACGAACTGTTAAGTACCTCAATGATTACTCCTCTCGAAAGATCTGCCACCGATACTGAGTTCTCATTCGCGTTTGCCACAAAAAGATATCTTCCGTTTGCAGTAATGCACATGTCATTGGGATGGTTTCCCACAGGCAGCGACCCCGAGAACTTCATCTTTCCGGTGTCGAACATCAGTATCCTGCTACATCCCCAGCATGAAATATAAAGGGTTGCCTTATCAGGCGACAGGATACAGGTATATCCCTCACCGCCAAGAGGAAATTTATTCAGCACTTTCCTGGTCGCGAGATCAGCCACATACAGGGAATTATCTTCCTTGGTCACAGCATAAAGCAGCTTTTTCCCCTCATCAGTTGCGATACCCGCAACAGATATTTTTTCGGGCCATGGTTTCCCAAGTACAATTGTATCAGATGGCACAAGCTTCTTATCCTTTATTTCAAACCTGACTATAATATTATCATTGCCACCCGATACATAAAGGTAATTCCCATCTGATGAAAAAGTCAGACCAAGCCACGATTTTGCCATCACAACAGAATCAAGCAGTTTTTCATTTACTGCATCGAAGAGCTGAACAGTCTGAAGACTGACGCCATTGTTTGTCACCGCAAACATCTTTTTTGTCGGAGAGACAGCTATATTCAGAGGGAGGTCACCCAGCGCAAGGCTTTTCCCAACCGCAGTTATGTCCCATCCGTTTGGAAGGAAAATTCGCCTGGCTTCAATTTCTTTAAGAGTCTGTCCTGAAACTCCTTTTGAAATAAACAGTATCAAAATAACCAATGACAGGCAGCTCAGACAACTGATAGGTTTTTTCATTTTCATCTTTTTTCTTTCCCGGGTTTTTGAAGCATTATTCTTACTGGTCCCATCGATACGAGACAACCTTTAGGCATCCTGATAAGTTCCGGTTCCAGAAGCTTATAAAATTCTTCCAGCTTACCAGTACTGCCTGAATAGACCTTAAGGATGCTGTGTGACATGGCTGATAATTTTATAATCGGAACATGCTCTTTGATATTTAATTTAATGCAAAAATAGTCTCTTCCGCAAAATATCTTTCCATATATCACTGTACTTTTATAAATTTATTATTGATTTTCAGGAGTTTTATTGTCGGATTAAAATTGATAAGGCTATGGACCAAAGAATAAGGACGCTTTACAGCGATTACAAAAAAGGCGGATCAGACCGCCGGAGCTTCATCAGGAAGCTGGCAGTCTATACAGGAGGGGCAGCAGCTGCCATGGCTATGATGCCTCATCTTGAGGAGGAATTTGAGAAAGTGAACTCAGACCAGCAGGTAGATCCGGATCTCAATACTGAGTTCATTAATTATCCGGGTGAGACAGGACAGATCAAAGCCTATCTTGCATGGCCAAAAACAAAAGGAAAATATCCTGCTGTACTGGTGATCCACGAAAACAGGGGATTGCAGCCTCATATTATGGATGTGACACGCAGGATGGCGAGGGAGGGGTTCCTTACTATGTCCCCTGATGCACTATCTCCTCTTGGCGGAACTCCTGAGGGAGATCTGAACAAAGTAGTGGATATGATCAAACAGCTCGACCCTGACAAGACCGTGAAGAATTTTGTGGATGCAGTAAAATATCTTGAGACTAACCCTTTATCAACTGGTAAGGTTGGATGCACCGGGTTCTGCTGGGGAGGCGGGATGACCAACCAGGTAGCTGTGAACGAACCCACCCTTAAAGCTGCAGTACCATATTATGGAAAGCAGCCTGCGTCAGAGGATGTTCCAAAAATAAAAGCGGCCCTGATGGCCCATTATGCCGAAAACGATTCCTTTATCAATCCGGGTATTCCGGCATTTGAAGAGGCGCTTAAAAAATCGGGAATTGAATATCATATCTATACCTATCCGGGAACACAACACGCTTTCAATAATGATACAAGTCCTGAAAGGTACAATGAGCAGGCTGCAAAGCTCGCATGGAAACGGACTGTCGATTTCTTCAGGGAAAAGCTTACCTGACCGCTCCATTGCGTTTCAGCCATTCGGACCTGACAGATCCGGCAAATGGCCCGATATGATTGAAGAACATCCTGTATCCCTGGCAGAGATAATTGAGCCCCTTTTCACCTGAAGGCGCTATCGTGAAGCGGTTTTTCGGGCACTCTCCGTTACACATTTCCCTAACCTCACAAGCGAAACAATATTGTGGAAGTGACTCCTCTTTAAAGGCCCCGAAGGCAATTTGTTGTTTATTGTCAAGCATTTCTGCCAGAGACAGTTCATTTATATTTCCGATAAGATGTTCCCCGTCAGCAAAATGATCGCAGGAATAAAAGTCACCATTTAACTCTATTGCCGGCACTCCGCCACATCTTTTCTTAAAGATGCAGAGCGTATGTTCCTGATCGAAAGCTGTGCGTAAAGCCTCTTCGATGATCTGAATCTTTATCCGGCCAATATCATTAGCAGCCCACTCATCAAATATTTTGCAAAGGAATTCCCCGAATTGCAAAGGAGGTACTGAAATATGATCCTGCGTGCCATCGCTGCCCCTGACAACAAGCGGGATGAAAGTAATAAATGCGGCTCCAAGACTTTTAAAAAAACTGTAAATATCTTCCGGGTATCTGACATTATGAACGTTCACAACGCAGAGGATCTCCGGTACAATGCCACTTTCGCGCAACATCAAGTATCTGTTTGCTGCCTTCTGAAATGAGGGGGCTCCGTTTTTCGATCTTCTGAATTTATCGTGAAGATCACCCGTACCGTCAATGCTTATTCCTATATAGAAATTCTCCTTTGCCAGGAAGCTGCACCACTCTCTGTCCAGGAGTGTTCCGTTTGTCTGTATCCCGTTAAGGACCCTGATGCCATCAGGCTTGTGATTCTTTTGAAGCTCCACTGCTTTTCTGTAAAAGTCCAGACCGGCAAGAAGAGGCTCTCCCCCATGCCATGAAAAGAAGACAACCGGACCTGGAGAGGCTTCAAAATGCTGGATAATATATTTTTCCAGGATCTTTTCATCCATCGTCTTAAGTGAAGCCTTATCCGGGGTTTTATCTGTGACATTATAATAACAATAGCTGCAGCTCAGGTTGCATCTTGCCCCGACCGGTTTAATAAAGGACTGGAATTCCCTTCTGTCAGTAACCATCATCTAATTCTTATTTAAAATGAAAACCAGCTGCTGAATTTAATAGGAAAATATTGTCTGTATAAACTTTCTTCAATTGTATGAATAAAATACTTATTGGATCTGAGGGATTCTCAACATAACATGTTCGCTTATCCAGTTGCAACTTCTAAATTCCCTTAATGAAATATCCCGGTTAAGAACAACACCAGAACTGATATTATGGTTATAGCCGAAACTGATACGGGAAACCAGACAGGTGCTATCCAGGGCTTTGGAATAAGGAATAAAACATCTGTTGCACTAAGGTTTGGCGGCCATTTTATGAGAATGTACAGTGAAACATAATAAAACAGGTCCCAGAAAGCAAAGGTCCAGAGAAAGAGTACACCTTTTTCCACCAATCCCGACCCGGTAAGCCATGCTATTACAAGAAGCATCATTATGGTCGCCGCTTCTCTTGTTTTCTCTATCTTAAGAAGTCTTTCAGGTATCTTATCAATGGAGTCTTTATTTGATTCAGCATTGTCCATACCGATGGATTTGCGCAGATAGACCACTACGACTCCTTCAAGATGGGCCATTGAGAGTCCGAATATTGCAAGCAGGATCAGTCTAATTGCCATAATATTTATTCATAAAGAATTACGCTTCCTTTATCTGAACAGGCTGATGATCCTTGGTAAAAAAATTATCACACCTGTAATGATGGCGATAAATGCAGAGATCAGAACGCCAGCTGCAGCGACATCCTTGACATTTCCTATTTCAGGATCATGATCCGGAGATACCCTGTCGGAAAGATACTCAACGGCCGCATTGAAACTCTCTCCTGCAAGGACCAGACCTGCAGCAAGCGTCACCGCGATCCATTCTCCTGCCGATATCTTAAGCAAAAAACCGGCTATTATAACTATTGCAAGCACAAGCAGATGGATCATGAAATTATGTTCATGCTTTAGCAATAATCCCAGTCCCCTGAAAGCAGCCCTGAAACTCCTCAGTCTCTCTTTGACCTTGAAATGATGATCATTATGATTCCTGATACCTGTATCCATCTGTGTAGTCACAACTTGATTTCAATATTCGATTCCGAAAGTGAGAACATTTTTAATTCAGAACTGATCCAAAACCTGAATTTTCCCGACTCATTATTAAGCTGCCGATAAGGATCTCTGTTTAAATTTTACTTCCTGCAGGAGCCTGACCCCTGATAGTTGCTGAATTCAAAATGGTTCTTAATACCCTTTCGGCAGCTTCCTTCGGCGAAGGGTTCAGCTCCGCAGTGGTAAATTTACCTTTCGCTATGTCTATTCTCTCAAATACCATTAGATAAAGCTCGAATATGATCTCAAGGCTTAGCTGATAGCGTGGTTCCAGGAAGGGCCAAATATTTGAAATACAGTTATACGTTTTGACCCGGTATTCATCAGCAAGGGTAAAATATTCTCCCATCATATTTCTGAATCCGTCGGTGACTTTTCCGCCATGGGCTATTTCGGACAACTGCTTCCTTGACAGTCCGTGCTTTGAGATCTGATCGTCTGCAAAATAATTGAGGTTATTAAGCTGGTCCTTCTGGAAATCCCTTATAATATGAACAAGGTAGCTGAAAATTGCACATGATTGTGCCGCTTCCTTCACGTCAAAAAGCGGATCGGAAAATTGTCCGTTTGTTTTTCGTAATCCTGCCAGGTGAACGAAGATAGCAGCCGGCGCAACTGATGCTCCTCCTGCATAATTGATGAATGCCTGTAAAGTTTCGAAACCATCATTATAAATATCATATATCATCGATCTTCCGAAAGCCTCAAGTGGCCAGGAGGGGATCCGGAACTTTATCATGGTCTCTGTCAGTTCCTTCTGAAGGGCGTCATCGCTGTTCCCTTCAAAAATCATTCTCAGCCAATGGTCAACATATTCAATGAACTGTTCTCTTTCATTCTCAGAGATTGACTTCCCGGCTGATTTGTGATCATCGATAAGGTCATCGACCGCTCTCATGAATTTATAACAGGTCTTCGCTGCAAGGTATCTTTCCTCCTCCCAGAAGCATGCGGCTATCAGGATATTGGGATGATCCTTTATCCTTTCAAAATCAATGTTTCTGTATAATTCAAGATATGTATCCCTGAGTGATCTCATTTTCCCTTTTTTTCATCCCATATTATTCTTTCCGAAGTAAGTTTTGCCGAGAGTAAAACCAATGGGATCCCGTTGCCCGGATGTGTGCTACCGCCCGTAAAATACAAGTTCCTGTACTTCGAATGCCTGTTGTGCGGCCTGAAATATCCCATCTGGAACAAGCTGTGACTCAGGCTGCCGAAGACTGATCCCCTGGAAACATTATAAACCGACTCCCATGTTCCCGGATTATAGCAGATCTCATGTACTATATGGTCCTCAATATCTGTCAGCCCTGCCCTGACAAGTCTTCCGATCACTGCATCACGGGTCATCTTCCTGAACCGGGTCCAGTCCTGGTGCTTGCTTTCATCAAGATGACCTATCCCGACAATTACCGAAAGCGTGTCTCCATTTTCTGGTGCAGCTCCCGGGTCAGACCTTGATGGTGCGTGAACGTAAAAGCTCGGAGCCGGATCAGCGGCCTTATCTTTGAAGATCACCCTCAGTCCCGATCTGAATGAATCGGAAAGAAAGACATTATGATGGGCAAGTTCGCCATATTTTTTATCCAGCCCCCAGTGGAAAACCATCGCAGAACAGGAATATTTCATCCTGTCAAGCTTCCGTGCTTTTCTGCTTTCAGGAAGCAAGGACTTGTAGACATAAGGCAGGTCGGCATTGGCAACAACCAGATCTGCCTCCCTTAAGACCCCGTCTGAAAGTTTTACACCTTTTGTAACCGATCCGTTCACGACTATGGATGAAACATCGCTGTCAAAAAAGAATTCAACCCCACAACGGTCTGCTTCAGATTTTAAAGTTTCCACTATCCTGAATATTCCCCCCTTCGTAAAGTATGAACCCTCCTTCATCTCAATTGCAGGTATCATGGAAAAGAAAGCAGGGGCATCAAACGGACTCTGCCCTACATATATATTCTGGAATGTGTAGGCCATCTGGAGATGCGGCGCCCTGAAAAATCTCTGTATATACTGCTGATGTGTAAGGTGCACCTTAAGCCTGAGAAGCATCATCAGGTTTTTCAGTGTGGCAAACTCAAAAAAATTATAAAAATTCCTGCCAATGAGATTTGCAGAAGCCATTTTATAGAATCCATACCCTTCCGAAGTATATGAGAGGGCTTTTTTGAAGCTGCCCTTTTCTATCTCTTCAAGCTGCTGTTCCATCAGTCTCTCATCAGTTGAGAAGGAGAGTTTTTTACCGTCATCAAAATACAGCCTGTAAAGCTCATGCAGGGGCTCCGGCTCCAGTGTTTTGTCAAAATCGATCCCAATGGCTTTAAAAACATCGCGGTACACGCCGGGCATAAGCAACATCGTTGCTCCCAGATCGAACCTGTGACCCTCGTGGTTCAACTGGCCGCAGCGGCCGCCTGGTCCTGAATTCTTTTCGAAGATACTTACCCGGTATCCCTTTTTTGCCAGGTATATTGCTGTGGCCAACCCTCCTATCCCTGCCCCGATGATCAGAGCTGTTCTTCTCTTTGTCATCACAAATAATTAACGACATAAAAATAGCTTTTTAAAGATAATATTCTTCCCTGATCTCATCTATTATATATAACAGACAATATCTTCAATTATCCGGGTAATCTGATCGGTAAACAGGTTAAATATTGAAGGTAAAAAGGATTTTATTTATCCGTCAACGGATCGTTGTTGTTCTGCTTTTGTGACAGGATGAAATGAGCTATCTGTTAAGAAATGCCTTGAACATTTTTCTGGCTTCGTCCCATGCCTCTCTGTCAATACAGTATTTGATGAAAGGCGGGTCAGCTTCACCATAGATCAGTCCTGCTGACTTCAGTTCTGTCAGATGCTGGGAAAGTGTCGACCTGGCTATAGGCAAAACTTTGGCAATATCACCGCTATAGCAGCACATTGACTTGCTTGATGCAATAAAATCCAGGATGAATATCCTTGCAGGATGACTCATTGCCTTTGAATACCTGGCCAGTTTTTCCTGCTTTTTCGAATAGACCTTTTCTTTGTTGTTCATCTTGTTTTGCATTTCGTCTAATTACGTATCAGAGCTATAAAATTGCATTTGAATGAACATTAAAGATAATATTAATATTTCAACAGGTAATTGATCCTTTCCGTGTATATGTATTTGCTTAAATAAAAATCAGGATCTATAAGGTAAGAGTAAGATCCTGATCCGGGGTCGTAATTAATGCTTCTTTACCTGGCCTTTATACAACGGACCGAATACTTGTTTGATTTCTCGGTTCCGTGAACATCATCAATATCCTCTGCGCGGGAGACATCAACCACCGGGTTTTCCGTTATTATCAGGTAGCTTACGTATTGTGCATTTTCTTTGTTGTACTCTGTCGATGTCCAGAAATAGGCACTCTCTTCCATTTCTGTAAATGTGCCCTCATAATCCTGCATTCCACCCAGCTGAATTCCAAACGAATCAGGAGTGGCAGATTTATCTGATTTCCACGATTCTTCCTGGTCTTTACTGTTTATCAAGGACTGGAATTCATCTCCGGTTGGAAGCCGCCAGCCTGCCGGGCAAACCTGCATAGCTGTCTTCCAGTCATACAGCATTCCGTAGCTCCTTAAGTTTGTAGGATCCTTGTCGAAATAGTTTGAACCCTGGGGAGCTTTATACCTCAGATTCTCTGCCATCCAGATAACACCCTGGACCTTATATGTTTTATAAATGTTCCCGTCACGCTGATCCTTTAATTTCAGCTGAGCCGACAGGGAGAAGGCAATCATGATCAACAGTGCCGCCGATACAAATCTTTTCATAAACCTTGAATTTTCATAAGGACCAAAATCCACATCTCACAAATTTCATACCAATCCGAAAATGATTTTGACAGTGCAAAATTAAACAACCCCTGAATATCTTATGGTTGATAACTCAAAATATTATTAACTTTGAGCACTTTTGAAATACTTAAAAATCTGTGCGGATGTCAGGGAAGGATATCGTTAGGCCATACGGTGAAAAACAGATAGCTTTTGATAAAAGATATCTTGAGATGGCGCTGATATGGGCGAAAAATTCGTACTGTATCCGGCGACAGGTCGGGGCACTGATCGTGAGGGAAAAAATGATCATTTCGGATGGATACAATGGTACCCCTTCGGGTTTTGAAAATAAATGCGAAGATGACGATAATGTAACCAAACCATACGTTCTGCATGCTGAGGCAAATGCAATTACAAAGGTCGCAAAGTCACATAATTCAAGTGAAAACTCAACTCTTTATGTTACAACCTCTCCTTGCATGGAATGCTCAAAACTTATAATCCAGTCAGGTATCATAAGAGTTGTTTACTGCAACAGATACCACAAGACTGATGGTCTTGAACTTCTTAAGCGGGCGGGAATCGAACTTGTTTATATTGATCCAGAAAATGACATCTATGAATTACAATAATACACGAAGGAGCGTATATCTACCCTTAATAATTGCCATATCGGTTGCGGCGGGTATTTTTGCCGGTATCTATCTGCCCGGCAGGAAGGGTGATTCCGTACATTCAAGCATAAGGTCAAGGAATGACAAGCTAAGTAACATAATCAACATTATTGAGTCAAGTTATGTCGATTCGGTCAGCCGTACTGACCTGGAGGAGACTGCAATACCTGCGATCCTGAAGAAGCTTGATCCTCACTCCATTTACATTCCTGCAAAGGATCTTAAAAGGGCTAATGAACCACTTCAGGGTAATTTCGACGGAATTGGAATTTCGTTCAATCTGCTTACCGATACAATTCTGGTAATCAGCACCATTTCAGGAGGACCTTCTGAAAAGGCAGGGCTGATGGCAGGTGATAAAATAATATATGTAAATGATTCACTCGTAGCGGGGAAGAAGATCTCTGAAGAGGAGGCAATGGGAATGCTTAAGGGACCAAGGGGTACTACAGTGAAGCTGAAAATCCTGAGAAGAAGACAGAAGGAACTTATTCCGTTTGAAATAATCCGTGACAGGATCCCAAGGTATTCCATAGATGTATCCTACATGGTAAATGACAATACCGGTTATATAAGGATCAATAATTTTGCCGTTACCACATTCGAGGAATTCATGAACGGACTCAGGGAGCTCAGGGAAAAAGGGATGACAAAACTTATTGTTGACCTCCGTGGAAATTCAGGAGGTATAATGGAATCAGCCATAAGGATAGCAGACCAGTTCCTTAAAAAGGGCCAGCTTATTGTTTACACAAAGGGTCGCAATCAGCCTCGCAACGATGCAGTTGCAACAGGGGAAGGTGAGTTTGAAACCGGTGATCTTGTGGTCCTTATTGATGAATGGAGCGCTTCTGCCAGTGAGATCCTTGCCGGCGCTATCCAGGATAATGACAGGGGTACGATAATTGGAAGAAGATCTTTCGGTAAGGGACTCGTTCAGGAGCCTGTAATGTTTGCCGACGGTTCAGGGATGAGACTTACTGTAGCACGATATTACACTCCGACAGGCAGATCGATCCAGAAGCCATACAGCGAAGGGACCGATAAATACTATGAGGATTTTCATGAAAGATTCTCAAGAGGGGAATACCTTGTGCAGGACAGTATTCATCTCAGCAACCTGCCGAAATTCATAACACCCGGAGGAAGGATCCTTTATGGTGAAGGAGGAATCATGCCCGACAAGTTCGTACCACTCGATACCACAGGGTACTCAAATTACTTCGCGGCAGTCAGGAATTCCCTTATCTACAGATTTGCACTAAAATATACGGAGAACAACAGGGAGACGCTTAAGAATTTCACTGAGTACGGTGAAATGGAAAAATATCTTGACAAGCAGGATCTGCTTGATCAATTTGTCAGGTTTGCCTCTTTAAATGGAATAAAGAAAGATCCCGCAGGATTGAGGATCTCAGGAAAGATCATTTATACCCAGCTTAAAGCATATATTGTACGGAACTTACTCGACAACAAAGGATTCTATCCGATATGGGAGGAGCTTGATTCGACTCTGAAATACGCTATCGCCTATCTGAAGAAATAGGCAAAGAGCAAAAAATAAAGTATATTTAATGGGTCGTGAGCCTGGCAATGAATTTTGTTATGGCCTCAGCTGATCTTTCCTCCTCTTCAATAAATCCCAGGTGACCCGATTTTTCAAGTATCAGAAGTTCAGCATTTGGCGGCAGCTTTACTCTCTCCTTCATCGCCTCGCACGGGATATAATTGTCCATCGAACCAAGTATCCACAGGCATGGTACTACGCCTGCAACCATGATCGCAAGACGTGATGGCCTTTTCATCATTCCATTGAGAACGGCTGTAATGCCCTCGGCCGTGATGGCGGATGCTATCCTTTTTGCCCTTTCCAGGGCATCTGGCATCTTCAGGATATTACTATCGGTGAACATCCGCCTTACATTATCGGGATACATGAGAAACTTCTTCCCGGCTTTTACGATGAGGATCTCTCTTTCTCTCTTCTGAAGGGTCTCAGGAGTATCTGCAAACGGGTGTGAATGAAAAAGGCAATATCCTGTCAGCCGGTTTGGGAAAAGTTCGACGAATGCCAGAGCCGCATAACCTCCCAGTGAATGACCAACAAGAAATGCCTTCTCTATTCCCAGCGCGTTAAGTAATCCCTCGAGAACTGTTGCAAGAAACTCCATGCTATGCACTTCGTCATAAATATCCGAATTCCCATGCCCTGGCAGATCTACGACTATCACCCTGAATTTATCAGAGAGCTTCTTTGCAAACCCATTCCAGGATTCACCAGTCTCCAGATATCCGTGTATGAGAATAAGGACCTGCCCGCCACCACTCTCAGAATAAAATATCTTTTTCCCCCTGAAATGAATGTATTTTTTCATTTTGACACTTTTTGCAAATTTAACCATAAATTGGAACCTGAAGGTCCAATTACCTGAACTGATAAATATTATCATTTTAGGCATAGAGCTTTGTTGTTATTCTTATTTATTAAATTTACATTTATCTGTTTCTTCATCTGTTTAAAGCAAGACCTGTAAAAATCTTATTACCAATGAATAATGTTTTATTCTCATCTGTTTCAAAAAAATTTGTGATGGCGCTGGCCGGGTTATTTCTTGTCACATTTCTCCCGGTTCATCTTATAATAAACCTCATGCTTCTTAAGAGTGATCCCGTGCCATTTAACAAAGCTGCACACTTTATGGCAACTTTCCCCCTGGTGAAGATCTTTGAAATTGTACTGTTTGCAGCTATCCTCACGCATATTACATATGGCATCTTTCTACAGATCCAGAACTGGCTGGCCAGGCCGGTTGGTTATGCAGGCGGGCAAAAGTCGCATGTGAATTCATTTTCGCGCTTTATGATATGGACAGGTTCTACTGTTATGATATTCCTGGTCCTGCATTTTTTCAATTTCTATTTTATTAAGCTGGGAATTGTAAAAGGCGATGCTGAAAATTTTTATCAGACCGCCCATAGCTTGTTCAAGATCCCGGCATACGATTATATTTATCTTTGCTGTTTTACTCTGCTGGGGTTCCATCTGCATCATGCTTTTTATTCTGCATTTCAGACCCTCGGGCTGAACCACAGGATATGGACTCCCATTGTCAGAGTCGTCGCATGGATCTACGCTATCCTCATTCCTGCCGGATTTGCAATAATCTCTGTCACTCTCTGGCAGTTAAGATAAAATCAATAAAGAAATCAATAATTATGAATACGTTGAATTCAAAGATACCCGATGGCCCTCTGGCAGAAAAATGGACAAGGTTCAAGGCTTCCGTAAAGCTGGTCAACCCTGCAAACAAAAAGAAGCTCGACATCATTGTCATAGGAACAGGGCTTTCGGGTGCAGGAGCTGCATCAGCTCTTGGAGAACTGGGTTATAATGTAAAGAGCTTTTGCTATCAGGATACTCCCAGGAGGGCTCACTCGGTGGCTGCCCAGGGCGGTATCAACGCTGCAAAAAACTATCAGAATGACGGCGACAGTGTCTACAGGCTTTTCTATGACATGATCAAAGGGGGCGATTACCGTGCCCGTGAAGCAAATGTCTACAGGGCCGCGGAGGTCAGCAACCAGGTGATCGATCATTATACAGCTATTGGCGTTCCCTTTGCCAGGGATTATGGAGGCACTCTCGATACCAGATCTTTCGGGGGAGTACAGGTTTCAAGGACATTCTATTCAAAAGGACAGACAGGCCAGCAGTGTCTTCTGGGCTGTTACTCATCTCTTAACAGGCAGATCCGCAAAGGCAATGTGAAGATGTTCCCCAGGAGGGAGATGCTCGACCTGGTTATTGTAGGGGGAAAAGCGCGCGGGATAATAGCAAGGAACCTTATTACGGGTGAAATTGAAAGACATTCCGCCCATGCCGTTGTTCTTGCTACTGGTGGATATGGTACAATATATTATCTCTCAACACTGGCTGTGAATTCCAATGCCTCAGCCGCCTGGAAAGCGCATAAGAAAGGAGCATTTTTTGCAAATCCAAGCTTTGTCCAGATCCATCCGACATGTGTTCCGCAGCTCAATGATTATCAGTCAAAGCTTACCCTGATGTCGGAGTCGCTCAGGAATGACGCGAGGGTATGGGTTCCAAAGACTAAAGGTGACAATCGGCCTGCAAATTCAATTCCGGAGGATGAGAGGGACTATTTTCTCGAGAGGCGTTATCCGGCTTTCGGGAACCTGGTCCCGAGAGATGTGGCCTCAAGGGCTGTAAAGGAGAGATGTGATGCCGGCTATGGTATCGGGAAAACGGGGCTGGCTGTCAATCTTGATTTCAGGGATGCTATCCAGAAGCAGGGTAAGAAAGCCATTGAGGACAAGTACGGGAACTTATTCGAGATGTACCTGACGATCACAGGAATAAATCCGTACGAAGAACCCATGCTAATCTATCCGGCAGGACATTATACCATGGGTGGACTGTGGGTCGATTATGAGCTGATGACTACAATTCCGGGACTATATGCAATAGGTGAGTCAAATTTCTCGGACCATGGAGCAAACCGGCTCGGAGCGAGCTCGCTGATGCAGGCAGCCGGCGACGGCTATTTCGTACTGCCCAATACAATCAGCAACTTCCTTGCAGATGAGATACGGGTACCAAGGATCCCTACCAACACCCCTGAATTTGATGATGCAGAAAAGGCTGCCATTGAAAGATTGAAAAGGTTTATAGACATTAACGGTAAACAGACCGCTGCCTCTTTCCATAAGCGTCTGGGAAAAATTATGTGGGATTATGTGGGGATGGTAAGGAATGAGGAAGGACTGAAGAAAGCCCTGGCTCTCGTTCACGACCTTAAGGATGAGTTCTGGAGAGACCTTAAGGTTAGCGGGACTACAGATGAACTCAATATGGAGCTTGAAAAAGCAGGGCGGGTGGCCGATTTCTTCGAGCTTGCTGAACTGCTTATCACCGATGCAATTAACAGGAAGGAGTCGTGCGGAGCCCATTTCAGGGAGGAGTTTCAGACTCCTGAGGGGGAGGCCCGGCGCAACGACAAGGAGTTTGCATACGTTGCGGCCTGGGAGTATGCAGGTGAAAATCAGCCTCATATCCTCCACAAGGAAGAACTGAAATTTGAATTTGTTGAATTAAAAGAACGAAGCTATAAATAGTCGTGCAGGTCAAAAAAGGGTGAATGACTGCCAGCCTTCGCCACCGACTTCGCTAAAGCTTCGTCGGTCAAAGAATGCTACGGCTGCCAAAGCAAGACCGCAAGACCGCAGGACCGTAAGACTCTGAGTCTCTCTGAATATAACTGGAATAATAAAATAACCTGAGAAGAAAATGAAATTAACATTAAAGATATGGCGGCAGAAAAATGCAGCTGCAAGGGGCAGGTTTGAGACATACCAGATGGATAATGTCTCCACTGAAATGGCCTTCCTTGAGATGCTTGATTCACTTAATCAAAAGCTGGTTGTTGTCGGGAAGGATCCTGTTGCATTTGACCATGACTGCAGGGAAGGCATCTGCGGATCGTGCGGAATGTACATAAATGGACATCCTCATGGGCCGGTCCCTGCCGTGACCACCTGCCATCTTTCAATGAGGTTTTTCAGCGAAGGTGAGACTATCTGGATCGAGCCCTGGAGGGCAAAGCCATTCCCTGTTATAAAAGACCTTATTGTTGACAGGAGTGCATTCGATAAGATCCAGGTTGCCGGCGGCTTTATTTCTGTCAATGCAGGCTCAGCCTCCGAAGCAAATACCACCAGGATTGAAAAAAAGAAGGCAGATGAAGCTTTTGATTCAGCAATATGCATTGGTTGCGGTGCATGCGTTGCAGCATGCAAAAATGCCTCTGCAATGCTTTTCGTCTCTGCAAAGATATCCCAGTTTGCCCTGCTGCCTCAGGGAAGAATTGAGGCCAAGGAAAGGGTCCGGGCGATGGTGGCAAAGATGGATGAACTGGGATTTGGTAACTGCTCAAACAGCGGTTCATGTGAAGCTGAATGTCCAAAGCAGATCAGACTTACCAATATTGCACGGCTAAACAGAGAGTTCTATAAAGCTTACTAGGCTTTGTAAAACAGGCTTCTGCTTTTTTCTGGTTACACGGAGTTCCACAGAGGTTACACAGAGAGCCCCAGAGAGACGGTCTCAGGAGCAGATAGATCCTATTTCTGAAATAGTCTTGGGAATAGGCTTACCGAGTACTTTATTGCCTTTAGGCGTGATCAGTACATCATCCTCTATGCGGACGCCTCCAAAGTCCTTGAAGCTCTCAACCTTCTCATAGTTGATGAATTCATTGAATTTTCCTTCCGATCTCCACTGATCGATAAGCTGGGGGATAAAATAGCATCCTGGTTCCACTGTAAAAACGTGTCCGGGTACGAAGGGAAGCGCAAATCGCAGGAAAGCCAGACCGAACTGTTCACTTCTCTTGACCTGGTCGTTGTAGCCGACATAATCCTCACCAAGAGATTCCATATCATGAACATCAAGTCCAAGCATATGTCCCAGCCCGTGGGGCATGAAGAGAGCATGTGCGCCTGCGGCCACTGCCTCATCGACATCTCCTTTCATCAGGCCCAGATCCCTGAGTGAGGACGCAATTATCCTGCAGGCAAGAATATGAAGCTCTTTGTTTGATTTTCCCGGTCCTGCTGCATGAATGGCTTCAGTATTTGCTTTCAGAACTATTTCATAAATATCTCTCTGCCTGTCATCGAATTTTCCACCTACGGGAGTTGTCCGTGTAATATCTCCTGCATAATGGAGATCCGACTCAGCACCGCAGTCAGTGACCATCAGCCTTCCCTCCCTCAGTATGTTCCCATGAGAATGGTTATGAAGGGTCTGTCCGTTGACACTCAGAATCACCGGGAATGAGGGCCCGGCTCCTTTTGCCCAGGCAATTCCCTCGATAGTACCGAATATCTCCTGCTCCCTGATACCCTGCTTGCACATCTTCATCGCGGTCACCTGCATTTCCCAGGTGATGTTTATTGCTTTTTCCAGTTCATCAATCTCGCATTTCTCCTTGATCGATCTGAGGGAAACAACGGATTTAACCAGTTCTGCCGAAGCAAGCGTTTTCATCTGGCAGGGGTTTTCCTTCAGCAGCGCTCCCAACGTCATTTTGGTTTCTCCCCTGTAGGGAGGAAGAAAATGTATTCTCCTTCCGGCCGAAACTGCAACCCTGATTTTCTCTTCAAGTGAGGACAAGGGATAACTTGAGGTAACTCCGCATTTAAGAGCCAGCTCCTTAATGATGGGTTGCGGGCCCATCCATATAATATCATCCATGTCAGTATCGTTACCAAAAATCATCTCTTCGCCAGAATCAAAATCCATAAGAGCCGCAATACCCTGAAGGTCGAGTCCGAAAAAATATAGAAAATCACTATCCTGTCTGAAATGATAAGGATTTCCAGGGTAATTCATCGACGCGTCGCTGTTGCCGATAAAAAGTCCGATACCCGATTTCATTAGGTTATGGAGTTTTTTTCTCCTTGTGGTGTAGACTTCACTTTTGAACATATCTTCAGCGTTTTTTAGTGACAATTAATAATCCACTAAGGTAATAAGCCTTGTCTGATCAAACAACCACGATTGTCGTTATTTATTTAATTATGTGAAAAATGATCGATCCTGACCAGGAAAAACATTTCCGTTTACAGGAAACTCATTTTCAATTATAAATATTGCGAATACTATTTGATATTAACAAATTATCATTATATTCGCTTCAGTTACCAACAGTTTATCAACAATCCTGAAATGCCTTACCGCCGCCTACCCAACACCGACAGCGCCAGGATAAGAGCCCTTAAAAAAGCCCTTGAACTTGGCAGGGAGATGCCTCCTCACAAACTTGCTTTTTCATCAAAAATACTTGTTCATCTTCAGAAATTCCTCCCGCTGTTTGAGCAGAATATCCATCTGCAGAAACAATCTCAGGCATCGCAGTTGAAAAAGAGCAAGAGTTACAACGATGTCCTCAGGAAGGCCCGGATATATCTTACCCATTTTATAAGGGTAATGAATATGGCAATATATCGCGGTGAGCTTCCTGCAGAAACAAGGGCATATTATGGCATTGCTACCAACGACTCAACTGTTCCTTCTCTGAATACTGAAAATGAGCTTGTCAGCTGGGGACGAAGAATAATTGACGGAGAAGAATTCAGGATCAGGAAAGGCGGTAGTCCAATCACAAATCCCACCATAGCTGTTGTCAAGGTCAGGTTTGAACAATATATAGATTCTCTCAATTTTAACACGACTATCTCAAAAAGGACTCTGGAGTACTCAAGAAAAAATAATGAGCTCCGCCTCGAGGCTGATGAGATCATTCTTGATATCTGGAATGAAGTGGAGTTACATTTTGCAGGGACTTCCGAGACCGAAAAGAGAGCAAGGTGCGAAGAGTACGGGCTTGTCTATTTTTTCAGAAAAAACGAGCTCAGTAAACCCATGATTACAGATAATCATGTTGTTGATTCACTTGCTCCCGAAGAGATATCTGAGGCTGAGACTGATCTTCTTTTAAATTCTCTCCAGAAATAGTATAGTATCAAAACTGATATTATTACCGAAGCAAAAGGGAAAGTCAGGATTTCCTTTCCGCTGCCTGTCTGTCCGACTACCGGTCTCCAACCGCTGAAATATGTAACTGCAACCGGTATGACATTATTTACAAAGTGAGCAGTAATTGAATACCAGAGGTTTCCGCTCCAGTAAAACAGATATCCGAATAGCAGACCCAGGATAAGCCTTGGAACAAAACCGAAGAACTGAAAATGGATCGTGCTGAAAATTATTGCAGTCGTCCATATACCGGCATGTGATGATCTGAAAAGCCGGCTTAGTATCTGCTGGAAGAGCCCCCTGAACAATAGTTCTTCGCTGAAAGCCGGAACTATGGCGAGGATGAAAATATTGATCCCAAGGGTCAGTACCCCTGATGATGTAATAAGAAGCTCTGTAAGATGCGAAGCAGTATCTTCTTTCGTTTTCATCCAGTGCTGGATCCCTGAAAGAAACTCAGGTAAAACCATTCTCGAATTTAAAACCCCGGTAAAATTTATAAGGGGAATGAAAAGAACTGCAAGCAGAACAACCAGCAAAATATGCAGGGCCGCCGGTGTGCTGCGCAGCCTGAGGAATGATTCATTATCCCTCCGTATAAGATATGCGGCCAGAAGAGAAGGGATCAGGAATAATCCTGCCTGTTGCGAAACCTGAATATATTTCAAAATAATTCTTCCTGAAGGATCCGGATAAGAAGAAGGGAGCTGTATCATTTTAGCTGGAGAGATGTTGAAAACAACTGCACCCAGGACAATAAAAAGCCAGAATAACATTGTCCCGGCAATAACCACAATGCAGAATGAAATTACCAGCTGTATCAGTGGAGGTTGACTGTCAAACCTGAAGAACCGGGCTATTTCAGCCATTTTATTAATTTTGCGCCAAAGTTAGGCAATAACACTAATTAATAAAACTGATTTGAATATCGGGAACATAACCCTGAGGGAAAAGCCACTTTTCCTTGCGCCGATGGAAGATATCACCGATCCTTCGTTCAGGATGGTATGCAAACAATTCGGCGCAGATTTCATGTACACCGAATTCATCTCATCCGATGGCCTGATCAGGGATGGCCAGAAGAGTGTAAAAAAACTTGACATTTATGATTTTGAACGGCCAATGGGGATTCAGCTTTATGGTCACCTGATTGATGCCATGATTGAAGCTGCACATATTGCAGAGGCCGCCGGACCAGAGCTTATCGATTTGAATTTCGGATGCCCGGTCAGGAAAATTGCAAACAGGGGTGCAGGCGCCGGAATGCTGAGGAACATTCCGTTGATGCTCGAAATGACGAAAGCAATTGTGAATGCGGTCAGGCTTCCTGTCACGGTCAAGACCAGACTTGGCTGGGATGATTCATGCAAAAATATTGTTGAGGTGGCGGAGATGCTTCAGGATACCGGGATAAAGGCCCTCACCATTCACGGTCGTACCAGGGCACAGTTTTATAAAGGCAGCGCCGACTGGACACTGATAGGGGAGGTAAAAAACAACCAGAGGATGCATATTCCAATAATTGGTAACGGTGATATTGACGGACCGGAAAAGACAAGGGAATACTTTGATAAATTCGGTGTGGACGGCATAATGATCGGACGGGCTACCGTAGGACGTCCATGGATCTTCAGGGATATAAGACATTACCTCGATACCGGTGAACTGCTTCCCGAGCCAACTGTCAGTGAAAAGGTTGACCTTGCTCTTCTCCATCTTGAAAAATCCTTAAATTTTAAGTCAGGTAAAAGAGGTGTTTTTGAGATGCGCCGGCACCTGTCAAACTACTTTAAGGGATTATCTCATTTCAGGGAGATGAGGCTTAAGCTCCTTACGACCACCGATACCGATGAAATAAAGAATCTTCTGGAGGCGATCAGGGAAAAATGGGGAGACCAGAGGTCCGGTGATCATACTTCAGTTTTTAATACATCTTATGTATAAACCAAGATTATTAAGCGCACCATTATATCGGCCTGCCATTGCATTAGAATACCAGTTGCTATAATACCATGGGCTCTGTTCATTATAAGGTGTAGATGACCACCAGCCACTACCAATCCCAAAATCAGAGAATGTTCCATCGGCATGACGGTTCCCTGCGGCAAGGGATGTAAAGCCACTTTCATTTGTTGCTCCTGTGTTTGGGCTGTTCCAGTGGGTTGTACCAACTTCCTTCATTTTACCCCCGGCAACATTCAGGCCGCCTAAATAATCTGTCATAGTAGTCCATTCTGTATCGCTTGGTACGTGCCATCCCGTTGGACAAAGCTTTCCCGTAGCTACGGAATACCAATTATATAATGCTCCATAGGTTGCTTTGTAAGTTCCTGCATCATTGTTATACCAGCAAAAAGCATCTGTTGTCAAGCTCGCCCACAGAGAACTATCAGTTACGTTCGGAATAGCACTCCCATCAGAGTATTTAGTTGTTTTCAGGTTCTCTTTAAACCATACTTGAGTCCCAATGATAATTGATTTATAAACATTGCTATCATTATCGGTTGCAGTAATTTCAGGTGTTGTAAAATTTTGTTCGTTCCCATAAGCTGTTCCAAGGCTATTTGTTGCATACGCCCTGACATAGTATTTAGTTCCTTGCTGCAATCCAGTAATGCTGCTGACAAAACTACCAATTCCACTACTATCAACGGTCTTATTATTTAGAATTGTGGGGTTCGATAAAGCATCCCAGCATACACCCCTTGCTGTTACAGTCTCGCCATTCTCTGAAGTGATTGTTCCCCCTGAGACTGCAGAATTATAAGTGATTGATGAAATAACTGAAGTTGTCAATGATGGTGTGGAAAGCACTAGAGTATTGAAGGATAATTCATTACCATAAGCTATGCCAACGCTACTTAAAGCATAAGCTCTTAAGTAATATGTTGTATTGGGCAAAAGGTTTGAAATATTGCTGATATAAACGCCCAATCCATTCCCATCAATTGTCAGGCTATTTGTAATGATGGGTTTAGTTGATGTACCCCAACAAACACCACGGGAAACTACAGATGCTCCTCCTTCACTTGTAACTGCACCACCTGATATTGCAGTAGTGGTAGTAATTCCTGTTACCTCTGTAGTTTCAACAGTCGGTAATGCAGGTTTATCTTTCTTACATGATTGAAATAAAAAGATTGCCAGGATAAAAATCAAAATTCTATAACTGCTTTTCATTGGAGTAGGGCTAAGATTGTCAGGACCAAAAATTGCATGTTTAAAATAATTAGTGCAAAGGGAACAGCACAAAAAATCTTACTTTAATAGATCAGTTCTACAGGTTAACAAATAATTTTGACTTATTTGTTTGAATATGTACCGTGTTCACTTTTCATCAGACAATTAAAGATATATAGATTTTCTTTATTTACAAAGACATTCCCCGAAACGTTTAAACCCAAATCACTTTAGCTTAAATATTGCTATTAAATATACCTTAATCAGGGTAGAAACCAATTTAATGATTACTGTCGAACTCAGTAGGAGCTTCAACCTTCCTCCATAGAACTGAAGGATCTTTCCAGTTGAAAATCTTCATCATCACTAGAAAAAACAAGACGGAAGTCACAAAAAGCGCCCAGAACTCAATCCATGGGTGAATATTTATCTGCTCAAAAATAGCCGGTGTCTGCAGGGTTGATGAGCTGTTGGTAAGCATGATACTCAAAAATATATTATTTGAAGCATGTGCCCCAGCAGCAATTTCAATACCATCATCAATAATGGTTATCATTCCGAAAAGAAGACCGAAAAGTAAATATTGCGGTATCATTGTAAAAAAACCATACTCCTTTATTTCCGGATTCCACGCGTGCATAATGCCGAAAAGCAGCGAAGTTATTACCAGCGGAAACAAGGCGCCGCCTATTACTCTCCATCGACGCGACATTACCGTGAATCCCTGCATGAGGTACCCGCGGAAGATCACCTCCTCGAAGGATGCCTGGAAAGGTATGAGCACAACCGATATTATCACCAGCCAGATAAGGGTTGAAGAGGTATTGTTGATCCTGAAATTTGAAGGCTGCAGCCAATTATAAACGACTAAATAGAGAGCTGAAAATATAGCCCAGAGAAGCGCTGAAACAAGAACTCTTCTCCACCGGAGAGTCGTTGCTCCCGTAAAGGTCTGTATAAATGTCCTCCCATGCAGAGGTTTTACGAGAAGTGCAAATGTGATCAGGCCAGCAAGGAAGGGGAAAAGCATCATGAAAAGTGCCATGTCAGGTGCAATCCCGATAGCACTCAGATCCGAAGGGTTTGCAGCAAGCCTTGAAGCTGCCTCAGGGTTTGATACTGCCCTGGATGCAAAACCAATTATCAGGGGAATTCCCCCCACGGTATTCGCTGCAAGGAAAACAGCTACTAACATTATAACATAGCGCCATGGGGCGTTCTTTCCTGAAAATGAAGATGAAAGATGTCTCATATTTGAACGTGGATCAGAATTCCGAACCAGAGCTGGCATGCTTCGGATAGTCAATGGAATAATGGAGCCCAATGCTTTCATGCCTGTTCTTTGCCATTTTTATTATGATATATCCGACATTGATCAGGTTTCTCAGTTCACATATTTTTTTTGATATCAGCGATCTTTTGTACAGGCTCTCATTTTCCTTATAAATTATTTCAAGACGTGTCATTGCTCTTTCAAGACGAAGATCAGACCTGACGATTCCGACATAATTGCTCATGATCATCTGCACTTCCTTGAAATTCTGTGTTACAAGCACCATCTCCTCAAGATGCGTAGTGCCCTTGTAATCCCAGGCGGGAATCTTTTCCTCGAAAGAAAGTTCCTTCAACCTCTCTCCGGAATGAATAGCAGCCCTGTGTGAGTAAACGGCAGCTTCAATAAGCGAGTTTGATGCAAGACGGTTAGCTCCGTGAAGTCCCGTTGAAGAGGCTTCACCCAGTGAATACAGCCTGTTGATGGTACTCTGCCCGTCCATGTCAACCTTAATGCCTCCGCAACAGTAATGGACGGCCGGGATAACAGGTATCATCTCCTTTGTAATGTCTGTTCCCCTTGTAAGACAGTGTTCATAGATATTTGGAAAGTGACTTTTTAACCCTTCAGGATCAAGATGGGTACAGTCGAGCCATACGTGATCATCCCCCCAGATCTTCATTTCATTATCTATCGCCCTCGCAACAATATCGCGCGGTGCAAGCGATCCCCGGCTGTCGTACCTGTTCATGAACTTCTCACCCCTGAGATTTTTAAGAACCGCTCCGAAACCTCTCATTGCCTCACTTATAAGAAATGATGGCCGGGTATTGGGATCATAAAGGGAGGTGGGATGAAACTGAATAAATTCCATGTTCTCTATTTCACCCTTCGCCCTGTAAACCATAGCAATACCGTCGCCGGTTGCTATTTCAGGATTGGTCGTTGTCTGGTAAACATTCCCTGCCCCGCCTGTAGCCATGACCGTAACTTTTGAAAGAAAAGTGATCACTTTTGGATTGATAAGGTCGGCTACATAGGCCCCGTAGCAATTGATGCCCGGGGAATTTTTCCTTACCTCCCTGCCAAGATGATGCTGAGTAAGTATTTCAATGGCAAAATGATTCTCATAAATAGTAATATTCGGATCCCTGCGTACCCGTTCTGCAAGTACCTTCTCAATTGCTTCACCGGTATTATCCTTATGATGCAGTATCCTGTATTCCGTATGGCCGCCTTCCCTTGCCAGATCGTATGTTCCGTCGGGTTTCTTATCGAATGAAACCCCGAGCTCGATAAGGTCCTTGATCCGTTCAGGAGCCTCCCGTACTACCATTCTTACAACATCTTCATTGCAAAACCCGTCGCCGGCAATAAGGGTGTCCTGAACATGCTTCTCGTAATTATCGGGTTCGCTGAACACAGCTGCTATACCACCCTGGGCATAGCGTGTATTGGACTCTTCGAGGGATGATTTGGTCGCAATGCAAACCTTGCCATACCGGGAGGCTTTCAGTGCAAATATCAACCCCGCAATTCCAGAACCAATTACCAGGAAGTCTGTTCTTATCCTCATCTCATTGAAATATTCTGGAACCAAAGATACAAATAGATTTCAGGAATTGAGTTTGCTCTATGATCAGTAACAGATTGTAAAAATTAAGATTTTAGATTACTTTTGCCTTCCGTTCATAATATAATTCAGATAATTATGGCTCTTGAAGATGTATTTAAAAAGCTTGTGTCGCACTGCAAGGAATATGGCTATGTATTCCCGTCCAGCGAGATCTATGACGGATTAAGCGCCGTCTACGATTATGGACAGTACGGGGCCGAGCTTAAAAACAATATTAAAAAATACTGGTGGGACTCAATGGTCCTTATGCACGATAATGTCGTCGGTATCGATTCTGCCATCTTCATGCATCCCACAATATGGAAAGCTTCAGGGCATGTTGATGCATTCAACGATCCGCTCATAGATAATAAGGACTCAAAGAAGAGATATCGAGCCGATGTACTCATCGAGGATCATCTGGCCAGGATCGAAGAGAAGATAAGCAAAGAGGTCGGAAAGGCAAGAGAGAGATTCGGAGAAGCATTCGATGAAAAGAAATTCAGGGAGACCAACCAGCGCGTGCTTGCAAACCAGGCGAAGATCGATGAGATACATTCACGCTTTGCAAAGGCAATGAACGAAACAGATCTTGCAGAGCTCAAACAGATAATACTAGATAATGATATTGTTTGTCCCATCTCAGGGACAAGGAACTGGACAGACGTAAGGCAATTCAACCTTATGTTTTCAACCGAGATCGGATCTACATCAGACGGGGCTATGAAGATATACCTGAGGCCAGAAACTGCACAGGGAATATTTGTTAACTTTCTTAATGTCCAGAAGAGCGGAAGAATGAAGATACCCTTTGGAATTGCACAGATCGGTAAAGCCTTCAGGAATGAAATTGTAGCAAGACAGTTTATCTTCAGGATGAGGGAATTTGAACAGATGGAGATGCAGTTTTTTGTTACGCCAGGCTCGGAGCTTGAGTGGTTCAGACACTGGAAGGAGATAAGGATGAAATGGCACCAGGCACTCGGATTCGGAGCCGAAAACTACCGTTTTCACGATCATGAAAAACTGGCTCATTATGCCAACGCAGCATGCGATATCGAATTTAAATTCCCGTTCGGGTTCAAGGAGGTTGAAGGGATACATTCCAGGACAGATTTCGATCTGAGCCAGCACCAGAAATACAGTGGTAAAAAGATGCAGTATTTCGACCCGGAGAAGAACGAATCCTACGTGCCTTATGTAATAGAGACCTCAATTGGTGTCGACAGGATGTTTCTCCAGGTAATTTCCGCTTCTTATATGGAAGAGGAGCTAAAGAAGGAAGACGGAACCACGGATATCAGGGTTGTCCTTAGATTACCTGCATACCTGGCCCCGGTAAAGCTGGCTGTAATGCCATTGGTAAAAAAAGACGGACTGCCGGAAATTGCTGAAAAGATAGTCGATGACCTGAAGTTCGATTTCAATTGCCAGTACGATGACAAGGATTCGATAGGAAGACGTTACAGGAGGCAGGATGCGATCGGAACTCCTTATTGTATCACTATCGATCACCAGACGCTGGAGGATAAGACAGTTACCATAAGGTATCGCGATTCAATGGAGCAGGATAGGGTGCAGATCAGCAGTCTAAGGGAGCTGATTGCTGAAAAAGTCAGCCTGCGGACGCTTCTGAAAATCCTCTAGAATGCAGAAGGTTCTCATCATAACTTATTACTGGCCTCCCTCATCAGGGGCCGGAGTGCAGAGATGGCTTAAATTTTCGAAATACCTGCCATCGTTCGGCTGGGAACCTGTAATTCTTACCATTGATCCCTCCTATGCTGCTTACCCCGCAGTTGACCCGACACTTGAAAAGGATGTAAATGGCGGGATAAAGGTCTATAAAACATCTGCAACCGATTATTTCCGACTTTACCGGAAAGATAAATCCAGGGTACCTTCAGCTGGTTTTGCCACCTCCGGCGATCCCGGAATCTTGATCAGGATACTGCGATTCGTCCGGGGCAATTTCTTTATCCCCGATCCAAGGCGTGGCTGGAACAGATCTGCATTCAGGAAAGCATGTGAAATTGTTCAGGCGGAGAACATAAAACATATTATCACAACCAGTCCGCCGCATTCAACTCAGCTTGTAGGACTAAAGCTGAAGAAGAGGTATCCTTCTGTCAAATGGATAGCCGATCTGAGGGACCCCTGGACAGATATCTATTACTATTCCCTGTTCTATCATACCCCCATTGCAAGAGCCATTGACAAAGGCTATGAGAAGAGGATCCTGCGGTCTGCAGACAGGATAATAACTGTGGGGAAAACACTCAGGGACCTTTTTGCATCGAAGCTTCCTGGTATCAAAAACAAGATCAGCGTCATAACCAATGGCTTCGACGAGGATGATTTCACCGGGATCTCAGTGGAGGATCCTGAAAAATTAACTGTCACTTACACAGGAACTTTATCTGACTCATATCCCCTGAATGGATTCCTGGCAGCAGCTTCAGATCTTAAAAAAAATGGAACTGACATCAGGCTAAGGTTTATAGGAACCGTTTCACAGCGCCAGAAAGATCTTATAATTGCAGAAACCGGCCCTGATTCTGCAGAATTTATTCCTCATGTTGACCATGTTGCAGCGATAAGGTATATGCACGAATCAACGGCCCTGTTGCTTATCATACCTGATCATTCAAGCGGGAAGTGCATACTGACAGGAAAGCTATTTGAATACATTGCCGCAAGGAAGCCGGTCATATGCCTGGGTCCGATCGATGGTGATGCAGCGGAAATCATTACCGGAGCCTCTTCGGGGGCTGCTTTCGAACATTACGATTCAGCTTCAATACTGGGCTTCCTGGAACAGATCCGCGACAACAAATTCAAAGGCTCATCTGAAATATCTGAATTTTCGAGGCGTTCATTAACATCCGCCCTTGTTAATATCCTCCAGGAAATTTAAAGGGAATTTTATTTATAGCCCTACCCGTATTAACTTAGCAGATAATAAAAATTCCTGTTTTATGAATATTGGAATAATAGTCGATAATGATCTGAATAATGATAACAGGGTTTTGCGCGAGGCTGAGATACTGAAGGGAACAGGGTATAATATCTTTGCACTTTGTTTTGGCTTCGATAATGGATCTTTCAAACCTGTTGAAGGTGTTGCCATAACAAGGATCCGGATTAATAGAAAGATCAAAAATGCACTTTTCTTTCTTTTTAACATGATCCCGGTCTATGAATGGATATGGTCATCGGCAATTAAGAAATTCATCATTGCAAATAAACTGGATGTTATCCATGCTCACGACCTTTACATGGCAAAATGTACACGGCAGGCGATAATGAAATCTTGCCCTGATACAAGGCTGGTACTTGATCTTCATGAAAATTTTGCATTTTCCGTCACGTCGTATAACTGGACAAAGGGATTCATCCGGAATATCATTTCGCGGCCTTCGGCCTGGGCAAAAAAAGAGGGTAAATATCTAAATTACACTGACGGAATAGTAGTTCTCAGCAGGGAGTACCAGGAAAAGCTGACTGGTAAGTATGATCAGCTTAACAAGAAATATTTCTGCGTTTTTCCGAATGTTCCTGACCTGGTAAAAATGAGTACCGCACCAGTTGATCCAGGCATTGTTCCATTCAGGAAGAGAGCGCCATTGATGTTCTACTATGGGGTGATCGCGGAACGAAGGGGAATATTTGATGCCCTTTCTGTTTTAAGCGAGGTTCTACGGTCCGGACATGATCTTGAATTCCTGATGATAGGCCCCGTCGACAAAAAGGATAAAAAGAGATTTGAAACAGCCATCAGTTCTGAAGGTCTCCGCGACAGGGTAATTTATATCCCATGGATCGACCATTCTCAACTAATGACCTACCTGGAGATAAGCGATTTCTGCATCGCTCCTTTCCTACGGAACCCGCAGCATGAGTCAGGTGTTGCAAACAAGATCTTTGAGTATATGTTCGGCGGCAAGCCGGTCATTGCATCAGCCTGCAGGCCACAGCAAACACTTATCGAAAAACATCGGTGCGGAATCATATTTGAAGATAACGCCGGATTCCGTTCAGCTATAATCAGGCTGCTGGAAGATAATGCACTGAGAGAACAGATGGGGAAAAACGGGAAGAATGCAGTAATTTTGGAATACAATATTGAAAAAGCCGGAAAGAACCTGATCGACTTTTATGATTTATTTAAATAACAGGAATTCTAAATATAACATTTTGAATTTTATAAGTTTTCCCGTTGTGTTCCTTTGTGTCTTTGTGTCTTTGTGGCGAAAAAGTCTTGCCACTAAGGCACGGAGACACTAAGGTTCACAAAGGCGAATCAGAAATTAATGACCAATAAAAGGTTCCGGAAATGAAAGTGCATCTCTTTGCGAGCGAAAACCTCTACACCTTTGCATATCTAAGATTCCTTGAGAAGAATTTTGATATTTCCTCCTTTGTTTTTGTCATTCGGAGGAAGATAGGATTAAGCTTCGATTATCCCGTTGCGGTAAAGGAGAGGATCATTTTTGCCCGGAGCAACCTGGCCTTTATGAAAAAGGTCATTCCGCTGCTTAAAAGATCTGAAAAATTCTTCTTCCACCAGCTGCCATACGGGCCATCGCTTTTCCTGTGGAACCTTTATCCGGGCCTTCTTTCCAAAGCGACATGGATAATCTGGGGAGGTGACGTTTATATCCACAGGGAGGGGAAGGAGAACATCAGAAAAACTGTTTACGAATACCTGCGAAGAAGAATTATCAGGAGAATACCTTTGATCGCCTCCTTTATTCCGGGTGATTTTGAAATTGTAAGGAAAGTTTATTATTCAAAGGCGGCATACCTGCAGAGTGCCTATCCAATCCCTGTTGATTTCATGGCAAGAGAATTAAAAGATGAAACCGATACTGATAAAAAGGTAACAAGGGTACTTGTCGGGAACTCGGGGAATGAATCAAATAATCATATTGAGATATTTAAATTTCTTGATTTCCTCAAAAAGGCAGAGGTCAAAATGATCTGCCCGCTTTCGTACAGCGGTAATAATGAATATATAAATCTGGTAGCGGCTGAAGGCAGGAAAATATTCGCAGAGAAATTTGAACCTCTGATGACAATACTGAATACCGACGATTATCTTGATCTTCTGGCCGGTATCGATATTGCGGTAATGAACCATGAAAGACAGCAGGGACTTGGGAATATACTCCCGCTTATGTATTTTGGAAAAAAGGTTTATCTCAGAAGCGAAACTACCACATATAGATTCTTTAAAGATCTTGGATGTGTTATTTTTGATATTGAATCTGTTAAATCACAGGAAAATTCATTTCTCACAATCAATAGCAGTGAACTTAATAAAAACCGGAAAATAGTTTCTGACCTGCTTTCCGAAGAGAGATACATATCACTTTGGACCTTGATACTCGCATAAAAGAATCAAGCAATGATAAACGTAACAAAAACCTATCTACCCGACCGGGAAAAATACAAGGGCTATATCGACCGGATATTTGATTCGGGATGGCTCACCAACAACGGGCAGCTGGCACGGGAACTCGAAAAGAGGCTCTCTGAATACATTCAGGTCGAAAACATCATGCTGGTTGCAAACGGGACCATCGCACTTCAGATTGCATATAAGGCACTTGGAATTAAAGGCGATGCAATAACCACACCTTTCAGTTTTGTTGCCACGGCCAGCAGCCTTGCATGGGAAGGGATTGATCCGGTCTTCTGCGACATTGACCGTGAAACTTTAAACATAGCTCCAGGATCGATCTCCGAAAAGATCACCAGTCGGACAAGGGCCATAATTCCTGTTCACGTTTTTGGCAATTCGTGCGCCGTTGAAGATATTGATGAGATTGCCAGGAGGAACGGTCTAAAGGTCGTATATGATGCCGCGCATGCCTTCAGTATCAAATATAAGGGGAACAGCATCCTGAACTATGGAGACGCATCGGTTCTGAGCTTCCACAGTACAAAAATATTTCACACAATTGAAGGCGGGGCAATAGTATTCAGAAAACGTGAAGATCTTGAAAAGGCAAGATTAATGATCAACTTCGGGATTGCAGGCTATGATATTGTAACTGAACTGGGCATTAACGGAAAGATGAACGAGTTCCAGGCCGCAATGGGGCTTTGCATCCTTGACGATATTTCAGAGATCCTGGAACGTAGGAAAACCGTTTATTTAAGATATACTGATGCATTTTCTTCGGTCAGATCCATTTCACTCCAGAAGCATAATCCCGATGCAGATCAGAACTGGGCATATTTTCCGGTCATCTTCAATTCCGGAAAAACCAGGGAATCGGTTCGAGACAGGCTCCTGGAGAACGGGATCTTTGCACGCAGGTATTTTTCTCCTTCGCTGGAGACACTTCCCTATCTTAAAGAGAGAGAGAAGATGCCTGTTTCAGACATGGTATCTGATGCTATCCTGTGTCTTCCCATGTACGAGGATCTATCGTTAAAAGACCAGGATAAAGTTATTGATATTGTTTTATCAGCAGTAAATCATTAATAAAATATTCATTCCGGGTTTGACATTAAGTACTAATATATCAATTACTTTTGCTGGCTGAACCTGTCAGGCTGAAAACACAAGATCATGCTTTCAAGGCTTAAATCGACCGCAAAGAACTCCTTCATATACGGAATCGGGAATCTGTCAACGAAGCTGATAGGTCTGATCCTTCTTCCTCTTTACACCCATATCCTTCCGGTAGGTGAGTTCGGTATGCTCGCAATGCTTGAATCAAGCTCCCAGGTTCTCATTACGATATTTGGTCTTAACCTGTACAATGCCTTCCTGCGCTGGTACTGGGAAAAGGAATATGAACAAAAACGGAACTCCATGTTCTTTACTGCTATTGTATTCCTGATTTTCGTTTCAGGAATAATGGTAGTATCACTAATTGGCGGATCAAGGATACTTGCCTCATCCCTGCTTGGCAGCAGCCAGTATTACAAGCTTATACGCCTGATGGTAATAACTGCAGGCTTCGAGATAATCGGGGTCATGCCTCTTACTCTTATGAGGATTCAGGAACGGCCCCTTCTTTTCATTACCGCGAATGTCCTGAAGTTTGTTGTCAATCTTACACTTACAGTATTCTTTATAGTTGTACTTAAACACAGGATCGAGGGAATATATGAAGCACAGATCATTGGAAATATTATTTTCTTCCTCTTCCTCTCCAGATACATTATAAAACATATAGAAGCAAGGCTCGATATAAAAGTTCTGAAGGAGATGCTTTCATTTTCCATGCCGCTTGTCATGGCTTCAGTTGCAGGCATATTCCTGACTTTTACTGACCGTTTTACCCTTAAATTCATCAACGGGCTTGAACAACTCGGGAATTACCAGTATGGGTACAAGATCGCTAATGCAATAAAGGTAATAGTCCTGAACTCGGTAAGCTTTGCCCTTGCACCAGTTATCTATAAGATAATTGATGAAAAAGGAAGCAAGAGATTCTATTCAAAGATACTAACATATATGGGCTTCGGGGTTATGATAATTGTGATGATCGTCTCATTCTTCAGCAAGGAAATTTCGATGATCCTGGCAAACAAGAAAGAATACTGGAGCGCATTCACGCTGATCCCCGTACTGGCCATGGGCCTGTATTTCGGTTCGCTCAAGGATATTGTTTTCACGGGACTTAACATAAGCAAGAAGACCAAAATATCCGCGGTGATAATCACTTCGGTATCTGTGATCAATGTGGGACTGAATGTCATCTTCATTTATTTTTTCCGTTCCATGGGAGCTGCCGTGGCTACCTCTCTCTCACAGCTGATTTACCTCGTCCTGGTCTGGAAATACTCGCAGAAGTATTTTTATGTGCCTTATGAATGGAAGAAGATCATAAAGATCTTTATTGTCGGATCGGTCCTGACAGCCGCGGCAATGTATTCCAATAATTTGTCCTTTTTACCTGCGATACTTATTAAGCTAATGCTTCTTTGCATCTTCCCTCTGGTGCTTTACTGGTGGAACTTTTTTGAGGAGATCGAACTTGTCCGTTTACGTGGACTGTACCTGAAGTGGAGGAATCCGGCCAGGTGGATGGCCAATATTAAAAACAGGAGTAATACGGATGTTTCAGAATCTGAGCACAGTTCCACCCCATGAATAGCCAACTCCAAAACCGGCAATAAGGACCTTGCCTGACTTCGTTATTTTGCCTGATCCCATTGCAGCTTTCAGTGCTATTGGCACAGTCGACGAAACAGTATTTCCGACATTTTCCATATAGTAATAAAATCTCTCAGGTTCAATCTTCAGTTTTTTCCTGAGAAATTCAAGCATGTACCTGTTTGCCTGATGGAAAATGAAAAGGTCGATCTCTTCCTGTGTAAGATTGTTCGCTGCAAGAGTTCTGGAGACAAGGAGAGGAACAGTCTCAAGGGTGAAGTTAAATATCTCCGTGCCGTTCATGAAAAGATTATCTGAACAGGTCGGATTACCATCCTCATCGATCTTCAGGTCCTGCATGAACTCCCTGTTTCTCATTCCCCCGGTCTTTACTATAAGGTTCTTTGCCCCTCTTCCGTCAGTTCCCAGGCTGAAACCCATTATCCCGGCAAATCCGTTATCTGAAATAAGAGTTGCGGCTGCAGCATCGCCAAATATGGTCCGGTTGCTCTTGTCGCGGGGATGAATGAATTTTGAATAGGTCTCAGAAGTAATAAAAAGTACGTTTTTTGAAATTCTCGCTTCGACAAGACCTTTAGCAAGTGAAAGACCGTAGATAAATCCCGAGCAGCCCTGATTAAAATCAAGCGCCCCGGTATCCGTCCTCAGTCCCAGCCTCTCCTGGATGGAACAGGCCGAAGCTGGAAGGAAATAATCAGGGCTCTGCGTACAGAGCATTACAAAGTCGATATCTGCCCTGTCAATATTATACTCTTTTATCAGGTTTTCAGCGGCGGCAACTGCCATGTCAGCCGATGTCTCTTCTTCCCCGGCAATATGCCTTTCAAGTATACCGATCTTGGATGCGACCTTCCCGACCGACCACTCCGGAAAATCTTTCAGCAGATCCTCATTCTTTACAATTCTGCCGGGCAAATAATATGATATCCCTTTTATAAAAGCTTTCATCCCCATTTCTTTACAATAATGTATAACCTCCATCGATCAGAAGATTGCTGCCGGTCACCCAGGCGGAGGCATCAGAGAGCAGATAGATCACAGAGTAGGCTATCTCCTCAGGTTTACCATATCGCTTAAGTGGATACCTTTTCATATCTTCCTGCAGCTGGTCATCAGTTATTACACCATCCGCGTAAATTTTTGTATTGACCATTCCCGGGGTAACAGAGTTGACCCTTATCGATTTAGGAGCAAGGTCAAGAGCCATTCCCTTTATCAGTCCGTTAACTGCGCCCTTGCTGGCCGAATATATCGATCCGCCGACAGAAGAACAAAGTGTTCCGGAAATGGAAGAAATAAAGACTATCGATGAATTCCTGTTTATTTTTTTTTGTTTGAGCAGCTGCTGGATCAGCATCAGAGGCGCATTGAAATTTATGCCCATCACATCGCTGATGACCTCTTCGGTAAGGAAGGATATGGGAACAGGCTTTGCAATACCTGCTGAATGGACAACACCATCAAGTGAGGGCAGCTTTTTAATGATCCTCTTCAGATCAGCACTCTCCCTGAGATCACCTTCAATCTGTTCGTGCCCGGCCCCGGCCAGCATTTCGTAAGTTTCTGCAAGACGGGCAGAATTGCGACCAGTTATAATAACCGATGCTCCCATTTTCGAGCACTCAATCGCAATTGCTTTCCCTATGCCTGATGATGCCCCGGTAATGAAAACAGTCTTGCCTGTAAGTGAAAATGGATTATCCATTGGTCCGGTATAATTTTAGCTTTCAGAAGCCTGAAGTATCTTATTTGGTCTTAACAATATTGAAAATATCATTTATATCAGTGGAATTCCTTATATCGTCCCCGGTGAGGCTGACGTGATATTTTTCATCAACCATTGCAATTACTGAAAGAGCAAGAAGGGAACTCCATTCCTCAATTTCCCTGAACTGTGTTGAAGGTTTAAATCCCCTGGCGTCTGTCTCCTCAAACAATTCAGAGAAGTTTTTCACAAATTCATCTATTCCCATAAAATGGAGTATTGATTATTACCATTTGCATCCAACATGAATACTTTTGCAAATATACTACTCAGCTGGTAATTTTCTTTGCTGGATTGCCAAATACGGTTGTTCCGTCACCAACTTTCTTAAGAACAGTACTGCCGGCGCCAACAGTAGCCCCGTGGCCTATTGTCATATTCGGCAATATCGTGGCTTTTGTGCCAATGAATACCTTTTTCCCGACTTTCACATTTCCCCCAAGGTCAACTGAAGGCATAACTGAAGAAAAGTCACCAATGCTGCAGTCATGCCCGATCTGTGTGCCTATGTTCAGTGTTACACAATTTCCCAGAACGACATTTGTGGTAATTATGCATCCCGGGCAGATAATGCATCCTTCTCCGATCGTATTGAATTTTCCTAATGATGCATCAGGGGCTGAATAGGTCAAAAACCTGGTTTTATTCTTCAGGTGATCATATATTCTCTCTTTCCAGCCGCAATCAGCAACCGCGATTATGCAATAATCATTTATGGTCAGCGGATAGTCTCTCCAGTCGCCAACTATGCCAAAACGGCTTGGGAATCCTTCAAGCGGATTCCTCCCTTCGTAATAATGGAGAAATCCTTTTATTTCCCAGTCCCGCGAACCAGGTGGTATAAGCTCAAGCCAGCTTTCCATTTCACGGCCGAAGTTGGAAGCTCCAATTATGAATAGATTGTTTTTCCCCGACATACTTGTTATGATTTTAATATGAAACGATAAAGAAAACAAACTCCGTAATAAATCCGGCATAAAGCTGCAGAATTTAAAATTAAGACAAAATACTTAATAATTATAGTGATAAACCCTCGCAGTTCTGATAATATTTATGATAATTCCATACTTTTGCGGTTAACCACATTAAACAGCAAAGATGCAGATTAAGAGTATTTTCAAGACAGCCATGCCCCATCTGGTGGCGGTATTTATTTTTCTTATAATCACGCTTATATATTTTTACCCGGTCCTCGAAGGAAAAGTCATTCAGTCCAACGATGGTACTGTAGCAAGGAATGCATCGAAGGAGATCAGCGACTACCGCAATAAATTCGGAAGTGAACCACTATGGACCAATGCTATGTTCAGCGGAATGCCGGCTTATCTTATCTCGGCCCGCTTCCCGGGTAATCTTATGAGGTTTGCCGATGCTGCCCTCAAAATAATAAAGATGCCTGTTGCTTCCATCTTCCTTACAATGCTCGGTTTTTACATCCTTCTTCTCATCTTCAGGGTCAAACCCTGGCTTGCAATCGCTGGTGCGATAGTTTACGGGTTGTCGACATATTTCTTTTTCATTCTGACTGCTGGGCATAACACAAAAGCAATTGCTATAGCCTATATGGCGCCGATGATAGGAGGCATCTATTACACATACAAATATGATGCGATAAAGGGAGCCCTTCTGACCGGGCTCTTCCTCTCCCTCGAGATAATTGCAAATCATCCCCAGATTACCTATTATTCATTGATCTGCGTACTCATTCTTGTTGTTGCTGAATTTATCTTTTTATTGAGAAAGAAAGAGATTAAACAGTTCTTCGTACGGTCAGCAATTCTTGCAATTCCTGTCGTACTTGCCGTTGGGATGAATTTCGGTTCGCTTTATACCACATATGAATATGGAAAATATTCTATAAGAGGCAAATCTGACCTTATTTCCGTGAATAAGAACAGTACAAAGGGACTTGATCTTGATTACGCTACCCAATGGAGTTATGGTATCGATGAGACTATGACCCTTCTGATCCCAAATTTTAAAGGTGGTTCTGCCAAGCTTTTTAGCAGAGAATCAAAAACTATTACTGCCCTGAAGGAGAACAATGCAATTCAGGCCGCAAACGAATTCTATCAGTACTGGGGTACACAGCCCTGGACAGACGGGCCCGTATATGTGGGGGCAATTGTCGTTTTCCTTTTTATTCTTGGTCTTATTCTGATAAAAGGACCTGAAAAGTGGTGGCTGCTTGCTGCTACTATTCTATCCATAATGCTGGCGTGGGGGAAGAACTTCATGCCTCTTACCAACCTTTTCATGAATTATTTTCCCGGCTATAACAAGTTCAGGGCTGTGACCATGACCCTGGTAATTGCCGAATTCTGTATGCCTCTGCTGGCAATTCTCACCCTCAGGGACATCTTTGACGGGAAAGTTTCAAAAAAGGAGTTCATCAGTGGGTTGAAAATAGCCTTTGGCATTGCAGGAGGTTTGACTATGATATTCGTATTGTTTCCCGGAATTGCAGGAAGCTTTATTTCTCCCATGGAAGAGGGCAAGCTGCCGGTATGGCTCTCTTCCGCTTTAAAAGCCGACAGGATCAATCTGTTAAGAGCTGATTCCCTGAGATCCTTCGCATTTATTTCTCTGGGAGCTGCTGTTCTGCTTGGTTTTTACTTTGAAAAGATCAGGAAGGAATATGCCATACTTCTGCTTGGGTTTCTCTTCCTTGTTGATATGTTCAGCATTGACAAAAGGTATCTGAATGCTGATAATTTCAAGAATCCCGTTTCGGTTTCAAAGGCATCTGCACCATCTCCGGCCGATAGCAAAATACTTGAGGATAAATCATATTACAGGGTACTTAACCTATCCATTTCAACATTTAATGACGCCTCAACATCACAGTTCCATAAATCCATCGGTGGCTACAACGGTGCCAAAATAAGGAGATACCAGGATCTTATCGACAGTACCATTATTGAGGATATTATAATCTACCAAAGAGCCCTCAGCTCAGCAAAATCCCTGGCTGATCTCAATTCGCCGATTACAAGGCTATGCAATAACAATGCCCTCAGAATGCTTAATGCCAGGTATTTTATAATTAATCCCAATATCGCTCCTGTAGTAAATGATAAGGCCCTTGGCAATGCCTGGTTCGTTGACAGTGTGGTGTTTGCATCGGATGCAAACGAGGAGCTGGCGCTTGTTAGCAGGATTGAGCCTTCAGTACAGGCTGATGTTGATGTGAAATTCAAAAATCTTGTAAAGGTACCCTATTACAGGGCGCAGGCAGGAGACAGCATCAGGCTTACTTCTTATAAACCCAATGAACTGATCTATAAATATTCTTCCGGCGGAGAACGTCTGGCTGTATTCTCTGAGATATGGTATCCGGCCGGATGGAAAGCATTTATTGACGGGAAACCATCAGATTACCTGAGAGTGGACTGGATCCTGAGGGGAATGGTGGTACCCGCGGGTGCACATGAGATAAGGTTCTCATTTGAGCCGGCATCTTATTATACCGGGAACAAGGTATCTCTTGCAAGCTCGGTCATTTTTATTCTTCTTGCTGCAGGATATATCATCATAACAATTATAAATAAAAGGAAACTTCAGCAGGATGTTTCATCATAACAGCTGCCCGCTTTGTAAAAGTTCCGAAATTTCTCCCCTGCTCTCCTGTAATGATCATCTTGTTTCGGGGGAAACTTTCGAACTATGCAGATGCGGTCAGTGCGGCTTTACCTTTACTAATGATCCTCCGAATGAAAATGAGGCTGGCCGTTATTATGAATCTCCCGATTATATATCCCATACCGATTCCCGAAGGACACTTTTTGAAAAAGGATACCAGGCTGCAAGAAAAATAATGTTGCGGCGAAAAAGGGATCTTGTATTCAAAACATGTAATGCAAAAAAAGGTGCGATTCTTGACATCGGAAGCGGGACTGGTCATTTTTTAAGTGTAATGAAGCAGGCCGGGTGGAGTGTAACCGGGATCGAAATAAATGATGTTGCAAGGGAATACTCTTCATCAAGGTTTGGTTTGAATGTATTCGCGCCTGAGGTTATGAGAACGATCCCTGCTCAAGAGTACGACTGCATAACATTATGGCACGTTGCCGAGCATCTGTACGATCTTAAAGGTTATTTCAGCGAGATAGGCCGACTGCTCAAACCAGGCGGATCAGTAATTGTCGCGTTGCCCAACTGCAATTCCTTTGATGCGGATCATTATGGCAAATTCTGGGCAGCATGGGATGTACCGCGTCATCTGTGGCATTTCAGTCCAGTGACCTTCTCAAAGCTTGCTGACCTTATCTGTTTTGAAACTACCACTATTTCAACACTGCCTTTTGACGTATTTTATATTTCGATCCTGAGCGAAAGGAACAAAAGAAGCAGTGCAGGAACCATGAAGGGTATTATCAAAGGAATGTACTTTTCCTTTCTTTCAATATTCAACAAAATGAAAATGAGCTCGGTTGTTTATGTTTTAAACCGAAAGCCGGTCAATAGCGGTCGAGCCACCTGTATCTCCTTGAGTTATCGCCAAAACGAAGGGCAATTGTCAGCTCATGGGTCCCATAGGTTATCCGCTGGATCTCCTGTAATGTGAAATCTACTGAATATCCGAACCAGAGGTTCTGATATTTGACTCCAAGCATTGCTATGATTGCCCCGCTTGTACGATACGTCAGACCGGCCCAGAAGGCTTTGTTAAAGATGTAAGTCACCCCCACGTCAGCCTGTGGCTTGAACTGACCCGACATTCTGAAAAGAAAAGAGGGTTCAAATTCGCTGTTGTGTCCGGCTTCCAGGAAGTAAGATCCGAACAGGTTCAGCTGCCTGCTCATTGTGAATTTGTCGTAGGCAGCATCCCCGATTTTAAGAGCAGCGCCGAAAAGCTGGTCGACTGACAAACCTACATTATATTTTGCATTAAGGAGATACACTCCGGCGGCAGCATCAGGGATGAATACCCCTTTCCGGATATCGCTGTTAAGCCAGGGGTCATTCGGATCTCCAAAGTCGATCTGCTTTTCATCGATCTTAAGCTGATATCCTGTAAATGCAAGCCCCATTGAGAGTTGGGTATTTCGTTGTACCCACAGGTGGTAGGCATAAGAAAACTGGAACCCAGTCCTTTGCATCAGCCCGTTCTTATCGCTGAAAACAAACCCTCCAAGGCCAACCCTCCCGTCCGATTTGGGCCTTAGATATTGCTTTTTGGCTGAGTTCTTTTTGATAATATATTTGTGCTTCATCAGCCTTGTCTGCCCGCTGAACATAAAGGTTGCAGGCGCCCCGTAATAGCCAACCCATTGCTCCCTTGCAGTAATATTAAAGCTGGTATAGCCATCACTTCCAGCAACAGCCGGGTTGATAAGAAACTTGTTATACAGGTACTGGCTGAATATCGGAAGCTGCTGCGCATTTGCAATGCACCCCCAGAAAATTATTGCCGATATGTATAAAAGTCGCTTCACCAGAGCTAAAATTAAATATATTATCTCACAATAGTAACATTTCCGATAATGGGTTTGGAGCCGTTATGAAGATCAATAAGATAATGATAGGAATCAATTGGAAGCAGCTTCCCGTTGCTTCTTCCATTCCATGGATCAGGATATCCCCTTGCGGATTTCCATACAAGCTCTCCCCACCTGTTGAATATCTTTATTTCCATTTCGGGATAGAGTTCTGTCTTGTCGATTTTCCAGGTATCGTTAATATTGTCACCATTGGGCGAGAAGATATTCGGTATGACAAGGCACGTTTTTCTTTGAGGCTCCATCTTTACAGAATCTTTGACCGGGCAGCTGTTTGCGTCTGTAACTATTACCCACCACCATCCCTGAAGGATGTTCGTAACGACAGAGCCGGTTGAATTATCCGACCACCTGTAAGTATATCCTCCGCCAGGTATACCGCCGGTTGCCGATACCGCTATCTCTCCATCCGGACTGTCGGGGCACAATGCCTGGTGGACAGCAAAGGAAACGTTGATTGGCGGCGGTGCAGTTAGATCTACAGTTGTATCAGCATTGCAATTATTCAGATCCATGATGATAACTCTGTAGGTCCCGGGAGGAATATTGCTCCTTGGATTCTCGATACTCCCGTCGGACCACAGATAGACTACACCTCCGGCGTTATTGACAGGATTGACATCTATTGAACCGGTGCTGGCTCCTGCACAGCTTATATTATATGCCCCGTCGGTGCTGGTTGACACTGCAAGGTCCATTCCAAGCTTTCCGGGTTCCGTGAGATCAGTGTCACCGTTCGCTGTACAGGAATTCTTATCGGTAATTACTAAATTATAATTGCCGGCCCTCAGATTCAAAAGGTCCTGCGAGGATGAATTGCCATCAGGTGTGGTCCAGTTAAAAGTAAATGGTGCCACACCGGATGTGATGGTTATCTTAATCCAGCCGTCAGACATTCCGTAGCAGCTTATATTAAAGCCATTATGATCCGACAGGGCACTTGTAAAGGTAACAGGAGGTGGCAGGTTCACCCTGGCTGAATCAATTTTTGTACAGCCGTTCATATCTGTTACAGTAACTGTATATGTTCCGGCCGGGAGATTTAAAATACTCGGCGTTAAGGCTCCGTTCGACCAGCTGTATGAATATGGCCCTACACCACCCGAAACGGTAAGGTCTATTTTTCCCTGTGTCAGGCAGGTAAGATCGGTTGGCTGAAGGATTATCGCAAGCGGTGCTGGCTGGGTAAGCGTTGTATCAGCTGAAGTATGGCACAGGTTGGAGTCAGTTACGACAACGTTGTAGATTCCGGCTGTCAGCGCATTCTGATCCGCCTGCCCGTCAACAATGCCTGAACCGTTTGAGGTTGTCCAGTTATATGTGTAATGTCCTATGCTTCCACCGGTAACAGTCAGATTAATTGATCCTGTTCTACCGTTACAGTCAATATTGTAGGATCCATCCGTCGATACCGAGCTGGATGTTGTCGCATTCAGTACGGAGGGCTCCGTAAGAGTAAATGTCGGTTTCGGCATAAGTACGCATGATGAATTGTTCACATCATTAATTGTTGCCGTATATGTTCCTGCCATGAGGCTTGAAATATCCTCTGTCGTGTCTGAATAAGTACCAGGTCCGTTCCAATTGAATACATATGATCCTGATCCTCCTGTTACTGTAAGGTTGATAAATCCGTCATTCCCTCCATTACACGATATATTGTAATCGCCGTCCCTGCTTACCGAAAGCTGTGAGCCTGTCAGGGCAATACCAGGGGGATCGACCAGAGTAACACTGTCTATCATGTAACAGTTCTTGCTGTCTCGTACTTCGAGATAATATTTTCCTGCAGTAATATTATCAATCTGGTATGTAGTTGTATCACCCATAATGTTACCGTTCTTAGTAAACCAGTGGTACATATATCCGCCATTGCCTCCGGTGATGGCGGCCTTTGCCCAGCCGTCGCCATAACCTTTGCAGGTTACATTATATCCTCCCTGGAAAGGACTTTTTGTGAAAGCTGCTATCATGACATCCGGTTGTGTGATTTCAAACACCGGAGGATATTGCTCAGTACAACCATTTACGTCTACCAGGTGCAGCGTATATGTACCTGCCTGCAGACCAGTATGGTAATTGAAGAAATCTACAGTATCCAGCGTCGAATGCACGACAGTATCTCCATCACTCCTGACTATCCAGTACTGGAACGGAGGTATTCCCGTCGTGGAGTAGTTCACCTGGACTCTGAGAGCGCCATCGCTGTAACCCGGACAGGAGACATTTGCCAGGACTTCGACGTATGTATCGATGATCGCACTATGAATTATCGCTGGAGAAGAATTGGAACAACCCAGATTATCGGTTACGGTAGCCTGATATGTACCCGCCCTTAACCCGGTAACGGTAACATTACTGCTGTGGAAATGGGAAGCCCCTGTCCAGAATACACTGTCAGGTGATGCTCCCTTTGAAAGATTAGCGGTCAGCGTTCCGTCAGAGCCTCCGTTGCAAATAAGCTGCTTGACTATCGTTATGCCCTGAAGAGGTTTGGCATGGATCTTGGTCTCTGCCGGCACTACGGGGCCATCAGGACAACCAAGCGTGACTGCCCTTGGAGTTACCCAGTATGTTACAGATTTGATGGTATCAGAATTATTCTGATATGAAAAGGTCAGCCTGTTCCTGTTTAGCAATCCCGAGCCAGGTGCTGTTGATCCAGCTACTGATCCGTCTGTGACAGTGACTGTATAATCAAATGTGACAACATTGGCTCCCGTCAGGTGAGTAGGTGTATAAAGCTCAATATTAGTAGTATCTCCATAACAAATTGGTTTGACATTTTCAGGTATGGCTGAAGGAGTTGGATTTACGGTTACATAAGCAGTAATTGGAGCCCCGTCGCAATCAGTCGGTAATGGCCCCCTTGGTGTTATGGTAAATGTGACCGTATGTGGTAAAGTATCTGTATTTGTGAAGATACCGGAGATGGAATCGCCGATCGATAAGCCCGACCCGCTTAACGGAAGTCCTGATATTCCTGGAGGACTGCTCCTGGTCCATGCGTAAGTTGTACCCGGAACAATGTTGGACACCACACCAAGCTTAATTCCGGCGAACGGAACTTTGGAACATGTATTCGGCTGGGCAGAATTGGTAGCTGTAGCAATTGGTCGCTGGTTCACAAAAAGCCTGGCTGAGTTGCTCCTTGTAGAGGTTCCGTAATCGTCGATGACGATACAATAATATTTTCCTGTGTCAGCAAGGGTGACATTTAGAATGGTAAGAGTTCCCGGAGGTGTTTGAATGTATCTCCCACTCGTGGGAAGCAAATTGGCCGGCTCCTTGTACCAGAAGTAATTGAGTGTCCGGGTTGATGATGCTATTACTTTGAATGTTGCATTGGTAGACGGGGCATAGGGTTTGGACTCGCACACGGCAGTATCCCTGGGCTGACTGATTATTCGTGGTCTGCTTTGTCCCAGTGCGAACTGGGTTCCCAGGGATGAAATATTCCCGGTAAGATTATTTCTATAGACAATTGTACCGATTGCCGGGCTGTGCGTTCCGTCGAGCAGCCAGCTGCCTCCTGCAGTTCGCTTTATGACCCTGGTTATATCTGTGATGGCAAAAGTGGTAAAGCCTGTCCCATCAAGATTAATGTTAAAACTGCTTGAAGAAAATCCGTTATTTGACGTCATACTCCAATACCCGTCCTGGTAAACCCTTGCTACTTCATCGGGAGGATCGGGTAAAGGCAGTCCGATCGAATCAGTTGAGAGTAACGGTGTAAGAAATTCCGAAAGTATTGTTCCCGGTGTCGGAGCAACATTCGTTATGATATTGGCCGGGTTATAATGAGCTGCTGTTCCCAGAGGGAAAAGATAAGTTCCCATCTGATTCACTCCTCTTTCAAACTTCCCTATTATCCTGGAACCTGATCCAACAGTATAATTGAGCGCATTAGGAGAAGCGTTTACAAGCAAAAGTTCAAAAGGCAAAGATTGGATAAACCCTACAGACATTGTAAGCTTATTCTGGACAGTGACGTTGTTATTGAGTTCGAGGAGATTTGAACTTGGTGCCCCCGTATTGCTGAGATAAAGATTGTAGAAGGTCTCGCCTACCGGGTTTGTAATTGTCTGGTTTGCTGAACCGTTGAAGTAAACTGTGCTTGTATCGGGAGTGAAAGTACCGGTGTTTAACCAGTTTCCTCCGATACGGTAAATTCCGTTACCGCTGGTGGTGGCTACGACTGTGTTGGTGAAATTGCCGGTGAGGGTTAAAATTCCACCGTTCGAGAGAGTACCGGCAGTATTATTCGCATCCTTTGAGTTGACACAGGTTCCCGATGTCACATTGAACACCGCCCCGTAATTGTTGATGACCTGGGCAGATGCCTGTTGGTGTGGCAAGAAGATCAATGAGCAGAAAAGAACTACGGCAACCTTAGATAGATGGCTGCCTGTGATCCTTTTTGATATGTTGTTATATCTGCTCATTAATAATTGGCCATTCTTCAACTGCCTCACCCCATCACCCTATCGCCCCCTCCTTCGGCCACCGAAGCTTTAGCGAAGGTGGCTCCCCCTCGCCGTTTCAGCCGATCAAGGGGATGGAGAAAAAAGTGTATTTATTTTTTCGTGGTTCCGACTTTAATTAATTCTACATCAAATACGACCGCGGAGTATGGAGGAATGATACCCTGTATTCCTTTTTCAGCATAACCCAGAGATGAAGGAATATAGATCCGCCACAACGATCCTTCAGGCATTATCTGCAAAGTTTCCTTCAGTCCGGGTATAAGGTTGGCCGGAGTAGATTTCAGGGGAGTATTCTTTGGATATGTATCCTCGAACAGTCTGCCATCGGGCAGGTAGCCTTTAACATGGGCTGTAATTGAGTCAGCAACCTGTGGTCGGGGGCCCGTTCCGGCTTTTACGATAACATAGCAGACGCCGCTGGGCAGGGTGCCGACGCCTGGCTGTCCTTTAACCGCATCAAAGAGCTGTTTTTCGAGAAACCTGCTCCTCTCGATATTCGACTGGGTAAGGAACTCATTCATCCTTTTTGGGATGCTGTCGGCAGGCACCATAAGGGGTTTTCCCGTAACCACATCATTCATCCCTTTTATAAAGAGATCTGCTTTGGTGATCGACAGTCCGTTTGTTACAAGATACTGTCCCAGGTATGCTCCGAGTATATACTGGGAGGAATCGGCCGCATTTGTAAGCTTCACAGCTGGCTGGGTTTTGGTCTGGGGAGTGGTGGTCTTCTGGGTTGGTGTTTGAGCCAGAAGGCTTACTGGTATAAGGAATATTAAAACTCCATAAAGTTTAAATGCTGAATTTTTCATGTTATATAGTTCTTTAGTATAAATTCTAATTGTCGTTTAATTTTTAAATTGATTTTCAACCATGATCAGTTTTCATCATTTATATTTTAAGAATAATATTATTGAATCCTTATTGCATGAATTCCTGAGGCGGTTCCAGCTGTACTTGGATTATTCGGGGGTGTATCAACGACTGTCGCGGCGACACTTGCTGCAGCATAAGTGCTTATTGTGGTTGTTGAACCAAGTGTCACAATTTTTGAAAGGCTGATATGTACAGGGCTGGCGCCTCCCCCACCTAAATTCCTCGTGCTTGCCTCACCGGAGGTATATGCAGTTGTGGCATTCGTACCTAGGACAACAGTGGCATTCCAGTATGTACTTGCCCCTGAAGCATAAGAAACAGTTGTTTCAGAAGTTATTAGCCAGGTACCAGCCGGCAAAGTAATTGTAGCCAGTGCTCCCGAATAGGTATTTGCAGTCAAAACTACATTTCCCGTAAGATAATTTTCAAAGAAAGTTAAAGAAGGATAACCCCAGGTCGGTGCTGCTGAACCATTGCTTTTCAATACATCTCCTGCATTTCCGGCTACGGAGGTCATAAGTTTGGAACCGTCAGCATATATTACTCCTCCGTTTGTAACTCCTAGTGCTGCATTATTTGTTCCACCATTTGAAATTCCGAGAGTTCCTGTAATGTCACTTGATAAATCCACTGCACTGAAGGAAGGATTACCCACTACATTTCCATGCAATACCGTTGTTGATGAACCCTGATTGGCAAAGTCAGCAGAGGCAAGCCCTAAGGTCATATTGCCCGATAAAGCCTTCCCGTTTACAGTAGTTGATGTCAATACCCTGTTCGACAAGTCTGTGACCAGGTTCGTTACCTGGGTCTCTGCTATTGTCGGTACATCAGCACCCGTTGCAACACTGAACCCTCCTGCTCCGTCGCCTTTCAATATCGAACT
>JBEKFE010000016.1:0-82327 GCA_050013475.1 Bacteroidales bacterium
TTCTTTCCTGAACCTGTCTCCCGAACCTATCAATCCACTCGAACCATTTATCATCATTCCCTATCTGTTTGAGAGAGTTATTCAAATCGTCAATGTCAGACAGGACACTTTTGTACATACTTGTTAGGTTTTTTTTTAGTGAATTATAGACCTCATCTGATGGGAATTTGTTTAAGAAGTTATCAGTCTCAATTGAAACTAATCCTTTCTCAAGATTAGTTTTTATTTTTTTAAGTTCAGTTATTTTAAGATTCTTTTCATCTATTACTTTTTTTACTTCAGTGGAGTCTAATTTCATCCCCACCATAGTTTGATTCTTCATGGTTTCCTTCAACCTGACAGAATCACTTAATACATCTATTATCTTATCCCAAAGGACTTTATCTGTCATTGGGATATTTAAACATCGTTTCATTGTACAAACTATGTCCTTTTTGTAAGAATTATTAAACCGTCTTTCGGACAAAGGACAATAGTAATGTCGAACCTTTTTTCCCTTTTTAATTCTACCTCCCATTGGGGTTCCACAACTACATATTAAAAAATCTCGAAACAGGTAAAATTTTTTGGTACGATTTATTTGGTTCTTCCTCAATAACTTCAGTTTTCTTGTTTCTTGTACTTCGTCCCATAGTTTATTAGATATTAGTTGTGGGATGGTATTTGTAATTACAAGATTAGTTTTCTTGTCAATGTATTGGTCTACACCAAGATAAGTCAAGTTCTTTAAAAGTACTTGAAGAGAACCCATAGACCAATATTTATTTCCTCTTCTTGTTCTTATCCCAAAATCTTCAAGTATCGACTTAATGTTTTTTAAAGATGTCCCCTTGGCGTATTCAGAATAAATAAAAAATAACCATTTCGATTCCTCCTTATTCTCAACTAAATGATTTCCAATTCCATCATTTTTCAATCTATATCCGAATGGACAATCACCACCCCTCCAATAGTTAAGTTTTACCTTCTCAATCTTCCCTAATCTACTCCTCTCCGCCCTGACTTTGTTATCATATTGCGAGACCTCGCTAAGAATACCAAGTATCATGTTTTCCATAAAATCGTTGGTGTCATGAACCCCGTTTGAAGTATAAAGAATTACTCCATTCTTGACCATTTTCTGTCTTATGGTATACCAAGTAATCTGATTTCTACTCAGACGGTCAGTATTCCAAACATATAAGTGTTTAACTACACCTTCATCCATCAATTTAAGGATATTCATTAAAACAGGTCTATTTACCAAAGTATCTTTTGAGGACGAAATACCACCTTCGTTATGGACTTGGTAGTTCAGACCTAATCTCTCGGACAATTCTATTCCAATTTCCTTTTGTGTTTTTAACGAAGTACCTTCTTCCTCCTGAATTGAAGTGGAAACCCGTGTATAGATATATAAGGTGTCTTTCACTTTGAAATGCGATTTGATAAGGAAATCATTGGAAGTAAATTTACAAAGGACTTTTAGTGGAACCTAAGAAAGTATGTACAAAAGTGTCCTGTCTGACATTGACGATTTGAATAACTCTCTCAAACAGATAGGGAATGATGATAAATGGTTCGAGTGGATTGATAGGTTCGGGAGACAGGTTCAGGAAAGAAATAATAGTGGACTACAACACCGAGGAGAAAGTCCATGAGTTGAAGGTAAATTTTAAAATTCCTGTCATTATCGGGGACGGAGACGGTAATCAATCAATATTGGATGGGAAACCTCGGAAATCAGGACGGATACCGATGAATCAGATCGAACCCTTTGATGACTACTCCACTGTACTTGGCTAGATTACGCGGCTGGTCCACGTCACAGCCCCGTAAAACGGCAATATGGTATGATAAAAGCTGCAGAGGTATGACAGCAAGAATTCCCGATAAAACAGGAATAGTAACAGGTACTTCAAGCACATGGTCGGCAATCTTTCCGATAACCTGGTCACCTTCGGAAACTATAGCTATCACCTTGCCCTTTCTTGCCTTGATCTCCTGGATATTGCTTGCTATTTTCTCATAGGTATTGTCCCTTGTCGCCACTACAACAACCGGCATGTTCTCATCAATAAGTGCAATGGGGCCGTGTTTCATTTCGGCTGCAGGATAACCTTCGGCATGGATGTACGAGATCTCCTTCAGTTTAAGCGCTCCCTCAAGAGCTACCGGGAACAAGTATCCCCTTCCCAGGTAAAGAGCATTCCTCGAATCCTTTATCAGCTCGGCAATGGCATGAGCCTTGTCATTTGACTTTAATGCAATTTCCATCTTGCCGGGGATCGAAACAAGTTCTTCAATAAGCTGATGATATGACTCATCGGATATTATCCCTTTACGGTGGCCAATATCGAATGCCATCATTGCCAGGACGGTTACCTGGGTAGTAAAAGCTTTGGTCGAGGCAACTCCGATCTCCGGGCCCGCGTGGGTGTAAACCCCTGCGTCTGTCTCCCTTGGGATTCCCGAGCCGACAACATTGCAGATGCCAATAACCTTTGCCCCCTTTTCCCTTGCCAGCTTCACTGCTGCAAGAGTATCGGCGGTCTCTCCGCTCTGGCTTATTGCGATCACTATATCGCCCTTGTTTATGATAGGGTTCCTGTACCTGAACTCCGAGGCATACTCAACTTCTACCGGTATCCTTGTATATTCCTCAAAAATATATTCACCCAGCAGGCCTGCGTGCCATGAAGTTCCGCAGGCAATAATGATTATCTTCTCAGCCCTGGTGACATCCTCTATCACTCCATGGAGTCCTCCAAGCATGATCCCGGAGTGATCGGGCAGGATTCGCCCCCTGAATGTATCATGCATTGCCCTTGGCTGTTCGAAGATCTCCTTCAGCATGAAATGTGGAAATCCCTCCATATCAACCTCCCCTATCTTCATGTCAAGCTCCTTCACCTCAGGCTGCACGAACTTATTCCCCAGGGTCTTGATCGTCAGCTCGTCACTGCCGATTATTGCAAGATCGTCATCCCGGAGGTATATGACTTTCTGTGTGAACTCCACTATCGGAGTCGCATCCGAGGCTACCAAATGCTCTCCTTCCCCTATTCCGATAACCAGGGGACTTCCCTTTTTGGCGGCGAAGATCCTGTCTTTTACCCCCGGACATAAAATTGCAAGGCCGTAAGCGCCTTCAAGGCTTCCAAGTGCAGTTATTATTGCCTGTTCGTGTGAAAGGCTTCCTTCAAGGTAGAGATGTTCCATCAGGTTGGCTATGACCTCGGTATCGGTCTGACTGTTGAAGATTATCCCCCTGTTTTCGAGATGCTTCTTCAACCTTGAGTAATTTTCAATTATGCCGTTATGAACAACGATGAAGTTCCCTTTATATGAAACCTGCGGATGAGCGTTCAGCTCATTTGGTTCACCATGAGTGGCCCAGCGTGTGTGACCTATTCCTATCCTTCCTTCAATGCCGGAATTGCTGACCATCTCTTCAAGGTCCCTGACTCTCCCCTTGCATTTGAATATCGTTGGCTCACCGTTCATTATAGCCAGCCCGGCTGAATCGTAGCCGCGGTATTCGAGTCGCTTCAAACCGCTTATTATTACCTCCCTGGCTGATCTGAAGCCGATATAACCCACAATTCCACACATATGAATCTGTTTTAAACCTCAATGTGCGAAGTTAACAAAATTGGTTCACAAAATCTAGAACCGTGTATAGACTAGGGTAAATTTCGGAGGAGAGGAAGAACCGTTTGACTTTAAAATGGCATTGTGAAATTCAGTGGTCATCGGCAGATACATATTAAGCTCAGCCTTGGGTATTTTCCCCTCAAGATACTGTTGAACAAAGGCAGCCACATTGAAAGAATATGTATATGCGGATGTATTGAACGTCCCGTCAAAAAAGGATGAACTGATTGTAAAATCTGGCACAATCACCTTTGTTCCCGTGGTGTCGGTGTATGAAAGATAAATTTGTGAAGCAATTGTTAAGGTCGTGTATGTCACCTGGTCGAGAATCGCGGTATAAACGAGCCTTGCCTTATTAATTGAAATAGGCATTGAGTCCTTGTAGGTATCAAGTCCGTTTAGCTTGATCTTGCCATATACGCCATAAAAAGTCTGCACACATGTTACAGAGTCCATTATATTGTCATTGATATTATTGATTCTTTTTGCAGGGTCGGCAGTTGACCTGTCGTGAAAGAACCTGTTGTAACGGACACTATTGGTATTAATGATAAAATCAAAATAAAGGCCACTCGCCGTTGTGGGCGTGTGATAATATACCCTTATTCCGAAATTATCGGTACCCGGAGTGTAGACCAGCAGTTGAGGAATTGCCGGGTAGGCACCTTTCTTTGTAATATCCACCGATTCAGTAATGCTGACATTAACACCTCTGAAGAATGATCTGAAATCATCTGTTGTGGATTCCTGGTTAAGCTTGGAAGTGTCCCTTAAGAGATATTCACCGAATGAATTGGGCAGAACTACCGTGAAGCTCGTAACAGTATCCTTTGTGATAGTACCAAGAGGGAAAGACCCTATGTACATTCCTAACCGCGGATCTCTTTTTGATAAATAAATTGAGTCAGATGAGAGTTGTTCGGTAATTTCATAAAGTTTAATAGCAGGTGAAAATGAGAGATCACCTAAAATCCTTTCGACTGTAAGGAACAGCTTTACCGAATCAACAGTAGGCACATCGCCTGTCGGCCACCTTTGGGTAAGCCTCAGCTGGGAAACAAAATCACAGTATGTGTCGCCAAAATAGGGATCATGAAGCCCTCCCAAGTAGGAAGAGCTCTGACTGCTGGAGATTATGCTGTCGTCATAGGTATTGTATGTATCCGGAATAATAGCATTCGTTGATTTGATATGCGTAAAATCAACTCCAGGGAGGAGATTGGCTCCGATTTTTGTCGGCTGCTCCGTACAGGATGATAACATCTGCAAAGCAGGAAGAAGGAAAAGGGAGAAGATCGTATAATTCAATAATGCTTTGGCAGAAATTCTGCTATATTTTTTCAGATCAGGATAATAACTTGTCATAAAAATCATTATAGGCATCTACATATTCCGATTCATCCTTAAACTCAAGCACCGGTTTCCCGGTTGTACCAATATATTTTGCCAGATCGGCGTTTATCTTTTCACTCCCTATTATTATTCCGTCAGAGTTCCTTATTGCCAGCTTGGAAACATTTACAAAATCGGGCTTCTTTACCAGCTTCAGGTTCTCCCCGTCAATACCGTCATAGCGAAGCTTGTCGGCAAACGTTGTTCTAAACGGATTTTTAAAATCATTATTATAAACCGAGTAAACAATTTTGAAATTATGAAAAAGGGGATCATCGTTGTAAATGTTCCTCAGATAGACCGGCACAAGAGCGGTCATCCATCCATGACAGTGCACAATATCGGGAGCCCATCTCAGCTTTTTAACCGTTTCGATCACCCCCCTGGCAAAGAATAGTGCCCTTTCATCATTGTCTTCAAATTCAATTCCGGTCGAATCGCTGATAATATGCTTCCTCTGGAAATAATCGTCATTGTCGATGAAGTAAACCTGCATTCTGGCAGACTGGATCGAGGCAACCTTGATTATCAGCGGATGATCGGTATCATCAATAATAAGATTCATACCCGACAGCCGGATAACTTCATGCAGCTGGTTTCTCCTTTCGTTGATACAACCATACCGCGGCATAAATGTACGAATCTCTTTTCCCCTCTCCTGGATGCCCTGCGGCAGAAATCTCCCTATTTTTGATAATTTTGTTTCAGCCAGATAGGGAGTGATCTCCTGGGAAATGAATAACACCTTCTTGCTTTCCATTTAACCTGCCTGAATATATCATTTCATTCAGCTTGCAAAGGTAGTAAAAAATATTGAGATATAGATATTTTTGTATTCTATGGCTTTTTATCAGCTGCTATTCCGTACATGACAAAATTCACTTAGGTTTGCAAAATATATCCGTAATGAAAAAGGTTGACAGTGTAAAAGAGGTAAGGAGACATCTTGCGCTCATTAACAGGTCTCCTGTCGGATTTGTTCCAACTATGGGAGCACTTCACGGCGGCCATCTTTCACTTGTAAGGAGAGCTGTCGGGGAATGCCCTGTTGTCGCAGTAAGCATCTTTGTAAATCCGACACAGTTCAACGACCCTGAGGATCTCAAAAACTACCCCAGGACACTCGCCAGTGATATTGATCTTCTTTCAGGCGTTTTGCGTGAAAATGACCTCCTCTTCACACCGGAGGTAAAAGAGATATATCCTGAACCCGATAAAAGAGTATTTAATTTCGGCGATCTTGAAAAGGTGATGGAGGGGAAGCAGAGGAAGGGCCATTTTAACGGGGTCGGCCAGGTAGTTTCAAAGCTGTTCGATATTGTACGTCCCGATATTGCCTACTTCGGACAGAAGGATTTCCAGCAGCTTACAATAATAAAGGAACTGGTAAGGCAGACGGGAAGCAATGTGAGGATAGCCAGCTGCCCCATAGTGCGGGAAAGCGATGGACTTGCGATGAGCAGCAGGAATAAGCTGCTGGAGCCTGAGATCAGGAAGCATGCAGGAGTGATCTTCCGGACCATCAGCAGAGCTGCAGAGCTTGTAAATAAAACTGATATAAGTCAGATCCGCCTGCAGGTGCAGGCAAGCATTAACAGCACCCCCGGCTTCAGCCTGGAGTATTTTGAGATAGCCGACGATATTGAACTGAAACTCCCCGGATCATCTGCTGAAGCTGTTCCGGGAAGAAAATATTTTGCATGCATAGCTGTGAAAGCAGGAAAGATAAGGCTTATAGATAATGTGGAAATTCCATTGCTCTGAATCAAAAGGTTAATTAACTTTGCTGCGGGTTACAAAAGTAAATCTCTGAGGTATGCTAATTGAAGTTGTAAAGTCGAAGATCCATAATGTCTCAGTAACCGAGGCAAATCTGAATTATATAGGGAGCATCACTATAGACCAGGATCTGATGGATGCCGCCGGTATCGTTGAAAATGAAAAGGTTCAGATAGTCAATATAAATAACGGTGAACGACTTGAAACCTATGTAATAAGGGGCGAAAGGGGTTCAGGCGGTATCTGCCTTAATGGTGCAGCTGCCAGGAAGGTGGCTGTAGGCGATGTGGTAATAATTATTTCATATGCTTCAATGACCCCCGAAGAGGCAGCTTCTTTCAAACCCAGCATCGTCTTCCCCGATACAAATACTAATAAACTTCTCTGAACTTGAAAAAGAAGATAATCAAGTTTCTTAAGTTTTTTGCATTTCTTGTTGTGGGATTGCTGCTCCTCTGGCTGGCTTTCCGCAATATCAATTTCAGCAAGCTTAAAAACGGATTGAAGGAAGCCAGATACATCTGGCTGATTCTTTCGATACTCTTTGCCACCTTTGCCTACCTGAGCCGGGCAAGAAGATGGATCCTTCTGATCCAGCCACTAGGATACAATCCTAAACTTAAGAATTCCTTTTTCGCCATGATGACCGGCTACCTTGCCAACATGGCCCTTCCTCGTATCGGTGAGATATCAAAATGTGTTGCACTTGGAAGAAAAGAGAATATACCTGTCGATCAGCTTATTGGAACTGTAGTTATCGAAAGAACCATCGACATTTTCACCCTTGCAACATTAATGGTCATAATGATCTTTGTAGAAAAGGGGATCCTTGGCCCTTTCCTGCTTGATAATATCTTCACGCCCATTCAGCAGAGGGTCGCAGCAATCTTCGGATCAGCGATGGTTTTCTGGCTGCTTCTCCTGTTTTCAGGTTTCCTTATACTATTAATTATATATATGCTCCGCAGGAGGCTTGTCAGGGTCAGGTTTTTTGCAAAGCTTTTCCTCGCCGGCAGGGGTATCATTCATGGGCTTAAGACAATTGCCCGGCTTCAGCGTAAATGGGAGTTCGTCTTCCATACAGTATTTATCTGGATAAATTATTTTCTCATGACGTGGGTCGTTGTTTTCGCCGTCCAGGCAACGTCACATCTCGATATTGCTGACGGCTTATTTCTTCTTGTTGTAGGAGGACTTGCCATGACTGCCCCCGTTCAGAGCGGTCTTGGTGCTTTCCATTTTATAGTATCAAGGGCTCTTCTTGTCATTTACGGGATAAGCACGGAGGACGGACTTGTCTACGCCATCCTGGCTCACGAATCACAGTTGATCTTTGGAGCAATAGTAGGGATCTATTCATTTTATGCCCTCCTTAAAAAAGATCCCGATCTTTCCCCTTTGGATGATACCGGAGTACTGGAAAAAATCCCTTAGTGTCCCCTTGTGATGACCTTTGTGACCTTCGTGGTTAATTTCTTTTTTACCACAAAGGAAGAGTAAAGACAGCATCTTTTTAAGTATAAAATATGGCAAGATCAAAATCAGTTTATGTATGCCAGAACTGCGGGGCCGAATCGGCAAAATGGATCGGAAGGTGCCCTTCATGCGGCGAATGGAATACCTACCACGAAGAGATCATTACCCCTTCATCAGCTTCTGCGCCTTCCTTCGCTGCTGACATGCCAAAAAAGAGGCCGGAGCTTCTCGACAGCATAAGTTCAGACGAGAAATCGAGACAGAAAACAGGTATCTCCGAGCTCGACAGGATACTCGGAGGAGGAATGGTAGGGGGATCGCTGATCCTGCTGGGCGGAGAGCCGGGTGTGGGAAAATCGACGCTTGCCCTTCAGCTTGCCCTTTCACTTAAAAACAGGAAAATACTTTATGTCTCGGGCGAGGAGAGCGAGGAACAGATAAGCCTGCGTGCCAAACGGATAAAAAGATCCAACCCCGACTGTTACATACTTTGCGAGACAGAACTGGAGGCTATACTTACTCACTCAGGGAACATTCAGCCCGGACTGATAATAATTGATTCTATCCAGACGATCAGGACAGGGATGCTTGAATCATCGGCAGGTTCGGTATCGCAGGTACGCGAATGTGCCGCGATGCTTCTCAAATATTCAAAGCTTACAGGCATCCCGGTATTCCTCATCGGTCATATAACAAAGGACGGAACCCTTGCAGGACCAAAAGTGCTTGAACATATCGTGGATGTGGTTCTCTATTTTGAAGGGGACAATAATTATGTCTACCGTATTCTCCGCTCCGTAAAGAACAGGTTCGGATCGACGTCAGAGATCGGGATCTTCGAGATGCTCGAGTCGGGTCTTCGCGAAGTCGAGAATCCGTCAGAAATGTTCATCAATCAGCACGATGAACCATTAAGCGGGATCGCGATAGCCGCTACTGTTGATGGCATAAGACCGTTCCTTATCGAGACGCAGTCCCTGGTAAGCAGCGCTGTATACGGCACACCTCAGAGAAGCTGCACGGGATTTGATATCAGGCGGCTTAACATGCTCCTTGCCGTGCTCGAAAAAAGAGCCGGGTTCAGGCTCGCAATAAAGGATGTATTCCTGAATATCGCAGGAGGAATTAAGGTGAGCGACCCTGCTATCGATATGGCTGTGCTCGGGGCGATACTTTCGTCAAATCTTGACATTCCGATTGAAAAGGATATCTGTTTCGCCGGCGAGGCAGGATTATCAGGAGAGCTAAGGCCTGTTGCGAGAATAGAGCAGAGAATAAGGGAATCGGCAAAAATGGGATTCTCGAAAATATTTGTCTCAAAATTTCACAGGAACATCAACATTGCTGAACCCGGTATTAAAGTGATACAGGTCGGCAAGATAGAGCACCTGGTCAGGCAGCTTTTTGCCTGAGCGATCAGTAACGCTCCGTATTGTTACCTCTTCTGGAGGTCGATTTCTTGACCCTGCTGCAGTCAAGCTCCATATTAAATCCGGCCGGACGTTCGAATATTTCTGTTTCCATACTGCTGAACTGAGGATCGGCATAAAGCTTTTTCAGGAAAAGCCCGTAGATCGGAAGAGCAATATGTGCCCCCTGCCCCTCATCAAGCGTCTCAAAATGTATGCTCTGATCTTCCCATCCGCTCCAAACACCTGCCACAAGATCCGGAACCACACCCATGAACCAGCCGTTGCCGTGATTCTGGGTCGTCCCGGTTTTTCCCCCGATCTGGTTGGTCAGCTTATAGGTATACCTGAGTCCGATACCTGACCCTTCATTCACCACTCCCTGCAGAAGATTAAGCATCAGGTAAGCCTGGTCTTCACTTATTACCTCCTCCACCTTTGGAGTGAATGTCGAGATCACATTGCCGTTCCGGTCTTCTATCCTTGTCACATACATTGGCCTTGTATAGACACCTTTGTTGGCGAAGGTACTGTAAGCTCCCACCATCTCTTCAAGCGAAATATCCGAAGTCCCCAGGAAGATCGAGATAACAGGATCAATAAAGCTTCGTATTCCCATGCGATGCATCAGATCGACAACTGCCTGGGGAGTGAACTGTGTCATAAGCCATGCTGAAATATAGTTTTCGGATTTTGCCAGGCCCCATTTGAGGGTTACCCATTTCCCGTGATAGGCCTTCGGACCTGAACTGCGAGGGGAATAGACAGAATCCCTTCCGTCCACCTTAATCTCGAAGGTCCTGGGTATATTTTCAACTTCATAGCACGGTGAATATCCGTTTTGCATTGCCAGGGTGTATACAAACGGCTTTATCGTGCTGCCAACCTGTCGTTTCTGGTCTGTTACGGCATCATATTTAAAGTACCTGAAATCGGGGCCCCCGACATAAGCTTTCACATATCCCGTGTGCGGGTCGGCGACCAGGAATGAGGAGCGCATTATATACTTATAGTATTTAATGGAATCGAGCGGTGTCATCACAGTATCCCTCTCTCCTTTCCAGGAAAATATTTTCATCCTGATCGGTGTATTGAAGTTGATCATGATGGAGTCCTCCGGCGTCTTTTTCCTTATGAGTGCCTTGTACCGGTCGGTCCTTCTTATGGTTGTCTGAAGTATATCATCGATCTCCTTTTTGGTCAGATCGTCTGAATAAGGCGGGTTTTTGAATTTTTTTGCAACCCTGTAGAATGCGGGCTGGATATCCTTTGAAAGGTGTTCGGCCAGAGCTTCTTCGGCATATTTCTGCATCTTTGAATTGATGGTGGTATATATTTTTATACCATCCTTATACAGATTATAATTCGATCCGTCAGGCTTTTTATTCTTTCTGCACCATCCGTACAAAGGATTATTTTCCCACTGCCAGAGGGCATCCTTGTACTGATCTTCATATGAGTACATCCGTCTGTCGGGTTCATACCTGATCATCGTGGTCCGTAAAAACTCCCTGAAATATGTAGCAAGACCAAGATTATGGTCCTCCTCCCTGAAGTCGAGCGTGAGAGGAAGCTTTTTAAGGGAATCTGCAACTGAGGGTGTAAGGTAGCCATATTTTACCATCTGGCTCAGCACCACATTTCTTCTTTTAAGTGTCTGGTCAGGTCTTTTTACCGGGTTGAAAAATGCTGAATTCTTAAGCATCCCCACCAGCATTGCCGACTGTTCAATATTAAGCGAATCTGGAGTAGTATTAAAATATATCTGTGCTGCCGATCTTATTCCCACTGCCTTGTTGACAAAGTCAAAAGAGTTGAGATACATCGTAACTATCTCCTCCTTGGTATAGTTCTTTTCAAGCTCAACTGCCGTGTACCATTCCTTGAATTTTGAAACCCCAAGGTTCATCTTCTGCCTTATCCTTGATGACCCGATGCTGTCTGTCTCCCTGGTCTTGTACAGGTTCTTTGCAAGCTGCTGGGTTATTGTACTCCCACCTCCTGCTTCCTGGCCAAGTATCACCGATCTTACGATCGCCCTTCCAAGTCCTCTTATGTCAATGCCTGAATGCCTGTAAAATCTTATATCCTCAGTTGCTATAAGTGCATCGATAATGTTAGGGGATATATCCTTATATTCGGTCCATGTCCTGTTCTGAAAATAGTATTTTCCGAGAAGAACCCCGTCTTCTGAATAGACTTCTGCCGCCAGGTTGTTTTCCGGGTTTTCAAGGTCCTCAAATGTAGGCATCGGACCAAGCTTTTCCTTCGAGATCAGAATGAACAGAACTACTATTAGAATAAAGGGGAGAGAGAAAAGTGACCAGAACCAGATCAGGTATTTTCTGTTATGGGAATTGCCTTTCATTTGAGCTCTCAGGTTTGGTGCCAAAAATAGTAAATAATAAAGAATCTTAACGGTTTATTTTGAAGTTTGGTACCTAATTGACTTACTTTGTCACGTTTTACAAGAACTAATTTTTGCGTAAATGATCGAGAACCTGGTAATAGTTGAGTCGCCTGCAAAAGCAAAAACAATCGAGAAGTTTCTGGGAAAGGATTTCAGAGTTGTATCAAGTTTCGGACATATACGTGACCTGTCAAAAAAGAACCTCGGGATAGATATCGAAAAGGATTTTACACCCAACTATGAGATCCCAAAGGAGAAAACAAAGGTTGTAAATGAGCTTAAAAAGGCTGCAGCAGAATCCAAAACTATCTGGATCGCTTCTGATGAGGACCGCGAAGGGGAAGCAATAGCCTGGCATCTGATCAGGGTTCTTGATCTTGATCCGCTTACCACAAAGAGGATCGTATTCCACGAAATAACAAAAGAGGCTATCTCCGACGCTATAAAGAATCCCAGGATACTGGATATGAATCTTGTCAATTCGCAGCAGGCAAGAAGGATCCTTGACAGGCTGGTGGGATTTGAAATTTCACCCGTCCTATGGAAAAAAGTCCAGCCTTCCCTTTCAGCCGGAAGGGTCCAGTCGGTCGCAGTCAGGCTGATCGTCGAAAGAGAAAGGGAAATTATCTCTTTCAAGCCTGAATCATCGTTCAGGGTAACAGCGATCTTCCTTACATCGAAGAATAATGGTGAAAATGCGATCGTCAAGGCCGAGGCAGCAAAGAAATTCCCGACCGGGGAAGAGGCTGAGAAATTCCTCTCACTCTGCTCTAAGGCTGAATACACGATAAATTCGATATCTGTCAAGCCGGGCACAAGATCGCCGGCCCCTCCCTTCACCACATCCACCCTACAGCAGGAGGCTTACCGGAAGCTTGGCTTCTCCGTTTCTCAAACGATGTCAGTTGCCCAGAAACTTTACGAAGCAGGGAAGATAACGTACATGCGTACCGACTCAACCAATCTTTCGAAACTTGCGCTTGCCAAATCGAGGGATGTCATTGTTTCGGAGTACGGCGAAAAATATTCAAAAACGAGACAGTTCAAGACAAGGACGAAAGGGGCGCAGGAAGCACATGAGGCAATAAGACCTGCCTATACCGACCAACCTGAGGTTGGCGGGACTAAACAGGAGAAGATGCTTTACGACCTGATCTGGAAAAGGACAATCGCATCCCAGATGGCTGATGCCCGTGTTGAAAGGACAAATATTTCCATTGAAATGAGCAATTCTCCGATCGGTTTTGCAGCAACCGGCGAGGTGATCATCTTCGACGGATTCCTCAGGGTCTACTCTGAATCGGCAGATTCCGAAAACGGTGATGATGAAAGATATGTCATCCCTCCCGTGAAGAATGGAATGCCTCTCTGGTATGATAAAATTACCGCAGCAGAAAGATTCACCACCCCACCGCCAAGATATACTGAGGCAAGCCTCGTCAAAAAGCTCGAAGAGCTGGGGATAGGAAGGCCATCAACCTACGCGCCGACCATTTCAACTATCCAGAACCGTGGGTATGTTGCTAAGGAAGATCGCCCGGGAGAGAAGAGGAAAGCCAGGTCACTGCTCCTTTCCGACGGGACAATTACCGCATCTTCAAAATCAGAACTTGCAGGCAGGGAAAAATCAAAGCTGTTCCCGAAAGATATTGGTATGATCGTTAATGATTTTCTGACGGAGAATTTTACCACCATCGTCGATTTTAATTTTACAGCCGGCGTTGAGGAGCAGTTCGATGAGATTGCCGAGGGAAGCCTGAAATGGACAGGAATGCTGAAGGAATTTTACTCGACTTTCCATAAAACTGTCGAGAATTCACTTGAGAAAAAAGACAGGAAGACAGGTGCAAGGGTGCTGGGCACCCATCCCGAGACTGGTGAAACTATCTCCGTCAAGATGGGCCGCTACGGTCCGGTAGTCCAGATTGGCGATTCGGGCAATGATGATAAACCAAGGTTTGCAAGCCTTCTGAAGAACCAGCTTCTTGAGACAATCACCCTCGATGAGGCTCTGAAGCTTTTCCGCCTTCCAAGGTCACTCGGCGAACACGATGGGGAGGATCTTGTTGCAGGTATCGGCAAATTCGGACCATATATAAGATATAAGGGCAAGTTCTATTCCCTGAAGAAAGGAACCGATGATCCCTATCTGGTGACAAAGGAGAGAGCACTTGAGGTTATCAGCGAAAAGAATGAAAGTGAGAAGCAGAAGATCATCAGCAACTTTGGAGAAATAAAGGTTGTGAACGGAAGGTACGGACCTTACATTACTTCCGGGGGACATAACTACAGGATCCCTAAGGGTACCGAACCGGCTTCTCTCACAAAAGATGGTTGCCTGAAGATCATGGAAAGCAATAATAAATCAGGGGCATGATGGTCAACCTGAACGATTATTTTGATCCTGTCAGTATCGATAAGACTTATCACGGCCAGCTTTCCGGATCAGCCTGTTTTTCCCATAATATTGTTATCCATACCGAAAACGGACAGATAAAGGATGCCGGCCGTTTCAGGATAGCAATTCTTGGTGTGCCCGACGGGAGGAATTCTCCCGATGAAGGTTCGGCAGGCGGGCCTGATGCTGTCCGTCATTCTCTTTACCAGCTTTCGCGCGTCCCCGGCAAATCAAAGATCATCGACCTTGGCAATATGAAGAAAGGGGTGACCTTCGGTGATACTGTTGCCGGACTGACCGATATTCTTACAACTCTTGTCCAGGAAAATGTATTCCCTCTGATCATCGGCGGAAGCAGTGCCATGATAACTGCTGTTGACAGGTGCTTTTCCCTCTCAAAAACACCTTATACACTTGCATCGGTTGATTCGAGGATCGATTTTCAGCAGGAACGGAAGGAGCCCGATTCTTACAACTACCTCAATTATATTATCTATAATAACCGCAGCTCCTTAAATCACTTTATAAACATAGGCTACCAGACCTACCTTAATGATCAGCAGACCATTAACAGGCTTCTCAAGAGAAGATCGGAGCTGGTAAGGATCGGAGATGTCAGGCAGGCGATCCACCTTACCGAACCGCTGCTGAGAGATTCCGATGTGGCTGTATTTGATATTTCTGCGGTCAGACAATCCGATGCACAGGGAACCTTCAGTCCATCTCCAAATGGCTTTTATGGCGAGGAGATCTGCCTTCTGGCGCGATATGCCGGCATCTCCGACAGGCTTAAAGTATTCGGTCTGTTCGAGGTGAACCCTGATCTTGATATGAGAAACCAGACATCAGATCTTGCGGCCCAGATCATCTGGTTTTTTCTGGAGGGATTTGCTCAGAAACAGTATGAATCTCCGGCGGTTGGCGATTCCGGATCCGGCAGGTTCATAAAGTATCATGTGAGAGTGACTGACCTGGAAGATGATCTGATATTTGTCAAAAGCAACCTTACCGACAGATGGTGGATCGAAATAAGTTCCGGGGATGAGGGAAGCAGCTATGTTGCCTGCTCTCACGAGGATTATCTGAAGGCAAACAGGAATGAGGTTCCTGAAAGATGGATAAAAGCAACGGGAAGGATCAAATCCTGATTTTTCCCCAATTAATCAATAACATTTTTTCGTTTGTCACGTTATAAGGATACGCTCATCAAAAGAGCTGCCGGTTATATTTAAATATATACTTGTAAATTTGTTTGCTTTTTATATTTTTATTTATTTTACTGGTTCATCAAATGCGAAGGACGCTGGCCACTGAAGAAATGAAAAAACTAAAAATTGCATTTCTTTTTTTGATTGTTATTACTGTTGATTCCTCCGGTCAGCAGGATCCTACTTTCAGCCAGTATATGTTTAATACACTTGCCTATAATCCGGGTTACGCCGGTATCAACAATATGATCTGTGCAACCGCCCTGTCGAGGCAGCAATGGGTTGGATTCACGGGCGCTCCTTCCACCACTGTTTTCAACGTGAGTGCACCAGTCTCTCTGTTCCACATCAAGAGTGGCGTCGGTGTAAATGTTGAAAGTGATAACCTCGGTTTTGATAAGGATATTCTGCTTTCGGGTACTTACTCATACCTGATGGATATCGGCCAGGGCAAGCTCGGCCTGGGGATCAATCTCGGCATGTATAATATGGCGCTCTCCCCGAACTGGCAGATACCTACGGGCGATACGCATACGCCTGCATCGGGCGATCCGCTCATTCCGGAAACCAAGGAAAGCGATATTGCTTTTGATGCCGGCCTTGGTGCATACTTCAGGACCGACAAATATTATGCGGGGTTATCCGTGACTCATATAAACGTACCAAAGATCAAATTTACTAAAGGAGAGACATACATAAGCAGGAATTATTATTTGACGACGGGATATACTTTCCAGCTCTCAAATCCGGCTTTTGAACTGATGCCTTCATTTTTCGCCTACAGTGACGGGAAAGTATTGCAGATGGCTTTGAATACTCTGGTGAGATATAATAAAAAAGTCTGGGGCGGCCTTACCTACAGGGAAGGAGATGCTTTGGTCGGGATCATCGGGGTTGAACTTTACAACGGCATCAGGATAGGCTACTCTTACGATTTTCCGCTTACCGATATGAGACAAGGCACTAGTGGTACCCATGAATTTATGGTGAACTATTGTTTTGATTTAAGCACAGGTAAAAGCCCCATGAGATATAAAAGTATCAGATTTTTATGAATATTTAAAAAAAAATAACTTACTTGCAATATAAATCCTAACGCATTATGAAAAAGGTGATTCTTATTGGTCTTGTCACGATAGTTCTGTTAAGTGGTTGTGGTTCTTCAAATAATGGAGAACTGACGGGTGTTATGGGAAGAAAGAAGTTCTTTGAACCCGAACCATTTCAGATGGCATTTATTCCTGCCGGAAGTTTCGTGATGGGGCCCAGCGATCAGGATGCATTCTTCTCACAAAACACAGTCTCCAAGACAGTTACAGTTGAAGCTTTCTGGATGGATCAGACAGAGATCTCAAACAACAAATACCGTCAGTTCGTATACTACGTGCGCGACTCCATTCTCAGGACAAAGCTTGGACGCGCAGGAACCGTTCCAGACCGTAACTATTTTGTCGTTGACAAGGATGGTAACGTTGTTACGCCCAACGTCATAGACTGGGATGAGAAAATTGATCCTGAAGAGGAAAATACCGTGACCATTTTAGATTCGATGTTTTACCCTCCCGAAGAGAGATTCAATGGCAAGAAAGAGATCGATTCAAGGAAGCTGAACTACTCATATTTCTGGGTAGACTACAAACAGGCTGCTGCCGTTCCGTACAAACAGGATTATAAAGCAGCAACGGGACAGTATCAGGGGCAGGCCACAAACCTCGAAGGGGTGGTCTCAAAGGTTACGAACCGTTCAGCTTTCATTCAGCATGATATTATTAACGTTTATCCCGATACCCTCTGCTGGATCAGGGACTTTACATATTCATTCAACGACCCGCAGGCATCGATCTATTTCTGGCACCCCTCATTTGACGATTATCCTGTTGTAGGGGTTTCCTGGGTTCAGGCAAGGGCATTCAGCATCTGGAGAACAGATTATATGAACACCTACCTCAGGAAAGACAATATTCCCGATGTACAGGCTTACAGGCTGCCTACCGAAACCGAATGGGAATATGCCGCAAGGGGAGGCCTGGATCTTTCGATGTACCCATGGGGCGGTCCATATACCAGGAATTACAAAGGCTGCTTCCTAGCAAACTTCAAACCTCTCCGAGGCAACTACGTGGATGACGGAGCAGTTTATGCACAGAAGGTCGGATCATATGAACCCAACGAATACGGACTCTACGATATGGCTGGAAACGTTGCCGAGTGGACCTCCACGGCATATCAGCCATCCGCTTATATTTTTACCCACGACCTTAACCCGAATTACGAGTATAATGCAAAACCACAGGATCCGCCTGTCATGAAACGTAAAGTCATCAGGGGCGGTTCGTGGAAAGATATAGCCTACTTCCTTCAGACAGGTTCGAGGGATTATGAATATCAGGATTCGACTAAATCATTCGTCGGCTTCCGTAATGTAAGATCTTATATCGGTGTTAATTAAAATAACCCTAAAACAATCAGTTATATGAGCCTAGCAGAATTAGTTCAAAGCAGTGGTTGGAAGAACTTCATAGCTAAACTTTATGGTTTAGGAGCTTCCGTCGTTATTATCGGTGCATTGTTCAAAATACAGCACTGGCCATTTGCAGGGACCATGCTTACAGTAGGTCTTTGCACCGAGGCAGTTATCTTCTTCTTCTCAGCATTCGAACCCTTGCATGAAGAAGTTGACTGGACACTTGTCTATCCCGAACTCGCAGGTGTTCCCGAGGAAGAAGGCGAATTGCCGGCACACGGTAAACATCGCGGCGGTGGCGGTGGAGGTGGCGGTTATGTAGGCGGCGGAGCAGGATCTGCAGCTCTCGCAAAATTCGACGAAATGCTCGAAAAGGCTGAGATCACTCCCGACCTCTTCCAGAAACTGGGCGTCGGAATGAAAAAGCTGAGCGAAGCTACCGCAAACATGAATGCAATGGGCGACGTTTCTGCAGCCTCAACAAAATATATGAATACAATTAAATCCGCCGATGATTCACTCGGCAAGCTGTCTGATTCCTATCAGTCGACTGCCAAGGTTATCAACGAAACCGGATCAAACTATAAAAACATTGCTGATTCACTGTCAGTTATAGAGGTTGGTGGAAAATCATACCAGCAGCAGCTTGAATCACTTAACAAGAATCTTTCTGCACTTAACGCAGCATATGAGCTCCAGCTCAAAGGCGCAGGAGAACATAATAAGGAATCTGATTCTCTCTACAAAGGATTACAGATACTTATGAAAGATCTTGCTGATTCTGCAGGCGATACCAAAAAATACCGCGAACAGGTTGGAAAACTCAATGAGAACTTAACAGCATTGAACAACGTCTACGGTAATATGCTTGCTGCCATGAACGTTAAATAGACGTGACATCATTTCTATAACTAACTAAACTTACTGAAAAATGGCTCACGAAAGGCTATCCCCACGGCAAAAGATGATCGGTATGATGTACCTGGTACTCACCGCCATGCTTGCCCTTAACGTATCAAAGGAGGCCGTGGAAGCATTCAAGAAGGTTGATAAAGGTCTTACCAAGACAATAGTAAACTATGTTGTCAAGAACAATGTAATATATGACGATTTCGACAAGGCAGCTGCCCAGAATCCTACCAAGGCGGGCCCATACAGGGATAAAGCGGGTAATGTGAGACAGAGAGCCGATGAGCTGTACAACTATATCCAGGATATTAAGATCGAAATTATCAATAAAGCTGAAGGACCGGTAAACGAAGCTGTAAAAGGCAAGGAGATCTTTATAGATAATGTTGATAAACATATTGATGATAACAATATACCATCAGAGATCCTTATCGGGGCCAATATGAATGGGAAGGCCTTTGCTCTTAAAACACTTCTTGCAAATTTCCGCGACGATATGATCAAGGATGTGATCGCAGGAAAGGATCCCAACATTGAAAAATCACTGAGGTCGATCTTCAATACCGACGATGGACTCGATAAATCAGGGGAAAAGGAAAGGTGGGAAACACTTAATTTCCAGACTCTTCCTCTTGTTGCTGTAGTTTGCCTTCTTTCAAAAATGCAGGTAGACGTGCGCAACGCTGAAACTGATATCATCACATTCCTTTATCAGCAGATCGACAAAAAATCGTTCAAGTTCAACAAAATAATACCCATCGTCAGACCCCTCACATCTACTTATGTCATGCAGGGTAATGAATATCAGGCAGAGGTCTTCCTTTCAGCTGTTGATACTACACTTCCCCTTGATATCAAGGTCGGTGAATACAAAACTACTGTAAATGCCGACGGAACGACAAGTTATGAGATGGTCGGTAATAATCCCGCTTCCCTTCCTATCGATGAAACAACCGGAAGAGGTATCTATAAGGTCCGTCCTACAGGTAATATCGGACCAAGATCCTGGGGCGGTCTTATTTCAATGAAGGCTCCAAGCGGAGAGATACTCACCAAAGCTTTTCATGAAGATTATGCGGTTGGGGCAAACAGCGTGGTTGTTTCGCCTACCGCTATGAATGTCCTGTATCTTAGTATCGAAAACCCAATTGATATTTCAGTTCCGGGTATCGGAAATGATAAGATCATGGCTAAAATAACAAACGGCACTATCGGGAAAGGACAGGTCACCAGTTACAAAGGGGATATCTTCCCCGGAAGCTGGGTTGCGACACCTGCTTCTGAAGGAACTGCACAGATTCTTGTGAGTGCCGAGATGAATGGTAAATGGCAGCAGGTTGGGACGGTGAATTTCAGGGTAAGGTCGGTTCCCAATCCTCTTACCTCTTTTGCAAGTCAAACCGGAGAAGGATCAGCAACAAAGGATGAAATTACAGCTCAGCGGGGATGTTTTGCCGTTCTCAAGGATTTCGATTTCAACCTGAGGTTCATAGTTACCGGATTTACACTCTCTTACATTGACAAGGGATTCACTGTGAAAGAGGCAAGCAGCAATAATCTTCTGACTGATGCGCAGAAAACCATGCTGGCAAAGCTTACAAGGGGAACACAATTGAATGTTACCGGTGTGAGAGCTGTTGGCCCTGATAAAAAGGAACGTATATTGAACCCTGTAATTATAAAAGTTAATTAGAGTAAAAATATCTATAAGATGAGTAGAAAGTTGTTAATAATAATTATAGCCGCTTCACTTTCCGGAGTTTTGAATGGTCAGACTTTCAAGGATATCTATCAAAAATCTATTACTGATAACCAGAAGATAACTTACCCTTATCTCAGGGAAGCGGACGTTGTGTGGTCCAAGCGGGTATACAGGCTTATTGACCTGAGGGAAAAGTTTAACCAGCCGCTCTATTATCCGATCAAACCTGTCGGAGATAGCAGAAAAAGTTTTGTAAGGATCGTAATGGATGAAATCAAGAAGGGCCAGATAAATGTTTATGCCGGTGATAGTGAATCAGCTGATACACTCGTTACTCCTACAACATATTCGGATGTTCTTGGTAAAATGGGCGAAGGCTATAAGAGACCAGGTAAAATTCAGGATATTAATACCGGTCAGGATAAAGATACTGTTTATGTACAGCATGCAACAATTGAGGATATTAAGCAGCTATTAGTTTATGAAGAGTGGTATTTCGACAAAAAACTTTCTACACTCAACGTAAGGATCATTGGCATCTGCCCTGTCTGGATGAAGCTTAATAATGAAACCAAATCTGTTGACAGGCAAAGGGTTTGCTGGATCCGTTATGATGACATCAGAGACATCCTGTCTAAAAAAGAGGTATTTAATACGAATAATGATGCACAGAGAATATCTTTTGATGACCTTTTCATGCAGAGGAGATTCGACAGCTATATAGTAGCTGAATCCAATGTTTACAATGACAGGTTTATACAAGAGTTCACGACTGGAAAGGATGCCATGTTCGAAGCCGAGCGCATCAAGAAGGAGGTATTTGATTTTGAACACGACCTCTGGGAATACTAGGAAATATTTATTATCAAATAAAGAAGGGCTTTCGATAAGAGCCCTTCTTTTATTTTCCGCCCCTAAATCCCCTATCTTGCTTCGCCGAAGCGGCTACGCGAAGGCGAAGAAGTGGACTTTAAATTACTTAATTTCAAGGCCCATTCAGTGGGTTAACTCTTTATACACATTTCATTATTATGCAAGTATATAAATAGTTGGTACAAAGTTCATGAATCACAGATAATGATAAATGACGGAGTCATTTAATTCCAATAGCCACGGTGACATCCGTGGTATGGGTAGAAAATGAAATATCACCCCGGAGTGGGTTGAAAAAGTTTGTTTTATTAAAGAGGCTTTAAGGTAATTTATTGGTTTAAATACAAGAGGTTATATTGGAATTCAATCCCTCCGGGATTGATAGCATATTATGCATTATACCCCGGATGTAACCGGGGCTATTGGATTCTCCAGCCCTCCAGGCTGGACCTTCTATTGTTTTATTCTCAAATTACACCTCTTTCGATTCCACTACCTATTCAACTGCTATATCAAAAAAGTGTATAAAGAATAGTCAGGGGGGTGCGGGCGTTTCCTATTTGAGGAAAAATGGCATTACAGGTACTCTTCTCCTGTCCTTTTCTTTACATCCTCTAAATAGTATTTTATCTTCTGCTCCTGATCCTTTCTTACAATCAGCAGAACATCATCCTCATCAACAATTATATAATCCTTTAATCCCTGAAGAACGGCTACCTTCCCTTTTGCCACATTTATCACATTCCCGTTGTTATCGTACGAAAATATATTCCCCCTTACAACGGTATTCCCGTTCCTGTCAGGCGATGAATGCTCATAGAGTGTGCTCCATGTACCAAGATCGGACCATCCCACATCGGCACAGAGAACATAGACATTATCGGCCTTCTCCATAATGCCATAATCTATAGAGATGCTCCTGCACGATGCATAGGTCTGCGCAATCGCACTCTCCTCCTTCTTCGTTCCGAATGATTTTTTGCTGTCATCAAATGAGGTATAGATATCAGGAAGGTATTTTTCAAAAGCTTCCAGTATGGAATCAACGCTCCAGATAAATATCCCCGAATTCCAGTAAAAATCACCGCTTCCCAGAAATACCTTTGCCAGCTCAAGATCCGGCTTTTCAGTAAATGTCTTTACTTTTACCAGCCCCTCAAACCCGGCTACAGGCTTCTTTTTATTGGCCTGTATATAGCCATAACCTGTCTCCGGCCTGTCGGGCGTGATCCCAAGAGTAAGCAACGCCTTGCTGGCAGATGAAAAATCATAGGCTGTATTTATAACATTGATGAATATATCCTCCTTCTCGATGATATGATCTGAGGGAGTAACGGCGACAATTGCGTCAGGATCTTCACTTTTGATCCTGAATATGCCATAGGCAATGCATGGTGCTGTATTTCTCCTGAGCGGCTCTGCAAGGACCCTGTCTGGTTTAATTCCGAGTTGCTCAATAACCAGCTCCTTATGCTCCGCGCTTGTGACCACGAAGATATTCGCTTCGGGACAGACCGACCTGAATCTTCTGAATGTCTGCTGAATGAGAGTTTCGCCTTTCCCCAGGATGTCCAGGAACTGCTTGGGTTTTTCCTTGCGGCTCAGCGGCCAGAATCTGCTTCCAACCCCTCCTGCCATTATCAGGACATATCTGTTTTTCATAGGCAATAAATATATTCGGATAAACTTCTGCAAATATATAATTATTTATCTTTTCGGGTTTTAAAATCGCTGCCGCCGGAAATATGGTAAATATTTGTAATTTTAACCCTTGAAAAAAGAGAGATGTTAAAATATTTCTTCAGCGAGCTGGGACTGTATATTCTTCTTCTGAAAAAGATTTTTTCCAGGCCAGAGAAAATTTCAATCTACTACAGGCAGACTATGAGGGAATTTATGTCCCTTGGAGTCAATTCAGTCGGTATAGTCGCAATAATTTCATTCTTCATGGGTGCGGCGGTTGCCTTGCAGACTGCATATAACACCGAAAACCCCATGTATCCGAAATATCTTATTGGTCTCGGAACCCGCGACTCTATGATCCTTGAATTCTCATCATCCGTGGCGGCTCTTATCCTTGCAGGAAAGGTCGGATCAAGCATTGCTTCGGAAATTGGGACAATGAGAGTGACGGAACAGATCGACGCCCTTGAGATGATGGGTGTAAACTCAGCATCATTCCTAATACTTCCTAAAGTTATTGCCGCCGTCCTTTTCAACCCGTTCCTTACGCTGTTAAGTATATGTGTCGGTATAGGCGGCGGATACCTGGCATGCACACAACTGGGAGGGATAACATCGGAGGACTTCATATACGGAGTACAGTATGGCTTTATTCCATTTTATGTCACTTACTCACTTGTAAAAACACTCTTCTTTGCATTTATCATTACGACAGTATCTGCATACCAGGGATACTATGTTTCCGGGGGATCCCTCGAAGTAGGCAGGGCAAGCACAAAAGCTGTTGTCTTCAGCTGCCTGCTTATCCTCCTTTTCAATGTAATATTAACCCAGCTTCTGCTTTCAAAATGATAAGGGTCAAAAACTTGTATAAATCATTTAATGGCAGGACTGTGCTTACCGATATTTCCGTAACCTTTGAACCCGGAAAAACAAATCTTATTATCGGACAGAGCGGATCGGGAAAAACCGTTCTGCTCAAGTCAATAATAGGACTTCTTGAAATCGATCAGGGAGAGATATGGTTCGAGGATATCCTTTTCAACAAACTCGATTTCAACGGCAAAAGAGCTATCCGCAAGGAGATAGGAATGCTGTTCCAGGGCAGCGCTCTTTTTGATTCCCTCACAGCGGAACAGAACGTAAGATTCCCTCTCGATATGTTCACCGATCAATCGCTGGAGGAAAAAACCGAAAGGGTAAATTTATGCCTTAAAAGAGTAAATATCCTGGATGTCAACGATCTTTATCCCGCAGAACTTTCAGGTGGTATGCGCAAAAGGGTAGCTATCGCAAGGGCGATCTCGCTTAATCCCAAATACCTTTTCTGCGATGAACCTAACTCAGGCCTCGATCCCAAAACGGCCATACTCATCGACGATCTTATAAGTGAGATAACCTCCGAGAACAATATGACTACAATAATCAATACCCACGACATGAATTCGGTGATGGAAATCGGGGAAAAGATAGTGTTTATAAGTGATGGAGTAAAATGCTGGGAGGGTAACAAACATCAGGTCCTCGATTCCGATTCTGAGAAGCTTAATGATTTTATCTTTGCAAATTCGCTTGCCAAAAGGCTGAAGGAGAAAAGGTAGCTTAACCCTTTTCTTTTACCTCTTCAAATTCTATATATTCGCCAAGCTCCTTCGGAACTCCCGTTTTCTTTGATGCTTTATACTTATCAGGTTCCTTCGCATCTCCTTCCCTTACGCTGGCACTTCCCATTACAACAAATATCCTGGCGATCAGAAAAATAATCAGGAATATCAGTATCATCCGGAGCATAGAAGAAATTACTGGTTAGTCTGATCACCTGACTGAAGCATTGGAATATCTCTCTTCGGCGCTACCCGTTTGCCGAAAATTATGTTTAACCCTAACTGGAAATTGACCGTATTGAAATTATTCGGTAACGGAATGCCCGTATAATCTGTGGACCCCGACTTTCCGATATAAACTTTATCCCACTGCATGGGTATCTTGTCGACAATAAAATAGAACTGGGCCACTCCGGCAGTGACCGAAAGTCCGACTCCAAGGTTGTTGTAGCTGTTGTTTTCCATTGAATATGCTACACTTGCAGAAAATACCTGTCCTAAATGTGCGTTAGCTGACATTGTAAGAGATTCACTCGTGCTTCCGGCATAGATCTTTGAAACTGACAGCACCCCGAACGAAATAAATTTAAACGGATTAAAACTTGCACCAAAAGTAATATCCGTCGGAAGGTATGTTTTAAATGGCTGGGGTGAGGCTACCTGTTTGAAATTAGACTTTACACTGTCAGCCAGGGAATTGTACATTTGGTCGATTGAAAATGACTGATTCTGCACATCCTGCAGGGTGATCCCCGGTAAAGTAAATGCTCCGTTTACATTCCAGGCCTGAAGGTCGCTCTTCCATTTTATGAAGCCCAGGTCCCTCACACTGAATGAAACCGTTACCAGTTTACCAAAATTATATTCAGCGCCAAAGTCAATGCTGAATCCGGGGTTAGTCAGGGGCATACCAATATAATCATGCAAAAATCCGCTCATGCCGGCTGGACTGCCGATTTTGCTGAGCTCTTCGCTGCCTGATGTTTCCATTGTAGCATTTGCAGTGACTGTCTGGCTCAGATCATTATTCACCTTAAGAGTGAAGGATTGATCATCAAATGAAAGTGATCCTATCCCTGATAGTAAATTCAACCTGGCGCCAATCCTCAGATTTTGAATAATCTCTCCCGAAAAGCCAGCTCCGTATGATCTGAAAAACTGGCCCTGTACATTCATTTTCGAGATATCAATGGTCTGACCTATCAGATCAGAACCTCCTGTCAGATAAAGGTCAAGAAGCGATTTCGGGAAAAGGACCTTTGATGTGAATCTGTCCATCACATCTATCATGACAGAAAAGTTCCTGCCGACCGGAAACCCTATTCCAAGGAGCTGTATGTTGACCTGGGCCGATATTGTATTATTCTTGTTAAGCTTTGATGCAAGATTTTTAAGGCTAAAGTTCGGATTCTGAAATGAAAAGATCGAATCTGCCTTAAGCCCGGGTGTGACAATGTCTTTAAGCTGCAGAAAATTATTGTCTATCCCTGCACCGATCCCTGTCAATACAGGTAGGCCGATATAAAACCTTGTTGATGTTATCAGGGCCGGGTTAAGGTAACTGCTCTGAGGCAAATTCATAAAATAGGCAACATTGCTTGTTTGCGCATTTATGCTGCTGAACATCGCAAACAGCAGCCCTGTCAGGATTATTGTAGCTTTCCTTCTCATAATTCTTTTCTCCGGTTCTTCACTCTCTAAACTATACTAACATGAAATCAGTTATCCGGTTCAATCTTGTAGTTATAAAGGAAATTATCCTCTCCGCCCACAATCAGGCGAAAATCGCCTTTTTCTGATAATTTCCCGATAGAGAACACTGAAGCGCCTTTAAGAGGAAATCCATTCATGATATTCCCTTTCCTGTCAACCAGGTATATCAGTTTCCTTTTGGCATCTGTCAACCCGATCTTCCTGTCAGTAGCCGAAAAGATGAAAAATACCGGGCCTTCAAGGTAAGCGGTTCCAAAATCCCTGGCGAAGATCTCTGATCTTTTATTATCATAAAGATATAATTTACCACTGTCAGAAAAAACATATTCGCCAAAGCCATCGCCGTCTATATCAAAAAAATCGAATGAATGGTCAACTGAGAACTTCCTCACTGCAGTTTTTGATACCGTTCCGTCAAAGGCGACCTTTGTAATTATCCCCTCCGGAGAAGTAAAAACGATGCCAGGATAATTATTATTGTCCAGTCTTATTTCAGATCCGGCTGCTCTTACTGCCTGCTCCTTAAGTCTGATCCTCTGGTTCCCTGTGCGGTCGAGAAAATAGATCGACCTGTCATCTGCTGCAATTAAGTAATCCTTGCCTGAGATCCTGAAGAGCCTTATCTCTGTTTTCACCAGGCCTCCTGTTCTGAATGGTTTCCACCCTTTTACCACATTTCCCGATTTATCATAGGCATAGATCAGCCTGTCCTCTCCCGGGATCAGGATCCTGAACTCGCCGGTACCATCATAGTCGAAGAGAGCAGGAGGTCCGGAAGCGGGAGACCTCAACCTGGCCGGGAATTTTTCGACATAATTACCGTTCCTGTCGAGAAGATAGAGATTGTTCCTGCCGGCAAAAAGAAGCTGGTATTTGCCATTTCCGAAATAATCGATCATATAGACATTTCCAAGTATCTTTTCACCGGGTGAAACTTTCCAGAGCACCCTTCCTGCAGAATTTATAAGGTAAACATTGTTCTTATAATCCTGGATAAATATCTCACGGGCACCGGTGTTGTGATTTGTAAAGAAGAATGGCTTTATCGATGCTGAGGTATCAAGCATGGTCTCCCACTCAGCGCCTGATGCCTCTCTTGCAGTATCTCCCAGGCTGATAGATAAAGTATTGTATATCATCTCGTTGCTCGCGGCAAACTGGTACCCTGTGGCCTGGAACTTTCTCAGAAGCGAGCTATTGGCTTTCAGCATATCTGCTAATGTGTCGCTTATAAATGATGAGAGGTATGTTATAATTCCTGAAGGCTGGCAATAGAAATAATACCCGGCCCTGCTTGGCATTGTACTCTCAAAATCGCGATAGGCCAGGTCGTTGGCAAGGGTCTTGTTAAGAATGTTATCATATAATACCCTTTTGATGGCGGCAAATGAATTGCCTGTTACAAGATAGTTATCGGCAAATGCATAGAGTGAATCCCCTTCAGCTGAAACAAAGCCTTTCAGAAAAGCTGATGCCAGGTTTTTGAATGGTGTTATGTAGACAGGAATTTTTGTCTGGTCATCAGGCTGAAAATAACTTATATAATCCGATTTCCTGATATCCTCCTTTTTTGCCCACCGGGAACAGTTTTCAGTCAGGACCTGCTCCGCCATCTGCCTGTTTGACAATTTGAAAATAACGATATTGCTCTCAGATCCCTGGTCATCCTTCTGATCAATGAGAGCACGGGTGATTTCATCTCCCATGAAAGGCGACAGACCTGTTGCAAGGGTTGAGGTCAGTTCGTCACACTCACTAATACCTGCAGGGTCTGTTGAGTTATCTTTCAGGAGCATTGTCTCGAACAGAAGCACATCAGACGGAAGTATTTCATATGAGGTCAGCTTCCCGGTTTGCCTCGACTTGTACCTGTACAGATAATCGGATGAATCAAGGCTTTCTATATATCCGCTAAGGATCAGTCCGCTGGCATTAATATGAATATCTGCCTCAGCACAGCCGGCCAGCTTTTCAAATTTTTCAGCGATCAGCGGTGCCCTGTTGCCAATAAGAGGCCGTAGAAGAGTGGCGAAATTTCTGAAAATGACATAGATCTTGTCCTCCTTCCTTCCTGCAGCACTCATTATCCTGGTAAATCCGGGGACATTCCTTATGCCGGACCCCGGTTCCCTTTGCAGTGCGGCCCTCTGAATAAGAGAACTGGAAGAACTGCATAATAGCAGTCCCGATCTAAATGTAAGGTACACTGTATCCCTGCTCTGCCCGTCTTTCAGTGAAAAAGGGTTTATATCAACTCCTTTCACACTGATCCCGGCCATCTCAGTTCCACCCGATGACCGCAGAATCTCAAGCATCTGCCTGTACTTTGATCTTTGTCCCAGGTTCATCGACAGCAGAGGGGCGATCCTGCCCCCTTCAACCGGATGAAATGATATTATGCCCCTGTTTTTTTCGAAAATTTCCCTTGCCTCCTTCCCTCCGATAAAATTCCTCAGGTTCTTTACCTTTTCACAGAAACCAGCCAGCCCCCCGGTCTTTTCCAGGATTGTGAACAGACGGTTACCTTCAGTAACAGAACTCAGAAAGTCTGGGAGATTGACCGGTTCGATCACAAAGCAGGCATCTTCCGGTATGACGGAAAAGGGGTCGGTGGTTATGCTTTTACCATTATTCTGTACGAACCATATAAGAGCTGCCACCCCCGACAACAGTACGATCAGCAGAATGATAAAGCTTCGCTTTGCCAAAAGTCAATAGAGATTAATCAGTGAACAAATTTATAAAATATTGAAGGATCTCAGCGGAATGAAGTATGTATATATGTCTGTCGTGGAGAATTATCCTCTTTTTACCCCGAAGGTACACGAAGGTTAGCACAAAGGCTCACAAAGGAAAGAATTAAAAAACATTTGTTGCGCTGATAGGTCGTGTATCATTAACGGTTTGGCATGCAATTTGATTTAATGTCAGTACAACAGGCAATCTTCATCATATACTTGATTTTTCAGGGCAGCCAGGTCAGAAGCCTGGCTTTTTCTTATATGAATTCCCTGTACCCTATGATCTTCCGGACTTCCCTGATGGTCTTTGCGGCGCTTGCCCTTGCCTTTTCTCCACCTTCCGACACAACCCTGCCAAGATAACCTGTATCAGTCATAATATCGTTTATCCTTTCCCTTATGGGTTCTGTAAATCTTACAATATCTTCGCCCAGCTGCTTTTTGAGCTCACCGTACCTGATCTCGCACGATGCATACTTCTCCATGAAATATTTGACAGTTGAGGGTTCTGAAACAACCTCCATGATGGTAAACAGGTTTTTAAGAGGCTCCGACATCTCCTGCCCTGGTACCGTTGGACCTGTATCGGTGACGGCCCTCATTACTTTTTTCCTGATATCCTCGGGCTTATCGGCAAGAAAAATGCCGTTCCCTTCACTTTTTCCCATCTTGCCGGTTCCATCAAGTCCCGGAATTTTGACCAGCTGCCGGCCAAAGTTATAAGCGTCCGGCTCAGGGAAATAGTCGACGCCATACATTGAATTGAACCTGCGGGCAAACCTCCTAGTCATCTCAAGATGTTGCTCCTGGTCCTTGCCTACCGGTACTTTAGTCGCCCTGTGAATAATGATATCCGCAGCCATCAGGACAGGATAGGTAAGAAGTCCTGCATTAATATTATCGGGCTGCTTTCTTATCTGCTCCTTGAATGATGCGGTTCTTTCAAGCTCTCCGACATAAGCGTTCATATTAAGGAGGAGATATAATTCTGTTACCTCAGGTACATCGCTTTGTATAAAGACGGTGGCAATCCCGGGATCAATGCCGCATGCAAGATATTCAGCAAGGATCTGCTTTATGTTGCCATGAAGGTCATCCGGTTTGGGGTGGGTGGTAAGTGAATGATAATCGGCAATGAAGAAAAAGCAATTATTCTCCTTCTGCATTTTCAGAAAGTTCTTTATCGCACCGAAATAATTGCCAAGGTGCAGATTACCTGTAGATCGTATACCGCTTACTACTGTCTCCATTTATTCAATGCCGGATTATAATTCCCGCAAATCTACCAAAAACGGTGCAATGGTGCAAAGGCTCAGAGGCACAAAGGCAAAAATTATCATATAAACTTGGATTAATTGATATTTACCAATTCTTCCATTTAGCGTTTGCGAAGTTGAGCTAATGTAACTTTACACTGTTTCGTCATTGAGCTGCTGGCCGTTGTACCTTTGTGCCGTTGTGCCTTTACGCCTTTTTTTATTACCTTTGCGCGGTTAATACGATCTATCGATGGAATCGACGCGGCAGAAAAAAGTATCCAGGTTGATACAGAAGGAGATGGCAGAGTTGCTTATCAGGAAAAATAACGAGATCGCTCCCGGAAAACTTGTTTCTGTCACCATAGTAAGAGTAAGCCCCGATCTCTCGTTTGCAAAAGTCTTCCTGAGCATCTTTCCGTCAGTAAACCAGGCTGAGATACTAAACACAATAAAGGAGCACGCTTCAAAACTAAGGTTTGAACTTGGACAGAAGGTCAGGACACAGCTGCGTATCGTGCCCGAGATCGCTTTCTATATCGATGACAGCCTCGATTACATCGACAAAATTGACAAGCTGCTGAAATCGTGAATATATGCGATACGAACCGATCAAAAGATCTCTCGGCAGGTTATTCAGGAAATCCATTATTCTGAAGAAATTACTCTATTTCCTCCTCGATCTTCTTCTGCTAAGAAGCTGGCATGTGAGAAAAGCCCTGAAAAGGGTTGGACCATCTTTACCTCATGACGCATCAGTACTTGATGCAGGTTCCGGGTTCGGACAGTATACATGGAGAATGAGCAGTAAGCACCAAGGATGGAAGATAAAGGGGATCGACATTAACAGAGATGATATAGCTGAATGCAATGAATTTTTCAGCAGGACAGGAAGATCAGGCAGGGTGGTTTTCGAACAGGGCGATCTTACGGCGCTGGATGAAAAAGAGAGGTATGATCTGGTGATCACAGTTGACGTTATGGAACATATAGCCGATGATGAAAAGGTATTCGCAGGATTTTCCCGCGCGATGAAGAATGGAGGCATCCTGATCATATCGACTCCATCCGACAAGGGAGGATCAGACGTCCACGATCATGCAGGTACATCCTTTATTGATGAGCATGTTAGGGACGGATATGGCAGGGAAGAGATAATTTCAAGGCTGGAACATGCAGATTTTAAAGGTGTTAACGTAGCATATACATACGGTAAAGCCGGAACTCTTTCATGGCGTTTATCCATGAAGTACCCTGTGAAAATGCTAAATCTGTCGTACCTCTTCTTTATTTTTCTTCCCTTCTACTATCTTATTGCCTTTCCTGTTGCATTTGTGCTTAATATTATAGATGTCAATACATACAACGTGTCCGGCACTGGATTACTGGTAACCGCTGAGAAAAAATAAGGTGAGACTTTCCGTTTACATAGCAAAAAGATACCTGCTTGCAAAGAAATCGAGAAATGTGATCAATATCATTTCGGCTGTCTCGGTTACGGGGGTTGCTGTCGGAACCATGGCATTGATAATCGTTCTTTCAGTTTTTAATGGTCTTGAGTCTATGGTAAACAGCATCTTCAACACATTTGATCCTGAGCTGAAGATCACTGCCGTTCATGGTAAGGTCTTTGATGCTGATCCGGCCAGGCTGCTACGTCTGTCAGAGTTGAAAGGAATTGAAGCATGGTCCGCCACTCTCGAGGAGAATGCACTCCTTATGTACGAGAAGAAACAATTTATTGCTACGATCAAAGGGGTGGATGAGAACTATTCCAGGGTTACCGGGATTGACAGTGCAATGACCGATAATGACAAATTCAGCCTCTGGAGCACAGGAAAGAGACCACAGGCAGTTGTGGGCGCGGGTGTTGCCAATAATCTGGGTTTGAATGTCAGCTTCATTTCACAGTTGCAGATATGGGTCCCTAAAAGGACAGGCAGCGTCAACCTCGACCCGGAGGAGGCATTTATTAAAAGATACATAACCCCTGCAGGTATATTCAGGGTTGAGCATGATTATGATTCCAGGTATGTCTATATCCCACTTGAATTTGCAAGGGAGCTGCTGGAATATGACAACCAGGTAAGCTCAGTCGAGATAAAGACATCACGGCAGTCAAATATTGACAGGGTCAAACGTGAAGTTAAAAAGATCTTCGGGCCTGAGTATTTTGTCAGGAACAGGTTTGAACAGCAGGAGATCTTTTACAAGGTGATGCGGTCGGAAAGGCTTGCAATATTTATTATTCTGACCCTTATACTTCTCATTGCTTCTTTTAATATTATCGGTTCACTTACCATGCTGATCATTGAAAAAGAACGTGATATCGAAATACTCAGGAGCCTTGGGGCGGATAATACACTTATAAGAAAGATATTCATTTTTGAAGGCTGGCTGATATCTATCACGGGAGCCGTTATGGGCATTATATTTGGATTCCTCATCTGCTGGCTTCAGCAGCGTTTTGGGCTCCTGAAGCTGAACAGCGAGACCCTTATGATCCAGGCATATCCGGTTGTTATGAAGCTTAAGGATTTCATTGTCGTTCCTGTGACAGTTCTGCTGATCGGGTACTGGGCAGCATGGTACCCTGTAAGATTTCTGACGAAAAAATATCTTCTGAAAAATTAGAAAAAGCATAAAAAATGAATATCCGCCTGGTTATAAACACTGCTTGCAGCCTTTTGATCCTGCTTGCGGTCTCGTGCAAACATGATCCCAATAAGATCAGAAGAAGGGATCTCATACCGGTGAATGAGCTTGTTCCGTTAATGACAGACCTTTATCTTGGGGATGGCCTGCTGCAATATCCTTCTGTAAGAAACATGTTCGCTTCCAAGGATACCATCTCAAGTTATATTGATATAATTAAGCAACATGGTTATACAAAGGCACAGCTGGATAAGACTATCCAGTACTACTTTGTAAATGATCCCAAAAAGCTTCAGAAAATTTACGACCAGGTCCTTGCCAGGCTGAGTGAGATCCAGTTGCGCTTCCAGACTGACAAGTCGATGGCGCCAAAGATCACAAATAACCTGTGGAACCAGAAACCTGCAATTCTGGTTCCGGAAGATGGTACCGACAATTCCGTCTATTTCAATGTACCAATTAAGGATACCGGTTATTTCTCGCTTACTCTCTCTGTACTTATTTTCAAGAATGATCAGAGCGTCGACCCCAGGGTCACAGTTTACTTCTGGAAATCAGACAGTGCAGGTAACATGCTGAAGAAAATGTGGGGAAAAGCTGACCTGTCAAAGGATGGCATAATGCATAATTATAGTGTTACAGGCAGGCTCTCTGATACTTCATACAGACATATCAGCGGTTATCTCCTCGATAGCAATCCGCTGAAAGGACGGTGGCAAAAACATGCAAAAATTGTAAACATCCTGCTTATAAAGGGAGTACCTGAATGAAATATTTTTCAGCACAGTATATATTCACCAATAACGGGCCACCTCTTAAAAGAGGGATCATTACAACAGATGATGATGGTACGATTATAAATGTAGAGGATACCGGAGGGAGCCTTCCTGAAAGACATTCTGTGACATTCTTCAATGGAATTATTGTCCCGGGCTTCGTCAACTGCCATTGCCACCTCGAGCTTTCGGTCATGAAGGACAGGATACCTAAGGGTACAGGACTTGGCGGATTTCTTGCGGAACTTAACATGACAAGAAGCACAGGTATTGATGATCCCGGACCTGCTGCTTCGGAAGGCGATAAGATGATGGCAGACGAAGGGATCGTTCTTTGTGCCGATATCAGTAACTCGTCCATCACTTTCGATATCAAGAAAAAGAGTAGGATAAAATATATAAGTCTGCTTGAGGTATATGGAATTGATCCGGCAGGTGCAGGTAAGCGTATGTACGAAATAATGAAAGTTGCCGGAGCGGCAGAGGAGGCTCAGCTGGATTGGTTTCTTGTGCCTCACTCGGTCTATTCCGTCTCGCTTCCGCTCTTCAGGCTTCTGAAGGAGAAGAGCGCTTCAAACAGGGTAACATCCATCCATTTCATGGAATCGGAAGATGAAAAGAGCTTATTATCCGACCATTCCGGTCCGTTAATGAATGCCTATGAACTGATCCTCTCCCCTTCTGCGGTCATTATGCCTGCTGCAGACCACGTTACTGCAGTAACTGAAGAAATGACATCTTCGGGGAGCCTTATTCTTGTCCATAATACTTTTATCGGGGCAGATCAGATAAGGCAGCTGAAGAAGAGAAAAGATCTTTATTATTGCCTCTGCCCGGGTTCAAACATCTACATCTCGGATACTGTTCCGCCTCTGGATCTGATCATAAGCGAGAAATGCAGTATTGTAATCGGGACCGACAGTCTTTCATCAAACAGCCAGCTTAGCATCCTGAATGAGTTAAGGATAATCCAGGAAGAGTTTCCGGGAACTCGGCTTACGGACCTTATCGCATGGGCAACAATTAACGGCGCCAGGGCCCTGGGGGCTGAGGATATGACAGGAAGCATCGAGCCGGGCAAGAAGCCTGGACTTGTCCTTATAAAGGATGCTGATCTCACCGGGATGAAGCTTCTCCCTTCCAGTTCTTCGGTAAGACTGCTTTGATAAAGGTATATTCAATTAATAATTAATTTTGTGCCGGGGATAAAGAAGATGGGAACATTCTTATTTGATAAAATAATTTTTGGCCCTGTCAGCAGCAGAAGGCTTGGCGTATCGCTCGGTATCAATTTGCTTCCGGGAGCAAAGAAGGTATGTAATTTCAATTGCATCTACTGCGAATGCGGCTGGTCTCAGCCCGTTGAAAAGAAAGGCGGCTATCTTCCACGCCGTGAAGAGGTGTCGGAATCGCTGGCTTCAAGGCTTCAGGAGATGAAGGTGAGAAACGAATCACCCGATGTCATTACATTTGCAGGCAATGGCGAACCGACGCTTCACCCCGATTTTCCTTCCATAATCGACGATAGCATCAAGCTCAGGAATCAGTTTTTCCCCGGGGCAAAAATTGCGGTGCTTTCAAATGCCACTACCATCAACAGTCCCGCGATCAGGGATGCCCTTCTTAAGATAGACATGAACATCCTGAAACTTGATTCTGCATTTGACGAGACAATACGGATACATAACCAGCCCAGGGCTGAGGTTAGTGCCGCTGAACTGATAGAAAACCTGAGAAAATTCAATGGAAGGCTTATTATTCAGACTCTATTCCTGAGGGGCCGGTTCAATGGAAGGATAATTGACAATACGACGCCAGAGGAGATAAATGCCTGGCTTATGGCACTCGAAAGGATAATGCCTTCATCTGTAATGATCTATACGATATCGCGCGATACGCCAGACGAAGGATTGCTGCAGAAGGTGCCGTCTGAAGAGCTGAAGCATATCGCATCAAGAGTGGAAAAGCTGGGGATACCGACCCAGGTATCGGGTTGAAGTTGCAGAAGGTAAAAAACATACTTATCTGTCCTCTTGAATGGGGACTCGGTCATGCAGGCCGCATGATACCCGTTGCATCTGAACTTATTGCGGCAGGTAATAATGTACTTATCGGATCTGGCACAGAGCTTGCCGAGCTCTTCAGAAATGAGGTCGACGGACTGAAATATATAAGCTTCCCGGGCTTCAGGATAAGATACTCGGGATGGCTGCCACAATATCTGAAAATAATCCTGAGCGCTCCATCCTTCGCATACCATATTATAAAGGAGCACAGGTTACTGAAAAAAATTATAAAGGAGTATTCCGTTGATATAGTGATCAGCGACAGCAGGCCTGGATTATGGAATAAAAATATAAAGACTGTTTTCGTATCCCATATGATGAGGGTGCCCTGTCCAAAGGCCCTCCGGTTCGCTGATGCCGCAGGCATTGCGCTTATCAGAAAACTGATCTCAAGATTTGATTACTGCTTTATCCCGGATCTCCCAGGAGAATTGAACCTCTCGGGCAACCTGTCCCATGGCGTCAAATACCAGCAAAACGTAAGATTTATCGGGATCCTGTCGAGGTTCAGCCTGGAAAACCAGGAACCGGTCAATTTAACTGCGAAGTACTATTGCACGGTTATCTTATCGGGACCGGAGCCCCAGAGAAGCATGCTCAGGAACAAGCTTGCCGGCATACTTGAAAGATCAGGAAAGCCATCAGTCATCCTTGAGGGCAAGCCAGGAGGAAGATCGTATAGTGTTACCAGAGGCAACCTGTTATTTATCGATCATCTTCCCGCAGCGGAAATGAAAAAAATTATCCTCGGGAGCCAGCATATTATAACAAGGTCGGGGTACACCACCCTCATGGAGCTTGTAAGTCTGCAAAAGAGCGCGCTTATTATTCCCACGCCAGGTCAGAGCGAACAGGAATACCTGGCATGTCTGATGGTAGAACGGGGCTGGTTCGTCTCCGCAAGTCAGGATTCTCTTGAAGATGATCTTGTCCTGCCAGGTAACCATACAGGCTTGTCTGATGGGATCACCGTTGAAAGCAGAAGGCTGCTCAGGGATGCACTTAATGAGTTACTGGAATAAGAGCATAAGGCCTGCCGGTACGACCAACCCGGTCAGAAATCCGGCATATACTTCGGAAGGGCTGTGGGAATTAAGTCTCAGTCTCGATGAAAGTATCAGGCCTGCAATCAGGACAGTCGCGCCAAGATAAAATGGCAATGAAGCGGACATCCTGAGTGAAAGTACAAGTACAACAGAGATCAGCGCTCCGGCTCCTGCTGAATGAAGGGAGATCTTCCACCATCTGTTCACTGTCAGAAGTATCAGGGAGAGGAACGTGAGCGAAAATGCATATACTCTGAGAAAGAGAGGTATCTGAAGCCTGGAAAGGATGAAGGCAGTTACCGCAAAAAGCAGTGAAACCGCCATGAGCGGGATCGTTCTCTCGGTCCGGTTTTCGATAACCCATGATCTGACAAGGTTCCTGTACCTGAAAAGAGGCATGAGCAGTATTGGAATAAAAACATTGTTTACGACGAAAATAAAAAAAAGGATCTCCTTGGCTCTTATTGGAATGTACCAGAACAGGGTCGGTGCGGTAAAGATCACCAGCAGGCTGTAGAGTGGAATGAATAACGGATGAAAGATCACTGAAACCGTTCTTGCCATCAGCAAAGCCATTTTGCCATTCGTGTTTGTACCCATCAGATCTCCTTTCTCATTCTTGCAACGGGTATATTAAGCTGTTCCCTGTATTTTGCCACAGTCCTTCTCGCGATCTGGTAGCCTTTTTCCTGGAGTATCTCTGTAAGCCTTTCATCGGTCAGCGGTCTGCGTTTTTCCTCGTTGCTGATGCAATCCTGCAGTATTCTTTTGATCTCTCGTGTTGAAACTTCTTCACCTGCATCTGTCTGCAGCCCTTCGGAGAAAAAGAATTTAAGAGGGAATATCCCGAAATGTGTCTGGATGTATTTGCTGTTAGCCACCCTTGAAACTGTTGAAATGTCAAGACCTGTCATCTCTGCGACATCTTTAAGGATCATCGGCTTGAGCTTCGTCTCATCACCTTCGATAAAATACTCCTCCTGGTACTCGAGAATGGCATTCATTGTAAGAAGAAGGGTATTCTGGCGTTGCCTTATCGCGTCGATGAACCATTTTGCAGAGTCTATCTTCTGCTTTACGAACATAACGGCATCTTTCATTTCTTTCTTCTCACCCTTGCTCCTGCTGTATGTCTGCAGCATCTCCTGGTATGCCCTGCTCAGTCTTAGTTCAGGCAGGTTCCGTGAATTAAGATGAAGGTCGAATCCTTCCTCATTTATCTCAAGGATAAAGTCGGGGATGATCTGCGGGGATGACTTTGAGTAAGGGTCGTTAAATGAGCCTCCCGGCTTTGGGCTGAGCTTGAGTATCTCATCATTTGCCTCCTTCAGCTCCTCCTCGCTGATGCCAAGCCTGGCTATAATCTTGTCGTAATGCCTTTTTGTGAACTCCTCAAAATAGTCGCTAAGGATGGTATGAGCAAGCCTGGCTGAAGGAAGAGCTAGATCCTTCTTTTCAAGCTGTAGGATAAGGCATTCCCTCAGAGAACGCGCTCCAACACCTGCAGGTTCAAGGTCCTGAATCACAGCCAGGACCTTTTCAAGCTCCTCCTCCGTGGTTGTAACATTTTGAAGAAAAGCCAGGTCGTCAACGATATTTGCAAGCTCTCTCCGCAGGTACCCGTCCTCATCTATATTCCCGATAATATAGTCGCCAAGTATCCTCTGTTCGGGGGTAAGTTCCCTGAGCCCGAGCTGTGATTCAAGCAGTTACTGGAATGAAGAGCCTGAAGAGAACGGAATCTCCATCCGTTTGTCGTCGTCCCTGCTGTAGTTTGAAGTCTGGATCCGGTATTCGGGAATGTCGTCATCATCGATATAATCATCAATGGTGAACTCATCCTGGTCCTTATCCTTATCGTTTTCCCCGGTGACTTCCTCCTCCTCCGCCTGGCTGACCTCTTCCTCCTCATTTCCCTCCTCAAGGGCAGGATTTTCCTCGAGCTCCTTCTTGATCCGCTGCTCCATTTGCATCGTCGGAATTTCAAGCAGCTTGATCATCTGGATCTGCTGCGGGGAAAGCTTCTGAAGTAATTTCTGCTGTAACCGCTGTTTTAACATTATTCTCCCCTCCGGGTATTACCCAAAGTTATCTCATCAAAAATCAGCATTCCTGGGTGTCCTGGGAAATGGGATCACATCCCTTATATTCGACATTCCGGTAACGAACAGTATGAGCCTTTCGAAGCCGAGTCCAAATCCGCTGTGAGGTGCTGTGCCGTACTTACGGGTTTCCAGATACCACCAGAAGTCTTTCTCCTTCAGCTTCAGTTCATTGATCCTGTTGAGAAGCTTGCTGTGCATCTCTTCGCGCTGCGATCCGCCTATTATCTCTCCAATCCCCGGAAAGAGAACATCCATAGCCCTTACAGTCTTGCCGTCGTCATTCTGCTTCATATAGAATGCCTTTATATCTTTTGGATAATCGATAAGGATCACGGGTCTTTTAAAATGCTCTTCAACCAGGAACCTTTCATGTTCGGCCTGAAGGTCACGTCCCCAGCCTACAGGATACTCCCATTTCTTACCCGATTTTGTAAGAATATCCATAGCTTCCGTATAGCTGATCCTTACAAAGCTGTTTCCGAGCACGAACCTGAGACGCTCGAGCAGACCCTTATCGATCATGCTGTTAAGGAATTCAAGATCTTCAATGCAGGTGTCAAGCGCATATTTTATAAGATACTTCAGGAAATCCTCGGCCAGGTCCATGTTGTCGTTCAGGTCGTAGAATGCCATTTCCGGCTCTATCATCCAGAACTCTGCAAGGTGTCTCGGCGTATTTGAATTCTCTGCCCTGAATGTTGGTCCGAATGTATATATTTCACCAAGCGACAAAGCTCCGAGCTCACCCTCAAGCTGACCCGAAACGGTGAGGTTGGTCTCCTTGCCGAAGAAGTCAGAAGAGAAATTTACAGAGCCGTCCTCATTTTTCGGGATATCGGTAAGCGGCATAGTGGTTACATGGAACATCTCACCGGCTCCTTCACAGTCGCTTCCCGTGATTATGGGCGTATGAAGATAAAAGAAACCCCTGTCGTTGAAATATTTATGAATGGCGTATGCCATTGCATGCCTTATCCTGAAGACGGCGCCGAAAGTATTTGTTCTGAACCTCAGGTGGGCGATCTCACGCATGAATTCCATCGAATGACCCTTTTTCTGAAGCGGGTATGTCTCCCCATCAGCCTTGCCGTAGAGCTCTATATTTTCAGCGTTTATTTCCACGGCCTGCCCTTTTCCATGAGATTCTATCAGTTTCCCCGATACGGCCATGCAGGCACCGGTTGAAACATCTCTCAGGATCTTTTCATCAAACTTGTCAGGATTAATAACAATCTGGATATTATTGATCGTGGAGCCATCATTCAATGCAATAAATATGATATTCTTGTTATCTCTTTTTGTCCTTACCCACCCTTTTACAAGTACATTTTTCCCCACCGGAGATTCCGATAATAATTGTTTGATCTTTTCCCGTTTCATGTTTTACCGTTGAATTTTCAAAAAATAAACATGCAAAAATAGTAAATTGTTAGCCGCTAACTCTCAATAAATCACCATTATTTTCTCTCATCGGTCAATGAGCCTTATTTTCAGCCTTTAAAACTCCGCCTTCCTGATCAAAAATGGCACTATTTTTGAGCGATATGGCAGATCCTTTCCTGAAAAACCTGAGATCTTTTAAAATATTTCATTGCTGCACGAGTTTTTAATATGAAGAGTCCCTTTGCACCCCGGGCAACAGATTTGATAATTGCTAAAATCTGAATAACTTTACATATAAAATGAAAATAAAATGGCTATGGAAGAACATAAAAAGCTCATTGTAGTTCCGTGGGATTTTACTCATGTGGCCGAACATGCACTTGCACATGCCGTGAAAATTAGCCGGATGGTTGGGAATGAGGTCTGCCTGCTTCATATTATTGATGATAAGATCAAGCCTCACGATGAATCTGCCGTTACAGAGAAACTTGTAAATGTTGCCGGGGAACAGGGGAAAAAATATAATATGCACATTGCCTCGCACCTTTCAAAGGGTTCGATCTTCAGTGCAATTTCTGCTTTTGCGAATGACAAGGATGCAAGTCTTGTGGTCATGGGTACCCATGGAATGAAAGGAATGCAGAAGCTTACGGGGAGCTGGGCCCTAAAGGTCATTGTAAAATCAAAAGTGCCGTTTATTGTGGTCCAGGATCCGCCGAGAGATCAGGAGAGATATCATAATATCGTTTTCCCTGTTGACTTCAGGAATGAAAACAAGGAGAAGATGAAGATGGCGATATTCATGGGAAAATATTTTGATTCCAAGATCCATATCATCAAGTCACTCACCACCGACAAGAATCTTGCGAAGAAGACAAGCGTGAATATGAATTTTGCGGTCAAGTATCTTATGCAGAACAATATCGAATATGAGGTTCATGAACTGGCAAAAGGTGATATTGCTCAGCAGACAATAGATTTTGCCCTGAAGATAAATGCAGACCTCATCCTTATCATCACGACCAAGAATATCACTTTTGCCGATTACATGGTTGGCGCATCCGAACAATATATTATTGCCAACAGCTCAAAAATACCTGTATGCTGTGTCAACCCGAAGGCATCCTTTGCAAAGGTCGGCCAGTTCATGGGTGGCTGGGGCGACTGAGAATTATTCCTTTTCACTCATTTTGGCCAGTGAGGCGAGTCCGCCGATCACACCAAGGTTCATTGAATCGAGTGCCGAGCTTGGAACAATGACCATTGAGCCTTTCTCTTTCAATCCTTCGAAAAGCATGTTCATACCCCTGAGGTGAAGTGCTATCGGATTATTGATATACTGCTCGCTGGCTTTGGCGAATTTTTCAGCGATCTCCGTTTCAGCTGTCCCGAGTATTACTCTTGCTTTCCTTTCCCTTTCAGCCTGGGCCTGCTTGCTCATTGCATCTGCGAGGGCCGGCGGGATGACTATATCCCTTATACCTACTGCCTGGCATGTTATCCCCCAGGGATTTGTATTTGTATCGAGCGTCTTCTGAAGATCCTCTGCAATTTTTTCCCTGTCCTGAAGCAGGTCGGCAAGTTCATGCTTACCTATAATATCGCGCAGATCGGTCTGGGCAATGAATGATATTGCCTTCACATATTCCTGGACCTCCAGGGCGGCCTTTTCAACATCCCAGACTGTCCAGTACACGACTGCATCGACATTAACGGGAACTGTATCCTTGGTCAGGGTCTGTTCGGCCTTGAATTCCGTTACGCGGACGCGCTGGTCGACATACGTGCTTACCCTGTCGAGTATCGGAAGAATGAAGAAGAGACCGGGGCCTTTGAGTCCCTGGAATTTCCCCATTCTGAGGACAACTGCTTTTTCCCACTGATCAGCTATCTGGATGGAGCTGGCGATCAGTACCGAAAGGATGATTGAAAAGGCAAGTAAAGGTTCGCTTGTGATCTTAAGGATGTAAAGTCCAAGTGATATGGCAAGAAGGATCACCAAAACTGTAACTGATACAGGATTGAAATTTGTGAGGAAGATTGGATTTGGTTTCATTTTGTATTTTGTTTTTGAAGTTCATTTACAACGTCCTGTTTTGTAAAACCGTAACTGTGCGCAATAGTGAGAAATTCATTGCAGATGCTTTCCAGCTTGGCTTTCAGCTCACCTGCCGGTATCAGCACCTCCGTCCTGCCTATAAAGGTCCCTGTTCCCTGCTGGGTCTCGAGGATATTCTGTATCTCCAGTTCCTTATAAGCCTTGGTCACCGTATTCAGGTTAACCTTCAGATCGACAGCCAGGAATCTTACTGTAGGAAGCTGTTCCCCTGCCTGGAGGTTACCTGAAGCAATCCCATATTTTATCTGGTCGATTATCTGCCGGTAAAACGGGACACCTGCCTTAGGATCCAAAACAAACTTGATCATAGCATTATTGGATTAGTGTATTATATATATAGTACAATATTACTATGATATTTTTAATTATCAAAATATTTTTAAAGGGTTTTATTGATAAAATGTGTCCCTTTTCCGCAGAGCAGGACTATGTCGCGTTGCTCCTTGCCTTCGGAGCCTAAACCGCCGTCAGTGTCCCGAAGCCCTGAAAGGGCGAGTAAGCCCCGGGAGGGGCTGAATACCAATAACCCCCGGCGAAACCGGGGGCAAATACTCCCTCCGGACCATAAGCCCCAACGGGGCGTGACAATATTTTGTGAAAACTCCTTAATCCCCTATCTTAGCGCACGGTTTTTATCATTAGAAGAGATACAATGTCGATCGTTGTAAAAGAGGTAACAAAATTTTACGGGGAGCAAAAGGCCCTGGATAATGTCTCCTTTGAGGTAAAGACAGGCCAGATCGTGGGTTTTCTCGGCCCCAACGGCGCCGGAAAATCGACGATGATGAAGATCATTACCGGTTTCATTCCTGCTTCATCAGGCAAGGTTTTTGTAAATAATATTGAAGCTGGCACTGATGATCCTGAAATAAGGAAGAAGATCGGCTACCTGCCAGAGAACAACCCCCTTTACCCCGAGATGTATGTAAGGGAATACCTCCGGTTCGTAGCGTCATTTTATATCTCAGGAAAGAGGAGTTCAAAAGCTGTCGATGAAATAATATCCGTAACCGGACTTGCTCCCGAACAGAATAAAAGGATAGGGGCACTTTCAAAAGGATACAGGCAACGTGTAGGCCTTGCGCAGGCCCTGGTCCATTCACCTGAGGTGCTCATCCTCGATGAGGCAACATCGGGCCTCGATCCAAACCAGATAATTGAAATAAGGAACCTGATAAAGGAGGCCGGAAAAGCCAAAACCATAATGCTCTCCACGCACATCATGCAGGAGGTGGATGCTATTTGCGACAGGATCATAATAATTGACAAAGGCGTTATAGTTGCCGATGAAGACAAGGCTGGTATCTATTCAAAGATTAAAAAGCCGCGCCAGGTGGTCACTGTCGAATTTGACAGGGAACCCGGAGAAGCAGCTCTCAGGGCAGCAACAGGTGCAACTTCGCTGAAACAGGTAAAAGCCGGTACCTGGGCCGTTGAATCAGAAGGTAATGAGGATATACGTCCTTTCATCTTTTCATTCGCTGTTTTAAATAATCTCACCGTACTCTCCCTGCAGAAGCAGGAGAGCAACCTCGAGGAGATTTTCAGGCTCCTTACATCCTGATTTTTTTGTTTATAACGATATTTTTTATTTGCTTTGTCCCGTCAAAACGCGGTGGAAAGATTTGAGCTGATTGCAACCACGGAAAAAAAATGCTAAAACGCGGATATTCCGGATTTTCAAGTCAACCAATCTACCCATCCTGTTGTTTAACAATAAACTTAATTTCATTATATGGGCTATTTTTTTACTTCAGAATCGGTTTCGGAAGGGCACCCCGATAAGGTTGCCGATCAAATATCAGATGCGCTGCTCGATGAATTTCTTCGCTGGGACCCTGAGTCGAAGGTTGCTTGTGAAACATTTGTTACAACCGGCCTCGTAGTTTGCGGAGGCGAAGTGAGGACGGAAGGCTGGGTCGATGTTCAGGAAACTGCCCGCAGGGTCATCAGGAACATAGGCTATACCAAAGCCGAATACCGGTTCGATTGCGACTCATGCGGCGTCATCTCAACGATCCACGAACAGTCGAGCGATATCAATCGGGGTGTTGTGCGAGATAAACCCGAGGAACAGGGAGCCGGCGATCAGGGTATGATGTTCGGTTACGCCTCACGCGAAATGGATAATTATATGCCAATGAGCATTGATCTCGCTCATCTCCTTCTCCAGGAGCTGGCAGCTTTAAGGCGTGAAGGCAAAAAGATGAAATACCTGCGTCCCGACAGCAAGTCGCAGGTAACGATCGCTTATGATGATAAGGGTAAACCCTTAAAAATTGATACCATCGTCATTAGTACACAGCATGATGAATTCATCACGGCTAAAAACAGATCGGCAAATGCTGAGAAAGCTGCAGAAAGAGCGATGCAGAAACAGATAAAGGATGATGTCCTCAGTATTCTGATCCCGAGAGTTAAGAAGGATCTGCCTTCAAGAATTCAGAAGCTCTTCACTTCAGAACTGAAGCTGCTGGTCAACCCCACAGGAAAATTTGTGATCGGCGGACCTCACGGAGATACAGGACTTACAGGACGAAAAATAATTGTCGATACATATGGCGGCCATGGAGCACATGGCGGAGGCGCTTTCTCAGGGAAAGACTCTTCAAAAGTTGACAGGTCGGCAGCATATGCTGCACGTCATATTGCAAAGAACCTTGTGGCTGCAGGCGTATGCGAACAGGTACTGATACAGGTTGCTTATGCCATTGGCGTGGCTGAACCGGTAGGATTTAACGTGAATACTTTCGGAACAGCAAAGGTCAGGGACAGCAAAGGGAAAACAGTTACCGACGGTGTAATTTCAACGAAGGTCAGCAAACTGTTTGATATGCGCCCGTATGCAATTGTGAAGCGTTTCGGACTCAAAAATCCCATCTTCATACCGACAGCTTCTTACGGACATTTTGGTCGCAATCCTTATACTGCAAATATTGATGTCTACTATGAAGTACCGGGCAGCTCCCCGAAAAGCGTTAATGGCAACGGCAGGAAGGTCTGGCAGAAGAAGGTAGAATTCTTCACATGGGAGAAGCTCGATTATGTTGACAGGATAAAAAAGGAATTCAAATTATAATAAATGAACCTTCTTGATGAGATTAAAACCCGTGTCTTACTATCCGACGGCGCCTGGGGTACCTTTTTACAGGCAAAGGGACTGCAGCCGGGAGAGTGCCCTGAACTATGGAACCTCTCTCACAGGAAGGAAGTTCTGGACATAGCCCGTAGTTATGTGAAAGCCGGCTGCGATATCATTGAAACTAACAGCTTTGGTGCAACAGGCATCAAGCTTGGCAATTGGGGATTATCCGGTAAAGCTTCCGAAATAAACCGGGCCGCCGCAGAAATATCAAGAGAAGCCGCCGGCAATAAGATCCATGTTGCTGGCTCGGTAGGACCTACCGGGAAGATGCTCCTTATGGGCGACATTACTGAATCTGAGCTTTACGAGACCTTCAGCGAACAATCAGTTGCCCTTGAAAAAGGGGGATCTGATATAATTATAGTTGAAACAATGTCGGCAATTGACGAGGCCTCCATAGCTGTAAAGGCTGCCAGGGAAAATACCGGCTGCATTGTAATTGCCACAATGACATTTTCTGTTAACCCGAAGGGAGAATACAGGACAATGATGGGCGTTTCACCGCAGGAGATGGTTGTTGCCATGAAGAACGCGGGTGCTCATGTTGTGGGATCGAACTGCGGGAACGGGATCGCACAGATGACGGGTATTGTAAAAGCCATCAGAAGCACAGACAGGGAGATACCTGTTATTATACAGGCAAATGCAGGACTTCCGGAGCTTATAGAAGGAAAGACAGTATATCGTGAATCGCCTGAGATAATGGCCTCTTATGTTGAAGAAATAATTGCTGCCGGAGCAAATATTATCGGTGGCTGCTGCGGAACCACACCGGAGCACATAAAAGCCATCGCGAAAAAAATCAAGGACAATAATTAATTTATATATTTCTTAGATATTACCTTTCTGAGGGGGTGAGTGGGTGATGGGGTGATGGGGTGATTGTTATCCTGGTCTCCCCCTCTCTTTCTTTAAAAGGAAGCCTTTACGATCCTGGCGATATTATCGGATCTTCCGAGAGTATAGTAATGTATGCCGGGAACACCAAGCCTGATAAGCTCCTTTGACTGGGCAGTTGCCCATTCGATCCCCACCTCCCTTGCCTCCTTGTCGCTCTTGCATTTTCTCACCGCTACAAAGAGATCATTCGGCAGATCAATATGGAAGGTTTGCGGGAGAAGGTTTATATCATTGAGCGCTGAAATAGGCTTTATACCCGGGATTATCGGAATATTGATGCCGTTCTTTGCACATTCATCACGGAAACGGCAGAACCGGTTGTTGTCGAAGAACATCTGTGTGACTATATAATGAGCTCCCGCATCCACCTTCTTTTTAAGATGTTCCAGATCGACCTGCCTGTTGGGGGCTTCAAAATGCTTCTCCGGGTAACCGGCCACGCCAATACAGAAAGAGGTCGGTTCGGCATTTTCAAGAGTCTCTTCGAGATATTTGCCCCTGTTCATTTCGGCGATCTGCTGGACCAGCTCAAATGTGTTCTGATGACCGTTCTTCTCTGCAATGAATGATCTACTCCCCTTCTGCGGATCTCCCCTCAGTGCCAGCACATCGTTTATTCCCAGGAATTTCATCTCTATGAGCACATTCTCTGTCTCCTCTTTCGTGAACCCCCCGCACAATACATGAGGGACCACAGGAATATTGTATTTATATTTAACAGCCGCGGCCAGTGCTATCGTGCCCGGGCGAAGTCTCACCACCTTCTTTTCAAGGAGCCCGTCGGGACGTTCCTTGTAAATTATCTCATTGCGATGCGTGGTGAAATTTATATACGCAGGCTGAAATTCTATAAGCCTGTCGATCGCTGTGTAAATTCTTTCGATGCTGTGCCCCTTGAGCGGCGGCAAAAGCTCAAATGTGAACAACGGCCCCTTTGCGCTATTAATTGATTCAATTACACTCATTTTCTAAAGTTCAGATATTTTGTGAAAGCCATCTTTCGGCCTCCTTGTATGTCATCTTCTTCCTGCCGGCATACTCTTTCAGCTGGTCATCTCCAATTTTTCCCAGGTTGAAATAAGTTGATCCGGGATGTGAAAAAACGTAAGCGCTGACAGACGAAACAGGAACCATGGCATAATTCTCAGTAAGCGTCACTCCTGCATTCTTCTCTGCATCCAGCAAGTCAAAAATAGTTCTTTTCTCGGTATGATCGGGACAGGCCGGGTACCCTGGCGCAGGACGGATCCCCCTGAAGGCATTCCTGAAAAGATCCTCAGGCTGGAGTTTTTCATCCGGTGAATATCCCCAGTATTCCTTACGGATCTTCTCGTGCAGAAGCTCAGCGGCAGCCTCGGCTATCCTGTCGCCAAGGATCCTTATAATGAAGTTTGCATAATCATCACTGGCGTACTGCTTCATCTTCTCCTCGTCAATGTCAGCGGCAACGACAAATGCTCCTATATGATCATCAGCTCCTGACGATTCAGGTGCAATAAAATCCGAAAGACACAGGTTTGGTTTCCCCTTCTCTTTCACCTCCTGGTTCCTGAGGAATCTGAGAGTGACAGTAACTTCCTTTTCTTTCCCCCGGGTGCGAACAAGTACATCATCATCTGAAGATGCTGCAGGAAAAAGTCCGAAAACACCCCTCGATCTGATGATCCGTCCCTTCTTTATATCCCCCAGGTATTTCTGAGCATCATCGAATAATTTCCTTGCCTCTTCACCCTTGACAGGGTCATTGAAAATTGCCGGATATTTTCCATTTAATTTCCATGCAAAAAAGAAGAATGTCCAGTCGATATATTTTTCTATCTCTGAAAGATCAAATTCTTTAATGATATGAACCCCCGGCTTTAAAGGTTTTGCAGGCACATATGACTGCCAGTCTGTAACCAGCCTGTTCTCCCTGGCCTTTTCAAGCGTGAGAAGGCTTCTTGATCTCTGCACAGCATTGTGCTCAACTCTCAGCCTTTCATATTTTTCAGATACTCCTGATGCAAACTTCCCGGTTTTATCACGATCAAAAAGTCCCGCCAGCACACCTGCCGTTTTTGATGCATCCTTAACATAGACCACAGGTTGTGAGTAGGCAGGAGCTATCTTAACGGCAGTATGGATCTCCGATGTGGTGGCGCCTCCGATCAGGAGAGGCAGCTTCATGTTTCGCCTCTGCATCTCCGAAGCAACATGTACCATCTCTTCAAGCGAAGGTGTTATAAGTCCGCTCAGACCTACGAAATCGACTTTCTCCTGTATCGCGGTGTCGATTATCCTGTCGGCAGGAACCATTACTCCCAGGTCTATTACCTCGTAATTGTTACAGGAAAGCACAACTCCCACAATATTCTTCCCGATATCATGGACATCACCCTTCACCGTTGCAAGCAAAACTTTGCCCGCGTTGCTTTTACCCGTTCCTTCATTTTCCAGTTCAATATAGGGAGTAAGTTTTGCCACGGCCTTCTTCATCACCCTTGCGGTCTTCACAACCTGAGGCAGGAACATCTTCCCGGCGCCAAAGAGGTCGCCGACCTCATTCATCCCCTCCATAAGAGGTCCCTCGATGATGTTTATTGCTTTTGGGTAATGCTGCCTGGCCTCTTCGACATCCTGCTCGATGAATTCATCAAAACCCCTGATCAGGGAATGCTTTATCCTTTCAAGGAGCGGCATGTTCCTCCACTCATTTACCTTTTCCTCTTTTTTGTCTTTCTGCTTCAGCCCTTCTGCAAATTTCACCAGCCGCTCGGTGGAATCCTTCCTCCTGTTCAGCACAACATCCTCGGTAAGCTGCAGTAGGTCGGGTGGTATCTCGCTGTAAACCTGCAGCATCCCGGCATTCACAATTGCCATGTCGAGGCCTGCCTTTATAGCATGAAAAAGAAATACCGAGTGCATTACTTCCCTTACCGGATCTGTCCCCCTGAACGAAAACGAAAGGTTGCTGATACCCCCGCTCACTTTGGCATAAGGGAGGTTTTGCTTTATCCATTCGGCAGCCCTGATGAAGTTAACGGCATAATTGTTATGCTCCTCGATGCCGGTAGCAATAGCCAGTACATTTGGATCGAATATTATATCCTCGGGAGGAAAACTGCCTTTTTCTGTAAGAAGCCTGTACGACCTGGAAGCAACCTCGATCCTTCGCTCGAAGGTGTCTGCCTGTCCCTTCTCGTCAAAAAGCATGACAACAGCCGCTGCCCCGTACTTCCTGACTTTTTTTGCATGCTCCAGGAATTTCCCCTCACCCTCTTTCAGGCTAATCGAATTAACGACCGATTTTCCCTGAATGCATTTAAGGGCAGACTCAATAACAGCCCATCTCGATGAGTCGATCATCAGAGGCAGCCTGGCAATATCAGGTTCCGACATCACAAGATTTACGAACTTCACCATTGCTTTTTCGGAATCGAGCATAGCCTCGTCCATGCAGATATCGATCACCTGTGCGCCTCCCTCTACCTGGGTTCTTGCCACGGCAAGCGCCTCAGCATAATTCTCATCGCGTATGAGCCTGGCAAACTTAATCGACCCTGAAACATTTGTCCGTTCGCCTATATTTACAAAGTTCGTCTCAGGAGTGATCACAAGAGGTTCAAGCCCGCTGAGCCGTGTATATTTTTTTATTTCCGGTATAATTCTTGGTTCATAGTCTCCTGCTGCGGCTGCGATCGCTTTTATATGGGCAGGAGTGGTGCCGCAGCATCCCCCGATGATATTGACCCATCCATTTTTCATAAACTCACTCACGACTGATGTCATGAATTCCGCCGACTGGTCATACTCTCCGAACTGGTTGGGAAGACCGGCATTGGGATGAACCGAAACATAAAAGCTGCTCTTTGCCGAAAGCTCTTCAATGAATGGCCTGAGCTGTTCAGCTCCGAGTGCACAGTTGAGTCCAAGGCTGAACAGCGGAAAATGCGAAACAGATATCATAAAGGCCTCGAGAGTCTGCCCGGTAAGAGTTCTTCCGCTAGCATCGGTAATTGTTCCGGATACCATCACCGGCAGCCTGATTCCCTTTTCCCCGAATACAGTATCTATTGCAAACAATGCAGCCTTGCAGTTCAGAACATCAAAGATCGTCTCCACGAGCAGCAGGTTCACGCCACCGTCGATCAGGCCCCTGGCCTGCTCAGAGTAAGCTTCCGTCAGGTCGTCAAACGAAACCGAGCGGGCACCCGGATCGCTTACATCCGACGACATAGAGGCTGTTTTGTTTGTGGGACCGAGTGTCCCTGTAACAAAATGACCCTTCGTGCCTGTCCTTGCTTCGTATTCCTCAACGGCGGAGATCGCAATTCTGGCTGCATGCAGATTAAGCTCATAAACAAGATCTTCCATCCCGTAATCGGCCATGGAGACCCTGTTGGAGTTGAAGGTGTTGGTTGTAATAATATCAGCGCCTGCCTCAAGGTACCCGGTGTGTATTGACCTGATGATCTCGGGTTGTGTAAGTACGAGAAGATCATTATTTCCCTTAAGCGACCTGGGGTGATCCTTAAAACGATCGCCCCGGAACTGCTCCTCCGAAAGCCTGTGCTTCTGGATCATGGTCCCCATCGCCCCATCGAGGATAAGGATCCGCTGTTTTACAATATCTTCAATTTGATTTTTCAAGATAACATAATTTTCTGCTTGTATATTTCTGCCCCCGGGCCTGATATTAAACGTCAGGCCCTGCCCCCTAAAGGGGGCCTAGTACACGAATAATAACCGGAATCCCGGCTGAAACTCGTGAATTAGCCCCCCTTTAGGGGGGATGGGGGGCGGCTTTTTTAAATTTCCTCCCTGTATTCACTATAAAAACATCCATGCCGGGGAGCTGTTCTCTAAGTTCGTAGAGTCTTTCGAGATTGACCACCCCGATAACATAGTTGCAAATCTTGCTGCTAAAGTATTCTGAGACTTCCTCAAATCCAAATAATTCCCTGTCCTTCTCGTCCCTGTACCTCAAATATATCTCAAGCCTGTGGTTGCGGGTATAATTCTGTACTGTGCCCTGCTGGTACTTCTTGTATTCGTACCTGTAACCGTACGAATTAGCTGAGATATCAGAAAGCACTGCACTTCCAGTTGCATGGCCTCCGGCACCCTTGCCCGAAAAGAACTGCTTGTCGGCAAATGCCGCCTCAGCAATCACTCCGTTATATTCATTATCGACATTATAGAGGTATTTATCAGAAGAGATGAACCGTGGAAGAACAAAGCTTGTGATCGTATTCTCATTGGTTTTCCCCACGAAGGGAACAAGCTTGATCTTGAATCCTTTCTCCTTCGAATACTTAATATCAAATTTTGATATCGTTTTTATTCCGTAGTGAAAAACCTCTTCAGGTTCAAGAAATAGTCCATATGCATGCCCTGTTATGATGCAGAGCTTGAATTTTGCGTCATATCCTTCAACATCGAGTGTCGGGTCCGATTCTGCAAATCCCTTGTCGATGGTTTCCCTCAAGGCTTGCGAATAAGGCATTCCCTCGTTATGCATCCTTGTCAGGATATAATTTGTTGAACCGTTAAGGATTCCCCTGAGAGAATAAAGAAGCTCATTGTCGTAGTATTCCTCGAGATTCCTGATGATAGGTATACTGGCGCCTGCCGAGGCTTCATAAAGTAATGAGACTTTGTATTTCTGCTGCAGATCAACCAGTTCCCTGAAGTGGTTTGCGATCATCCTCTTATTGGCAGTCACCACATTTTTTCCCCTGCTCATGGCTTCACTTACAATATTGAAGGCCTCATCATGGTCATCGATAAGCTCAACAACGAGGTTTATGGATTCATCGTTGAGTATATCATTTTTGTCAAAGGTAAAGTTTGACATCGCGATCCTTCTCTTTTTTGTACGGTCCTTTACACAGATCCTTACAATGTCGGCCTTGAATCCGCTGCTGCTGTTCAGCACATCATGGAGACCCTGTCCCACGCAGCCGTATCCGAATAATCCAATTCTAAGTTTATCTCTTGTCATTTGATTTTCATTTTACAGGGTATTCATCCCTGAAATTCTTAATTAGTTCACTTACCTGACCCGTCTCTATAAGAAATCCGTCGTGTCCAAAGAATGAGTCTATCTCTGCATATTGTCCGCCAGCGACATTTTGTGCCACAAACTTCTGCTCTTCGACCGGGTAGAGGATATCACTTTTTATCCCTATGCAAAGGGTCAAAGCCTTTATAAGGCGGAGTGCATTTTTCACCCCTCCCCTTCCCCGTCCTGCGTTATGGCTGTCGGCAAGCTGTGTCAGCCGGTAGTACGACCATGCGTTGAACCTTTTCACCAGCTTGTCCCCCTGGTAATCCTGGTATGAAGAGGCTTTGAATAAATCTATCTTTTCGTCATCATCTTCGGCCTGGGTCTTGTTATAGGCATAGGAGGTGCGATAGCTCAGAAGAGCTATGGACCTTGCTGCACGAAGCCCTTTCTTCCCGCCGTTCTCATCATCTCCAAAGAATGAAGGGTCAGCCTCTATGGCCAGCCTCTGTGACTGGTCGAAGGCGATCGCCCATGGCGACTGTCTTGCACTTGAGGCAATGAAGACGAGATGCTTTATGATGGCAGGATACATGATACTGTATTCAAGAGCCTGGTATCCACCTATAGATGAACCTATTATCATATCGATACTGTTTATCTCAAGATACTTTCTCAATGCTTCATGCAGCCTGACAGTATCCCTTACCGTTATGACAGGGAAGGCGTTCAGCCATGGTTTTCCCGTTGAGGGATCGATCGAGAGCGGACCTGTCGTGCCATAACACGAGCCAAGAATATTTGCACATATAATAAAGTATTCCGATATGTCGAATGCCAGTCCATCCCCTACCATCCCGGGCCACCATGTCTCAGCATCAGAATTGGCAGTGAGTGCATGGCAGACCCATATCACATTATCCCTCCTCTCATTCAGGGTTCCCCAAGTGTCATAGGCAATTGTCAGCTCGCTGAAAACTGCTCCTCCTTCTGTAGTGAAAGGCTTGTTATGGTGAAAAAGCTTCATAAAATTGCCTGCTTTATAGCCTGGTCAAAATCGGCGATAATATCATCGATATGCTCGAGACCCACTGATACCCTGAACAGTCCTGGTTCAATGCCGGCAGCCAGCTGCTCCTCGGGAGAAAGCTGTGAATGGGTCGTGGCCGAAGGTTGTATAATAAGCGTCTTGGCATCACCCACGTTTGCAAGGTGACTGACAATATTCAGGTATTCAACCAGTTTTGTCGCTCTTGATTTTTTGGTTTTAAGCACGAAGCTCAGTACACCGCCAGCCCCTTTTGGAAGGTATTTCTTTGCAAGGCTGTGGTAAGGGCTGCTTTCAAGATCCGGGTAATTGACCTTCTCCACCCACCTGTTTGTCTCAAGCCATTTTGCAAGAGCCAGCGTATTTGAGACATGGCGCTCCATTCTCAGTGAGAGGGTCTCCAGACCCTGCAGGAGAAGAAAAGAGTTGAACGGGCTTATCGACGGACCAAGGTCTCGGAGTCCCTCGACCCTTGCCTTTATTATGAACGCAATATTGCCGAACTGTGAAGATGGTGTAAATACTTCACTGAATTTCAGTCCGTGATATCCTTCACTCGGCTCTGTAAATGAGCTGAATTTTCCGTTTGTCCAGTCAAAATTGGCAGCATCCGTTATCACCCCTCCGATGCTTGTTCCATGTCCGCCGATCCATTTGGTGGCAGATTCCACAACAATATTGGCGCCGAGTTCAATGGGCCGGCAGAGATATCCGCAAGCTCCGAAAGTATTGTCGACCACCAGGGGAATACCATGTTTCTTCGCAAGTGCAGACAGGGCATCGAAGTCCGGAATATTGAAACCCGGATTGCCGATGGTTTCGACATAGAGGGCCCTTGTCTTGTCATCAATAAGCTTTTCAAAGGATGAAGGATCGAGATCTGCAGCAAACCTTGCCTCTATGCCAAAGCCCGCGAATGTTACCTTGAACTGGTTATGCGTACCGCCGTAAAGGAAAGGGGATGTGACAAAATTCTCGCCCTTTTTTACAATTGTGGAAAATGCAATGAACTGTGCTGCATGACCTGATGAGACTGCGAGGGAGGCTGCTCCCCCTTCAAGTGCAGCTACTCTTTTTTCAAAGACATCCGTTGTAGGGTTCATGATCCTTGAATAGATATTACCGAACTCCTTGAGGCTGAAAAGGTCAGCTGCATGCGCTGCACTTTTGAATACATATGATGATGTCTGATAAAGCGGTACTGCCCGGGAAAGTGTATCCTTGTCGGGATTATGTCCGGCATGAACCTGGAGCGTTTCGAACTTTATTTTCTTTGTGTCCATTTTATTATTGATTTTAGTTATTGCAAATGATTATTGATTAAAATAATAAATCCGTCTGCCGGGGCGATCGCCTCCCCGGTCCGTACAGGAGACAGGATTAGCAGTGGATCATTGCATGCACATGCACATAGGCATGAGCGGCATGATGAAATTGTTGTGAGTCAGATGAATTGAATTCATTGTTTCCGTGTTTATTTTTATCATCTCCCGGATTTTCCCCGGGATTAGGTTTTGGCACCTTTATCACTTATCAGGCGATGGGTTGCCAGGGTTTCTCAGAGCCTAATCTCTCCGCCCTTCTTAATAAAACCAAACACCTTTCGAATGGAAAGAATATTTGATCAGTGGGTGCAAAAATAATGAAGTTTTTTTAAATTCCAAAAAAAACAGCCCCCAACTCCCTAATAAGAAGTTTTATATTAATAATATTAGCTTTTTATAGTGTAAAATGGATTTTTTCTAACCGCAGAGAACGCAGGGTCATGGCGTTCGCCGTGAAACGCGGAGAGCGCAGAGTGTATAAATCCTATAAAGCTTTTTCTCTGCGACCTCTGCGTTTCCCGATGGAAATCGGGACTTTGCGGCCCCTGCGGTTAAATCTTCATACCCAAACCTACCGCCTATAATTTAAATCACAAATTCAAATTATCATTAACTTTGCTGATCCAACTTTTCCGACAATGCAAAACGAACTTTTTATATACAACAGCCTTACAAGAAAGAAAGAGGAGTTCAAACCCCTTAACCCGCCTTTTGTGGGAATGTACGTGTGCGGTCCTACGGTCTACAGCGATCCGCACCTCGGGCATGCACGTCCGGCGGTGATCTTTGATCTGCTCTACAGGTACCTTCTGCACCTTGGATATAAAGTACGGTACGTAAGGAATATTACGGATGTCGGTCACCTGCAGGATGAGACAGCCGATGCCGGTGAGGACAAGATCGAAAAAAAGGCCAGGCAGGAACATCTGGAGCCGATGGAGGTGGTTCAGAAATATCTCAATACATATCACCGCAATATGAATCAGCTCAATCTGCTGCAGCCTTCGATCGAACCCCGCGCAACCGGACATATCATTGAGCAGGTGGAGATGATCAAGGTGCTTATTGAAAAAGGTTATGCGTATGAGTCGAACGGTTCGGTCTATTTCGATGTTCCCGAATACAATAAGAAATATAACTATGGCAAGCTGTCCGGCAGGGTACTTGAGGAGCTGCAGGTAAATACAAGGAATCTTGAGGGGCAGGATGAGAAGAAGCATCCCTTCGATTTCGCACTCTGGAAAAAAGCGCCTCCCGAACATATAATGAACTGGCCCTCTCCCTGGAGCCGCGGTTTCCCGGGATGGCACCTCGAGTGCTCGGCAATGAGTATAAAATATCTTGGCGATATCTTCGATATCCATGGTGGCGGGATGGACCTTCAGTTCCCACATCACGAGTGCGAGATAGCTCAGTCGACAGTTGCGCTCGGTCATGAATCGGTCCGATACTGGATACATAACAATATGATCACTATCAACGGGCAGAAAATGGCCAGGTCCCTCGGCAATTTCATAACTCTCGATGAGTTGTTCAACGGAAAGCATAATCTGCTGACACGGCCCTACAGTCCAATGACCATCAGGTTTTTCATACTTCAGGCCCACTATCGCAGTACAATAGATTTCTCTAATGAAGCCCTGCAAGCCGCAGAAAAGGGTCTTTCGAGACTATTGAAGGGAGCCGAAACACTGAAGAAGATCCCGGTCTCAGTCAAATCTACGATCGATGTTGAGCTGCTCAGCTCCAAGCTCTACGAAGCGATCAACGACGATCTGAACAGTCCTGTCCTGCTTGCATTTCTTTTCGAGACAGTAAGGGTTATCAATTCGGCATACGAGGGTGATGATACACTAAACAGCGATGATCTGAAAGTGCTCAGGGATCTCTTCAACACCTTTGTTTTTGATATACTCGGATTGAGGGACGAATCATCAGAACATCAGGATATGACCCTCACAGGGAACCTTATCAGGATGATCCTCGATTCGCGGCAGGAAGCCAAGAACAGGAAAGACTGGGCCACTTCCGACGCGATACGCGAGGAGCTCACCAGGCTCGGTATCACTATCAAGGACAGGAAAGACGGCACCGACTGGGAATTGAGCTAAGTCTAAGAGTTTAAATGTCAGACAGCCCGTTTATATATCGGTCTTCTGTAGTAATGATCGGAGGGGTGGCTCTTGGAGGAGACCATCCGATCAGACTGCAGTCGATGACGAACACCAACACACTTGATACCAGCGCTTCGGTAGCCCAGTGCATCAGGATCATCGAGGCAGGAGCTGATTTTGTCAGGCTTACTGCCCAGGGAATAAAGGAGGCCGAAAACCTTGCGAGCATAAAAACTGCCCTGAAGAAAGCAGGATTTGAAACGCCTCTTATTGCAGACATACATTTCAATCCGGCAGCGGCTGAAACAGCAGCAGCGATCGTTGAAAAGATAAGGATCAATCCCGGAAATTATGCCGATAAAAGAGCCTCATTCGAAAAAATTGAACTTACCGAAAAAGAGTACACCGGGGAGCTTGAGCGGATACATTCAAGGCTTCTCCCCCTGATAAATATCTGCAGGGCAAACAGCACAGCTATCCGGATCGGCGTGAATCATGGCTCCCTTTCCGACAGGATTATGACACGCTATGGCAATACTCCTCTCGGAATGGCAGTATCTGCAATGGAGTTTATAAGGATTTTTCAGGCTGAGAATTTCAACAACTTGGTCCTGTCAATGAAATCTTCTGATATTGGCGTGATGATCGGATCGGTAAGGACAGCCATAAAAATGATGCAGGAGGAGGGCTTTGCCTGTCCGATACATCTTGGTGTTACCGAGGCAGGCGAGGGTGAGGATGGCAGGGTACGGTCGGCAGCCGGAATAGGAGCCCTGCTTACTGAAGGAATCGGAGATACAATAAGAGTCTCCCTTTCCGAAGAGCCCGAGAATGAGATACCTGTTGCACGGAAGCTTGTTCAATTTATACCGAGAGGTACATCAGCATCAAGACCGGTTAGGCCGGCAGCAATTAAATCACTTCCTGAAAAACCGGAAATTCTCAGGCAGATAAAAGGACCTCTTGTCATTGCCAACATGACGCAGTATGTCACCCTCAACCCTGAGGCTTACAGAGATGCCGGCTACACTGTTGATGAGACATCAGGCACCATTGTCAGGGGTGATGGCGCAGCCGATATGATAATTGCACGCGATTGCCCGGAAGTGATCCCGGCAAAGGTATTGATGGTTGTACCCTTTAAGATCTGGCTTCAAAACAGGGAACGTGAAAATCTCTTCCCGCTTTTCTCACCGGAGACATATACAGGATTACCTGACAGATCGGAAAAGCTTAACCTTCTTCTTACAGGTTCACATTTCAGTAAAGAACTCGTTGCCAGGATTGATCCCCCAACCTCTTTGCTGATCTTCACCTATGATCCGACGAAGGAGAGATATGCCCCTGAGAAGCTCTTCACAGCGCTTGATGAGACCGGCACACCTCTTAATGTAATTCTCAATCCTGTTTTTGCAGAAAATGATCCGGAAGATCTTATGGTTAAGGCTTCTTCGATCCTTGGTGCTTATCTTACCGACAGGAGGATCGCAGGTTTATCGGTTACCAACAGGGGAGAGATCCGCTACAATTGCATAAACAGATTATGTTTTTCGATCCTCCAGTGCACCGGAACGAGGATAACGCGAACGATCTATCTTTCATGTCCCACATGCGGCAGGACAAAATTCAACCTGCAGGAGGCCGTGAAAAAGGTAAGAGAAAAGACTGGTCATCTTAAGGGTCTAAAGATCGCGGTAATGGGCTGCATTGTAAACGGACCCGGCGAGATGGCAGGCGCCGACTGGGGATATGTGGGGGCAGCTGACGGAAAGGTTCATATCTATAAAGGCACCCTGCCTGTCCTTAAGAATATTCCCGAAGAAGTTGCAACTGACGAGTTACTAAGATTAATACAGGAAGATATTAAATTAAAAGAATAAACCACGGAGTGACACAGAGTTAAAACGGAGTAACACTGTCCCGATAATCATAAATATTCAATAAATATTTCACTCCGTGCAACTCCGCGTTGTCCTCCCCCGATAGATCGGGGCAAGCTGTGAAACTCCGTGGTTAAATTCTTCGATTTGGATAAAAATCTCCCTCTCCTCCCATCACCCTTCCGCCTCGCGGAACTTCGTCACGGAGTTTATCCCGCAAAGCGGGGTTCCTTGTCTCCCACTCATTTTTATGCAAGCCGGTAGTCCAGCTGCTTTTTCTGAAGGTCGGCTTTTACGACTTCAATATCTATCCGGTCGCCAAGAGTGTAAACCTTCCCTGTATGCTTTCCCTTAATGCAATAATTCTCCTCATCATACTCAAAATAGTCGTCAGAAAGCTCACGGATATGTATCATACCCTCGCACTGGTTTTCGATAATCTCGACATAAATGCCCCATTCGGTAACTCCCGAAATGACCCCTGCAAACACTTTCCCAAGCTTGTCGCTCATGAACTCGACCTGCTTGTATTTGATCGAAGCTCTCTCGGCTTCAGTAGCGAGTCTTTCCATTTTTGAAGAGTGCTCGCAGAGCTTTGCGTACTTGTCGTGACCCGTTGGTGTTTCACTGTCGAGATAGGCTGTAAGCAGACGGTGAACCATCATATCAGGATAACGGCGGATCGGAGAGGTAAAATGGGTGTAATGCTTAAATGCAAGTCCATAGTGCCCTATATTATCTGTTGAGTACACGGCTTTTGCCATTGACCTCAGGGCAAGTGTTTCGATTATATTCTGCTCCTTTTTACCGGTAACATCCTTAAGCAGCCTGTTCATTGCCTTGGGGAGAGAGGTCTCGGATTCTCCATCAAGCTTATACCCGAATCGCTTTATGAAATGACTGAATGAATTGATCTTATCCGGATCGGGCTTGTCGTGTATACGGTAAACGAATGTCTTCCCCTTTAATTTCTTACCGACCAGTTCGGCTACTTTCCTGTTTGCAAGAAGCATGAATTCCTCGATAAGCTGGTTTGCTGTTCCGAAATCGCGGAACCTTATTCCGACTGGTTTCCCGTTTTCATCCAGATCGAACTGGACTTCAACCCTTTCAAAACCGAATGCTCCTGCAGCAAATCGCTTTGCCCTTAAAAGCCGTGAGAGCCTGTGAAGTACCTCCACCTGCTCTTTCATATCACCCTCACCAGAGTCGATCACCTTCTGGGCATCGCCATACGAAAACCTCTTATCGGAATTTATGATCGTCCTGCCGAACCACTCCGACAGCACCTCTGCCTTGTCGTTAAGTTCAAATACTGCCGAATAGGTAAGCTTATCTTCATTAGGAATAAGTGAACAGATATGGTTTGAAAGTCTTTCGGGAAGCATTGGTACCACCCTGTCGACAAGATATACGGATGTGGCTCTCTGCCTGGCCTCCTTTTCAAGCAGGGATTCAGGTTTGACATAATAGGTGACATCTGCTATATGTACCCCTGCCTCCCAGTTCCCGTTTTCAAGCTTACGGAGTGAAAGGGCATCATCAAAATCGCGCGCGTCCGCAGGGTCGATCGTAAATGTGGGAATATTCCGGAAGTCCCTTCTCCCTTTCAGATCTTCTTCGGTTATCACTTCGGAGATAGACTCTGCAGCCTGCTCCACCTCTTCGGGGAAGTCGTAAGGAAGTTCAAACTCGGCCAGGATGGCATGGATCTCAGTCTCATGCAGGCCGGGATATCCGAGCACCTGGATTATCTCGGCTACCGGGTTTTTCGATTTCGGATCCCATTCGATCACCCTTGCCACTGCTTTCTGTCCCTGCAATGCACCGTTTATTTTGTTACCCGGGATAAACAGGTCGAAGGGCATGTTCTTGTTATCGGGCATTAGGAATGCAAAGGTTGGCATTATCTCGACCGTCCCGACGAATGTTGTTCTTGCTCTTTCAATTATTTCCACCACCTCACCTTCGGGTCTTGCTCCTTTTCGCTTTGCATAAAGCCACACTTTTACCTTGTCGCCGTGAAGGGCTGTTTTGAGGTTCTTTGCAGTCACGAACACATCCTCCTCCATCTCTTCTGTCGAGATGAATCCGTAACCCATCCTGGTAAGATCGACTGTGCCCGTTACATATCCTCTGGTGGCCCTGGCTCTGAATTTGCCTTCATACAGCTCCTGGATAAGTCCCTGGTTTTTCAACTCTTTGAGTATATCGGGGATCAGTTTCCTCTCCGGTTCTTCGGATAGATTCAGCTTTTTTGATATCTGCTTATAATTGAAGCCTTTCCCGTCGCCTTCGGTAAGGATAGAAAGAACCTGTTCTGTAAGAATCTTTCTGGGGATGCCTGATTTCTTTCCCCCTTTGTGTTTTTTTGACATTTTAAAAATTTTTGCAAAGTTAGCAAAATCTTAACCCATCCTATGTCTTCACAATTCTATTAATATCAAACTATTCATAATACTTTGGGGATTTATATTAAGACTTCTAATCAATTGAATTTTGAATTGACTTTTAAGATATAACCACGGAGTGACACTGAGTTATCACGGAGTAACACTGTTTTGAGATTAATAAAAATTTGGCATTTGTGTTAGAAATATTTTATCTTTATTATGTCTCGCTAAAACTATTTTTATGCAGCTATTACATCAGGAACTTACCAGCTCCATCTTAAAATGTGCTTATAAAGTACATAGTGCCCTTGGACCTGGTTTATTGGAATCTGCTTATGAAGAATGTCTTCATTATGAACTTGATAAAATTGGTCTTTTTGTAATTAAACAAAAACCCATGCCGCTGGTTTATGAAGACAAAAAACTTGATCTTGGCTACAGAATTGATCTCTTTGTTGAAGGCAAAGTCATAATTGAGATAAAATCAGTAGAATCATTTAACCCTGTTCATATGGCTCAATTATTGACTTATTTAAAATTATCGGGCTGCAGAGTTGGCTTTCTAATTAATTTCAATGTACTTTCCTTGAAAGAAGGTATTCAAAGAGTAATAGTTTAGAATTTATGCAGTAAATATTTATTAAATATTCCACTCCGTGTTTTACTCTTTGAGACTCCGTGGTTAAAACTTTTTCCCGGAATGACGGAGGTTGAAATGTCCCACTCCGTGTAACTCCGTGTTTTACTCCCCCGATAGATCGGGGCAAGCTGTGAGACTCCGTGGTTAAAACTTTTTCCCAGAATTACAGTGGTGGACTGAAATTTACAATCATTAACATTTTGAAGTTCAGAATTTCCCCGATTATGTAGTTCCTCTGGCAGGTATCACCCCCGAAGCCGTATTTTTTTATAAATTTGATATATAAACAGTTTGGAAAGATGGATCTAAGATCGGTGCCCTCACGCTCCCCTTCGGTTGTGACCCGGAAAACAGGAAATGAATATGTGCTTGTGCCTGTTACAGATAACATTGCCGATATGGACAGTGTTTATACTCTGAACGAGACCGGTGCCTATATCTGGGAACAGATCGATGGCAACAGGACCATTTCCGATATCATTGCCCTTCTCACAGGTGAATTCGATATCGATAAAAAAACCGCTTCTGCCGACCTGCTTGACTTTTTAAGTAAAATGAGTGCCTATCTGATCATTAAATAAGAGGAAGTATTGTCTTGCAGTCCTGCAGTCCTGCAGTCTTGCAGTCGTACCACTCCTTCGTACCGGTAACTATTTATAATGAAAAGCTATAATCTGAATATTGCTGATTATAAAATTAAGATCGAATCTGCGGAAAAAGGGTTGGAACTGGTGCCTTCAGAAAGATTCGCCGGATATATCTGTTCAGATGAAAATTCGGATATTTCAATAAAGGTCCATCCGGAAGCTTACCGGCTACCCGATGGCACCGAAAGGGTGTTTCATGCACCGCTCGTTGAAGAGATCGACGGGTCATATATTCAGAAGGATGATAACTTCTGGAGCATTTACAGGCATCGCTCCGACCTGTTTATAAAAACCATATTTCCCTATGCGGGGTCAGAAAAGAAAGCTGTTCTGAAATTCTCCCTCACCAGCCGGGAATGGGACCTTTATTTTGAGGGAGCCGGATCCTCTACCGATCCGCTTGATTACCCGCTCGACGGACTTATCCTCTATTATCTTGCCGCAATGAACGGTGATATAATGGTCCATGCCTCCGGGGTGAACTATGCCGGGAAGGGATACATTTTTTCAGGGGTATCCGGCAAAGGAAAAACCACGATGGCAGGCTTATGGAACAAGACAGGCAGCATGGTCATCCACGACGACAGGCTGATAATCAGGAATATTGACGGAAAATACTTCATGTATAACACTCCCGTCTATAAAAATGACCTGCCCTCACAGTCGGAGATATCCAGGATATTCCTGATAAATCACGGAAAGGAGAACAGGCTTGTTCCCTTAAAGGGCGCCCGGTCAGTAAGCCTTTTTCTGGCCAACTGCATACAGCATAACTGGAACAGTGAGCTCATTGCCAGGCTTATTGGTTCTGTATCAGTAATGTGCTCCACGCTTCCTGTCGCACAGCTTTTCTTCAAACCCGACAAAAGCATAATTGATTTTATCCTCTATTATGAATAGTAAAAAGAATTTCCGCGATTCGGTAAAGAATATCGGTACCTCCCTGCTTTCGGAAGGGACAACCATCAGGATAAAGGCTCACGGGTACAGCATGTATCCGTCAATCAAGCCCGGTTCTCTCATAATTATTGAACCGCTAAGGGTAAAGGGCGATCCGGTAAGGGGAGAGATCGTTGCAATTAAAAGGGAGAACGGACTTGTTGTGCACCGGATAGTTAAGATCCTCATCAAAAACGGGGTAAGATATTACGTGGCCCGCGGCGACAGCAATGCCTATGCCGATCATCCTGTACCTGCTTCCTCCATCGCAGGAAGAGTGATAAAAGCAGAGGCAACAGGTGAAAATCCTCATCCGGCAGATATTGCAATAAATAAGAGACCAAGTTATTTCCTTAACAGGATAAGAGTTATTTTTATAATGATCCGTAAGAAGCTTGGTTCATAAAACCCGCGAATTGAAGAAAGTTAAGCTATTCACAAAATCGCTGAGGCTCGTATGGGTAAGCGCTCCTCTCTGGGCTACCGTCAATGTGGTGGTCTCAGTGGTCAGAAGCATCCTGCCGCTTGCCCTGGTCTTTCTTGTCAAATATCTTATTGATGCAATTACATCAAGAGCCGGCAGCGCCAATGATCATTCTTTAATGCCTGTATTATACCTTATTATCGCTGTTGTGGCCGTATTTTTCCTGGATGAGATCTCTTTCGAGTTTTCAAATTTTGTCAGGAAAAAGCAGTCCCTCAGGCTCGAATCATACATGTACGACCTTCTTCATAAAAAATCGGTGAGCCTCGATCTTATAAATTTTGAAAATCCCGCCTATTTTGATATTCTTTCCAGGGCCTCCAGGGAGGCTACCTGGCGTCCGGGCAATATCCTGAATAATCTTGTTTCTGTCTTCAGGGGACTGCTGTCGCTGCTGCTGATGTCGGGCCTGCTGGCATCACTAAGCTGGTGGGTCGTGCTGCTTCTTCTGGTTGTAAATATCCCGGGGGTATGGCTGAGGCTCTGGTTTGCGGATATCCTTTATAACTTCCAGCGCGATCAGACTCCGGAAGCAAGAAGATCGGCCTATTATAACTGGATACTTACAGGCGACAGGCCATCGAGGGAACTGAGGCTGTTCGGCCTGGGAAATTATTTCATTTCACTGTTCAGGGAATCATTCACAAGGCAGAAGGAGGAGGAGATCAATATCCTGAGAAAAAGGACAATTATCGAGACCATATCCACCCTGTTCAAAGCTGCAGCCCTGTTTATTGTTCTGTACGAGGTGGCGGTCAGAACAATTTCCGGCCGTCTGTCGCTCGGACAGATGGCAATGTTCATCCTGGCGTTCCGCCAGGGGATGATGTATATCAGGGAGACATTCAGCTCCCTTGCCTCACTGTATGAAGACAGCCTTTTCATTGGCGATACCTTTGAATTCCTGGATCTGAAGGAGAATATCACCGCCCTGCAGCCTGAAGTAAAGCCAGTTCCGCTCATATCAGAGATCGAAGCAGGAGGAGTTACCTTTACCTATCCTGGCAACAGCAGGCCTGCGATCAGTAATGTATCCTTTAAAATAAGGAAGGGAGAAGTTGTCGCACTTGTCGGTAACAACGGTTCGGGAAAGAGCACGCTTGTGAGGCTGCTTTGCAGGCTTTATGACCCCGATAGCGGACAGATACTTTACGACGGGGCAGATATCCGGAATATGGATCCCGGGACTTACCAGAAAATGTTCTCTGTGGTTTTCCAGGATTTCATGCTTTACAACCTCAGCGCCGGTGAGAATATCAGACTTGGGAATATTGACGGTCAGGGATCTCAGGAGAAGATCGAATCTTCAGCTTCCATAACCGGGGTTGATGATCTTGTCAGGAGTCTTCCCAGGGGTTATGATACCGTTATAGGCAATCTGTTCGACGACAGCCGTGAACTAAGCTGGGGCGAATGGCAGAAGATTGCAATTTCCAGGGCGTTGTACCGTGATGCTCCCGTGCTCATCCTCGATGAACCTTCTAGTGCGCTCGACGCCGGCACTGAATATGAGATCTTCAGCCGCTTCAGGGAGATCGTAAGAGGAAGGACAGCGATACTTATAAGCCACAGGTTCACAAATGTGAAGCTGGCCGACCTCATCATAGTGCTCGATAACGGGGTTGCAGCGGAGAGCGGATCGCACGATGAGCTTATGAAGAGACAGGGTATCTATTATAATATGTACCTGAAACAAAGCAGCCGCTTCGGTGATGAGTAAGGAGCTGGAAATAAAGGATGATGAGATATTGCTGCTCGGGCTTTGCAGACCTTTTTTTACAGCCGAACAGGCTGAAAAGCTGAAAGGGCTTGCAGCCAGGATAAGCGACTGGGATCATTTTGTTTCGCTGGCCAATGAGCACGGAGTAGCATCACTTGTATATAATAACCTGCTCGGGCTTTCACTTCTTTCATATCTTCCCCCGGCATCTGCAGAATTTCTTCAGAAAACACGGATGCTGAATATAAGCCGTAATGCTTTTCATATTACGGCTATCGAGGAGGTCCTTTCGATCCTTAACAGGGAAGGCATAAAGGTGGTACTGCTTAAAGGGCTGGCGCTTGAGTTCTCTGTATATGGAAATTCCAGTCTGAGACAGATGACCGATGTTGATATCCTTATAGATCGCCGTGATTTCATAAGGGCCAGGCATGTTATGATGGAAAACGGGTATGATTCAATGCCTGTCAAGTCGGGTCTTCACAAGCCGATCATTGCCTTCACCGGTAAGCATCTGCCCACGATGTTGAAGAACGGGGCATCAATCGATATTCACATAGAGCTTTTCCCCGGAAAGAGGAACAGGCTTACAGATATGCTGTTTGATTCATCGGCTGAAATAAAGGTTGACAGGGAGAGGGCCTTTATCCCGTCGCCGCAGCTCTTTTTCCTTTTTCTTGTAAAGCATCTTTACCAGCACGAGATAAATAATGAATCACAGCTGCGGTTATACTCCGATCTTGTATTTCTCCTCGGGATGCACAGGGATGAAATAATAAACTGGGACCTGCTGGCCAGGGCTTCGGAGGCGGGCATCACTAAGATCCTTGCGTGGAAGCTTGAGCTCCTTCGCGATCTGTGGGGGATACAGTTTCCGCAGTGGATCGATGATTTTATTGATAAGTGGTTCATCCCGGATTCAATAAACAAATTCGTCTTTTTCCTCAAGAGTCCCAAGAATAACAAGCCGGATCGGCCGGGTTATGTCTACAGGCAGATCATCAGGGATATTCCGGGCATCCACCGGAAGCTGCTTTTCATTGCCGGTGATATTTTTCCTTCTGTCAGGTTTATGAAGGAGCGGTATGGGTGTAAAACCAATTGGAAAGCTGTTCTTTATTATCCAGTCAGGCTGGGGAAGCTGATCCTGCTGGTTTCAAGATAGTCTGAGGTCTGGGGGTCTGGGGGTCTGGGGGTCTGGAGTCTTAGGTCCTGGGGTCATAAAGTGTTTCTCTGCGCTCCCTGCGTAAAAATCTCTGAGAACTCTGCGGTTACAAGAAATCTATCTGCTAATTTTTTAAATATTTTTAAGTCTCGTCAGATTTTTCTTTAACAAAACATTAGGAATCAATATTTTTTCTTATATTTATGTATCTGACAATACAATAACAAAGAGCGTATCCCATGAACAAGTTTGTAAAAGCCTGTATCAAGGAGAGAATTATCAGGCTTGTTAGGCTAAAGTCTACCGGAACTCCGTCGCAGCTGGCGCAGAAATTTGAAATAAGTGAACGGAGTGTCAAAAGGATCATCAGGGAGCTTAAAGAAGACGGGATGGTCATCAGGTTTGATCACAACTGCATTTCGTATATAGATTCAGACGGCTGAAAACATGTTGTATAACATATACCTCGTTCACTTTTGTGTCCCCGGTGCTTTTTAATATTGTCATATCTGCAATACAATTTAGAAAATGTTTAGGAATGGGAGTATCATTATGTTCCATCAAAGGGAGAGCCTCACAAATCAGGTTTGTTTCTTCACTCGTTATTCAGGTTTTGGTAATCAGTCTATTAGTTCTCGCTGCATTTCGTGCTGATTATCTTGTTCGTTAAGAACAGTTGGTCGTTCTGACCAGAGGCCCCATCCCGGAAGTCTAGCCAGTCTTCCGGGATTCTCTTTTTTGCGCTATTAGGTTTGTGGTACGCATTGTGAGGGGGGCAAAATCTTTTCAGGCAGGAACAATATAAATGAGATTCCTTGACATATTGCGCTGGGAACCGTTTGGAAAAATTCTATTAAGACCCCGGTCCGGCGCGGGAAACACTCATTCATCCATTTACTATGATTGATGCAACCCCCGGAGGGGGTTGCAAATATTTCGCCATTGAGGGGTGGGCTCATTACAATGACTGAATAAATAAAAGACATTGTGCCTTTTAAAGTACCAATACTAATAAGTTGCTAAAGTCATTACGAGCCCGACTACTCCTTAAGCCGTACCATTCTACAAATAGCATTAGTCGGGAGAAGCAATCGAATTCAGCGGATCGGGAAGCTGTAGATGTAGTCACCGAAGCCCCGGAGGGGCGAGGCAGCCCCGCGAGGGGCTGAATATCAATAACCCCCGGCGAAACCGGGGGTGAACCTGCACATTATAATTGTGAGCCCCGAAGGGGTGAGACTTCATTCAAACATCACTTAAGTATCCTGAATCCGATTGCTTCGTCGCCCTGTTGAGCAGGGCGCCTCGCAATGACCTGTTTGAAATCAAATTTTGTATTAAATTGTGCTCAATATTTTTAAAAATAACTTGTTAAAGTTTCAAGCATTGATCCATTATTGTCACAATCCATTATAATTTTCCCTTTATTAAGTACAATTATCCTTTTGCATATTTCATTAACATGGTTCAAATTATGACTTGAAACTAGGATTGTTGTACCATCATTTCTATTTATATCTATTAACATTTTTTTAAAAACAATTTGAGCTGATGGATCAAGGTGATTGAATGGTTCATCTAGAACAAGAACTTTGGGATTAAAAAAAAAAGCTGAAAAAATTCCAATTTTTTGCTTATTCCCATCCGAGTATTCTCTAATATATTTACCATTTTGATTAAGTATCTCATTATTAAAAAAATGAATAAATGATTTTAATTTTTCTTCAATTTGTTCATTCGTAATATGATATATCTTCCCAAGGAAAGAAAAAAACTCCTCAGGTGTTAAAAAATCAATTAGAAAACTTTCATCTAAATACGAACCCGTAAAACTCTTCCACTTCTCGGAGTTTGAAACTGAAATATTATTCAGGCAAATGCAACCACTATCTGCTCTTATCAAATCTAAAATTAATCTGAAAAATGTCGTCTTTCCAGCTCCATTATTTCCCACAATTCCCAAGAATTCACCTTTATTGATCATAAGATTACCAATATCAAGTACATTTTTACCAAGATAGGTCTTCTTAATATTTTCAACTTTTATCATTTAAATTTCAAGTTTTCTAAATCCTTCCAGATTTACATATTTTCTCCTCTGAAAGAGAGGAAGAATAATTTTTCTAATCCATATCTTATGTAGAAAAATAAACAAAATACCTAATATAGAAAAAATTAATAAACACATGTTTAAGCCAATATATTTACAAATAAAATCAAAAAGAACTGTCGGTAGAATTAGGACAAAAATAGGTAGAGATAATTGTATCGCGTTATATCCATGATAGTTAATAAATATATGCTCACGCAGATTAATCCTATATCTATTGAATACACCAAAAAGAAGTACAAAAAAATTTATTACCCCATTCACAAACAAAAAGAGAACGATAAAGAGCGAAATAGGTTTGCCGAAACAAATAAAAAAAGGTACAACAACTATAAATATAGCGAATGAAAATACAAACAACAGGTAATATTTTGCATATAAATAGTCGCAAGTTTTTCTTTCTCGTGCCATTTTACCGTCAAAAAAAGAACTCTCCCAACTAAATATGTTCTGCCCATAAAGAATTGGGAAAAGCCCTAATATAAACATTAAGGAAAGTACTAAAATAAAATTACTTAAATGCCTGGTAATCAAATTAGCCATAATTATGACTGGGAAAAATGGGTAAATACCAATAGTTTGTAAAGGTCTTCTGTTTCTTATTATAAGTTTGATTTCCAAAAGTAAATATGAAAAAATACCCTGTTTTGAACCAAAATGTATATTATTTAATTTTTTATTAAGTTTTATATTTAATCTATTAAAATTTGCATCTATATAGAAACATGTTAAATATTTATATCTCAAGAAAATGACAATTAAAATAAAATAGATAACTATTAAAATGAATAAACTGAAATTCCTATTGGATATTAATAACCCAATATTATATGAGAATGAATGTAATAATACTCGTGCTTGTTTAATAAAAAGTAAAATAATTAATGCAAAAGGAATTGAATAATAATAAATTCTTGATTGAATCAGTAATCTTAAATATGTCGCTAAATAACAATTTGAAAAAATCAAAAATGTTAATATTGATTGATACCAAATTGCAGATTTAAACCCCATGAGACTATAAACCACATTCCAAGAAAATGGAATTATAAGAAACATCGATATTAAATTAAAAATATCAAAAATATTTCTTAGAAGCATAAAATTCACAATTTTTGATTGTGATATCGGTAATCTTAAATATGGATTTAGGCTAAAAATTAAGGACGGTTTTAAAAAAACACGCAATACGAGATCAATAATTAAATAAAAAAGTATAAGAGAATTAAATTCAGATATCGGATCGGACCCAATTTCAAGAAGAATTTCTTTTAAATGTAAACCAAAGAATAATAAGATTCTAAAAATCAAATAAATTCCTAATATTGAAAATCCATAACTTAGAAAATGCTTTCTTAATTTTCCATTTCGTAAGAAAGACTTGGTAGAATGAAGAATAAAAATACTTTTAATCATGTTCAAACTCCATAATTGAAACAACAAACAGAAAGTATCGTTTAATTAATTCTTCTGATCTAGTTCTTTTCCCCTTTCGTAAATCTTTATAAGAATAAAGGAAATATTAAATATCAACCAAAATATTAGTAAGGTATGCAATCCATTTATCCCTATTCCGGTTTTTGAGAAAATAAAGGAGGAACACATTATTAAGACTATAACAGTAGTCAAAGCAATTGATATCCTAAAGGAATGGTACCTTCTAATAATAAAATCAATATCCTTTTCTTTTTCAAACTTTTCTTTTCTGTACCCAAGACAAAACAAACCAAAACAAAAAAACCATAATGGGATATCAATATTTAATTTCTTAAAAATAAAATTATAAAGTAACAAGATAATGCCAACTATTATAATAATGATCCCAAGAATAACGGAATTATAAGATAACAAAGGATTAATTTTTTCATAAGTCTTCATGCGTTTGATTTTTAATTAGAAATTTTATCTAAAGCTATTCACGGCTTATAAATTTGAACAAAAATGAGTAATGCAGGATATCCCCTGCATTACTCAAACATACCATTACCAATCGACTGATCCCGTTTCCGAATTTTCAGCGAATGCTGCGCATGTTATTCCAGCGATTATTCCTGCAACTGGATTTGCAAGTGAATAAAGAGCTCCAATACCAGCACAAAGAAGGATTGATCTCCATGAGCCTCCTTGGGTTTCAATCATTTGTTCAATACTTAATTTTTTCATAGCGAGACATATTATATTCATGCCTACTCTATTAAGGCTTTTCGGCTTCCGCCTATTTAATTTAGTTAAATCAAGATGTATTGCAAATCAAATTTATTAATTGAAAATCCATTAATATCAGACTTTTAAATATTTTATTCAAAATCCTTCCAAAACCTGCTGTATAAATTATCTGATATGATCAACTCTTCATGTGTTCCCATAATTGATATAGTTTTCCCTTCCATCACATATATGAAATCACTAAGTTTTCTAATCATATTTATACGATGAGAAATTAAAAGCATCCCCATATTGCTTTTCAGTTTGGAAAGCAAATCCATAATTAAAGTTTCTGTCCCCCTGTCCATGTTAGATGTGCCTTCATCAATTATCAGAATATCAGGCTTGGTCAGAAGTACTCTTATAAATGCCACTATTTGCTTTTGTCCACCTGAAAGATTTATCCCTTCCTCTCCGACCAATGTCAATAAACCTGACGGGAAACCTTCAATGAATGGGATAAGCCCAAGCTCTGACAAAGAATCTATTATCCTCTTTATCTTAATTTCGTCAATTTCAGTTATCAGATTTTGTAGAATTGTACCGTTGAAAATATGAATTTCCTGAGGAATAATTGCAACCCTGGAACGCCAGTCATTAATATGAAGAGCAAGAGCATTATTTCCTTCATTTATCAAAACATTTCCCGATTCCTGTGTGCAAAATCTTAAAGCAATCGCAGCCAGGGTGCTTTTACCACATCCGCTTTCGCCTACAAGTGCAACAAGCTTCCCCTTTTCTATAGTGATGCTTAATTTATCTATTAAAAGTCGTTGACCCGGATATCGGAATGATATATCATGCAGAGTTATCTTATTAATGCTGAGATTACAGAGGCCCCTTTCACCTGATGCTTCAGACTCTATCTGTGTAAATTCGAACATCCTGTTGATCGCAACCTTCACTTCACTAGCAGGTATGGATATAAGAGCAAGATTCAGGGTTGACGGTAGAAGGGAAGAACTTAATGATAGAATTGCCATAAGCTCTCCCTGGGTCATTTTTGATATCATAACCTGGCTTGCGGACCATACGAGAAGAGTCATAATATATACTGTTGCTGTAAATCCCGTTACAATGTTCAGCTTTATTTTAATCTTTCCGAGAATAAAAATATTTTCCTGAAAGCTGGAATAGATAGTTTTATTCCTTTTCGAAAAAACATCTTGCCGATTCAGGCTTTTTATTTCTGTGATCCCTCTGATCGAATCGATATAGTTGCTTTCATTTAAAGCATAACCTGCCATCAGATCCTTCTGAGATGATATTATTTTAGCATTCCACCCGCTCACCACGAAATATGTTAATGGTAAACAAATCAACGATAAAACTCCGGCAGTGAAAGAATAATAAAAAAGCAATACAACAGAAATTATTATAACAAGAATATCTATTATATATACACTTATTATATCTGCAAGTACTCTCTGAATTCTCATTGTGTCATTTAACCGGGCAACAAAATCTCCGGTTTTTCTCGTATCAAAAAACCATTTTGGAAGAAGAAGAAGGGTACTGAAAAAATCATCAACAACACGAATATTGAATATCTTGCCCTGCAATAATAGGAATAGTTGCCTTATCGAAGCGATTATAATCCTTGATAGAAGAAGGATAAATACAAGTCCCGAACTTAAGATAAGTAACTTCAATTGCCCTGACGGTAGTATTTTATCAATAAGTTTTTGAGTATAAAGGGCCATTACCATACCTAGGGCTGAAATCAGAATACCAAAGAAAGCGCTCACAAATAAAAGATCTTTATCGGGTTTTAGCATTTTAATTATCCATTTTATCTTTGTCCCTCTTTGCTCCTTTTTGCTAATAAATTCCGTGTTTGGAGTTAGACTGAGACATTTCCTGCTCTTCCAGATTTTTCCAAGATCATCCTTATTCATAAATGACAACCCTTTGGCAGGATCCCAAATTATAAATTTGTCATTTTCAAAACCAAAGGATAGTATATAATGTTCCAATTTGTCTTCAATTATTACATGAAGTATCAATATCTCAGAATGTTTCATAATGTCTGAAACCGATGCTTCATATCCAACGGCTGTCAAACCAATTTTACCTGCAGCCTGGAAGAGGCCAAGCATTGTTGTTCCGGATTTACCAGTTCCGCTTAGATTTCTCAGTTTATCAATACTGGAATCGCCACCATAATATCTCACCACAGATGCGAGACACGCCACTCCGCAATCAGATGAATCATGCTGAAGTAATGAACTTCCCCTGATTTTATTTATTCTATTCACAGTATTTAAAATACTTCATGATAGCTTCTATTTTGTACTCCCCATAAAGAACCTTTACCAACTCAAGTTTTCTGTTATAAATGAAATTTGATGGCACAATATCTTTCCCGAAAAGATTACTAAAAATAAAAGCAGTATCAAGCATAGGAATAATTCCCGATATTTCACTGATATTAAATTGGTTCAAGTATTTGGAAACTGAACGCCTGTCAGCGCTTGAAATTAATAGCACTTTAACCCCGGAATTAGCTAAATTACTTTTAACAATTTCAGATATTTCATATTTACAATGTTCACATTCCGGATGAAATTTTATAATCAGGACAGGACCTTCTTTTATTATCTGAGAATTGAATGAAGTATCTTTTAATGTAATAAATGAGAATGAAGGAAATTTTGAAATATTTTTCGAGATCGCATTGCTATCCTTGCTTTTATGGACAATCCCCAAAATAAAATAGATATTGGCGAAAATAAAAAATCCGATAGCGAAACTCATGATAAATTTTCTCATACGACTGTATCAATTGAAATAAACATTATAAATGCAATCCATATGGCTAGAGCGGGAAAATATGTGGATGAAACAATTTTTTCTGATTCAGCCCTGCTTATACAGCATATATTTTTCAATCCAAAGGAAAGGGCAAAGAAATAAATGATCTGAAAGACATTGATAACTTGCAGAGGATGTATCCATATCTTATCAACTTCGGAAATTCTGAATAGGTTTATCAATGATAAAGGGTAAAAGAAACCTAAATCATTTAAATTATAATTTCCTGCAAAAAAGGAAAACCAGAAGATCTTCATCAACCCGGCAAGAATGAATATTCCATCACTGGCAATTACAACCTTTAAGACTGCGCTGAATCTAATCTTATCATGAAGGTTGTAAAAGAATATCCCCGTATATAATACTATTGTTATAAATATAAACTTCATACATAATATTATAGGGAAGAAAGCATAGCTTATCCATGATAGATTCTTTAGATTTTCAAATAGTTGTTTGGAACGGTCAACGGTAAGTTGTTCACTATATGTATTGTAGAAAACGGTTTCATCTATGAGAATCATCTTCGATAACCATATTAATATAATGTTCGAGAAAAGAATAAATAAAAAAAGATGTATTTTTTTTAAACTATAGTATTGAATCAAGGCACCCATTATATATTAAAATTAATTTAGGTCAAAAAAACACAAACAGTTTAAATATTAAGTTTAGTACTGAATTGCATTTTTTAATTAATAATAACCTTTCAAAACATATCATTATAAGTCTCGAATTATATTATGCTATTAAATTTCTCTAGTCTCCAATTCTTATCCTAATTCTTTTTTCGTCTACATAATAATAAGATCGTCTGATTGTTGAATACTTTATATTGACTCCAAACTTTTTCATTTCCTGAATATTTTGAAATAAAGTGCTTCGTCTAATTCCGATTCTTTCTGCAAATTCGTCAGGCGTACCAGTTGACATCATTGATATCAACGCATCCATTCGTCTTAATCTTTCGACGTACTTTAAAATTGACATTTTTTTCGACTTTGTAGTGCAGCATACCAAACTTAAAAAGTGGCGGGGACAGAAAAATGAGAAGACTATATGTTTTATAACATGTTTCTTAATTTTTCTTGATCCATGATTGCGCCGGAAACAGTCATGTAAAAATTCTAATTAGATCCAGGTCCGGCGCTGGAATGGTTTGATCACCCATGTGCTATTATTGATGCAACCCCCGCCGGGGGTTGATGATATGTCGCCCCTTCAGGGCTGGTATTCATATGGGATGCTTTGCCCCCGGTTTCACCGGTGGTTATTAATATAGGGCTCTTTCAGAGCCATTATAATCATCTGTGACTTCAATTTCAAGGTGCCTTCATGAATTGCAACAGTCCATTATAAATTACCGGCGACAGAAAAATAGAACGACATTGTTTTTTTTACCTTTTTTTCAATAATTCTCTAATGATCCCTGATTGCGCCGGAATCCGGCATGTACAAAGTCTAATTAGATCCCGGTCCGGCGCTGGAATGTTTTGATCATCCATTTTCTAGGATTGATGCAACCCCCGCCGGGGGTTGATAATATGTCGCCACTGCGGGGCGGGGCTCTTGACAATGACCGGATTAATAACAGACATCGTGCATCTGACAGTACCAATGTCATAGGTGACTAAAGTCATTGCGAGCCCGACTACTCCTTAAGCCGTAGCATCCTACAAATAGCATTAGTCGGGAGAAGCAATCGGATTCAGCGGATCGGGAAGCTGGAGATGTAGTTACTGAAGCCCCGGCGGGGCGAGGCAGCTCCGCGAGGGGCTGAATATCAATAACCCCCGGTGAAACCGGGGGTGAACCTGCACATTATGATTGTGAGCCCTGAAGGGGCTCAATTTCAATAACCCCGCAGAGCCTGTCCCGGCCGTAGTTTAAAATCCAGCCAGGTTCCCGACGTAATCCGCATAACATAAACATGAAAGAGACAGCCTTTCAGGTAAATATTACGCCGGTGATCAGAAAGACAAACAGTAAATAGATAATCGAAATGTTATTCTTCCTGTCTGCAACCGAATAATAAAAGAATAATATATAGGTAACTAATCCGATGAGAGCTATGATAACCTTTAACTCCTTATTGACCTCCAGAAATAATTTCAGGACCGAAACAAATAAAATCAAATAAAAATTCAGATTTGAAGTAATAACTTTTAACTTTTCCCCTGGCGCTGGCTTCCTGGAGTCTTTGAAATACAAAATCAATTTGCCGGGTATATAATAGAATCCTGCCGGAATGACAACAATTAAATATATATAAGAGGGAACTATCTGTTCCTTAACCAGAAAAAACAGAATTGAAATTATAACTGGAACTATATAATCTGCCCGTTTCGTAATCATGCAATTTCAAACTTAGAAACTACCGGGGACAGAAAAACAGAATAGCACTGTTTTTTTTACTTTTTTTTAAATAATTCTCTAATGATCCCTGATTGCGCCGGAAACAGTCATGTAAAAATTCTAATTAGATCCAGGTCCGGCGCTGGAATGGTTTGATCATCCATTTGCTATGATTGATGTAACCCCCTCCGGGGGTTGATGATATGTCGCCCCTTCTGAGCTGGTATTCATATGGCATGCTCTGCCCCCGGTTGCACCGGGGGTTATTAATATTGGGCTCTTTCAGAGCCATTATAATCATCTGTGACTTCAATTACATTGTGCCCTTTATTAATTGCAGCAGCCCTTTATACTTTCCTTGTTCTTAGTCTTCGCTGAGCTCGTCACCCCGATAAATAGGGGTTCCTCGGTTCTTTCTTCGTCCAAAGAATCATTGTTACTTTGACTTCGTCGAGCTCGTCACGCTATCGCGTTCCTCGGTTCTTTTGCATGCTCCAAAAGAAAGTAACCAAAGAAAAAGCGCCGGAAACGATAAGTTTGGCCTTCAGCTGCGCCCGCTGCACAAGCCTTATTGGCGCTACGCTTCAGTTTTGCTCCCCTGCGTACCGGCTCCTCTCTATCCCGACATAACATGTCGGGACTTTACGCTCGGCCCTGCGCCGTTTCCGGTTCTCCTCCGCGCCTATTAGATGCTTAATAATGATATTATTCTTATTATCTTTTAAAAAGAGTAGGATGAAAACCCAAATCGCCGTAAGGCGAAAAGTGCCACCAAATCTTTTTTGGATAAAGATTGACATTTTTGAGGCTGAGAAGCGATGGGCTCTCCAAGCAATACTGTCTGAGGAGCGTAGCGACGAGTTGTATTGCGCGGACAGCCGAAAAAATGGAAAATCCCAAAAAAGATTTGAGGCTGCCCTTTTCTTTGGTTCGTTTCTTTTGGGCAAGCAAAAGAAATGAACAATAAAAAGCCGCTCCATTTCCAGTACAGCTCACTAAGTAAAATATTATTAAAAACAATTCCTACGCCTTCTTCGACTGCAAGTTGAGGAACGGAATGACGAACTGTAGCGAAGCGGAGCTCGGTAAAGCCAAAGAACAAAAAAAACCCGTCTCTCAACGGGCTCAATTTTATCAAAAATATAATTTACCTGCCGAATCAGACCCCCTACTGGAGGTGGCCCTGGCAGTTATTTCAGGGCCGGGGCCCTCTGCGCCCCTGCACCTTTAAGCCTCTGCACCTTCTACTGCAGCAACGTCACATCCCCTACTTTCTTGAACGGCTTGCCGTTGGCATACTTGCCCTCGACAAACCAGACATAAACGCCCTGCTTACAAAGCTTGCCATGATAGTACCCGTTCCACGGGATGTTGATATCGTGACTTTCGAAGATCAGTGTTCCCCACCTGTTAAAGATCTGCAGCTTGTAATCAAGCACCTCCTCCTTGATTGGTGGGAAGAAGAACTGGTCAATATTGCCGCTGTTGATCTGATCGACAGTTGGATTCTGTTCACCCGAAATATTGGGGGTGAATACTGTTGCAAACCGTATTACTCCTGCCGGCTGAACCGTCACACCTGGCGACAGTGTCCATGAATTCATACAGCCGTTGGTCGAATAAGCATGCAGAGTGATGTCGAAGACTCCCTCCGTCATGTACTTATGGTACGGATCCTCCAGGTGAGATGTATCACCATCACCGAATTCCCAGACATAATAGTCATTCGGGTCCACTTTCACGCTCTGGTTGAAGAACCTTACCGCCTCATCATTTACATAGACGGTGGTCGGCGCGACCTGGAAGTACGCCTGGGGCGATGCATAGGCATCAACTGTCCTCGGTGTGGCAACGTACTTGTTCCCGTATGCATCCGTGATCGTAAGTGTTACAACAAAGATACCTGAATTGAAGTACGTGCGTGTCGGATTCTTGACATTCGAAACCGGGCTGCCGTCGCCAAAGTCCCAGGTATAGGTAATACCGGGTGTGGCTACATTCGTCGATGTATTGTTGACCTGAACAGTCAGCGGTGCACATCCCGAGGGTATCGAGTCGAAGCTCGGAACCGGCGGTATCGGTATGATCGTTACAGGATGTTTCACACTGTCGGTACAATTGCTGTTGCTTACCGTCAGCATCACATTGTAGGTGCCGATACCTGTATAGATATGAACAGGACTCTGTGTGGCATCAGTTCCTCCATCACCAAACCTCCATGCCCAAGTCCATGTGCCGGTATTGGTGGTATTGGTGAAGGTTACCGGGTTGCCGCCTGCATTGAAGGTTTGCGATACTGGATTTGCTGTGAACTGTGGCAGCGGTACCGGCATGACTGTTATGTTCATCGTCTGTGAGTTGACGCAGTTGTAGAACGATGTGGTTGTAAGCTTCACTGTAAGTATGGCCGGGGCCGTGGTGAAATTCGTGTACAGGTGTGTTACGATATTACTGAATGATCCTCCTGCACCGTCACCGAAATCCCAGACGTATTTGCTTGCGCCGGGCTGTGCATTGAATGTTATTGACCCACCCGAACATACAATATTCGTATCAGCAATAAAGCTGGGATCGATCTGCGGAAATACTGTTTCCGAAGTAGTGAAGGTGGCAAAGCATCCTCCCGGTGAACGTACCTTCAGTGTCACAGTGTAGTACTCAACGGTTGCCGGCGTCGCATTCGTATAGATGTGCGTTGGGCTGGCATCGACCGAATCCTTTGGTGTAAGGTCACCGAAGTCCCACCAGAATTTGGCTATTCCCGTCATATCCTTGGTGAAGTTGACCGTAAGAGGTGTGCAGCCTGCCGATACGTCCGTTGAGAATGTTGCATCCGGTGCATCCACATTAACCACCAGGCTGTCGCTGGCAGTACATCCGTTGCTGTCTTTCACCTTGTAATTCAGGTTATAGACTCCAGCGATCTGCGAATTGAATGTCGGCGACGGTACGATGTAACTGCTCAGCGGTCCCACATCACCCGTCCAGGTATTCTGCGTATATACGCCTGATCCGCCTGTGGGGTTACCGTTGATAACGACCGGCACGCCTCCGCAGGCATTTATCGGGCTTACTGCGGTGAAGTCAACAACCGGGTTTGCATGAACCGTAAGCGTTGCTCCGGTAGTATAGCTCGTAGCACATTCTGCCTTCAGTGACAGCCTGTACTGGTTGCCGTTGTACGTTACAGGTACATTCACCATGGCCAGCTGCTGGGTGGTTGTTCCGCTGTAGATTACATTGTCATATATATCAGTCCAGATACCTCCGGTGAATACCTGCCACCTGAGCGAATCTATCATGCCTGTGCCATTTCCGACAAAGTACACCGGCCCTCCGTTCTCGCATATTGTCTTGGCAGATGGATTGGCGGTGACTGTCGGAGGCAAATTGACCCTCAGTACAACAAAGTTGGAGTATATCGGCACGCCGCATGTTCCGGACAGCTTGACCCTCAGGATGTAATTGTTGAAGGTGCCCGGGGCGTTGGTGATGGTTAGTGTAGGAAGTATTGCTCCTCCGAAGTTGGCATCATTCACCACATTCACGAAGCCAGCTCCCTTGTTCACCTGCCACTGGTAGGCAAGGCCCGTACCCTGTCCATTTATGGTGAAGGTTGCATTTGCTCCCTGGCATATTGTCGAATCAGTTGGCTGATTCAGTATCTCAGGCGCTGTATTGACCGTCAGCACTGCATCGCCTGAGGTGACATTTGTCGAGCATCCTGTGACCACACAATGATAAATATAAGTGTTCATATCCCTCGTGGTACCGAACAGCATCAGCGACGATGTCTGCGAACCGAAGTAGATGCCTCCGTCCACAACAGGTACAAATCCTGCTCCTTCATTCACGTACCACTGGTATGTAAGATCGTCACCAGTTGCCGTTACGCTGAATGTTACCATCCCGAATTCACAGGTTGTCTTATTTATAGGTGATACTGTTATTGCAGGAAGAGCCCTTACTGTTATCGTGGCTGAGCCTATGAGGTTGCCCGATGGAGCAGTTACCTGGCATGTATTTGCATCTTGCACGCTTAGCAGCGAATATGTAGTTGTTGCTAATGGTGTTACAGGAATGTTATTCCCGCTGGTATAATTGTTGATCACTCCAATGTTCTGGATATTCACTGTGAATGGCCCGGTACCTGCGGGCATTGTCACAACAAGATTCGATGTCTGTCCCGGACAGATTGTCTCTTCGCCTGTAAGTATAGCGACAGGCCTGGGATTGACAAGTATTTCGATCACGTTGCTGTAAACGGGTGTGCATGAACCCGAGGTGACCATTCTCCTGTAATAGAGCGTTGCAGTGGCATTTGCAGGCGGAGTATATGTGTTCGCATTTGCGCCGGCAATATTGATGAACGGACCGGCTACATTCGCTCCGTACTGCCACTGGTATGAATATGCTCCCGGACCACCCGTTGGTGCGGTGACCTCGGTAAGCATTGCCGGGTTATCGCCGTTGCAGAGTATCTGGTTGGTGGCTATCGAACCCGGCGTAAGTAAAGGAGGTTGAGTAATTGTTATTGTATCCTGTGCGGTACAACTCTTGGAATCAGTTACACCAACAATTATAAAACCAGCCCCGGCATTAAAGAATGTCTGGGAGTTGAAGCCTGGTGCTGGTACTGTTGCACCTGTCGTATTGCTTATCGTATTAAATGTATAAGGCATTGTACCTCCTGATGCATAGAAGGTGCCAGTGGCTGTATTATCACCGTAGCAGTTAAGAAGTACATCAGGCGTCTTTGTCATCTGAAGAGTAGCAGGTTCAGTTATAACAACCGGTAAATTAATCGTACAATTGTTTGCATCACGTACAATGATGGTATAAGTGCCTGCTGTTAAACCAGTGAAGGCACCGCTTCCGGCCTGCCATGTACCACCACCATCGATACTATAACTGTATGGAGATGTACCTGAACCTGCGGTGGCAGCAACTGTTACTGTTCCGTTGTTTCCTCCGTTACATGATACGTTTGTTAACCCTGTTATAGTAGCTGTAAGCTGTAAAGGTTGTGTAATAGAAACCGGTACGGATTTTAAGCAACTGTTGGCATCTTTGACAATTATATTGTAGTTGGCTGCGCCAAGATTGTTAAAAGTGCCGGTTGCCTGCCATGTGATTCCTCCATCATTGCTGTACTGATATGGTGGTGTTCCCGATAAAGGAGTAGCATTCACTGTCACCGATCCTGTGGTATTCCCGAAACAGGCAACATTTGTTTGTGATGTTATGGAAGCAACCAGGGTTGTTGGTTGTGTAAGTTTTATATTCCCTGTGACTACGCACCCGTTTATATCTGTCACTTTGATATAGAAAGTACCGGCAGCAAGATTTATTGCTGTTGATGTAAACTGTCCAATAGGAATAGTCATTGCCGGATCACTGTACCAGATATAGGAATATGCTCCATTTCCTCCAGTGACTGTAACAACAGCACTACCATTGGTCCCGCCATTGCAGCTTACATTGACTCCGCCAGCAAATGTCGGGCTGGTTAAACTTGTAATAACAAGGGCTGTTGGTTCTGTAATGTTTACATTAACTGTTGATGTACACAGGTTTGCATCCTCTACCGTTACTACATATGCTCCTGCCGTAAGACCATTAAAGGTCCCTGATGCTCCGTATACTCCTGCTCC
>JBEKFE010000017.1:0-160018 GCA_050013475.1 Bacteroidales bacterium
ACCAGAACGACGGTGATAAAAATTACTCAAGGAAGAGCTAAGAAGGGGTGGTCAGTTTAATCTGCGATCCGGTGGTCGCTTAGCATTGCGGATACATGGTCAATATACCTGCGTTTTCCAGGATGGCACATAAAAGATGCTTTCCGGAATTTCTTCTTTAGTTCAAGTTTTTCTTCAACAGTTAGTTCATACTTAATTTTCTCTTTCTCTTCGTTAAATTGTTCCTTATATTGTTTATAATCCGTTTCTGCCTCTTTGTGCTTTTCTTTATCATCTTTATACTTAAGTTTTCGAAGTTTCAATATATCCAAAATGATGTCACCCAATTCAATAGAGTGTCTATGATGAAAATCCGAAAGCAGTTTTTCAAGTTCAATTTTTTCATTTTCATAACCGTTTAATTGATTTTCCAATATTTTTGCTTCAAACCGCAAGGCTGCAATTTCCGGATCATCCCAGATTGCCAATTGTTGGTTTTGGTTAATGAAATTCTGTATTTTGGTTATAGCAGATGCAAATTCTTCTTCTTGAATATCATTTATTATGTCTAAGAGGTCTGTATTAAATTCATATTCAGAAAGTTTGTTCACTTGTTTCTTTAATTCTTCAAGGTCTTCAAGTATAATCTGATTCTTTAGGATTTCCAGTCTTTTGATGATCTTACCGATCGGAAAACCTGTTTCGATCGTTGGTTCACCTGGATAAAATTGCTTGCGAATTTGGTTGAATTCTGATATAAATTGTTCAGCCAAAGCAGTGTCATCGTAGTTGATGATTACATTTTCAAAGTTGTTTTCTGCCTTGTAACTCCAGTTGTAAGAGCCTGTAATAACAGTACTATAATCAATTACACAAAACTTGTTGTGCATTAATTCTGTTTCACTATCACCAATTCTATAACACTTAGAATTATATTTTTCTAAGAGTTTATACTTGATTTGTGAACTTGCATTGATTTTGTCATTGGAAATAATCAGCAAGACTTTGCAACCTGCTTTTGCCTTCTCAAGTAGTTCATTAAAAAGGTCTTTATTGGTAAACCAGGCAACAGCAATAAAAACAGATTTCTGTGCTTTCTTAATTTCTGATTGTATGCGTATTGCTATATTTTCAAATACTGCTTCTGTTTGCATTACTATTATAGTAAGTTTAAAATTGCAATTTTATAGAATATATTTGTAAATAGTTGAATTTTAGGATGTTTAATAGTTATATATAAACTAATTGGGTTTATTCTTCATTTTGTATTATTTCAGTGATTCTTTTTCGATTATTATAAGCAATAGAATCTTTTGGATTTAATTCAATTGCCTTGTCATAGTCCTCTATAGCACCAATGAAATTTTTTAAGCACTGTTTGGCAATGCCACGATTATTATAAGCAATAGAATCTTTTGGATCAAATCCAATTGCTTTGCTATAGTCTTTTATAGCACCATTGTAGTCTTTTAAATTATGTTTTGTCCATCCACGATTTTTATATGCACGAGCAAACTTTGGATTTAATGCAATGGATTTGTTATAGTCTTCCATAGCACCATTATAATCCTTTGACGAATTTTTTGCTAATCCACGAAAATTGTAAGCAAAAGCATCTTTCGGATTTAATTTAATTGCCTTGTCAAAGTCTTCAATAGCACCATTATAATCTTCTAAGGAATCTTTTGATAATCCACGACTAATATATGCATAAGAACTCTTTGGATTTAATTCAATTGCTTTGTTATAATCTTCTATAGCACCTTTATAATCTTTTAGATAACGTTTTGCATTGCCACGACAATCGTAATAAAATACATAATGATTTAATTCAATTGCTTTGTCATAATCTTCTATAGCACCTTTGTAGTCTTTTAGGTAAGATTTTGAAAATCCCCGTGAGAAAAATGCATTATCATCCTTTGGATTTAATTCAATAGATTTGTTATTATCTTCAATAGCACCAGTGAAGTCTTTTAATCCACGTTTTGCAAAACCACGATTATAATATACAACTGCATTTTCTGAATCCAATTCAATGGATATGTTATAGTCTTCAATAGCACTTTTGTAGTCATTTAGGAGTTGTTTTGCATAACCTCGACTATTATAAGTCTCAGCATTCTTTGAATCCAATTCTATTGCTTTGTTATAGTCTTCAATTGCATCACAATAGTGTTTTAGGTCACGTTTTGTATCACCACGATAGAAATATGCCTTAGAATAATTTAGATTGCAATGAATTGCTTTATCAAATTCTTCTATTGCACCTTTAAAATCTTTAGCATCTTTCTTTACAATTCCTCGTTTCAAATAATATTCAGCCTGTTCATTAACTAATTTATTTGTGATTTCAATAGCATTTGTTGCATGAACCAAAGAATTTGATTTATACGAAACAAGAGATGTATTATTCGTATTAATTTCTTTCATAAAACAGAAAAAATAGATGTAATAATATCAAATTAAACTAATATACTTCAGACAATAATTTCACATCAAGTATCACCATTTTAGCCATTTAAGGCTTAGTATTGCATGTTATCGAAACCTTACTTATCAATAGTAGTTGTACTGTTTCAACGATTTTATTAGATTGTATCAGAAATTGTGTCTTTGTCTGGCTTCCATCTCCAGGCTCTTCGGAATCCGTAACTTTCTGCTTCTTTTACTGTATTTGCCCATCGTTCTCCTTTTGTTGTGCAAATCATAGTATTGTCGTATTGTTGGTCAAATGGTAAATGATAAATGTGTTCATTTGTCTGAAAATTTATGTTACACTTTATGCAAGGATAGATATTGTCCATTGGAATTTTATCGACTCTAATTCCTAAGACTTTTGCAAAATCTTTTGCAGTATCTGAAAGTTCTGTTGTTGTCACTAACACAGGCAGAATGTTAGATTGCTTTAAAAGTTCAGGGAATAAATCAATTTGAATTGTCCGATCGATTCTTTTACAGTCTAATAAATATTTTATTGTTGTCCCATAAAGTTGTGTGACATGATTTTCTCTAATAGGTATTCCTTTTTGACTGCTCCAATATTTGCATTGCACGATTTCAATTTGATTTCCTTTTTTGCAAATTAAATCTCTACCTAAATCTTCTTTTACTTTTTTAATTCCGTGGTATTGAACTTTAAAACCATTGATTTCATAGAGATAACCGATGTATCTTTCATAATCTCTTCCGATTTGCCACGGGTCTTTGTCTCTGTTCCAATATCTGTCCAGTGCTCTTTGGTTTCTTTCTGTAACTGAAAGATTCTCAAACTCAGATTTTGTAATGTAAAAAGAAACTGGGTCTTCTTCTTCAGAAAGATTTTCTTTGTAAATGGATTTAATTAATTCATCAGAGTTGAAACCGACATATTCTCTGAGCCACGGGAAAAGTGTTTCGTAATAATCAATAATATATTTTGTAGTCAGAAATTCTCTTTTAAAAAGTTTTTTCTCCTTAGCAATTTCTTTAATTTTTTCTGCTTGCACAAATGCAGGTCTTTTTTTTGATTCCAAATACTTTGCAAATATTTTATCATAATTTTCGTAATAATCTGCAATAGCAGTAGCAAGCCAAGGAAATCCTTGAGTTTTTTCTTTTTGCAAAGTATCTAAAGATTCTTTCACTTCTTGTTTGTATTGAGCAAAAAGTACTTTCTCGTCAAACACTAATTGTTGTTGTGCTAAAATTGCTTGTTCCTTTTCCGCATTTCTTTTTTTAATGTTTCCAATACGGTCTAAAATATTAGCAAACAAAATCAAAGTCCCAAAAATTATTCCTATAATAATCCAAACTTCCATATTAAGTAGTGATGATTAATTTGTGAAAAACAATTTCGGCTGACTCTATAGTGTTTTATAATACAGTCTTATGAATGCCTACCCATTAAAGATAGCAATTGTTTAGGAATCAAAATTATCGTATCGTAAATAAATATTTTAAATGATTTAAGCATTTACATATGTATTCTATATTCCGAGTTTTTTCCAATTTTATGGTTACGATTACCAGTCGGTCAGGGTTTCAAAGTCAGCCATTGACCATATCCAATAGCCACTATCGAACTCCATATTCCAAGACATGGTATAAGTGCTGCCGGACAGGAGTTCCTGTACATCAAGGTAAACTATTCCATCGGTATCACAGAAATCAAGCAACCTGATGGCTTTGGGTTTGCCTTCCAAGAGCATGTATGGCATATTCCGGGTGAGATTCTTTGATCCGGTCAATATAAATGGCAAATCGAGCACAATGGTGTTTGGGGTAACATATTCGAGAACCTTCCTGCCGGAACTGTTGGTATATGATTTGCTATTCATGGCTAATCGGTTTCCAGTTCCAACAGTTGTCCCAGCAGATAAGATAGTATTGAGGATGTTCATCATTAATATCCATTGTAATTTCTGCAATGTTACCATTGGATATGTTGGTTAAAGTCATCAGAATAATACCATCGGAGTAATCAATGTCATTCAACTGATACACACCGAACCCAATGTTGTTTACCACCAGGTATTCCTGACCTAATCCCAGGCTGCGGTTATCCTTACGATTCAATATTATCTGAAGGTTTGTGTACCTGCCTGATTTGTCATCCAATAGTTCCTGTACCGTTGGTTTACATTCATATGAGTTTTTATGTGTTTCTGTTGTCATGTTTACTGTACATTATATTGTCCAATGCTAAAACCCGGTGGTATCCGGGAGTCCCTGGAGACTCCGGGTAAGCCTTGTCTAAACAGGCGGTGTGCAGCCTGTCCATCTTCTTCTATAAATACATTGCTTTCGAAATCCGGGCAGATACAAAATGATCCAAAAATCCTGAACCTCTGAAAAATTCCAAAATTTCCGGGGCGCAAAAAAAAAATACCAGAAAATTGGGTGCATAAAAAAATTTCAGAATGGAATCCCATTACGGGAAAATATTATTTGTGGTTGTAATGGCACTAAACAAGAGTTCAGGAGACCATTGGAAGCCGTTCATATTGAACCTGGTCTGAGAAATATCTGCAAAATAAACCATGTGAAATGCAGTTGCAAATTGCCGGATCGGTAAGTTTACAAGATAAGATAATGGCTTCCTGACGTGTTTGAACATTAATAAAGTGACCATTCTTTGGGGGTTTGGGAGCAATTTTGTACATTTGCATTTGCAAGAGTTCTTTGTGATTTTATCAAGAATTATTGGCAAATTCTTATACACAGACTTTCCGGTGTTGACGGAAGTTGTTGTATAATGACATGTTGAAAGGATTCGGTCTGAGTCTACCACGCTCCACCGAAAGGGGTTTTTGTTTTTACAGATACCGTTGAAAGCTTGCTTTCAAAAGGTAGATGTAAAAACAAAAAAACCATGCGCAGCATGGTGTTTGTTTTCTATTTGCAGGACTGGAGTTAAGGGGGGCTGAGCGTAAATAAAACACCCAGTAGGTGCTTTTAGCGAAGAGCCAGATTGCAGAGGTGGCAGGAAGGAGCCGGACTGCAGGGGTGGAGTTTGGGTAATGAAGAGAAAGGGAGATAAGCAGAAATTAATCTCCACCTACCCCCCTATGAAATTTACAAAAAAATCAAATTAGATAATAAGGACTTATTTTATGCATTTTTAAATGCTTTCTTTCCTGCAAATTTGGAAGCAGTACCCAGAGCATGTTCAATCCTCATGAGCTGGTTGAATTTTTCAACACGCTCACCTCTGCATCCACTGCCAGTTTTCAGGTGACCAGCATTGACCGCAACAGTTAAATCCGAAATAAAACTATCCACGGTCTCACCACTTCGATGTGAAACGAAGCAGTTATAAGAATTCTTGTATGCCAGTTCAATTGTCTCCAGAGTTTCAGTGACAGTGCCAATCTGGTTTAACTTAATCAGTACAGCATTGGCTACACCCTTTTGAATACCTTCAGTAAGAATTGCCTTATTAGTGCAGAAAATATCATCACCTACAATCTCAATTTTTTTGCCAAGAGTCCTGGTCATGTTCTGCCAGCCTGTCCAGTCGTTCTCTGCCAATCCATCTTCAATTAATACAATTGGGTATTGATTCACCCAATTTTCCCAAAGCTTTACCATTTCATCACTGGTAAGGAACTTTCCTGTGCTTTTGAATAGTTTGTATTTCCCGTCTTCCCATAGTTCGCTGGCAGCAGGGTCAAGACATATACTAACTTCTTCTCCTGCTTTATATCCAGCTTTCCCGATTGCTTCGAGAATTACCTCAACGGCTTCATCATTCGATTTCAGGTCAGGAGCAAAGCCACCTTCATCACCGACACCTGTGCTATAACCTTTCCCTTTTAGCACGGATTTAAGTGAATGAAAGACTTCAATACCCATCCGGATAGCCTCTGTAAACGTTTTTGCACCATGTGGTGCAATCATAAATTCCTGAAAATCGACATTATTGTCAGCGTGTTTCCCGCCATTGATTATATTCATACACGGTACGGGAAGTAAATGTGCATTACTTCCGCCAAGGTATTGATAAAGCGGGATGCCGGAACTTATTGACTCAGCACGGGCATAAGCCATAGATACTGCAAGCAACGCATTTGCGCCAAGTTTTGATTTATTGGGGGTAGCATCCAGACCAATCATTGAATAATCCAGTTCACGCTGGCTTACATAGCATTTACCAATAACCTCTTTTGCTATAATCTTATTGACGTTTTCAACGGCTTTTAAAACGCCTTTCCCCCCATATCGTTTTTTGTCACCGTCCCTCAATTCACATGCTTCACGCTCGCCTGTTGAAGCACCACTGGGTACTGCTGCTCTTGCTTCTGTACCATCTTCAAGTGTTAAACTGACTTCTACCGTAGGATTTCCACGGGAGTCAAGGATCTCTAATGCTTGTACATTAATAATTTCCATTGTGTTTTAATTAAGAATGATTAATAATTTATCCTGTTTGTTATTTCAATCAGATTTTCAATATCAGAATCGTATTCATCAACGTATTTTTTGGGGAACGTACCATAGCCTTTGATTTTTCTTGAAAGCGTATTCGTCAGGTTTTCCCAGATCTTGGTTCTTTTTGCATCAAGAATACGTTGCAGGCTTTGTTTTTCCTTTGATGTACCATATTTTTCAGCCAGTTTGCAGATTTCATTTCTTGCTTCCCTGATGACAGAGATATTGTATAAAATTGTATCGTAATCCACATCATTCAACAGCTCATAACAGCAAGCATCATTTTTCGTCAAAAATCATGAGCATTCCGTCGCTTTAAATAAACGGTAAGAAATGCTTCAATAAAGTACTTTAACAAAGGTATAATAATATGTTATTATTACGAGGGGAAGACATAGAGCTTAAGGACGAAGTGACTGATTTTAAAAAAGCTAACCATTCTGATTCCCCCTGTTTGACAGCCATTTATCAACTGGCATCAAAAGAGAATTGACCGAAATTATTATCAGGACACCAATTAAAGTCTCTTCATAATAGCCTGCAGCAGCAATACTGCCAATGGCAGAGCTGCACCATACCGTTGCGGCTGTAGTCAACCCGTGTACATTAATGCCTTCTTTAAAGATTATCCCTGCTCCTAAGAATCCGATGCCCGTTACGACCTGGCCTATTATTCTGGTTACATCACCGGTATTCTGTGTGACATTTACAGATAGCAATACAAACAGCGCCGCCCCTGTGGCAACCAGTGTATTGGTTCTTAATCCTGCCGACTTGTGATGCCACTGCCTTTCAAATCCTATAACCATCCCTGCACCAAGTGCACTTAACAGTCGTAAAGTGAATTCAAGATTGCTCATAATTACTGATTTTTGGAAATAATATTCATAATAAGCTCTAAAATCCGAACACCTATAATTCCATAATATTAACAATTAATACTGTTCGTTGTTTCAATAATTTTTACTATCTCATTAGATCAAAGGGACAGTTTAAGAAAGGGAGAAAGGGAGAAAGGGAGAAAGGGAGAAAGGGAGAAAGGGAGAAAGTTGAGAACCTGATTTTTTGAATTATAAAAAAAATTTCATGTCTAATGCTTTGCAATTTTGAAAAATAATATAAATTTGTTTCGGAATATCCCGAAATGAAATCAATGACCACAGAAAAAGAAAAATATCCTTCTGATAATCAGGAGAAGATAGCACGCTACGGTAAAGCGCTTTCCAATCCTATTCGTGTTTTTATACTTGATTACCTGTCCAACAACCTTAATAAAGCATGCTATAGCGGCGATATGGCAGAAATTTTGCCTATTGCACGATCAACTTTGTCGGAGCATCTAAAGGAACTTAAGAATGCAGGACTGATCCAGGGTGAAATAAACCCGCCATATATAAGGTATTGCATAAATCCGGAAAACTGGGAAGAGGCAAAATTGCTATTTGCAAAATTCTTCAGGAAGTAAAAAAATTTAACCATAGGTTTCGGGTATTCCCGAAATGATTAAAGAAAGAATGAATAAGCAATGAAAGTTTTAATACTTTGTACAGGTAACAGCTGCCGCAGCCAGATGGCCCAGGGATTTTTACAATCGTTTGATAAAAGACTGGATGTTCATTCTGCCGGAACTGAACCGGCAAAACTTGTCAACCAGACAGCGGTTAAAGTAATGAAAGAGGTTGGAGTGGATATAAGCTCCCATCAGCCCAAACATGTGGATAAATATATAAATGATGAATGGGATTATGTAATCACTGTTTGTGACAATGCCAGGGAGACATGCCCGGTCTTTACTGGGAAAGTGAAACACAGATTTCATATGGGTTTTGAGGATCCTTCCAGTTTTAAAGGGACAGACGCCCAGATCATCTGCGAGTTCCGGAAGATAAGGGATGAAATAAGAACTGCATTTTTCAAATTTTACAATGATTCATTAGTATGATATGAAAACCTCATTCTTAGTAGGGAATATTCCAGCCGGTGGTACAGTAATTTCCCTCTTCTCAACCGATATCAATTATAAGGATATTCTGGGTGCCATCATGGTCCGATGGGGAATTAACCGTGATAATTACAGGGTCACCCCCGGGCTATATGCAACTGGTAAACCCGATCAGGATTCCAACGTTTTTGTTACAGCCAACTATAAACTTTCTTTCGATACGCTGCGTAAAAATCTGGCCGGCGAGAACGGATGGATACTGGTCCTGGATACAAGAGGGGTAAATGTCTGGTGTGCAGCAGGCAAGGGTACATTCGGCACGAAAGAGCTGGTCAATAAGATAAAATTAACCTCGCTTGAAAAAATAGTAAATCACAGGCGCATTATTCTGCCACAGCTTGGCGCCACTGGAGTCGCTGCCCATAAGGTTAAGGAGGAAACCGGCTTTAATGTTCATTTTGGACCGGTTCGTGCCTCAGACATAAAGAAATTTTTAAATAACGGATACAGGGCTGACAGGGAAATGAGGAGTGTTACTTTCAGGTTTAAAGACCGGATCAAGCTCATTCCCAACGATTTTATATATGGGAAATATTATCTTCTTGGAGCAATGATAGTTCTATATTTAATCTCGGGGCTGGACAGTAAAGGAATTGCTTTCAATAATTTTCCAGACAAGGGGGGGCCTGCTCTTTTAAGAGTCTTTCTTGCATATTCCTGCGGTATATTCATAACTCCGTTATTTCTCCCATATATTCCGGGACGACGCTTTTCAGTAAAGGGTTTTTTTGCTGGTTTGCTGTTATGGCTGACACTTATTTTGTTAAAATATGCAGGTGGCAACCTTATTGAAATTTTATCCTGGTTCCTCATCATTACGACGATTTCTTCCTTCCTGGCAATGAATTTTACGGGTTCATCTACCTATACTTCATTGTCGGGAGTTAAAAAAGAGATGAAGCTCTCGATACCTCTTCAGATAGGATGTGCGAGCACAGGTTTAGTTCTGCAGGTTATCGGAAAATTTATTTAATAATTATAACATGAAAGAGCTTTTATATCTTCCGGATGTAGTCACGCTTAAGCTGTGTGAAGAGAGCTGCAACGGATGCGGAATGTGCATTAAGGTTTGCCCCCATGATGTGTTCGAACTTTCAGGAAGGAAAGCTCATATCGTTCGAAAGGATTATTGCATGGAGTGTGGTGCATGTGAGCTGAATTGCCCTGAACAGGCAATATCGGTCAATTCCGGAGTCGGGTGTGCTGCAGGGATTATAAATGGTATCCTGAGGAACTCTGAACCGACATGCGGGTGCTCGGAATCAAAATCAAATTGTTGCTGATAATTTGATAATCTGATAATTTGAAAATTCGAAAATGAGGGAATTATGAGGAATGATAAAGGGAATATTATTGTTGAAAAATCCTTTCAGTTTGCCTTGAAGATCATTGAATTCTGTGAGATCTTAGAGGATAGCAGAAAATTTGTGATAGCCAGACAATTGTTGAGATCAGGGACTTCAATTGGTGCAAATATTAGGGAAGCCCAGAATGCAGAAAGTAAAACAGATTTTGTCCACAAAATCAAGATTGCGGCTAAAGAAGCTGATGAAACACAGTATTGGCTAATGCTTTGCAAAGAATCTTCTTCCTATCCTGTCAACAATCAGTTGCTGGATGATGTAATTGAACTAATAAAGATCTTATCAAAAATTATAAGCTCATCTAAAACCTGATTCTCCTTCCTGCAAATCTTCAATCTTCAAATTTCCAAATCTTCAAATTTTCAAATTTTCAAATTAATGAAAACCCGTTTAAAGTTCCTTGACCGCTATCTGACAATATGGATATTTACTGCAATGTTTATCGGGGTCTTCTCGGGCTACTTTTTCCCCTCAATTGCAGTATTCTGGAATTCATTAAAATCTTCCCCTGAAAGCACCACGAATATTCCTATTGCCATTGGACTGATATTAATGATGTACCCTCCGCTCGCTAAAGTGAAGTACGAGGAGCTTGGCGGTGTTTTCAGAGACTTTAAAATACTGAGCCTCTCCCTGATACAGAACTGGATCATTGGACCGGTCTTCATGTTTGCGCTGGCCATCCTGTTCTTCAAGTTATTTCCGGGAAAGGAAAATGCAAATCTCCCGTATATGTATGGCATTATATTGATCGGGCTGGCACGTTGCATCGCCATGGTTATAGTCTGGAACGACCTGGCAAAGGGAGACTCAGAATATTGTGCAGGGCTGGTTGCCTTTAATTCGATATTCCAGGTACTGCTTTTCTCGGTATATGCCTGGGTCTTTATCGCTGTCTTGCCCGGATGGTTTGGAGTGCCAACCAATTCAGTTGTTGAGAAAATAACAATAGGCCAGATTGCAAAGAGCGTTTTCGTTTACCTGGGCATACCCTTCATTGCCGGTTTTCTTACAAGGTTTATCCTGATAAGAGTTAAAACCAAGGAATGGTATCATACAAAGTTCATTCCCAGGATCAATCCTGTGACCCTTATTGCATTATTATTCACAATCATAGTAATGTTTTCGCTTAAAGGTGAATACATAATTAAAATTCCGATCGACGTCATATTGATAGCTTTCCCGCTGGTAATATATTTTGTCGTAATGTTTGTCGGTTCGTTTTTTATGAGCAGAAAAACAGGTGCATCATACGAACAGGCAACAACCCTTTCTTTTACTGCTGCAAGTAATAATTTTGAGCTTGCAATTGCAGTTGCCATTGCTGTATTCGGTATAAATTCGGGTGAAGCATTTGCAGCAGTGATCGGTCCCCTGGTTGAGGTTCCCGTGATGATTGGCCTTGTGAATGTGGCTCTCCGGTTCAAAAGAGTCTGGTTTCAGAAATGACCAAAATACCTAAGTCCAACATTATGCTCCTGTCTGAAAGCTAAATATTGATATAATATTATCTTTGTAAGCATTCAACTGCACAAATCAGATTAGAACCAGTCATAAAATATACCATATTGCATCACCTGTACATTGCAATGTTTACAGAGTTTTGCTGTTGTCGATTCTTCTTTCATTTTCATTTGCCGGTATATCATCAGCGCAGACCAAAGCTATTCATGGCAACAGTGATGAAGCGGTCCATAACAGGGACTCGATTAATGTTTCTGGACAGACAGATATCAGGGATGTCCTTACAAAAGAATTAAAACTAAATATCAAGCCTGACAGCCTGAAAATGAAAGGTGATGGCCCTTTCTTTTCGGTTATCCCGATGGTTGGATATTCGCTTATGTCGGGGATTGTGGGAGTTATTTCAACAAGTACCTCGTTTTATACCGGGGAGGAAAGGAACAGATTCTCAAATATACTCCTGAATGCCTTTTATTCACAGTACAATCAGTTCTGGACTATAGCCAACAGCAATATCTTTATTGAAAAACGAAAGCTGCACCTTTTTGGTGACTGGCGGTATTACAAGTTTCCGACGCATACATACGGTCTTGGCAGCAATAGCTCATTTAGTGACCAGCTTGATGTACAGTTTTCATATATCCGGTTCTACCAGCTCCTGTTCAGGGAGATCACTGAGAATATTTTTGCCGGATTCGGGTACAACCTCGATTATCATTGGAATCTTAAGGCAACTCCTCCGTCAGGAATGGTATTTAAAGAGATCCAGCAGCTTCAGAATGGCAACAAATCAGATTCTTCAGGGCTTGACAATTCAGTTTCTTCAGGGCTTTCTCTTAATTTCCAGTACGATAGCAGGAAAAATTCCGTCAATCCTTTAAATGGTACATTTGCCAGTGTTCAATTCCGACAAAACCTGACCTTTCTTGGCAGTGATAAGGATTGGGGATCGCTACTGGTTGATTTCAGGGAATTTATCAGACTTCCTTCCGGTTCAGGAAATGTCCTGGCCTTCTGGGGTTATACAAATTTTACTTTAAATGGTCAGCCTCCCTATTTCGATCTGCCAAGTACGGGCTGGGACAGTTACAATAACACAGGAAGAGGTTATGTGCCCGGAAGATATACCGGGAGGAATTTTGTTTATGCCGAATCAGAGTACCGCATAGTTCTGACGCGAAATGGACTGATAGGAGGTGTTGCCTTTTGCAATGCCGAATCAGTCTTTCAGAATTTTTCTGACAAAACGGCAAAACTTTTGCCCGGAGGAGGATTTGGCCTGAGGATAAAAATCAATAAAACCTCAAATGCCAACCTGGCAATAGACTATGGATTTGGCGTTGAGGGATCCAGAGGATTTTTCTTAAACCTGGGGGAAGTCTTCTAGTTTCTCCGGATGTGCATCACCATGCCTCCACCCTTTACCAGGTGAACAGCAATGTTGCTTTCTGAAGAAATGTCAAGGATCTCCTTTTTCACGGCGTTTGGGTTATCCGGTACATCAGTATAAACTTCAACAGAATATTTCCCATTTGGAAGAAAATCAAACGGGATTGTCAGGTCCCTTGCAGAATCAGTAATGGAACCAACATACCATTCTGAATTTTTTTTACGGGCCATCACGATATATTCTCCAATCCTTGCATCCAGAACCTTTATCTTATCCCATACAGTAGGGATCTCCTTAATAAATTCAAAACCGGGCTGGCCTTCGTATGCCTCGGGATAATCGCAAACCATGCTGAGATAACTCTCCAGAACCACATACATTGCCAGCATGTGACATCGGGTACCCATCACCAGGGGTTTAATATAATGTACCTCGAACTTACTTTCGGGAACGGCTCTGAAACCACCAAGATGGTAATCGGTAGCTCCGGCAAGCAATCTTGTAAAAACTACGTCCAGATCATGGGCGGGTGTCACCGTTTTGTCCCATTTGTCTACCTCGTAATTCAGGGTACCTTCACGTGTAAATTCGTTTGGATATGTTCTCTGGAGCCCGGTTGGCTTGTAAGCCCCGTGAAACTGAATATGCAGATGGTGGTCAGCCGCCTTTTGAAGAATTTCATTCTGGATATTGACCATCACCTGGTCGTCGCGATCCATAAAATCGACCATCAAACCGCGGATACCCCATTTTTCATACTGAGCAAAAGCTTCGTCAAGCCGGGGATACAATGCTGCCCAGTGAACCCACACTCTTATTCCCACTCCCATTGTTGCGGCATAATCGCAAACCTTCTGCATATCAAGCCCCTCGACCGGCTTTGTTACATTGAAAATTGTACCGGGCGCATATCCTGATTTGCTGTTGTTTTCATACCATTCATGACCTCCATATTCTACCACTGAATGATATTCAATGCCATTCCGGGCACAAAAGTCAATGTAGTATTTATTGGTCTCAAAATTATTTCCCGGGGTTATGGCTGAGTCTTCAACAACAGTCCCGTTCCACCAGGGCCAGGTGGCTTTACCGGGTTTTATCCACGATGTATCTTTTATCCTGCAGGGTTCATTGAGATCAGTAAGAATGTCTGACTCGAACAGATCTCCTATCCTATCACTTATCATCATTACCCGCCAGGGGCTGTTATGAGGTATAACGGCATTAACACGGATCCCATCCCGCCCCGGTAATGGAGATAATCTGGACAACAGTAAACTATCTTCCCTTATCAGGTACATTCCCGCATAATCGACCAGGGCAGCTTCAGTAATAGCCACAAAGGTGCCATTAAGCTCAAATAAGGCAGGCAGATCCATCAATGTATCATTTTTGATCTCATTGAAGGGCAGCCTTGTGTATAACCCTTCATGAGATGTTGTAAATCCGGGTAGTAAAAGAGCCAGGACCGTTGGATTTCCTGAAAATCTAAAAGTTGTATTTTCGTTCATCAGGGAAAATGACTTCCAGCTTTCCTGTTCCGGGAATTCATAACGAAAAGCCACACCATCATTAAAAGCCCTGATAGCCAGGTTGACATTTCGAAAGGGAGTCTTCTTTTCGACCAGATGTATGACCATTTCGTTGTAATAGTTCCTTGCAGTTCTGGTCTTCCCCACAATAAGACTATATGATTCATCAATAGTTCGTAACTCCGGTCCTGAAACTGAAAGATCCCTGCCAAATTCACCGCTCTCCTTAAATTCAAGGCTGAGCCTGGAATCTTCAATAAGAGGTTTGCCTTTATAACGGACAGACCAGGAAGGATAATCGTTATTGATCCGGAATGCAAAAATTATCTGTCCGTCAGGCGATTTAAGCTCCAGTGGTCCAACGCCTGAAACAACTTCCACAAGAAGCATAAAATAAAAGCTTAAAAACAACCTCGACATATATACCATGCAGCCTGATCTTAAAAACTACTGTTTTATATTATTTAGCTTTATGATGTGCTACTTCAATTATTTCTCAGCCAGCTCAAATTCGAAGTATGCAAGATTTGACCCTGTGTTGTAATGGAGTGTCAGCAGATTAAGCCCTGTACTGGTGAAGGTAATATAACCTACAACTGCTTTATTCCATGAATGCCAGTCACCGGTATTGACCGGAAGAGTCAGATCCGCTGCCTTTACATTGTTTATCCAGAGTGATGAATTGTTGTTATTCCGTCCATAAAGCGCTGTTATTTTATACTTCCCTGCATATTTTACATCAACCGTGTAATTAGTCCATTCCCCATCGGCCTGCCATCCCAGGTAAAGCTGATCAGCAGGGGGCTCATATAGATTTGGATGTGAAAAATCAACGATATCCTTGGTATAGGAAATATCCACTCCTTCACTCTCCCTGAAATGACAGATATATTTTGATGGGGTCTTCTTTCCCGAAGCCGGGCAATTCTGCTCATAATTAAGTTTCCCTGAACCATTGTTTATTTTGTCAGTGTCGTGGTATGCCACACCTTCTCCGCCAAGATCGTAATAGGCAAGCTCGACCTTTCCCGGGATGACCTGCGGACCCTTTTTATAAAGAGAATCTGCAAATGGTTTACCCTTGTAATCAACAGGTAACTGGGCAAAGACCATTTGGAGTGGCATCAGGCTCATCAAGAGCATAATTAAACGAATGACTTTGTATCTGCTAACATTATTCATATTACGGTTGTTTATTAGTTTTTTCATAGTAACCTTTTATGTAAGCATGCTGACATGTAAATATCTCACTAATATAATAATTATCCTGTTTGATGTTATCATGGCTGGCATGGATCTTAAGTTGGCGCGGATTTTCAATCCGTGCCTGCAAAGATCTAACTCCCGCCGGAAATAATAATGAGTATAAGTCCCGATGTAAATAAAAGAAACATAAACAGTAACAGGGTGTTGACGCCTTTTGAGGCACCTCTGAATTCCTTCCAGACAAAAACACCCCATAAAGCGGCAACCATTGTCGCTCCCTGACCAAGCCCGTAGGATATTGCGGCACCTGCCTTGCCTGCAGCAATATAGCTCAGTGAGGTTCCCAGACCCCAGATCACTCCTCCCAGTAGCCCAACACTATGGGTCGGGAGGGAACCTTTAAAATACTCCTTATAGCTGACCGGAGAACCGGCAAATGGTTTTTTCATTACCAGGGTATTGAAAATAAAATTGCTAAGTAGAATCCCGATGGTGAATATAAAGAATGCCGTGTATGGAGTCGCTTTACCGGTAGCCGGTAAATTCAAGTTATTGAGATCCATGGCAGCAGCAACAAAGCGGTAGAATAGAGACATAAGGACACCTGCACTTACTGCTATCCATATTCCTTTATCCGACTTTCCTTTTTCATTTCCTTTTGACATCATTCCTGATGCTATCCCGTTAAAAACTATAGCTACCACTATCGTAAAAACTCCTAAAAACAGAAGGAAAGGGTCACCTTTTGGTATCTTAATGTAGTTTATGCAGACACCCAGCACCAGTGCCAGTCCCACGCCAAGAGGAAATGCAACAGACATTCCTGAGATAGATATTGCCGCAGCAAGAAGAATGTTTGAAGCATTGAAAATCACTCCTCCGATAAATGCACTCAGGAAGTTCCCTCTGTCCACCTGGTTTAGATCAGCAATAAAGCTCCTGCCATGCTCTCCCAAGCTTCCGAGCGTAAAACCGAGAATAATAGAAAATATTAATATCCCCAGAACATAATCCCAGTAGAACAGCTCATAACGCCATGTTTTTGCAGCAAGCTTTTGCGTGTTGCCCCACGATCCCCAGCAAAGCATGGTTATGAAACAGAGCAGGACGGCAAGAGAATAATTTTGTACGATGAACATGTTCCCGGAATTTTAAGATTCTCAAATTAATAAAATGGTTCGCATTGCATAAACATGATTCAACTTGAACCAATTATTACTTCAGCACCCTGAAGCCCTTCCGACATCGCCTTCAGCCTTATCTCTCCCTGGGATCTTTCTGACTTTACGATTACGATGCATCTTCCCTGGTAAGCTTTCCTGTAAGGTTTTTTAAAGCTTTCTGTACTCATAGGGTCAGAGCTTCCTACTGAAATGATTGTGCCTGGTCCCTCAATAGAAAACCTGACAAGGTTCCTGGCAACAGGGTTTCTTATTCCGTCCTTATCTGCAATTTCTATAGTGATATAGCTCAGATCCTGACCGTTAGCTTTCAGAGATGAACGGTCTGCTTCCATCTTTATTTTTACAGGTTCACCTGCAGTTCTGATCTCAGAAGAGGCTACAACAATCCGGTTCTCATATCCTTTTACTTCCAGCAATCCTGGTTCATACCTTACATTCCACCGGGCTATCCATTTGGTCTGCCTGTCAGTCCTCTTCCTCCCCAAAGATCTCCCGTTCAGGAAAAGCTCAGCTTCCTGGCATGAGCTATAGGCTTCCACATTAATGGTCTTTCCATCATAACCAATCCAGTTCCACGAAGCGACAACATCCTGCCATTCCCATTTACTCCATTTTTCCTTTTTGGGGTTAATGGCGAAAGAGGGCACAGGGGGACGCACAAATAATGACACGGTTTTATTATCGTTCCAGAGCACATCACGGTAAAATGACTGGGGTCTCTTAAAACCGCAAATGTCAATATCTCCGCAAAAAGCATTGGTCCATGGATAAAAGCTGCCTTCATGCGGATAGCCAAGCCATCCTATACTTGCCTCTCCGAGATAATCAAATCCTGTCCATACAAAATCACCTATCACCCAGGGATGATCACTGACAGCCATCCAATAATCATATGCCTCAAGGGCAAATGATTCGCTGCCGAACATTACCCGTCCCGGAAGCCGGTTATGATCGCTCACATACCTCTCTTTTTCATAATTATACCCGCAGATATCAAGTGCCGAAAAGAACTGATCTTTATCCGGACCTACACTGTTCACGGCAGAGGTTACCAGCCTGGATGGATCCAGCTCTTTTACCATACCTGCAAGTTCTGAGGCAAGCTTTGCACCTTCAGGTTTGCCGCTTTCAGGTATTTCATTTCCTATGCTCCAGAATATCACCGAAGGGTGATTGCGATCACGCAGGACCATACTTTCTATATCCTTCTTCCCCCAGTCGTTAAACCAGAGATGATAGTCATCAGGATTTTTAGCTTCACTCCACATATCAAATGCCTCATCTATCACCATCATTCCAAGTCTGTCGCAGGCATCAAGGAATGCGGGTGAAGGAGGATTATGAGAGCACCTGATGGCGTTGAATCCGCTTGCTTTCATAAGTTCAACTCTTCTTTCCTCTGCCCTGTCGTATGCTGCAGCACCCAAGGGGCCATTATCATGGTGCATGCATCCGCCTTTCAGCAGAACTCTCTTCCCGTTCAACATGAAACCGCTGTCTGCTGAAACTTTAATGCCACGTACTCCAAAGCTTGTTTCAATCCTGTCAACAAGAACTCTTCTTCCATACTTATCCTCAACAAACAGCTCATTTGCAGCTGTATAAAGTGCAGGTTTCCCGGGTGACCAGAGTAAAGGCTTCTTTAAATTAAAAACATTGAATGAAGTGATCTCGCCTTCTGGCTCAATTTTATTTTTGCTTTCGATCGAAATAGTCTCCTTCCCTGCCGGATCATAAATGGTCGTTACAGTTACTACATGCGCCTCCCTTTTCGAATCATTTATTAATACAGAATTGACTTTCACAACAGCATGGGCTGAATCCGGGTCAGGAGTCGTCACTGCGATCTTCCAGGGATCAAGATGAACCGGAGATGCTACGGACAGCCACACATGTCTGTAAATACCTGATCCGCTGTACCACCGGCTGTTCCTGCCTTCGTTACGCACCTTAACTGCTATTACATTTACCTTTCCCGGCCTAAGATATTGCGTGATGTCATACCTGAAGGATGTATACCCATAGGGATGATTCCCGAGCAGCTGTCCGTTTAACCAGACATCAGAATTCATATAGACCCCGTCGAAACGGATCTGAATATGCTTGTTCTTAAGGTTTGCCGGAAGAAGAAATTCTTTCCTGTACCAGGCAATTCCTCCTTCAAGATAACCTTCATCTATCCCTCCAATGGCTGTGGAGTCGAACGGGGAATCATTTCCCGGGATATCTTCAATGCTCCAGTCATGGGGAAGATCTATCTGCCTCCATAATGAGTCATTGAAATTTTCTGTTTCGGCAGCGGCTGTATCACCCCTGTGAAACCTCCATCCGGCATCAAAAAGAATTTCAGTTCTTCCCCTGGCGGTTACTGCTTCCCGAAATTCAGGTGTTACATCTCCCCGCCAGCATCCATGCAGGAAGAGCACCAGAAGCGATCCGGCTGTAAAAAAAATGATTAAATATTTTCTCATTATCAATCAGAATAAACTGTATGTTGTTCGTTGTTCGTTACCCGGTGCTCGTTGTTTTATTCTTTAACTCTTGTCATCACTCTATGCTCTACGCTCTACGTTCTACGCTCTACGCTTATTTCTTCACAAACCCTGCAGCTCCAATATCAAATACTCCATCATGCTTTACAGGTGATCCGTTAATACCCGAGTATGTATTTTCAATTCCAAAAGGGGCACCCGGATCGATCCCTTTGCCAGCAGCAGGAGAACCTGGCCTGAGTAAGAACCCTGAAAGGTAATTTTGATCAAAAAATGCCGTATCGGGTCTAATGACTCCCGATGGATCTGCAAGCATTGGATCTGCAAAAATGGCTGTTAATTTCCCATCTGACTTTTCATTCCCTGTCGAAACGGCCCATTTTTGAAAACTATTGTATCCTGCAGTAGATCTGTTCAATGAGAGGTTCCAGTAGCAGTTTCCTGTAAATGATTCCGTCGTCAGTTTCTGTGTCGGTCCAATGAAAGACCCTTTGTATACAAAAATATTGTTCTTAAAGCTGAATCCAGGAATATTATTTGTAATCCATAGAGAGATCCCTTTTGCCGTATCGTTATAAAAAGTATTATTATAAACAGCACAATTGGTCATTGAGCCTCCATTTTCTCCTTTCCATACTGAAAGTGATCCTCCATTCAGGGTACCGTCATTCCGGCTAATATTATATCTTACTATATTGTTCTCCCATTTTTTGGCAGCACCAAATTCGAACAATCCTATACCGGGACCCTGATTTGACCATGATACGCAATACTGTATTATTGAGTTTGAAACACCGCCATCGAGATCAAAGCCACCTCCATCGGTGGCAACAGGGTTTGTCATATTATGGTGCGAAATGCAATATTGGATCGTGAAGTTTGTGCAGTCCCATATCCAAATCCCGACGGGACCATTGCCGGTGCATGGCATATCCCATCCGTTGCCCGATGCCTCACAATATTCTATGGTCCCTCCACTTACGGATGAAGCGAGTATTCCGTTTCCACTATGGTTTTTGAGAACAGTAGGGTCTCCCGGATTATTAAAAGTCCTGCAATAACCAATATAGAGGTTCTTATTATCGTACAAAACAGGGTCATTTGCATGTATGCCGCTGACATAAATTCCTGCAAAGCCATTATCATGGGCCATTACGCGGGTAACAATCGCATTTTTACTTCCGTTTATATGAATACCTGAATGCTGAAATCCGGAAACCTCAAGATTATCAAGTTCAAAATTATCTGCAGTGGTAATCAGCACCCCGTCGGACGAATTTCCTGTTTTCCGTCCGCTGCCTTTTATATTAATATTACTGATCTTAAAATAATCTGTGTTGTCGATAACTAAACCTTGTTTTCCTCCTCCATCAATGGTCGCCCTGCCGATTCCATAGCTTCCCAGAACGACAATACTGTCTTTATCCCCGCTGTCCAATGAATCAAGATAACAGGTGCCGCTGAAAGTAGCTCCTCCTTCAAATAAAATTGTATCACCTGGGTTTAATACCTTCCTGTCGACCCTCTCAAGAGATCTCCATGGGTTTCTTACAGATCCATCATTATCATCGCTCCCTGACTGACTTACATAATATGATCTGCCGGGAGCATTAACTGAATTACAGCCTGGGAAAGAGATGCAGCAGATCACGGAAGCCGTAAAAAGGCCAGAAAGAATAAATGACTTGGGCATTTTTATATTAATTCAACAGGTATTTATAATTGTATTCAAGTATTTAGCACCATTCTGCCTCTGCAGCCTTTCCTGCCTTTCCGGCCTCTATGGCCTTAATTGCCTTCACCCAATCTTCTCCAATGCTTTTATTTCATTACCGGCAGAACATACGGTTTTCTGTACTCCCGGGAAAGCAATTTATCTGCCTCCGGATCTTTTACGAATGTCTCTGATGAGCCATCGAATGTCAGCTCCCTGCCTGTCAGGTATGAGATATTCCCCAGGAGCGGAAGTGATGTTGAAAGATGTCCATCTGTTATGTGACAATGAAGATCCTCATCCTTTCCAGAACGAATTGAATCAATAAAGTTTGCGTAGTGGATCGAGCCACCCGGAGGTGCCATTACATCAGCAGATTTTTCACCTGCCTCTGAACCCATGAATGGCTTTGTTTCACGTTGGCGGAATGCCCTCCAGCGGTCTCCGTCAAGCTCAAGGTATCCTTCAGTTCCGTAAAAAATGTTTCCTATCCTGACCTCGAGAGATGATTCTGCATTGGTGTACCTTCCGCGTGTTTCGAACTCCAGTATTTTACCGTCGCTGTATCTGAATACAGAGGTAAGCGTATTGGGGGTTTCCTGCTCGCATTCTGCAGGATTGATACCATAGAGCCCACCCATTGAATAAATTTTTACGGGATGTTCATTTTTCCCCAGCCCCCAGCGGGCAATATCGAACTGATGGGGACCCTGGTTGGCCGAATCTCCTCCACCTGTTGCCCAGAACCAGTGCCAGTTATAATGAACATGCTTCTCATTGTAAGGTCTCGATGGTGCAGGTCCAAGCCAGTAATCATAATGGAGTGTGTCCGGGGGTGTACTGTCCTTGGCTATCCCGAAAGAATCCCTGGGCTTATAACAAAGACCTTTAGCCATGAATACCTCGCCTATTCCTCCGTCTCGAAGGAACTTCATTGCAGCCATTACCTGAGGTATCGACCTGTTCATTAGTCCCGTCTGAACCCTGAGTTTGTACTTTCTTGCAGCTTCTATCATCTGCCTCCCCTCAAAAACAGTATGGCTGGCAGGTTTCTCAACGTAAACATGCTTCCCGGCCTGCAAGGCCCAGATTGTGCCCAGTGCATGCCAGTGGTCAGGTACAGCAAATGATACTGCATCTATCTCCTTGTCTTCAAATACCCTGCGCATGTCCCATTCCGTGACAGGCTTTTCACATCCGACACCAAGGATCGTCTTGATATTAGGTTCAAAAAACTGTTCATCAGCATCACATATGGTTTTAAGCCTGACATTCATTGAGTCCTTCAGGCTGCAGAAGCTTTTAATATGCGTAACGCCCTGGCTACGTATACCTATAACAGCAACATTCACCCTGTTATTGGAACCAATAATTGAATTATAGGTACTTCGGCTAAAGCCTATGCCGCCAATTGCGATCCCTGCAGTTCCCAGTACGCCCCGTTTGATAAACTCCCTTCTTTTTGTCATTGTAGGTCTGTTTTGTATGCTACACTTTTTGAATAATCTTAAACTTAAGGTCAATGCAATCTAATCATAAAATTACTTAATTTTATTACGAAAAGAGCAGAATCACTTTATCCATTTTTTTGTGTTTTACAGCAAGGGGTCTGATATCAGCTTTCCGATTTTTGAATATTGCTTCCTGAAAAGAAATAATTTATGTCTCGCTTCACTAACATATTGATCATGTTCATAATTTGTCTGTCATACCAGGCAAGTATAATGGGCCAGAAGATCGAATTCGATGGTCAGGCAGCAGGGTGGCTTACCGTTGATCATTCAGGGATCAACGGATTCCAGGCTGGCCTCAGATATATACCGCAGCTTTTGTTTAATGTCCCTGTCAGTAAAAAATTTAAGATAGATGGTGAATTATCAGCTGATGGAAATGGAAATTACACGGTCCAGGGCGATTCTGCAGGCTATACAGATGTCAGTTTAAAACTTTACAGGGCCTGGTTAAGATTTTCCGGCGAACGGTTTGAAGTGCGGGCCGGGTTGCAAAAGATCAATTTCGGTTCTGCAAACATGCTGAGACCCCTTATGTGGTTTGACAGGGTTGATCCCAGAGATCCGTTGCATCTGACAACAGGGGTTTACGGATTGCTGGGAAAATATTATTTCCTGAATAATGCGAACATCTGGTTATGGACCCTCTATGGAAACAAGGAGACCTCTGGCTGGGAAACAGTTCCATCAAATCCTTACAGACCGGAGTTTGGAGGAAGAATTCAGCTACCGGTACCAAGAGGTGAGATCGCCTTCTCATATCATAACAGAGAAGCAAGGTTTCCGGCAGACTGGCAGCCTCCTTTAACAGGGCCCACGACTTTCACCGAAAACCGTTACGGCCTAGATACAAAACTGGATCTCGGCGTAGGAGTCTGGCTTGAAGGAACAGTGACACAAAGTTCCAGCCCCGATGTCCCTGACTTTGAAAAAGCTTTGACGATTGGTCTCGATTATACATTTAAGATCGGACAGGGTCTTAACGTGATAGCTGAAAACATGTTTATCAACACTTCAGAATCACTCACTGGCTCAGATAATAGCCAGTCGCTGACCGGATTATCTCTTGGACTGCCCCTTTCCGTTATAACAAGGGCCAGTATAATTATTTTTTATGACTGGAAGAACAATGGTTGGTACAATTTTGCCAACATATCCTTTACCTTTGACAAATTTATAGTAAACCTTATCGGATTCAAAAATCCGAGATCCTTTGCGATATTCAATTATGACAGCGGATCAAATATGTTTGCAGGCTATGGAGGACAGGTAATGCTGGTTTATAACTATTGAGGCGAAAGGCATCCACCTTCGCTGAAGCTACGGTGGACAAAGAAAGGCAAAAGTAAAAAGTAAAAAGATAAACGTTGAAACGTTGAAACGTTGAAATGTTGAAGAATCTGAACAGTGTTACTCCGTTTAAAACTCAGCGTAACTCCGTGGTAAAGAAATATTAATACAAAATTAATGGATAATTCTGAAATTATTTCTGTGCAGAATCTGACAAAAAAGTTTCCGATGGGGTTGGGTGAATTCACAGCCCTGAACGGGATAAACCTCAGCTTTTCGAAAGGCGAATTTTCAGGTGTCGTAGGACCTTCAGGGTCGGGCAAGACAACCCTGCTGAATATCATAGGGCTCCTTGATAACCCCAGCGAAGGCGATGCCGTTATAATGGGAAATTCTTCAAAGGGTCTGTCGGTCAGGCAATCCGCTTTAATAAGAAGAAGAAATCTGGGCTTTATTTTTCAGACTTACAACCTGTTACCGGTTTATACCGTTTTTGAAAATGCCGAGTTCCCGCTTCTGCTGCTCAAAATGAGCACCTCAGACAGAAAAAAAGCAGTCGTTGAAGCACTCGAATGGGTCGGCCTTACCGACAAGATCAAGTCGCGTCCCGCCCAGCTTTCAGGAGGTGAATGCCAGAGAGTCGCCATTGCAAGAGCAATGGTTAAAAGACCAGCGATCGTCCTTGCCGACGAACCCACTGCCAATCTGGATGCAGTCAATTCGCATCATATCCTCCAGACAATGGAGAAGCTAAACCGTGAATTGAAGACAACATTCATTTTTGCCACACACGATGACAAAGTGATAAGCTATCTTAAACGTAAGATAACTCTGGTCGATGGCAAAGTTTCGAGCGATGAAACATTTAACAAATAATCTGAAGAGGAATGCTAGCCTTTAAACTTGCTATAAAAAATCTTATCGGGGCCGGCCTCAGGACCTGGCTAAACGTTTTTGTCCTTTCGGTCGCCTTCGTGATGATAATATTCCAGTCGGGGTTCATTGAGGGATGGAATCTACAGGCGAAGAAAGATACAACTGAATGGGCGGTCGGCGGAGGAGAGTACTGGCACAATCTTTACGATCCTTATGATCCCCTGAGCCTGAATGACGGGCATGGTTCCCTGCCGTCTGAATTGGAAAAACTGTGCGCTGGGGGAGAGGCAACTGCAGTATTGGTGACTCAGGCATCTGTCTATCCGGAAGGAAGAATGAGAAACATACTTTTAAAAGGTATTGATCCGTCACAAAAGATTGTCAGACTTCCAGCCTCACTTATGAAAGGTGACTCAACCAGTGTACCGGTCCTTATCGGAAGGAGAATGGCCAGTGAAACAAAGCTGAAGGAGAATGATCTTGTGACCATAAGGTGGAGAGACGCCAATGGTACATTTGATGCCACCGAGGTAAGGATCGCTGGGATCTTCCATTCAAATGTTCCCGAAATTGACAACAGCCAGATATGGCTGCCTCTTTCTTCTCTTCGTAAAATGACCGGACTTGAAGGACATGCTACATATATAATACTGAGACAGGGAATCACAGAGGTTCCGACAGTTCCGGGCTGGATCTACAGGGACCACCAGTACCTTTTTAAAGATATTGACTCCATCATAAAAACAAAGGAAATTGGCGGAATGATCATTTATATCCTATTTCTCTCTCTTGCACTTCTTGCCGTCTTCGACACACAGGTCCTTTCAATATTCAGGAGACAAAAAGAGATCGGAACCTATGTTGCAATGGGGATGACAAGGTGGCAGGTCGTTAGGCTGTTTACAGTCGAGGGAGCCATGCACTCCCTGCTTTCAGTTATTGCAGCCGCGGTCTGGGGCTCCCCGCTCCTATATCTCGTTGGCAAAAACGGCTATGCTCTGCCAAAAGGGACCGAGGGTTACGGATTCACAATTGCAGAAAGGATCTTCCCGGTATACGGAGCCGGAACGATTATTACCATGTCATTAATTGTAATGGTCTCGACTACGATTATAAGCTACATACCCTCACGGAAAATTGCAGGGATGAAACCAACCGAAGCATTAAGGGGGAAAATACAATGATAAGATTTCTGCTTAACGGGTTGCTGAGAGATAAGCACAGGAGCAGGCTCCCGCTAATCGTAGTTGCATTCGGTGTTATGCTGACAGTTCTTCTTACTACATGGATAACCGGTATACTTGGCGATTCAATAAATCTGAATGCAAAAATGTCGACTGGTCATGTGAAGATCATCACAAAAGCTTACCTGGAGAACATGGATCAGATACCTGTTGACCTCTCACTTACAGGTTCGCATGAGATGCTTTCTGAACTGAAGAAAAACTATCCGGCAGTCTCATGGGTTGAAAGGATAGAATTCGGAGGATTGCTAGATGTTCCCGATGATAAAGGAGAGACAAAGAGCCAGGGTCCGTTCACCGGGATTGCGGTCGACTTTAATCCTGTCTCGGGAGAGGCTGAAAGATTTAACTTAAATAAAATTCTTGCTTCCGGCAGACTTCCTTCCTCAAGTGGTGAAATACTGGTAAGCAGTTCATTTGCCCTGAAGCTGGGCATTCATCCGAACGACAAGGTTACTTTTATCGGATCGACCATGTACGGCGAAATGTCAATATTCAATTTTATTGTTGCAGGAACAGTCAGGTATGGAGTTGCAGCTCTTGACAGGGGTTCAATCATAATGAATATTGCAGATGCAAGGAAAGCACTCGACATGGAAGATGCCTGCAATGAGATACTTGGTTTCACCGGCGTTGAATATTATGATGATAAAAAAGCTACGGAACTGATGACCTCATACAACAGGAAACAGGTGAATAGTGCAGATAAATTTGCACCAGTCATGATCAGGCTCCGCGATCAGAACGACCTTGGAAGTCTCATCGATTACATGTCAGGTGTGGTCGGATTCATAAGCTTTATCTTCATCCTAGTTATGTCAGTGGTTCTATGGAATACAGGGCTGGTCGGAGGGTTAAGAAGATACGGGGAGGTAGGTCTGAGGCTCGCGATGGGAGAAGAGAAAGGACATATTTACAGATCGATGATCGCGGAGTCGATAATAATTGGAATTGCAGGATCTATAATAGGAGTAATATTAGGGCTGGGACTCTCTTACCTTATGGAACAACATGGTCTGGATTTAAGCGGTGCGATGCAGAATGCGACAATGCTTATGCCCGGAATCTTCAGAACAAGGATCACCCCCGAGGCCTGGTATATAGGCTTTATCCCGGGACTGTTCGCTACAGTTCTTGGCACAATGCTTTCAGGTATAGGCATCTACAGGAGACAGACAGCAACGCTCTTTAAGGAACTTCAGTCATAGGAAAACTAAAATGAAAGTGAAAACACCTGTTTATCTGATATTTATTTTTTTAACAGCCCAGGTATTTGCACAGCCATCAGGGAAGGAACTTCTCAGTCTGATTGACGGGAACATGGCTGCAAAAACCCGTACCCTGACAGCAAAAATGATTGTTGGCGGAGCACGCGAAAGCAGGACGATCGAGTTCAATTCGTGGAGTGAAGGAGATAAAAGGGCCTTCACCGAATATACAAGTCCGGCAAGGGAAAAAGGGACCAAAATGCTGAAGCTTGAAGACAAGCTCTGGATCTTCTCTCCCTCCACTGACAGGATAATTCAGATAACCGGGCAGATGCTGAGACAATCGGTCATGGGATCTGATCTCTCTTATGAGGATATGATGAACAACGGAGATCTTTCGAGCCATTATAATGCTTCTGTTACAGGAAATGATACACTTCAGGGAAGGAAGTGCTGGACACTCCGGCTTGATGCCATCTCCGACAATGAAGCCTATCAGCTACGCATAGTTATGGTTGATAAGGAGAGAAATATTCCTCTCAGGGAAGAACTTTATGCCAAGAGCGGAAAGCTGCTGAAGAGGATCCAGTTATCTGACGTGGAAAAAGTACAGGGAAGGTGGTTCCCGATGAAAATGTTATATAAGGACATGCTTAAAACCGGTGATGGTACCCAGTTTATTTTTGATAATATTAAACTGGATGAACCACTTCCGGAAAACATCTTTTCAAAAGCTTCCTTAAAATAATAGGATCTTATTTCTTTTGTTCAGGATTCCATGTCTGCCACCTGATGACATAATATTCACATTGTGAATCTCCTCCATTTGATATCTCTATCGGATCTTCATTGGAAAGGAAAAGCAACGAACCCTCCCCTAGCTTGAAGGGTTTGCCCTTCAGGTTTCCGAATACAGCCCCTTTCCTTATCAAAACGATTTCTTCTTCGGTATGTGTCTCAGGCTCAAGAGCATTGAAATCTGTTTTAATGGTCGCAAGATAGATATCCAGGTTACGCAATGATGAAGTCGCTTTATTTGAAATATTTCTTCGAACACCATCGGGTGTTTTAATTGTCTTGATCGTATCAAGGCCTGCATACAAAGTTTTATCCTTTTTAGAAGATTTTGCAACAGGTTTGACCGTCCTGGGCTTAAACTTTATTGAATAAAAAACCAGATCAACCAATCCCTTATTACTTATCGTGACCCTGTTTTCCTGAAAAGCGACAGCCAGATCTCCTTCAACCAGATGTTTCGTTTCATTATTAATAGAGATCTCGGCTGTTCCCTCCTTTACAATAAAAAGTTCATCGTTTTGTTTGTCGACGAGGTACGTATGGGTCACCTTCCCGGGATACAGAGTAAATGCCTGAATTTCCAGCATTTCAAGGCTTCTTGTTGCATTTTTCAGCAAATTTCTTGTCCATCCGGTATGACTTTTGACAACGGATGCCTTATCCCAGTTAACAGCTAAAGAGGATATTATCTTGCCTGCAGCCAGAATAAAAGGTACTATCCCCAGAAGAAGATACCTGGAAAATCTATTCTTATTAACCGACCAGGATTTCATACACCGCCATTTAAGTTTTAAAACTGAAAGACTGTTTTACGGTCTTAATCCATTCATGTGCCCTTAGTTGTGCTCCCGACAGAGCAGGAACTGATAATAATTACAGGTTATATCTCATTTGCAAATGCTTAGTTTGGCATCACAAAATATTTTTGTTTTTGGAGGAACTCAAGGCTTTTCCTGCAGCTTGTGAACTCATCAAAATTATACTCTTCAATCTCGACGATCCCATACTTCATGCCGGATTTTGGCGCAGTGGCCCATATAGCTGCAAAGTCGATCTTACCGCTTTCCCCAACCTCTTTTTTGTCCTTAATATGCCATAATTCGAAGCGTCCGGGATATCTATTAAATAAAGCAACCGGGTCTCCACCGCCCTGGGTACACCAGAATATGTCGAGCTCAAACATCACTTTTGCCGGGTCGGTATTCTGGACAAGATAGTCATACAGAACAATGGTACTGTCGAGCTTTGTAGTGAACTCTCCGCTGTGGTTGTGGTATCCGAAACGGATCCCTTTTGCATTACATTTTTCACCGACTGCAGTGAAATATCTGATATACTTTTTTAGTCCGTCTAGGCTCTTGTATGCTTCCTCACCCATAAATGGCTGTACAATAAATTTGGCGCCAACAGCTATGTGATCAGAGATACAGGTATCCCACCATGCCATAACTTTATCCCAGTTGGCTGAATCAGGAGCAGGCATACCAGTATGTGAGCTCAGTACCTTTAAACCATTTTTTTCACAAAGCGCCCTGAATGCAGCCGGTTCCATTCCATAGAATTTTCCCTTTGCATAACCTGCAGCTTCAACAAATGTATATCCCATCTCTCCCACTTTCTTTATAGCACCCGGAACATCCTTAAATATAGAATCCCTGATGGAATACAACTGCAATCCTATATTCTTTGATGGTTTGCAGGAGTTGAAAATGGCCAGGAACAAGCCGCAAAAGGCAAATAATAAAATGGCAGCAGTAAAAGTGATTTTCTTCATCTTGGTCAATTTTAAATAGGTTAGAAATTAAAGTTCACTTAAAATCCTCTATATAATCCGAGAGCGAATAGTTTAAATTTTTGATCGTGTCCCAATAAAGTGTTTTACGAAATAAATTTAATCAAATCCATGAAATGAAAGCAAGATTGAACCAATGATATTTGCTTTTTAACAGAATCTTTTTTAGTATTGTTACCTGATCTGATTATGATTTGTCGTTATTCCATAATGTTGACAATAATCAGGGCGGGATTTCGGACATATATAAATTCTTTTTAATAACTTCTTAATATAAATCTGATTATGAAACGCTTAGCAATTCTAATTTTAGTTTTTTCCCTTGTGGCTAGCCTTTACGCTCAAAAACCCGAGGATACTGAGGACTGGTCAAGAAAACCGGCAGTTGTTACACCTGGTAAAAATAATCTTCCTCCTTCCGATGCGATCGTACTTTATGCCGGAAAACAGGATATAGTCAAGTGGCAGGAAAATAACGGTGGACCTGTAAGATGGATGGCATCTGACAGCCTTACAGTTACAGAAAGAACAGGCAGTATACAGACAAAGCAGGCATTCGGTGATTGTCAGCTTCATGTCGAATGGAGAACTCCTTCAGAGGTCAAGGGTAAGGGACAGGAACGAGGTAACAGCGGGGTTTTTCTTATGAACAAGTTTGAAGTACAGGTGCTCGACTCATGGGAAAATGAAACCTACTACAACGGGCAGGCAGGAGCAGTTTACAAGCAATATATACCGCTTGTAAATGCAAGCACACCTCCCGGAACATGGCAGACCTATGATATATTCTTTACTGCGCCGAGATTTAAAGCCGACAGCACGCTTCTGTCACCCGGATACATTACAGTTGTCCATAACGGAGTTCTTATCCAGAATCATGTCGAGCTCAGGGGGCCGACAGAGTATATCGGAAAACCCGTTTACAAATATATGGATGCCAAGGGTCCGATTGGACTGCAGAACCATGGCAACCCGGTTTCGTACAGGAATATCTGGATAAGGGAGTTGTAGTCGGAAGTTGAGGAGCAAAGCGACGAAATCCCGTTCTGCGGGAACTGCAGGACTGCAGGTTGAGGAACGAAGTGACGAACCGTAGCGAAGCGGAGCTCGGCGAAGCCAAATCCCGCTCTGCGGGATCCGAAGTCCGAAGTCGTATCTCTGACGAGAGGGTGTAAGACCGCAGGACTGCACGACCGCAGGACTGCAAGACTGCAAGACAAAATGACTATAAATCGTAATAATGATGATCAAACATTACAATCTAACTTAAAGAGGCACTACAATGAGCAGACCATTAACATTATTCACAGGCCAGTGGGCCGATCTGAAGCTTGAAGATCTTTGCAAAAAAGCAAAAGATTCAGGATATGACGGGTTGGAACTTGCATGCTGGGGCGACCATTTTGAAGTCGCCAAGGCCGATGCTGCTTACTGCAAGGCAAAAAAAGATCTGCTGGCCAGGTACGGGCTCAAGGTCTACGCCATCTCAAACCATTTAGTTGGCCAGGCTGTATGTGACCGGATCGACCAGCGTCACAAGGGTATTCTTCCCGATTATGTTTGGGGTGACGGATATCCGGATAAAGTAAACCAAAGGGCCGCACAGGAGATGATTAAGACAGCTGAGGCTGCCGCAAGGCTCGGAATAACTCAGGTGAACGGTTTTACCGGAAGTCCCATATGGCATCTTCTCTATTCATTTCCATCAGTACCCCAATCGATGATAGATGAGGGATATGCATTGGTTGCGTCACGCTGGAAGCCTATCCTTGACAGGTTCCAGCAGTTAGGCGTCAAGTTCGGACTGGAGTCCCATCCAACTGAAATATCATTCGATATTGCCAGCGCACGCCGCACACTTAAAGCCCTGGATAATCATCCTGCATTCGGTTTTAATTTTGACCCATCACATTTTGGCTACCAGGGGGTGGATTATATAAAGTACCTCTACACCTTCAGCGACAGGATACTTCATGTTCATATGAAGGATGTCGGATGGTCCAAAACACCGGCCGAGGCAGGTGTTTTCGGAGGGCATACCGAATTCGGAACGTTGGGAAGATACTGGGATTTCAGGAGCCTTGGCCATGGAGATCTCAATTTTGAGGAGATCATAAGGGCTCTTAACAGGATAGGCTATAAGGGTCCCCTGTCGGTCGAATGGGAAGATAGCGGCATGGATCGTGATTTCGGCTTAAAGGAGGCTGCCGCATTTGTGCGCAAAATAGATTTTCCTACATCAGCTGTTGCCTTTGATGCAGCATTTGAGAAAAAATAGAAGGGAGTTCTGAAAATTTTGCAGAAATGAAAAAGATAAAACTGGGAATGATCGGTGGTGGCATCGGTGCTTTTATTGGCGATGCGCACCGACGTGCTTCACGGATCTGCAATTCATTCGAGTTTACAGGTGGTGTATTCGACCCTGATTATGCAAAAAACAGGGAGTTTGCTGCTAAGGAGGGCATCGCCCCTGAACGGTGCTACGAAAATGTGCAGCTTATGGTCAGCGGTGAACTTGCCCGTCCCGCCGGTGAAAGAATCGAAGCGGTTGCAGTTGTTACCCCTAACTATCTCCATTTTCCATTTGCAAAAATGCTTCTTTCAAATGGCTTTCATGTGATGTGCGAAAAGCCAATGACAATAACGGTTGCTGAAGCAGAAGAGCTTGAGCAGCTCGTAAGAAAGACCAGTCTTACATTTGCTCTTACACATACCTATACCGGTTATCCAATGGTAAGGCAGATGCGCGAAATGATAACTTCAGGGATGCTGGGAGACATCCAGAGAATAGATGCCCAGTACTATCAGGGATGGGTAAACTCTATAATCCATGGCGCCGACAGCCGTATCACGGGAGTATGGCGGTTCGATCCTGCCCAGTCGGGAGCAAGCAGCTGCATGGCCGATATTGGCGTTCATGCATTTAACCTTATCGAGTATACCACCGGGCTGGAAATAAAACAGGTGCTTTCAGACCTGAACTCCATTAAGGAAGGATTCAAACTTGACCTCGACGGAACAGTTATGCTCAGGTTTGAAAATGGCATCAAGGGGGTGATAAGGGCATGTCAGGTGGCAACTGGCGAAGAGAATAATCTTACTATATCTGTATATGGATCAAAAGCCAGCCTGAAATGGGGACAGGAGAATCCCAACTACCTGCATCTCCTAAGTGATAGCGAACCAGTGAAGGTTTTAAAACCCGCGCACGGTTATAACAGCGAGTTCGCCGAAACAAGTCATACAATGCCATCGGGGCACCCCGAAGGAATATATGAGGGGCTTGCCAATATTTATAAGGGTATGGCCAGATCGATAAGAGGTGAGAAATTCAGATCCGGTGAATTCCCTACAGTGCATGATGGAGTCCGCGGTATGAAATTCATCCACGCGGTGGTAAACTCCAATAAAAACGGGAATACCTGGGCTAAGATCGATTAGTCCTGTATTTAAAGTTTAAAAAATCTTTTTTAACCGTAGGGGACGCAAAGTCCCGATTTGCATCGGGAGACGCAGAGGACGCAGAGAAAATGACAATTGGAATTCTCACTGTGTTCTCTGCGTGCTCACTCTGCGCTCTCTGCGTTTATTTTTTCTTTTTAAGGAGGAAAAAGGTCACTCCTGCTGCAACAACAACAACTCCGCAGACAATTGCAATGATTGTAGCCGAACCACCTTTTTTGGCTGTCTTGCCAGCTTTCTCATCCTCAGTGCTGTAATAGAAAGTTGGCTTTGCATACGTATCCTGGTTGATCGTATCCTTCTTTGGTTTTGGTTCCTGCTGTGCAAATGCCACTCCTGAAGCTGATGCTACCAGCATGCTTGCCAGCGATAATGCTATAAACGCTTTTTTCATTTTTTGATAATTATTTTATTGTTTTTGCCAATTCATAATACCTCTTTGCAATTTCCGGATCACTTTCCATGTAAGTATCGGCAAGTGAATTTATAGCCTCTGTGTTACGCGGACTGATCTTAATGCAATCTCTCAGGATCTCCCTGGCTTTGATAACATTATCAGCAGCAACCAGTTTTGCAAGGCTTATATATGCTTCAAAATATTTCCTGTTTACCGAGATCACCTTTTCATAATATCCCTTTGCCTCTTCTCTTCCACCTTTCTCCGATGCCATATCGCCAAGAAACATCAGGGCAAGGTCTGAATCGGGATTGAGCTTCAGGCATTCCCTCAAAAGAGAATCAGCCTTGTCCGGAAACCCCTTCCTGTATTGTTCCACCGCAAAATTATAAAAAATCATTTCATCACAATTATCTGACTTTATAGCTTCTCTGAAATAACGGGCTGCATCGTCGAGCCTGTTCTCCTCCAGTGCTTTATACCCAAGGAATGAGGAGTCTGATTTTCTCCTGACAACTATGCTTATGGGAATACCGTCAGCGTACACGGTATGCAGAACATCAGATGGGGGCCAGATATGATTCTGAAGCTGAAAAACAGGAATGTACCTGTTGGTTATTATTGCATAGTCCCATTTTTTCATGCTCCTCTCTTCAAACCTCATGTACTCATTTCTGACCAGTGGTTGTTTTCTGAAAAACCATTCAGCAGAAAAATTTGAACCAACTACCACTGTATCGTGTACCTCTTTTTTCTCAAGAAATCTCAGCAGCCATTCAGCCGATTCGCGCTGGCTGACATAATAATAGTCGGTCTCATAATTCCCGTAAGCACCTTTCAGCCCCCCGACAAGCTGATTATAGTAAATATATGCATACCTGTGATTCTCTGCCATGAACTTTACCGGATGATATGCCAGCAATAATAAAGCAGCTAAAACAGCGAATAAAATGAGCATCCGCTTAATCCTCCTTAGCAGATAAAGGATGCCAAAAGATGAAAGAATTATTATGCCGGGATAGATGAAAAGGAAATGGCGCCAGCTGCTATAGAGATTAGAATGGCTCAGCAGGACCAGAAAGACCGGAAAAAGTACAGTGAAACAAATGAAAAGATAAAATAGGTATTTTCCGTTTCTGAATATCTCTTTAATAAAAACAAAGAACAGAAGGACTCCTGCCGATACAAGCAATGGTATTGTTATTGCCATCGATTTCGGGAGGTAGCACCATGGCATGAAATCAGAATACTCTGATCTTCCCTCAAATACCTGCCTGAAGGTATCCGGGAAATGCACCATGACCCTGTAGGACTCAAGAACGTTTCTAGCCGGATCGAGGATTGCGAAGGGCCAGAAAAGTATGCCTGCAAAAAATGCTGCTGCTGAGATTAATATAAGAAGAAGCAGCTTGTTCAGAGATCCGGGGAGGACATCCTTTCCTTCATGGAGATATCTTTCCAGGCAGACAATGCAGAAGAACAATAGGAGGTAACAGAGCAGGATAAGCCCTCCGGGCCTTATGCTTATACAGAATGCGATGCTTAATACAAGTAAAAGAATATCCTTAAGCGATCCCCTGCCATGTGACGACAGGAATCTGAAGGTAAACCAGGTGCCTGAAATGTAGGCAAGGGCAAACGGAATATCTTTCAGGTTATTCTGTGCATGACCCAGGAAAGTGGGTGAAATTGCAAATAAGATCAGGACAATTATGCCTGCTCCATACCCCTCCAGCCAGACAGCGAATAATGCTGCAATCAAAATCGTTAACCAACCGGCAAGGGTACTCATCAAATGGCGGAATCCATAAATATCATCCACCCTGAAGAGTCTTGTTAACCCAGCAGTAAGATTGTCGTACGACTGACCGTAATATTTGAGATGAGTGACAGGGGTGTTCAACGCTGAAGTATCTCGTCCATGAGTCGCGAAAAAATTCAGTACGGCAACAGAATGGTTATAATGAAGAACTTCATCGCAGTTCACACCTGCATCCCGGCTCATAAGAAGCATGACAAGAAGGAGCAGAAATGACAGCAGGGCAAAAATATATTTGAGCTTTTTCACGCCTGTCATCAGGAAGCATCACCATCATAAAACCTTTTCACAAAATAGACCGGTCTGTTTTGCGACTCCTTATAGTTGCGGAAAATATATTCACCGATTATGCCAAGGAATACAAGCTGGATCGATCCAAGGAAATAAATGCTCAGCAGGGTAGATGACCATCCCGGAACCGCAAACTGAAATGCCTTTGCTATCAGCACATATATTCCTGAAGCCAGGAATACCAGGATGCCTGCCATTCCAAGGTAGAGGCAAAATCGGATCGGGAACTTCGAAAAAGCGAAAATTGCATCCAGGGCCAGGGTAATGAGCTTTTTATAACTCATCTTCGGGTCTCCTTCATACCGATCATCCCTCACAAAATCAACAAACCCCTGTTTGAAGCCTATGAATGAGCGGAGTCCCGGCAGATAGCGGATTTTCTCCTTCATTGAGAGAAGGGCTTCCAGTGCATCACGTGTCATCATCGAAAAATTACCTGCATTCTCAATATTCTCCATATCAGATACCTGTCTGAAGATCAAATGGAAAAGAAATGTATAGAAATTGCGCCTGCTGCTTCCTTTGCGTGCCGTTTTACGTCCGTTTATTACATCATAGCCCTCTTCTCTTATCATTCGGTACATTTCAGAAAGAAGTTCCGGCGGATCCTGCAGGTCACCATCCATCATTGCAACAAAATCACCTTTGGCATATACAAGTCCTGCCGTAAAGGCAGCCTGGTGTCCGAAATTTCTTGAAAGGGCCAGTACCTTGATTTTTTTGTTCTCTTTCCTGAATGATATAAGTTTCTTAAGACTATTATCCCTGCTTCCGTCATCAACGAAAATTATTTCATAATCTTCGGTAAAGGACTCAACTGCAGGTATTGTTCTTTTTACCAGTTCGTCGAGCAGCTGCTCTTCATTAAATATGGGTATTACCAGCGACAGCATATCTTTGATTTGACTCCGTGGAACTCTGTGGTCCTCTGTGACCCTCTGTGTAAGTTCTTCTTATTGTTGCACAGAGAGACACTGAGTGTTTTTCTATTTTATTCCAAGTCTTTCAAGTGCAAACTCAGCTTCATCTTTCAGTTCCGGTTTACCTGCAAGTTCCCTGACTGCAGGCAAGCAATAATCTGAACCCATCCAGCTCAGTTCACGCAGTATTAGCTTCTTAGCTTCTGTTGTTGCCGAACTGTTTTTGAGAAGGTCAACCATCATCTTTTCAATTTTCAGAAGCTTCTCCGGGTTACCCCGGGCATTTCGTATCTCTGCCTCTATATCCGTAAGATACCTTGTGCTTCTGTTGGTCTGATAACTTACTATCCCCTGAAAATCGTCCTCAAGAGCCAACGGCTTCAGCAGAGGGCGGATGACCACTGCAGCCGCACTGGGAAAATCGAATGGGATCTGCTGGGTCACATTACCAGTGGCTGCCCATTCAGCTCCACGCTGGAATGTTGCAATGAACCCGCTGCATTTCATGGCGGAGTCGTTATCTTTTTCTGCAAATCCCATGGTGGTATGAAATACCCTGCCTTTTCCGTAGGTGACGGCTATCAAAACCGGTTCATTCTTCCCTGAGCCCCCGACGGCAGTATCAGAATAAGCTGTCGCAAGGATCTCCGTATTTTCTGCGGGGGCGCCCAGCCTGCTTTGAAGAAGATCGGATGCATGCATCCATTTTACCGGTAATCCCTTTGTAACCGGATTTTCCGAGACCGTCATTCTAACTTCAAAATCATGAGGTTTACCTTTATTATCTGCCTGGCCGGCAACGCCACACATTTTATTAAATTCTTTCCAGCCAGGGAAAGCATTTCCGGCCGACTGGCATATAACCACGCCTCCCCCGTTCCTGACAAAATCAGTAAAAGCTGTTTTTGTTTTTTCTGACCATTTATCCCCATTGTAATCAATTACAACCAGGTTATACTTTGAAAAATCCGGGTTGAAGGAACCCATATCCGAACCTTTCAGGGGCGCTTTCAGAATTGAAGCTGAAAAAAGTCCGGTCTGTTCCAGGATCTCTTTCAGAATTGGCGAGCTCACTTCCTGTCCCGAACTATTCTGACCTGTAACTATAAGGGCCCTGTTGGCTTTCTCCTTTTCACATCCTGCAAGGATCAGCAATAATGCTGCTGCAAGTGAAAATATGACTGATATCCTTTTCATAATTCTTCCTTTTTAAACTGTTGGTACTGCCCATGGTCTTCTGTAGGGACGGCCAAGGAGCCTCGATGCAACAGGATTTCCAATAATCTCCTGCTTTTCAGGGTCCCATTGTATTTTCTGTCCGGTAGTCATTGCAATCTCGCCGAGAAGTGCCACCGTAATGGCTCGGAATGCAGGTTCGATGGGTGCGATGGCCGGTTTTCTGGAGCGTACACATTCAAGAAAGTTCTTCCAGTGATTATCACTCTTATATAAATGGATCTCCTTATCACCTGTCTTTTCATTAAGTATCTTAGGATCTGAAGCTTTTATGACCCCTCCCCTGTCAACATGGATCCATCCGTTATCACCATACCATGTGGTGCCCATTCCCATCGGGTATCGCGATTCATTAGCAACTCTCATCATTATTCCGTTTGAATACCTGCAGCTTATATCATATTCTACAGGAGCATTATAGATGCCATCGTGCGGCCATACGCCTTGTCCTTCAATTTCAACCGGACCAGTATGCTCAAGGTCTGCTCCCCAGTTTGCTATATCGATATGATGTCCCGCCCAGTCGGTCAGCTGTCCTCCTGAATAATCAAGGATCCATCTCCAGTTCCAGTGGCACACGCCCCGGTAAGGAACTTTCAGAGCCGGTCCCAGCCACATTTCCCAGTCGAGCTCTTTCGGGACCTCCATGACCGGAGGAGTGCCTATTCCCCTTCCGCCGTCAGGCAATCCTACCTCGATCAACTTAATTTTTCCAAGCCTGCCATTTCTTACAAGCTCTGCTCCCCTGCGGAAATTTTCCTCCGATCTTTGCCAGCTGCCGGTTTGCCAGATGATATTGTTTTTATTAACAGCACTGACAATTATTTTTCCGTCATCAATGGTGCGGCAAATGGGCTTCTCTCCGTACACATCCCATTTCTTGTTTATAGCTGAAGTGTAGATAATTCCATGCCAATGATCGGGAAGCGCAATTGAAACAGCATCTAGTTTTTCCTTTTCCAAAAACTCCCTGAAATCTGAATAGGTTCTGCAATCCTTGCTGTTATTTGCTTTATCCACGATATTCTTGGCATTGGCCAGATGACTGGCATCAACGTCACACAGGGCGACAAACCTGACCATATCTTTCAGTTTGAGAAAGTCCATCATGTTTGAAGTTCCCTGAGAGCCAGTGCCGATCGTTCCCATTATTATCCTGTCACTTGGCGGGGTTTTTCCACCAAGTCCCATGGCGGATGCCGGTATGATGCTGGGAAGGACAAAGGCTCCGGCCAGTGCGGAAGCGGAACGTTTTACGAAATCCCTCCTGGAAGATCTGTTTGCCATAACTTTGAATATTTAAATTTAATATTTTGAAAAGATCCTCTAAATTTCTACTGGAGACCCGGGAATCGGGGTCTCGAACTTCATGTCGACAGGGCCTAATTCGATTTTTGATGGTCCCAGCTCCATATCAGCCTGCAGTATCTCATCCCATGCAACCAGTTTTCCCGTATATGCAGCCGTCCTGCCCATTATTGCAGTAAGGTTCGAGATAGCGGTCTGCTCAGCTTCATTTACATAATTGCCTGTCCTGATAGCATATACCAGATGCATATGCTCCTGGACATAAGCAGGTATCTTAATGGTGCTTGTCTCGTTGCCATTCTCATCCTTCGGATATTCAAAATGCCATTTGACTTTTCCGTCAAGGTCCCATATCGTATTCTGACAGTTTGTATAGCCCTCGGTTCCTACAACCATTTCTCCCGTTCCATTGGCACAACTGTCTATCTGCCGGCACATGCTGTGCGAAAACAGCCCGTTCCCATAATCAAAGTCAATACTGAAAAAATCATACTGATCACCTGTCACTCTTCGTTCCCGTCCTCCGTATCCTATAGCCTTTTCCGGGTGCTTTCCCACAAACCAGTTTATAACATCAATATTATGGATATGAGTATCCAGAATATGATCTCCGCAGAGCCAGCAGAAGTTGTTCCAGTTGCGTATCATATATTCCATATCGTTCCAGCCCGGTTCGCGTAACCTGAACCATACATGTTCCTGGTTCCAGAAAGCCCTTGCTGATGTTATCTTACCAATAGCACCGGAAGCAACTCTTTTATAGGTTTCAAGATAATCTTCCTGGTGACGACGCTGCGTACCTGTTACAACATTCAGACCTATTGCAGCTGCCTTTCGGCCAGTGGTAATTACCGAACGGATCCCCGCTGAATCGACTGCCACAGGTTTTTCCATAAAGACGTGCTTGTTACGTGTGACCGCCTCGAGAAAATGTTCCGGCCTGAATTTAGGTGGTGTTGCAAGTATCACAACATCAAGGTCCTCAATGGCCATAAGCTTCTTATACCCTTCAAAACCGGTAAAGCAGTTCTCTGCCGGAATAGGAAGTTTAAATGACGCAAATCTCTCACGACATGCATCTATCTTATCCTGGAAAACATCGGCGAGTGCAATGATCTCAAGGTCAGGCCCTGAGCTTATGAAGTTAATTGCTGCCCCGGTCCCCCTGGCGCCGACCCCAACAAGTCCGGCCTTAATTTTTTTCCCTTTAGGAGCACCATTAAGAACTGGCGGCAGAACTGGCATCTCCCTGACCGTTGTCCTTTTACAGGCTGAGATAACTGCTCCCGCACCAGCAAGTCCTATACCCGCAATTGCTGCTGTCCCAAGAAATTTTCTCCTGTCTATATTTTTCATTTACTGATATTTTTTATTTCTGTTGTAAAACTGCGCTGTCGGGTTCACAAACTACCCTGAAGCCCACATCAATACAGTCAGAATACCACCAGATGCTCTTTGGCATCTGCGGATCGGTCACCAGCCAGGCCCTGGTTTTTGTGAAGTCGCGCGATGCACTTCTGACATCTCTTGCATCACTTTTGAAAGATCCGCCCCTGATTACCTTTTCCTGACCAGTTGCAGGTCCTTTAGGATTGATCCTCACACTGTCCTGTCTGTAATATTCGGGTGAATAATAATCCGAGCAGAACTCGGCAACATTGCCAAGCATATTTTTAAGCCCGAATGGATTTGGTTTAACGCCATCAGGAACTGATGTTCGTGAGTTGCTGTTCACCTTGTAGATTATTCTTGATGATATACCAGTGGTATCTGGCCTGAATATTTTCCTGAAGAATCCTTCCGAGGTATATTTCTTTGGATTACCATCAAAGAAATATGGTGTTGTGGTACCACCCCTGCATGCATATTCCCATTCCGCTTCAGTAGGCAGCCGGTATTTTTTGCCGGTCACCTTTGAAAGCCATTTACAATATACTGTTGCGGCATGCCATGACATTGTAATTGCCGGACGAGAACCCTTGCCCCAGCCCTGGTCAGGAGCTCCCCAAGGAGGTGTTGCCCCTGAGATGGCATCAGTCTTTTTATTGCTGACAACCTGCCCTTCCGTCCTTCCCTGCGAACCTGTTGCCTTGAAGAATGCAAGGTATTCATTCCATGTAACTTCAATCTCTCCCATCCAGAAAGGTGATAAGGTCACTTTTCTGACGGGTCCTTCATCTTTCTTTCTTAATGGCTCATCGTCAGGGCTGCCCATATTGAATGAGCCTCCTGTAATTGCGATCATCTTAAATGAGACATTTGTACCCGGTATCAACTCGTTGAAAGTCTCGAACTTCTCAACTTTAAACGATTCTTTGAAAACCGTGGTATTCTCTGCTTCCGTTACTCCGAAACTTGTGTTCTGGGCATGTTTCAAATTCTTATCGTAATGGCCGACCGTAATATGGCAGTTGATACAGCGAATCGGATCCTTGCTCCCGGTGTAAAAGAGATGGGCATTATTCCCTTTTGTTGAGAGAGTCACCGGGAAAAGATTCTGATGGCACTCAAGACAGGACTTTTCATAGGTATATTTTTTTGCATTTTCCAGCAGCTTCTTCGATTCCCAGTTTATCGAAGCGCTGTCTTTGAAAAGATAGCCGTAAAGATCCTTTAAGCCATGTTTGGCTTTTGTAATAAGATAACCATGTCCTTCAGGTGCTAGATGACATTGAACGCAGTGAACAACAGTCCCCGACCTGTTATTGTAATGGGTCGACAGCTTCCAGTTCTTTTCCTGAGTCGGATGAACATGGCACGACATACAATATTTATCTGAAGAGGTGTAATTTATGGCTTTATGAGCAGCAACAAGCAGAACGATACAAACTCCAAATCCGATAATAAATAACCATGCTCTTCCCCCCGGCTTTTCCGGACTGCTCATTCCAGTAAAATTATCCATACTTTCAGGCTGATTCTTTAAGAACTTTTAAAGATAGCTTTTTATAATATTCACCTTTAAAGATTGTACTCTTTTTTGAAAAAATCAATGGTAAGCCTGAGCCCTTCATCCAGGCATGTAAGAGGCTTCCATTTGAGATCCCTCTCAGCCATTGAGATATCCGGCTGACGCTGCCGCGGATCATCTTCGGGAAGCGGTTTAAAGACAATTCCGGAGGATGAGCCGGTGAGCTCAATTATCTTGCTCGCGAGGTCATATATCCTGAATTCCTGCGGGTTACCAATATTAACAGGACCGGTATAGCTATCCGGAGTGTTCATCATTTTTACCATTCCTTCAATAAGATCTGTCACATATTGAAAGCTTCTTGTATGTGAACCGTCTCCGAAAATAGTCAGATCGTCGCCCTTAAGGGCCTGGACAATAAAATTGGAAACCACTCTGCCATCATCAGCCCTCATTCTTGGTCCATAAGTATTAAAGATCCTGATGATCTTTATCCTGACATTATTGTGCGTGTGATAGCTCATAAAAAGTGTCTCCGCACATCTCTTCCCCTCATCGTAACATGAACGCGGGCCGATAGTACTTACATATCCCCTGTATGATTCGGTCTGTGGATGGACTTCCGGGTCGCCATAAACCTCGCTTGTTGAAGCCTGAAGTATCCTGGCGCCAGTCTTTTTGGCCAGCTCAAGAGTCTTAATAGCACCGTTTACAGAGGTTTTAATTGTTCTGACAGGGTCATCCTGGTAATGCACAGGAGATGCCGGACATGCAAGATTGTAGATCTCATCACATTCAATAAATCCCAAACGTGCAACATCGCGGCGTATCATTGAAAAACGGTTGTTCCCGAGAAGATGGTTTATATTATTCATCGAGCCGGTGTACAGGTTATCAAGACAGATCACCTCATGTCCGGAATCGAGCAGCTTATCGCAAAGGTGGGAGCCAATGAATCCGGCACCGCCGGTTACCAGAGTTTTCTTCATTGAGAGTGGTCAGGTTAAGGAAATGTACAAATATAATTTTTTAATGAAGATATCATTATGCTTTATTATAAAAGTTGAAGGGTTGAAGAGTTGAAGCGTTGAAGCGTTGAAAAATATTTTATAACGAAAACAGTGAAACTCCGTGCAGACTCAGTGTTACTCCTTGGTTAGATTTTTTTATTTGTAAAAGAATAGAAATACAACACCTGGGCTGGGAAAGAGGCAAAGATCGTATAAGAAAATGATTTCTCCTCAGTAAGGAGAATATCTGTTGTCGATGTAATTGAATCCGATCATTAACAAATCAACGGTAAAAGGCAACATTTAATTTAAAAAAGATAAAAAAAATCATTTTTCCCTTGATGTTTAAAAAATAGGTCTATATTTGCACTTCAATTTTGAACTAAAATGAACAAAAACCTCGTATTGTTTATTATTATCCTTATCATCCTTGCCATTGGCTGATGACCCGGAAATAATATGTAATACAAAAAAGATATACAGAATTTTCCGGGGAAACCCGGATTTTTTTTTAAAATGAAGATGAAGAATCGCTTGAGAAGCTCAAAAAGTACCGAAGGCCGGATGATGGCAGGCGCAAGAAGCCTGTGGAGAGCAAACGGGATGAAGGATGAAAATTTCGGCAAACCCGTTATTGCCGTGGTGAACTCATTTTCACAGTTTGTTGCGGGGCATGTTCATCTCCATAACACAGGGCAGATGATAAAGAGAGAGATCGAAAAGCATGGATTCTTTGCTGCCGAGTTCAATACAATTGCAATTGATGACGGAATTGCAATGGGGCACGACGGTATGCTGTATTCACTTCCTTCGAGGGAGCTTATAGCCGACAGTGTTGAATATATGGTCAACGCACATCTGGCAGATGCCATGATATGCATAAGCAACTGCGACAAGATCACTCCCGGAATGCTGATGGCTGCGATGAGACTTAACATCCCGACAGTGTTCGTTTCAGGCGGACCAATGGAAGCAGGCAGGTATAAATCAGGCAGCATCGACCTTATTGATGCCATGGTAATGGCAGCCGACAATTCTGTGGCAGATGAAGAGCTGCTTGAAATTGAGAGATCGGCATGCCCGACCTGCGGATCTTGTTCCGGCATGTTCACCGCCAATTCCATGAATTGTCTGAATGAAGCGCTCGGACTTGCACTTCCGGGGAACGGGACTGTTCTGGCAACGCACCGTAACCGTTCGATCCTTTTTGAAAAAGCTGCTGCGACCATAGTCGATATTGCCGGCAGGTATTACAACGAAGGCGACGATACTGTCCTTCCACGATCAATTGCAACTCGATCCGCATTCATAAATGCGATGTCGCTCGATATAGCAATGGGAGGATCGACCAATACTGTTCTTCACCTTCTTGCAGTAGCCCATGAGGCTGGAGTCGATTTTTCAATGAAAGATATAGACAGCCTTTCAAGGAAGATACCCAATATCTGCAAGGTTGCTCCAAGTTCGTCATACCATGTTCAGGATGTGAACCGTGCCGGTGGTATTCCGGGAATTCTCGGAGAGCTTGACAGGGCAGGTCTTATAGATACTTCTGTTCACAGGGTCGATTATCAAACCCTTAAGCAGGCTCTTTCAGACTGGGATATCATTGGAGGGACAGCACTGGAGGAGGCATGGGCCATTTTCAGGAGTGCCCCGTCACTCATTAAAAGCGCCGGGTCGGGCTTTAACACTACCCTTTATGAGAAAGCTGACACCGACAGGGAAAAAGGATGTATAAGAAGCACGCAGAATGCGTACAGCACAGAAGGAGGCCTAGCTGTTCTATATGGCAACATAGCAAAAAACGGCTGTATAGTTAAAACGGCCGGAGTCGATCCCTCTTTATTTCTGTTCACAGGCAGAGCTGTGGTTTTTGACTCACAGGAATCAGCAGTGGAAGCCATCCTGAATAATACGATAGTAGCCGATGATGTGGTTGTGATAAGATATGAAGGTCCTAAAGGAGGACCGGGGATGCAGGAGATGCTGTATCCGACCTCCTATCTTAAGGCCAAAGGCCTTGGAAAAAAGTGTGCACTCATCACCGATGGACGATTTTCAGGAGGAACATCCGGTCTCTCAATTGGCCACGTATCACCAGAGGCTGCAGCAGGTGGCGAGATCGCACTGGTCAAAACCGGTGACAAAATAATGATCGATATCGCAGCACGTCAGATCAATTTGCTTATCCCCGGCAGCGAACTTGAGGACAGAAGGAAGGAAGAAGAGCAGAAAGGTCAGAAAGCATACCTGCCAGGATCGCGTAACCGTGAAATTTCTACAGCTCTGAAAGCCTATGCTTCAATAGTCAGCTCGGCTGACAAGGGAGCAGTAAGAATAATTTAAAATAACATGATTGCTTATGGATTCAAAAAATAATAATAACAAGCCCGATAAGATGAATAACTCAGTTGAGATGAGCGGTGCGGAAGCACTTGTAAAAGCTCTCCTCGCCGAAGGTGTTGATACAGTTTTCGGATACCCGGGTGGCGCTATCATGCCATTCTACGACAAGCTTTTTGATTTTGAGGACCAGATAAAACATTACCTTACACGACACGAACAGGGTGCAGCACACGCAGCCCAGTCCTATGCAATGGTTACAGGAAAACCAGGGGTCTGCCTGGCAACATCCGGACCCGGAGCCACGAATCTTATAACCGGCATAGCCAATGCATACCTCGATTCAGTTCCTGTAGTTTTCATCACTGCGCAGGTAGTTTCGAACCTCATCGGTACTGATGCCTTCCAGGAAACCGATATTCTTGGGGTCTCAATGCCTGTTACAAAATGGAACTGCCAGGTCAAAAAGTCACAGGAGATCCCTGAAGCTGTCTCAAAGGCATTCTATATTGCTAAGTCCGGCAGACCGGGACCAGTCCTCATCGACGTTACAAAGGATGCCCAGACCGACAGCCTGGATTTCTCCTATAAAAAATGCGAGTACCTGAGAAGCTACAATCCGCATATACCGCTTAATAAAAAGGCGATAGAATCTGCTGCAATCCTTATAAATCATGCTGAAAGACCACTTATCCTGGCAGGCCATGGAGTTTTGCTTTCGGGTGCACAGGACGATCTTAAGACTTTTGCGGAAAAAACAGGTATTCCTGTAGCACTTACCTTGCTTGGACTTTCCGGTTTCCCCTCAGGACACCGGTTGTATGCCGGGATGCTTGGAATGCATGGCAACTACGCCCCAAACCTGCTGACCAATCAGACCGACCTTATCATAGCGATCGGCATGCGATTCGACGATCGTGTAACAGGAAACCTCTCTAAATATGCTAAACAGGCAAGGATCATCCATATTGAGATCGATCCATCGGAAATAAACAAGAATGTGCCTGTTGATATTGAAATAAATAACGATGCCGGGGAAGTACTGAGATATCTTACTCCGCTGGTCAACAAAAATTCATACGAAAAATGGATACGGGAGTTCAGGATCTGTGACAAAAAAGAGAATGATCTGGTGATCAAGCCAGAAACAAGGCCAGCATCAGGGGCATTACGTATGGGCGAAGTAGTAAGGATGATATCTGAAATGACAAAGGGTGAAGCCATAATTGTTACTGATGTAGGTCAGAACCAGATGATGGCAGCGAGGTACTACAAATTTACAAAGCCAAACAGCCTTGTTACTTCAGGAGGAATGGGGACAATGGGCTTTGGTCTTCCTGCTGCAGTCGGGGCAAGTATAGGCCAACCTGGTTCTCAGGTCATTGCTTTTATAGGTGATGGCGGTTTCCAGATGACCATCCAGGAGCTTGGAACTATCCTTCAGTACAATATACCGGTCAAGATCGTGATCCTCAATAACGACTTTCTTGGAATGGTCCGCCAGTGGCAGGATATGTTCTTCGATAAGAGATATGCAATGACCGAACTGGTGAATCCCGACTTCATCAAGATCGCCGAGGGATTCCGCATCCCTGCAAAAAGGGTTGTCAAAAGGGAGGATCTGGAAGACACCCTGAAGGAGATGCTCGACTCTCCCGGACCTTATCTTCTTGATGTTACCGTTGAAAAGGAGGCAAACGTATTCCCGATGATAACTCCGGGAGCATCAGTATCGGAAGTAAAACTTACGTATTAAAACGAAATGCGAATTATGAAATAACTCTGTGCTTCTCTGTGACTCCTCTGTGCCACTCTGTGAAACAAAAAGAATTTACACAGAGGGACACGGAGGTCCACAGAGAGACACTGAGAAAAAACAAAGAATATGAATCAGGAATATACAATATCATTGTTCACCGAAGACCATATAGGAATTCTGAACCAGATAACCATCATCCTCACCCGAAGGCAGATAAATATAGACAGCATTACCGCTTCTGAATCAGCTGTAAAGGGGGTTCACCTTCTTACCATTGTTGTAAGGACCACTCCGGATATGGTAAGAAAAGTTGCAAAGCTCTTTGAACGGCTTGTGGATGTCCTGAAGGTATTTGTCCATACCTCAGATGAAATAATATACCAGGAAGTAGCTCTTTATAAGGTCCCCACAAAGGCACTGATGTCGGGCAATGTGATTGAAAATATTGTCAGGACCCATAGTGCCCGTTTTATTGAGATCACAACTGAATATACAGTAATTGAAAAGACCGGTCATAAAGATGATATTCTTGAGCTTCTTGAAAAACTGCAGCCTTTCAACGTCCTGCAGTTTGTCAGATCAGGCAGGGTGGCCATCACCAAGCAGGTAAAGGAGCTGAACTCCTACCTGATGGAAATGGATGCCGCTGACCGATACAGAACCGAAGAGATTCAACTATTTAATTAGAGAAATATTTAATCAGAAATAACTTTTAAAATCATGGCAAAAATCGATTTTGGCGGCGTTCTTGAGAATGTAGTAACCAGGCAGGAATTTCCGCTCTCCAAAGCTCGCGAAGTTCTGAAAAACGAAGTGATCGCTGTAATCGGATATGGAGTACAGGGTCCGGGACAGGCATTGAACCTTAAAGATAACGGTTTTAAGGTCATCGTTGGACAGAGGAAAGACTCTTCATCGTGGACCAAAGCACTTAAGGACGGGTGGAAGGAAGGAACCGATCTTTTTGAAATTGAGGAAGCATGTAAGAGAGGTACAATTATACAGTATCTCCTCTCCGATGCCGGACAGATATCCTCCTGGCCGGTTGTAAAGAAACACCTGACCAGGGGAAAGGCGCTTTATTTTTCACATGGATTTGGCATTACCTACAACGATCAGACAGGGATCGTTCCACCCAGGAATGTGGATGTAATTCTCATTGCGCCAAAGGGGTCTGGTACTTCACTGCGACGTCTGTTCCTTGAAGGAAAAGGACTTAACTCAAGCTATGCAGTATTCCAGGATGCAACCGGAAAGGCTCTGGACAGGGTTTTTGCCCTGGGGATCGGAGTAGGTTCAGGTTATCTTTTTGAGACAGATTTTAAAAAAGAGGTGTACAGCGACCTTACAGGCGAAAGAGGTGTACTTATGGGAGCCATTGCAGGAATAATGGAGGCTCAGTATAACCTGCTCCGGGAAAAGGGCCATTCACCTTCTGAAGCTTTTAATGAGACTGTTGAAGAGCTCTCGCAGAGCCTTCTTCCTCTGGTTGCCGAGAACGGAATGGACTGGATGTATGCAAATTGTTCAACCACTGCACAGCGAGGCGCTCTCGACTGGAAGAACAAATTCCGTGATGCGGTAGCCCCGGTTTTCGATAAGCTCTATGAAAGTGTTGCAAGCGGTAACGAAGCACGGATCACCATCGAGGCAAACAGGCAACCCGATTATCGTTCAAAACTTGCAATCGAACTGGGCGAACTTCACAATTCGGAAATGTGGAAAGCAGGCGCTGCAGTAAGAAAATTAAGACCCGGAAAATAGTTTTACCTAATACTACCTGATGATGAACGACAAGATCATAATTTTCGATACAACCCTCAGGGATGGCGAACAGGTGCCTGGATGTCAGCTCAATACAATTGAGAAGATTGAAGTGGCCCTGGCTCTTGAGGCACTCGGGGTCGACGTAATTGAAGCAGGTTTCCCTGTTTCAAGTCCGGGAGATTTCACTTCGGTGGTGGAAATATCGAAAGCCGTTTCAAATCCCGTGATATGCGCTCTTACGCGCGCGGTAAAGAAAGATATTGAGGTCGCTGCCGAAGCCCTTCAATATGCGAAAAGGAAAAGGATCCATACTGGCATAGGAACATCACCGATGCACATCCAGTACAAGATCAAAACTACGCCTGAAGAAATTCTCCGAAGGGCATCCGATGCAGTAAAATATGCCAGGAAATTCGCCGATGATGTGGAATTTTATGCAGAAGATGCAGGAAGAAGCGAAAACGAATACCTGGCAAAGGTCATCGAGGCAGTGATAAAAGCAGGTGCAACAGTTGTCAATATTCCGGATACTACAGGCTATTGTCTCCCTGAAGAATACGGAAGCAAGATAAAATATCTTTTTGACCACGTTCCGAATATTGATAAAGCAATAGTTTCGACTCATTGTCATAACGACCTGGGTATGGCTACTGCCAATACTATGATGGGAGTGATAAATGGTGCAAGGCAGGTCGAGGTAACCATAAACGGGATCGGGGAAAGAGCCGGCAATACCTCACTTGAAGAGATTGCGATGATCATAAAGAGCCATCATGATCTTAAGCTTAGAACAGACATAAATACAAAGCTGATATTCCCGACAAGCAGGCTTGTTTCGAGACTTATGAGCATGCCTGTTCAGGCAAATAAGGCAATTGTCGGCAAAAATGCATTTGCCCATTCCTCAGGTATCCACCAGGACGGGGTTCTGAAAAAACGCGAAAACTATGAGATCATAGATCCCGTGGATGTCGGCATCCGTGAATCATCGATAGTGCTTTCAGCAAGAAGTGGAAGGGCAGCCCTTAGTCACAGGCTTGAGCTCCTGGGCTTTAAATTTGAGAAAGAAGAGATTGATGAAATATATCACCGATTCCTCCTGCTTGCTGATAAAAAGAAAGAGATCAATGATGAAGATATAAAGATCCTTACCGGGCAGGTTTTCCAGGGAGAAAAGCCAATGAAGCTAGAGCTTCTGCAGGTTACCTGCGGTAAAACACTAATGCCTGTTGCCACAGTTGGAGTAAGGATAAACGGAGAGGTCCACACCTCAACGGCAACGGGGAACGGTCCGATAGATGCTTCATTCACTGCTGTAAGACAGCTTATAAGCAAGACTGTGGTTCTCGAGGAGTTCCTTATTCAGGCTATCACTCAGGGAAGTGATGACCTCGGAAAGGTGCATATCCAGGTTGAACATGAAGGAAAGATCTATTACGGATTTTCAGCCAATACAGATATTATTACAGCATCGGTGGAAGCATTTATCGATGCAATCGCTAAAATAAAATAAAGAATGAGCCCTAAAACATTATTCGACAAGATCTGGGATGCACACGTGGTTCATTCAATAAAGGATGGCCCCGACGTGCTTTATATCGACCGCCACTATATCCATGAAGTTACCAGTCCACAGGCATTCAAGGGAATAGAGGATCGCGGAGTCGAGGTATTCAGACCCGCTCAGACTCTTGCAACAGCAGATCATAATATTCCTACAAAAGATCAGCATCTCCCGATCAGAGATGAACTTTCGAGGAACCAGGTCGGGAAGCTTAAACAAAACTGTGAGAAACATGGTATCGAGCTGTACGGACTTAATCATAAGTATAATGGCATTGTTCACGTTATAGGTCCCGAGCTGGGCTATACCTGTCCAGGTATGACTATCGTTTGCGGCGACAGCCATACGTCGACTCACGGGGCTTTTGGTGCTGTCGCATTTGGGATCGGCACAAGCGAGGTTGAGATGGTGCTTGCAACGCAATGCATTCTGCAGACAAAGCCGAAAAGAATGAGGATCAATATCAATGGAAATCTTTCAAAAGGTGTGACATCGAAGGATATCATAATGTATATAATTTCAAAGCTAACCTCCGGCGGTGCAACTGGCTATTTTGTAGAATATAGTGGCTCCACTATCCTCACTCTTAGCATGGAGGCAAGAATGACAATATGTAACATGAGCATCGAGATGGGTGCGCGGGGAGGACTTATTGCACCCGATGAAGTTACGGCAGATTACCTTAAACACACTAAATACTTCAGGGATAATCCCGATACTGCTAAAAAACTAGTTTCGTGGAAAGATCATAAATCGGACCCCGGAGCAGTATTCGATAAAGAGATAGACATTGATGCAGTATCCATAAAGCCGATGATCACTTATGGCACAAACCCGGGAATGGCTATAGCAGTTGATGAAAATATCCCTGATGCGGAATCTTATGACAACGGATCTTTATCTTCCTATTTAAAGTCGCTTGATTACATGGGGTTCAAACCTGGAAATAAAATGGCAGGCCAGAAGATCGACTATGTATTTCTTGGCAGCTGCACTAATGGCAGAATAGAGGATTTCAGGGCTTTCACCGGTCTGGTCAAGGGGCGCAAAAAAGCAAGTGGAGTTAATGTTCTGCTTGTCCCCGGTTCCAAAATGGTTGAGGAACAGATAAAAAAAGAGGGACTTCTGAAAATACTTAATGATGCAGGCTTTGAGCTCAGACAGCCTGGATGTTCATCGTGCCTGGCCATGAATGAAGACAAGATACCGGCAGGCAAATATGCCGTTTCGACTTCAAACAGGAACTTCGAAGGAAGGCAGGGACCCGGTGCAAGAACACTTCTTGCAAGCCCTCTTACAGCTGCCGCTGCGGCAGTGACCGGTAAGATCACCGATCCGCGTGAACTCCTTTAAGAATTATTTAATAACAGAGAAAAATGTCAAAGGAAAAACTCGATACACTGGAATCCAATTGTGTTCCGCTTCCACAAGAGAATATCGATACTGATCAGATAATTCCTGCAAGATTTCTTAGCGCCACATCGAGAGAGGGATTCGGGGAGAATCTTTTCCGCGACTGGAGATATGACAAAAATGGCAGCCCTGTTCCAAAGTTTGTCCTGAACGACAAAACATATTCCGGAAAGATCCTCGTCGCAGGTAAGAACTTCGGATGCGGTTCGAGCAGGGAACATGCCGTATGGGCAGTTTATGACTATGGCTTCAGGGTTGTGGTCTCAAGCTTTTTTGCTGATATCTTCAGAAATAATGCACTTAATAATGGACTTCTTCCCGTCGTAATTCCAGAACCTGCGGTACGGTCGCTGCTTGATCTGATAAAAATCAAACCCGGTACAAAAGTAAGGGTCAGCGTGGCTGAGCGCAGAATGGAAATATTGTCAACCGGTGAATCTTTTTCATTTGAGATCAATCCCTACAAGCAGCAGTGCCTCATAAATGGGCTTGATGACATTGATTATCTAATTAATTTGAAGGATAAGATCGTTGAGTACGAGAGAAGAAAGGGAGCCTGAAATGAGAATTGAGATAATGGATACCACGCTTCGCGATGGTGAACAGACACAGGGTGTCTCCTATTCACCAGTCGAGAAGGTTCATGTGGCCTCGCTCCTTCTGCGGGATGTGAAGGTTGACCGTATAGAGGTTGCATCAGCGCGCGTTTCAGAAGGGGAATTTGATGCCACATGTAAAATTACCGAATGGGCTGGGCAAAATGGATTTCTTCATAAGGTTGAAGTTCTCGGGTTTGTGGACGGAGATACTTCACTCGACTGGATATTCAAGGCCGGGGCCAGGGTTGTAAACCTTCTTTGTAAAGGATCGTACCGGCATCTGGAGAAACAGCTGCGCAAAACACAGGATCAGCATGTGAGTGATATTAAATATGTCATAAACCGGGCCCGGCAAATGGGGATCGATACAAACATTTATTTCGAGGACTGGTCAAACGGAATGATTAGCTCTGAGGATTATGTATACTTTATGCTTGATTCACTGAAAGATGAAGCAATATCTAGGTTCATGCTTCCCGATACTCTTGGCATCCTGAATCCGGATCAGACTTATAATTTCTGCAGGAAGGTCATTGAAAGATACCCGCAACTACATTTTGATTTCCATGCACATAACGATTATGACCTGGCCGCAGCAAACGTTTTTGCAGCATTAAAGGCTGGTGTCAGAGGAGTACATACTACAATAAACGGGCTGGGTGAAAGGGCAGGCAACGCCCCTCTCTCGAGCGTGATTGCAATAATACGCGATCATTTTGATATTGAGACCGGGATAGAGGAATCGGAGCTGACAAGGGTAAGCCAGGTCGTTGAATCGTACAGCGGGATCAGGATACCCGTGAACAAACCTGTTATCGGTGAAAATGTATTCACCCAGACTTCGGGCATCCATGCCGATGGTGACAGCAAGGATAATCTCTACTTCAATAATCTGCTCCCCGAAAGATTCGGAAGAAAAAGAAAATACGCGCTGGGGAAGATGGCCGGAAAAGCAACCATAAGGAAAAACCTCGAAGAATTCGGGCTGAATCTAAGTCCCGAATCTCTTGCTAAAGTAACACAAAGAGTTATTGAACTTGGGGATAAAAAAGAGAATGTAACAACTGAGGACCTTCCTTTTATTATTGCTGATGTCCTTGGTACCGAACAGATCACATACAGGGTTTTTATAAAAAACTATTCACTTTCCTTATCCTTTGGCATGAGACCTACAGCAAGTGTTCAGATCGAGATAGACGGCAAGGTATATGAGGACTCATCATCCGGCGATGGTCAGTATGATGCTTTCATGATGGCTCTGAGAAAAATATACGAAAAGCTTAACATGGAGCTTCCTTCGCTCACCGACTATCTTGTAACAATTCCCCCGGGAGGCAAAACAGATGCTCTTGTCGAAACTGTGATCACATGGAATCATAATGGAATGGAATTCAGGACAAAAGGGCTTGATGCCGATCAGACAGAATCAGCTATCAAAGCAACTGAAAAGATGCTGAATATTATTGAAAACAATGAGACAGGACCAGGAATAAAAACATTATCAGAAGCGACACATGAACTATAAACTGGCAGTACTTCCCGGAGATGGCATAGGCCCTGAAATAATTGAACAGGCTGTTAAGGTAACTGAAGCAGCCGGGAAAAAATTCGGACATAACTTCACTTACACTTATGCCCTGGTAGGGGCAACGGCAATTGACAAGACAGGCAGTCCGTTGCCGGAGGAAACTCTTGAAATATGCAAATCGTCTGATGCGGTTCTATTCGGTGCTATCGGTGATCCCAGATATGACAATGATCCGAAGGCAAAAGTAAGACCGGAACAGGGTTTGCTTGCAATGAGAAAGGAGCTCGGTCTGTTTGCCAACATCAGGCCAGTTACGACATATAAGGCGCTTGCCGATAAATCACCTCTTAAGAGGGAGATCGTTGAGGGAGTGGATCTTGTTATGGTCAGAGAACTAACGGGAGGAATCTATTTTGGAAGACCTCAGGGAAGATCGGAGGACGGAAACACCGCCTACGATTCATGTGTCTATACCCGTTTGGAAGTTGAAAGGATCGTCAGGCTGGGATGTGAGATGGCCATGAAACGCCGTAAAAAGATCATGGTGGTCGATAAGGCCAATGTCCTTGCAACATCACGCCTCTGGCGCGAAACAGCACAGGAAGTTGCAACCGATTTTCCACAGCTGACAATGGATTTCATGTTCGTCGATAATGCAGCCATGCAGCTTATCCAGAATCCGGGTAGGTTTGATGTGATAGTCACGGAGAACATGTTTGGTGATATCCTCTCCGATGAAGCGAGCGTTATTACAGGTTCAATGGGACTGCTTCCTTCAGCATCTGTTGGGCTGCTGACCTCAGTATATGAACCTATTCATGGCTCATATCCTCAGGCAGCAGGCAAAAACATAGCAAACCCGCTGGCTACGATATTATCCGTGGCGATGATGTTCGAAACATCCTTTGATCTTCAGAAAGAGGCCGCAGCAATAAGAAGTGCTGTCGACAGATCGATCGAAGAGGGATATTCCACAGAAGATCTAAATCGGAAGAACCCGAGATCGACAAGCGATGTCGGCGATTGGATAGTGAAAGAGATACTAAAGTGATTTGTGAATAAAAGCGTAAGGAATTTTGTTTTAATATTAAAATATGTATATTTGTCACTGACAAACAATTATGAAAACAATGCAATTAAATCATCATCACACTACCTGCTCTCAGGCGAGAGGATGATGATATGCATTTATAATATTATATCTGAAACCCGTCTGAGTAAACCAGGCGGGTTTTTCCTTTCCTGGTCTGCTCAGGCACTAAATAAATGAAATGGATAAACTTAAGATTGCAATTCAGAAGAGCGGCCGTTTGAGTGAGAAGTCACTCGGGATTCTTGAAGAGTGCGGAATAAAAATATCAAACGGCGAGGGTGTTCTGAAAACCGAAGCTGCCAATTTTCCTCTTGAGGTGCTTTTTCTCAGGGATGATGACATTCCTCAATACGTGGAGCAGCAGGTTGTTGATATAGGTATAGTCGGCGAAAATATTGTCTTTGAAAAACGAAAAAATATTGTTATAGTTTACCGCCTGGGGTTCGGAAGCTGCAGGCTTTCCCTTGCAATTCAAAAGGAAGATCCTTATCCGGGGCTTTCATACTTCTCAGGCAAGAGGATCGCCACCAGCTACCCGAATATGCTGAATGATTTTCTTGATAAGAATAAAATTTCTGCTGAAATAGAGGAGATAAGCGGGAGCGTCGAAATAGCTCCGGGGATAGGCCTTTCCGATGCAGTCTGTGATCTTGTCAGCTCCGGCAGTACTCTTCTGAAGAACGGACTCAGGGAGGTTGAGACTATCCTTACAAGCCAGGCGGTGATCATAGGGAATAAAAACCTGCCGGAAGAGAAAACTACCATCCTCGAAAAACTTCTTTTCAGGATCAGGGCTGTGAAAAATGCTGGTGAAAACAAATATATACTGCTTAATACCCCCGATTCGGCGATCGAACGAATTTGCGAGATCCTTCCCGGCATGAAAAGCCCAACCATTTTACCTCTTGCAATGAAGGGCTGGTCGAGTATGCACTCGGTGGTGAAGGAGGATGAGTTCTGGGAAAGGATCGAACTGCTGAAAGAGGCAGGCGCCGAAGGAATTCTTGTAATACCGATAGAAAAAATGATCCTGTGATGAAAATATATAAATATCCCGAAAAGAAAGAATGGCAAAAGCTTGTTGCAAGGCCTGAAATCAAACGATCTGCACTTGATTCAATTGTTCTGAGTATCATTCAGAATGTCAGATCAGAAGGTGACAGGGCACTGAAGAGATATTCGATGGAATTCGATGGGATCAGGACTGAAGAGTTCAGGGTTTCTGAGGATGAGATCAGATCGGCAATCAAAGCTGTTCCTGCTGACCTCAGGAAGGCAATTGATCTGGCAGGATCAAATATTGAAAAATTTCATTCATCCCAGCTTCTGAAGGAAAAGATAACAGAGACAGTTCCCGGGGTGAAATGCTGGAGGAAGAATGTCCCGGTTGAGAAAGCAGGATTATATATTCCAGGCGGCACGGCACCATTATTCTCAACCGTGCTAATGCTGGCAATACCGGCAAAGGTGGCCGGATGCAGCCAGGTGATCCTGTGCACTCCTCCGGCGAGGGATGGTAAGATCAATCCTGCATTGCTTTTCACGGCTTATGTTACCGGCGTTAAGGAGATCTATAAGGTTGGAGGAGCCCAGGCAATAGCAGCCATGGCTTATGGCACTGCTTCAATACCTGCAGTAGATAAGATATTCGGTCCTGGTAATCAGTACGTTACCCGTGCCAAGCAACTTGTTCAGCTCCACGGGGTAGCAATCGACATGCCGGCCGGCCCAAGTGAGGTCCTAATAATTGCCGACAGTAAAACAAGGCCTGAATTCGTGGCTGCGGACCTTCTTTCGCAGGCTGAACATGGAATAGACAGCCAGGTTGTTCTGGTGACAGATTACGAGCCGATTATAGCTGAAGTTCAGATCGAATTAAAGGAACAGATAAAAACACTGGCAAGAAAAGATGTCGCCGGTGAAGCTCTCTCAAACAGCTTCTCTGTACTTCTCAGAACAAAAGAAGAATGCATGGAATTCAGCAATAAGTACGCACCCGAACATTTAATTATTTCCACATCCAACGCAACAAAACTGGCAGAAATGGTAAAAAATGCGGGTTCAGTATTTATCGGAGAATTCAGCTGCGAAAGTGCCGGAGATTATGCAAGCGGGACTAACCATACACTTCCGACAAACGGTTACTCGAGAAGTTACAGCGGGGTATCGACCGACAGCTTCCTAAAAAAGATCACATTTCAGGAGATCACTCTTTCAGGTCTTCAAAGAATAGGAAATGCTATTGAACTTATGGCTGAGGCAGAACAGCTTATGGCCCACAGGAATGCAGTCTCCATCCGCCTTAAAAACATCTGATATGAGTAGAACTGATCAACTGGTGAGAAGAAACATAAGGGAGCTTACCCCCTACTCTTCTGCAAGAGATGAGTATCCCGGCAAAAATGGAATATTCCTCGATGCAAACGAAAACCCATACGGGAAGCTGAACCGATACCCCGATCCTCATCACAGGAATCTGAGGTCGGCGATCAGCAGCCTGAGTAACATACCTGCTGAGAATATTTTCCTGGGAAACGGAAGTGATGAGGCTATTGATCTGTTATACAGGATGTTCTGCAACCCTGGCAGGGATAAGGCTCTGACTTTCAGTCCGACATATGGGATGTATGAAGTATCGGCAACTGTTAATGATGTCGAAATGATAAAAATTCCGCTTGACTCCAGTTTCGCAATAGATCTTCCCAAAGTCACACCTTATTTCGAAGATGGTCTTCTCAAACTTATATTCATATGTTCGCCAAATAATCCTACATCAAACAGCTTGGAAAGAGAAAAGATCATTAGCATAATTGAATCTTTCAGGGGAATAGTCGTTATCGATGAAGCTTATATCGACTTCAGCGATGAGCCTTCACTTGTTTCACTTACTGACAGGTACGAGAACCTGGTTATCCTTCGCACCTTCAGTAAAGCGTGGGGTGCTGCTGCTATAAGAGTCGGGATGGTAATTGCCAGCTCAGAGATAATCAACTACCTCTATAAGTTAAAACCTCCTTATAACATAAGTGCGATCAATCAGGAAGAAGCTTTAAAGAGGATCAGAAAGCCGGAAAAATACAGGAAACAGATCAGGAAGATCAAATCGGAGAGACAGAAGCTCATTAAAAAAATCGGAGCGCTTGAGATCATCAAAATGATTTACCCTTCCGATGCAAATTTTATCCTTGTAAAAGTAAGTGACGCCAATGCCATTTATGAACTTCTTCTTGAAAAGAATGTGATCGTAAGGAACCGTACTTCTGTCATAAACAATTGTCTCAGGATTACTGTCGGAACAAAAGAGGAGAATAAAAGGTTAATTAAAGAATTAAAAAAGATCAGGATATGAAAAGAGTGCTTTTCATCGACCGTGATGGCACAATTCTCACCGAACCTGAGGGTGATCAGGTCGATTCATTTGAAAAATTCAGCTTCCTCCCGGGTGCAATAGGTTCACTTTCAAGAATATCAAAAGAGCTTGATTTTGAGCTTGTCATGGTGACAAACCAGGATGGCCTCGGAACGGCATCGTTCCCCGAAGATACTTTCTGGCCCGTACAGAATAAGATGCTTGAGATAATGAGAGGCGAAGGGATCATTTTTGCGGAGGTCTTCATCGACAGAACATTCCCTGAGGAGCGGTCTGCGACAAGGAAGCCAGGAACGGCAATGCTCACAAAATACATTGCAGGCGGTATTGACCTGGCATCATCCTGGGTAATTGGTGACAGGGACTCCGACGTTGAACTGGCAGCCAATATTGGATGCAACTCGATTGTCATTGGAAAGAAAACATCAGTTTCAGCGACTCTGTCAGCAGAGAAATGGGATGATATATATTCCTTTCTTAAGAGCAAGCCAAGAAAGGTCGCGATTACGAGGGAAACATCAGAGACTTCAGTCTTCGTCGAGCTTAACCTGGATGGTACAGGTAAGAGTGATATTACAACAGGCATCGGGTTTTTCGATCATCTCCTGGAGCAGATCCCGAATCATGGGAAATTTGATCTCACAATTAAGGTCAGGGGCGATCTGCATGTCGATGAGCACCACACAACCGAGGATGTCGCCCTGGCGCTGGGAAGTGCATTTTCAGAAGCACTGGGTAAAAAGAAAGGTATAGAACGCTACGCTTTTGTTCTTCCAATGGACGAATGCCTTGCAACAGTCGCGGTTGATTTTGGTGGAAGACCATGGCTTGTCTGGAATGCAGGATTCAGACGTGAAAAGATCGGTGACATGCCGGTTGAGATGTTCAGCCATTTCTTTAAATCATTTACCGACAACGCAAAATGCTCACTTAACATCAAAGTAGAAGGCTCGAATGAACACCACATGATAGAATCGGTCTTTAAAGCTTTTGCCAGGAGTTCGGCCATGGCGGTAAAACAAACAGATAATTATTCAATACCAAGCTCAAAGGGTTCAATATGATAGCAATAGTCAGATACAATGCAGGGAATATCCGATCAGTGCAGAATGCGGTTGAAAGGCTTGGATACCGCTGTACCATCACCGATGACGAGGATCAGCTGCGAAGTGCAGAAAAAGTGATCCTCCCGGGTGTGGGAGAAGCGGGAAGTGCAATGTCGCATCTCAGGGAAAGAGGCCTTGACAAGGTTATCAGGGATCTCACCCAGCCGGTCCTTGGCATATGCCTGGGTTTACAGATTCTTTGTAAATGGTCGGAAGAAGGAGATACCGAGTGTCTTGGAATTTATGACGCAGTGGTAAGGAGATTGCCGCCGGCAGATAAGGTCCCGCACATGGGTTGGGACAATTTCAAATGGCTGTCGGGAGATCTCTTCAAGGGAGTTGAGCCGGAAAATGATGTTTACTATGTACACAGTTATTGTACAGGCATTAATGAATATACAACTGCAGAGGGATTTTATGTCGTTCCGTTCAGCGCCGCGATGAGGAAGGATAATTTCGTGGCTACACAGTTCCATCCTGAAAAATCAGCAGGCGTGGGCGACAGAATAATGCAAAATTTCCTTGAGCTATGAGGATCATCCCCGCAATGGATATTCTGAACGGCAGATGCGTAAGGCTGACAAAAGGCAATTACAATTCGGTAAGGATCTACGACGGCGATCCTCTTGATCTTGCAAGGGCATTTGAGGACAACGGCCTTAAATACCTTCACATTGTTGATCTTGATGGCGCCAGAGAAAAAAAGATCGTGAACCAAAGACATCTTGAGTCAATTGCACTGAGCACCTCCCTGAAGATCGATTTCGGAGGCGGTATCAGGTCGGATGATGATATAAGGATCGCTTTCGGGTGCGGTGCCTCACAGGTCAATATCGGTAGCACAGCGGCAGCTGACCCGGGACTCTCATCTGAATGGCTTTTTATCCATGGGAAAGAGAGGATAATACTTTCCGCTGACTCATTCCGGAGGAAAATAAAAGTATCCGGATGGATGGAAGAAACAGATATCGATGTGATCCAGTTTATATCATCGTGGGAAAAGAAAGGCATCTCTTATGTTGTTTGTACCGACATTTCAAGGGATGGGACACTCGAAGGGCCGGCAACCGGTCTTTACAGTGAGATCATCAGTGTCTCCAACATCAATCTGATCGCCAGCGGAGGGGTTTCATCAGTTGAGGATATTGATATCCTGAAACGGACAGGTTGTGAAGGTGTAATAATCGGGAAGGCTTTATATGAAGGAAAAATAGATTTAAAGGAATTATCCGGGCTATGCTGAAAAAGAGAATAATACCATGCCTCGACATTAAAGATGGCAGAACTGTAAAGGGAGTAAAATTCCTTGATATTCAGGATGCCGGGGATCCTGTTGAACTTGCAAAAAGATATTCAGCAGAAGGTGCCGACGAACTTGTCTTCCTGGATATTACGGCCACTGTGGAAAAACGGAAAACCCTTGTTCCTCTTGTTGAAAAGATCGCGAAAGAGCTTGATATCCCTTTTACTGTTGGCGGAGGCATAACCAATTTTGAAGATGTCGGGGCGATAATAAGAGCAGGAGCCGATAAGATCAGCCTTAACACCTCCGCGGTCAGGGATCCGGATCTGATAACAAGGATCGCTTCCGTGTATGGAAGCCAGTGCGTGACAGTGGCTATAGATACTGATCTGATTGACAATGAATGGGTCGTTTTTATTGACGGAGGAAGAACCCCTACAAAGCTTAAAACTACTTCCTGGGCCAGCGAGGTTGAGAAACTGGGAGCTGGTGAGATACTGCTGACATCAATGAAAAGCGATGGTACCCGGGACGGCTTCTCTCTCGATATAACCAGGTCGCTGGCTGAGAGACTAAACATCCCTGTGATCGCTTCTGGCGGAGCCGGTACCATGGAACATTTCAGGGATCTTTTCAGACAAACGGGATGCAGCGCCGCATTGGCGGCAAGCATTTTTCACTATGGGGAAATATCTGTCCCCGATCTAAAGAAATATCTCTATAATGAAAATATTAATATCAGGTTATGAAAATTAATTTTGAAAAGGGCAAAGGGCTGGTCCCGGTTGTAATACAGGATTCAGTATCACTTACCGTTCTGATGGTCGGTTACATGAACGAGGAAGCCTGGCTGAAAACACAGCAGGAAAAGAGGGTCACTTTTTTCAGCAGAAGCCGCAATACCCTATGGACCAAAGGAGAGACCTCGGGCAACTACCTCAACGTTGTCGAAATGGTTACGGATTGCGATAACGATTCTCTGCTCATAAAAGTCATACCTGAAGGACAAGTCTGTCATAAGGGGACACTGTCATGCTTTGATAGTCAAAGCCCGTCAGGATTCCTTTACCAGCTTGAAAAGGTCATTACAGAAAGGATCAGCAGGAAGACAGAAGGAAGCTATACATATAAGCTTTTCAGCGAAGGTCTGAACAGAATGGCACAGAAGGTTGGTGAAGAGGCTGTTGAAGTGGTTATCGCAGCCAAGGACGAAGATACCGCCAGATTTAAGGATGAAGCTGCAGATCTCCTTTATCATCTTCTGATCCTCCTGAAGGCCAAAGAGACAAGCATGGCAGAAATTGAACAGACTCTTTCCGAAAGACATAATAAGAGGGGGTAAAGGCAGTAAAGGCGGTAGAGGCTTCAGGGTTGAAACACGGTGAAACTCCCCCGATAGATCGGGGCGGACTGTGTCACTCCGTGGTAAATAATATTTCCTTATAAAAGAGTTATATTCGTCATATTCAATTACATATTTTTGAAAAGATTATAGTAAGATTATAATTGCATTATTGCGATGTAATTAATTTTGCATTGAAAATCAGTAATGAGAAAATCTGCTAAAATACCTCGGGCCATTTTCATGCTGGGGCTTGTCAGCCTTTTTACAGATGCCGGGGCTGAAATGATCTATCCTCTGATCCCGGTTTATGTGGCAGCTCTTGGCTCGGGCGCGGTAATTCTTGGCATAATTGAAGGAGTCGCGGAGACAACAGCAGCTATGCTCAAGCTGGTCAGCGGAGTTATTTCTGACAGGACCGGGAAAAGAAAAGTGCTTGTTCTTATCGGTTATTCTATTTCCTCCTTTTTCCGCCCATTGACCGGACTGGTCAGTTCTGCATGGCAGATAGTTCTTATTAGGATGGCCGACAGGGTTGGCAAAGGCATAAGGACTGCACCAAGAGATGCCTTAATTGCCTCATCATCTGATGAAAGCATCATGGGCAAATCCTATGGATTCGAAAGGGCAATGGACCATATCGGAGCCGTAATAGGTCCCCTGCTGGCAATACTTACCCTCATAATACTCTTTGCAGGATTTGGTTTCAGGGATCCACTTCCGGCATTGCGATGGACATTCATTCTCGCTATAATACCAGGTATCCTGGCTGTAATGACAATAATATTCTTTGTTGCTGAAAGGGCTCCTTCAGGAAGCGGAAGCAGGCAGTTAAAACTTACAATGCGCGATTTTGACAGCAATTTCAGAACCTATCTCCTGATAATGATACTCTTCACACTGGGAAATTCCTCCGATGCTTTTCTCCTGTTCAGGGTTGAAGAGGCAGTAAAAAAGAGCGGGGCAATAATGGATCTTGTCAGAACCATCGGCCCATTGGACCAAATGGTTTCAGGATTCGGAAGCCTGGAAAACCAGTCCAGGATTGTGAATCTGCTGTTCCTGCCGCTTATCTGGGCTTTCTTTCATATCATTAAAGTATCCTTCTCCACCCCTCTCGGAGCTCTGTCTGACAGAATAGGAAGAAAGATTGTTATCAACACCGGATGGGCTATTTATGCATTTGTGTACATCTCCTTTGCATTACTTGTCTTCCTTCCCACCAGGTTTCAACTTCTTGCAACCTTTATCCTCTTTGCTGTATATGCACTGTTCTATGCATTTTCTGAAGGAGCCGAGAAGGCATTCGTTGCCGATCTGGTGAAAGATGAGCACAGGGGCACTGCGTTCGGAATGTTCAATTTTGCCGTGGGCCTTGGTGCACTACCGGCAAGCATAATATTCGGAATATTATATGCATATTTTGATAAAAGATACCCGGGCTTTGGCGGAACTGTTGCCTTCGGCTTCGGAGGCCTCATTGCCCTCATTTCAATGATCCTGCTTGCCGCCCTGGTAAAGGAACCGAAAGCAAATACACTCTGATACTAAATAATTAACCTTTGTATTAGAAATTATTTAAACGCAGAGAGCGCAGTGTCCCGAAAGCATAGCTATCGGGATACGCAAAGGACGCAGAGAAGGTCAAATTAATTCTACCTCTGCGACCCCTGCGTTTTTCCCCGGCGTCCTCTGCGTTTAATCTTTTTCTTAAATAAACATATTTATCATCTGCTCCAGCTTCTCCTGCTTGCCGCTTATCTTTTCTGGTTCACCGAGGCTTTTTGCAATGGTCCTGAGTCCTTTGAGAGTAAGCTTACCTGATTCGTAATCCTTTCCTTTGCCTTTATCGAAAGAAGCATACCTTTCAGCTTTCATTTTCAGATAGTCAGTTTCCCTGATTATCCTGTCGGCAATGATGAGTCCCCTTGCAAACGTATCCATCCCGCTTATATGTGCAATGAAGATATCCTCCGGATCGGTTGAGTTCCTTCTCACCTTCGCATCGAAATTAATGCCGCCTGTTCTGAATCCTCCCGCCTGCAGTATTACCATCATGGCTTCGGTGACCTCATAGATATTTGTCGGGAATTCATCGGTATCCCATCCATTCTGATAATCACCTTTATTTGCATCGATGCTCCCAAGCAGTCCGGCATCAGCTGCTACCTGCAGCTCGTGAGCAAAGCTGTGTCCGGCAAGTGTTGCATGGTTCACTTCGATGTTCAGCTTGAAATCCTTGTCCAGCTTGTTCTTTCTCAGGAATCCAATGACGGCTGCCGTGTCATAATCATACTGGTGCTTTGTAGGTTCCATTGGCTTAGGTTCGATAAGAAATGTACCCTTGAAGCCATTTTTCCTGCCATAATCCCTTGAAATTGAAAGCATCATACCCATATGGTCAAGCTCTCTTTTCATGTCAGTATTATGAAGGCTCATATATCCTTCCCTGCCTCCCCAGAAAACATAATTTTCACCTCCGAGTGCGATGGTCGCATCTATGGCATTCTTCAGCTGTGTACCTGCATTTGCAACAACCCTGAAGTCTGGATTTGTTGCCGCACCATTCATATATCGCGGGTTTGAGAATAGGTTTGCAGTTCCCCACAATAGCCTGATGCCTGAATCTTCCTGCATCTTGCTCATAACCGGGACAAACTTTTCAAGACGTTTCTCTATCTCGAAAACTGTTCCATCTCCAACAATATCCGTATCGTGAAAACAATAGTATCCTGCTCCAAGCTTGGATAAGAATTCGAATGCAGCTTCAAGCCTCATAAGAATCCTGTCATCACCCTTTGCATCATTCCACGGGTAAATCCTTGTTGCGTTTCCAAAAGGATCTGACCCGTCGCCACAGAATGAATGCCAGAAAGCAACCGCGTAGCGGAGGTGGTCCTTCATTTTCTTCCCCGCAATCTTAGCCTCCGGATCATACCATCTGAATGCCAGAGGGTTCTTTGACCTGACCCCTTCAAATTTGATCTTCCCGATCCCGGGATAGTACTCTTTTTTAACTTTTGTTGCCATAATATAGATATTAGATTTATTCATTTAACCGCAGAGGACGCAGAGGAATTTTCCAAAAGTCTGAGCCATCGTGAGTAGGCCTCCTTATATGCTTCTGTTTTTGTCTTATCAGGCTCCGTCACGCCGACAGATCTAAGCCCGTTAAAAGCCTCTTTCTCCGTTTTGTAATAGCCGCATCCGATACCCGCGCCTCGGGCAGCGCCAAGAGAACCATCTGTATTGTACAGGCTTATAACTGCACCTGTAACACACGATACCGCTTCCCTGAAAACAGTGCTCCTGAACATGTTTGCAGCACCAGCCCTCAGCACTCCGGGCCTGATGCCCGTTTGTCTCATAATGTCAAGTCCGTACCTGAAAGAAAATGCAATTCCTTCCTGTGCTGCCCTGAAGAGATGGCCCTGCGAATGTATATTGAAATTAAGTCCGGAGAACAGAGCACCTGGGTCCCTGTTCAGCAACATCCTCTCTGCACCATTACCAAATGGAAGAATCAGAAGGCCTTCACTCCCCGCTTTAATTTCAGATGCTTTCTGGTTCATTTCTTCATAAGTTACGGAACTCCCGGCAATGCGTCTTATCCATGAATTGAGGATCCCTGTGCCATTGATGCAAAGCAGAACTCCCAGTCTTGGTCTCTCAGCAGAGTGATTAACATGAAGAAAAGTATTTACCCTTGAATAAGGATCGGATTTTTTCTGGTCCGTAACCCCGTAAATAACTCCGGAGGTGCCTGCGGTGGCTGCCACCTCTCCGGGCGAGAGAACATTCAGCGATAATGCATTGTTCGGCTGGTCACCAGCCCTGTAGGATATGGGGATGCCTTCCGGAAGGCCTAGCTCTCCTGCAACTTTTCCTGAAATCACTCCCTGAATTTCAAAAGATGATACTGCATCAGGCAGGATATCCCTGCTGAAGCCAAAATAATTCATAAGTTCATCAGATACTGCATCTTTCGAATAATCCCAGAAGATACCTTCAGACAACCCTGAAAAGGAAGTTTTGAGTTCACCTGTCATTCGCATAGCAATATAATCGCCAGGCAACATGATCTTGTAAATTGATCTGAACAGACCCGGTTCATTTTCCTTCACCCATGCGAGCTTTGATGCCGTGAAATTGGATGGTGAATTGAGAAGCCTTGACAAACAAAAACCTTTACCCAGCGCATTGAAAGCCCTGTTCCCGTATTCGACGGCTCTGCTGTCGCACCATATGATAGATGGCCTTAGTGGTTTCAGGTCTTTGCCGACCATCACAAGTCCATGCATCTGGTAGGATATGCCAATTGCCCCTATTGCTGCTGCTCGTTTGCCAAGTTCCAGAGTACAGGAGCGAACGGCAACTTTCAGATTATCCCACCATAATGAAGGTTCCTGTTCTGCCCAGCCAGGCTTTACAGCCATTATATCCATCTCGGTCCGAGGCATGAATGCTGATGAGACGCATTGTCCCGACTCCCCATCGAGGATCGAAACTTTTACAGAAGAACTTCCGAGGTCAATTCCAAGTAGAAGCATTTTAAAAATTTAAATTTCGAGATAATACTGGAATTTATTTTCTGCCACGAAGGCACGAAGGCACAAAGATGCACTAAGATTTGATCATATAGTATGATCTCTTTGTGAACCTTGGTGTCTTCGTGTCTTAGTGGCAATTGTATTTTCAAAGTCCGGAGTTAAAAGTTTGGAGTTTGGATGATAAATTTAAAGATTAAATGTCTGATCATTTTAAAAGCTCTTTGATTTTATCAATTCCAACTTCAACAGAGGGATTGAATGAGCTGCTGTTCATATATTCAAGGATGGAAGAGGCAAGCTGTCTGGTTGACGGTCTGCCGTCAATATTATTTTTAAGGTCAATACTGCAGATGAGAATTCTTCCTTTTCCTACCCTGGCTTCAAATGCAAGGGCAAGCTTCCTGTTTTCAAACCAGGTATCGACAGGCTGAATAAGCGGGACCAGTTCAGCCGGGAAGTCATTCAGTATCATCACCTGCGAATTGGTGACTGCATCCCACCATTGGGCATCGGTATGTGCTTCTGTCGGGAAATTTTTAAAAACAGGATGTTTGGGATCACATAGTATCCCCATGGTATGTGGTGGCTGGTTACCGGTCCATGCCGTATTCCAGAAGATCGTTGAATACCCTATTGCCACATCCGCTCCCTTGCTCTTTGCTATCGATCTGTCAGCCAAAAGCAGCACAGATCTTCCCTCCTCAAGGTATCTCTCAATCTTATGATCAAGCTTGTCAGCAATGATGACATTTCCCGGCTTAAGATCGACTTCGGCAGGATAGACCCATATTTTCCATTGATTTCTGTAAGGTGTTCCCAGGATGGATATCTCAAACGTAAGGGATTCAGGTTTCTTTACCTGTGCCAGGTCCATCTCAAAATTGCCGATAAGGTTACAGTTCCCGATATCAATTTTATCTTTCGTGAATATCTCTTTCCTCAGGATAACTCCTTTTTTATCAGTTACCTGGCAGATGAACTCAGATTTTCCAAGCGGTACAGGGCCAAAATTTGCTATTTCCACCTCTGCAACAAAGTCTTCATTGTTCCTGTAAACCATTTTCCTGATCCTGGCAAGCGGTACCGTCTGACTGCAGAACATCCTGAACTCTTCAGGAGTGACGTAGCCTTTTGACTCAAAAAACGGGTTAAGTATCCCAACAAGGGCTGTCCCCTGCCCCGGGAAATCGTGAAGTTGCAGCATCTGGAACCCTGCGAAGCCTGGTGTTCTGAGCGCGGCTTCAATATCAGCCTTGTAGCAGAGTACTTGTAGTTTTCCGGATGCCTTAAGGAAATCCCCGGCCTGGTTGCCCATATGGTTCTCACCCAGGGTTTCGCGAAATATCTCAAGATTTGAAGGCTTCAGCACGCCTGTGTATTTTTCGATCTCTGAAAAATCGGGATAAACGCACCATTGCCCGATCTCATGACTTACAACCGGAATGGGATATTTTGATACAAAGTCACGAAAATCAAATAATGTCTGAACGGGCTCCCTGTTGATAATGCTTTTCAAACCCTCATCCCAGTGTTGTATCCGTGGTTCCGGTGTCAGATGGTAATCATTCTCCGGGATAATGGGCCATCCTGCAGCGGATGTATAAACTCGCCGGTTGTCCTTTGATTTCCAGTATTTTATAAGGTCGCCCAGGTACTTCTCCTGATTTTTTCCATCAGGCTCATTTCCATATGCAAGCATACAGAAAGACGGATGATTGCCATATTTTTCCAGTATCCTGTCGCTCTCCTCATAAATAAATGTGTCAACACTGCTGCCGTCCCCTATTGAAGTCCCCTGGTTTGCCCATGAGCTGCATTCGACATGCAGATAGAACCCCAAATGATCGGCAGCAGTGAAAGCAGCTTCGGGCGGACAGTACGAGTGGAACCTCACATGATTAAGCCCGTAATCCCTGCATGTTCTGAAGATCTTTGCCCATGAAGCTGTATCGGATGGAGGATAGCCGGTAAGAGGGAAGACACAACATTCAGTTGTCCCCCTCAGAAATATGGGTGTTCCATTGACCTCGAAACGGGTACCGGCGGCTTTGAACTCTCTCATTCCAAAGTGAGATGACAGCCTGTCAATAATTGAACCATCCTTGCTTCGCAGGGTCACATTCATGGTATAAACAGATGGGGTAAACTCACTCCATAGGTCAACCTTATCCCTGAAATGATAAGTGATAACAAACTCATCATTGCTTTTGACGGAAACAATATTCAGACTCTCCCTGTCAGATTTTGATCTCTGACCCGGAGCTTCCAGTTTTGCCTGGCACTGTATCGTTCCGTTGAACCCGACGGAGTCTTTTTTCCCAATGCTCACTACAACCTTTGCATCGTTATTTTTAATATCGGGATAGACCCTTATATCACTTATATAGACATCCGGCATGATATGAAGGCTTATCTCCCCCGTGATCCCGTTCCAGTTTGTCTGAGTATGGTCGCTTATACTGTGAGAATTGACTCCTATCGGGATGATTATCCTGTTATCTACCCTGATACAGATTTTATTCCTGCCTTTCTTCAGAAGAGAGGTTATATCATATTCATGAGGCGTTGAAAGGCCGTTCCTGGTGCCTGCATTTTCACCATTCACAAAAACGGTTGTCTGCCAGTGACATCTTTCAAGAAACAGGACAATCCTCCGGTTTTCAGCCTGATCAGGAAGTTCGACCTGCCTCATATACCATGCTACTCCTTTATAATATTTAACCGGTTTGAGCCAGAATGGTATCTTGATATTCCCTGGCTGCCTGTATTTTTCGTACTTTTTATCCGTGAAGTACGACCTGTCAACAATATCGCCTGTCCAGCCGGTATTGACAGAAACTTCATCCCCTTTTCCGTTTTCAGCCATGGAACCAGGAAGCTTTACACTCTCGGAAAATGGACTATTATACCAGGACTCTTTAATGCCCCTGTCAAGGGAATCTATCCTGAAACCCCACTCACCGGCGAGGGATATAACGTCTCTGGATTTTTTCTCTGCAGCAGAACATCCGGCAAGAATAATGAACAGGAATATGTATTTTTTCATTTTTTTTAATTTATCATCTCACGCTCAATCTCCTCAAGCGATCTTCCTTTTGTTTCAGGAAGTCTCTTAAGGATAAAAAAGAATCCTGCCAGGCATATTAATCCATATAGCCAGAAAGTACCCGAAGCATTAAGCATCCTGTTGAGGATCGGGAATGTATATGTAAGTATAAAGCATGCTGCCCAGAGAGAAAATGTGGCAACCGACATTGCAGCACCCCTTATCCTGTTGGGAAAGATTTCGGAGAGCAGCACCCAGGTTACCGGGGCGAGTGACATTGCATAGCAGGCAATGGCTGAAACGACCATTATCAGGAGAGCCATCCCATGGATATTAAGAAAGAACAACAAGCCTACGATTGTAAAGATCCCGGCAAGGCCCACGGATCCGAGAAGCATCAGGGCCTTTCTTCCAAGCCTGTCAACGGTAAACATCCCTACAAACGTAAAGAGAAGATTTACGCTGCCAGTAATCACGATATTAAACAGGATATCAGAGACCCCGTAACCAGCACCCGAAAAGATCTCCTGGGCATAGTTGAATATGACATTTATTCCGCACCATTGCTGGAATACTGCAAGGACAATTCCAAGCACAAGTAATTTTGACAATCCTGGTTTCCTCCACCAGCCATTTTCGATGGTGGCGCCTGCAGTGGAAACAGTCCCTTTTATTGATTCAAATTCAGCTCTTGCAAAATTTTCTCCTCCGATTTTCTCAAGTATTTGCAGAACCTCCGAATGGTTACTCTCCTTTTTTGCAAGCCACCTCGGACTTTCCGGGACAAACCAGGTAAGAATAAAAAAAAGAGTGGCCGGAACAGCACAGGCATAGAACATAAGTCTCCATCCTGTCTGTCCGTTCCATGAAAAAAGGATATCTTTTACCGATGCGTCCAGGGCTACGGGCATGGCCATTCTCCAGTTTATCACCTGGGCAGCAAGTATACCTATGACTATCGTCAGCTGATTGATCGATACAAACCGTCCTCTGACTGCACCCGGGGTTATTTCAGCAATATATAAAGGTGAAAGGTTTGAAGCCAGTCCGATACCTATGCCACCTGCTATTCTGAAACATACAAAGCCTGTAAATGACCACGATGCACCAGTACCAATCGATGCGATTACGAAGAGTGCAGCAGAAGCAAGCAGCAGCTTTTTCCTTCCGAATCTGTCGCTGAGCCAGCCTGAAATGACCGCACCTGCCAGACATCCCGCAAGAGCGCAGCTCATTGCCCATCCCTGCATTACCGGATTACCTGATATCCCAAAATAGGGTTCATAAAAAGGTTTGGCCCCTCCGATCACAACAAAGTCATATCCGAACAGAAGACCACCCATTGCTGAAATAAGCGAAACAGATAAAAGAAATCTCATGTTATATCCGCTGCTTGCTTTCATTTCGCCGGAAGGTTCTTATAATTCCTGTAAATACAGTTTTGCTGGTCACATAAATTACATGTATACTGGTTGAAGCTCACTCCTGCCCCTATACCAATTATTCCGCTCACAGATTTGATCGGTTCCATTAGTGCAGAGTCATTCAGCTTTATGCCGCAATAGTTTTCGGGCAGCAGGCTGAAGAGTTTATGCTGTTCCGACACATCCCAGCCGCAATATCCCGGACTGTACCTGTTGGTTATTTTCATCCCCCTCTCCCCGATCACGATTTTCAGGTTTTCCTGCATAAGATCGGCAGCACAGTCTGCTGCCTGGCTTCCGATAAGATCGAGGATGTAACCTTTCAGAAAATCCTTTTCATTTATCATCGCTCTTGCCATGTCTTCTATCTTTTTGCCTGCCGTGCATGCAAAAACAGCCACTGATCCTGATTTGCGAATTTGTCCCGCTACTATTTTCCCGAAGTCAAAACTGACATTTCCGATCCTCAGCGAGGCCGGTTTCTGAACGAGAGTAACACCTTCCCACAATGCAATTTCGGCCTTGATATCGCATAATTTTCCTGCTTCTGCGAGAGCCTCGCCAATCATCTCCGAGATCATATTCTTATTGCTTCCCTTTTCATAATCGAGCAGCCTTCCTACCTGGTCGACATCTATTTTCAGGTCATTAAAGCTGAAATTATATCTCAATTGTTCAGGCATGCAGGAAGGGGTCTAGCAAAGTGATCTTATTCCTGATTCAGTAACTATCCTTTCCACGATAGCTTCTCCGCCAAGGGTCATCAGATGGACCCCATTGACACCTCTGACACCTCTGATCGCATCTATGAATTCAAGAGCGATCTGGATCCCTTCTTCCTGCGCCGATTCCCCCGCTTTTTCGATCCGCTGCATTATTTTTTCCGGGATCACGATTCCCGGGACCTCAAATTTAAGGTGATTTGCCATCTTCAGGCTCTTCAGCGGAGTAACCCCGACAAGTATATATACTTTCCCGAGTATACCTCTTTTATCAAGGCACTCAAGCCAACTTTGAAGGCCCTCATTATCAAATACCACGTTGGTCTGAAGGAACTGAGCTCCGGCATTGAATTTCTTCTGCTCTCTGATCGCCTGGAATTCAGGCTTGGATGCGAAGGGAGATGCTGCAGCTCCAATGAAGACTTCAGGAGGATACTTGATCTCCCTGCCGTCGAGATAGATCTTTTCATCCCTCATCTTCCTGAGGATCCAGATCATCTGTACAGAATCCAGATCGAGGACATTCATATTGCCTTCAGGAGCCGGCCCGGTAACCGGGCTATCGCCTGAGATACACAGGATATTCTTTATGCCCATTGCATTTGCTCCAATAATCTTCGACTGGAACCCGTAACGGTTATTATCCCGTGCAGTTAACTGGAGAACCGGTTCGGCCTCCATGTCGGCAGCTATCCTGCAACAGGCCATTCCTGACATTCGTGGGACTGCAGAGGAATTGTCAGTAAAATTTATTGCAGTAACATGTGGTTTAACAAGACTTATATTCTTTTTAAGCTTTTCCGTGCTGGCATGTAATGGCGGAATTACCTCGGTAGTAAAAACGAATTCACCGTCCCTAAGCTTTCTTTCCAGCTCAGAGGCAGGTTCTGAATATGAAGGGCCATGGTACTCTGCATCCCCCTTCCACCATTCGGGCTGGCGAACGGGTCGGAAGACCTTCTCCCACTCTTCCCTGCGGGTCTCACTTTTCCTGGAAAACCGGCTCCTGATAAAATTTGATGTTCCGCTTTTCCTGGCCTGAGCTATCACATCACCCCATGTCTCCGTCCCGGCCTTGTTCCAGTCAACTGGAGGAAGTACTTCAAGAAGTTTTTCCTCCCTCCTCATTCTGAAAGATCTGTCATAAATGCAATACCAGATGCATCTGCGTGTCTCATCGACATAACATCGCTCGGCAGTAGATCCTCCGCACGGACCGTTCCTTATTCCTTTCGGACATTCCATCGGGCAGATAAAGGCAGTCTCCTGCAGCAGGCAATTGCCGCACATCCTGCATCCGAAGAGCGGACCTTTGACCAGCCTTTCGGTGCCTGCAAGAAGTCTGCGGGAAAACTTCTCCCTTTTAAATGGGAAAAAGGGCGGCTGCCATCTTCTTGCGGGTGTAAAGAGTGACATTTTTACAGGGAATTAAGATAGTTTACGGCTCCGCTGGGGTCCGGGGAGTAAAAATCGGCTCCTATATTGTCGCAGAAATTCTGGGTCACAGGCGCCCCGCCTATCATCACTTTAATATTCCGATCCTTTGCTTTAACTGCAGAAATGATCTTTTTCATGTTTTCCATGGTGGTTGTGAGAAGAGCTGATAATCCCACGGCTGATCCGGGATGGTCTCCTAGTGCATTAACAAATTTATCAGGGCCTGCATCCACTCCCAGGTCGATGACCTCCCATCCTCCGCCCTCTATCATCATTGCAACCAGGTTCTTTCCGATATCGTGCAGGTCGCCTGTGACAGTTCCAATAATGACAGTGCCCTTCCGCTTTGTTTCACCGGAGAGGAAGAATGGTTTCAGATGGGCCATAGCGCTGTTCATTGCCTTTGCCGACATCAGCATCTGGGGGACATAGATCTCCTGCCTGCTGAACCTTTCGCCAATGACCGCCATTGCCGGGACAAGAGCTTTTTCAAGGATATCTCCTGGCTTGCAACCCTCCTTAAGTGCCATTGCAGCAAGCTCATCAGCCCCCTCCTGGTCCTTCATCTGAGGAGGGTAAGGAGACGCCTTATTTATCTTTCCTGCTTCAACACAAAGGGAAAGTCTTTCCAGTATATCACTCATGATTTTTGTTTATGAAGCTTAATTCGAATATAAAAATATCAATCTTCGGGAAAACTGGCAATAATTCACCTTTTTATTGATGAGTTTTATCATCCTATACATGTCGCCCCGTTGGGGCTTACAGTCAAGGGGTGGTCATCCACCCCCGGTTTCGCCGGGGGTTATTGATATGCAGCCCCTCCTGGGGCTTACTCGCCCCTTCAGGGCTTCAGAAAACTGATGATGGTGTACTTCTGCTTTAAGGCTCCGAAGGAGCTTTGTATTGAAGACCACTGCAGTCACTTAGATGCACATAGTAACTGGGATAACCGATGATTATTGGGCTCTGAAAGAGCCGGATATCAATAACCCCCAGTGCAACTGGGGGTAAGGCAGCCCCTCTTGATCCTGAGCTCCAAAGGAGCTCAATATATTTTAAAATCATCGGTTTTACACTTTGCAGATTAAATTTAATATACATACTTTTGACTTACCATTCGACGATCATGGAATACAGCTGGATTCTGGAATACAAGATCAAGATCAATCGCTCCGGGCTCTGTTGATCAGGGAAAATCATCACAGATATTAATATAGTTAACCAGTCTGGAATTTGCAGACTGGTCCTGCATTTTTACATTTACACATCAAAGACAAGAAATTAACTTTATGAAAACACTTATAATCACAGGATCTGACCTCAGGATAGAGGACGTGGTGAATGTCGCACGTCACGGGCAGAAAGTAGAACTCCATCCCGATGCAAAAAACAGGATCAATGTATGCCGGGCCATGCTTGAAAAAAAGGTTGCTGCCCATGAAATAATGTACGGGGTGAATACCGGCATCGGAGAATTCTCGGAAGTTGTCCTTAATGATGACCAGATAAAGGATTTCCAGAAATACCTTGTTTATAATCATGCAGCCGGAATAGGCGATCCCGCTTCCGAGGAGATTGTCAGAGCTTCCATGCTGGGCAGGATAAACGTTCATGCCCATGGCAATTCAGGCAACAGGATTGAGATCACCGAAACCTACATTAATATGCTTAATAAGGGTGTCACTCCCTTTGTTTGCCAGAAAGGTTCTGTGGGTGCTTCAGGAGACCTTGCCCCGATGTCGCAGATTGCTCTTCTTCTTCTTGGAGAAGGGAAAGCTTACTATAAAGGAGAGCTTCTTGAGGGTGCAGAGGCACTAAAGAGAGCAGGCATTACTGCTCCCGGACTTCATGCGCGCGATGGACTCGCTGCGATAAACGGATCAAACATGCTTACCGCTATGAGCGCATTATGGCTTTTCGATGCAAATAACTGGCTGAAACAGGCTGAGATTGCGGCTGCCATGTCGCTGGAAGCATTAAAGGCAAACATGAAACCTTATACACCCCTTCTTCATGAGGCCCGTGGATTCAAAGGAGCTATCAGAAGCGCCAATGCAATAAACAAATGTATATCGGGAGGAGATCTGAAAGAAGGTAAGGTAAAGAGCAAGGTTCAGGATGCCTATTCGATGAGATCAACTCCACAGGTGATTGGATCTGCTCATGATATGCTTGCATATGCACGCTCACAGGTTGAAACGGAACTTAACGGCGTAGGAGATAACCCGATCTTCTTTCCTGAAAAGAACCTTCAGCTTTCAGGTGCCAATTTCCAGGGTTCACCGGTTTCCGTACCGATGGATATGGCAGGTGCATGCATTACCATGGTAAGCGTGCTTTCAGAAAGAAGAATGAACCGTCTCAATAACCCGGCTTTAAGCGTAGGACTTCCTGACTTTCTTACAAAAGGAGCCGGGATGTTTTCAGGCCTCATGCTAAGCCAATATACAGCCGATATGCTTATCGTTGAACAGAGGATCCTTTCGATGCCTGCATCTATACAGTCCATACCTGCCGCAGCCGACCAGGAGGATTTTGTCTCCATGGGTATGAACACCGCCATCAAGAATAACCAGATCCTCGATTGTGCCTACGGGGTTTTAGGGATCGAATTCATGGCAGCTGCACAGGCACTAGATTTCAGGAAAGAGGAATACAAATTCGGAGCCGGCGTACAGAAGGCGAAGGATGTGATCAGAAAATATGTCGACTTTCTTGACATCGACAGGCCGCTGTATCCCGACCATACCAGGATGAAGGAGCTTGTCAGATCGTGCGAGATCCTTTCAGAGGTCGAGAGTACAACTGGTAGCCTCGGTTAGCAGAAAGGCCTAATACTGAGTTTCTGCACTGTTTTTCATCATTTCTTCATCTTTATTCCTTAGTTTTGCAAAACAGAATTAATTAATTGAAAATAAATGAGTATGGCGTGATCTCTGTACAACTTTTTCAGGTTTCTGACCCCTCATAATGAAATTACTATTCAAGATATTGCTATTTTCAATCTTTTTGACATCAGTTCAATTATCCTTTGGACAATCTCCGGTTTCAACTTCCGATTCAACTCATGTTGTCAGGAAAAATGATAAATCAGTCGGTGATTCGAGACAACGCAAGCAGAACCAGGACAAGAAGTTGAAAAAGAAAAAGGACCAGAATGACGGAACCGATGACCAGTCGGGAAACAATTCGGGACAGGATAATACTGATCCGGTAAAAAAGATAAACGGTGCCAGACCGGATATGACCAGGGCAAGGGGCGCACGTCCGCCTGATATCATGAGGCCCTCCGGTTCGCTGATGCCAAGAGGAATTGGAAGGCCAGGAGGTGCCTTAAGACCAGGAGGACATTAAATACATATTGAGAAGCATGACTATTTCTCAATGGAATAAATCATTGTCATTGGGATTATTGTTTTTTTTATCAATAAGCTATGTCCTCTATGGCCAGAATGATACGAATAATAATGCGTTGGCTGATACTGGCAGTAAAGGGAGTGCTGTCTTTCCAAAAAACTCCCTGTTTGCAACAGCGGGTTTCGGAAGCAACATGATCTTTCTGGGGTCAACGATTTCCCAGAACAGGCCATTCTACTCTACCGGACTGGTTTATGGCTTCAGAAATTCAATTTATCTCTCTGCCTCAGCAACCCACATTGAGGGAATGGATCCTTTTCTGGCCTATTATAGTGCGGCAGCTGACTACAAGCATACCTTCAATTCCTGGTTTGATATATCGGCAGAGATCTCCGGGTATAAACCGGCTCCTTCACTGGAACAGACTCTTTTCAACGAGTTCATTTTCGCTAATTTCACTGCAGGCTTCGACTGGAAGATCCTGTATACGCGAATATCTACAGGAGCTTTGTTCTCGGAAAATACGACAGGGTACATTCAGGTGAGCAATTCAAGATATTTTCAGACACCTGAATTCTTCAAAGGGAGATCGTACATCTCTTTTAACCCGGAAATAAATATGCTGTTTGGTGATATAGGAACATTGGAAACAACGACCGGTGAAAGGCAGGAAAGTTATACTCCGCCATTCCTGAATACCAGGAAGGACCCTCCACCGTCAAACGACTCATACTCTTCCAGGTTTGGTCCGATGAATTTTGAATTCTCTCTCCCTGTAACTTTAAACTACAGTAAATTCAGCCTTGAAGCTGATCCATGCTATATTCTTCCTGCATTCAGAAACAGTACTTCGCAGGTACCCCAGGGATTTACAATATATATAACAGCCTCTTTCAGGCTCTTCCAATCCATACTGAAATGAATGTTTTGATTGTTGAAGACGAGAAAAGCCTTTCAGAAGAAATTAAATCATTTCTCAGAACTGAGGGATATATCTGTGATCAGGCATTTACAGGGTTGGAGGCATCGGAAAAGATTGCTGTCAACCTGTACGATTTTGTTCTGCTCGATATAGGCTTGCCAGGCTACAACGGGCTTGACCTTATTAATGAGGCCAGGAAGCTCGGAAGCGAGGCTGCTTTTATTGTTGTTACGGCACGTGGCGCTGTTGAGGATAAGGTTAAGGGTCTGAACCTGGGTGCAGATGACTACCTTGCTAAACCATTTGCTCTCATTGAGCTTCTTTCAAGAATGCAGGCTGTTGCCAGGAGAAAATTCAAGATCCAGGACCAGAACCTGGTAATTGGTGAGTTCCTCATAGATTTTCAGTCAAGAAAGATTACATCGACCGACAGAGAGGTCACTCTTACCAGGAAGGAGTTCGACCTGCTGGTTTACCTGGTATTGAACAGGAACCGGGTCCTTACACGCCAGCAGCTGTACGAGCATATCTGGGGAAATATCCTGGACGATCAGTACGACAGCAACTTTATTGATGTCCATATAAAGAATCTAAGAAAAAAACTTAATGAATATGCCCCGACTCCCTGGCTTGAAACCGTCAGGGGAACCGGGTACAGGGTAACAATTGAATAATAGCATCAATCCATGATCAGGCTGAGGACCAAACTTTCATTTTTTAACCTTCTCACGAAGCTGGTCTTTACATCGCTTTTCCTTCTCCTGATGCCCTATCTTGTCAAGAGAATTAACCTTATCCAGACTGATAATGACCTTGTTCAGAAACGGGAACAGGTCATTTCACTGATCTCACAGATAGGCATTGAGCCTTTCATAGCCTCAGATTCAAGCAATGCTTTCGGAAGCTATAACATCCTCAGGGAGGAATTCATAAGCATCGAAAGGACTACATCAGGGGAAGAGGTCAACTATATTGAGGAGACCCAAAGACTCATTGATAATGAAAATATTGCCTACAGGGTACTTAATTATTCCCTTAAAATAGATGGCAAGGCATACCTTCTTTCTGTCGGGCAAAGTCTTTCAAGCATTGAGCATACCGAAAGAAACATAAGGCTCGTGATGCTTCTTTTTCTGGCCTTCATAATTCTGATAACACTTATCACGGATCTCCAGTATACGAGAAGGCTGCTGAGGCCACTCGACAACATAACCGTTAAGCTGAAAAGCATTTCTGATCCATCGAGTTATGACAGGAAACCAGTCGTGACAACCACTTCTGATTTCGTGAGCCTTGATAAGACACTTATTGATCTGATGGATCATATCGACCAGCTGTTCAGGAAAGAAAAAGAGATCACGGTAAATATTTCACACGAACTGCTGACCCCTGTCTCGGTGATAAGAAGCAAACTTGAAAATCTGCTTCTCCAGGAAAATATCTCCACAGATGTTTCTGACAAGATCGAAGAATCTCTTAAAACCCTCCACCGGCTTCAGAGCCTTGTAAATTCACTTCTGCTGATAGCCAGGCTGGAAAGCCGCCAGTATCTTAAGGAGGACACATTCTACCTGAATGATCTTCTGACAGAAGTTGGCGAAGAGATCGAGCCTATTGCGGAGGATGCTGGAGTCACATTAAAGGAAGAGTTCAGCTTGAACTATCTCTTTGAAAAAGCGAACAGGGCTCTTTTGTTTTCAATGTTTTACAATATTGTAAATAACGCAGTAAAGAACACGGCCGCGGATGGAACAGTGCTGATAAGAAGCAGCAGCTTTGAGGGATCATTCAGAGTGGATGTTTCTGATACTGGTAAGGGAATATCACCTGAGAATGTGGAGACTCTTTTCTCACGATTCAAGACCAGGGGACAGGAAGGCAGCGGCACAGGTATCGGGCTTGCGATAGCCAAGTCAATTGCTGATTTTCATGGGATCGAGATCAAAGTTGATACAATTCAGGGTAAAGGGACCACTTTTTCTTTTTTTATTCATTGACCTTCATCAAAACTTCATTTTAGAGATAATAAATTTGTACCAGACCTAAGATAAAAAAGTAAAATGAAAGAGGTATAGGAGGTAATACCTCGCGGCCAACAGTGAAAGACGACGTCAGGCAGGGGAAAAGGTCGCAAAAACGAAGTTAGGTTAGGTCAGGGTTAGGGTTAATAAGAAAGAAGCCGTGCATATACTGCGCGGCTCTTCCTTTTTAAAGAGTTCTATCTGATAATTATTCGGTTCTTATTGATTCAGCCGGGTTAAGCACTGAAGCCTTCCATGCCTTATAACTAATTGTAAGGAAGGTTATTATCAGGGTCAATACTGCGGCGGTCAGAAAAATCAAAGCATTCAGCCGTGAACGGTATACATAATTCTGCAGCCAGTTGCTCATGAAATAGTAGGCCGTCGGGAATGCAATAAGAACTGAAACAGAGATCAGAATGATGAATTCTCTGGAGATCAGCTTAATAATAACCATTTCATTAGCTCCAAATACCTTTCTGACCCCAACTTCCTTAGTTCTTTGTTCGACCATGTATGAAGCAAGACCAAATAATCCAAGGCAGGCTATGACTATCGCCAGGATCGTGAAGATCGTAAAGATAAGTCCTCTCTTTTCATCTGCTTCAAATTGCCTGTTAAACCTTTCTGAAAGGAAAGTATAGGTAAATGGCTGGTCGGGGAAAACCGTCTTCCATTTATTTTCGATGAAGGCGATTGTCTCTTTGATATTATTATTACCGAGTTTTATGTAAACAACATTATTCCTTGTACGGTAGGCCAGCAGAAGAGATTCGATCTGGTTATACATGCCTGTCTGATGATAATCTTTAAAAACCCCGACAACCAGGGCAGTGATAAAATTACCATTCCCGGCCTCGATCTTTTTCCCTATCGGTTCGTTCCATCCCATCCTTTTTACGAATGTTTCGTTTACCAATACTGCTTTAAGGGTGTCGGATGGCATATCTTCCTGAAAATTCCTTCCTTTAGAAATACTGATGCCAAGAGTTTTCACAAAATCATGATCTACTATCGCGAAATTGATTCCGCGCGGAGACATACCCTGGTCTGTCTCGACACTGAATAACAGCTTACCGGAGCCTTCCCCCAGGGGTGTATCAGTAGAAGTCACAGATTTAATTTCCGGATTTTCTTTTAATGCCTGCTTAAGTACAGGATATTTCCTTACCTGATCATCACTACCGAGACAGCAAATTGTACAACAACAAGTACCTTCCGGAAAACGCTTCCTGCTGTTCCGGAAGTGATTTCTCCTTTTAGAACTGTAACTGGGCTGAACCTGGAAAGGAAGAAAGCCGGATAACTTCCTCCAAGGATACCTACAGTGATTATTATTCCAAGCGATGTGAGTAGAGCAACCGGGCTGTAGATCACATGAATATCAAACGATTTACCGGCAAGAAGGTTGAATTTAGGAAGCAGGATTATGAGAATGATGAAACTGAAAAAAAGTGATATTAAAGTAAAGAATATCGATTCAGATATGAATTGAAGGATCAGAAGAGCACGGCTTGAACCAGCTACCTTCCTGAGTCCTACCTCCCTGGCACGTTTTGCAGAACGGGCAGTGGAAAGATTCATATAATTCATAGATGCTATAAGGATGAGGAATAAGGCAACTATTCCAAAAATATATACATAAGTGATGCTTCCGGTAGGTTCTGGTTCACCCGGGTTGGTGGAATAGAGATGAATTTTAGTAATCGGTTCCAGCTGATATTGAATTTTAATATTTACCTGACCAAAAATGGGCTTCATATAAGCATCGTACATAGCCTGGAGCTTAGTCTCAAATGCTTTGACATCAACATTCTCAGGCAACAATAAATAAGTAAATACCCCAAAGTTACCCCATGTGCCAAGCTGTTTTGGAAGATTATTCCTCGATGCAACAGCATCAAATCTGAAATGGGAATTGGCTGGCACATCCTGTATTACGGCTGTTACTTCAAAAGTTGAAGTCCCGGTGCTGAGAGTCTTCCCGATCGGGTCACTATCGCCAAAATACCTGGCCGCAATCCGCTTTGTAATCGCAATCTTGTTAGGCTCCGTTACTGCCGCCCTGACATCTCCCCTGATAACTTTATAACTGAATATGTCAAAAAGAGTTGAATCAACATAATAAAAATTCTCCTCGTTATATTCCCTGTCACCATATTTATACAGCGCACGTGGCATATTAATGAACCTCACAAAGGATTTGACCTCAGGATAATCATGAACAACCTGGGGCCCGAACGGGATCTGTGCAACCACCCAGGTAAACTGGTCATCCCTCTCTGTGATTTTTGAAGAAACGCGAAATATCCGGTCCGCATTTTTGTGGTACCTGTCGTAACTCACTTCATCAGATACATAAATTATAAGGAAAAGTGCACTTGTTATACCTAGTGTAAGCCCCAGAATATTAAGAAAGCTATAGCCAGCATGCTTAAGGATATGCCTGATCGTGATTTTGAGGAGGTTTTTAATCATGAGTAAATAATTTGAAATTGTTTTAACTAATAAAACTAAGATATTTTTCAAACGTTATGGTTAGAAGAAAAAAGGTTTAACAACATATTAACAAAACAGGGCACCTATTGTATCCGGATAACAGCCAGAATAGAAATCTTTTTCGCTTTCATTTTCGTGTCAGAGAAGGGTGCACTTTAAGTTTTGTGTATGATTTACATACATATAGATGTCTATTTTATTTACATATTTAAATTCTAACAATCTCTTACATAATTGATCTACAGAGAGATATAATTGTGGCATATTATTGGTATTAATAGTATTAAAATTTATGGTTGGAATGAAAAAGATCATATGGACAATTGCATTAATTATGATCTTCTGCAATCAGGAGATAAACTCACAGAAGAACTGGACGCTCGGAGATTGTGTGACATATGCCGTATCGAATAATATTCAGCTCAGGAGACAGAGGCTTCAGACTGATAATGCAAGAGTTAACCTGTCAAAATCAAGGATGGACATGCTCCCTGACCTCAATTTCGAATCGGATGGCAATGTTGGTTTCGGCAGATCTATAGACCCGGTTACGAACCTTATAACATTCCAGGAGAATATCAGCAATTCTTACGCTATCAGCTCCAGTCTGAATCTCTTCAGCGGGTTTACGACACTGAATACGATGGCAGCAAACAAATACATGTTTGAAGCCGGTCTTGAATCTGAAAAAATAGTTATAAATACCCTTGTGGTAAATATACTTGGAGCCTACTACCAGGTGCTCTATGCGAAAGGTCTTGAAAATTCTGCAAGGATGCAGCTGGCCCAATCGGAGAAGCAGCTCTTCCGAATTAAGAAAGATGTAGAGGCCGGCCGTGAAGCAGTGTCAAAGCAGTACGAAATGGAAAGCACGGCTTCTGAAGACAGGCTCTCACTTACTGTTGCAATAAACTCAACAAGCCAGGCCGTGACGTCGCTCAAGCAGATCCTTCAGCTTGAGCCCGGAAGAGAATTCAACGTACAGATGCCAGGAATGGACAGTATATTGATAACTGATGAGAGCTTCCGAACTGACAGCATCTTCCGGATCGCATCAGAAAATCTTCCGAGGCTGAAAGAAATAAACTATGAGCTGCTCGCATCCCAAAAGCAGGTGGCGGCAGCCAAAGGAGCGATCTCCCCAAAACTTATTCTGGGAGGTTCCGTCTATACCGGGTTTTACCAGGTTGTCGGAAGTGCAGGACAGCAATCATTCTCCGATCAGTTAAGGGGCAACAACAGCCAGGCAGTTTATGCAAGACTGCAAATACCTCTATTTAACAATTATTTAACCGCCAGGAATATAAAGCTCGCCAGGATCAGGAAAAATGATACCGAACTCAGGCTTGAACTGGAAAAGAATACTTTATATACTGAGATCGAAAATGCCTGTCTTAATTACAGCCGTGGGAAAGATGAATTTGCAGCTGCAGTCTCAAATTTTGAATTCAATAAAAAATCGTTTGATGCTGTCAAAAAAAGGTTTGAATCAGGACTTGTTGATGTTACGGATTACTCCGCTGCAAGCACGAACCTTTTCAGGGCAGAAACAGAAGCTCTGAGAACCAAGCTTCAGCTTATGATCCGTAGGCTGATAATACAATTTTACGCATCAGGCGATTATAAAACAATAATAAATAACTAATCTTTTATAAAGCTAATATGGACACCCCGCTTGAAAAAATGGATAAGCCTATCGAAAGAAAAAAGGGATTAAGGGTTAAGCATCTGTGGTACCTTGGCCTTGCGATTGCCTTCGGACTTCTTGTTTACATGGCTTTCTTTTCCGACCGTACCTCAACGTACAGGGTTGAAAAAGACAAACTTATTATCGAAACCGTTACCAAGGGACAGTTCAATGATTATATCACTGTCACAGGTACGGTTGAACCTATCAGTACCATATTTCTCGATGCCCAGGAGGGGGGGCGTGTTGAAGAGAAGCTCATCGAAGAGGGAGCAATAGTTAAAAAAGGAGATGTTATTTTAAGGTTATCCAATCCCGACCTCTATATGAATATCCTTACAAGCGAAGCCCAGCTTGCCGAAAAGGAGGACTTTCTGCGAAACACCCAGATAACCATGGAGCAGGAAAAACTGTCGATCAAAAGAGAGCTTCTCACTCTTAAATATGATATCGAAAGGAAAAACCGTACTTACCGGCAGAATGAATTACTTATTAAGGACAGCCTTATTTCAAAGGAGGAGTTTATAAGGTCAAAAGAAGATCTGGATATGGCAAGACAGTCAGAAGAGCTTTTTGTTGAACGCCAGAAGCAGGATTCGCTTTTCAGGTCAGTTAATGTGGAGACAATTAAAAATGACCTGATCAATATGAGGAAAAACCTGGCCATAGTAAAAGAGAGAGTAAAAAACCTGGATGTCACAGCGCCAGTTGATGGTGAACTTGGATTATTAAGCCCGGAGGTTGGTCAATCAATCGCAAGGGGAGAAAATATGGGTCAGATAAATGTACTGACATCCTATAAGGTGACAGCACAGATCGACGAACATTATATCGACAGGATAAGGGCCCAGCTTACTGCAAAGCTTGACAGGCAGGGAAGCGAATTTGACCTTCTTGTCAGAAGGGTCTACCCCGAGGTAAGGAACGGTACATTCAAGATCGATATGATCTTTCAGGGGAAAATGCCCGAAAATATCAGGACCGGACAGACCTACTATATCAGTCTGCAGCTCGGACAGCCAAAAGAGGCAATACTTGTACCCATCGGCGGATTCTTCCAGGAGACTGGCGGACAATGGATCTTCGTACTTGATCCCACGGAATCCTTCGCCACAAAGCGTAATATCTCAGTCGGGAGAAAAAATCCAAAGTACTATGAGGTACTCGAAGGTCTTCAGCCGGGTGAAAAGGTGATCATTTCGGGGTACGAGACCTTTGGCAAGAATGAAAAACTGAAATTCAAATAATATTACAAACAATTAATACTTAAAGTCATGATCAGAACAAACGAATTAACCAAGATCTTCAGGACCGAAGAAGTTGAGACAACTGCTCTCAATAAAGTAACTCTTGATGTCAAAGAGGGAGAATATGTAGCCGTAATGGGACCATCAGGTTGCGGTAAGTCCACGCTTCTTAATATTCTCGGATTACTCGACAATCCCACTTCAGGAAGTTACATTTTTAACGGCACAGAAGTTGCAAATCTCAGGGAACGCGACCGGACAATGTTCCGTAAGGGAAATATTGGCTTTGTTTTCCAGAGCTTCAACCTGATTGATGAGCTCACGGTTTATGAAAATGTTGAGCTTCCGCTCATTTACCTTAAGATGAAGGCAAGCGAAAGGAAGAAAAGTGTCGATGATGTCCTGGAAAGAATGAAGATCGCGCACCGTGCAAAACATTTTCCTCAGCAGCTTTCAGGAGGGCAGCAGCAGAGAGTGGCAATTGCCCGGGCAGTTGTGGCCAATCCCAAGCTTATTCTTGCTGACGAACCGACTGGTAACCTCGATTCAAAGAATGGTATCGAAGTGATCAATCTTCTGAGTGAGCTTAACAAAGAGGGGACCACAATTATAATGGTCACTCACTCTGACAGGGATGCAGGTTATGCACACAGGATTGTAAGCTTGTTTGATGGTCAGATAGTTACGGAGAAAAAAGGCTAACCCTGTTTCTGGTTTATATTAATCTAAGGTGATCCATAAACAGGATATCCCTAATCATTCACTGGATCTTTTATGATAAAAATAGTGCTTCGCAATTGTCTGAGATCGCTGGTTAACCAGATGCCTTATTCATTCGTGAATATACTTGGCCTGACTATTGGTGTTGCCTCAGCCCTGCTACTGATCATCTGGATCTCAGTGGAAACCAGTTATGAAAATTTTCATAAAGACAGGGATCGTCTGTACAGAGTTGGGATGATCATGAAAACTCCCAATAAGGAGATAAACAGCGCAGCGATAAATGCTCCTGCGGGACCAGAGTTCAAAAAAGAGTTCCCGGTTGTTGAGAATATGGTCAGATTCGAACTGGATGAAAAATCTGTTATCTATAATGAAAAGACGATCAAACTAAAAGTACTTTATACTGATAGTACATTTCTTGAAATGTTCTCATTCGTCCTGGCCACCGGAAACAGGCAAAACTGCCTTGATTCTCCGCAGGGAATAGTACTGACAGAAAAAACAGTTAAACGGATCTTCGGTTCCGCAGACCCGCTGGGAAAAGGAATACTCATCGACGGTGAGACATTTACAATCACAGCGATCATTAAGGATCCTCCTGTTAATACCAGCATGCAGTTTGATTGCCTCGCACCTCTTACGGTAATTGCCAGAAAGATGCACATCGGCTGGGATGGAGGACTGTCATGTTATACCTATCTGAAACTGGTAAAAGGAGCAGATCCGGCAGCACTGGAAAATAAGATACTGGAATACATGGAGGGTGCCATCAATAAAAGATACCGGGCATTCGGGTATGCATTAAATCCCTACCTTCAGAAAATAAGTGATATCCACCTTAAGTCCGAGGCTGACTATGAACTTGGGGAAAAGGGAAGTCTGAAACAGGTAATTCTGTTCTCGGGCATCGGATTATTGATATTATTTATTGCATGCTTCAATTTTGTAAATATCAGTACGGCTCTTTCGTTCAAAAGGGCAAAGGAGGTTTCAATTAAAAAAATATACGGGTCGGGCAGAAAGAATATCATTTTGTTCTTTGTTCTTGAATCGGCAATAGCGATACTGATCTCGCTTGTACTGGCTTTACTGCTTGCTAAAATTATGCTTCCGGTAGCCTCAGGGTTGATCGGAGAAGGGTTATCACTTAAAGTAATAAAACCTTTGTCGTGGTTGCTGATCTTTACCTCAATCTTCATTTTCTGTACTCTCTTCGCAAGCTTCTACAGCTCCGTCTATCTCTCTTCAATAAACCCCCTTGCACTATTATCGGATGTCAACAGCGGAAAGAGGAAGCAGTACTCACGGAATATCCTGGTTACTTTCCAGTACGCGATCTCGATCGCCCTTATCATATCATGCCTGGTCATCTTTCTCCAGATGCAGTTCGTAAAAAAGAGCGATAAAGGATTCAATGAAAAGAATATCCTTCTGATAGATCTGAATTCGAAGACTGCAGCGAGGTATGAATTGATCTTAAGCAGGTTTTCCTCGATCCCCGGTGTTGGTTCCGTATCGGTATCGGCAGGTGGCGAGCCCGGAGTAGGATTTTTCATGAACGGTTACCTTCCGGAAGGTTTTGAGAAACCAATGTTGGCACGGGCGCTCTATGTCGATGAAAACTATCTTAAAACGATGGGAATTTCACTGATCGACGGCCGTGATTTCAGAAATATCAGTTCAGACAGCAACAAGGCAATAATCAACCAGACATTTGCCAGGATACTCGGCTGGGACCAGCCAACCGGGAAGTCAATCTCAAGAAATGGCAGAAAGTATGAGGTTATCGGAATGGCAAAAGATTTCAATACATCTTCACTCTATAATAAAACCGAACCTATATTTATTTCCACTGTAAACGAGGTCGGAGAATTCGAAAAGGTAGTTCTGAAATATACATCCTCAAACCTGTCAGATGTACTGCAGGCATGCAAGGCAGTATATAAAGAGATCGATCCGAATTACCCTTTTGAATATGAGTTTCTAGAAGATCTGATGGCCACCTCCTATTCCAAAGATCAAAAAATGAACCTGCTGTTCCTGGTTTTGTCAGCAATTGCAATTTTTATTTCAAGCCTTGGACTATTCGGACTCACAACATTTGCTACCCAAAGCAGGATAAGAGAGATCAGCATAAGGAAAATAAATGGTGCGACCATATCTGATATTATGCTGAAATTTAACTTTGAATTACTGAAGTGGATACTGGTATCATTTGTTATTGCTGCCCCGATAGGCTATTATGCAATGGGAAAATGGCTAAATAATTTCGCGTATAAAACGACGATCAGTCTCTGGCTTCTGCTGGCATCGGGTTTACTTGCCCTTACAATCGCCATGCTAACTGTTTCCTGGGCAGCGCTGAAAGCTGCAAGGGCCAATCCGGCGGAGGTTCTCAGGAAGGATTGATACATCCTTATCAGAGGTCATATTTTTTTAGCTTATTGTACAGGGTTTGCCTTGTAATCCCCAGCTTTCCGGATACAACACTAAGGTTATTGCTGTATCGTTTAAGGCTGTCGATTATAAGATTTTTTTCCATATCATCCAGGGTCATCTCGCTCTGAATGAAATTTCTTGATGCTGAACTGAAGATAAAATCTGACGGTATCAAAACCTTCGAGTCGCTCATGATCACGGCTTTTTCAATCGAATGCTGAAGTTCCCTCACATTACCGGGCCATGAATGATTGGAAAGCTTCTCGAGAGCATGAGTGCTAATCTTCAATCCCCGCCTGCCATATCTTTCACAATGTACCCTGAGAAAATGGTTTGCCAGGATCGGGATGTCGTCAACTCTGTCGCGCAATGGTGGCACCTCGATCATTATTGTATTTATCCGGTAAAAGAGATCTTCGCGGAACCTCCCCTCTTTCATCATTTGCATAAGATCGCAGTTCGTAGCGCAGACGAGCCGGATATCAACCGGTATCTGCCTGTTCGATCCGACCCTGACAATATATCGGTTCTGAAGAACGCTTAACAGCTTTGCCTGTGACTGAAGCGAAAGATTGCCGATCTCATCGAGAAAAAGAGTTCCCCTGTGAGCCTGTTCAAATTTCCCCTTGCGATCTTCCTTTGCATCGGTAAACGCCCCTTTTACATGACCAAATAGTTCACTCTCAAAAAGTGTTTCAGTAACTGAGCCCATATCAACACTCACCATTAACTCTCCGGCCCTGTTTGAAAGATTATGAATTTCCCTGGCAACCAGCTCTTTCCCGGTCCCGTTCTCTCCTGTAATAAGTACGTTGGCATCAGTTCCTGCTACTTTGCTAACTACATTCATTACATGTATCATGGTAGGCGAGGCTCCCAGTATTATCTTGTCTGCAACCTTATTGATCTCACTCTTTAAAAGCTGGTTGTCCTTTTTCAGTGTAACTGTTTCAAGCCTTGACATCCTGAGTTTCCATGCAGCATTTACTGTTGCCAGCAACTTTGACTCGTTCCATGGCTTTAGAATGAAATCAACCGCACCCTCCCTGATAGCATTGACTGCCAGTTCTATATCCCCTGTCGCAGTGACTATTATAATACTTATATTACTATCGTATTTATAAATCTCGCGCATCCAGAAAAGTCCCTCATTTCCGTTATGGACACCAGATTTAAAATTCATATCGAGCATAACGATATCAACGTCATTCTTCCTCAAAGCCACATTTATGCGTTCTGGATCAGTAAGAGTGATTACCTTTTCAAACTCATTCTTCATCATCTTTTCAAGGGCATTCAGAAAGCCTTTGTCGTCATCAACAATCAGCAAAGTTCCTTTTAACATTTTGAAGTTTTTATTAAAAGACGGAATTAAAAATGGAATGTGTCAAAAAAATAGACATTTTATTGACACATTCCCAACTTTCAGTTTTTTTTTGCCGGGTCCGGGCAAAAAAGCTTCAGTTTGACGGTTTCTGATCTTTCAGAATATTATCGGGAATCTTATCTATGGAACAAATTTTAATATTACGAAAGAATATTTCGGAACCCTCAGATTCAAATTGAATTTTCCCCTTTGTCAGGGGGATCTCTTTGTTGCCTTCCAGCTGACGTGAATTATTGAGCACCATAGTAACCACACCGTTCACTACATGCACACTTGTACCTCCAAAACAATACAAGTCAAGCGTATTCCATTCACCGGATGGTTTTTCTGCATCAGGGTACTTTTGACAATACCTCCCATTGGGGCTGACAGTACTAAAAGTATAAAGATCTCCATCCTTATTATAGACATAGGCGCTATCACTTTTCTTCCTGGCTCTGACATCAAATACCGCTCCTGCACATGCCCAGTAATCGCCACAATCCCCTTCCTCGATCTGAAACTCATGGGAACGCAGCCAGAATCCGCCGTCAGCGCCCTGGGGACCGACTGCATAATACATTAAGCCACTGTCCTTTTTCCCTTTATTCCGTGGGGGCCATTGCAATTTTCCCCATCTGAATTGCAACTGCAGGTGAAAATCCTCAAATTCTTTTATTGTGGATATTCCCCCAAATTGTTCACCTGAGATTCGCATTACCTTTTCACCACCCAACTCTGTTACGTCAAAAACTTTCAGGAGGTCATTATTCAGGCCAACCGGAACCGTATCACGCCTGTTAAGACCCGTATCGAATACAGGTCCAAGATACGTATCCCAGCCCGATAAGTCCTTCCCGTTAAACAGAGACTGCCACTTGCTGTTCTCTGATCTGTTAATACAACTGCTTAGCAGGAATAAAAGAATTACTGCTTTCGATAATTTGTTATGATTCATGGTTGAATGTCTATTAATTAAAATGAAAAGGTTGTTTATAAAAAATATTTTCCGGACCGCACAACTAATATAGTGTTTTTTATGTTTCCATGTTCAGAATGCAACGTTAACAAAAGTTTCACGTCTTTATTTAAAATAAGGTGATCGCAGAAAGAAAAACAAAACTGCAGATGAATAATAAAAAACCGAAGTCATGACAGTAAAATTAAATGCAAACGAGGTTGTTTTAAAGGCTGGAGATACCAACCAGGTAATCGACAACAGTATAGTTGAAGGTAAACTTATTGTGACCAATCAGAGGATATATTTTAAAACACTGAAAGAGGAAACAGAAAACTTCAATCTCGAGATCTTATTTGACAATATTCTTGAAGTAATATATTACAGTAAGGGATTGCTATTCGGGGTCAAAGGACTCAATGTCGTTACAAGAGATGGACAGAACTTCAGCTTTCCTCTTAAGAAAAGGGATGAGATTGGACAACTGATAAACAGGATGTATTAAGCACCTGATCTCAAAAAATACTTACCTGTTAAAAAAAAGAATTGGGCCCGGCGGTCCAATTCTTTTTTATTACCCTGTATCATGCCAGGAATTACCATCTATTCATATTTCAGAGATTGGGCAGGGTTCACAGTTGCAGCCTTCATTATGCGGTAAGTTATGGTCAAGATGGCAATTCCAAGGGCAATGGTCAAACCTGCAATGAATGTGAATATACTCAGGTTTATCCTGTAATAGAAATTTTCCAGCCATTTCCCGGCAACATAATAAACAAGAGGCCATGCAAGAAGGGCCGAAACAGTTACCAGTATGAAAACCTCTTTCGAAATAACTGCATATATGCCAAATACTGAGGAGCCCATTGCTTTTCTTACGCCTATTTCCTTTGTTTTCTGCTCAACAGTGAATGAGGTAAGACCAAAAAGTCCGAGAGAGGCAATGAATATCGCAAGTATTGAAAATATGACTGCCATGCGGGCATTCTGCTTTTCCTGGATGTAAATGTTCTCAAAATCCTTATCGAGGAAATAATACTGTAAAGGATTATTGGCTGCAAACTCTTTCCACACTTTCTCCACCTCGCCAATAGTCTTTGAATAATTTCCTGCTGACAGCTTTATGGATAAATATCCGTAAGAATATTCATCGGGTTTAAAGTTGAAGATATACGGACGGATAGGATTACGAAGAGATTCGAAGTTGAAGTTCTTAACCACTCCAATTACCTGCAAGGATTTCCCTTTCCCGTCAGGCGAAGGCTGAATAAACCTTGTTTTTTCGATATCGGTGATGTTGAATTCTTTCATTGCACTCTCATTGATCATACAGGCATCCTTATCAGATGAATAAGCCTCATTAAAAGACCTTCCTTTGACAATTGCCATCCCGTAAGTTGCTATGTAGTCATAATCGACATAATCGGTCTGGATGAGGAACGATTCATCCTTTCTGCCTTCCATTGTATATCCGTTATTGTTGTTGTTCCTGTTCGGGACCGCACTTGAACTCGAAATGTTGACTACTCCCGGTATCTGTTTTACAGCCTCTTTAAAGGATTTCAGCCTCTTTCCGAGCTCATCGACCCGTTCAACAATTATGATCTGTTCCTTATTAAACCCGACATCTTTATTCAGCATGAATCTGATCTGCCTGTACATGATCATAGTTCCGACAATAAGTAAAATTGACACTGTAAATTGAAACACAACCAGAACTTTTCTCAGTCTTCCACTTCGCATGTTGTTCTTAATGTCTCCCTTCAGGACTTCATATGGGTTGAATGACGAAAGGAAAAGAGCCGGGTATGTACCTGACAGAAATCCCACCAGTACGGCAAATACCAAAAGGCAGGGAATTACAAACCATGCATTGAAAAGACCGAAACTGAGCGAGACCCCCATAAGAGTATTTACGTAGGGTAGCGATATTTTAACTATCACAACCGCGACAAGTAAAGATGCAAAAGCTAGGATCGTGGACTCAGAAAGGAATTGGGTTATCAGCATTCCCCTTGAGGAGCCTCCAACTTTCTTGATGCCAACCTCTTTTGCACGCCTTGCAGCCTGTGCTGTTGACAGGTTCATAAAATTAATTGCTGCTATCAGGACAATAAGAAGAGCAATACTGCCAAAGATAACCAGGTATTTGGGGTCACTTGCAGGCTTAAAGGCCTGCTGGATCGAAGGATCGAGGTGTATATCCTTGAGATTCTGGCAGAAATACCGGTATTTGTTTCCCTGGTGAATGAATTCATCAACACTTACTCCCAGATACTTCTGGACTTCAGGCCCGACATATTTTTTGAGCAACTCAGGAAACTTAGCCTCCACCGAGGTATATGTTGAATTGGGTTTAAGAAGCAAATATGTGTTCAGACTGTTGTTAAGCCAGATAGGACTTTGCGAATACGGACTTGTCATGAAGGATATCAGGACATTTGCTTCGAAATGGCAATTGCCCGGGACATCAGCCATCACACCTGAGATTGTATATTGTACGGAGTCGGTTCCAATCTTAATAGTCTTGTCAATAGGATTTTCACTTCCGAAGATCTTTCTGGACAAGGTTTCTGAAATGACTGCTTTGTGCGGTGCATTCAGCAGGTTCTGTGGATCTCCCTTCAAAACCGGTATTGAGAAAAAGTTAAAAAAGGAAGAATCAACCTCTATAACGTGATCCTCCTTGAATTTCTGGGTGTTATATTCCAAAAGAGTGGGACCCCACCCGTTCATTCTGAGAAAATCTTCAACTTCCGGAAACTCCTTCGCAAGGGTCTTTCCCATTGGAGGCGGAGTATATGCTGCTGTAATTTCCTGTCCCCCGATCTTACCGTTAAGGATCACCCTGAAAATCCTATCCTTTTTAACATTGAACCTGTCATAACTGGCCTCATTGATCACGTACAATGCAATAATGAGACTGCACGCAATGCCAATTGATAATCCCAGGATGTTAATGATTATGTATGCACGCTGTCTTTTGAAAGATCTTAAACTGTGTTTTAATAGATTCTTAAACATAATGATGAAGATAAAGGGTTAGCTGGTTATATATATAATTATCTTTTTAAAGTCAGTCGAAAAGAATCATAGGAAATCTGTTTTGCTCTTAAAAGACGAAAGAATTTTGAACTCGCTGCAAAAACATCTCATTCGGCTCAATATTACATTTATTGTTATCATGAATGCATGATAAATAACCCGTAATTAAGTCCTCCATTCTAAAGTACTGTTTATCAGACTATAGCATATAAATGCAACAATTATTATTTTTTTATGTCTTTATTCCGGATCAAAATTAAAAACCAACCACTGAATAAAATGATGAAAAACTTCTTTGTCAATGCTATGCGGAATATGAGAAGGCAAACCGGATATATTGTATTGAATGTCTTCGGACTTGCCATAGGGCTTGCCAGCTTCCTTTTTATTTCATTGTATGTCATTAATGAGCTCAGCTATGACAGGTTCCATAAAAATTATGAAAACATTTACAGGCTGAAAGTCGTTGGCAGGCTGGCAGGTGGTGTTCTGGACCAGGCCGTCACGGCCGCTCCCATGGCACAGGCCATGTTAAATGATTACCCCGAGGTTTTACATGTCACCAGGGCAAACCAGATGGGAGCCTGGCTGATAATTTTTGGAGAGAACAGATTTAATGAGGATGGCGTTCTCTTTGCAGATTCGACTTTCTTTGATGTATTTGATTTCAAATTTTTGAAAGGTGATCCAAAAACTGCCCTCGTTCTTCCCCGTTCAATGGTCCTGACAGAAAAATATGCAAAAAAATATTTTGGCAACCAGGATCCGATGGGTCAGAAAATGATCGTTGAAGCTGACTCCATTCTCTATACCGTGACAGGTGTTATCAGGAATGTGCCTGACAACTCACATATTAAATTCGACATGCTCGCTTCCATGAGCACCTATCCCGGTCAGGCGAACAATCAAAACTGGCTGAACCATAATTTTTACACATATATAGTTGTTAAAGAAGGAACTGACATAAAAGCCCTCCAGAAAAAATTTCAGGGAATGGTAACGAAGTATGTTGGTCCACAGATCCAGCAGATACTGGGATACTCTATCGATGACTTCAGAAAAGCCGGTAATGAATTTAGCTATGTTATTGAACCATTGAAGGATCTCCATCTGAAAGGGGCAACTCAGTATGGTCCTGAACCACTTGGTTCCATCACAACTGTCTTCATTTTTGCGGTTATCGCACTTCTCATACTGGTGATTGCAGTAATAAATTATATCAACCTTGCTACCGCCAGATCGGCTGGAAGGGCGAAAGAGGTCGGTGTAAAAAAAGTAGCCGGAGCCAGCAGATCAGGACTAATTTCCCAGTTTCTCGGTGAATCGCTGATCATAGTTACCATCGCCACCATCCTGGCAGTACTGCTAGTTTATGCACTTACTCCGTCCTTTGACCAGCTTATCGGAAAAACCCTTTCAGCGGGTCTGTTGGATAATTATTCCGGGATCCTTGCCCTTATCGCATTGATTTTGGTAGTAGGGATATCAGCAGGCTTCTATCCTGCCTTCATCCTGGCCTCATTTAATCCGGTCGAAGTTTTAAAAGGCACTTTAAACCCCGGATCGATGTCCAAAGGACTGAGATCAATCCTGGTCGTATTTCAGTTTACCATCTCGATCGTCATAATTATAGGTTCAATAATTGTCTACAGCCAGCTGAATTTCATGACGACAAAAGACCTCGGGTTTAAGAAGGAAAACCTGGTAATCATCCGTCGTCCTGATGCTTTTTTCAGGCAGCTGGAATCCTTCAGGGATCAGCTTCTCCAGATCCCGGGAGTTGAAAAGGTTGGTTTCTCAAGGCAGGTTCCAGGAACAAATTTCAATAATAATGCATTCTTTAATGATGAGGACCCCGAGAAAAAAACATATCTCCTTCAGCAGGCTCAGGTAAGCCTCGACTTCCCGGAGGCATTAGGCGTTCACCTGGTGGAAGGCCGTTTCTTCTCGCGTGAATTCAATACGGACTCCACAGCAGTCCTTATTAACGAAGCAGCTGTAAAATCTCTTGGACTGAAAGATCCAGTAGGCAAATACATCCTTCAGCCAAGAGGGCCCCAACAATTCCAGAAGATGAAGATCATCGGGATCATGAAAGACTTTAATATTACTTCGATGCATAAACCGATCGACCCAGTTTGTTTTACTGTTATGGGCGGTGGTGGCGGTGACCAGTATGCTACAGTCAGGCTCACCGGGAAGGATATAAATGCAACGATCAGGGCTATTGAACAATCCTGGAAGATCTTTACCACCAAGCAACCATTCCAGTATGATTTCTTCACCAATAACTGGGACCATCTTTATTCATCTGAGATGAAAACGGGAAAGATATTCATAATCTTCTCTTTACTTGCCATCTCCATTGCCTGCCTTGGTTTACTGGGTCTTGTGACGTTCATTACAAACAAGAGAACCAGGGAGATCGGAATAAGAAAAACCTATGGAGCCTCCTTCCAGATTGTGCTCGGATTGCTCTCAAAAGAGGTACTTTATCTTATCCTTCTCTCTTCTTTACTGGCTTACCCCGTCGCATATTTCGGATCAAAATACTGGCTCAGGGGCTTTGCAGAAAAAGTTCACATAAGTCCTCTTATTTATGTAACAGCCACGCTGGGAGCTTTAGCTGTAGGCTGGCTTTCAATTTTATATCAGACGGTAAAAGCGGCTAACTACAGTCCGGCAAACGCATTGAGGATCGAATAAGGGACAGGGGCTTCCCCTTAGCAGGTTGTTATGCGAATCAGCGATCATAAAGAAGCATGATTGAACGGCATCTGTCAGGCAAAGAAACCCTTTTTTCATGAATGGAGCAGAAGGCGTTTCAGTTCCATGAAGGAGGCATTTATTTTAACCGATCTTCCCTCTGCCCGCAAGAGATCATTTAATGAATCCGGGATAATAACTTTTCTGCCTGTTGCCGATTCAACATCAGATTCAAATTTTGAAGGATGAGCTGTCTCAAGAAAAATACCGCAGACATCGTGATCCTCCATGTATTTTTTCAGTCCAAGATATGCAACTGCCCCGTGAGGATCGGCCAGGTACCCATATTTCTCATACAGTTCTTTCATGGCATCGCTTGTCTCCTTATCTGTAAACCAGCAACCATCGATCAGGGATCTGATTTTGCTGTGTTCACCGTTGAATATCTTTAAGAGCCTTGGAAAGTTGCTTGGATCTCCTACATCCATTGCTGTGGTAATTGTATGCACTGATGGTTTCGGCTTGTATTGGCCGGTCTTAAGATAGTCTGCGAAAGAGTGATTGGCATTTGAAGATGCAATGAAATGGCCAATATCAAGACCCATCTTCCATGCAAACAGTCCGGCGGTCAGGTTCCCAAAATTACCGCTTGGAACACTTATTGCTAAAGGACTTTTCCCAGTTTTAATCTGCGCTGCTGCATGAAAATAATAGAAAGTCTGGGGGAGAAGACGGGCAAAATTGATGGAATTTGCCGAGGTCAGGTTTAAAACAGAAATAAGCTTCGGATCGATGAAAGCCTCTTTTACCAGCCTCTGGCAATCGTCGAAATCTCCCTCAACTTCAATTGCTATGACATTTTCACCGATCGAGGTGAGCATCTTTTCCTGCAATTTGCTTACCCTTCCTGACGGGTATAGTATCACAACCCTTATTCCCTGGCTTTTATAAAATGCACTTGCTGCTGCACTTCCGGTATCTCCGGAGGTTGCAACTAGTACCGTTGCTTCGCGGTTCTCTCCTCTAAGCAGGTACTCGAACAATGCTGCCATGAACCTGGCTCCCACATCCTTAAAGGCAAGAGTCGGGCCATGAAATAGCTCAAGGACATGAAGTCTTTTACCAAGCTGAACGAGTGGTATAGGGAAATTAAAGGATCTGTTCACAATTTCCAGAATTGCATCATCCGGAACAGACCCCGTCAGGAATTTTCTTGAGACCTCGAATGATATCTCCTGAAGTGTCATGCCAGGCAGCTTCTTAAAAAAATCCGGGTCCATCACCGGAATATGGTCAGGCATATACAGGCCTCTGTATCCGGCAATTCCTTTTAGCACTGCGGTTCTAAGGCTGACTTTTTCTTCCGGATCATTTATATTGTAATACTCTATACGTTTCATTCTGAGATCATTTTCAGATCAGACCAAAGATGCTCCTTCTGCATTAAGTGGTGAAATTAATATATCCGAGTCCATTCCAGTTCTGCTTAACGACTTCTTCATTGCATCAGCTACCAGATGCGATGCAGCTTCACCTTTGCAAAGTGCAAAAACAGACGGGCCTGAACCAGATATCCCGCATCCTATCGCTCCTGATTCAATAGCTGCCTTTTTTACCAGCTCAAATCCTGGTATAAGCTGTATTCTTTTAGGTTCAGCAAGAAGATCATCCATTGACCTGCCCATCAATCTATAATCTTCCGTAAGTATCCCGGTAATGAAGGCGGCAACATTTGCACATTGCTTTGTAACATCACTCAGTGGAATATCGCGCTTCAGTATTCTCCTTGCATCTGATGTTTTAACCTGTATATGGGGATGTATTACTGAGCAATACAGATCATCGGGACATCTAACTCTGATTATATCCAGGGGATCATAGCTTCTTATTACGACAAATCCTCCAAGAAGACTGGGAGCAACATTATCGGCATGTGCGGTACCGCATGCAATCCTTTCACCCTCCATTGCAAAAGGGATCAGCTCCTCAGTTGTGAATGGATTGCCCAATAGCTCATTCAATGCAAAAAGTGCAGCTGCCGAGCTTGATGCACTGCTGCCAAGTCCGCTCCCAAGCGGAAGGTTTTTTTCAAGACCTATCTTCAGGTTTATCCCTGTACAGCCTTTTGCCCTCAGAAAAGCATATACCGCAACTCCGGCGGTATTTTTTTCCGGATCTTCCGGGATAAGGGGTCCATAATCTCCGCTCATCCTTATAGATGTCTCTTCGCCATCCTCACTAAATGCAACTGTCACCCTGTCTCCGGCTCCCCTGAGTGCGAAACCCATAAAATCGAAGCCCAGACCGACATTGGCGACGCTGGCTGGAGCAAAGGCTGTTACCGATTTTCCATTCATTTTTTCTTTAAATTTTTTTGAACATTGAGTCATGCAGGGCGTTGAGAGCCCTGAAAAGATCATTTTCATGAATAACGAAAGAGATATTCAGTTCAGAGCTTCCCTGTGAAATTGCTTTTATATTAATGCCATTTTTCCCAAGCGGTTCGAAAATCCTTGCGGCCACCCCGGGCATATTCTTCATTTTTTCACCTACCACGGCCACAATCGCAAGCCGGCTTTCGGATCCAACAGAAGAGATAAGCCCGGATCTCAGCTCTTCTGAAAATGTGTTCCGTAAAATGCCGGTCGCTTTTTCTTCTTCATTCTGTAAAACGGATATACATATCGAATGCTCGGAGGATGCCTGGCTTATAAAAATGACGCTTATTCTGTTCAGCGATAGAGCAGTAAACATCCTGGCCGCAATACCTGTAACACCTACCATCCCGCAGCCCTCAACATTTACGAGGCATATATTCCTTAGTGAAGTTATGCCTTTGATAATTCCATTATTATTGTCGGACTCGCTGCAAATAAGAGTCCCCTTGTGGCCTGGATTAAAAGTATTCTTGACCGTAACAGGTATCCGTTTGGCCATTGCCGGCTGAAGCGAAGCCGGAAAAATAATTTTTGCCCCAAAATGTGAAAGCTCCATCGCCTCGCTGTACGACAGCTGTCCTATATTTTTAGCCTTCTCCACATACTGGGGATCTGCGGTCATTACGCCATCGGTATCACTCCAGATTTCTATCGATTCAGCATCAAGAGCAGCCCCCAGAAGAGAGGCGGTATAGTCTGACCCGTTTCGTCCAAGAGTTGTTGTTTGTCCCCCGGAAGTGCTTGCTATAAAACCGGGAACGATGTTTATACCCCTGCTTTGAGAATAATATTCCACGATCAGTTTGCTGGTTGCTTCATGATCGACCATTGCGTGTCCGTAGTTTGAATCGGTCCTTATCAGCAGGCGCGCATCGGTATAGGTAACAAGCACTTTATCCTGTTTAATGACCTGATAAAACAGGTAGGCCGAAAGCTGTTCCCCGAAACTCAGGACAAGGTCTTGCGTTCTGGCAGTAACTTCACCAACAAGTGTTGCTCCTTTTACAAGATCGTACAGCTGGTTGCAGAGAGCCATTAATTCAGCCAGGACCTCAGGCTGGTCAGGGACAGGGATCATTTCCCTGACAGCTGACAGATGCCTCAGCTCAATGTTGCGGATTGAGTCATAGCATTTCTCAGGATCACCTGGTATCAGCTTGCAAATCTCTGCGAGCTGATCAGTGACTCCCGACTGTGCCGATACCACTACACAAATACTCTTTTCCTGCAAAGACCCTTTCCTGACTATTTCTGCCGCCTTCATTATCATTTCCGGGTTTGCTACCGATGATCCGCCGAATTTTATAATTTTCATTCTGGTTTTGTATGAATTAAAAAAACCATCCCTGTTTCAAGGATGGTTCATGTGCTTATAGGTTTATCTCGTTTAAACACAACATCCCCGGTACAGCATGCCTGTGCCTGTCGTAAAGTTTGTTGTTGTTGTATAGTGCAAATTCATTTTCATTCTGTAGTCAAAAATAGTGATTTAATTAATAAAACAAATCTTTTAATGATTTTAAGTTACTATTTGTAATAAATATTTAACCTCAAGCCGCACACCGCATACCGGTTACCCCCTTACCTGCCCGTTCCCCTCAATAACCCATTTATATGTAGTAAGTTCTTCGAGTGCCATAGGACCCCTGGCATGCAGTTTCTGAGTGGATATCCCAATCTCTGCACCGAGTCCGAATTCTGCCCCGTCGGTAAAAGCTGTTGAGGCATTTGAATAAACTGAAGAAGCATCCACCATGTTCAGGAAAAGGCTTATGGCTTCATGATCCTCTGAAATAATTGCTTCACTGTGCTTTGAGCCATAGGTGGCTATGTGCTGAAGGGCTTCTTCGATAGTGCTGACAGTTTTAACGGCCATCCTGAAAGAAAGGAATTCTGTTCCGTATGAATCCTTTCCGGCAGGTAAAAGTAGCACTTCGGGATACTTCCCCTTCAAAACCATGAAAGCATCTTCATCTGCATAGATCACTACTCCCGAATTCGCACAGAGCCCGACAATATGTTCAAGGTCAGGCAAACGGTCACGATGGATTATCAGACAGTCGAGGGCATTGCATACACCTACCCTCCTGGTTTTGGCATTATTGACTATGATCCTGCCTTTCTCTCGGTCGCCGTATCTGTCAAAATAGGTGTGGCATATACCGGCTCCTGTTTCAATTACCGGAATGGTCGCATTCTCCCGGACAAAATCTATAAGTCCCCTGCTGCCCCTGGGTATGACAAGGTCAATATAGTCCCTCGCTTTTAACATTTGGGACGTTTCACTCCTCCCGGGAGGGAGAAGACCAAGTATATCCTTATCTATTCCCGACCTCCCCAGAGCTGATTTAATGAGCCTTACTATTATCTTGTTAGAATCCCTGGCGTCACTACCTCCTTTAAGAATGCATCCATTGCGCGATTTAAGGCAGAGTGCGAATACATCAAGAACTACATTGGGTCTGGCTTCGAATATTACTCCAATCACTCCAAATGGAACTGATATTCTGGATATCTTCAGCCCGTTTGGACGGACATTTTCAGAGAGCAGGCGCCCGGCCGGATCGGGAAGTCGAACAATATTTCTGATATCCGCGGCAATAGACCTGATCCTTCCGGGGGTAAGGAGCAGACGATCGTATCTCGAGTCTGATTTTTCCATCCGTTTAAGGTCCCTTTCATTTTCAGCGGTTACCAGATCTATATTGGCTTCTATCTCATCTGCCAGATTCAACAGGGCATTATTTATTGCTGCACTTTCGACTGACAATAATGATCGTGCAGATTCTGAAACCTTTTTAAAGAGAGGCGTGCAATCCATGAATATTACTTTAAGAACCGGGGACGATCAATGTCTTCCCCTGATTATTGAACTTCTCATTAATGACCAGATAATCATAATGGATAATTGGCTTAAGCAGCTTCTGCCCAAGAAGATGTTCAGCCCTTTTTGAATCCAGCTCCGATTTTCCGAGCCCGATGTAAGCTCCGCTACTGTCTATGATACTTATAATATCTCCCTTTCTGAAGTAGCCTTCCACTGATGTTATGCCTATCATAAGAAGACTTGATGCCTTTTCACCGAGAAGCGCCTTCCTGGCGCCCTCATTAATTGTAACTGAGCCCCTGGCAAAAGTTTCGGAGTGGGATATCCATTTCTTAATTCCTGTTGTTCTCTGCCTGCCAGCCTTAAAATGGGTACAGGGCACATCTTTGCCATTCACGATATCTGCAACCACAGAATCGCGCATGCCATTTGCAATGAAAACATCTATTCCCTCTGCAGCAAGTTTTAGTGCCGTATTACATTTTGTGATCATTCCTCCCCGACCATAAGCTGATTTTACAGGTGTAAGAAATTTCACAATGTCATCGGATCTTTCATCAATTTCCCTTATGAGATCGGTTCCATCCGCACCTGGTGCTCCATTATAGATACCATCAACATTTGTAAGTATTATAAGCGAATCACAGTCCATCATTGATGATAGCATGCCCGAAAGTTCATCATTGTCTGTGAACATGAGCTCGTTTACTGAAATTGTATCATTTTCGTTAACTATGGGAAGAACCTTGTTCTCAAGCATTGCAGATATACAGCCTTTCATATTAAGGTAATGCATCCTGTCCCTGAAGCTCTCCTTTGTGGCAAGTACCTGTCCTGCCGGAATTCCATATTTACCGAACAGGTACTGGTAGCTAGAAATAAGCTTGGCCTGACCAATTGCAGCCCAGACCTGACGGGATGCCATAATGTTTGTTTTCCTTGATGGATTTACCTCATTGCGGCCTGCGGCAACAGCACCCGAAGATATCAATATTACCTCGATCCCCTTCTTGTAAAGGACAAATATGTCCTCAACAAGCCGTGAGATCCTCCATGTATCGAGCGAACCGTCGCTCTGCGTTATCACATTGCTCCCCACCTTGATCGCAATTCTGGCAAAAACGGGGCCGGGCTTTTTCATTCTGTTAGCTTTTTTGCATTTTTTTCAGGAATTCGCTGCAAATTTAACAGAATTAATAAATAACTTAAAGTTTTAATCAGCCATTCATTAAATCAGTTAAGTCAGACATCGAGAATCATTTGATTGTCAAGCCCCGTTGGGGCTTATAGTCTGGAGGTGGTATTTACCCCCGGTTTCGCCGGGGGTTATTGATATTTAGCCTCTCCGAGGCTGCTTCGCCCTTTCAGGGCTTCAATGCTAAATTATATATGCTTTCAAGAAGATTAATCCGATTGCTTCTCTCGATTTAATCGGGATCGCAATGACATTAGTTACTTATTTTCTTCGGTAATGTCCCAAATGCAATGCTTTATTATTATCCGTTCATTGCGAGGAACGAAGTGACGAAGCAACCAGATTCAACATTTCAGAGGAAAATATGAAGGAAGCAAGCTCCGAAGGAGCTTTGTATTGAAGACCGCTGCAGTCACTTAGATGCACATAGTAACTGGGATAACCGATGATTATTGGGCTCAGAAAGAGCTGGATATTAATAACCTCCAGTGCAACTGGGGGTGGTTTTCCCACACGGTCTTCTGCGCTCTGAAGGAGCGCTACCTGAGTGACTTATTTAACTCCTCTCCATTATACCGGAACAGCAGAAGGATATTTAAACAACGGCTCCCCTTTCATTGCTCTGATCTTAATGGCATCGACTTCATCCTTCGTCAAAGGTTTTATCTGTGGACATAGATTCAGTGCGGTCCTGAAAAGTCCTTCATCACCTGGTGGAATTAAAGTTGTAACAGGGTGGGACAGGGTGAAGCCCAATCCCATTTTAATATCATCCTGAGTGGTAAGTGGCTCATACCAGCATTTCCTGAACTTAGATCGGTCTGCTCCTGCAGTCCATGGTCCATTTGCCATCGATTTAAGTGCAATTATTCCCATTTTCTTTTCCTGGGCCTTTGCAAGAACCTGTGGTCCATAATTGCCCGCATACCAGGTCCTGAAGTTAACATGGAACATAATTGTATCAAAATCAAACCCACCCATAAGCGCCATTGCTGCCTCGACCGAGTGTGCAGAAAACCCTGCAAAACGGACCTTACCCTCCTTTTTAGCCTCCAGAAAGGTTTCAATAGCGCCTCCTTTCCCCAGGATAGTTTTAACTTCAGCAAGAGTCGTAACTGCATGCAGCTGATAGAGGTCAAAATGGTCCGTACGCATGTTCTTCAGTGATTGCTCGAGTTCTTTCCTCGAATCTTCTCTTTTGCGGCCGTCTGTCTTGCAGGAGAGAAAAACATGATCCCTGTAGGGTTCAAGAGCTGGTCCAAGCTTAATCTCGGCATCCCCATATGACGGTGAAACATCAAAATAATTGACACCCTGATCAATAGAAAACTTAACTATGGAGGAGGCATCTGCAGGATCCGCATCCATGACCACTATTCCTCCAAAGCCAATGATAGAAAGCATTTCTCCTGTCTTACCGAGAGATCTTTTTTCGATCTTCCCCGTACCTGTTTCTCTTGCAATAGATGAAAGATCGGCAGGAAAAAGGCTCAGTACCGGTGCAATAAGCACAGAATTTCTGATAAAAGCCCTACGTTTCATGGTTTTACTATTTTAATATATAAAATTAAACAATAAAATAGACCTGACCATTAAGCAGCACTGAGTAAACACTGAACAAAATATATTTTTCTTTGCAGAATACTTCAAGTTTTCTTTCAACGCTTAAACGCATAAACGCTTTAACTATTGATCAGACTTCCGGAAGATTAGTCCTATTTAATCCAATCCTGCCAAAATATAGCTGACAGCTCCGCGTTAGACAAAAGGCAGGAAAAAAAACAAGAAAACATGAGCCGGATAAAAGAATCATTTAGAATCATTAAATCTTTTCGGGAATTAAACGTCTAATTGAATAATTCGGATAAAACGACCTCTACGGCCCTTCCTTCAGCACAAGCCTACCAGGTTCAGAATTCCGATGTGCAGGATGCGGTAGCTGATAAAAATGAGATAGAGATAGATAATACGCTGGATCAGATCCAAGTTGCAAATTACTCAATCTCAGCCTTAAAGGGTGCATTGATCTCCGGGACAAGGACAATAACCATTGACAATCCCGACAGTACTACATTTCTCAAGGTCATCACCATTGTTTACAATTTCATTCGATCGCAGAATAAGCCGTAAATTTGAGAAATGGTGGTAGACCATCAAATATCTTTTTAACTCAAGGGGCGGAAATGATAACCGGCCTTTTTTATTCAGTTTATCACTATCTTTGTTCACGTGACAGCCATTAAACGACTCGCCGGACAAACTGCCATTTACGGGATACCAAGCATTCTTGGCAGGATTCTCGGATACCTTCTCGTACCACTTTATACACGCGTTTTTATACCTGGCGAATACGGTACAGTAAACGTCTTCTATTCCTATGCATCATTTTTTATGGTGATCCTTACCTACGGAATGGAGACTGCTTTTTTCCGCTTTAATGAACATGAGACGGATAAGGAAAAGGTCTACAGTGCAGGGATGATCTCATTGGTTGTTTCATCTGTCCTGTTCCTTCTTCTGGTCTCTGTATATGCAGGGCCGGTTGCAAGGCTTATCGATTATGCAGATCACAGAAATTATGTGATCTGGTTCGGCTGGATCCTTGCTCTTGATGCCATGTCATCAATTCCATTCGCCAGGCTCCGTGCCCTTAATAAACCAAGGAGATTTGCGACGATCAAAATGACGGGTATTGTAATAAATATCGGACTCAACCTGTTTCTTATCCTGCTTTGCCCCTTTATTCTGAAGCATGCCGGTGACAGCGGTCCTGCCCGTATAATTAACTGGTTTTACCGTTCTGGTTGGGGGATTGAATATATATTCATTTCCAACCTTATTGCAAGCACTGTTACACTTTTACTCCTCTTTCCTGAAATTGCATCCACCAGATGGAAGCTTGATCCGCTGTTCTGGAAAAAAATGTTCCTGTATGCTTTCCCGTTGCTCTTTGCAGGAATGGCAGGTATAGTGAATGAGACTTTCGACAGGCTTCTGCTCCGCTACCTTTTACCAAAGGAGATCGCAAGTTACCAGGTAGGCATTTATGCCGCATGTTACAAGATATCGATCCTGATGACAATTTTTATCCAGGCTTACCGCTATGCGGCGGAACCTTTCTTTTTTGCCCAGGCAAAAGAAAAGGATGCAAAACAGGTATATGCCAGGATTATGGACTATTTCATCATTACGGTTTCCCTGATCTTCCTGGTCACAATGGTTTACCTGGATGATTTCATCCTTCACTTTATCGGGAAAAAGTACTGGGCGGGCAGAGGCGTAATTCCTGTTCTGATGCTTGCAAATCTGTTCCTTGGCGTCTATTATAACCTCTCCATCTGGTACAAGCTGACAGGGAAAACCATTTGGGGGGCATGGCTTTCTGCCATTGGAGCTGTGATCACACTTGTCCTGAACTTCTGGTGGATCCCTCTTTCATCCCAGCATCTTATCTATGGTTATTATGGTTCGGCGTGGGCCACTTTTATCTGTTACGGGTCAATGATGATAATTTCATTCCTTGCCGGCCAGAAATACTTCCCCGTTAAATATAACCTCCTGAAGTTCTCGGGGTACCTGGGCCTTGCCGTCATATTGTACTTCATCAGTGTATTAGTTGTGATCGATCATGCAATCCTGCGGTTTACATTTCACACACTTCTGCTCGTTATCTATGGAGGGATCGTTCTTCTTATAGAAAAACCGGCAATGATCAGACTCAAAATTTAACACTTTTTTAAGAATTCGACCGTGCCGGCGATTCGGCAGATATGGTAGATTTGTGACCATGAAATAATGCAGTGATTATGAGAGGGAAAATGATTCCTGTGCTGATCCTCTGTTTTAGTTGCAGCATATGCAGTATTTTGGCTCAGACATATGCAAGAACCGATACAGTATCGCTGTCCCTCAAGGATGCAGAGGCCTTATTCCTTAAAAACAACTTCTTCCTGCTTGCCGCAAAATATAAAGTAAACGAGGCAGAAGCAGCCATTATCCAGGCAAAATTATGGGACAATCCTGTTTTTAGTATAGACAAGGAGGCCTATAATGCGCCCTCAGGTAAATGGTTCATTATCCCCGACGGTGAATATGCCCTCTCTGTTCAGCAGCTTATTTATCTTGCAGGTAAAAAAAATAAAAGGGTTGGCATTGAAAAGATCAATACTCAGATCGCGCAGTACCAGTTTTACGATCTGATCAGAACTTTACGGTTCGAGCTGAGAACAACTTTTTTTGAACTCTATTTTTCTCAAAGATCGCTCTCGATATACGACAGGGAGATAGAAGCGCTTAAATTACTCACCGAGGCCTATACTGTCGAATACCAGAAGGGAAATATCCCGTTTAAGGAGCTGGCCCGTCTGCAGGCATTGCAGTTCAGCCTGGAAAATGAAAAAATAGATCTTATAAAAAGTTTAAATGAAAAACAGAGCAATCTTGCCCTGCTAACTGGAGATACCCTTTCAAGACCGGTTAAACCGTTACTGAATATTTCAGCTTTCGACAGCATAGGATCATCATCCCTTGACCTTGGACATTTGCTTGAACAAGGTTCGGAGAACAGGTACGACTTAAAAATATCCGAATCAGAAATTCAGGCTGAAGAGATCAATCTTTCCTTGCAAAAAGCAATGCGGGTGCCGGATATGACGTTGGGAGCGACATATGATAGGGAGGGCGGTTATATTCCTGACTATAATTCTTTAACATTAAGCTTTAACCTGCCATTCTGGAATTTCAACCAGGGTAATATTAAAATTGCCCGGAACAGGATCGAAGAGACAAAAGTCCTTAAGAATCAGAAAGAGCTGGAAGTCAGGACAGATATTACGAATGCTTTTATCCAGTTTCTGGAGACTGAAAGACTTTACAGATCTTCTATGCAGAAATTCGACGACAACTACGACAGGTTGTTTGACGGAATAACCACCGGCTATAAAAATCGTACGATCAGCCTTCTTGAATTTATTGATTACTACGAGACTTATAAGAACTCAAAAACAGAATACTACCAGCTGCAGGTTAACCGTCTGGAAGCTCTGGAAAATATTAATCTGGCTACAGGTACCATAATTTTTAAATAATTTATGATGCGGCGTAAAAAATTATTCTTAATGATGATGATGATCCTGATCCCGGGCATTCTCCTTACTTATTCATGCGGTAATAAGAATCATCCCGGACTGTCAGGAGTACCAAAGTTTTGTATCCCGGACAGTTTACTGAGGAACCTCACATTCGATACATTACGCTCTGAACAGGTGCAAAGTGATCTGGTCCTGTCCGGGAAAATTGAATGTATTGAGGATAAGGTTTCCAGGGTTTATCCATTTGTTAGCGGGCATGTGTCAGATGTAAAAGTTTCATTGGGCGATTTTGTGGAAAAGGGAAAGGTTCTGGCAGTTATCGAAAGTCCTGATATGGTTTCCTATTTTGATGAGTACAAGTCTGCACAGTCGGAGCTTACAATTGCGACCAAGAATCTTGAAGTAACAACCAGTATGCGCAACAGCGGAGTAACCTCCGAGAAAGATTATCTTGTCGCTCAGAATGAATATCAGAAGACACTTTCACAATTCAATAAAATGAAGGAAGTGCTTAAAATAAATGGCAGCACGCTTGCTCCTATGGATTCAACCGGTGCACGTTATGTGATTAAGGCTCCGATCAGCGGTTTCATAGTATCTAAAAACATTACCCCTGGAATGGACATAAGATCTGATGCAAATGATTTTCTTTTTACAATAAGCGACCTTAAGGAAGTTTGGGCAACAGCAAATGTTTATGAAACTGATATTTCAAAAATTCAGGTCAACTACCCGGCTGATGTGACGACCTTAAGTTATCCTGATAAAAAATTCTCAGGCAGGATTGACCGTATTTCAAATGTTCTGGATCCCGATACAAAAGTGATGAGTTTAAAAATAAATATTGCAAACAACGACTTTTCTTTAAAACCGGGTATGTTCGCACATATTACTATCCATCTCCCGTTGACGGAAAGAATGCTTGTTGTCAAAAACAACTCAATTATATACGATGAAAGCAAAAGTTATTTATTACGCTATCGTGGGAAATGTGATGTAAGCATACAACAGGTCGACATATTTAAATCCTTTGACAATAGTTGTTACATAAAAAGCGATTCGCTTAAAACCGGAGATGTAGCAATTGCCCGCGATGGGTTGTTTATATATACTGCGTTACTGAATTTCTAAAGCCCTTTTCAAACAAATGGTTCAATAATCACCAGTTATGAACAACCTTGTCAAAAACATAATTTCCTTTTCCCTTCGGCATAAGCTTTTTATCTTTTTCATGACGGGGATACTTGCCATAACAGGCATCTTTTGTTTCATAAAAACACCTATAGTAGCTTTTCCTGATTTTACGAATACGGAAATACGGATCATTACCCGCTGGCCTGGACGAAGCGCTCAGGAGATAGAACGGTTTGTGACAATGCCTGTTGAAATTGCCATGAACAGTGTGCAAAGAAAAATCAATCTCCGATCTGTATCCCTTTTTGGACTTTCCGTAGTTACACTTGTATTTGAGGATAACGTGGATGATATGTATGCAAGACAGCAGGTAACAGGACTCCTGCCATCCATAGATTTTCCTGAGGGTGCTGATTATGAACTTACACCACCCACAGGGCCAACAGATGAGATCTTTCGATACACACTCCACTCAAAACATCAGACTCCTACTGAGCTGCGGACTATCCAGGATTGGGTTATCGACCGCAATATCCGGACTATCCCGGGAGTAGCTGACGTGGTAGCTTTTGGGGGTCCCATTAAAACTTACGACGTTAATGTAAATCCGAACCTTCTTGCACAATACGACCTAACAGCTCTCGATGTATTTGACGCCATAAGCAAGAGCAATGTAAATGTTGGCGGTGATGTAATTGAGAAATCAGCACAGGCTTTTGTTGTCAGGGGTATAGGCCTGATTAACAATATGGATGATATAAGGAATATTGTCATTAAAAATGTAAAAGGTACATCCCTCCTTGTCAGGAATGTTGCTGAAGTAGTAGAATCAAATCAGCCCAGGTTAGGAATGGTAGCCAGAGGGCGTGAGCCGGATGTGGTGGAAGGAATAGTCCTGATGCGTAAAGGGGTTGATCCCGGACCCGTCCTGAAAGCGCTCAGAGAAAAAGTCAAGGAGCTTAATACGAAAATTCTGCCTCCTGGAGTTGAGGTCCAGACAGTTTATGACAGGCAGGATCTGATAAATTTTTGTTTGCATACAGTATTTCACAATGTGCTGCTCGGAATTTTTCTCGTGACGGCTGTAGTATTGATATTCATGCGCGACTGGAGGGCCACCATTATTGTGTCACTAATTATTCCTCTTTCACTTCTGTTTGCATTCATAATGCTTTACTTGAAAGGGATGTTTGCAAATCTGATCTCGATCGGTGCTATTGACTTTGGTATACTCATAGACGGTGCGGTTGTGATGGTCGAAGGAGTCTTTGTCGCGTTGGGATATCATGCTGCCGAGATAGGAATGGAAAAATTCAACAAAATTGCAAAATTAGGAATTATACGGCATACTGGTGTAGACATGGGCAGAGCCATATTATTTTCAAAACTGATCATTATAACAGCACTGATCCCTGTGTTCTCCTTTGAAAAAATTGAGGGTAAGTTATTCTCCCCTCTTGCATATACCCTGGGGTTTGCTTTGTTGGGAGCTTTAATCTTTACGCTCACTTTTGTACCTGCAATGACAAGCTCATTATTCAGGAAAAATGTGGCAGAGAAATACAATCCAATTGTCTCAGGGTTAATAAGAAATTATGAAAGGTTGTTCAATTGGGTAATGGGACACAAAAAAATAAGCTTAGGCATTGCTCTCTCAATTGTTATGGTTTCGTTCTTCTCTGCAAAATTTCTCGGCACGGAATTTATTCCCCATCTAAATGAAGGATCACTGTGGGTTGAAGGCAGTGCCCCGATGAGTATATCACTATCACAGGCCAAGACGCTTGTTGACAGCATGCGTTATGATCTGCTGACGTTTCCTGAGGTGCGTGAAGTTGTTTCGCAGATCGGCCGCCCCGATGATGGAACTGATCCCCACGGGTTTTATGATATTGAAAATCTGGTTGATTTATTTCCCAGGGAACAGTGGAAATCACACCTTTCCAAGGTGGAACTTATTGAAAAAATGCAGCAGCGTCTTGAATCAAAATATGTAGGATCTGTCTGGAGTTTCTCACAACCAATTATAGATAACGTCAACGAAGCAGTTGCCGGAATTAATGTAGATCAGGCGGTGAAGATATTTGGCGAAAACCTTGATACCATATCAAGGATTGCTGGCCAGGTCCGTGAGAAAATCAGTTCTGTCAGGGGTATTGAAGATGTCTATATTATGAAAAACCTGGGTCAACCAGAATTGCGTATCGACCTGGACAGGGTTAAAATGGCTGCCTACGGGATTTCTGCCGCTGAGGCAAACGCAGTAATTGAGCTTGCTATAGGAGGTAAACCTGTCTCAAAACTATATGAGGGTGAGAAAAAATTTGATATTCGTGTACGGTACCAGTATCCATTCAGAAAATCTGAAACTGAGATAGGTGAATTGATGATACCTACCGCATCGGGTGAGAAAATCCCACTTAAAGAGATCTCAAACATCCGGCTGAGTAATGGTCCGTCATTTATTTACAGGGATAATAACAGGAGACTGTCTGCTGTTTCATTTGCCGTACGCAGGAGGGATCTGGGAAGCGCTGTAATGGAAGGCCAGAAAAAACTTTCAGAAGAAATCAAGCTGCCTAAAGGATACAATACAGAATGGAGCGGTGATTTTGAAAGTGAGATCAGGGCCATGACGAGATTATCCATTGTTGTACCGATAAGCCTCATTATCATATTTGTAATTTTGCTTGTACTTTTCCGGAAGATCAAAGATGTGCTTCTTGTACTCATGAATGTCCCGTTTGCCATTGTCGGAGGAATACTGGCACTGCTCATTAGCGGGACAAACTTCAACATTTCTGCCGGTATAGGATTTATCGCCCTGTTTGGGATATGTATCCAGAACGGAGTAATTATTATTTCCGTCTTCAATCAGAACCTGACAAAACAAATGTCGCTTGATAATTCAATTAAGGCCGGGATCCTGAGCCGTGTTCGTCCTATTGTAATGACTGCATTAATGGCTATTTTCGGACTTCTGCCCGCAGCAATTTCCACCGGGATTGGTTCAGAAACACAGAAACCGCTCGCAATTGTCATTGTGGGTGGATTGATAAGCGCCACTCTTCTTACACTTTTAATCTTTCCTCTTCTTTTCAGACTGGTATACCGAAAAAGATATGCATAAACGGGAAAGGTCCGGGCTCTTATTCCAAAATGGCAGAGTTAAAAAATGATTAAGGCGGTAAATGCATAAGGAATTGATCTCCTTAAAGATTTTGTTTTCCCGTTTTTTGAAGATACTTTTGACCTCAGAATAAAACAGGGATAGAGGGTACTAATTTACCTGCTCTTCCGTTTTCTATTTATTAAACAGGACAGACATTAAAACCAGCTCGAAATGGCAATAAACCGCACTTCCCTATTCATTATGATTGCAGTTGCATCAGCTGCAATATTCGCTCTTGCTTCCTGCAAGAAAAGTGACGAGTCTGGCATCCCTGCGGTGTCTACCCAACAGGCCACACTCATAGGGCAGGGATGGGCGGTATTAAACGCCCAGGTAAACCCTGATAACAGTACAGTTACAATTTCTTTTGATTATGATACAACTACTGCTTATAAACATAATATAACAGGATATCCTGGTACCCTGAGCGGAACTGTAAGAACAATTATCACAGCGTATCCCACGGGGCTGAAACCGGGAACAAAATACCACTTCAGGGTAAAGGCGGTAAATTCCACCGAAACAAGATATGGAGTAGACTCGACCTTTACAACGACCACCCCTGCCAAAAGTGTTATTCTCTTTAATCCGGGTCTGACCTATGGATCTGTGACTGATGCGGACAACAATGTCTATAAAACAATTGTGATCGGAACGCAGACATGGATGGCGGAAAACCTTAAAACCACCAGATACAATGATGGTGAAGCAATTCAGTTCCTGCCAGATTATGGCAGGTGGATAGATTCGACCAATTTCGGTTATTGCTGGTTTAATAATGATTCTGTTGTTTATGGTGCGATCTACAACTGGGGAGTTGTTAACTCTGGCAAGCTATGCCCGGCAGGATGGCATGTACCGTCAGACGAAGAGTGGGAAACTCTTGCCACTACAGTGGGCGGGGATAGCATTGCAGGCGGTATTTTAATGGAGTCTGGCAATGGACACTGGATCACACCAAACAGAAGCCTTACAAATGAGACTGGTTTTACTGCACTCCCGGGAGGATATCGCAATCTATCCGCTGATTACGGCGACATAAAGTACTATGGGTACTGGTGGACATCAACTGAATATTCTACGGTATATGCTGATTGCAGATTGATATACTATGGCTTCAGAAATCTGACCAGTACCAACTCCAAAAAAATGAGCGGCTTTTCGGTTCGCTGCGTACAGGACTAGATCTACTCTTCTCTTCCATAGTTAATAATACCCTGAAAAATAATCGGTGCTGTTCGCTGGTTATTTTCCGCAATTCACCGATTTTGGATTTCAGCACAGATTTCCTTGTATTTTCTTTGATCCGATCCGGTTTCCATTTTATTTCGGATCTTGTAAATAAGAATATATAATAACCTAATCAATAAAGTGATCTGACATGACCAGAAAAATAGTAATCATCGGAGGTGGCGTTGCCGGGCTATCCGCAGGCATTTACGCGAGGCTCAATGGTTTTAATGCAGAGATCGTTGAAATGCACTCTATTACAGGTGGCCAGTGCACCGCCTGGGATCGCAAAGGTTACAGGTTTGACTATTGCCTTCACTGGCTCGTCGGTACTAAAGAGGGTCCCTTCAACGACATCTGGAAAGAGACAGGTGCTTTAAATGACGACGTAAAGATCATTGACCATGAAGTACATACAAAGATATTTGACCCGGACGGGAAGGAATTTATTATTTATACCAACCTTGACAGATGGGAGAAATACCTTTTCTCGATTGCACCGGAAGATACGGTGAAGATAAAAAAGATGTGCGACGATATGAGGAAATCAGCTTTCCTTCAACCCTATTTAGATCCTCCTGGTCTGAGAAAAATAAGCCATACCATTTCATCAATGTTCGGGATGATACCTATAATGTTCCTTTTCATGAAATATGGCCATAAAACCTGTAATGAATACTTCAAAGAACTTGGATTTACCAATGAGTCGCTGAAGTACTTCTTAAGAAATATGTATGGAACCCGTGACTTCTCAGCTCTTGCCTTTATAATGATGTTTGCCTGGTTCAGCCAGAAAAATGCAGGTTATCTTATTGGAGGATCTCTGCCATTGGCACAGCGCATGACTGAAAAGTTCCTCAACCTCGGTGGAGTCCTGACAGCCAGAAGAAAGGTCTCAAAAATTCTGGTTGAAGATGATACTGCAAAAGGGGTGATCCTTTCTGACGGAACAGAGATCAGGGCAGATTATGTCATCAGTGCTGCTGACGGACATTCAACCATCTTTGATATGCTGGAAGGAAAATATCTTAACAGGAAAATAACCAATGCCTATGAAAACTGGGAGCTTTTCACTCCGCTCGTTCAGGTTTCATTCGGATTAAGAAAAAAAATAGGATCAGATTCCCCGGTGGAGACATGGATGAACAAAGATCTGTCGATCGGAACGACTAAAACTGAGAATGGATATTCCATAATGAACTATGGTTTTGACCCCACAATGGCCCCTGAGGGAAAATCAGTAATAGTCATCAGGTTTGAGTCAGAATGGGCTCAATGGGATGGGATTAGCAAAGATGACTATGAAAAGGAGAAAGATCTGATTGAAAAGGATGCGAGGATATTGCTTGAGAAACGCTATCCGGGTATCTCTGAATATATAGAAGTATGTGATGTGGCCACACCAATAACCGATGTGCATTACACTGGCGTCTGGAAAGGTTCATATGAAGGATTCCTTCCTTCAAGTAAAAACCTTATGGATAATCTGAATCCCACAATAAAGGGATTGAAGAAGTTTTATATGGCAGGTCAGTGGCTCTTTCCCGGAGGGGGATTGCCCCCGGCCGGACAGTCAGGTAAATGGGCCATCCAGTATATCTGCGGGGAGGAGAAGCAGAAATTCAGTACAGTCAGGGCAAACCTGCCAAAGTAGATGAAACTGAATATCGGTTATTTATTTACAAGTGCGAAAACATATACTTTCCAGCCTGGCTCATCCAGATAAAGGCCTTTTGAACATAAATCCCCTCCTTCCCTTTCAAATGAATTACCTGATAAAAGGTCGCGCAAGATCCAGGTTTTATTATCCAGGTCATTGAAAGGTAGCTTTACATAACACTGGCTTCTGCTCTGCGAATAATTGACTGCAATAACAGTTTTTCCGCCTGTATTCTCATACCATGCAAAAGAGATATATCTGTCGTATGTCCGGTTTCCTTCCCATGCCTGGATGCACTCGAGCAACTTCCATATCCCTGTCCTGAACAAAGGCTGATGAAGTACCTCGGTCAGTTTCCTGTAGAACCCGGCAATATCTTCATTAACTGGTTCAACAGGAGCTCTGACAAGGTGAGGAGATATATGCTTTTTTCTTCCCTCGAATTGCCCCTGGTGGAAGAACCTCAGTCCGGGTGACAAAAATGTAAGGACAGCTGCAGCTTCGTGCTTGCCTGCCGGAAAATCAGCAGCTGCACGGGGTTCATCATGATTCTCAAGGAATCGTGCCATCTTTCCCTGGTAATCCAGCCCTGCAAAAAAATGTTCCCTGACAGGCTTTGCATGGCCTGCTTTCAAACGGTCGTACAGGCGTTTATCATACGCATAATTGAATCCCTGCTGGAGCATTGTCCATTCAAGATCCCAGTAAACTTCGGCCATAAAGCAGAATCCGGGGTTTGCTTCGCGCACCCTGCGGATCGCTTCAGTCCAGAAAGGCCGGCATTTTATCCCCCATGTTTTTTCAAATACATCGGGAAGTATAAGCATTGCCATATCGCAGCGCACTCCGTCGCACTGCCCGGCAATCCTGATCATTTCCTGGATCATCGCCTCATGTAACCCCTGATTACCATAATTAAGCTGAAGGGTATCGGGCCAGCCTGGGAAAAAGGGATCCCTTCCATGAGCAAATATCATCTCTTTGCCATTGGTGTTTATCCTTACATAATTGGCAGGCTCTTTTTCAAGCTGAGATTCGGATGCCTGTATATAAAAGTCAGGATGTTCCCCAACCCAATGATGATCCGTACCGGTATGATTTGGAACAAAATCCAGCATAAGTTTCAGTCCCCGATCCTTCAGACGCTTCCTAAGCCTGGCAAGGGCAGCCTCGCCTCCCATATGTTCGTGCACGTTGTAACTTGTGATCGCAAATCCGGACCCTGCGATATCTGCTTCCACAAGGTCAGGCAGTGTCTCAAGGAACTCCTTTCTCCATCCCTGGTTCTCCCTTGAAGCGCGTTGTCCATTCATTCCGGTTTGCCATACACTGAGGAACCATATCCAGTCAAATCCCGATGCGGCAAAATTGTCAAGTTCCTGATCGGGAATTTCGGCAAGCGTTGCCCTGTGACCAAGCTTATTTGATAGCTCAGTCAAAAGTACACGGGTATTGACTTGAAAAAGAGAAGGGTAAAATGAATTATTCATTTTATAATTTGTCTATTCTATTTAATTTTACTATCACGGATGGATAATTAAAGAATTGGATACTAAAGTTAATGCATTTTCAGGTCCCATTCTAATGTTATAATGAACCATGTTTCAAAACAGGTCATCGGTCAGTACTATTCCCGGATCATTTTGTTGTCATTTGGCTGCGCCGTAATTCATGCTTCGCACGTAATTTGGCCCTTTGGGCCGTAATTCGCTTCGCGTAATTCAGTTGTACAACCGAATTACCTGTTCTAATTCAGGAAAACGCAGGTCCACATATTATCATCCCCTTTGTCAACAAAACGAACATCATTTTGTTTATACTTACATAATCAGTAATTGAACAGATGGAAAATATGTACAGCTTACGTCAGTTGGGTAGCACCGGTATCATGGTAACTCCGATAGGGCTTGGTTGCTGGCAGTTCAGCAAACAGAAGAACATGGCAGGAAAATTCTGGCCGGAACTTGAAGATGATATTATTGACAGGATCGTTTCCCTCTCACTTGAAGGAGGGATCAACTGGTTTGATACAGCCGAAATGTACGGTATGGGAGAGTCGGAAAAGGCCCTGTCAAAAGCGCTTCAGGCAGCAGGGAAAAAGCCGGGTGAAGTTATTATAGCCACGAAGTGGTGGCCTGCACTCCGGTTTGCATCAAGTATCACAAAAACAATTGACACCAGGATAGGAGCTTTGAGCCCATATCCCATAGACCTGTACCAGGTACACCAGCCATGGAGTTTCTCCAATGAAAGGAAAGAGATGGATGCCATGGCTGAACTTTTTAAGAGGAAACTTATCAGATCTATAGGTGTCAGCAATTTCTCTGCACAGAGAATGAGGAATGCCTGGGAAACCCTCAATAAAGCAGGTATTCCCCTGGCGTCAAACCAGGTAAGATATAATCTCCTTGACCGCAGAATAGAATCGAATGGTGTCGTGAAGTCTGCAAAGGAACTTGGCATTTCCATAATTGCATACTCTCCGCTTGCACAGGGGGTGGTTACAGGAAAGTTCCACGACAACCCGGATCTTCTTAAAAATATCGGGTTAAGAAAACATAATCCGCTATTCAAGGCTGCAGGACTTGAGAAAAGTCGTCCCGTAATAATATTAGTCAAGGAACTTGCAGTTAAGTACAATGTTTCTCTCTCGCAGGTGGCCCTTAACTGGCTGATAAATTATAATGGCGATACAGTTGTTGCGATCCCCGGGGCTACAAGAGAGACCCACATAAAGGAGAATACAGGTTCCATGACTTTCAGGCTTTCAGATGAAGATATGCAGAGACTTGATAAGGTGAGCGAGATTTATAAATAACCAGATTTATAAGATCAGATTTTTTTTGCGATCATCTGACTCAATCCTGATTCAAATTCTATTCTTGAGATATTTTTAAATCCAGCTTCGTTCAGCATTTCAGAAACTTCCTGCTCTGTAAAGCAATCCCCGGCTTCAGTGCCAACAAGCATATTTATTGCGAAAATAGCGCCTGATGTAGGCTGGGTCCGGTCATTGTTCATTATCCAGTCCTGGATTATTATCTGCCCATTTTTATTCAGAGAATGAAAACATTTTTTTATCAGGTCCAGATTTACCTCCAGGGAATTACTGTGAATGATTGCCGATAAAAATACCAGGTCGAATCCCTCTGGCAGATCATCTTTGGTATAGTCGCCGGGATGAGTTTTTATTTTACCCGAGAAACCTTCCTTTTCAATAAATTTTTTCGTTATAGGTATGACATTTGGCAGATCAAAAACGGTTGCCTCAATCTCTGGTTTTTTTGAAACAAATTCCATGGAATATGCACCAGATCCGCCGCCAATATCAAGAGTCGATCTGATTCCTGACATATCGATATTTGCCAGCTGCTGAGGGGCCTGCTTTGTAGCCCTGTCGTGCATTGCATTTATGAAAGGAAAAAGCCACTCCTCTCCCCTTACATTTATTTCCGAAGGATGAGCTGAGATCCCGGTTTTCACAACGCTGGTCAGGTTACTCCAGGTATTCCAGAGGTGATTTGTATGCATCAGCCCTCCAAGGTAATCCGAACTCTTTTTAGACATAAAGGCAAAACTCTCCGGCGTATTAAAGAACAAGCCTTTTTGCTTTGTAAGAAAGCCAAGAGACACCAGAGCATTCAGCAGACGTTCGCAGGCATGCTCATCCAGATTTAATTTTTCTGCGATCTGATCGCCCGCTGTTCCGGATTTTTCAATATTGGTAAAAAGATCAAGCTCAAAGCCGCTTAATAAAATTCTGCTTTTTTGAAACGTGGAAGCAAATTCCCTGATAGTATTTGGATTCATAATATAAAAATTAAAAAGGTTGTTTCATCAATTTAGCTTTTACGCCTTTCAAAAAATATTAAAAGGTTCACCACTAACAATTTGAATCGTGTAAATGTTTACTTTTCAACATCTTCATTTATAAACGGATCTTTAAAGTTAATATTTTTCAAACCATCTTTTGTGCTTCCGTGTCGGCCGGGGCAATTAAAGAGAGATGATCGTCAAACCCGTCTATTGCAGCGATTCAGCCTTTTAGCTCCTTTAAAGACAGACCGATAAAAACATAATATGGGCATAATGTGAAAGTTAGATAACGATTTTCTGTTAAATAAATAACCTTCAAATAATTAATCGATTCCGGTTTTTTAGTTTATATTGCATATGCACACTTTCTGAAACATGACAATCTGACCATCTTTGACTGATTTGATTGCAGTTTGCATTATGACAGGTTGCCATGTACCAAACCCGGGTCAATATTTTAATTTTCTTACGGAACCAGGGAAATTTAACTTGTTTTATATAAATATCGAATAAATAACTGTTATACATATGAATATCCTGCGAAAAATATTTAAGCTATCAGGGACCGGGTTTACGAATGGCCAGTATTATGAATCGATGAATATGGCACTCAAAAGGCTGAATAATGAGTATACAATGCTTCATTATCCATATTATGTGAATGATTCCGACAGTTTTATCCAGGCCCAGAAAAACCTTACAGATTATTGTATGTCATTGCTCAAACCGGTAAAAGACAAGGAAATACTTGAGATCGGATGCGGAAACGGTGTGCAGGCGCTGTATATAAATGACAAATATAATCCACTGAGGATAACCGGGATAGATCTCAACAAGGCCAACATCGACATTGCCAACCGCGAAAGAGACAGAACCAATGCAGATAACGTGCAGTTTCTAGTTGACGACGCACAAAATCTCACGCAGATCGCTTCAAGCTCCGTAGATGTATTGCTTAACATCGAAAGTGCCTTCCATTATCCCGATAAATCGGCTTTTCTCAAAGAGGTCTGTCGTGTACTGAAACCCGGGGGGCAATACCTTATTGCCGACATTTTATCAGTACGGAAAAAAAGACAATTGCTTATGAAGCTATGGGGAAAACCGATGGTCCATAATTTCTGGACCAGAAAGCGATATGAGGAAGAATTCCTGAGATCTAAACTTGTTACCAATTACTGTGAGGACATAACTTCCCAGGTGAAAAAAGGGTGGAGCATTTATCAGAACTGGGTCCCAAAAATAAAAAGGAAAATGTTTCTGGAGAATGTGGCATTTAGAATTTTCTATATCATTAATGTCAGACTGAATATCTACCTTTTGCACAACAGACAGCAGTACTTCATTTATGTCGGGAATAAGCTTGCTGCACAATAACCTCTGATTTTTTCGAAAGACCAGTAAGGAACGCCGGATCCGTAACCCTCACCTACTGAATTGATCATATCCGCTCCATATAAGATAAAACCCGGTCCTTTATTTTACGGACCGGGTTCTTGCTCATTTTAAATTGATAAATACTACCTTCTGAATCCACCATGGAATCCTCCGCCATGGAAACCTCCACTGTATCCTCTGTTTACATTATATATTACAGCCGGTGCCCAGTTCATTCCAAAGTATCCGTAAGGCCAGCCCCAGCCTAATGCTCCGTAAAAGAAACCATCAGCCATCCACCAATATGATGAATCGTTATACCTCTGGTTCTGCTGGATCAGATCAATCCTGGTCTGCTCCATGTAGTTAATTACTGAATCCTGAACTCCCTCATCACGGAGTTTTGCAAGCTGATCGGCTTTAAGATTATAAGCAGTATGAGATTTATTTATCTCATTTATTATATCCTTTGACCAGGCTCCGTCTTTACTCATCTGAATTATGTCAGGTACCGTGAACAACTGTGCATTTTCCGGATATGGACGATACACAACACAGCTTTGCAGAATTGCGAAACCTGTAACAATTGAAGTCAACCAGGTCGCATTTCTAAAATTTATCATTTTTTTCATTTTAATTCCCTCCTCAAATCTCTCTTTAATAACTCTTGAAAATTTAAAATCTTTACATAGTAATACAAATTTGATGCCTGTCAGATATTCTGGATAGCCAAATGTTGTTAATAATATGTTAATGTCTAAACGGGGAGAATTGGGAATCTGATTTAAACAGGAAACACTTACGCATTGTCTGTGTAAGTGTTTCATTTTCGAGTAGCGAGAGGGGGGAATGATCCCCCGACCTCATGATTATGAATCATGCGCTCTAACCAACTGAGCTATCTCGCCGAATTCTTTTATTTCAATGATCCCCGACCTTCCCGATCTATGATCGGGACGCTCTAACCAACTGAGCTATCTCGCCATGTCCACCGAAGCCTTGTCGCTTACGCTCCATAGCTTCAGCGACGGAGCGGCGAAGGTGGGCCGTGTCCACCTAGCCTTGTCGCTTACGCTCAATAGCTTCAGCGACGGAGCGGTGAAGGTTGTCCATCCCCTGGTTTTGAGGGTGCAAATATAAGAAGTCCGGGCCAAATAATCAATACGATTTTTTGTTTTGATATTTTTTTTTAAATTGCAGAATAGTTGGCGTAATTATAGGCCTTTCTATTTAATCTCATGAGAGTCAAATTTGAACTTGAATATCCCATTAAGAGCTCTCCCAAAGTTTTCTTCCCAAGGCTCAGCACTCCCGAGGGACTTGAAGAATGGTTTGCCGACAAAGTTACAGCAGATGGCGACCTGTTCTCATTCTTCTGGCAGAAATCCGAAACCAAAGCAAAATTAGCCGCCCTGAAAGATAACAAACTTGTAAGATTCGAATGGCCCGAAAGAGATGATGATGAATCAAATTACTTTGAATTCAGAATTAATACCGATGAGCTTACAGGCGATGTAGCACTCATCATAACCGATTTTGCCGAACCAGAAGAAAAAGAGGATGCCATTTACCTGTGGGATACTCAGATCACCGACCTGAAAAGGTTGCTGGGAACCTAATTTTCTACCTCCTGACAGTTTTTGACGTCGAATGTCCTATTCAAGGAAAATAGGTGGCTGGTCCATTTCTTCTTCCACCATCTCTGGTTGCATAACCTGCAGGGCTTTAATGCGGGGCACCAGAATTGCAATACAAATGCCAAAAATACCGATCACGGAAAATGAGTACCTCAGTCCGGCCATCTGAGAAATATACCCGATAAGCGGAGGCCCCATCAGAAAGCCAAGAAAACTGACACTGGAAACGGTTGCCAGAGCAATGCCTGTCGGCACTTTCCCATGCTTCCCCGCTGTACTGTAAACTATGGGTACAATGCTTGAAACGCCCAATCCGACCAGCATAAAAGCAATTGTACATGTTATCAGGTAAGGAAAAAGGACTGAAGCAAATAAACCTGTTGAGATCATTAAACCACATATCTGGAGGAGCTTTTTACGACCTATTCTGGAGATCATGTAATCGGCAACAAAACGTCCCGTGGCCATCATAATCATGAATGATGTATAACCTATAATGACCAGAGAATGGGGAGCTTTCACCACATCCTTGAAATAGACGCCGCTCCAGTCGAACATTGCTCCTTCGCTGGCCATGCTGCAAAAGCCAATGATCCCGAGCTGAAGAAGAATGCTGTCGGGCCGGGAGAAGAATTTGCGCCCGGGTTCAGCCTTATGTACGCCTGTCTTCACTTTTACAAGGAAAGGATGATTGATCCGGATTATCGTCCAAACGATCAGGATAACAGTTATAAAATGCCAGCACGGAGCAATTTTCAGGTTGATCATAAGAAGACCAATAAGTGCTCCGGTAAACCCAGCAAGGCTCCATCCTCCATGAAAAGAGGCCATGATGGGTCGTTGGTACAGATGCTCTGCAGCAACACCCTGCGTGTTGATCGAGATATTGCACAGATTAGCCGCCAGTCCAAATAAAAATAATGCACCGGCAAGTTGCCATCCTGCTTTTACCAATCCAATATTGATGAGGCATAAAGTATAAAAAGGAAGTGCAAAAAGTATCACCTTATGGCTTCCGTAGCGGGTGACCAGCTTCCCCGAAAATGGCATCATCGTAAATTGACCCACCGGCAGTGCGAACAGTATGCTGCCCAACATGGCATCATTTAAATGAAGTGCGGTCTTGATATCAGGAATCCTGCTGGCCCAGGAGGCGAAGCAAAGGCCGGTGCAAAAGTAAAACATGGCTACAGCAATCCGGATCCGCTTCTTTTCCGGAATAAGTTCAGGCTGTAATTGAATATTATCTGCCACTAAAGCTTTCTGAGTCAAGAAACCGGTATAAAAGTATGAAAAACTGTTTTGAATTCTTGATACTTTTATTTGTTCATCCAAGGAGATCCTAATTCATTTGGCTTCGCCGAACCCTTATATTAGATTCTATTGCATGCAGCTTAGTTCTTCTATTTTTACTTTCTTTTCTCCGCCAAAAGAAGATCTCTTACTTTCTTTGTTTTAACACAAAGAAAGTAAGCAAAGAAAAGTCAAGGCTGCAGACCATTTTGGGGTTCGTGTTTTGAAGCTTGCCCACGCAACACAACTCGCCTTCACTTCGTTCAGGCTCAAACAGTGTTGCTTACAATAGGCCCTCACAGCAAGCTTGAAAACACTCACTATCCCTGCAAGCCGGCTCCTTCGCTAAAATTGCCTACCAGGCAATTTTTTACGCTCGGCCCTCCCAAAATGTTCTGAGGCCGATTGAAATCCGCATAATTTAAAAATTAGCACTATGTAATATAACGAGGATCTATTATTTACTAAAAATTTTATATATGGGATGGCAAACCGGAAACGGCGCGAAGTTCGGACTTTAGCGTAGAGTCAATATGGCACGTGTAGCGGGCGCAGCTAAAGGCCAAACTTATCGTTTCCGGCATCCTTTCTTTGGTTCTTTCTTTGGATGGACAAAGAAAGAACAATATCTAAATTCATTATTTCACAAAAATCAAGTAGGTTTGTCTTTTAAAGGAAAAAGCATTGAAAAAGCTTGATAAATTCGTTATCAAATCATTCATCGGACCACTGGTCCTTACCTTTTTCATTGTCCTTATTATCCTAATCCTCCAGTTCCTCTGGATGTACATCGATGAGCTTGCAGGCAAAGGGCTGCAGCTGAAGATCCTTGCTGAACTGCTTTTCCATTTCTCCCTCACTTTTGTTCCGACTGCACTTCCCCTGGCTGTTTTGCTTGCTTCGCTGATGTCATTTGGCAATATGGGAGAATTCAGCGAGCTCACCGCCCTTAAATCTTCAGGAATCCCACTGCGCAGGATAATGCTTCCTATTATTTTCCTTGTTGTAATAGTTTGCGGAATATCATTTTTCTTTTCCAACAATGTACAGCCATTTGCCTACAGGAATGCCAGAACTCTTCTTTATGATATCCGCCGTAAAAGACCTGAACTCAACATCCAGGCCGGAACATTCAACAGCGAGGTGGATGGCTTCAGTATGAAAATCGCATCAAAGGATCCTTTCTCAAATAAACTTGAGAAGATACTGATATATGATCACCGTGATAAAACCGGCAACAGATCAGTTACCTATGCCGATTCCGGGTATATGAAGGTAACACCCGATGAATCGGGCATGATCCTGACTCTCTATAACGGATATTCCTACAACGATCTGGATGAGAAAAATGTTACTGCCAGCAATAAAAGATACCCGTTCAGAAGGGATAATTTCAGGGAGCAGACCATAGTAATAGCACTCAGCGGATTTGACCTGGAACGCAGCAAGGAAGACCTGTTCAAGATCAACTCAACAACCCAGACCATTTCGCAGCTGAGATTTTTCATCGATTCAATTGGCGAGTACAATAGGATCAGGAGAGAAACCTATTTCAGGGATTTTAACACCACACGGCTATGTACCCAGGGTAATGCAAAATCAAAACCCGGGAATTCAGGAAAAATTATCTCAAAAACAGCCCAGCCTGTTTTCAACCCTGAAAAATTGCTTGATTCTCTGCCGGTCTATGTAAGAAAAGAGGTCATCGTCAAAGCCATCGAGAGTGCAAAAAACGGAACCAACTTTCTCAGCCAGAAGGAGGAATATATGCATAACGATGTTAAAGTCATCAGAAACTATCAGATAGACTTTCATAAGAAATTTACTCTTTCAGCTGCCTGTCTCGTTTTTTTCCTGATAGGTGCACCCCTGGGTGCAATAATCAGGAAAGGCGGACTCGGAATTCCTGCAGTTATCTCGATCCTTCTCTTTGTCGTATATTATGTAATATCCATCTCTTCAGAAAAGTTTGTTAAGGAAGATGTAATGAATATTTTTCTCGGAATGTGGTCAGCCTGTATTGCACTTTTGCCTGTTGGGATCTTTCTGACCTATAAAGCGACCACAGATTCCTCAATATTTAATACTGAGACTTACATTCTTTTCTTCAGAAGAATAAAAGATGCTCTTTACAGGATGATCTTCAACGTAAAGTATGAAAATCCTTCTTCTGAGCAATAAATCGCCCTGGCCTCCGAAAGACGGGGGCTCTGCTGCTACTCTCGCTTCGATAAGGGGCCTCTCGGCATGTGGGGCATCGGTCTCTGTAATTGCACTCAACACCTTAAAACATTATATTGAACCTGAAAATATCACGGCGGAATGCACATCATATTGCGATATCAGGCTTATAGATGCCGATACCAGGATCAAACCCCACAAACTTCTTGGGAACCTTTGGTTTTCTCAAAGACCTTATACCCTCGAAAGATTCAAATCTAACGAACTTAATAAGGTACTTGCAAATACTGACCTTAAAAGCTTTGATATCATACAGGTTGAAGGTCTTGCCATGACCTCCTTTATCCCGCTGCTAAGAAAGCTTACAAGGAGCATTATCATTTTCAGACCTCACAATATTGAGAACAGGATATGGAAACAACTATCAGAGAATGAAAACGATCTCGTAAGGAGGTACTACTTCGGCATACTTGCTTCCCGAACTGCACCAATTGAAAGAAATATAATAAACAGTGTTGACGGTATAGCAGCCATGACAGAGATCGATCTTAAATGGTTTAAGGCTTCAGGGGTCAGCAGACCTTCAATTGTCTGTCATTCTGGTTTTCCCATGTTGAAGCCAGAGCTTAAGGAAGGCGAAAAGAACCAGATATTCTTTATCGGTTCACTTGACTGGCTACCCAACATCAACGGGCTGAAATGGTTTGTGAAAAATGTCTGGCCAATTGTTTCAGGATCTGTTCCGGAAGCTGTGCTCCACATCGCCGGCAGAAATCCTTCGTCCAGACTTGGACGCATCTGCAGAGGCCCCAAAATCATTTTCCATGGAGAGGTAGGATCTTCATCCGGGTTCATGCTTGACAAACAGGTAATGGTGGTCCCGCTTTTTGAGGGTAGCGGATTAAGAATGAAAATTATAGAGGGAATGAGCATGGGCAAAAGCATTGTGGCTACACCAGCAGCAGCTGAAGGAATTGAATATTCCGATGGAAAAGATATTTTTATAAGCTCAGATGAGAACAGCTTTGCAGGTTGTATAATGCGTCTGCTTGGCGATCCTGGACTGCGAAAGAATACAGCACTCAATGCTATGGAAAATGTCAGGAAAAATTATGATATATTCGCATCAGCAGAAAAACTGATGAAATTCTACAGGGAGCTCATCTGATGATTTTGAAGATATTTTTCTGGATCCCGGTCTTGCTCATATTACATACATATGTGGTCTATCCATTGCTGCTTATTTTGCTCGATAGGTTTATTAAACCCCGGAAAAAACAGAATAATTCAACACCACAGTTCGCAGTATCGGTCCTTATGGCAGTACATAATGAGGAGCAGGTCCTCACCCAGAAGATCAGGGCCCTCTTCGATTCTGATTATCCGGCTGACCTTCTTGAGGTGCTTGTAGGATCTGATGCCTCCGACGATAAAACAGTTGAAATTCTGGAAGATCTGAAAAATATCTTCCCGAAGCTGAAAGTATTCTGCTACACCCAAAGGAGAGGTAAGCCGGCAATTATCAATGATCTTTCGGAAAAAGCGGCTGGTGATTTGCTTATTATAACCGATGCCAACGTCATTCCTGACCATTTGACAATTAAAAGACTTGTCAGGAATTTTGAAGATAAGTCAGTGGGACTGACCGACAGCAGGCCCTTAAATAAAGGGTTAAGAAAAGATGGTATTTCACTTCCCGAGACAGCATACCTGAGTTTTGAATCAAAGCTGAAATATATTGAAGGGAGGATATGGGGAACGATGATGGGGCCTTTCGGCGGGTTTTATGCAGTAAGGAAGGGATCATACCTTCCCAACAAGGGAGATACACTTGCAGATGATTTCAGGATCTGTATGAATGTGATCAGAAAAGGGGAAAAAGCAATTAGCGACCCTGAGGCAATTGTTTATGAGGATGTCCCCAACAATCTGCTGGATGAGTTTAACAGGAAGGTAAGGATATCAGCAGGCAATTTCCAGAACCTGAAGCATTTTTCAAAGCTTCTGCTCAGACCATTTACCAGATGGTCATTTATCTTCATTTCACACAAGGTTCTCCGATGGTTGACTCCAATTTTCTGGTTCGTACTTATTGTAAGCAATATACTTCTGGCGAAAAGCTCAATTTTCTATTTACTGTTTTTCGTACTCCAGGTAATTTTCATAATTTTGCCCCCGCTTGACATGTTGTTGAAAAGAGCGGGTTTAAATCTTGTCCCTCTGATGTTTTTAACCCATCTGTTTTTCATGAACGCGGCATTATTTACAGGTTTTTTAAGATACATCGGAGGGATAAAAAGCGGCGTATGGACACCGACAAAAAGGTTTCAGTGATGAATGGATTCAAATTGAATAGTATTGAAGAGGCAATTGAAGACATTACAAGGGGAAAACTCCTTATTGTAGTGGATGATGAGGACAGGGAAAATGAAGGTGACTTTATCTGTGCAGCAGAGCTTATTACACCAGAGATCGTAAATTTCATGGCCAGGTACGGGAGAGGCCTTATTTGTGCCGCTCTACCGGAAGAACGTTGCGAGGAACTCGATCTTGAGTTGATGGTAGGTACAAACACCTCGATCCACGAGACCCAGTTCACAGTTTCAGTTGACCTGCTCAGCAGCGAGACTACGACCGGCGTATCGGCAAAAGACAGGGCTCTCACGATCAAAGCACTTGTTGATCCGTCGACCAAGCCGGCAGAACTTGGCCGTCCAGGGCATATATTTCCGCTGAAAGCAAAATCCAGAGGTGTATTGAGGCGAGCCGGGCACACAGAAGCTGTCGTTGATCTGACAAAAATGGCCGGACTCAAACCCGGCGGGGCGCTTGTTGAGATCATGAATGAGGATGGCTCAATGGCAAGAATGCCGGAACTGATCGAGATGGGGAAAAAATTCGGGATCAGGATCGTAACCATAAAGGACCTCATAACCTACAGGCTTCAGAGTGAATCGATAATTGAAAAAGGAGAAAAGGTCAAGCTTCCAACTTCGATTGGGGAATTTGACTTTATCCCTTTCAGACAGCTCAATAACGGACTTGAGCATGCAGCCCTTATCAAGGGACAATGGACCCGGGAGGAGCCTGTCCTGGTCAGGGTTCATTCATCATGCTTCACCGGCGATATATTTCATTCACTCAGGTGCGATTGCGGCCCGCAGCTGGATAAAGCTATGGAGATGGTCGAAAAAGAGGGTAAAGGCGTGGTCATTTACCTCAGCCAGGAAGGAAGAGGTATAGGCCTCCTGAATAAGATCAAATCATATAAGTTGCAGGAAGAAGGAATGGACACCGTCCAGGCAAATCTTAAACTTGGATTCGGTGAGGATGAAAGGGACTATGGAGTGGGTGCCAGCATAATGAGGGAGCTCGGACTTGGAAAGATAAGGCTGATCTCAAATAATCCCGTCAAAAGAGCAGGACTGGAAGGGTATGGTATCAAGATCATTGAGACGATATCGCTGGTAATTCCTCCAAACCCCTTCAATGAATTTTATCTCGAAACCAAGGCAAACAAAATGGGGCATAATCTTACCTGCTACAAACATGGAATAAAAGACTGATCATCGTTTTTGCGGTTTTTTAGTAAATTTGCCTTTCAATCCTGTACCTGGCTTCATGAAAAATCTCAGGATAGTATTTATGGGAACACCTGAATTCGCAGTGGCAACCCTAGGCTCCCTGCTTATGAATGGCTATAATATTGTCGGAGTGGTGACAGTGCCAGATAAACCTGCCGGCAGAGGCAGGAAAATTTCAAGATCGGCGGTCAGGGAATTTGCTGAATTAAGTTACCTCCCTGTTCTTCAGCCGGAAAAACTGAAAGACCCTGAATTCATAGAAGCATTGAAGGGTTTTAAAGCAGATATATTCGTAGTTGTCGCATTCAGGATGCTTCCTGAGGCAGTATGGAATATGCCTCCCATGGGCACAATAAACCTTCATGCCTCACTCCTTCCTCATTATCGCGGTGCAGCTCCCATAAATCATGTTCTTATAAATGGGGAGCAGACCACGGGAGTGACAACCTTCTTCATCAACGAACAGATCGATACCGGTAATCTTTTGCTCAGGGAGGAGATACCGATCTTCCCTTATGAAAATGCCGGTGACCTTCATAACAGGCTGATGGAGCTTGGAGCAAGACTGGTTATCAGGACGATTGAAGGCCTGGTAAAAAACACAATAATCGGAATACCCCAGAGTCAGTTCCTTAAGCCAGGCGAGACGCCTAAACCCGCCCCAAAGATCTTTCCCGGTGATTGTGTCATAAACTGGGAAAAGAGCTCAGCAGAGATCCATAATCTTGTCAGGGGTCTCTCTCCCACTCCATGTGCAAGATCGTACCTCTCAAACCATTCATCAGTAATTTCGTTTAAGATTTTCGAAAGCCAGCCGGAGGCCGGATCTCATTCGCTCAAGCCAGGGACTATCATATCCGACGGCAGAAATTATCTAAGGATTGCCTGTGGAATCGGATCTCTCAACATATTAAGCATTCAGCTTGAAGGCAAGAAAAGAATGAACACGGAAGAGTTCCTGAGAGGATTCCGGATCTCTGATTTCAGGATACATTTTAATCCACAGGCTTAGTAGTTCTGAGCCAGATCTTCTGACCGGAAGCAGGTTCGGTGCCTTCAGACATCCTGTTCATGATATAAAGCTTCTTTATTTTGATCCCGTACAATTGCGAAATAATATACATGGTTTCCCCTTCCCTGGCAATATGGGTCTCTTTGCCTGGCTCTGCCCTGTCTCTCTTGGGCTGAAGATAAAGGATCTGACCAGGGGCCGGAATGAAATCACTTGCAAGCTCATTGTACTTTGGTAATTCCCACCGCAGGAGATTCAGCTCCTTCTCAATCTTATCGCGGGTATCATTTTCGCCGACAACTATATATTGTATCCTGTTATTCTCCTGTACCCTCTCCGGAATGGTTTTGTAAGAAATTACACCGTCACTCTTTGCGCTGACAGGCATTGTTTCAACCTTATCGGCGTTTTTAACATTATGATCGTTGTACTTATGTTCATTATCGCTGCCTGCATCTGCCAGGACTGTATCGTACCTGTATAATCCGTATTTCTCAATTTTATCGATCACCATATTTGCATAATCAGGGTTTGTTGCGTAACCTGCCTTTTTCAATCCCTTTGCCCAACCCTTGTAATCAGTGACCGAAAGATCGAAGAGAAAATCATAACGCGGCGTCTGCCTCAGGAAATCGGAATGGTCATGAAAAGATTCCGCCGCACTTTTATATTTCCTGAAGCATTCATTTCTTCTATCGTCATTATGCCTTACATAAGGGCCATCCCAGTCATCATGGCATTTTATGCCAAAATGGTTATTCGCCTCGACTGCCAGGTTTCCTTTTCCCATTCCCGATTCGATCATTCCCTGCGCAAGTGTAATACTGGCAGGAACGCCGGTTCGCTTCATCTCGTTTATTGCCAGTCCTTTATACGTTTCGATATAATCCTCAGCCGAACCCGATGGCGTGACGGGGGTTATGCCGGTCCTTGAGGCGCGGCACGATACAAGCAGCAGACAAACTACCCCGCCAGCAATCAATTGCCATCTAATCATTATTCAATATTTTCAGGCAAAAATATATAAACCGATTGCCAATGCCCGTACAGAGTAATTCACAATCAGGTTTATTTTTCAACTATCGTGGAAGTGGGATCAGAAAATTATTCCTTAATGATGAGCTGAAATCCGGCTCCGTGGATATTCTTTATTACGAGTGACGGATCGTTCGCGAGATACCTTCTCAGCTTTGTAATATAAACATCCATGCTCCTCGCGGTGAAGTAATCGTCAGAGCCCCATATTTTCCTGAGAGCCATCTCCCTGCTAATAAGAGCATTTGGATTAACAGCCAGCATTTCAAGCAGCTGTCCCTCTTTTGGTGAAAGCTTTACCTCTTTATTGTCCAGTGTCAATGTCCTCAGCCTTGAATTGAACACAAACCTGCCGATCTCATAAATATCCTTGCTCTCATCATGAAGATCTCTCCTTTGAATTATTGCTTTGATCTTTGCAAGGAGAATATCGGTATCGAATGGCTTTGTCACATAGTCATCCCCTCCTGCCCCATAGCCTTTAAGAACATCCTCCTTGAGCTTCTTGGCCGTGAGAAAGACAATTGGTATTGATGGGTTCATCTTCCTTACCTCATTGGCAATTGTGAATCCATCAACATGAGGAAGCATAATGTCGAGAATGCAGATATCAAATGCGCCCTTGCGAAAATGCTCAACAGCATATTTCCCGTCATCTACCCATTCTACCTGATAATCATTAAGCTCAAGGTATGATTTCAATACTGAACCAAAGCTCAGATCATCCTCTACCAGGAAAATTCTGACTGTTTTACTGTTCATAATCAAGTGTCGTAATTAAATGGTAAATAGATCTCAAAACGGCTGCCCTTACCTGGTTCACTGCTTACAGTTATGTTTCCCTTATGGGCATCCACAATAGCCCTGACATAATTCAGACCGAGTCCGAATCCTTTTACATCATGAATATCGCCTGAAGCCTGTCGATAGAATCGCTCAAAAATCTTTGCCTGCACGCTCCTGCTCATCCCGATCCCTTTATCCTCCACTGCAAGGATTACACCATCATCAAAGTTAGTGGTTGATACGGTAATATCAGGATAATCGGGTGAATATTTAATTGCATTATCAAGCAGGTTATGGACAAGGTTGGTGAGGTGTTCATTGTCAGCAAAGATAATATCATCCGATGCAGAAAGAAGCGACCTGATCTTACCATGTCTCTGCTGCACCTGGATCTCTATCGTTTCAATCGTTCTTTCAATTATGGAATTCAGAGAGATTTTTTCAAACCTGAAATCGATCTCTTTCTTATCAAGAGATGCTATCTGCAGAATAGTCTCAACCTGCTTGTTCATACGGCTGTTCTCCTTCTTGATCATGCCAATGAAATGCCTTACACTGTTCTCGTCTTTGATAACCTTGGGGTTGGTTATCGTATCAGCTGCAAGTGAAATAGTTGCAATAGGCGTCTTGAACTCGTGTGTCATATTGTTTATAAAATCCGATTTTATATCGGAAATTTTCTTTTGCCGGATGATCGAATAAAGACTCAATGCAAAGGTTGAAAAGATGAACAGCGAAAATAGCAGCGATCCTCCAAGTATCCAGCCCATAGAACCAAGCACATAATTGGTCCTTTTTGGAAAAACCACCGACAGGATCAGGTTCCTCTGAATGATATTCTCGGGGAAAAGCCTGACCTTGTAATTGCTTTTCAGAAATTCATTTTTCTTAACCTTACCAGGGGAAGCTGAGGTTATTTCTCCGTCTTTAATAACTGCAAATTCAAATGGAGTATGTATCCCGTAAAAAGGGAAAAAGTGGTTAAGGGAAGTCATTACTTCTGAACTGTCAAGCTCCATCGTCTTTTCAGATTCATAGATCTCATAAAGCATCTGGTCGCTGATATTCTGGAATTCGCTTGATCTTTTTCTTACCCAGTCGAGAAAATCCTTCTGCTTCAGAACAATTGACCTGTCGCCGGTGCCAGATACTCCATGGCTTTTTGATCTTACCTCTGCCTGAAAATCAGCCGGTGATGATGAACCGGAGTGTAAAGAATCGGTAAATGTCGTATCTTTCGTAATTACTACACTTTTTTGCGTTCCATCCCTGTCGATACTCCCCACCTGATTCCTGATCTTGATGCTTACAGAGCCTCCGCTCTGGGAAAGATAACTGCCAAAGCTGAAGTAACCTGTAATATCGCCTGATGTATCAGCGCCCTGCAAAGGATCGCGCCAGAGAAAATTATTGAATGTATTCATCTTCCGGAGCGACTCGATCTCATTTGCTGCATTATTCAGGCTCACAAAAACGGCATTATCAAAAGTCTCGTTGTTTGCCCTGATCGCATTTCTGAACCACACTATTTGAACCCAGGTGATCCCGATAATGGAAAAAACCATCATAATGACCAGACTTATAAAGATCTTCCTGTTCATACTACAAAATTATATCATTTAACTTTTTAACGAGCCTCTTTTAACTTTTCCTTAACGACATTTAACCTCAAATTAACTGAGCCCTGCTGATGCAAAGAGTATATTTGTTCCAGTAAACCAATCAAATACCAAAAATGAAAAGGATCATCAAAATTGCTTTTATAGCAGGAATAGCCTTATTTTTTCTGTCATCTCTGGCCGGAGCACAGGAAAAAAAGGAACAGCAAAAGATCAAAATAGTTGTGGCGGATAGCGAAGGAACAAAAGTAGTTATCGACACAACTTTCTCAGGAAGCTCGATTCCCGACTCGATCACCCTGAAGAATGGCAGCGTTTTTTATATTAAAAACGGATGTCATGGTCTTCCTGTCCCGGATAAGATGGGACAAAAGGAGGAAAACATTACGGTAAAGGTCTCATCCGATGTGAATGTCTCTGCGGGAGATAAAGGCGGAGATAAGCACAGGATGGTATATTATTATGTGAATAATAGTGGCGGGGGGAATAAGGATGAAGGGGATAAATATAATATCCGGGTAAGTTCCGATGAACCGGATACCGATATTGAGAAATCAAGCTATGTGATAGCAAAGGATGGTATGGTTGTGACGATCGAAGGAGGAAACGAAGAGAAGGTCAGGGAACTTGCAGCGGTCATAGAGTCCGCCATGGGTGTGAATAAGGATGACAAGACCGGCAATCAGGTCGTAGTTAAGGGTGAGAACAAGATAACAGGTAAAAAATAAAGATCCGATCAGGCTTTCATTGACAACCCCGAAATGAGTCCGGACCTTCCGGCTCATTTCTTTTTATGTTATTTCCCTGAAAGCTTTCCAGATATCATTTCCCGGAAGCGGGGCAGTGATAACGATAATCTCCTTCTTCACCGGATGAACGAACTCAATGCGCCTTGATAACAGGCTTATGCTTCCGTCATCATTAGACCTTGGATATCCATATTTAAGGTCTCCTTTCACAGGGCAGCCGATAGCAGAAAGCTGGGCGCGTATCTGATGATGTCTCCCTGAATGAAGATCTATCTCAAGGAGAAAATACCTCTCCGAATGCCCGATTATTTTATATGTCAGCGATGCTTCTTTTGAACCCTTTACCTCATGATCATAGACATAGGACTTGTTCTGCTTCTCATTCTTTTTTAAGAAATGAGTAATTGTGGCTTCATCTTCCGGCGGCCTTTCCTTTACTACAGCCCAATAGATCTTTTTTACCTCCCTTGTCCTGAATATTTCATTCAACCTTGCCAGCGCCTTGGAGGTCCTGGCATAGATCAATACTCCACCAACGGGCCTGTCCAGCCTGTGAACGATACCTAAAAACACATCGCCCGGCTTATTGTACTTTTCAGCAAGATAGGTCTTTACTTTATTATCAAGCGACTCATCCCCTGTACTGTCACCCTGCGCCAGGTCTGACGGTTTTTTATTGACTGCTATAATATGATTATCCTCGTATAGAATCCCTGGTATCATCTGCGATATTAATATTGTTCTTTTTCATTCGGGAACTGCAGTGTTCGTACATCGTTAATATATGCCTGGACTGCCCCCTTGATCTCAGCATGAAGATTGTGATATCTTCTTAAGAACCTTGGTGAGAATTCCTGTGTTATTCCCAGCATGTCGTGCAGGACAAGTACCTGTCCATCTGTCTTGGGTCCAGCTCCAATACCAATAGTGGGGATCTTTATGCTCAATGTCACCTCTTCGGCTAGCCTGGCAGGAATTTTCTCCAGTACTATGGCGAAGCATCCGATCTCCTGCAGAAGCTTTGCATCTTCCAGAAGCCGCCTGGCCTCCTCCTCCTCCTTTGCCCTTACAACATAGGTTCCGAACTTATGAATTGCCTGGGGTGTAAGGCCAAGATGTCCCATAACAGGAATACCTGCTGAGAGTATCCTTTCAATTGATTCTGCGACCTGTTGCCCTCCCTCAAGCTTAACCGCATGAGCACCTGTTTCTTTCATTATCCTTATGGACGACGCAAGTGCCTCTTTTGAGTTCCCCTGGTAAGTGCCAAAAGGAAGATCGACCACAACAAGGGCCCTTTTTACACCTCGTACGACTGAGGAAGCATGATAGATCATGTTATCCAGCGTTATCGGAAGGGTGGTCTCGTAACCTGCCATCACATTTGAGGCTGAATCCCCGACGAGGATAACATCAATTTCGGCTTCATCAACAATTCGTGCAAAAGAATAGTCATATGCTGTTAACATAGCTATCTTTTCGCCCTTAAGCTTCATCTCATTAAGTACGTGAGTGGTAACTCTTTTCACAGTTTTATGTAACGACATAATCCCTTATTTTTGGTTACAGTTGACAAAGCTACAAATTGTAGAACAGAATCAGGTCAGCATTCCGGATCTTTTTGCCGCTCTTCGTGTGTTTCTGCCTTTTTGTCACATTTGCAGACATAAATTTTGCTTTTAAGCTGTTGGCATAATCATTGCAGACTTTCTTTATCAAAGCATAATTTCAATTAACAGTACAAAATATGGGAAAGATTATAGGAATAGACCTTGGGACCACCAACTCATGCGTCGCCGTTATGGAAGGAAATGAACCGGTTGTGATCCCTAACAGTGAAGGTAAGAGGACCACTCCGTCAATTGTGGCTTTTGTTGAAAACGGAGAAAGAAAGATAGGCGATCCTGCAAAGCGTCAGGCTATTACAAATGCAAAAAAGACGGTTTACTCTATAAAGAGATTCATGGGAGAGACTTTTGACAAGGTTTCAAAAGAAATAGCAAGAGTAACGTACAATGTGACTAAGGGTGATAATAATACCCCCAGGGTCAATATTGACGGCAGGCTGTTTTCTCCCCAGGAGATATCTGCCATGATCCTTCAGAAGATGAAAAAGACTGCTGAGGATTACCTGGGACAGGAAGTTACGGAGGCGGTAATTACCGTTCCTGCATATTTCAGCGATTCTCAGCGCCAGGCGACAAAAGAGGCTGGCGAAATAGCAGGGCTTAAAGTCAAAAGGATAATCAATGAGCCGACAGCAGCTTCGCTTGCATACGGCCTTGACAAGAAAGCACAGGATCTTAAAATAGCAGTATTCGACCTCGGTGGAGGGACCTTCGATATTTCAATTCTGGAACTTGGCGACGGCGTTTTTGAGGTTAAATCCACAAATGGTGATACACATCTTGGAGGAGACGACTTCGACCATCTCATTATCGACTGGCTTGCTGAAGAATTCAAAAAAGAAGAGGGGATCGACCTCAGGAAAGATCCGATGGCTATGCAGCGCCTTAAAGAGGCTGCAGAGAAGGCAAAGATCGAACTCTCAAGCTCAACTACCACAGAGATCAACCTGCCTTATATCATGCCGGTCGACGGGATCCCAAAACATCTGGTGAAGACTCTCACCCGCTCCCAGCTTGAGAAGATCTGCGATAAGCTTATCCAGGCAGTTATTGATCCATGCAAACAGGCTCTCAAGGATGCCGGTATGCAGGCTTCGGACATCGATGAGGTATTGCTGGTAGGAGGTTCAACACGTATACCCGCAATTCAGCAGCTCGTGGAAAAATTCTTCGGGAAAGTTCCGTCAAAAGGAGTTAACCCCGATGAAGTTGTGGCTGTTGGAGCTGCAATACAGGGCGGTGTTTTGACCGGAGAGGTTAAGGATGTCCTGCTACTCGACGTAACACCCCTTTCACTTGGTATTGAGACAATGGGAGGAGTTATGACGAGACTTATCGAATCCAATACTACGATCCCGACAAGGAAAACCGAAGTATTTACAACAGCGGCCGATAACCAGCCTTCGGTAGAGATCCATGTTCTTCAGGGCGAACGCCCAATGGCTGCCGGAAATAAGACTATCGGACGTTTCCATCTCGATGGCATCCCGCCGTCCCCCAGAGGTGTGCCACAGGTAGAGGTCACTTTTGACATCGATGCCAACGGGATACTTCATGTCTCCGCAAAAGACAGGGGTACAGGTAAAGAACAGAGAATAAGGATAGAAGCTTCCTCAGGTCTGAGCGATGATGAAATAAAAAGAATGAAAGATGAAGCCAGGGCAAACGAGGAGTCTGATAAGAAGGCCAGGGAAAAAGTTGACAAGATAAATGCCGCCGATAGCATGATATTCCAGACAGAAAAGCAATTGAAGGAATTCGGTGATAAAGTGCCGGCAGACAAGAAAACCGGGATTGAACAAGCGCTTCAAAAACTCAAGGAAGCCCACAAATCCCAGGATATTGATGCAATTGACAAAGCTTTGGCCGAGCTGAACACGATATGGCAGAGCGCATCAGAGGAGATGTACCGGACTGCACAGTCTTCAGGCCAGACCTCCTCACAACCCGGACCTGATCCATCCACGGGCGGAAGCAAAAAAACCGGCAGCGACGAGGTAACTGATGTCGATTTTGAAGAGGTGAAATAACAGTTCAGTCATAATAGCTTAAGATCCCGCATAATTCATGCGGGATTTTTTTTATTTTTATATCCTGATATACCTCATTCCATGAAGCCTAAAATTATTTTTGCAATTATCCTGGCAATGCTTGCGCTTTGCGCTGCAGGGCAAAAGCCGGAACAACTGAATCAGACCGATTCAAAAGGTCTGAAACAGGGGCACTGGATTAAAAAAACACCCCAGGGTCATATCCGTTATGAAGGGTATTTCAAGGATAACCAGCCGGTTGGCACCCTTAAACGATATTACGAAAACGACTCTCTGCAGTCGGTATTGATCTATGATCCTGATGGAAAAACAGTTGATGCAACATTTTATCACCAGAATGGCTACGTGGCTTCACAGGGAAAATACATGAACCAGCTCAAGGAAGGTAAATGGAAATTCTATTCTGCAATTATCCGGGACTACCTGATCTGTGAGGAAGAATACCTGCATAATATGAAGAATGGATTATCAGTAAAATATTATCCCGACAAAACCATATCAGAAAAGCTTTATTACTCAAATGATAACAGATCGGGTGAATGGACCCAGTATTTTCCTGACGGGCAGGTTTGCCTCACAGGCCACTATACCAATAATCAGCTTAACGGGAAATTTGTTGTCTATTCTGATAATGGAAACCCTGAATTTTCAGGGCAGTACAAAAATGACTCGCGGGACGGGGACTGGATAAGGTATAACCGAGATGGTTCGGTTAAGACAACAATAAATTATGTTTCAGGGGTGGCAACAAACCCTGAACTTTACCGGCAGGAAAGTGAATATCTTGATGCCCTTGAAAAGAATAAAGGCAAGATAGCGGATCCTGAGAAAACGGGAACAATATGGCAATAGCCGGATCACGATCATTCTGGAAATTCATCACTATTCTCCTTGGAGTCACTTTTCTCCGGGTCATAAATGTTCAGGCCCAGACTATAACTTTCAATTATTTTTACAGGGTCTATTTCAGAGACAAAGGAGAGTACACAACCGCCGGTTATCAGCCATCAGACCTTCTGAGCCAGAGAGCATTGACCCGCAGGCAGAAAGCCGGGATCGAGGTGCCGGACTACAAAGACCTGCCGGTCAACAAGGATTACCTGAACCAGATAATTTCACTTGGTTTTTCCCTCCATTGTACCTCACACTGGATGAATACCGGGCTGTTCAAGACAGTAAATGAGGTAGATACAGTTCAGCTTCTTTCCCTTCCATTTGTAAAGGGTGTAAAGCTGGTAAAGAGACCTGTAGGTAAAGGAACTTTAAGGGATAAGCTCCTTGTCACGACGGAGTTAAATGAATTACCGGCATTCGATAATCCGGTTTCCCTGCTGAACGGACAAACATTGCATAATGCAGGTTATGATGGAAAAGGAATTCTTATTGCAATCCTTGATGGCGGTTTTGATCAGGCTGACATAATATCATCTGTTGATCATGTTCGTTCAAGGGAAGGGATAAAAGCAACGCACGATTTCGTCCTTGGAAACAATTTCGTATATGGTTATCATATTCATGGTACCGCTGTATTATCAGTGCTCGCGGGCCTCTCAACCGGAGATATTGAAGGAAGCGCCCCCGGGGCAGATTTCTGCCTTATCAGAACAGAGGATACATATTCCGAATTCCCTGTTGAAGAGGATTACTGGGCAGCAGGTGCCGAGTATGCAGACAGTATCGGTGCTGATATCATATCCTCTTCCCTGGGGTATTTCGAATTTGATGATTCCACAATGAATTATAAGTTTGCCGATATGAACGGTCATAACACATTTGTAACATTGGCTGCAGAGGCAGCAGCTTCAAAGGGAATACTTGTTGTGACCAGTGCCGGAAATGAAAGGAACACGCCATGGCAAAGGATCATTGCCCCTACAGACGGAGACAGCGTCTTATCGGCAGGAGCTGTTGATGGATATAATGTTATCGCATCATTCTCATCTGCAGGGCCGTCAGCTGACGGCAGGATAAAGCCCGATAATGTTGCACAGGGTGTCAGTGTACCGGTACAGATCGCTATGACATCATTTACAAGGTCGAACGGCACTTCGTTCTCTTGTCCGCTGCTGAGCGGGATCTGCGCCTGTGCAATGCAGGCTGTGCCTGAAGCGCTTAACATGGACCTGGTAAAAGCACTGCATGAGAACGGAGACAAGGCAGCCCATCCTGATTCGCTATATGGTTTTGGATTGCCTGATATGGTCAAAGCTATTGAAAGTCTTGAATATAAATATCTTAGCATTCCTGAAAATGAGGCAGTTATCGGACCTAACCCGTTCACTGAAAATCTTAAGGTTTTATTCAGGGAGCCACCCGGATCAATTGAAATGGGAATATATACTATTTCAGGCAATGCAATTGTACGGCGATCCTATCCGGATTATATAAGCAGGACCCTTGATATTGACGATCTCGCCAACAGTGGACAGGGTCTCTATATCATAAGACTGAAAACAGCTGATAAAACCTTTGTATTCAAGGTAACCAGGATAAACAGATAGAGATGAATGATAAACTGTCGTTGGCTGAGTTACAGCTGATTATCAGAGATTCCATCTATACAGCCCTCCCGGGTCTCTACTGGGTATCAGCCGAGATATCTGATATCAGGGAAAATTTCGCCGGACACTGTTACCTCGAACTGGTCGAAAAACATCCCGATGATGAAAACATTAGAGCCAAGGCAAGGGCGGTTATCTGGGGCAACAGGTACAGATTTATAAAGCATCTATTTGAACAGGCTACCGGAGAGACATTAAGATCAGGCCTCAAGGTCCTTGTACATATCAAAATTGAGTACCATGAGGTTTATGGGCTCAGCCTTGTAATTAATGATATTGATCCTGCATTTACACTAGGGGAGATGGCAATTAAAAGGCAGCAAATATTAAAAAAGCTGGAGGAAGAAGGAGTTATTTCCATGAACCGGGACCTGATATTCCCGATCATGCCAAAAAGAATTGCCGTGATCTCGTCAAAGAATGCTGCAGGCCTTACCGACTTTCTTAAGCATCTTGACGGAAACAGCTATGGTTACAGGTTCAATACTGCCCTTTTTGAAGCTGCAATGCAGGGAGCTGATACCGAAGAGGGCATAATCTCGGCGCTCAACAGAATATCAGAACATATTGAGCTCTTCAATGTGGTTGTAATAGTCCGGGGAGGTGGTTCTCAAAGCGACCTGAGCTGGTTCGATAACTATAATATTGCGTATCATATTACACAATTCCCTTTACCCGTAGTTACAGGCATAGGCCATGAAAAGGATCTGTCAGTAACTGATATTGTTGCGCACAGATCCGAAAAAACTCCCACGGCAGTTGCTGATCTGCTGATAGGCACGATGGCTGCTACCGAGGAGCATATCATTGAAACTTATAATGAAATATCCTCATTCTCTCTTTCAATAATTGAAGATGCCAGAGCGAGGATCGATTCGTGCCGCATGAAACTTATACCGGTTGCCAGGATGAAGCTGAACAATGAAAAAAACAGTCTTTCCGGAAGAATGATAAGATTAATAAATACCGGGAAAGATTTTGTTGTAAGGGAGGGTATCACACCTGTAAATCATACTTCACGCCTGTATGCCGTTGTAAAAACCTTTACAGGAGACCTGAAATCAAAGCTTGGAGAGATGAGATCAGCAGCTTTGAACAATTCAACTGTATTTCTAAGGCAAAAACAGACGGAGCTCAATTCCCTCACCAATACCGTGAATCTTCTGAGTCCTGAAAAAGTTCTTCAGAGAGGATATACGATAACTTCCATGAATGGGAAGATACTGACATCTTCAGAAACGCTGAAAAGAGACGATACGATCGATACTCTGTTTTCCGACGGCAAGGTAAGCAGTATGGTAACATCTGCCCGGAAAAGTATTAAAGACACAAATTCAAAGGAATAATTACAAATTTATACCACAATGGCAAAGAAGGAGTTTTCGTTCAACGATGCAGTGAAGGAGATCGAAAAGATTCTCCGTAACATAGAAACCGGAGAGCTTGATGTTGATAAGCTGTCTGAAGAGGTGAAAAGAGCTTCGGAACTGATAAGGCAATGTCAGAAAAAGCTAAGAAGCACAGAAGAGGAGATAAACAGTATCTTCAAGGATATGACATAAAAAATCCCGCGGGAACAAACCCGCGGGATAAACTTTAACACCCTAACCTAAATCCTGTGAAACAAACTATTGACTGTTGTTTTAGCTTCATATTCTTAAACGAATAACAGGCATAGAAAGTTTCGTGAATACTGATTTTTTTTATTTGCTTTTTTCAACCCCAAGAAGATCCCTGAAAGCCTGCTCAAGAGACTCCTTCGGAAGAGCACCCATAGCCATCTGGGGTTGTCCCTCTTTAGGAACAAAAAGCAGGCTTGGGATGCTTCTTATCCCAAAAACTGTAGCCAGCTCTAACTCTTTTTCAGTATCCACCTTGTAAATATCAAGCCTGTCCTTGTATTCTCCTGCAAGTTCTTCAAGGATCGGTGCAACCATCTTGCATGGGCCACACCAATCGGCATAGAAATCTATGAGGCATGGTTTTTCACCCTCAAACTTCCAATCTTTATTAACCTCATAGTTAAAAACCTTCGAGAGAAATGTCTCTTTTGTCAGATGTTCGGTCATAATTTCCTTTTTTTTAAAACATACGGGCCAACCAATTGTTCACTAAGTTACAAAACCTGTACCAGGATCATAGATGGTTCGACTGATGCAGGAAATAGACTATTAATTGTAACTTTGTCACAAAGATATGACAAATTATCATATTTATATATGAAGATATGTCTTGATGATAATATTTTTAGTATCCTTTCACAGGTTCTGGATGAAGAGAAAAAGGAAGGATATGTAATTGGCGGTTTTGTCCGTGATGCTCTGCTTAAAAGAGACCATCCGGGAAAAGATATTGATATACTGGTCATTGGAAACGGAATAGATACAGCTAAAAAAGTTGCGGCCAGGCTTGGAAAGGGCGTAAAAGTGACTGTCTTTAAAAACTTCGGGACAGCAATGTGCAAATCAGCCGGTTATGAAATTGAATTTGTCGGAGCCAGGAAAGAATCATATGAAAGGAGTTCCCGTAAGCCTGTTGTGGAAAATGGCACCCTTGAAGATGACCAGAACCGCAGGGATTTTACAATAAATGCCATGGCTGCCTGCCTGAACGGCGACAGGTTTGGCGAACTGATCGATCCTTTTGATGGCCGGAGTGATCTTAAAAACCATATTATAAGGACTCCCCTCGATCCGGACAGGACTTTTGATGATGATCCTCTAAGGATGATGCGGGCAATAAGGTTTGCGACCCAGCTTAATTTTGAAATAGAAGAGGGAACATTTGGATCGATAAGCAAGAATGCCGCAAGGATAAAGATCATATCAGGTGAAAGGATCATTACAGAGCTGAACAAGATAATGATGTGCGACCGTCCGTCGCGTGGATTTATCCTCCTTGAGAAGTCGGGTCTTCTGGCGCTTGTTTTCCCTGAGCTGGACAGGATGAAAGGTGTCGAGAAAATTGATGGTAAAGCTCATAAAGACAATTTTTTACACTCAATAAAAGTTCTTGACAATATTAGCCGTAAAACGGATGATCTCTGGCTGAGGTGGGCTGCTTTGCTTCATGATATAGCAAAGCCTGTGACCAGAAAATACACGGCTGAGAACGGGTGGTCGTTTCATGGGCATGAGTATCTGGGCTCCAAAATGATACCATCAATATTCAGGAAGCTAAAGCTTCCATTGAATGACCGGATGAAATATGTCCAGAAACTCGTTGACCTTCACCTGCGCCCCATTGTGCTCTCACAGGAAGAAGTAACTGATTCGGCAATAAGAAGGCTGTTGTTCGAAGCTGGTGATGATATTGATGATCTAATGCTCCTCTGTGAAGCTGACATCACCTCCAAGAACGAGGAAAAGAAAACCCGCCATCTTGAAAACTTCAGGCTTGTAAGGCAAAAACTCAGGGAGATCGAGGAAAAAGATGCCGTAAGAAACTTCAAGCCCCCGATAAATGGAGATGAGATCATCTCCCTCTTCGGGATCAGACCCGGCAGAGAGGTTGGAATTATTAAGAATGCCATCCGGGATGCTATCCTTGACGGAATCATACCGAACGAGTATAATGCCGCCAGGCAGATAATGATGAAAACAGCATTATCACTCGGGTTATCTGAAAAGAAAAAAGCTACCTGACCTTCAGATCAAGGATAACAGGAAGATGATCGCTGAAGCCTCCCCGGTACCTGAATCCGCGATATGTTGAAAAAGGCAGGTAACCAGGATAATTAACGTCTTTCTGCATAAGGAAATCAGGTTTGAATATCCTGAAAAATTCCTTCTCCGTATAAATACCTTTGACAGGATCAAGGATGCTGGCAGAAACCAGTATCTGATCGATCATCTCCCATTTGCCCCGGAATTTGAATGTCCCCTCTCCTCTTTCTGCCGCACCTGCAGAGAGATTTACAAGAAGCGGGCTTTTACTGACTCCTCCGGGATTGGTGCACATACTGATTATTATCGGGTCATCAGGTGTACAGTTGAAATCACCTGCAATAATTATCCTGGCAGTACCTCCTGAACATGTTGAAAGAGAATCGACTCTGTTCTTTAATGCTGATGAAATTGATTGCCTCACCTTTTCTTCCGCCATCACGCCCCTTCTTCTTGAAGGCCAGTGATTCAGAAACAGATGAACCGTATCATGATATATAAGCCATTTGGTATATAAAATCTTCCTGCTTCTGAACTCCCCGGAAGTTTCCATGATTGGTTCTATACTCCTGAATGACAAGAGTTTCATAAGATCCTTCCTGTAGATTATTCCAGGTCGTATGCCTCTTGGATCTTTTGTCTCACCTGTTACTATTCCATATTCATATTTTGAAAGCCAGGTATCAAATACCAGCGCCTGCAGAACTGTTTTATTTTCAACTTCACAAAATCCTGCCAGTGCCGGAGGGTCCCATTCGCCGGCTGCTGCAAGTACCTTGTATATTGAGCTTATTTTCTGCCTGAACCTTGCTGTTGTCCAGTGCATTGCCCCTGAAGGGAGGAATTCCTTATCGTCAGTAAGTGAATCATCCCGGGCATCGAACATATTCTCGACATTATAAAATACAAGTCTGTAAGGTCTGCCTGGTATTTCCTGCGATTGTCCGGCACTGCTATGGAGATATATCAGTGATCCGACAATTACAAATCTTATGGCTGATCCCGCTGTCATTAAGCATGAAATGGTTATTTCGCGTGCTCGCCCGGGATCCTCTCAAATGCTCCGATATCGGGTCTGCTGTCTCTAGTTCTGGATTCACCCCTGTAATCAAACGGATATTCCGTACTGTACAAAGGATTGCCGTTGCCAATAAGTGGTGAAAGTGTATCAGGTCTGAAATCGTAATCAGCAGGGTCAATGAATCGCGGATCCTTGTTGACAATAGCGCCGGGGAATATCTCATCCGACCAGAATGACGCATGGAGTGTATCAAGCTTCAGAAGGCAATGATCTATAAAATAATTCCCGGTGAAGCTATTCCCGGCCGGTACAATATCAAGCTCCGAGATCATATCGCCATAAATGGCACAGTTATTCAGGGCAAGATTTACCTGTCCGGGGTATCCTCCTCCAGACTGACCCTGTTCATAAACATAAACGGAGGGTGTAAGCCTGAAGCCATAGTCCCACAGGTCGTACACCGTACAAAAAGTAAAACTGTAGTCTCCCCCTGAAACCAGAGAGATACAATATTTCCCGGTATGTGAGAAAATGCAGTTCGCCGCGGTTATCTTCCCGTGTATGGCAGAGAGACAAGATACGGTTGAGTGCAGGATAGATGAATTCAATATTTCCAGGTCTGGTGACAGTCCATTTGAGACAGATTCACCGAGGCTGACTCCGTTTATTGAATTTTTAATAAGGGCGTGGCTGATCTTATTGCCTGAACTGACATTTAGAAGACTGAACCCCAGCCACTGTCCGGGAATATCATCGTACATTTTTTCCAGCCTGTCGCCTGCGAATGTCACCATCGAATCCTGAGATCCTTGTACGACAAACGATCCGGCAACGGTCATTGAACTGTTCCTGTGAAAATATATCCTTGATCCGGCTTCTATAGTGAGAGTCTGGAGTGTATCGATAAGGACATTACCATAAATAACATATGGCTTTACCCCTCTCCAAGTCTGGCTGCCAATGACCTTGTTTTCAATAAGATTAATATTCTGTCCCCATGCAAGCAGATGAACCTTGTAAGTATTCCCGGCCGTTCTGAACATTACTGAATCGGTTACTGCTACCGGAGAATCCTGATTTGCAGGATTTACATTCACATCCACAAAAATAAAAACACTGTCACCTGCATCAATTTCGACATTTTGCCTGGAGTACGCAGGTTCGCCGTCAATATTAAGCCGGAATTGTGATTTGTTGCCGCCGGCAAGGTATATCTCATCAATGATTATTTTTTGTTTTTCTGCATTTTTTACTCTGAGTTCTTTAGTCACTGAACCTATCGTCGCAAAGACAGTGTCAAAATAGATCGTGTCAGCAGAAAAACGAAGAGTATAATTTTCGCTCAGGGTATTCTTCTGACACGAGAAAAAAATAAGTGGCAAAAACATCAGTAAGGGTGCTTTTCGCAGCATGATCCAAAATTAATCAATAGCGGTGACATTGTATTGTCTGAAGGAAAAACAAATAAAAAAGGGCAGCTTTTGAGGCAGCCCCTTTGATGTTTCTATTTGGCTTAATATGCGTTTATCCATCTGTACCTTCGGGCGCTTTCGCCAAATTTAACTGCTAGTGTCAGTTCATGCGACCCTAAAGTTTTACCGTGCAGGTCCGAAAGTGTAAAATCAATGGCATAACCTATGTAAAACTTGTCAACCCTTAGTCCGAAGAGAGCAATTATGGCATTATTGGTCCTGTATGAGATCCCGGCCCAGTAATTTCCCTGGTAATACATTCTCGCCGTGAGGTCCATCATAATTGAATGAAAGACCTGATCTGATGATCTCAGCAATGCAGATGGCTGTAGTTCCCAGTCGGGTGCGCCCTTGAAGTGTATCTTTAAGCCGCCGGTAAGAAAATAATTACCAAGTTCAGACCGGTTATTATCACCACTGTTGGCAAAGATGATCGATCCCCGTGACAATGAGGTCATTGAAAATCCCACATAATAATTCTCGGTTGTATAGGTTGCGCCAACATTAAAATCAGGAATGTATGTCACCCTGTCGTAGTTGTTCAGGAATTCATCGTTTACATCATTTAGCAGAAGGTTACCATTCAGATCCACTGCATACTGGTAGAATGTTGCAGCCAGACCTAATGAAAGATAGTTTGGAGTTGTCCCGGTTCTTCCGAGCGCTATATGATAAGCGTAGGCAGCAAGAAGCCCGGTACGGCTTATTATGCCGTTCCTGTCGTTGAAAACGTAACCGCCTATCCCTACATTACCACCTTTTGTAGGCCTTACCATCTTCTTCTTCACCGAGGTGGACTTTGAGATATAGCTATCCTTAAGTAGCCTGGTCTGGAAGCTCGCAGCATAAGTATGCGGTGCTCCCTCCATACCCACCCAGTCTTCCCTGACGGTCAGGTTGACGGTCGTGTAGCCGTCTCTTCCGGCTAAAGAAGGATTAATGAGAAACCCGTTCATTATATACTGGCTGTACATTGGCACCTGTTGAGAAAGTGCTGCCAGTGAAATGAATCCTGAGACAACCGATAGAATAAGAACCCTTCTGAATCTCATATTTTAAAGCTACAAATTATTAATCAAATTATCTTAACACAGTTATTACTCCTGTTCTTGGCTTTGAACCATCATTTAAATAAAGTATATAATGGTATGAATCCACCGGGACAAGCTTTCCACGGTATCTCCCATCCCACGGGTTGGCAGATATATTCTTTGTCCGGAATACCAGTTCGCCCCACCTTGAGTACACTAATACCTCTGCATTCGGATACATTCCGATGTTCTTTATTATCCATGTATCATTTTTGCCATCACCGTTCGGGGTAATTACTTCCGGGATCTGTATACAATTTGACCCATCGCTGATCCCGACTATAATGTCAAGACTATCAGAGCAACCATTCGCATCAGTTACCTTAACAAAGTAAGTTGTATCCTTAGCCGCTCTGGTAGCTGTCGTCAATCCGTCATACCATAGTATGGAATACGGCTGTACTCCGCCTGTTATTGTCAGTGTAATTGAGCCGTTATCCTCGCCCGGACATTTTGCGTCAGTATGAGTTTCTTCGATTGACAGTTTGGCCGGTTCCATGACATCTGCCGCAACATTAGCAGAACATCCGATGGAATCTGTAACAGTAACGGAATAAGATCCTGCGATCAAGCCACTTATGTCTTCAGTAGTTGCTGAGTTACTCCAGAGGAAAGTATAAGGAGCAACTCCTCCGGCTACTGTAAGGTCAACTGCTCCGGAAGATGTACCATTGCAAAGCACACCTGTTATTGCAACTGTTATTGTAGGTGAAGCATTGACAATTACAACAACAGGCTGAATATCCGAAAATCCTGATCCGTCAGTTCCCTTGATATAATATGTTCCTGTAGTTGCTGTAGCGGGTGTGGCATATGGAATAGTTGCTGCTGCATCCGTCCAGTAGGTAAGTGTCAGTCCCGGAGTCGAGCCAGCAGTCACTGCCGGTGCTGTAATATCCACTGTCAGAGGTGAGCAGACAGCGGCCGGATTTGTTACAACAACTGATGGAAGCATATTCACGGTAATAGTTCCCGTGTCGGTATCGGAGCCGCATCCGCCGGAAAGTGTTATTGTATAATTGAACGTTCCGATAGCTGCAGGTGTACCTGTAATTGTAACCACATTTGCAGCCCATGTTCCGTTAACCCCTGCAGGTAGTCCACTAACTGCAGCTCCTGTTGCACCTGTAGTTCCGTATGTAATGTCGGTTATTGCCGAAGTGATAGTAACTGACTGATTATCAGTACCGGCAGCAGAGGTTAGTGAGATGGTATTATCAGGGGTTACAGTTATTGTACCTGTAGCTGTAATAACTCCACAGCCTCCGTTCAGTGTCACCGTATAGTTGAATGTTCCTGATGCAGACGGTGTGCCGTTTATTGTAACAACATCAGCTGCCCAGACTCCATTTACGCCTGCAGGCAGGCCGGTCACTGTTGCACCTGTTGCACCGGTTGTTGCATATGTGATATCGGTGATCATTGTGTTGATACATAGCGTCTGGCTGTCTGTTCCGGCTGCTGAACTTAACGTCACACTATTGTCAGGCGTTATGGTTAATGTTCCATTGGCCGTCAATCCTCCGCAACCACCTGTGAGAGTTACTGTATAATTAAATATTCCTGGAACAGACGGTGACCCTGTAATTGTCACAACATTGGCTGCCCATGTTCCAGTAACTCCGGCAGGTAACCCGGTCACTGTGGCTCCAGTGGCACCAGTGGTTCCATACGTAATGTCAGTAATTGCCGTATTGATGCATACCATCTGGTTATCGGTACCGGCAGCAGAGGTTAATGACAATGCATTGCCTACGGTAACAGTTATACTTCCGTTTGCGGTAATTGTTCCACAGCCTCCTGTAAGTGTGACCGTGTAGTTGAACGTACCTGCAGCTGTCGGCGTGCCTGTAATAGTCACGACATTGGCTGCCCATGTCCCTGTAATTCCAGCTGGCAGTCCAGTAACGGTTGCTCCGGTTGCACCTGTGGTAGCATAAGTTATGTCTGTTATTGGTCCACCCAGGCACAAACTCTGATTGTCAGTTCCTGCCGTGGAGGTTAGGGTTACAGTATTATCCGGAGTTACTGTTATTGTTCCTGAAGCTGTAACGACTCCGCATCCTCCCGTAAGTGTCACCGTATAATTGAAGGTGCCAGATGCTGCTGGTATACCGGATAGGGTCACGACATTTGCTGCCCAAATCCCGTTTACTCCTGCCGGTAAGCCGGTGACTGCTGCACCTGTAGCTCCTGTTGTACCGTAGGTGATATCAGCTATTGCAGTGTTGATACAAAGGGTCTGACTGTCTGTACCTGGTGCCGATGTCAATATTACAGTATTGTCATCTGAAACTATGATAGTACCCGTTGCTGTTACCATACCGCAACCTCCTGTTTGTGTTATTGTGTAGCTGAATGTACCTGCAACAGTAGGTGTTCCTGTTATTGTCACAACATTTGCAGCCCAGGTTCCGGTTACTCCTGCCGGCAGTCCGGTCACTGTTGCACCAGTGGCACCTGTTGTACCATAGGTGATGTCAGTTATTGCAATGTTGATGCAAACCGTCTGGTTATCAGTGCCGGCTGCAGATGTAAGCACAGAAGTATTGTCAGGAGTTGAATTTATTGTTCCTGAAGCCGTTATAACTCCGCATCCACCAGTAAGGGTTATCGTATAACTGAAGGTGCCAGATACAGTCGGTGTACCGGTTATTGTCACAACATTTGCCGCCCAGGTACCTGTTACTCCTGCTGGCAATCCGGTTACAGTTGCACCTGTGGCACCTGTTGTACCGTAAGTAATATCAGTTATTGCCGTGTTGATACAAACTGTTTGATTATCAGTGCCAGCAACTGAAGTAAGTGTCACAACATTGTCCGGGGTTACAGTGATGGTACCAGTAGCAACTGCTGCTCCGCATCCGCCAGTCAGTGTCACTGTGTAATTGAATGTACCTGACGCCGTTGGTGTGCCGCTGATAGTAACAACATTAACTGCCCATACCCCATTAACTCCTGCAGGAAGACCAGTAACTGTGGCTCCTGTTGCTCCTGTCGTTGCATAAGTGATACTTGTAACTGGTGTGCTAATGCACAGGGTCTGGTTATCAGTTCCTGCAGCTGATGTAAGTGAAACAGTATTGTCAGGAGTTACATTGATCACACCGGTAGCAATAACTGCACCGCAACCGCCTGTAAGGGTAACTGTATAATTAAATGTACCTGATATCGTTGGCATACCGCTTATTGTCACAATATTCGCGGCCCATACTCCATTCACTCCTGCCGGTAATCCGGCTACCGTTGCTCCAGTTGCACCTGTTGTTCCATAGGTAATATTTGTTATCGGAGTGCTGATGCAGAGGGTTTGGTTATCAGTTCCCGCGGGTGAAGTAAGTATTACAGTATTGTCTGGTGTTACATTGATTACGCCCGCAATAGTTATTACTCCGCAACCTCCGGTAAGGGTAACCGTATAATTAAACGTTCCTGATGCCGTTGGTGTGCCGCTTATTGTCACAACATTTGTAGCCCAGACTCCACTCACTCCTGCCGGTAATCCGGTTACTGTTGCTCCCGTTGCTCCTGTTGTACCATACGTGATATTTGTGATAGCTGTGTTGATACAGAGTGTCTGATTGTCTGTTCCTGCTACAGAGGTTAGCACAACAGTGTTGTCAGGAGTCACATTAATTGTGCCCGTTGCAGTTACCACTCCGCAACCTCCGGTTAGTGTCACAGTATAGTTGAATGTACCCGATGCTGTCGGCGTGCCGCTGATCGTAACAACATTGGCTGCCCATACACCATTGACTCCTGCCGGTAACCCCGTTACTGTTGCACCTGTTGCACCAGTTGTTGAATATGTAATACCGGTAATTGCATTGTTGATGCACACTGTCTGGTTATCTGTTCCTGCTGCACTTGTCAGTGTGACAGTGTTGTCCGGTGTTATATTGATCACGCCCACAGCGCTTACCGCTCCGCAACCTCCGGTTAATGTAACAGTGTAGTTGAAAGTACCTGATACAGTCGGAGTTCCTGCTATGGTTACAGCATTTGCAGCCCATACCCCATTTACTCCAGCCGGTAACCCTGTGACTGTTGCACCTGTCGCACCGGTTGTTGAATATGTAATAGTTGCAATTACATTGTTGATGCATACTGTCTGGTTATCCGTTCCTGCCGGAGATGTAAGAGCAACTGTATTTGCAGGAGTGACAGTTATCGTTCCGTTAGCCATTACCGCTCCGCATCCGCCTGTCAGCGTTACTGTATAATTAAAGGTACCTGAAGCAGAAGGTGAACCGCTGATGGTTGCTATTCCTGCAGCCCATACACCGTTAACCCCTGCCGGTAGCCCGGCAAATGTTGCTCCTGTTGCACCAGTGGTGGCGTATGTAATATTTGTTACAGGAGTATTGATGCACAATGTCTGGTTGTCTGTCCCTGCACCAGATGTCAGCGAAACCGTATTGAGCGGATTGACGGTAATTGCTCCTGTTGTTGAAACCGCACCGCATCCTCCTGATAGAGTTACAGTATAATTGAAAATACCTGAGACAGATGGTGTGCCGTTAATAGTTACAGTATTCGCTGCCCAGTTTCCATTTACTCCGGCTGGCAAGCCTGTTATTGTTGCTCCGGTCGCCCCGGTAGTGGTGTAGGTAATGTTTGTGATTGCCGTATTAATGCACAGGATCTGGTTATCTGAACCTGCAGCAGAGGTGAGGACAATAGTATTATTAGGAGTCAGGGTAATAGTACCTGTTGTAGTAACAACTCCGCAACCTCCTGTAAGGGTAATTGTATAATTAAACGTTCCTGATACCGTAGGTGTGCCGCTGATAGTTACCAGATTGGCAGCCCATACGCCATTTACTCCTACTGGCAGACCAGTGATCGTTGCCCCGGTGGCCCCGGTTGTTGCATATGTAATATTAGTGATCGCTGTGTTGATACATATCGTCTGGTTATCTGTTCCGGCTGCTGAAGTCAGACTTATCGTGTTTGCAGGGGTTACAGTAATTGAACCAATTGCAGTAACTACTCCGCAACCTCCTGATAGTGTAACAGTATAATTGAATGTACCTGATACAGTTGGTAAACCGCTAATGGTCACAACATTTGCAGCCCATACACCATTTACTCCGGCCGGCAAACCTGTAACGGTAGCTCCTGTTGCTCCAGTAGTCGCATAAGTGATATTCGTGATAGCAGTATTTATACACAGTGTCTGATTATCCGTTCCGGCAGCTGAGCTGAGGCTTATACTATTGTTCGGTGATACTGTAACAGTTCCCGTTGTTGCTACTATCCCGCAACCTCCTGTAAGGGTTATTGTATAGCTGAAAGTTCCTGCTACAGTCGGGGTGCCACTGATGGTTACGACATTTGCGGCCCATACACCATTTACTCCGGCCGGTAAGCCGGTAAATGTTGCTCCGGTTGCACCTGTTGTTGCATAAGCGATATTCAAAATCGGTATGCTGATGCAGACAGTCTGGTTATCCGTACCTGCCGGAGATGTCAGAGTGATCGTATTAGCTGGCGTGACCGTGATAGTCCCATTAGCCATTACTGCGCCACATCCTCCTGTCAGGGTGACTGTATAATTAAATGTTCCGGACGCAGTAGGCGAGCCGCTTATAGTAGCTATACCAGCCGCCCAAACACCATTTACACCTGCAGGTAATCCTGTAAATGTGGCACCGGTCGCCCCGGTTGTGTTATAGGTAATATTCGTGATAGCATTGTTGATACACCTGGTTTGATTATCCGTCCCTGGTGCTGAAGATAACGTCACTGTGTTGGCAGGATTAACTGTAAGAGCTCCTGAAGCAGTAACTGATCCGCAACCGCCTGTCAGGGTAACAATATAGTTAAATGTACCTGCTACAGTTGGCGCTCCGCTGATCGTTACCGTATTTACTGCCCAGTTGCCGTTGACACCGGCAGGCAATCCTGTAAATGTTGCGCCTGTTGCACCTGTGGTAGCATAGGTAATATTTGTTATCGGTGTGTTGATGCATACAGCCTGGTTATCAGTTCCGGCACCTGAGGAAAGAATTGCGGTGTTGTTTGGATCAATTGTAATGCTTCCATTTGCAGTAGCTACTCCGCATCCACCTGTAAGTGTAACAGTATAGTTGAATGTTCCTGTAACTGTCGGAGTTCCGGTAATGGACACTACATTTGCGGCCCATCCACCTGTTACTCCGGCAGGAAGACCTGTAATAGTTGCACCTGTGGCTCCGAATGTAACATATGTGATATTGGTTATTGCTGTGCTGATGCAGGTTGTCTGATTATCTGTACCTGGAGCAGAAAGGAGAGTGATAGTGTTTATCGGCTCGACCACTATAGTACCATTTGCTGATACAGTTCCGCATCCACCGGTAAGGTTGATTGTGTAAGGATATACTCCTGAAGTTGTTGGAGTACCACTTATAGTTACAGTACTGGCCGCCCAGCTTACTGTCAGACCGGCCGGGAGTCCTGTGAATGTGGAACCTGTGGCTCCGGTAGTAGCATAGGTTATTGTAACAAGAGGATTCCCGATACAAACTGTTTGATTATCTGTCCCAGGCGCTGATGTAAGTGTTATTGTGTTTACAGGATTAACCGTAATAGTACCTGTTGCCGTTACTACACCACAACCTCCAGTGAGTGTCACCGTATAGTTGAAAGTACCCGACGCTGTCGGAGTGCCGCTAATAGTTACAACATTGGCTGCCCATACTCCATTCACTCCTGCAGGAAGACCTGTTACATTGGCTCCCGTGGCTCCCGTGGTTGAATAAGTGATGGCTGTAATTGGTGTAGTGATGCAGAGGCTCTGATTATCGGTTCCCGCCGCTGATGTACGGGTAATAGTATTATTTGTGGTCACATTGATTGTTCCTGTAGCTGTAGCCGCACCACAGCCTCCTGTTGGAGTTACCGTATAATTGAACGTGCCTGTCACAGTTGGTGTTCCGCTAATGGTAACAACATTGGCTACCCATACTCCATTAACTCCGGTCGGCAGCCCGGCAAATGTTGCTCCGGTGGCGCCTGTCGTTCCGTATGTTATATTTGCAATCGCAGTATTGACGCAAATTGTCTGGTTATCAGTACCTGGAGGCGAAGCTAATGTTATTGTACTTACGCCTGTAACATTTATCGTTCCAATAGCAGTAGCAGGACCACATCCCCCGGTAGGAGTCACAGTGTAGTTGAACGTACCGGATACAGTCGGTATGCCGCTTATGGTTACAACATTGGCTGCCCATACTCCATTCACTCCTGCCGGTAGTCCGGTAACCGTGGCTCCTGTCGCTCCAGTAGTTGCGTAGGTGATATTCGTGATAGCAGTGTTTATACACAGTGTCTGGTTATCAGTTCCGGCAGCAGAAGTAAGATTTATTGTGCTGTTAGGTGTCACATTAATAACACCAGTAGTCGTTGTTATTCCGCAACCTCCAGTGAGGGTCACTGTATAGTTGAACGTTCCCGATGCTGTCGGTATACCGCTTATGGTTACAATATTGGCTGCCCATACTCCGTTCACTCCTGCCGGCAGACCTGTTACATTGGCTCCCGTGGCTCCCGTGGTCGAATAGGTGATATTCGTGATGGCCGTGCTGATGCACTTCGTCTGGTTATCCGTTCCGGCTGCACTTGTCAGCGTGACAGTATTGTTCGGTGTTACTGTGATTGTTCCTGTTGTAGTTACTACTCCGCAACCTCCTGTGAGGGTCACTGTATAGTTGAACGTTCCCGATGCTGTCGGTATGCCGCTTATGGTTACAACATTAGCTGCCCATACTCCGTTCACTCCTGCCGGAAGACCTGTTACATTGGCTCCGGTGGCTCCCGTGGTTGAATAGGTGATATTCGTGATAGCCGTGCTGATACACTTCGTCTGGTTATCCGTTCCGGGACCCGATGTGAGAGTTATTGTATTTTTAGGTGTTACAACAACATTGGTATTTGCAAAAGCAGTGCATCCGCTTGCATTTGTAACTGTAAGGTTATAGACACCTGTCATAGCTGGTGTGGCTGCCGGAATTGACGGGTTTTGCAGCGCTGATATGAATCCGTTCGGCCCGGTCCATGAATATATGGTCATCCCGTTCGGAGTGCCTGACAGGTTTATTGTCCCAGTTTCACAAACCGGGCTATTACTTGAAGCAGTAGCTATTATCGCTGCCGGTTCAGTTATTGTGACCGGCACATTTGATGTACAAAGCTTCGAATCCCTTATTGTAATTATATATGAACCTGCTGTGAGTCCGGTAAATGTGGCAGAGACCTGGTATCCTCCTCCGTTCAGGCTGTACTGATAGGGAGCGGTGCCTCCGGCCGCGCTAATAGTCACCTGACCGTCATTGCCTCCATTGCAGGTAACATTTGTCTGCGATGCAATTGCTCCAGTCAGGACTGCAGGTTGCGTAATGGTCACGGGAACATTGAAAGTACAGAGTTTGGAGTCCTGTACCGTAACCATGTATCCTCCTGCGGCAAGTCCGCTGAAATTTCCAGAAGCCTGATACGGTCCTCCGTCAAGGCTATACTGGTAAGGAGGAGTACCTCCGGAACCGGCTATAGTTACGCTGCCGGTTGAGTTACCGTTGCAGTCGACATTGGTCTGAAGAATTATTGAGCCTGAAAGAGCAGCAGGCTGCGTGATATTGACAGGAACATTCTTTGTACAAAGATTGGCATCCTGTATTGTAACAGTATGGGCTCCTGATGTAAGTCCGCTGAATACATTGGATGCCTGGTAAGCCCCTCCGTCAATATCATACAGATATGGCGGGTTCCCACCCGAAGCTGCTATTGTAATACTCCCGTCTGATCCTCCAAAACAGCTCACGTTTGTCTGGGAAGAGACACTTCCAAGTATGACTGCAGGCTGAGTAATTGTAAACGGTATATCAAATGTACATAGCAATGCATCCTGTATGGTTATTGTATGATTACCGATCCCAATTCCTGAGAATATCCCGCTCGCCTGGTATGCGCAAGCGTCAAGAGAATATTCATAAGGCGCAAGTCCTGTACCTGCAGTTGCTGCAGCTGTGACAGAACCATCTGATGAACCATTGCATGAAACATTTGTCTGGGATACGATAGTTCCCTGCAGATCAAAAATTGATACATCCACAAATACTGTTCCTGAGCAGGAAGATGCATTCTGTACATCAACTGAAACTTTTCCTGCCGGACCCGATCCCCATCTTACTTTGACAAAATTGACTCCTGCTGTACCTCCGCCGGTAATTACTCCACCGGTAATGGTCCAGTTGTAAGATGTAAACGTGCTGGTCAGGGTATATGTATATTCCGAATTCGAACAGACTGTTATTACGGGACTGTTGAATGCCGGAACCGGGGTTGTATTAATCGTTACAGTATCAACGACCGAAGATCCGCACGGATTCCCCAGAATGTCCAGTTTTGTTGTATTACCCACAATAACGCCCATCGTTGCACCAAGATTCCATTTGACATCAACAGAATTAGTATCAGTTGGAGTCATTATGACACCATTAGTAACATCCCATGAATAGGTTGCTGTGGAATAGTAAGGTACTGTATAGGTTACAACTGTTCCTTCGCAGGCAGTCGAATATTTAAGTGTTACGTTGTTATATGTAGTGCCGGATTTGACCATTACCATAATAGATGTATCCCTGCAACCATTACCATCTGTGACAATAAGACGTATATGATAAGTTCCGTCGGCCATTAGGTTATTAAAGAAAGGTGCCTGAACGGTGCTTGTATTTGAAAAATGCAGGTAAGGCGGAATCGCATCGAAGTATACAAATGGCAGCGAGCCGGTTTCCATCCCTTTCCAGTCATAAGTGTATATACTGTCTCCTCCGGTCACATTTGCTTCATACAATGCAAACGGCGCAGCCAGATCGCAGGAATTCAAAGTTATAGTATTGATCGTAAGTGATGAGCTGACCGTAATTGTAGCGCTTTTCGATCTTGTATTTCCATGTGAATCGGTAGCCTGCATTGTGACGGTCTGTGTACCTTCATCAGAGCAGTTAAAAGTATTTGGAGTAACCGTAAGTGTTATTGCACCGCAGTTATCGAATGAACCGTTATCAATATCCGATGGCAGGAGCGTTCCTGTACCCGTCGCGTCCAGAATAAGGGTAAAAGGCTTAACATTTATAACTGGTTTAACGGTATCAAGAACTGTGACCTGCGATAAGCAGTTACTGCTGTTGCCGGATGCATCCGTAACAGTGAGGGTAACCGGAACGGCAGCTCCGATATCCGGGCAGGCAAAATTTGTCTTGCTCAGGAACATTATCGGAGATGGATCACAATTATCACTTGATCCGTTATTCACATCAGAAACTGCCAATGTCGCATTTCCTGTGCCATCAACATAGATCGTTGCATTTTTGCAAATTGCAACCGGTGGTGTGGCATCAACTTTATTAACATTATATGCAGGCGTGATCGTTGAACAGCCCGTTGCAGTTGTTTCGGTGACGGTAAGCGTTCCCACGCCTGGTCCGCCCCAGTTTATTGTTACACTGTTGCTTGTAGCGGATCCGGATATTACGCCTCCTGTAACAGCCCAAAGGTAGGTATGGCCTGCAATAAACGGTGTGCTATTGATCACACCTGTTGCGTTGGGACAAACTGTATTATTCCCTGAAATGACGGGTGCGGGGTTATTATAAACTGTAATGGTCCCAGAAGCGTTAGTTGCACCGCAACCACCTGTCAGGTTAACTGAATAGTTGAAAGTGCCGGTCGCAGTAGGTGAACCGCTAATTCCAACGGCATTTGCCGCCCACGTGCCCGTTACTCCTGCGGGCAATCCGGTCACTGTCGCTCCCGTTGCACCCGTGGTTGAATAGGTGATACTTGTTATCGCTGTGTTCAGGCAACCATTCTGGTTATCTGTTCCGATAGCTGACGTAAGTGTCATGGTATTGTTTGGCGTTACTATGATGGTTCCTGTAGTGGTAACCACTCCGCAACCTCCCGTGAGGGTCACGGTATAGTTGAAAGTACCTGATGCAGTTGGTGTGCCGCTAATCGTAACTACATTGACAGCCCATACTCCATTCACTCCAGCCGGCAGACCAGTTACATTGGCTCCGGTGGCTCCCGTGGTTGAATAAGTGATATTCGTGATGGCAGTGCTGATACACTTCGTCTGGTTATCAGTACCCGGAGCCGATGAAAGTATTATAGTATTGTTAGGGGTCAGATTCACAAGTACCGCAGTGCGCGTAAGACTTACGCATGAGCCGGCTACGGATTCGGCATAATAGGTCGTACCATTTGCCAGAGGTGTTCCCGGAGCCAGAAAAATGCCACCAATTGCTGCACTGTACCAGTTGACGGTACATGCAGGCGGAGGCGTCACCGAAAGGATGGCAATGGTAGGGGCGCTTACAGCACAGAACGTTTGAGGAGATGGAGCAGTTGGCGGATTCGGCTGTACGGTAAAGTTGATGATGATATCATCTGTCGACTGGCACGATCCGTTACTTATAGTCCATCTCAACGTATAAACTACGCTGTTCAGACCGATAAACTGGCTGGTAGGACTGGTGGGTGTAATAATATTTCCACCGGCACCGCTCACTATAGTCCATAATCCGGTCCCTATAACAGGAGTATTCCCGGCAAGTGTTGCGGTTGTGATCCCGCATATTGCCTGGTCCGGCCCTGCGTTTGCCGTAGTCGGAGTCGCAGAAACGGTAATTGGGGTTACATCGACACTTCCTGTACTTGCACCACTGTTATAGGTAAAGCCTGTCAGAACATATACACCCGGAGCAGGGGTGGGTAATGTGTAGGGGACCATTCCTGATGTAATTGTCACCGGCGGTTGTGCTGCACCATTGACAGTATAATTTATTACATAATCAAAAGGTATGGGTCCCGGAGCAGCAAATGTCACAGGTATCCCTGCAGTGCCACAAACAGGACCGGAAGGAGAAAACTTAGCTTTTGGCCTCAGATCTGTGACGGAAGCTAATGTATATTCATCTGATCCTGTCGAACTCAATAAATTGGTCGAAGTAGCTGTCCCATTATAGTTATCTCCTGTTGAAGTAGTTGGTATCTCAACCCATTTACTTGTACCGGTGTTGTAGTTTGTCAGTCTCATATTCGAAAGGCCTCC
>JBEKFE010000018.1:0-74322 GCA_050013475.1 Bacteroidales bacterium
GCCGTTGCGTCATTTATCTGGAAGGTCCCCTGCTTCACATAAAGATTACCGTTAAGGGTCACGTTGCTCTTCTGGATAACCGTACCTGCCGCATTTATTGTCAGGTGATAATATGTGGCCTGGGTAGCAGGCATTGTGACGGCAGCGTCATATTCGGTCGTTCCACCGTCTGTCGTCACTAATGTATTGATTATGACAGGAGTCGGGAAATTGGCTGAGGATAGCTTTATTGTACCGCTTCCGCGAAGGGCGTAAATGCCGTTTGTAAACTTATAAGTACTCTGATCGAGAAATCCGCCAGGGTTAATGGTTATGTCAAGCGTCAGTGTGGCAATGTTGGCAGGCAGAGAAACTGTACGACCCGGCAGGATCGTGACCTTGGCATTATTTCCAGGAACTGTAGAGCCGATCTGTAGCGTTCCGCTCGGGTCTGAAGTCCATGTACCCGGGGAGTTCCAGCTTCCCGACTGATAGGAATAATAAATACCGGTTATACTTTCACCAATACAGAAATAAGGACCAGGATTAAGAACAGTAGGTGATATTATGGAAGATGTATTGCTTGATCCCCAGATTGCCGAATAATTGCCAGGAATGGCAGACGACATTCCAATAGTTTTTGAAAAATCCAGGCCACTTTCATATAATTCCACCTTGGCACTTGTAAAGTTTCCGCCATTCATATTTAGCAATGACCAATAGCGGGGATATACTGAACTTAATGTGGTGCCATCACCGGTAAGTGCGCCTGTTGCATTTACCGAAGCGCGAAGAACAGGGCCAGTAACCCCGGTATTTACATCTCTCAGGTTCAGCCCTTTAAAGACTCCGCTTTCTCCTACCGGAAAAAGGTAATTATTACCACTTCCCGCCAGGTTTGCCGTCAGAGTTCTTTCAACATTTCCTGTAGTGACATTTACAAAAGAACCAGGTGTCCAGAGAATAGCTGCCGCAGGATTAGTGTTGGTAATTTTCAGAGTATAAGTTCCTGCCTGCACAATACCGCTTGTAAGGGTCAAAACTCCACCGGCTGCAAGTGTAATGTTACTGTTCATAGTAACACCATGTGCATTATTTATTGTAAGATTAGCCAGGTTTGTGACACTTGAAGGAATAAATACTCCGGAAGAAGAACCTCCAAATGATAAACTCGAAGTAGCAGCAGCCACCAGATTAGTTGATGTCCCGGCAATTGCAGGTCCGTTCAGAGTGAGGGTATTTGCTCCTATAGTAAAGGTGCCTGCTGTCAGGGTAAGAGTGCCATTCAACGATAAAGCTGCTCCAAGTATTATATTCCGGCTTGTTGTGAAATTATTGAGCCCGCCTGCCACTGCACTCAGAGTTATATCTGCACCAGTCCCGATTGTCAGGTTCGAGGTTACTCCTCCTGTCAATGAACCGGCACCGTATGAAAGAGTTCCAGCATTGGACAGAGTCAGAGTATTGGCACCAATTGTCAACACTCCGGAAGTGAGGGTAAGCGTGCCTCCCACGGTGACATTACCACACAAGGTCACTGCCCGGTTGACAGTAAGGTTATTTAATGTTACCCCGGGCAGGCTTGCTGCTCCGGCACCTCCGATTATAATATTGGAAGCTGCTCCCCCGATAAGCGTTCCGCAATTTATTATACCATTAAGTGTCAGTGTGTTTGCCCCGATAGACAACCCCCCGCCTGTAGGATTAAAAGTTCCGGTTATTGTCGGAGAGCTTTGTAAAGTTACAAAACTGGTATTGGTAATTGAAAGACCATTTAACGCGACTACAGTTGCCGGTATTAATACACCGGCTGAGGTACCTCCAAAAACAAGGCTTGATGCTGCTGTAACTACCAGATTTGAAGGCGTTCCGGCGATGGTCGGTCCGTTTAGTGTCAGAGTATTGCCTCCGACAGTAAAGGTACCGGCCGTAAGGGTCAGAGTGCCATTCAACGATAAAGCTGCCCCAAGTATAATATTCCTGCTTGTTATGAAATTATTGAGTCCGCCTGCCACTGCACTCAGAGTTATATCTGCACCAGTCCCGATTGTCAGGTTCGAGGTTACTCCTCCTGTCAATGAACCGGCCCCGTAAGAAAGAGTTCCTGTATCTGACAGAGTAAGAGTATTGGCACCAATTGTCAACGCTCCGGAAGTGAGGGTAAGAGTTCCTCCCACAGTAACATTGCCACACATTGTGACTGCCCGGTTGACAGTAAGATTATTCAGAGTCACCCCGGGTAAGCTTGCTGCTCCGGCACCTCCAATAATAATATTCGAGGTTGCTCCTCCGACAAGCGTTCCGCAATTTATTATACCATTAAGTGTCAGTGTGTTTGCCCCGATAGACAACCCCCCGCCAGTAGGATTAAAAGTTCCGGTTATTGTCGGAGAGCTTTGTAAAGTTACAATACTGGTATTGGTTATTGAAAGACCATTTAATGCGACTACACTTGCCGGGATTAATACACCGGCTGAGGTACCGCCAAAAACAAGACTGGAGGCTGCTGTCGTTGCCAGATTTGAAGGCGTTCCGGCGATGGTCGGTCCGTTTAATGTCAGAGTATTGCCTCCAACAGTAAAGGTACCGGCGGTAAGTGTCAGAGTACCATTCAATGATAAAGCTGCCCCAAGTATTATATTCCTGCTTGTTGTGAAATTATTGAGTCCGCCTGCCACTGCACTCAGGGTTATATCTGCACCAATCCCGATCGTCAGGTTGGAGGTTACTCCTCCTGTCAACGAACCGGCACCGTAAGAAAGAGTTCCTGTATCTGACAGAGTAAGAGTATTGGCACCAATTGTCAACGCTCCGGAAGTGAGGGTCAGCGTTCCTCCCACAGTAATATCGCCGCACATTGTGACTACTGCCCTGTTTACAGTAAGGTTATTTAATGTCACCCCGGGCAGGCTTGCTGCTCCGGCACCTCCAATAATAATATTCGAGGTTGCTCCTCCGACAAGCGTTCCGCAATTTATTATGCCATTGAGCGTAATTGTGTTTGCCCCGATAGATAATCCTGCCCCTGTGGGATTGAACGTGCCGGATATTGTAGGAGAGCTTTGTAAAGTTACTATACTGGTATTGGTTATTGAAAGACCATTTAAAGCAACAATGCTTGTTGGTATTAAAACACCTGCTGAGGTACCGCCGAAAACAAGGCTGGAGGCTGCGGTTGTAATAAGATTTGAAGGTGTCCCGGCAATTGCGGGTCCGTTTAATGTAAGAGTAAAACCTGCGACGGTCAGGGTGCTGCCTGTAAGGGTCAGAGTGCCACTGACAGAGGAGCTACCTGCCAATGTTTTATTACCACTGCCAGAGATTGTGAGATTGAAATATGGACTTATATTAACTGTCTGCGCAGCCCCTGAAAAGTTAACAGTATTTCCGTTGTTAGAGGCCGTAAGGGTCGTAATGCCGGAGGTTCCTCCTAGGTTCAGTGTCGAATTTATTCCCTGTGTCAACCCTCCTGTTCCTGCAAGTGCCGTACCAACAGTCAATGTTCCGTTATTGGTAAGAGTGATGCCTGTGACTGTTACACTTGGGATCGAAAATGTTCCGGTTATTGCCTGATTGTTGGTGTTAAAAGTGTGGATACCAGTACCTGAATTAAAGGTACCATTGTTAGTTATTCCTCCGCTGAAAGTAACCGGAGAATTTATAGTGTTATTGGTCCAGATACCACCAGGTGCAATTGTCACAAGTCCGATAAAGGTTTTTACTCCTGCTACATTTGTATAATTAACGTTTCCGCTGATAGATGCTGTGCCGTTTACAGTAAAATTAAATCCGCCGACATTTAAAGTTGACCCGCCGGCCACGGATAAATTTGCGCAGGCTGAAGGAACATTTACAGTGACAGTAAATCCTCCTTCAATGATGGCATTGTCACCGGCTCCCGGGACACTTGCCCCGCTTGCCCCGCCCGATGTTGCTGACCAGGTAGCGGTATTATTCCAGTTACCTGTTGCAACTGAATAACGATTAGCTCCAATGATCTGCTGCTGTAGAATACCTGCAATAGCAACTATCAACAATATTTTTATTGCAGGTATCCTTTTTAACATGGATGTAATCTTAAAGCCCCTTAATTATAAATTCCGGAAGCTACTTAAGTGCAATTTCCGCCTCCGTATATCTTACCGGCTTGACATCGGAGGGAGCTGAATAGATAACACGAAGGGTACCGGCCCTGTAATTAATATCCTTTGAAGTGGCCAGGCTCATCCTGAACATCCTCATGTTATTTGGTGTATAAACAGCTACCCCAGATGCAATGCCAACGCGGGTTATTTTTCCCTGAGTTGATACATATTCTACTGAAATATCTCCATAGACCGACATATTTCCTGTCCTGTTGAAGGTCATGGAGATCTTGGGTATGGTGTCATCTACAAAATCGAATCCAAGGTTGCTCAGTGATACCGTTGTATTTGTTTCTCCAACCCTGATGATTACAGGAATTGTTATGCCGAACACTGGAGTGAGTCTTACCGAAATGGTTGTTGAGTCTTTAGGTGCTGCCTCTTTCTCACCCAGGGGTGTCATCTTTGGAACTGCCCTGAAATAGAAATGAGACCTGTACTCTCCCGGTGCGAGCTCGTTTGTCTTGGTAAGCTGAACTTTCACAACCTGCGATTCATTGGGTCCAAGAGTAACAGAACGCGGAAAAAACCTTATAAAACGATCAGCAAACTGTTGCCCTGGGTCGGGTTGGGTAATTGTTTCAAACCCACCGTCTTCCTTCATCCTGATCTGAACGATAGAGATAGAATAGGTTGCTGTATCGCTACCTATATTTGCAAGGTTTAGGTCAAAGGAACGCTTGTTGCCTTCAAAAACGACCCTCCTTGGTGTTATTAAAAGATTTCCCTGTGCTGAAACATCATATCCCGTAAATAGGATAAATCCTATTATTCCTACAGACAAAAACAAAAAAAAAGAAAACTCGCGGGCAATAATTAGCCTGCTAAGGCAGAAAGATTTCAGTATTGACATCTGATTATATTTTTATATAAAAACTTTAATTAAAGTCAAATGTTATTGAATAAGATCCTGTATACATACCGATGGGGTTATCGTTAAGGGTTCCGACCTTAAGTGTAGCCCCGACATTTACAATCTGAAATCCTTTCTGCAACATCCCTGTTCCGATACCGGCCGAAGGCACTGAAACCCAGTTCTCGACCAGCATAGTCCTGGAACTGCCGATATTGGTCAGAATGACCGGGTTGTTTGGAAGGGAGATGGAGAATGAGTTATCATCACCTCCTGTAAGATAGAAACTTCCTGCATTATGGCCGCCGGTACCTACAAAAACACTGCCCATCACCGAAATTGATCCCTGTGGTGTGAGCACTAATTCGCCTCCCTGCGGACCCGGATTAAATCTCCCGAAATTCATCTGGGCCGTCTCACTTGCAGCGAAAACGGGTATGATCTCGGCAGTAATATGCCCCGTAGCAGTGGCAGTTGCCAGTGACTGGGCATGAACTCCGGTTAAGTAATTAAGCAGCAGAACCAGGCTCAAAAATATTTTCGCAAGCCGTGCCATATTTCCCATAATAGGAAATCTAATCCCTGAGAGCGTTAATTATAGTTAACTGTTACTGTAAAAGGCACTGCAGAGACATAGGTGCCTGCAGCCTGGCTGGCAGCTACATGAAGTGTTGCCCCGACATTGAGAGTCTGGCTTCCACCTGCTGAAAGCGTTCCGGTCGGCGTAGGAGCACTTGTCCATGTGTCAACGGTCATGTTGTTTGCACCTGATGTGATCGTGGTAGCTGCTCCCGGAAGCGTAATGGCATAAGTGGCATTCGCCTGCCCGTTCACCGTAAAGACACCCTGGGAAACAGCTCCTGTAACTGCCGGAAGTGTAACACCGCCAGTTGCCGAGCGTGTGCCTGCAGGTGTCAGCACTACGGTGCCAAGAGATGCATTCACTGCAACATTACCAAAATTCATATCGGTGGTTTTGGTAATGGTGATCGGTGTGATGATTGTTGCAGTAGCTGTAGCTGTTGCTGAAACCTGTGCAAAAGTTGTAGCTGCAAATGCAAGCATAACTGTAATTGCTGCGAAGAATCTGATCATTTTTTTCATTTTGGTCTGATTTAACTTTAATTTGATTATGATTTAACTAATTACTATTCTAATTAACAAGACTTATTTATGTAAGACCTGGTTGCTTAGGTTGCCAAAAATACAATTTTCTCTTAATTGTCAATCAATACGCAAATTATATTACAAATGTTTCGTAAAATGCGACCGAAATGCAGTTTAATTAACAATAGGATTTTTTTTTCAACATCCAGATCTTTGAATTTCTGCCGGAAAGTGCTGAAAGCCGGATCTGAAATCCCTTTATTTGTACTCCTATCATCCTGTGCCTGACCTGAATTATCATATCGGTCTTCGTCAAAGTTTCAGCAGGAGCTTCCGCTTTTTGAATAATTAGCGGTTAATTCCTACATTCGTATTCAGTTACAGAAGCAATCCCATAACGCAGCTCATGGTAAAACCTTAATTATTCATTCAATGGCCACCTTTATTCATCCAGGATTTTTGTTTACCAGCAAAACAGGCGAAAGGCTTTTCCATGATTATTCGGAGAATCTTCCGGTAATTGACTACCACTGCCATCTCTTACCTGAAATGATAGCCAGTGACAGGCTGTTCGAAGATCTAAGCCAGGCCTGGCTTGAAGGGGATCATTATAAGTGGAGGGCGATGAGAAGCCTTGGCATGGACGAGAGATACTGCACGGGCGATGCTACACCGGAAGAAAAATTCAAGAAATGGGCCGAAACCGTGCCTTTCACCGTGGGAAATCCTCTCTATCACTGGACACACCTTGAGCTTGCCAGGTATTTCAATATATTCCAACTGCTTTGTCCTGAGACAGCCGGAATGATTTACGAAGAGGCATCTTCAAAGCTGAAGACAAAAGAGTTTAGCACAAGGTCGCTTATCAGGAAGATGAATGTGGAACTAATCTGTACAACAGACGATCCTGCCGATAACCTGGAGTTTCACAGGCAACTAAAAGCCTCCTTCGACATACCTGTTCTTCCGACTTTCAGACCCGACAATGTTATTAAAACCGATGACCCCGACAAATTTACTGCCTATGTAAAGAGGCTGGACGAAGCTTCCGATACAGATATCAGCAACATCCGATCTCTGGTTGAGGCACTCGATAAACGCCACGAATATTTTCATCTTAACGGTTGCCGGCTCTCCGATCACGGGCTGAACGATCTTGACTACACAACCATCGGGTCAAAAGAGGCAGACAGATCTATTCAGAAACTGCTCCAGGGTAAAAAAATCAGTGAAGAAGAGACCTCCGGATTCAGAACAATTATTCTGACAGAGCTTTGCAGGATGAATCACCGCAGGGGATGGGTTCAGCAGCTCCACCTGGGGGCATTGCGGAATAATAACACAAGGATGTTCAGGAAAATGGTACCCGATACGGGATGGGATTCCATCGGCCCAAACCTGGATCCTTCAGGAATATCAGGCTTCCTGAACTCTCTTGATCGTGATGACCGGCTGGCCAGGACAATCCTGTACAATCTTAACCCGGCGGATAATGGGATGATGATAACAATGGCGGGTAATTTTAATGATGGATCGGTCGAGGGAAAGGTCCGATACGGAGCCGCATGGTGGTTCCTCGATCAGAAACAGGGCATGGAAAAGCACCTGAGGGATATTTCATCATTTGGCTTTCTTAGCCTGTTCCCGGGCATGGTGACCGATTCAAGGAGCTTCCTCTCCTACCCCCGGCACGAATATTTCAGAAGGATCGCCTGCAACTTCATAGGTGAAGAGGTGGATAATGGCCTCATTCCGGCAGATGAAGCGATGCTTAAAAACCTTATTGAAAGAATCTGCTATAAAAATGCAAAAGAGTATTTTGGATTTAAACAATAGAAAGCCTGGAGATAAGAAACAAATTTGATTGCGATTAGCCTTAGTGAGACTTTGTGTCTTTGTGCCTTTGTGGCTTATCTTTTTTTGCCACTAAGACACCAGGTCACCAAGTGACACTAAGAGAGCCAAACCAAAATATTGTACTAATTATATAATTTACAAACTGAAAAAATCTTCAATGAAGGATCTCAATTTAAATGAAAAGGTTGCAGTAATTACGGGAGGTGCCGGGGTGCTGTGCTCACAGATGGCAAGACGACTGGCGGCAAATGGCGTCCGCACTGCAATTCTTGATCGTAATGAAAATGCAGCCAGGGCTTTAGCCTCTGAAATTGAAAAGGTGACAGCCATACGATCGGTAGGGATATATGCTGATGTCCTTGACCGAAACTCGCTTGAAAATGCAAAAAAAGAGGTAAACCGTATTTTAGGCAGCATCGATATACTTATAAATGGCGCAGGAGGCAATTCACCTGAAGCAACAACCGGCATCGAAATGATGAACGGAACCGAAGATGAGGATCTGTCAGAAACCTTTTTCGGATTGAGACCTGAAGGTTTTGATAAAGTTTTTGATTTGAATTTCAAGGGAACACTATTGCCCACAATGGTTTTTTGTGCTGACATGATAAATAAGAATTCCGGTTCAATTGTAAATGTCTCATCCATGAATTCCTTCAGGCCGCTCACAAAAGTCCCGGCATATTCAGCGGCCAAGGCTTCAATCAATAACTTCACTCAGTGGCTTGCAGTGCACTTTGCTCCTGCCGGAGTGAGAGTGAATGCAATTGCTCCCGGATTTATCGTAACTAACCAGAACAGGTTCCTGGTTACGGATGAGAAAACAGGCAAATTCACAGAAAGGGGGAACAAGATCATCAGCAACACACCAATGGGCAGGTTCGGCACGCCGGAAGAGATGTCGGGTACCGTTCTATTTCTTGTTTCGGACCTGGCCAGGTTTGTAACAGGTGTCGTGATCCCGGTCGACGGAGGGTTCAACGCCTACAGTGGGGTGTGAAGAATGGCGCGGGGCGATGGGCGCAGGGCGAAGGGCACATGATATAGGACCCGATAACCATCAACTATTTCTAAAATAAACATAAATTGGAATTTTAGTATCTTTCTGGTGTGATATATTTTGGGGCGGGATCGGAGAAAAGTGTGATGGGACCTGAAGATCTCAGGAATGGTCTTTATATCGCTCTTGAGAAGCTTGGGAAACGAAAAAATGTTCTGGTTGTCCCGCCCGACATTACCCGGTTTCATTCAGGAGCGGGCGAACTGACATCTCTTATCTCCGGATTTTATGGCGGCTACCTTAAGGATATCCTGCCTGCCCTCGGTACACACACAGCCATGACAGGGGATGAGATAAAAAAGATGTATCCCGGTGTGCCGGAAAAACTTTTCAGGGTTCATGACTTCAGGAAGGATGCCGTTACACTCGGCACCATTCCAGGGGAGTATATCTCGGAAATAACAGGCGGTCTTCTTGATTACTCATGGCCTGCACAGGTAAACAGGCTTATCCGTGATGGCGGTCACGATCTGATAATTTCAGCTGGACAGGTTGTACCTCACGAAGTTATGGGGATGGCCAGCTACAACAAAAATCTTTTGATCGGCACAGGCGGGCCTGAAGGTATCAACAAGAGTCATTTCTTTGGTGCCGTATACGGCATGGAGAGGATCATGGGAAAAGCAGATAACCCGGTGAGACAGCTGCTGAATTATGCTTCGGAAAAGTTTCTGAAGGATATGCCGATCGTATACATACATACTGTGATCGGAAGGGATGATCAAGGGAATCTCGTGACAAGAGGGCTCTTTATCGGCGATGATGAGGAGGTCTTTAAGCTTGCAGCCGATCTTTCGCTGAAAGTCAATTTCACGGTTGTAAGAAAACCTCTTAAAAAAATTGTCGTATGGCTCGACCCGGGAGAATACAGGAGTACATGGCTTGGCAACAAGAGTATATACAGAACGCGCATGGCCATCGCTGATAACGGTTCACTGACAGTTCTGGCTCCATTGCTCAGGGAGTTCGGAGAGGATAGTGAGATAGACCGGCTCATAAGAAAATACGGGTACCGGGGAACTCCATTAACGCTTAAGGCTGTCAGGCAAAACAGTGATCTGAGGGAAAACCTTGGCGCTGCAGCTCATCTGATACATGGCAGCCCGGAAGGAAGATTCACGGTTACTTATTGTCCGGGGTCGCTTTCAAAAAGTGAGATCGAATCAGTTGGCTTCAGATATGCCTCTTTTGAAGAGATGGTAAAAAAATATGATCCCGGTAAGCTAAAGGAAGGTAAAAACAGGATGCCTGATGGTGAGGAGATATATTTCATCCCGAATCCAGCAACCGGTTTATGGGCTTCACAGGATAGGTTAGATGCATGATAACTGAATTATGATAAACTGGGGTATCATCGGCTGCGGAAGCGTGACAGAGGTAAAGAGCGGACCCGCGTTCAACAGGGTGCAGGGCTCCAGACTTCTTGCTGTTATGAGGAGGAACAGGGAGCTTGCCGGGGATTATGCGCGAAGACATAATGTTCCGAAGGTATATGATAATTCAACTGATCTTATTAACGACCCCGAGATCAATGCAGTATATGTTGCGACCCCGCCAGGCAGCCATAAAGAATATGCGCTTCAAACCATAGCTGCAGGTAAGCCTGTATATATAGAAAAACCAATGGCTCTCAACTTTGAGGAGTGCAAAACTATAAATGAGGCTGCTGAGAAAAGGAACATTCCGGTTTTTGTGGCATATTACAGGAGAACCCTGCCTGGCTTCCTGAAGGTAAAGGAACTCATTGAAAGCGGAACAATAGGTAATGTACGCTATGTAAGCATCAGACTTTTCAATTCCCCATCCGAGGATGAAAGAGCAGGAAGGCTTCCCTGGAGGGTTGATCCGGAGATATCAGGTGGAGGTCACTTCTTCGATCTTGCCTCGCACCAGCTTGATTACCTCGATTTCCTGCTTGGCCCGGCTGAGAAGGTCAGATCAGTTGTTCTTAATCATGCAGGGCTGTACAGCGCCGAGGATTATGTGTCGGCAGAACTCCTTTTCCCAAATGATGTTGCCGCAACAGGTACATGGTGCTTCAGCCTTTCGCAGGCAAACAATACTGATACAATAGAGATATTCGGAGAAAAGGGAAATATTAAATTCTCCTGCTTCACTTTCGAACCGATAACTCTGACCAATGGCTATGGAACAAGAGAGTATCTGAACGAGAGACCTGCAAATGTCCAGTTCTACCTTATAGGGCATATTGTAAAGGCGCTCGAAGGACACGGGACATCTCCAAGCACAGGAATTACTGCAGCCAGGACAAGTAAGGTTATGGACGAGATTGTAGCTGATTATTATAAAAAAGATAAAAGTGTTGAAACGTTGAAGGGTTGAAGGGTTGAAGTGTTGAAGTGTTGAAACGTTGAAGGGTTGAAAGAACTTACACAGAGAACCACAGAGTTACACAAAGAAAAACAGTGTAACTCCGTGATAACCCGGTGTTACTCCGTGGTTAAAATCATCAGGAACTACCAATTTTTTTACATATGGAAAAACAGTCAGACATTGGATTGATAGGGTTGGCAGTAATGGGAGAAAACCTTGTGCTTAACATGGAAAGCAAGGGTTTCAGAGTCACTGTCTACAACCGGTCGATAAAGAAGGTCGATGACTTTCTTGCCGGAAGGGCAAAAGGGAAGAATATATCAGGTGCCCATTCCGTTGAAGAACTTGTTGCCTCATTGAAAAGACCAAGAAAGGTCATGCTTATGATAAAGGCTGGTCCTGCCGTTGATGAGATGATAAATAATGTCCTCCCGTTTCTTGAGAAGGGAGATATCATAATTGATGGCGGGAATACCCATTTCCCTGATACAAACAGAAGGACAGCGTTTGTTGAAAGCAAGGGGCTGCTTTACATAGGCACCGGCGTGTCGGGCGGTGAAGAGGGAGCACTGCTTGGTCCGTCCATAATGCCAGGAGGCTCAGGTGCAGCCTGGCCGGAAATCAAGCCGATCTTCCAGTCAATTGCCGCCAGGGTTGAAGATGGCACCCCCTGCTGTGACTGGGTAGGCGAAAACGGTGCCGGCCATTTTGTGAAGATGGTGCATAACGGGATAGAATATGGCGATATGCAGCTAATAACGGAAGCTTACCAGTTAATGAGGGATCTCCTGGGAATGACGGCCGATGATATGCACATCGTATTCAGGGAGTGGAACAATGGAGACCTTAACAGCTACCTTATAGAAATTACACGCGATATTCTTGCTTACAGGGATGCTGACGGTAAACCGCTCGTAGATAAGATCCTCGATACTGCCGGACAGAAAGGCACCGGAAAATGGACAGCCGTCACAGCACTCGAGCTGGGGATACCTCTGACACTCATAGGTGAGGCTGTATTCTCGAGATGCCTCTCGGCTATCAAGGATGAGAGAGTCAGGGCATCAAAGGTCCTGAAAGGTCCTGACAGATCATTCACCGGCGACAGGAAATCGTTTATTAATGATATCAGAGATGCAGTTTATGCCTCTAAAATTGTATCCTATGCACAGGGTTATACCCTCATGAGGGCTGCAGCTGAGGAGTACAAGTGGAACCTTAACTACGGGGGAATAGCGCTTATGTGGAGAGGCGGATGCATAATCAGGTCCGCTTTCCTCGGGAAAATAAAAGAGGCTTACGATAGTGATCCTGACACTGCCAACCTGCTTCTTACCCCCTTTTTCAGGGACAAGGTTCTTAAAGCGCAGAAAGGGTGGAGAAATGTCGTAGCGGCAGCTGCTGTCAACGGGATATCATTGCCTGCCATATCAGCGGCACTGGGATACTTCGACGGCTACAGGTGTGAGAAGCTTCCTGCAAATCTGCTCCAGGCCCAAAGGGATTATTTCGGCGCACATACATACGAAAGAACCGACAGTCCAAGAGGTAAATTTTTCCATACCAACTGGACAGGCCGGGGAGGAACAACAGCCTCAACCACATATAATGTCTGAATTATATAAGACTTAATGACTGCAAGACTGCAAGACTGCAAGACAACAAATTACAGATGGACAGTATGTGCACTGATATTTTTTGCCACGACTGTCAACTATCTCGACCGACAGGTAATAGGTATTCTTAAACCGCTTCTTGAGACCGATCTGGGGATCGGAGAAAAGGAATATTCATACGTAATAATCGCTTTTCAGCTTTTCTACGCACTCAGTATGGTTTTTACCGGACGGTTGATAGACAGGTTCGGTACAAGGATCGGTTACGGACTTTCAGTATTCTTCTGGAGCCTGGCAGCAATGGGGCATGCATTTGCGAGAGGTGCCATAGGATTTGGTTTCTGGAGGGCGCTCCTCGGCATAAGCGAATCGGGGAATTTCCCTGCTGCTATCAGGAGTATTGCCGAATGGTTCCCTAAAAAAGAACGGGCCCTGGCAACAGGAATTTTCAACTCAGGGACAAATGTCGGGGCGATCGTGGCGCCGGTTGCTGTGCCGGCAATAGTTGCAGCGTGGGGATGGCAGACCGCTTTTATTATTACCGGGGCGCTTGGCTTCGTCTGGATCTTTCTCTGGTACATATACTACGAGGTGCCTGAAAAGCACAAAAGGGTCTCTTCATCCGAACTTGAATATATCAGAAGCGATGCAGACCAGGTAAATGAGCCACAACAAAAGGTTCCGCTGGCAAGACTGCTTAAATATCGCCAGACATGGGTATTCTTTATCGGGAAAGGTCTCACGGATCCTATCTGGTGGTTTTACCTGTTCTGGATTCCGGGATGGCTCGCCCAGGTAAGACATACCGGACTCGACCTGAAATCGTTTGGATTGCCGCTGGTATTTATCTACTCCATGACCACAGTGGGAAGTATTTCTGGCGGATGGCTATCGTCATACCTGATAACCAGGGGAATGACGCCTTTCAGGGCACGCAGGATCACCATGCTGATATTTGCCCTTCTTGTCATACCTGTGGTTTTCGCATCCTTACCTTCAATAAGCACATGGGGTGCAGTAATACTAATTGCAATCGCAGCCTCTTCACACCAGGCATGGTCTGCAAACATGTACACCACTGTATCAGATGCTTTTCCCACTATGGCCGTAAGTTCAGTTACGGGGTTCGGTGGCATGGCCGGAGCTTTAGGTGGAGCTTTCATCTCGTACTTTGCCGGTTTCGTCCTCGATCTATACAAGAGAGCCGGCCATATAGAAACAGGATACGTTGTAATGTTCACCATCGCAGGTAGCGCTTACATTGCAGCCTGGATAATTATGGCGATTCTTTTGCCTGCAAATAAAAAAGTTGAACTTAACTGACCCGCTCCCGTGAATCCGTGAAAATATTAAATTGTCTGGAAACTGTGAAGCTTACGGTAGATGCCGTTTTCAATCTTAATAAGATCGCAGTGCGTGCCTGACTCCACGATCCTGCCATCATCAATCACGATTATATAATCTGCATTCTGTATAGTCGAAAGACGGTGTGCAATAACGATGGATGTCCTGTTCTGCATGACCTTCAGGATTGCATCCTGAACATATCGTTCCGATTCCGTATCGAGTGCCGAGGTGGCTTCGTCAAGGATCAGAATTGGAGGATTGGCCATAATAGCCCTTGCAATGCTTATTCGCTGCTTCTGACCACCGCTGAGCTTGTTGCCCGATTCACCCACAACATTATCATAGCCCTTCTCAGTCTCCATAATGAAATCATGCGCATGTGCTATCCTGGCGGCACTCTCGACATCATCCATCGAATATGAAAACATTCCGAATGCAATATTCTCCCGGAATGAAGTATTGAACAGGATTGGCTGCTGGCTAACTATGCCCATAAGGCTTCTAAGCTCTTTGAGCCTCATGTCCCTTATATCAACCCCGTCGATTAGAATGGAGCCACTGTTCACATCCATGAAGCGGGGTATGAGATCGACCATCGTGGATTTTCCACCACCAGATTTTCCGACGACTGCCAGTGTCTGCCCCTTCTTCAGCTTAAAACTTATATCTTTCAGGACAGGCTCCGAGTTGTAGGCGAACCATACATTCCTGAACTCGATGGAGTCGCTGAACGATGTAACCAATAAAGCGTTTTCTTTCTCCGGGATCTTTTCATCAGCATCAAGCACCTGGTTAAGCCTGTCGATCGATGCCATCCCCTTTCTGATGCTGAAGGAGGCTGTTGTAATATTTTTTGCAGGAGGTATGATCTGGGAGAATACTGCTATGAATGTGATAAGTTTTGCCGGTGTCATGGCAGATGAGCCCTTAAGTGCCAATGTGCCCCCGATGTACATCAGTATCATTACCACGATAGTTGCAAGAAACTCGCTCAGCGGCGAGGCGAGGTATGCTTTGCGGGCAACTCTCCTGAATATCTTTGAATACTTTTCATTTATTTCTCCGAACTGGGCCTGCATCTTCTTTTCTGCATTGAATCCCTTCACGATCCGGAGTCCTGTCAATGTCTCCTCAACAGATGAGAGGAGGCTTCCGAGACTCTGCTGACCTGCAAAAGAGGCAGCCTTCAGAGTCTTGCTTGTCTTGCCGATAAGCCATCCGGCCAGGGGCATCATCACAACCGCGAACAGCGTTAGCTGGAAGCTTGTGACCATCAGGTAGATTATGAATATCAATATATAAAGCGGGTCCTTGAATATTATTGTAAGCGACGACATTACAGACAGTTCTATCTCCTGAACGTCGTTGGATATCCTTGTCATCACATCTCCCTTCCTTGCATCGCTGAAGTAAGAAAGAGGAAGCCTTAATATCTTGTCGTACATCTTTTTCCGCAGATTACGGACCGTGCCTGCACGCATATAAGCCATGCAGTTGCTTGCAAGGAAGATGAAGCCATTCTTGAAAAGGCTTGTTATGATCACAACCACGCTTACAAGAAGCAATGTGTTGATCTTCCCATGATGGCTGATGAAGTTCATGAGGAAAATATCCCTTAACTTTCCTATGGATGAAAGGTTTATATTTACTGATGCCATGTTGGGCACGCCTCCGGTATCGTTGAAAAGTATCCTCAGGAAAGGTTCAACCAGGGTAAGTACAAAAAGCGCAAAGAATGCACTCAGGACGTTATAGAGTATATTTTTGAATACCTGCCACTTGAATGGCGCGACATATTTAAGAAGTACCCGGATGCTTTTCATTTGAAGGGTTTTCTCAGATACCTGTATAATTGAATGGAGTTATTGCCCTTAGCTCAGCTCTTACAGCTTCATCAACGTCGAGGTTATCAATAAATTGCAATATAGCCTCACGGGTTATTTTTTCATTGGTCCTGGTCAGTGAAAGCAGCGCTTCATAAGGCTTCCTGAACCCTTCGCGCCTCAGAATGGTCTGGATCGCTTCCGCAACCACAGCCCAGTTATTCTCCAGGTCTTCCCTTATCTTCTCTTCATTCAGGAAAAGCTTGCTGAGGCCTTTGAGAAGTGAGGTTATGGCTATCAGTGAATGTGCAATCGGAACTCCCAGGTTCCTAAGAACGGTTGAGTCGGTGAGATCTCTCTGGAGCCTTGATACGGGTAGCTTTTCCGACATATGTGCGAAGATCGAATTCGCAAATCCAAGATTGCCTTCAGCATTTTCAAAATCGATCGGGTTGACCTTGTGCGGCATTGCCGAGGAGCCTATCTCCCCTTTCCTGATCTTCTGCCTGAAATAGTCGAGCGAAATATACATCCAGGCATCCCTTGCAAGATCGATAAGGATTACATTGATCCTCCTAAGATTGTCGAACAACGCTGCAAGATTGTCATAATGTTCTATCTGCGTGGTCGGATAAGAACGTTGCAGTCCAAGCTTTTCATTCACAAAACTGTCGGCAAATGCGTTCCAGTCTATTCCCGGATAGGCCACTTTATGGGCGTTGAAGTTTCCCGTTGCACCTCCGAATTTAGCTGAATAGGGAATCTGCGGCAGGTATTTGATCTGTTCGTCGAGCCGGGCGACAAAAACGGAGATCTCCTTCCCAACCCTTGTAGGTGAAGCAGGTTGTCCGTGAGTCCTGGCAAGCATCGGAATATCCTTCCACTGATCGGAGAGGCTGGCGATCGATTCCCTGAGCTCATACAGGGCCGGCATGTAGACATCGGCCATTGCCTCCTTAAGTGAGAGAGGCGTTGCCGTATTATTAATATCCTGGGATGTAAGACCGAAATGGATAAACTCTTTCCATTTATCCCAACCCGAAGATGAGAACTTTTCCTTCAGATAATATTCCAGCGCCTTAACATCGTGATTTGTTGTTTTTTCGTACTCTTTAACCTTTGCTGCATCCTCAACGTCAAACCCGGTGTAAAGAGCCCTGAGTGAATCATAATTCTCCCTGCTGAAATCGCTTAGCTGAGGCAGGGGTATCCCGCAGAGAGCAATGAAATATTCAACTTCCACCATCAGCCGGTATCTTATTAACCCATATTCGGAGAAATAGACCGCCAGCTCCTCAGTCTTATGCCTGTACCGTCCGTCTGCCGGAGATATTGCTGTAAGGGAATTCAATTCCATTGTTGATCAGTTTGCCTGTTTGATTGTTTATGTATAATGACAAAAGTAGTATATTGCCGGTTAAATTGAGAAGCATAGCCGTAAAAAGATAACCTGATGGAGAAAATAAGGATCTCGGCTGTAAAATATGCCAATACCTACCCATTTATATGGGGATTGAGGGAGAGTGGATTTGAGAAGAAGGTAATAATTGAAACTGATCATCCGGCTGAGTGTGCCGCCAAGTTGATATCGCGCAGGGCTGATGTCGGTCTTATACCGGTTGCAGCTCTTCCGCAGGTCAAGAACTATAAGATAATAGGAAAATACTGCATAGGCGCCAACGAAAATGTCAGAACGGTGATGCTGTTCAGCAATTGTCCTTTTGAAGAGGTGAAGGCAATAAGCCTCGATTACAGGTCAAGGTCTTCCGTCAACCTTACCAGGGTTCTGGCAAAAAACATGTGGAAAAGAGATTTCAGATGGATTGATACATCTGAGAACTATGATTTTGTAAATATCCGAAAGGATGAGGCAGTCGTGCTTATTGGTGACCAGTGCTTTGTATCGGAATCAAAATTTGAATTCAGGATTGATCTCGCCGGGGAATGGAACAGATTTACAGGACTCCCATTTGTCTTTGCAGTATGGGCAGCTAACAGAAAAATGCGGAAGGGCTTTATCGATGAGTTCAATGAGGCATTGAAACTGGGTGTGGATAACATCCATAAAGTGGCCGTATCATTTTCCGGCATAAGTGTCATTAAGGAGGATGAACTGGAAACATATCTGCGGAATAATATTGATTACAATTTCGACGAAAAGAAGGTGAATGCGATGAACCTCTTCCTCGATCTGCTGCGCAGGCTTTGAAAAGCATTTTATGAACAGATCAGACATAGAACAAAAAGGATATTTCCTCATCAGGGAATACAGGAATGGTGATTTTGAGCAGGTTGCAGGTCTATGGGTCGAAACCGGCATGGGAAACTCTGCAAGGAGTGACAATGAAAAAACCATTCTCGACAGCATCAATCTTGGAGGGAAATTGCTTATCCTGGAGGAGAGGTCAACAGGAAGAATATGCGGGACATCATGGATGACATGTGACGGCAGAAGGATACACCTTCATCATTTCGGAATACTGCAGGCATTACAGGGCAAAAAGCTTGCGCATCTCCTGCTCGGCGAATCGTTAAGGTTCGTGAAAGAGAAAGGGTACCAGGTAAAGCTTGAGGTTCACAGCACAAACACCAAAGCCATAAACCTCTATAAGAAGCATGGGTTTGAGTACCTGGGCGACTATGATGTTTATATAATAAGGGATATCTCGAGGATAAAGTAAAAGGAGAAAGTTAGAAGATAAAAGATAAAAGACAAAAGTCACAAGACAAAAGGGTTGAAACGTTGAAACGTTTAAGCGTTGAAGAAGAACTACCACAACTTGTCCCGATCTATCGGGAGAGTGACACAGAGAAGACACAGAGTTCCACAGGGACTAACAGTGTTACTCCGTGCTTGACTCCGTGTTACTCCGTGGTTAGATTTATCAGGCAATAAGTAATAAGTAATAAATATCGAGTAGTTTAATTACTCATTTAAAAAATTCAACACCTGGACCGGAGAATAATTAAGGTTTTTAAACATATTTGCCAGCTTTAACTTAAATGAATATTGATTATCTTTGAGATCGGTAGTTAAAGAAACTGTTAGAAGGATATAGAACGAAGATTATGGCAAGGACAATAACATTTAACGAACTGAGGGAGATAAAGGACAAGTTGCCGTCAGGAAGCATGAAGAAGATTGCCGACAAGCTTGACCTTAATGAGGAGACTGTAAGAAATTATTTCGGCGGATGGAACTTTGACAAGGGCCAGAGTGCCGGAATCCATTATGAGAAAGGACCTAACGGAGGTATCGTCACTATTGAGGATACAACCATCCTCGACATGGCTACGAAAATGATCAACTAAGAGTTTCAGGCCTTTTTACTTTGTTTAAAGCAAAAGGCCTTCCTCTTTTGCTTTTTTTATTTCATTTTCAGAATGGACCTGCCGAAGGAGATATCTGTCGCGGAAAATCATTTCCGGGAAAAGTTGGAAGTATATTTAAATGATATCTTCAGGGATATCAGGCTGGAATCGCATGGCATTGACCATCATCGCAGGGTATGGATGAATGCCAGGGACCTGCTGTTGTACAGGGAAATTACTTCCGGAATATCCGACAGCACCTTTCCGGTAAAGATCCTGATCGGATCATTCCTTCACGACAGCGGCATGGCAATAGATCCAGGACCAAAGCATGGGGTCCTCAGCAAAAAATTCTGTGAAGAATTCATTATCCTGAACGGACTGCTGCCGTCAGAGTTCACCGATCTGCTGGAAGCTGTCGAAAATCACGACAATAAGGAGTACACTTCCACAGGCAATAGATCGATGCTATTCAACATCCTGACCGTTGCTGATGATCTAGATGCTCTTGGATTCACTGGCATTTACAGGTATATTGAAATATACCTGATGCGGGGTAATAAATTCCCGGAACTTGGGAACCTTATATTAACCAATGTCAATGGCCGGTTCACAAACTTTGAAAAGACCTTTGGTCATGTTCATTCCCTGACCGCCAGGCTCCGTCCAAAGCTTGAAGTGATCACAGGATTCTTCGAAAAGTACAATATCAGGGCGAAAGGGTACACCTTCGGATCGGGAAACCCTGAAGGTTATTGCGGCGTGGCGGAGATAATCGATTCGATGATAAGGAGCAGATCCTCGCTTGAGGATGTTATTGACTCTTCAGTAGTTAGCCCCGACAGGGTCATTTCGTGGTTTTTCGGTGAACTAAGGAAAGAGCTTTCATAAATAAATATAAGTTTCTGTTAACCGCAGAGGACGCAGAGTCCCGATAGCTATCGGGATGCGCAAAGAACGCAGAGCGGATATTTGATAAAATTTCCCTCAGCGCTCTCTGCGTAAGATCTCAGTGCTCTCTGCGGTTAAAGTTCTTATTTAATCATGAAATCCAGCAGAGGCTTGTCTTCCAGGAAAGCGACAAGATGATCGTTTTTCTTCAGAGGTCCCACGCCCGAAGGTGTGCCTGTAAAGATCAGATCGCCGGTTTTGAGAGTAAAGAATCCTGAAGAAAATTCTATCAGCTCAGCAATGCTGAAGATCAGATCTGAGGTATTGCTCCGCTGCACAATCTTCCCGTTTATCTCAAGCCTGAAATCAAGGTCGTTGACATCTCTTATGTTGCTTACAGGGATAAACTTCCCAAGGGGGGCTGCTCCGTCGAAGCACTTCGATATCTCCCAGGGCAGTCCGGCTTTCGAAAGCCGGTTCTGCAGGTCCCTTGCCGTTAAGTCGATTCCCAGCGTGATCTCATCATAATACCTGTGTGCAAATTTTGCTGCGATGCTCTTTCCAAGCCTGCTTATCCTGACAACCACCTCAACCTCATAATGAATATCACCTGAAAAGTCAGGAAGGAAAAAAGGTTTATTGTTCTTTATTATGGCTGAATCCGGTTTAAGAAAAATGACCGGTTCCCCGGGGAAGGGCCTGTTCATTTCAAGTGCATGCTTCCTGTAATTCAGACCGGCACAGATGATCTTCATGTAATAATTATTTTCCGAATCCTCTCAGCTTGATCTCAGTAAGTATCTTCTTGGTATAAAGTGAAAAGTCGCCGTTCATCATCCATGAATAATATGAAGGATCGTCCTTAAATACCTGCTCCACAAGCTTTCCCTTGTATTTACCGAAGTTGAATATCTCCCTGCCATCATCATCGAATATGATCCTTCCCACAAAATCGGCAGTAATATTATATGAGCTGAAGTCAGAAAGCTTTTCAACATCATTTTCAAGATCGGTGTACCGGTCAAGCTGGGCCTTAAGTATCTCATAGGTAGCCTTAGTATCAGCCCTGGCTCCGTGAGCACCGGTCAGCTCCTTCTTACAGTAGAAGATATATGCAGCGCTCAGGGTCCTCTGTTCCTTCTTATGGAATATAACCTGGACATCGACATACCTGCGCCGCCGGAAATCAAAGTCGATATTTACCCGCAGGAACTCCTCGGCAAGTACCGGTATATCAAACTTGTTTGCATTAAAACCAGCCAGATCACATCCTTCGAGGAATGCGGCCAGCTTTTTTGCGATATCCCGGAATGTTGGAGAATTTGCAACATCCTTATCGGTAATACCGTGGATCGATGTGGATTTCGGCGGGATCGGCATTTCAGGGTTGATCCTCGAGGTCAGCCATTCTTCTGTTCCGGCGGGCGAGACTTTAAGAACGGATATTTCGACTATTCTGTCGGAAACTATATTGATACCTGTTGTCTCAAGGTCAAGAAAAGCAATAGATCGCCTGAGCTTTAGATCCATTTTAGGCGTTTATCATCATTGGCATAAGCAGCATAAGCAGATCTTCCGTTTCATTTTCCGCCACTGCAGGAAGAAAAAGTCCCGCTCTTGTAGGATCGGCCAGCTCGATCATCACATCCTGTGATGAGAGATTTGCAAGTATCTCGAGAAGAAAGACCGATTTGAACCCGATCTCCATCTCCTCTCCCTCGTACTGGCATTTGATACGTTCATAGGCAGAAATTGAAAAATCAATGTCCTGTGCCGAAACCATCACCTGGTTACCTGTAAGCTGAAGCTTTACAAGGTTGCTTGCCTGGTTTGAAAAGACAGATACTCTCTTAAGTGTGTTGTAGAATTCTACCCTGTCTATCGTTATCTTCCTTGGATTATTTTTCGGTATGACAGAATTGTAATTCGGATAGTTGCCTTCAACCAGCCTGCAAACAATTTTATAATCGGCGAGAGTGAAAAATGCGTTCTTATCATCGAATTCAACCTTTACCGGTCCCTCCTCCCTGGGAAGGATATTTTTCAGAAGTGAAGCCGGTTTCTTTGGCAGGATGAAAGATGAATTATCATCAGCTTTAGCGTCGGTTCGCTGATACCTTACGAGCTTATGCGCATCGGATGCGACAAAGGTTATCTTATCCGTTGAGGCCTCAACAAAGATCCCGCCCATAACGGGTCTCAGCTCATCGTCAGCAGTCGCAAAAACAGTTTTGTTGATACCCGACAACAGCACATCGGCATTTATTGTAAAGGTGAACTTCTTGTCCTTCTTGATGGAGGGAAGAACTGGAAAATCGATACCGTTCTGACCCATTACGTTGAATTTCCCATTTTCTGAACTGATGACAACTGCAAGGGTTTCATTATTAATATCGAATGTAAGAGGCTGAACCGAAAACTCTTTAAGCGTGTCGAGCAATATCCTTGCAGGCAGAGCAATCAGGCCGTCTCCCTCGGCATTCTCGATCTTCATTCTTGTTATAAGGGTCGATTCAAGGTCAGAAGCTGTAATTTCAAGCTCTTTTTTTGTAAGGTTGAAAAGGAAATTATCGAGGATCGGAAGAGTGTTCTTTGAGCTTATAACCCTGCTAATTGCCTGAAGGTGGCTCAGAAGTTCGGTACTTGATACTACAAATTTCATATTATTGTCGCATTTAAGTTTACTTTCCTGAAAACATTATTAAATACTTAATCCCAACTAATTGAAAAGCAGGATGATTTACAGTCACTCCTGAAATATCAATATTACAAAAAAAACTATTATCTGCAAACTAAAAATTTAAACCTCAATAGAAATAAGATTTCTTCTTCAGGATCGGATCGAGGTCAAAATACCTCATCACAAATATACCCTTGCCATCATCCTTCTCGGCCCATGCCCTGTCGGTATCCATTTCACCTTTAACCGGATCACAGACACGCTCCCATATCGTCAGTAATTCCTCCTTACCTGCGTGTGTTTTTACTTTAATCCTGTAAGCCGGAGCCGACGATTCGATCTGCCGGCGCTCTGCCTCAGTCATATCCGTTGCCCAGGATTCGAAGGATACTGATGTGAAATATGAGATGAAACGTCTCACTTTCAGCGAATCCCATCCACCATTCCGTGTGCTGAGATCAACCAGCGAGAAGCCTTTTGCGTCCCTATTAATCTGGAAGGAGCTGGCGGGATCTTTTATATTCTGCATCTCAACCGATTCGATCTGCGATGGCAGAAGGCTGAAGGCTGAAAACGGCATCCAGAAAAGTTCATCTGCAATAAAATGTGTTCCGATATTTTCTTCATAACCCGGCATATAAACTATGAAAGGCTTCGATATCACCTTCATCTTCATTATATTCCCGTAAATATTCGAGGCAGTCGGGTAAACAAAAAAGCTTCTTACCGGCCGTCTTTTCTCATAAACAACGACTCTCACCGGCTCAACTTTCTTATCAATTATCTCACTCCTGAAAACTTCAGCCGATACAGGCGACTTGATCTTTATCGCTTTTAGTGTCTTTATAAGGAACAAAACTGCTGTTTTCCTTGCCTCCTTTGTCTTGTTGACGGTCCATTGATCTCCCGTGCGCCTGATAACAACTTTCCTGTTACCCCGCATCAGGTCAATACCTGTGATATCAGTGGTCTGATCTACCGCAAAATCCGTATTGTTTTTCCCGAACGGGATATGGTCCCTGAAGAGAAATATCATAACGGCTATACAGGCTGTTATGACCAGCAGATATTTCATTCCCGTGGATTTCATTATCAGCTCCTGGTAAACCTCTTTCTTCTGACAAGGTTGAATATCAATCCTGCAATTAAAATGATAAAAACAGGTAGAAGGATATTTACAGTCTGGATCAAGGTCCTGCTTTTCCTTATCGCAGAGCGGTCGAGCAGCCTCAGTTTCATTTCCCTTGATCTCAGCTGCATCAAACCATTATCATCTGCAAGCCAGTTCAGGCAGTTGACCAGGAAATCCTTGTTCCCGTAGGTCTGACCGGTATACCTGTCGGTACCAAGCGGAAGGGGAGATTCCTGTCCTCCTGCCATTCTTACATCATTCCTTATCATTTCGCCGTCTGCGACAACGATCATGCGCGTTTTCCTGCTCACTTCCTTTAGGGTGAAGTTTTTATCTTCAACAAGGCTGGTTATCATCCTGTTCATGAATGCCGACCTGAATTTCCCGCTTAGCAGCACAGCAACTGGCAGTGATGATCTGTTGAATTCTTTTTCACCGGGTGTCATATCAGCTTCCCTGAGAGAGATAAGCGCCGGAGGATTCAGCAGCCTGGTGTATTTTGAGGTGGAGAGCAAAACCGATTTGGTAATATCCGGATCGCGACCCACCGTATCTATATAGTTGGCATATTTTCCTGCCACTCTGTTTATATTGCGCGTTACCGGATCTGCCTGTGAGGGATAGAGCAGTGGATAATAGATCCAGGGTACAGGGACGAGCTGCTGCTGAGAGTTTCCGGTAACCACCTTCATAGGAATGGGGATACATTCCATATCCTGCACAACGGAAGGGTTTATTCTTGCCCCGTACCTGAAAAGCTGATCCTCAATATTCAGAGGCCTGTACAATGCAACAGTTTCGCCATACCTGAGACTGTCCTCATTCACATAGACCTCATTCAGCAGCCACAAAACTTTGCCGCCGTTCATGATATACTGGTCGATAACAAGCTTATCCTTTTCATTAAATGGCTTTTTGGGGGAAGCGATGACTATCGCACGGTATTTATCAAGCACTCCCGGTCTGCCCCCGATGACTCCCCGGTCAACTGAAAAAAATCTGGCCAGGCTGAGGGTGATATCTGCAACCTCGATCTCTGAAAGTTCATTATGACCTTCAATGAAGGCTATCCTGTTTACCGTATCTGAACTTATCGTAGCAATGGTCTGAATAATCTCATATTCGAGCCCTTCCATCGAGTTAAGAAGGTTCTGTTCAGCTGAGAGAGACTGGTTGTTCTTCAGAAAATTCACAGGGATCTCTGCTCCGTTGTAGTTCACGGTCAGCCCCGGGAAGATCAATTTCTGGGTCGCTCCACCCTCTGCATCATTCGAGTGGATATTAAAAGGCAGAAGCCCCTTGTCATAAAGGGATTCATATCGTTTATTCCTCTCTTTTGCATCTTTTCCTGCGGATGGATTGATAAATTCATAATCGACCTTTCTCCCCGATGCGACCCTGAACTCGTCAAGCATCTCCCTGACAGATCTTTTAAGCTTCTTGAACTGGACTGGCATCTCACCATCGAGCCAGACCTGAATATAGACATCATTCTTTAATCCGGACAGTACCCTGTGAGTTGGTGCGGATAATGTATAACGATGATCACCTGTAAGGTCGAGACGAATATGAATAAGAGAAGCAAGAATGGCAAGAATGGCGACCGACATGGATATCGCGATGAACTGCATCCAGCTCTTCATCCTTATATTTTCCTGTCCCTCCTTATTTATCCTCTCCTTCTCCATTTCCTGGATAATAATGAAAGCCTTGTAGCTTCGTTGAAGATAACCACAGCAGCAAGATAATAGGCGATATCCCTTATATCGATCACTCCCCTGCTCATCGACTTATAATGTTCGTTTATCCCCAGAGAGATAACATATTCATCGATCTTTTTCAACCCTGGCAGGTAAGCGAAGGAATCGAAACCTGTAAACATAAAAAGGGAAATGAGAACTGCTGTTATGAAAGCAATTACCTGGTTATCTGTAAGTGAAGATGCAAATATACCTGCAGCCGCATAGACTGAAGCCAGGAAGAATAATCCCAGAAAAGCCCCGAATGTACCTCCCTGATCGAGGTTACCCGGCACTTCACCAAGCATCCAGACAGAAAAATAATATACCAGTCCTGGGAGGAGGGCAAGCAGGACCAGAGCTATTGAAGCAAGAAATTTTCCATAGATGATGGATCTCTCCGTAACCGGCTTTGAATATATCAGTTCGATCGTTCCCAGCCGCTTTTCTTCGGCGATCATCCGCATGGTAATTGCCGGAACAAGAAAAAGGAAGATCCATGGTGAAAGCACGAAAAGCGTATCGAGACCGGCGTATCCCGTATCGAGTATGTTGAATTCACCAGGCAGGACCCACATTATAAGGCTGTTGATAATAAGGAAAACAATTATTACCAGGTAGCCCGTCAGGGTGCTGAAGAATCCGTTTATCTCTTTTCTGAAGATTGCCAGCATATGATCTTAGCGAATTACCAAAAATAGTTAATTACCCTGTTTATTTTTAAAAGTAACATTATCCTCCCTTCTTTTTTTCACATCGGTGATCTTCATAAGTTTTACCCCCGGGTAATAGAAAGTGATAATATCTTCATAGCCAATTCCCTGGCTGGCCATCACTATTGCACCCTCCTGGCAAAGTCCCACCCCATGACCATAACCACGGCCGCTTAGCCTGAGCGAATCGCCCACAGCCTTCACAGAAAACCAGGCTGACCTCAGATCCAGTTCATTCCTTATCCTGCTGAAAGGAATGGAGAATGAACCTGTGACATAATCCTGCACTCTTGCCGGCTGTTTGAAGCTAAAATTTGCTGTGCTGTCGGAGGGTCCGGTATACCCGTTTCTTTTCAGCATCTCCATCCATGTTCCAACGGGAATGACTTTTTCCCATGTTGCGCTCCTCGATCTCAGGCAATATGGATCGACTACCTTTATAAGGTAACTCTGTTTCGCAGGCCAGATATACTCCGATGGAGATGTTTCGCCGCCGCAGTTTGAATGGAATGCCGCGATGATCAGACTGCTGTCGGGTGTAACTATTACTATGTCTTTTGTTTCGTTCACCGCCTTTATGATAATGCTGTCGGTGGTAATTCCACCGAAAACCTGGCAGTGTGTATCATCGCACAGGTTATACCTGTCGAGGATATGTTTATTGAAATACCTGTATGTATAAGTCCGGGCAATTATTGCCTGGGTCTTGAAGTACTCATCCTTCCTGCCATTGCCTCCTTCCGCTTTTACGACACCGGCAATATATGTTTCAATATCGCAGATATTGACAAGCATAAGCGAGCCCATGTCGGCGATGCACTGAAGATCGCCTGCATATATCTGGCCGACCTGGCTGCTGTTACTTGTCCTGAGTGAGAATCTGTCGTTAATGCCGGTTGCCCCAATATAAACTGAATCCGCAGCATAGCCCGGTTTGTTCCTGGTCCTGACAGCAACCTTGTTCCTATAAAGTGCGAGTACAATAACATCTCCTTCTGAAACGACCAGCGGATCTGAAGAATAGTTGCTGATACTGAATTTACCTGAAAGAACAGTAAAGAAGAGGTATTGAGGATTATAGTCGGTAAGGACCCTGACCCTTATCTGGGCAGATAAAATAGAACAGGAAAAAAACAACAGCAATAAGAGCGGTAGTATTCTTTTCATTGCGGCTCAGCTCTTTTTTAAGAGTTTGACCATTTCGAGAGCGATCCTGTCAGAGGCTCCAGCCGGACCGAGTATTTTTCCAAGCTCGTCATAATCTGACAGCATCTTATCCCTTCCGGGGCCCCCTTTAATTATCTTTTTCAGCTCAATTGTTATGTTTTCAGGATTATTCTGATCCTGCAGGAGCTCCATTACGATCTGCTTATCCCCTATCAGGTTGACGAGAGAGATGTACTTTACCTTCACCAGGCGCTTGGCGATCGCAAAGGAGACAGCATCTCCGCTATAGCAGACGACCTGAGGAGTTCCCATAAGCGCCGCCTCCAGGGTTGATGTGCCCGACTTGACCAGGGCTGCCTCAGATATCCAGAGAAGTTCATAGGTCCTGTCAACTATTAACCTGATATTTTCATTACCGGCTATCTTTTTATAAAATCCGGCCGTGATGCTATTCACGCCGGCGAGGATAAACTGGTAACCTTTGAAATTCCTGGCAGCAATAAGCATCGGGGGCAGAATATGTTCAACTTCATGCTTACGGCTACCGGCGAGAATGGTGATAATGGGCCTTTCATCAAGCCCGAGAGCAAGCTTCATTGCATCTCTGTCGCCAAAAAGATGTTTCTTTCTTTCGATCTCATCAACCAACGGGTTGCCATAGTACTCGACATGGATATTATGTTTCCTGTAGAATTCCGCTTCAAAGGGGAAAATGATGAACATCCTGTCGACAAATCTTCTCACCTTTTCAACTCTTGATTCCTTCCATGCCCAAAGCTTGGGTGATATATAATAAAAAACCCTGATCCCAAGAGATTTGGAATACTCAGCAATCCTGAGATTGAACCCAGGGAAATCTATGAGAATTACAACATCGGGGAGGTACTCCTTTATTTGTTTCCTGCAAAGAGACATATTCCTTAACACCTTACCGGCATTAAGCAAAACAGTTACAAAACCCATGAATGCAAGATTTCTGTAGTGCATCAGAAGCTTTGCGCCTGCCTCTGCCATCAGCTCTCCGCCCCAGCAAATAATTTCCGGATCGGGATCCGCATGTTTTATTCCTCTTATCAGGTTCGATCCGTGAAGATCTCCCGATTTCTCTCCAGCGATAATGAAATACCTCATCCTAAAGAACCTTGATAATAAATACCGCAATTGCCCAAAGTATTGTTGCTGCAAGCACTCCTCTCAGTGCCCTCAGCATATCGAACCTGTTAAACATCAGGAAAACCGCAATATTCGGAAATACGCATAATGTTATCGCGTGGGTGATTATGTTAGCCTCCCGGATCCTTTCGATGTAGGATGCCATGCTCTTTCCATGGGCTGTCAGTGCAAAAATGATGAGACCGATAAACAATGGCAGGACAAGCCCTGAAATGATCCCGACTATCAGCTTATCGTATTGTTCCGTAATTTTTATTTTCTGAACCATGTCCTGAGATTTTTAATAAACCAGTGTGCAGTCATGTCGACAGTGACCGGCACCACAGAAACAAAATTATTAGCGATCGCCCATTCATCTGTATCATCAGCATCTGGTTCATGGTTCTGGAAAAGACCTGTGAGCCAGTAGTATGTTTTCCCGGCCGGGTCCTTTCTTTTTTCAAATTCCTCTTTCCAGTTGCCACGGGCCTGCCTGCATATCCTGATCCCTTTAATCTTATCTTTCGGAGCTGAAGGAATATTCACATTAAGGCACACACCCTGAGGAAGCGATGTTTTTGCAAGCCTCTTCATTATTATCCTGATATATTTTTTACAAACCGAGAAATCTGCCGTCGGCGAAAAATTATTCAGCGAAAAGCCTACTGAAGGTATCCCGTAGAGGCATCCTTCAATAGCTGCTGCCATTGTGCCTGAATAAAGAACACTCACCGATGCATTGGCTCCATGGTTGATACCTGAGACTACCCAGTCGGGCATTCTTTCGAGCAACTGGTTAACAGCCAGCTTAATGCTGTCGGTAGGTGTTCCGTTGCATGCATATATCCTGTGATTATCGTTCTCTTCAAGAAGTTTGACCCTTAGCGGTGTCTTCACCGTCAGTGCCTGCGACATTCCCGACATGCTTTCCATCGTTGAGATAAGCACCACCTTGCCGAATTCCTCTACCACATCCAGCAGGGTTCTTAGCCCGGCTGCATAAAGGCCGTCGTCATTTGTCACAAGGATCAGCTTGTCATCGTTCTCAACCACCATAAAAATTTAGTTTGATCTACAAATATAGACAAACTTTCTCCTTACCAGCTCCTTCGCCTTACCTTGTTTAGGCTAAGATTGAAAAAACAACCACGGAGTTGCACAGAGTTTTTCACAGAGTAACTCGGAGTCTACTGTCAATAAAGTCCTAAAACAGTGATACTACCCCGATGCATCGGGGTAGGCTGTCTTAACTCAGTGTTACTCCGTGGTTAAAAGAAATTATATACCAACTCCTGTATTTTAATGGACTCTTTGATGACGATCTGCATGGCTATTTTTCTAAAATGCTTACTTTTGCACTTTTAGAAATATATTTCCTCTTAATAATGAGAATCTCATACAACTGGATCAAAGATTATCTGCAAACAGAACTGGATCCCCATAAGGTGGCATCTATCATGACCTCTATTGGTCTCGAGATAGAGGGCACCGGGGAGTGGTGCGCTGTAAAGGGAGGACTCGAGGGTATAGTAATTGGTGAAGTTATTTCCTCTGCCAGGCATCCCGACGCCGACAAGCTTACCGTAAACATGGTAAATATTGGAAAAGGTGAACCGCTTAATATTGTTTGCGGCGCACCCAATGTAGCTGCCGGACAGAAAGTACCTGTTGCACTTGCAGGCTCATTTGTTTTTAAGGGTGAAGAAAAGCTTGAAATTAAAAAATCAAAGATAAGGGGAGCACTTTCTGAAGGGATGATCTGTGCTGAAGATGAGTTAGGATTAGGGACATCCCATGAAGGGATCATGGTGCTCGATCCTTCAGCAGTGCCAGGTACTCCGGCAAGTGAATATTTCAGGATCGAAAAGGATTTCATTTTTGAGATAGGCCTGACACCCAACAGGATCGACAGCGGTTCCCATTTTGGAGTTGCAAGGGACCTGGCCGCATACCTGACAATAAATGAAGGTTTGTCCATAAAGCCGGCTTTACCGTCAGTTGATGGATTCAGACCCGATGGGACAAAACAGACATTTGATATAACAGTTGAAAATACCAGGGCATGTCCCAGGTATACCGGTGTAAATATATTTGATGTTAAAATAGGTGAGTCACCCGGCTGGCTGAAGACCAGGCTGAGGGCCATTGGACTTAACCCGATAAACAATGTTGTGGATATTACCAACTATGTTCAGTATGAGATCGGTCAGCCGCTTCATGCATTTGATGCCGACAGGGTTGCAGGCGGCAAGGTGATCATCAGAAATCTTCCTGACAAAACCAGGTTCATTACCCTGGATGAGGCTGAACGTGAACTGTCAGAAAGGGACCTTATGATCTGCGATCAGAATGAAGGTATGTGCATAGCAGGGGTCTTCGGTGGCGCAAGATCGGGTGTTACGGCTTCTACCAGAAACATCTTCCTTGAGAGTGCGTGCTTTAATCCGGTCTCTATAAGAAAAACAGCGAGAAGACATGGACTGAACACCGATGCATCTTTCCGCTTTGAAAGGGGAACTGATCCGAATATTACTTTATGGGCGCTAAAACGTGCGGCCCTGCTTATACAAGATATGGCAGGTGGCAGGCTTCAGGCTGACTTTAAAGATATTTATCCTGGCAAGACAGATAACAGGGTGGTAGAGATTACCTATAAAAATATTGACAGGCTCATCGGGAAAAAGATTCCCGCAGAAACGATCAGGAAGATCCTTGGGCTTCTTGAATTCAGTATCACTTCCGAAACTCCGGAAAGGCTTACACTCCAGGTACCATCGTACAAGATCGATGTCAGTTGCGAAGCCGATGTTATTGAAGAGATATTAAGAATCTATGGTTACAATAATATAGAGGTCGACAGTCATGTGAATTCGACTCTAAGTTACCTCTCAAAGCCCGACAGGGAGAGGGTGATGAACATTGTGGCTGATACGCTTTCATCAAACGGTTTTGCTGAGATAATGTGCAACTCACTGGTACCTTCGGCATGGTTCGAGAACAATGAGGATTTCGACAGCAGGCAGCTTGTTCTGCTGGCTAATCCGCTGAGCTCGGATCTGAATGCAATGAGGCAGTCGCTGCTCTATGGAGGATTGAGCTCGGTTGCATGGAATTTAAACCGCCAGAATATTGATCTGCGCCTTTATGAGTTCGGGAACTGCTACTTTTTCAGTGACAAGGGGACTCATGCAAAAAGGGCAGAAAATTATTCTGAGAAGACCGACCTTGACATTTTCATTACCGGTAATCGGGGCAGACAGAGCTGGAATAATCCTCCGGTTCAGACAGACTTCTATTTCATGAAATCTTATGTTGAACTGGTTCTGACGAGGCTTGGTATTGTGCCTGAATCGCTCACATCAGTAGAAAGCAGGAAGAGATATTTTGCTGAATCATTAGCTTATTCTCATAATAACCAGGTTATTGCCGAATCTGGAAAATTATCTAAAGCCATACTTAAAAAGTTTGATATCGACCAGGATGTTTACTACGGGCATCTCGAATGGGACTCCATTATGAAGATCATTAAAAATAACAGGATACAGTACAGGGAACTTCCCAAATATCCTGCTGTAAGAAGGGATCTTGCACTTATTGTTGATAACGGGATAAGATTCAGGCAGATAAGCGACCTTGCATACAGAACAGAAAAGAACCTCCTGAGGAATATTAATCTTTTCGATGTCTATGAAAATGAAGCGCTGGGGAAAAACAAAAAATCGTATGCTGTAAGCTTTATCCTCCAGGATGAACTTAAAACCCTTACAGATAAAAATATCGACAAGGTAATGGATAACCTGATACGAATATTTGAAAAGGAACTTGGAGCACAGATCAGGCGATGAAGTCTGAAAGAATAGAACTGATAGAGGGAGATATTACCGCAATGGCTGTGGATGCAATCGTCAATGCAGCTAATGCATCTCTTCTTGGAGGAGGCGGGGTTGATGGCGCTATCCACAGGGCAGCAGGCCCGGGCCTTCTTGAAGAATGCGTTAAACTGAAAGGGTGTGGCACGGGTGAAGCAAAAATTACCGCGGGATATTCCTTGATGGCAAAACACGTGATCCATACGGTCGGACCAGTATGGCATGGAGGCATAAGCGATGAGCACGAGCTGCTTGCCGCATGTTACCAGAACAGCCTTAAGCTTGCACATGATCTTAAGCTTAAATCCGTTGCGTTCCCGGGTATCTCTACCGGCGTATATGGATTTCCAAAGGACCTGGCAGCTCTTATTGCCGTGACAGAAACTAAGAGATTTCTTAAAAAATCAAGCTTCCCGCAGAAGGTTATCTTTGTAACTTTTGACAGGGAGAGCTACAGGATATATCAAAGCCTTTTAACCTGACAATGAATAACGTTTCCAGGAAAATCAGCGATTATTTCTCACTCGTCAAGTTCAGCCACACTGTTTTTGCGCTACCTTTTGCCCTTACAGGGTTCGCACTTGGCATAACCACCGGCGGTCATCACTTCAGCCTTAAACTCCTGGTGCTGATACTCTTGTGCATGGTATTTGCCAGGAATTCAGCCATGGGATTCAACAGGTTCGCCGACAGGAAGTTTGATGCATTAAATCCCAGAACTGCCGGTCGTGAGATCCCTTCGGGCAGGATCAAAATGAAGGCTGCAGGTATATTCGTGATCCTTAATTCCGCCCTTTTTATTGTTGCGACAGGATTCATTAACGGGCTTACCCTTATTCTGTCACCCATCGCTCTGCTTGTAATACTTGGATACAGTCTGACAAAGAGAATAACCTACCTCTGCCATTTTATACTCGGACTGGGTCTGAGTCTGGCCCCTATCGGAGCCTATATTTCCGTAACCGGGCAGTTCAATATTGTTCCTGTGATCTATTCGGTTATAGTTATAACCTGGGTAAGCGGGTTTGATATAATCTATGCCCTGCAGGATGACGAATTTGACAGGGATAATGATCTTCACTCGATCCCCTCTTCTACAGGCAGAAAAGGGGCAATAATTATTTCCGGTGCAGTACACCTTATAACATTCCTTCTGGTTGTCGCGGCAGGCATTCTGCATGCTAATGGCTATCTCTACTGGACGGGAGCTGCAATTTTTACCATACTACTTGTTTATCAGCATATTATTGTTAGGTCTGACGATATTTCAAGGGTGAACCTTGCTTTTGCCACAACCAACGGAATTGCAAGCATTTTGTATGCCCTGTTTGCAATTTCCGACCTTCTGCATTGATACTTTTATAACATTATCGTACTTTTTTTGGTCGTTTCGTCGATTTTTTACTTATTTGACAACATTTTAACCTGATCGGTTCATGGGAGAGATAATAATTAAAGAGGTTCTGACCCGCCGGGACAGAAAAAAATTCATCTACCTGCCTTCAAAGATCCATAAGGATCATAAGGGATGGCTCCCGCCTATCTATATGGATGAGTGGGAACTATACGACAAAAAAAGGAATAAATCCTACGAGTATACCGATGCTGTCCTGTATATAGCTTACAGGGGCAAAAAGGTAATCGGGCGCATAATGGGACTGATAAACAAACGGTATAACGAGATCCATAATGAAAAGCACGGGCGCTTCTGCTTCATGGAGTGCTATGAGGACCATGAGGTTTTTCATGAGCTGATAAAAAAGGTGGAGAAGTGGGCCCTGTCAAAAGGCATGATAAAGATGGTAGGGCCTCTTGGCTTTTCCGACAAGGATCCCCAGGGATTCCAGATCGAGGGTTTTGAGCTTCCATATTTCATTACTGCTCCAACTAATTATCCATATCTTCCAAAGATGATGGAAGCTGAAGGATATATTAAAAAAGTTGATCTTATAAACATGCTGGCCCCGCTTCCCAAAGAGATCCCTCCGATTTATGCCAGGGTTCTTGCCAGAGTATCCAAAAATGAAGAATACAGGATCGTCGAATTCAAGAACAAGAAGGAACTGAAACCTTATATTGTTCCGGCTCTTGAACTTATGAATCAAACCTTCATGGAGATCTACGGATTTGTACCTCTCACCGACAAGGAGAAAAAAGACCTTGCCAAAAGATACCTGCCTATTCTCGATCCAAGGTTCATTAAGCTTGTTGAAAACAAGGATGGACTCATCGGTTTTGCAATAGGAATGCCGGATGTAAGTGAAGGTGTGAGGAAAGCCAATGGCAAGATATTTCCCTTCGGGATCTTTAAGATCATACGGGAATCGAGAAAATCAAAGAAGCTTCTTATGATGCTCGGAGGCGTCAAGAAGGAATACCGTGGACACGGTATTGATGTACTGATGGCTGTAAAGATACTGGAGACATCTATCCGCTGCAAGATGGAAATCACCGACAGTCACCTCGTTCTGGAGGATAACAGAAGGATGAAGGCTGAATATGAACGTATCGGCGGGAAGATCGTTAAAAGATACCGCATATATCAGAAAGATCTTTAGAGACGGAATACAAACGATAAGCCCAGTAACTCTTTGAACTGCAGCCGTTTCCCTTTTTTCTGAACCCCGTCGGGTCCAAGGATCGGTCTTCCCTCCTTATCAACCAGAGGGATCAGTACTTTATCATCATATACCATATGTGTATTGAACCTCAGATCAGTAAACCAGTTCAGCTTGGCCGTTGCTATCATCTCCCAGTCAACGACAATGTTCTGGGGATTATTTATATAATTGGTAAAAAGCTGTAGCCTGTTTGTGATAATTATTGTTTTTATCGGGCTGAATTCATTGGTTATCTGAAGGCTGGCTCCAGGCTCCTGAAGAACACGCTTGTTTTTTGGAATACCATATTTTGTCTGATCGTAATGGACGGTATCAAGTACAAAGGTGGCCTTGTAGGAGATTGGAGCAAAGTTAATTGATGTTTTCTTCAAAGGTTTATAATCAAGTCCCAGCCCAAGTGTGAGAGTTGCGGGATTCATGAAGCTGGATACAGCAATTGAATCATTGGGATAGTCGTAGCCTTTGGAGATCTGTGTCTTAAACAACATTATCGCAGTGAAGTTAAATTTGCCAAAGGCCTTGTGACTTACCTTTGAATTTGTCTCCATCTGGTCATCCGACTTTTGGATATCCGCCTGACCTGGTTTGATAAAACCATATTTCAGACGTATAAAATTATTTGCCAGTATCCCCAGATCATCGTTCCTGTAATCAGCAAAACCGGTAGCATCAAGAGTAGTGGATATACTGCTTTGCCCACCGCTGGCCCAGTTTGTAAGGTAGGTCTGGTTAAATACAAAATTTGTTTCCGAATGCAATTTCCAGATCCTTGGTTTAATTACGACTTTATTGATCTTCTGAAGTGAGCTGCTGTTTACATTCTTAAGGTCAAGCTGTGCATTGGATATATTTGTCTGCTTTACCGGCCGCCTGAACATTATTCCCTCCTCGAGAAGAAGACCCAGAGTATCCCTTCCGGTGTTGCCGATCCATACTATTACTGAATCAGAGAATTCGTTTTTCAGCCAGAAATGTTCCATCCTGTCCCTTTTTGAATTTAGCCAGACAGGAGTTGCAGATCCTGAGATACCCCTGATATTGATCATTGAAGAATCGCCCTCGGTGATCAATGCAGTTAGAGCTTTTATGGCAAATGCGATCGAGTCAGCCTGATAGGGATACCTGTAGGTTCTGAAAGGCTGACGGTGACTGTACCTTGGAACTTCAGGAAATGTTTCTGAAGCTATCATGAAGATCGTATCCTTCATAATAACAGAAGATGAAAGGCTTACATTCATGTAAGCTTTCAGACTATCCGGGAGATGGTTTCCAGGTACCTTTAATGTATCCCACCTCGGAACTGTATCGTGTCGCTGTGAAAACCCTGCTGGTATTACAACAGGAACTTTCATCCGTAGTGAATCCCATTTAAAGAATTTCACCCATGGCATATCGATGGAATCATACTGATATTTTGCCAGGTACCTACGCAGTGAATCAAAACGCGGATGCGTGGCAATAAAAATAAGTTCCCCTATTGCATAACGAAGCGTATCTTCCGGGTTATTCCAGTCACCCGACCGGTATTTTTCCTGAAGGTATTTCAGCGCCTGGTTCACGGTAAAATTTATAAGCGGCTTTCCCAGATCGCTTTTCGTGATAATGCCCTTCCGCCCAAGTGAATCGACTATTGACCTGACTACCTCTTTTTTAATTGTACCCTCCTGGGACAATCCATTGCTTGCAAAAAAAAGCAAGCATGATATGACCATCACTGCAAGGATCTCTATTCTCTTCATCTCTTCTGCTTTTCAGAATTTTGAACTATTGAATATGTCACAAAATACACCTAATTTTACAAAATAAATAATTATTGCAATGCACCTATTCAATATAACGGAATTCCTGGCTGAAGAAGTTTACAGGAATATTAAAAACAGAGATTTCTTTTGCTTATCATAAGTGTCTGCCGGCCAGGGGGCCGTCGTCTTCATTTATTTTCACCTTCATTATTCTAAAACATTTTAATCATGGAACTACCATATTCAGAACCCTTTAAAACAAAAATGGTCGAGTCGGTCTACCGTAGCACCAGGGCGGAGAGAGAGATGTGGATAAAAGAGGCCTCATTCAATCTGTTTAACATCAGGTCAGAAAGAGTATTCATTGATCTCCTGACCGATTCAGGTACTGGAGCAATGAGCGATCGCCAGTGGTCCGCAATGATGCTTGGCGATGAAAGTTATGCAGGAGCATCATCATATTATAAGCTCAAGGATGCTATAAAGGAAATCACCGGCTTCAGCTTCTTCCTGCCGACCCACCAGGGAAGGGCTGCCGAGAATGTCCTTTTTTCAGTACTGGTAAAGGAGGGAGATATTGTACCTGGGAATTCACATTTTGACACCACTAAGGGACATATTGAATTCAGGAAAGCGACAGCAGTTGATTGTACTATCGATGAAGCCTCGGTCCCGTCAGTCATACATCCCTTCAAAGGCAATGTCGATATCTCAAAACTTGAGGATGTGCTGAAAATAAATCCCAGGGAAAAGGTATCCTGTATAATGATAACAATAACGAATAACACCGCAGGAGGGCAGCCTGTAAGCATGGCAAATCTGAAGGAGGTGAGAAAACTTGCTGACAGGTATGGAGCAAAGGTAGTGATAGACTCGGCAAGGTTTGCTGAGAATGCGATGTTCATAAAGACCAGGGAGGAAGGATATTCAGGAAAAAGCGTAAGGGAGATCGCCATTGAAATGTTCTCCTATGCAGATGCCATGACCATGAGTTCAAAAAAGGATGCGATCGTCAATATAGGCGGATTTATAGGGTTCAGGGATGAGGAGCTTTTCAGGCAGGCATCCACTTTCAATATCATATATGAGGGTTTCATCACATACGGGGGTATGTCGGGAAGAGATATGAATGCACTTGCCCAGGGCCTTTACGATGGAACTGAAGAGGCATATCTCGAATCACGCCTGAAGCAGGTGGCCTACCTCGGCGAAAAGATAAAAAGCTATGGCGTACCGATCATTGAGCCCGTAGGCGGACATGCTGTTTTTATCGACGCACTTTCTTTCCTGCCCCATATTGAAAGAGAGGAATTTACAGCCCAGACGCTTGCCGTAGAGATATACATCGAAGGAGGCGTAAGAAGCGTCGAGATAGGAACGCTCATGGCCGACAGGGATCCGGTAACCCGCGAAAACAGGTATCCGGATCTGGAACTGGTAAGGCTGGCTGTTCCCAGACGAGTTTACAGTGATAATCACATGGATTATGTTGCAGCTGTGGTGGGTAATATATATGAAAGGAGAATGACGATCAGGAGAGGATTGAAAATAGTAAAGGAGGCTCCGATACTGCGTCATTTCACAGTAGAGCTGGAAAGAGCTGCCAGTTGTTAAATAGATGAGGAATTTGTAACTTTCGTTCCGCTCGAACGAAATTAACCTTTGTGAAATGATTAAATCCATGACCGGTTATGGCAAAGCTATAGCTGAAACACCTCAGAAGAAGATCTCTATTGAGATAAAATCCCTTAATTCCAAGCAGCTTGATATCAATACAAGGCTGCCTTGGCTGTATAAGGAAAAAGAGATCGAGATCAGGAACATGATCAGCCAGACTCTGGAGCGCGGAAAAGTCGATCTGACGATTACATTTGATAATCTGGATGATGAATTCATACCTGTCATAAACAAGATCACTGTAAGAAAATATTACAGCCAGCTAAAGGAGATAGCCGATGAAATGGATATTAATTTCGATGATAATATCCTGCCGACGATCATGAGGCTGCCTGAAACAATGAAATCTGAAAAGCCTGAACTGTCAGCGGAAGAATGGCTGGCAGTCAGCGCACAGATCTCTGAAGCACTAAGCATGCTGGACCTTTACAGGCTCGAGGAAGGAAGAGCGCTGGAGCAGGATCTGAGGAATTCACTTCGGAGGATCATCAGTTCACTTGAAAACCTGGAATCATTTGAGGAAGGGAGAATAACAAAGGTCAGGGAGAAACTCACCTCCCTTCTTGATGAAAATCTCAAATCGGAGAATATCGACAGGAACAGGTTTGAGCAGGAGCTGATCTTTTATCTCGAAAAATTTGACATTAATGAAGAAAAGGTAAGGCTCAGAAAACATTGTGAATATTTTGCTGAGACCATTTCATCTCCCGCGTCCAACGGCAAGGTGCTTGGATTCATCGCGCAGGAGATGGGGCGTGAAATAAATACGATCGGTTCCAAGGCAAACGATGCCGCGATACAGAAAGTAGTGGTGATGATGAAGGACGATCTTGAAAAAATAAAGGAACAGTCGCTTAACGTCCTTTAAACGATGATAGGAAAACTCGTCATTATATCCGCCCCTTCTGGCGCCGGGAAGACCACGATTGTCAGGCATCTGCTCGATCGTAGCCTGGGTCTTGAGTTTTCGGTGAGTGCAACCACAAGGCAGATGAGGACAAATGAATCTGAAGGAAAAGACTATTATTTCCTCACCCCCGACGAATTCAAAAGAGGCATTAAGAAAGGGAATTTTGCAGAATGGCAGGAGGTATATAAAGACAACTTTTACGGTACACCGGTAAGTGAGATAGAAAGGATCCGTGCAAAAGGCCGCCATGTTTTGTTTGATGTCGATGTCCTGGGCGGAATAAACCTTAAAAGCACCTTCGGCGATAATGCCATTTCATTATTCATTATGCCCCCGTCTGTCGATGAACTTGAGAGACGGCTTGTTGCCAGAGGAACAGACAAGCCTGAAAAAATAAGGATGCGCGTGAGGAAGGCTGAAGAAGAGATAAAATTATCTGGCAGGTTCGATCACATCATCATCAACGATGACCTTGAAAAAGCAAAGAGTGAGGCAGAAAAGATTGTGAGGGATTTCTTAAATTGAATTACTGAATGATCAAAACGGGTCTTTATTTTGGTTCCTTCAACCCGATCCATATCGGTCATCTTGCCATTGCAGGCTATATGACAGAATATGCCGGTCTTGACCAGGTCTGGTTTGTGGTAAGTCCTCATAACCCGCTCAAAAAAAAGGAAACTCTGCTTGCAGATCATCAGAGGTATTATATGGTTGAACTGGCAATCGGAGACAATGATCACCTTAAAGCATCTGACATTGAATTCAAGCTGCCTGTACCCTCCTACACAATAAATACGCTTGCATACCTGGTGGAGAAGCATATTAATCATGAGTTTGCCCTTGTGATGGGGGAAGATAACCTCTATTCCCTGCATAAATGGAAAAACGCCTCCGAGCTGATAAAAAATCATCCCATATATGTTTATCCCCGGCCGGGCGCTGTTCGTCCACCTCATGTACTGCTTGACCATCTGCTTGAAAAAGCTGATATAAGATCAGTAAACGCTCCGTTGATGGAGATCTCAGGAACTTTTATCCGAAGCGGTATCCGCTCCGGCAAGGATATGTCCTATTTTTTACCGCCAGCAGTCTGGAAATATATCCAGGAGATGAACTTCTATAAGAAGTAGTCTTGCAGTCTTGCAGTCATGCAGTCATGCAGTCATGCAGTCTTGCAGTCTTGCTTTGTCAGCCGTAGCCTCCTTTGACCTCCGTAGCATGGCGGAGGAGGTGGCGAAGGCTGGCAGTCTTGTGATCAAAGAAATTGACCACGGAGTGACACAACTTGTCCCGATCTATCGGGACAAGTTGTGGTAGTTCTTCTTCAAAGCTTAAACATTTCAACGTTTCAACCCTTTTGTCTTTTGTCTTTGGTCTTAACATCAGGCCGCACGTCTCATGCCGCTACAGCCATTATACCTTTCTTATAATCTCCATCCCTCTCTGGAGAGCTTTCTCGTTCATCGGGATGAGACTATGATACCGTTCAGGCAATGATTTTTTCAGCCCCTTTAAAACATTCTCAAGCTTAATAAGCGGTTTGATCTTAAGGTAGCCTCCTAACACTATCATATTAAAAGTCTTGGGACTTTTCATGATGGAAGCCTCTTCTGCGGCATCCACCCTGTAAATGGAAATATCTTTCCTTTCCGGATGCCTCGTGATGCCATTACCATCGTATATCAATGTACCACCCGGTTTGACAGCCTGCTCAAATTTATCCATCGATTGCTGGTTGAGGATGACGGCTGTATCGAATCTTCGTATGATCGGGGAACTTATTCGTTCTGAACTCAAAATAACTATGACATTGGCTGTACCACCTCTCATCTCGGGTCCGTAGGATGGCATCCAGCTCACTTCCATATCCTGCATAAGCCCTGAATAAGCCATGATCTTCCCCATCGAAAGGACACCCTGTCCGCCGAATCCTGCAATTAAAATTTCTTCTGTCATGATCTTACTGGTTTGTTTTGTCACTTTTTTCCTTTTCATCGGCAGGAACTTTAATATCGCCAAGCGGATAGAAGGGGAACATTGTCTCTTCCATCCATTTGTTTGCCTGAACAGGGGTCATCTTCCAGCCTGAAGGGCAGTTTGAAACGATCTCAATAAAACATGTCCCCCTGTTCTCCTTCTGGTAAGTGACAGCTTTCTTCATTGCTTTTTTTGTCTTTCTGACATTCGCCGGAGTATGTACGCTTTGCCTGGTAACAAAGTATGTTCCGGGAAGCATGGCAACCAGCTCTGTCATCTTGATCGGATTTCCCATCATTTTGACATCTCTTCCATAAGGGGAAGTCGATGAGACCATTCCTGGCAGGGTGGTCGGTGCCATCTGTCCTCCTGTCATTCCATATATCCCATTGTTAATGAATATGATAAGTATATTCTCTCCCCTATTGCACGCATGAATGGTCTCCGCAGTGCCTATTGCTGCAAGGTCACCGTCGCCCTGGTAGGTGAAGACAAACTTTTCGGGGAGCAGACGCTTGATAGCGGTGGCAACAGCCGGAGCTCTCCCGTGTGCAGCCTGCTGAACATCAAGGTCCATGAAATCGTAAAGCAGCACTGAGCATCCTACAGGTGCAACACCGATAGTTTCTGACTGAAGACCAGCTTCCTCCAGCACCTCGGCAAGGATACGGTGGGCAGTACCATGGCCGCATCCGGGGCAATATGAGAACGGGTTATCAGTGAGAAGGGAAGATCTCTTGTAAGCCAGGTTCTCAGGCTTTATTATCTCCTTAATTCCAGTAACTTCCTTCATTGAAAAGCCTCCTTTTATATTTTTGATTTTAAGTTTTCCACTACCTCTTCGGGCGTCGGAAGCACCCCTCCCATCCTTCCAAAATGGCTTACGGATGTCTTCCCGTTAACAGAAAGCAGTACATCCTCTACCATCTGTCCGGCGCTCATCTCGACTGAAATGATATGCTTCATCCTTGCAGACAATTCACTGATCCTTTTTGAGGGGAAAGGATAGAGTGTCAATGGCCTCAGAAGACCGACCCTTATACCTTCATCTCTTGCTTCCTGCAACGCTTTCTGGCACACTCTTGCACTAGTCCCGTATGCAACAAGCAGATACTCTGCATCCTCTGTATTCAACTCTTCGAACCTGACTTCATTCTTTTCTATCTCGCGGTACTTTGCCTGAAGCTTCTGGTTATGGATCTCCTGGGCATAAGGATCGAGGTCGAGGGAAGTAATTATGTTCCGCTCGCGTGTAGCGGGTTTACCTGTAGTCGCCCAACCAGGAAATGTCTTTGATCTCTCCTTCTGGGGGCTGAGATAAACCTTCTCCATCATCTGGCCTATGGCTCCGTCGGAAAGGATCATGGCAGGGTTACGATATTTGAAGGCCAGTTCAAAGGCAAGATCCACAAAGTCTGCCATCTCCTGTACAGATGCAGGCGCCAATACGATCAGGTGGTAGTCGCCATGGCCTCCTCCCTTCACAGCCTGGAAATAGTCGCATTGTGAAGGTTGTATTGTTCCCAGTCCCGGGCCTGCCCTTACAACATTTACGACAAGGCACGGCAGTTCGGCTCCTGCAATATAGGAGATACCCTCCTGCTTCAGGCTTATTCCAGGAGAGGAGGAGGATGTCATTACTCTTTTGCCGCATGCGGCGCCTCCATATACCATGTTTATTGCAGCGATCTCGCTTTCCGCCTGAAGTACGACCATGCCCGTGGTATAGTAGGGATTTGCCTCCATCAGGTATTCAAGTATCTCACTCTGCGGTGTGATAGGATACCCGAAATAGCCGTCAACCCCTGCGCGGATAGCCGCTTCGGCCACCGCCTCGTTGCCCTTCATCAGTCTAAACTCCTTTTCCATTGTATGGTTAAATTTTTGTTTTATAAACTGTTATTACACCATCGGGGCAAACCATTGCACAACTGGCACATCCGATGCAGAGTTCAGGATTTGCCGGGTATGCGTAGTTGTATCCCTTGCCATTTACCTCTTTTGCAAGGGCGATCGTTCCGGTAGGACAGGAGACAACACATACTTCGCAACCCTTGCATTTTTCTGCATCAACTACAATGCTTCCTCTAATCTTAGCCATATCTCAATTATTTTTTTATTCTTTTTCCAGTGGATGATCTTCGTGAAAACGTTTAAGCCTTACCTCCATGTCGCCGAATTGATCCCTCGGCACCTGCGATACGCAAGCCCTGAGGCCGTCATTTCTGGCACTGCCGGTTATGTCGAGTGAAATAGCGCTGACTCCATAGTAAAGTAATTCCTTAAGCAGCTCCTCTCCTGTCATTCCGGGGTATGAGATTGTGAAGTAGAAACCATCAGCGATTGGTTCATCCATATCCCTGTCGTACGGTATCCTGAATCCTGACGAGGTAAATAATTTCTTCATTATCCTGGCTTTTTCACCATATTCCCTCACATCATCCAGGTACTTATATTCTCCGTCATTTACTGCCTTGAAAAGAGCCGCAAGTCCGTATTGCGCAGAATGAGTGACGCCCGAAGACAATCCATACAAGGCCCCGAAAATAATAGAATGCCCGAACTTCGAGGATGTAAAATATCGCAGCAGGTCAGGATACTCCCTTTCGAAAAGGTGATCGGATATAGCCATCATACCTACGCGCTGACCTGCATAGCTGAAGATCTTGGAACAGGAGATCAGCAGTATATAGTCATTTGTATATTTTGCAACCGTAGGCTGGAATGGCGGCTGGCCCGGCTTTGAATAGTCCTTTCGGAAATCCATGCCGAAATATGCAAGATCCTCAATAACTATTACATCATACTTATTCGCCAGATCACCAATTATCTTCAGCTCCTCCTCGGTGAGGCATATCCATGTGGGATTATTGGGATTTGAGTAGAGGATAGAAGATATCTTTCCGGAGACCAGATAGGATTCCAGTTTTTCTTTCAGCTTCTTTCCTCTGTAGTTATAGACATCAAAGGAATGAAAATCGTGACCAAGCATTTTCACCTGCTGCTTCTGGACTGGAAACCCCGGATCTATAAAGAGCGTTCCTTCTTTTGTATGGTCATTCCTGTTGGCCACAAGGAAGCTTACCATCCCTCCCATCATCGAACCAACAGTGGGAATGCATCCCCGGGGAAGAACGTCGGTATTGAGGAAGAGTTTCAGAAAACGTGATGTCTCCTCCTTGAGAGATCTGAGACCTTCAATGTTCGGGTAGACGGAGGCAACGCCGTCTTTCAATGCGGCTATCTCTGCCTCTATGCCAATAGAAGGAGGAAGAAGTCCGGGAACTCCCATTTCCATCCTGACATACTTTACTCCTGTTGCTTTTTCTATCTGGTTAACAAGCTTGACTAACTCCCTTATGCTTGCCTGGCCCAGATTCCGCAGACCACTCCCCTCAATTTTCTTTTTTACAATTACTGGATCAACAGGTGTGTTCTTTTTCATGTTTTTCGACAGTCGGCATTTCAATGAATGCACGAGGTTTTAAAGATACTAATTTTAATTCCAAACATTATTGACGAACGGCTCTTCCGATTTTTATCCTGGCATCTGCAGCAAACAAAGAATCAGCAGTGCCAATAAGAGGGTTCAGGTCCATCTCCTCAATTTCGGGGGCAACTTCGAGCAGGGACGAAAGCCGGCAGATGATCTCAATGAATTTAGCTTCACTTATACCCTCCTTGCCCCTTGTTCCTTTAATAATGTCATAACTTTTTAATGATCTGACCATCCTTTGAGCCTCATCCCCAGTAACCGGAACAAGCCCTGATGATACATCGCGAAGAACCTCAATGAATATTCCACCCAGTCCTGCCATAATAAGGTGACCGAATTTGTCATCGGCAGCGGCTCCTGCAAAAAATTCGGTTCCTTTAAGCATTTTCTGTATCAGGACACTCTTTGCACCGGGTATCTTCATCAGCCTGCTGAACTCATTTTCCGCAGAAGAGACATTATGGATGTTAAGGGTAACACCTCCGACATCCGATTTGTGAACCGGGCCTACGACCTTCATCACAACCGGGAATCCGATCCCGGCTGCTATTCTACCCGCCGCTGCAGGATCATCAGCATATCCTTCCGGCGGCCTCGGAATGCCTGAAGCATCAAGTATTGCTGCTACGGCTGATGGTTCAAGATAGCCTTGAGAGGAGTTCTTTATAATTTCCCTTATTTTATCCTTTTTTATTTTGATACCTGCCCTTTCATTGAAGGCCGGACCAGCTGTATTCATAACACTTACCAGTGCACTTCCAAATACCACCTCATCGGGAAAAAAGACATTTCCCTTCGAAATAAAGGCATCGATATCCTTCCTTGCATTGATCACTGAAGGGAGTATAGGGTAAATGGGCTTTTTGCACGAATGCATCTTTTTGTCAAGTACATTGTAGACATCGGCAACCGGGAAAAGTCCCGGGCTCCCAAAGATCACAGCAACAGAATCTATATTTTCAAAATCATTTTCGCACGCGTCGAGAATAGTGCCAAGCTGTTCCGCTGTTCCGGTGGCAAGAAAATCAATCGGGTTTGAAACCGACGAGCCGGGAAATAATTTTGAACGAAGATTGTCGGCATCAGCTCCTGATATCTCTGGTATCTCCAGTCCTCCCTTTGAGAGGACGTCAGTAAGCATCACAGCCGGACCTCCCGCATGCGTTACTATTCCCATCCGTCTCCCTTTCGGTACCGGAAGCATAAAAAGAGATGCTATTGCAGCCAGTTCCAATCTTCCATAGCATCTGACAATACCTGCCTTCCTGAAAAGTGCATCCACCGAAGCATCAGAGCTTGCGAGGGCTCCGGTATGAGATGAAGCGGCACGGCTGCCTGCTTCAGAGCTCCCTGATTTGATAGCAGCGATGCGGCAACCTTTCCTTATAAGCGACGCGGAATGTTCAAGAAGCTTTCCTGGATTATCAATATTTTCAATATACAGAAGTTTGACCGGGGAACTTTCGCCCGGTACATAATTAATATCAAGATATTCAATAACATCCTCGACACCAATCTGGGCGCTGTTACCGACTGAAAAGACGCTCGCGAACGACAGTCCTGCGGGAATGGCTGACTCCATTATGAATACAGCCGTGGCCCCGGAACCTGAAATAAGGTCGGCTCCCTGAGGACTCAGAACCGGTAAAGGAGTTGTAAACACCCCATTGTAGTTGGTATTCAGGAATCCTATGCAATTGGGACCTATGAGGCACCCATCGTACCTGTCTATAATATCAACTATCTGCTTCTCAAGAATCTTGCCTTGCTGGTTCTCTTCGCCGAAACCTGCAGACAGAATAATGAACGCACTTGTTTTCTTCTTCCCTGCAAGCACTTCCACAGCCTCAGGGCAAAGCTTTGCAGGAATTGCAAGAATGGCCAGATCGGTATCGGGGATCAGGTTTATATCCCTGAACGAGACAACACCCTGAACAGAAACTGCTTTCGGGTTGACTGCACAAAGCTTCCCCCTGAATTTTCCGTCTATAATGTTCTTCAGGACTTTGCCACCCGGCTTTGTTATATCATCAGATCCACCAACAACAACAATGCTGCGTGGATCAATAAGTTTCTGGTTTATCATTTTCTTTATAATTGCAGAGAATTCAATTATTGACCACAGTAATGAGACCGGTCAGAATGTTAAAGTCCTGCAAACCGTTTTAGATACCCCACGTTGTTTGCGACAACAAACAAATAAGACTGTGATATATAGCTACTTATATACACTACCCTCCTGGAAATAACAATGGCAATATAATAAAAATAAATAGTCCGGAACAAAATAAGGGTCAGGATTTCTGAACCCGACATCAACCGATCGCGGGAAAGAAAAATTTGACCTTAACTTTTCTATCTTTGCAGACTGAAAAGCAGACCAGTGAATACCAGAATAGGCGATATTCTTAATAAAGAGTGCTTCACGCGCGAGGAGATCATCCATCTTCTCGGAACAGAGGGTGTTGACAGAACTCTTCTTTTTAAGAAAGCAGCCGAGACCAAAGAAAGATATATCGGTAAGAGAGTCTGGTTCAGGGGGCTGATCGAATTCTCCAACGTATGCAGCAAGGATTGCCTCTATTGCGGCATCAGGAAAGGGAACAAAAACCTCAGGAGGTATAACCTTTCCGATGATGAGATACTGGGAGCTGCCAGGTTTGCGTATGATAACAGGTATGGATCGATCGCCCTGCAGTCGGGTGAAATTGAGAGCCCTCTGTTTACAGAAAGAATAGATGATCTGCTCAAAAAGATAAAGGAGCTGTCGAACAATGAGCTTGGCTTGACCCTGTCAGTCGGGGAGCAGCCATACGATGTTTATAAAAGATGGTTCGACGCCGGGGCGCACAGGTATCTTCTGAGGATTGAAGCCACCAACAGGGAACTGTACAGGAAGATCCATCCCAATAATAAAAAGCATGATTTTGATTACCGGATGGAATGTCTGACCAATCTTCAGAAGATAGGGTACCAGACGGGTACGGGCGTAATGATAGGTCTGCCTTTTCAGACACTTGGAGACCTTGCTGATGATCTTCTGTTCATGCAGCAGTTTGACATTGACATGTGTGGAATGGGACCGTATATCGAGCATGCAGAAACGCCTCTTGCCCGTACCGGTGAATCACGCTTCCCGCTGAAGGAAAGATTTGATCTGACGTTGAAGATGATCGCTCTGATAAGGATCATGATGAAGGATATCAATATAGTTGCCGCTACAGCACTGCAGGCTATAGATCCTGTCGGAAGGGAAAAGGCTGTAATGATAGGTGCAAATATCATGATGCCAAATATCACTCCCGGTAAATACCGTGACAGCTACAAGCTGTACGACAACAAGCCATGTACGGATGACAGCGCCGAAGATTGCCAGAGCTGTCTCGAAGCCAGGATCAGCCTGGCCGATTCCGAAGTTGTGTACGGGGAATGGGGAGATTCAAAACACTACGAAAAAAGGTTGAAGCGTTTAAAGGTTTAAACGTTGAAACTCAGAATACTATTTTACGCAGGTGGACTTTTTTGAGTGCGAGCAGCTCTTTCTCCAGCATATTCATCTGCGACTCGTCACCAATAAGTTCAAGAATGATCAGTCCGGCGGGCTTGCCGAAAAACTTCTCGTTCACACCAAGCCTGGCTCTGATCACACACCCGAAGGCAGTAAGAATCTTTTGCACTGCAATAACCAGATCGTGGTCTCTTTCAACCAGAAGTCCAAGAATCCTGATGGTTCCCGTTTCTGCCTTAAGGTTATCTTTTGTTTTTTTTCTGAAATCCATTTCACGGACCTCGATTCCGCCTATACCTGACAGGTCCTTTATAAGTCTTTCAGTTTCTGTCTCGTTGCCATCCAGATGAAGGATAATATAGGCTTCCCTGCTGCATACCTCCGTTGTAAGCTCGTGGAAGCCGAACCGGGTTGTGATAAGCGAAGCGTGCTTCGAAAGCACTTCCTGGGTGAGGCCAACCTCCTTGATCCTGTCGGTTACCTTAATACCTACTACCTTTATCATTATATGAAGATTATTTTATTTAAGATCCTAGAAATACAGATCACGCTCTCCCTTTTTTATTCTCTCGATCTTTTCCTTTGTTTTTTCGGCTACACCCTGTTCAAGTGTAATCATATTCTTTTCAATAGCCTTCCATCCTTTATCGGCAAGATCTCCTTTTGCATAATCACATATGTATTCCGAAAGAGTAAGGATGGCGTTGGGAGTGCAGAATCGCTTGATGAACCCGGGAACGGAAAACTCCATGAAATGTTCTCCCGTCCTTCCCATTCTGTAGCACGATGTACAGAATGAAGGAAGATAATCGTGCTCAAGAAGTTCGTCGATAACCTCAGCAAGCGAACGGGCATCACTTATCCTGAACTGCTCCCTGTTAAGATTCTGCTGTTCATTCTTTATATCGGCATATGAACCAATTTCGATCTTTGTTCCACCGTCGATCTGCGAAACGCCGTATTGCATAACCTCTCTGCGGATATCCGGAGATTCGCGGGCTGTGAGTATTAGTCCGGTATATGGTACTGCCAGGCGAAGGATTGCCACAAGCTTCTTGAAATCCTCATCTGATACCATGTAATTGTCCCTGATCTTAAGAGAGAGAGCATCCTTTATCCTCGGAAATGATATAGTATGAGGGCCCACATTATAACATGCCTCAAGGTGGTTGGTATGCCTGACAAGTCCGAGAACCTCAAATCTCCAGTCGTAAAGGCCGAATAATGCTCCGATCCCTACGTCATCGATTCCGGCCTCCTGGGCCCTGTCGAGAGAGGTCAGTCTCCAGGCAAAGTCCTTCTTTTTCCCACCAAGGTGATACCAGCTGTATGCTTCAGGGTGATAAGTCTCCTGGAAAACCTGGAAAGTGCCGATGCCTGCCTCTGCAATTTTCCTGAATCCCTCAATATCAAATGGAGCAGCGTTGATATTTACCCTTCTTATCTCACCGTGTCCCTTTCTGATTCCATATACAAGTTTAACAGTATGTGCAATATAATCTGCCGAATATTCGGGATGTTCTCCATAAACCAGTATAAGCCTCTTTTGCCCGTTATCTTCGAGAGCTTCAACTTCCTTTATGATTTCATTGTCTGACAGAGTTTTTCTTACAGCGTCGGTATTTGATGTCCTGAATCCGCAATACTGACAGTTGTTGCTGCATTTGTTCCCCACATAAAGTGGTGCAAAAAGTACGATCCTGTTTCCATATATCTTTTTTTTCAGCTCTCTGGCGCTTTCCTTTATCTCCCCGAGAAGCTCTGTGCCCGAAGAGTTTATCAGCACTGCTGTTTCACTGAGTGTCAGACGCTCCTTGTTCCGGGACTTGGCAATAATATCCCTGACCCTCGATTTATCGGCTTTGGTACTGTTTATCAATTGCCATATTTCATCCGGATCAATAAATGGCTTCATCCGCTGATCCGGGACATTTAATTTTTCAGGTGTAAACCTCATTAAGTGATGTTTTATGTACAATCTGCAAAGATAAGAATAATCCCGGGCAACCTTTATGATACTTATCAGTAAACAAGGTCGGATATCTCTTCTGCTGCAGATCTGAATTTTAATTGTGCTGCAGAAAGATCATTAAGGTTGACAGGGCCTGTGATCTTCTTCCTGAATAAAAGTGATGTGGATCGCCCAGTTATATCGGGATTGTTGTCGATCAGATGCAGAAAAACGCGGGGTTGGCTGTTGAACATGGTATTTATGACGACCATGCCTTTCTTTAACGCAGAACCGGTTTCTGATGATACCGCATAAATACCGTCGGATGGCAACAGCTTGTTTTCATCAGTGACGGGCATAGATAAAAAAGGCAAAGATGATCCGGAAGGTGCCGGGTCAGCCGTAACTGGCTTGCCCAATATGAGATAATAATGGTCGAGATAGGCATTTGCCCTCTGAATGTAGCCATCTCTTATAGCCGTCCGGATCCTGGTCGAGCTTACACTTTCATGCTCAACTTCCTGCTCTGGTATCTCTTCAGCTTCAAAACCATATTTTTCCCTCATAGTCCACAATTGCCTGTAATCTCCTTCTTTGTTAAAGCCGAAATGGTGGTTGAACCCGGCCACCACAACCCTGGCCTTTAATATTCCCGAAAGGTAATTTCTCACAAATTCCTCGCTTGTTGTTTTTGCGAATGCCTGTGTGAATTCAATTATTATGACGTTATCGAGACCAGCTTTCTCAAGGAGCATGATCTTCTCTTCCTGTGAATTTATCAGCTTAAGGTCCCTTCCTGCAGTTTCCGGATAAAGTACTTTCCTCGGATGGGGATGAAAGGTGATCAGGACAGATTCTCCATCATACTTGTTCGCCAGCATTCTGAGGCGGTTGAGAATTGTCTTATGACCAATATGGACCCCGTCGAAAGATCCTGTTGTGACAACAGGATTCCTCAATCCCCTGGCATCTTCAAAGCTTCTGAATATTTTCATCAGGGGAAACGCCTATTGTATTCTGTTTTCCTTCACGAAATAGGCGACCTTTTCAATTGAGGTGATCATATCGTATTCTTCAAGGTAAACACCCGAAGGCACATTCAGTGCTATTGTTGTAAAATTGAGTATTCCCTTTATACCATGGCGGACGATCATTTCACAGGTGCTTTTTGCATAGTCGGCCGGAACAGAGAGAATAGCGATCCTGATATTCAGGTCGCGGATCACCTGTTCCATATCCTGAATATGATAACATTTAATTCCCGCGATCACCTTATTGACCTTCTGTGGATCATTATCAAACGAAGCCACCATGTTGAGCTTTGATCTCTTTCCCCTGAAGTAGGAGGTAACAGCCCGGCCAAGATTGCCTATACCAATTATGGCAACATTTATCCCTTCGTCTGAATCGATGATGGTCCCGATAGTCTGAATAAGTTCTTTCACATCATATCCTTTACGGAGCACACTTGAATAACCTATCAGCATAAGGTCGCGGCGAACCTGTACTGCAGTAATATGAAGCATAGCAGCAAGGTCGTGTGAGAAAACATAGTTTGTTCCTTCAGCAAGACATTCGAGAAGCGTTCGCCTGTATTCGCTGAGTCTCTCTACAGTTTTTCCGGGTAGTTTATTCATTTTTATCCAGCTATATTAATGAGTTTCTTTGGCAAATGTACAGTAAAGGAACTGCCGATCTCCGGCGTGCTTTCAACTTTTATGGTCCCTTTGTAGAGTTCGATAACTTTTCTGACAATTGAGAGACCAAGCCCGCTTCCCGTAATATTCCTGGTCTTTTCCGATTTGATCCTTACAAACTCTGTAAAGAGGTTATCCATGTCGTCCGGTTTTATCCCTATCCCCGTATCGGAAAATATTATAATAGCTTCAGTATCGGAACTGTCGATTGTTATCTCTGCCTTTCCTCCGAATTTATTATACTTAACGGCATTTGAAAGGAGGTTGTTGAAGACGATCTCCATATCGTCAGGGTCGGCCATTATGACTGCTTTTGATCTTACATCCAGTCTGATACTCACCTCCATTTGGATCGCATATGGCTGAACGGTAACTATTGCACTGGCAGCTACAGCCTCAAGGTCAACCTCCTGTATCTTTTCCTCTTTCCTTTCAAGCCTTATCTTGGTGAAATCGAGAAGGTCCATTATCAGGTTTCTCATTCCCTGGACCCGTTGCAGCGATCTCTCTATTGCATTGGCGTAGTCATCGATAAGTTCACCCGATTGTTTTTCCTGCATCATCCTGAGGTAGCCTTCAAGAGCATTCAGGGGGGCTTTCAGTTCGTGGGAAAGAACGGACAGAAACTGGTAACGGATCTTTTTCCCGTCACGCTTAAGCTTATCTGTTATGCGCCTCAGGTATAGCTGTTTGGTAATGTTCTCCAGACTCGATTTAAGTTCCTGCGGAGTAAATGGTTTCGGGATAAAATCCGTAGCACCATCGCGTGTTGCGCGGATGGCCACATCGAGTGAGGCATATGAGGTAATCATAGCGACAACGATGTCATATTTTCTTTCCCTTATATATTCGAGCACCTCTACACCCTGTATACCGGGAAGCTTGTTATCAAGAAGTATTATATCAGGGCATTCTTTCTCAAGCTTTTCAATCCCTTCTTCCCCCGATGCCGCCTCACTTATCGAGAATGAGTAATCCTCATCCATGAATGGATACGTAACATGAAAATTAGCCAGTATCCGTGAAACTCCTGACCTTATCCCAGGTTCATCATCTACTACAAGTACCTTTAAAATGCCCATTTCAAAGTTTCAAGAGTTTTGTAACTTCCATCTCCAGCTGTTCGGCCCTGATGCCCTTTTCCAGGTACCTGTCGGCCCTTATCCAGTTCCTCTCATTCTCAGAATCGAGACTGAAGGATAACCCAGTTTCCCTGGCGACAGCTGTCGCCAGAATAACCGGGACATCGGGGTAATTCTTCTTCAGCTTATAACAGAGGATAAATCCGCTGTCGTCATTCTCCATCATCAGATCGAAGATCGCAAGATCAGGTCTGAACCTGGAGATATAGGATTCAGCTTCTGTCTGGCTTCCTACCCCTACTGTGCTGAAACCTGATCTCTCCAGATTTGAAACCGTTTGAAGAAGGTAATCAGGATCATCATCTGCCACAAGAATTGTAAAATCACTCCGCTTCATTTTCTGCAATTTTCAAATAAATCTTTAAATCAAACAGTTAAAGTGATAAATATGAGTTATCGTTATAAAGTTAACAGTTTAACCAGTTAGCTCTTCAGTAAGAATTTAACCACGGGGTTTCACGGAGTTGACACGGAGTCACACTGTTTGTCACTGTGTCTCTCCGTGATTCTCTGTGTCTCTCTGTGTAATTTCTTTGCTCACCTCTCACATCTCACATCTCACATCTATTCTTTTCTTCTTGGCAAAACAATCCTGAAACTTGTTCCCGTGGGTCCTTTTGCAGGATCGGTATTTGAATCTGCCACGATCTGCCCCTTATGCATTTTCACTATCCCGTATGCGGTTGCAAGTCCGAGGCCTGTTCCCTGGCCAATGCCTTTGGTTGTGAAGAAGGGCTCGAAGATCTTTGCCCTGTCCTCCTCCTTTATACCGGTACCATTATCACGTACCGTGATTGCAACGTCCCCGATATTATCCTCAAGGATCAGATCTATTATGCCTCCTGAAGGCATGGCATCTATTGCATTCTTGATCAGGTTGGTAAGAACCTGCATCATCTGTTCCGGATCGATCATTGCATCGTGATTTGTCATTTTATCATCAATGTTCACGGTTATCGATTGCGGAACTACCACACCTCCAATACTGTTAGCAACAAGCTCCCTGATATTGACAGGCTGATGGTTAACCTGGTTCTTCCTGGCAAAGTTAAGAAGACCAGCCACGATCTTTTTACATCTACCTGCCTGATCAACGATAAGTTTCAGATCCTCTCTGACAGGGTCATCCGGTGCACATTCATCCAGGAGGATATTGCTGTACATGATCAGCACGCCCAGAGGGTTATTCAGCTCATGGGCAATACCTGCTGACAGCTGACCCATATGCGCAAGCTTCTCAGACTGCTTGAGGGCCTGACGCATTGAACTAAGCTTTTCATTTGAAAGGGCAAGGTCCTTAACCGATTTATGGAGTTTCTCTATAGTATATGGAAGACACATTTCAGTTTCTGCCAGTCCTTTCCTGATAGCTATAGCATGTTCAACGCAGCTTTCATACCCGCATGCACCGCAGTCGAGCTGATCCTTGCTGGTTTTCTTTCCCATGGAAACGAGAATATCCCTGACATCATTTTCAGTAAGAACCTCAATTCTGTGGTCTTCGGGACGGTATGAAACGGACAGGTCAATTGCCAGAGCCTCCTCAATATCCTTATTCCACGTCTCCACATCAAGATCATTCATCTTTGACTGGGCATAGTTGCTTACCATGGCCCTCCTGCTGTATTGCTTGCCGTTCTTTGAAAGGCCCGGACCCATTATACATCCTTCGCAGCAGAGAAGTTCCATATGCTGGTTACGTATAAGTCCAGACTCCAGCTCTTTGAGGGCATTCTGAAAATCTATCCTGCCTTCGGCTGCTATGATATTGCCGGTAATTGCATCATCGTTGATATTTGCTGTCTGCAGCAGTCCGCGGGTTACAGGGAATATGGCACCCCTGCCGCCCTTGGGTGGATCGAAATCGGAAGCTGTGACGTTCCCTGGCACGATATTATATAACTGGAATAGTTCTCTGAGTTCCACGAATGTTATAGCCTCATCGATCTCATTGCTCTCCGCCTTCTTTGCAATGCACGGACCTATAAAAACGAGACTGGTGTCATCGCCATACCTCTTCCGTATCACCCGGCCTGTCGCAACCATTGGTGAAACGAGCGGCGCAAGGTTATCCACCAGGTCAGGATGGTAAAACCTTATATAATTAACTATTGAGGGGCAATCGGAGGAGATATAGAACTGTTTGTCGTCGGTTATCAGTTTCTTGAATTTATCTGCCACCAGATCTGCACCAAAAGATACCTCAGCAACATAATCGAATCCAAGCGCCCTTATCATTCCGACAAGCTGCCTGTGATCGCCTATTTCATAAAACTCGGCAGGAAAGCTGGGAGCAACCAGTGCAGCTCTCTTTCCGCCTTTTTCCAGAAGTCGCAGAACCCTGTCGGTTGTATTCAGGAAAACTTTTGCACCCTGGCTGCAAACTTTTGTACAGTTGCCGCATCCAATGCATCTCTCATCGATCACCTCAGCCTGTCCGCCAACTATCCTTATGGCCCTGGCGGGACATTCCCTCACGCATGTATAACATGTGCGGCATAACTCTTTAATTGTATATACAAGCATTAAGTTTCTGTTTTCTACAACAATACATCCCTTCCCGAATACCTTGTAAAATATATGCTTTTATCTGCAGTATCCTTATTTCCGGCAGCAAATTTCTCATACAGATTAAGTAGCGCAGGCGATTTACATGGAAGCATAACAGCCTCATTCTCTTCATTCTGAAAAACCATTTTCGCACGGTTCTTTATTACTTCTTTCGAGCCTGTAAGAGGAAGGCCGGCTCCCCTTACGCAACCCCCCGGACAGACCATCACTTCAATAAGATCGTACTTCGTCCCTTCAGCAATTGAGGCATTTAGTTTTTCAAGACCGGTAAGCCCATCCACAATGGCAATATTTACATCCTTTTGTCCGAGAGAGATCACTGCTTCACGGAAGTTTCCTCCGGAACGGATCTTTTTAAAAAGATGCCTGTCAGGTTCCCTGCTGTTATCCCTGCAGAAGGCTGATCTTAATACAGCCTCTGTCAGACCTCCCGATACTTCGGCTATTGCTGCAGCAGAACTTCTCATATCCATTGGTTCATCGGCAGGTTCACCTTCAGTTGACTGGACATCGATTCCGTTAAGCCTTATAAGTCTTGCAAGTTCCCTCACCGTAAGCACTGCATCCACATCGCTTATTCCTTTACGCATCATTCCATCGCGCCGCGCCTCGAACTTTCCGGCAGTACAGGGAGTCACCGATACTGAAAATATCTGCTGGGGCCTGACTCCCTGCTGATCTGAAACCAGTGTCTTAATAAGAGCGCCTGTTATCTGCTGGGGTGATTTAAGTAAAGAGAGTTCAGGCAACAATGATGGCGTATATTGCTCAGCATATTTTACCCAGGCCGGGCATGCTGAAATATATAATGGCTTCTCTTCCCCTTTTTCCATTCTTGCTTCAAGAGCTGCTGAGAGCTCTGTTATAAGAACATCGGTACCAAAACCGGTAGTAAACACTTTTGCAAAACCTATCTTCCTCAGAATAGCATTGAGAACCCGGTCAAAATCCTTCGATGGCTTTATTCCAAGCTCTTCAGCAAGCCCGGCTGAAACTACTGGTGAGTACTGAATTACGTTCAGGAAATCGGGTTTATTAAGGTACTCCTGGACCTCCGTAATATTATGCTTCTCATGAAGGGCCCCGGTGGGACATACCTGAATGCACTGACCGCAATGGATGCAGCTCGAAAAGTTAAAGTCCTTGTCCATGGCAGGACCGATATGAGTTTGCTGTCCTTTGTTTATAAAATCAAGCGTGGTTGTCGTAATAACCTCCTCACAGACCCTTATACATCTACCGCAGAGGATGCATTTTGAAAGTTCCCTAATGATGGCCGGACTTGACTGATCGAGACGCTGCTTGATCTTTTTCCCCTTTATGCGTCTTTCCCTGATATTCAGCTCTTCGGAAAGCCGCTGCAACTCGCAGTTCAGATTTCTGTCACAATACAGGCAGTCGTCGGGATGCTTTGAAAGAAGAAGCTCAACTATCGTTTTTCTTGCCCTGATGACTCTGGGTGAATGTGTCCGTATGATCATCCATTCTTCAACTGGCTGAGAGCAGGCAGTGACAAGTCTTTCGCGGCCTTCGACCTCAACAACGCACATCCTGCAGGCACCAGTAGGTGTAAAATCTTTCATCCTGCATAGTGTAGGTATGATTATGCCATTACGGTTGAGCGCTGAAAGGATCGTTTCTCCCTTCTCGGCATTTAGTCTCTTGTTATTTACCTGGATAGTAAAAACCATACCTCTCTATTTTACAATCACTGCACTGAACTTGCATACATCATAACATATACCGCATCCTGTACATTTTTCATCCACAATGAAAAATGGCTGAAGCCTCGTACCGTAAATAGCATTTGCCGGACATTTTGAAGCGCATGCAGTGCAACCGTTGCATTTATCCACATCTATCGAAAAGGTCCTTAGTCCCCTGCAAACATTGGCCCTGCATTTACGATCGAAAATGTGCTCCTCGAACTCGTCCCTGAATTCTTTCATGGCGCTCAGGAATGGATTTGGGGCTGTCTGACCAAGGCCGCACAGCGAGGTGTCCTTCATCACTGAAGCGATCGATTCAAGTTGCATGACACCCCTGAACCGTTCAAGCGTAGTAACTGAATCTTCGCTCAGCGGCTTTTTAATGACACCCTCAAGTATCTCACTCATCCTGCCTGTACCTTCACGGCAGGGGATGCATTTACCGCAACTTTCATTATGAAGAAAATCCATGTAGAATCTGACCAGATCGACCATGCATGTCGATTCATCGATTATTACAAATCCACCGGCGCCCATTCCAATGCCTTTCTCCTTCATCGCTTCATAATCAACTTTGAGGTCGAGATTATCACTTTTGATGAACGAGCCCGATGCACCGCCCAGCTGGATGGCTTTGAATTCTCGTCCATCCCTTATCCCGTCGATAATATCTTCAAGTATTGTTCTGAGAGACGTTCCCATTTCCACCTCCACAACACCTGAAAAGCGGCCTTTCCCGGTCACTGCAAAAATTTTTGTCCCCTTGCTGGTAGCCGTGCCGATACCTCTGTACCATTCGGGGCCATTCTGCATTATAAGCGGAACGTTCATGAGAGTTTCCACGTTGTTTATAACAGTGGGCTTTCCGAAAAGTCCATGTGAAGCAGGATATGGCGGCTTAAGTCTTGGCATCCCCCGCTTGCCCTCCAGGCTACCGATAAGGGCAGTCTCTTCACCGCAGACAAAGGCCCCCGGTTCCTTTTTTATGGTAATTTCAAGATTGTATCCGCTTGAAAAAATATCATTTCCGATAATTCCATATTCCCTCGCGAAATTTATAGCTCTTTGCAGCCGTTGCCTTGCGTGTTCCGATCCCGATCTCAAATAAACTATTGCCGACGATGCCCCGATCGCATATGATGAGATAGCTATGCCTTCAATTAGTCTGTGGGGATCACTTTCGAGTATTGTCCTGTCGGTAAATGCCCCCGGATCGCTCTCCCTTGCGTTACAGATAAGGTACCTTGAACCGGAGGGTGTGTTCAGGGCGCTCTTCCATTTGAGACCGGTCAGGTACCCTCCTCCGCTTCTTCCCCTGAGCCCGCTTTTCTCTATTATGGTGCAAACCTCCTCAAATGTGTAATTGCGTATCGTCTTTACGAATGTCCTGTAACCTCCCCTGGCGATATATTCATCAATATTCTCAGGATCGTAACACCCGCAGTTACTCAGGATTATCCTTTTCTGCCCCCTGAAAAAGGGCATCTCATCCATGAAGGAGATGCCTTGCCACATCCCAAAATTTCGCGACCCGGTCTGCCCTACAAGATCCTCCTCGTGAATATCGTTATGAAAAACTCCGTTCAGGAGAGATTCAAGCTTCTCCTCCGTGATATTCCTGAAGAACAATTTGTTCTTTCCCGGAAGCTGGACACAGACAAAAGGCTCATAATTCATTGGCCCCGTACAACCCACTTTAACTATCTCTATCCCCGGATGAATATCCCTGGCATATGCCTGGGCGGCCGCGAATGTTTTTTCCGCACCTGCGATCACGCTGCTGGTTCCAGACGAAATATAGATGACCGGGGAATCATTCCTTTCTCTTCTTATCCTGCGGAGGATATTTTCCGTTTCTGCAGGCAGGATATCTGTTTCAGTAAGGAGCACCTTAACTGTCAGAAATGTCTTTATATCTTCGTTTCCTCCCATACAGATCAGTTGATTTCCTGCAAATATTTCAGCCGCCCTATCAGTTCGGATACCTGTTCCTCCCTGATACGGGTATAATATTCTCCGTTGATCAGCAGCAGCGGGCCGTTGTTACAACCTCCCATGCATGTCACAACCTCATAGCTGAAGCTACCGTCGCGCGTCGTCTGTCCGGGTTCAATGCCAAGCTCCTCTCTTATTTTTTTTATCACCGTCCGTGAGCCGTTCAGAAAGCATGTTGTGCCATTGCAGATCTTTAAGTGTATCTTCCCTGCGGGGATAAACCGGAACTGATCGTAGAAAGTGGCAAGTCCGTAAATTTTAGTAGTGCTGAGCCTCAGCAGCTTTCCGACCTTTACTATTGCCTCTTCGGAAAGGAAGCCAGAAGTCTCCTGTATCTCCTGCAAAATTGGAATAAGATCTTCTCTTCTTGCAGGTCTATACTTATTGAGTATCGTCTCAAGGGAACTATCCATCCGACTCATTTTTAATAAACTTACCCTCACAAATATAAAACTATTTATTGTTATTTTATAAACATTGTTATTTTATTAACAATTAAGAATAAAAAAACAAGGATCAGGTAATCCGATTTATATAGTTGATCTATTGCTATATACAGTATTTTAAAAAAATTACCTTAAAAATCGCAAATAATATCAATATGCACTAAACATTGTTGATCTGCTTATAAAGGTCATTAGTGATGAACTTTTTAAGTAATTGCAGTATATTAAATATTTACTACATTTGATCTGGTGTTTATTTATGAACAGTAATCGGATGGGACGTAAATTTGATATGGAAATATGTCTTGGCTCAAGCTGCTTCTCCAGGGGAAACAGGGATGTTGTACAGTTCATAAAGGAATATCTGCGGAAGAATCATCTGGATGACAGGATTATTTTTAAAGGAGCCAGATGTCTGGGCCATTGCAGCAACGGACCCAACCTGGTCATTGATGGTAAGATAATTGAAGGAGTCACCTCCGACAGGATTGAAAAGATACTCGAAGAGAATCTTGCAGATATAAGATGATAAAAACTGGAATTCATATGAGCAAAAAGGAACCAGTACTCTACATCAACGATGAAAAATGCAGGAATTCATATTCCTGCGTCAGGGTATGCCCGGTGGATGCCATTGAGGTCAGGCCTGAAAAAAAGCATCCTGCTATCCTTCCTGAAAGATGCATAGGATGCGGGCTTTGCTTTGTCTCTTGTGCACAGAATGCCATAGAATTCCGTGATTCTATTAGCGACGTGAAGGCAATGCTTTCATCCGGGAGGAAAAATGCCGCCCTGATAGCTCCCAGTATCTCATCAGAATTTGAGGATATTACCGATTACCGGAAATTTGTAGGAATGATAAGGGCTTTAGGGTTCGACTATGTTCACGATAACTCTTTCGGAGTTGATCTGATCGCTCACGCATATGCCTCCTTTTTCGAGCATGCTGAAGGCAAATACTATATAACAGCGAACTGTCCCGCAATTGTCAATCTCATAGAAAAATTTCATCCCGATCTGGTTCCAAACCTGGCTCCACTGGTTTCCCCGATGGTTGCAACTGCAATGGTAGTCAGGGAGATGCATGGTGAAAATACAGGAATAGTCTACATAGGTCCCTGCATTGATACGAAAGATGAAGCTGACCTTTACCGTTCAGGAAGGCTTATTGACAGCGTCCTGACATTTATTGAGCTCAGAAAGATGTTCGAGGAGTTCAAAATACAGGAAAGGCTTGTCACAATGTCAGAATTCGATCCTCCAAACGGGCACTGGGGAGCTCTTTATCCTCTTCCTGCCGGCATTATTCAGGCAGCCGGAATAAAAAGAGACATCGTCACAAGCCGGGTAATAACTGCATCAGGAAAGGAAGAGATACTGGAGGCAATAATCGACTTCGATAAATCAATTGATACGATCCAGCATCATTTCAATCTTTTCTTCTGCCCCGGATGTCTTCTTGGTCCTGGCATGGCACAGCATTCGGAACGGTTCAGAAGAAGGGCCCTTGTAAGAAAATATGCCGAGAAGCGCGTTGATGTTCTCGATGTAAAGCAGTGGGAGAAAGATATGGAGAAATGGTCGGAGCTGGACTTCTCGAGGAGTTTCACACCCGACGACCAGCGTATCCCTGATCCTGCCGAAGAGGTGATTCTGGAAGTCCTTAAAATTATCGGAAGGGAAGAACGTGGTGAAGAGATAAACTGCGGAGCATGCGGATATAAATCGTGTCGTGAATTTGCGGTGACAGTTGCTAAAGGACTGGCTATACCGGAAATGTGTCATACCTTCAACATCCGAAATAAGCAGGAGTACATTGAATCCCTCCGCCTGGCAAACAGGAAGCTGGCCGAGACAAAAAAAGCCCTTAAAGAGTCAGAGGAGACCGCAAGAAAAGAGAAGGAGATCGCCCAGAGCGCATCCGACATGATGAATAATATGCTTGAGAAGCTTCCGACTGGGGTCGTTATTGTGGATAATAACCTGAAGATACTTCATTCCAATCTCAGCTTCATAAATATTGCAGGAGAAGATGCCAAAACCATTTCAGAAGTTATTCCAGGCCTGTCCGGTGCCGATCTGAAAACACTTCTCCCTTTCAATTTATACAATATGTTTTCATTTGTTCTCAAGGAAGACCAGCCGGTGGTGAGCAAGGACGTATATATAGAGGAGAGAATGCTTAATATCTCTATTTTCCCGATCAAGAAGAACAGGATGTGCGGTGCAATTCTTCGTGACCTCTATTCTCCTGAAGTTCAGGGAGAAGAGGTGACATCAAGAGTTTCTGAAGTTATTGACAAGAACCTTGAAATGGTACAGAAGATAGGCTTTCTTCTGGGTGAAGGAGCTGCAGAGACTGAACAGATGCTTAACTCAATCATCGAATCTTACAGAAGCAGGAAGAACGGCCTTAAAAACAACATATAACCTGTGGTAAACCGCGATTTCTATATTGAGGTCAACAGCCAGCAGAGGAACCATGATGGAGAGAGGATATGCGGCGATGTCTTCCTTTACCGTTATATTAAGGAAGAAGACAGGGTAATAACTGTTCTCTCAGATGGCATGGGTCATGGGGTAAAAGCCAACATACTTGCCACACTTACCTCAACAATGGCACTGAACTTCACCCGCGAACACAAGGATTCAGACAGGATAGCCGAGATCATTATGAATACCCTGCCTGTCTGCAGTGAACGTAAAATTAGTTATGCCACCTTTACCATAATAGATATTGAAAGCACAGGGCGTACCTCGATACTTGAATACGACAACCCTTCAACGATCATACTAAGCGGAAGCCAGGTGATCGAACCTGACTGGAAAAGGGTTAAGCTTGAAAAGGGGCAGAACACGGGGAAGGTCCTTAAAAAATATACTTTCAATCCCCGGAAAGAGGACAGGTTAATTGTCTGTTCAGACGGGGTTACGCAGAGCGGAATGGGATCAGATTCACTTCCTTTCGGATGGGAAAGGGATAATGTAGCCTCCTATGGCTCAATGCTTATCGCAGGGGAAAATTCGATCTCCGCGAATGTTCTTGCAGGGAAGATCGTTACTATGGCCCACAAGAACGACACTTACAGGGCAAAAGATGATATAAGCTGTGCAGTGATATATTTCCGCGACCCCAGGAAACTGCTGATCTGCACCGGTCCACCTTATGAGAAAGAGAAGGACATCGAGCTTGCTTCAAGAGCAAAAGGATTTAAAGGCAAGGTGATCCTCTGTGGTGGAACAACGGCAGATATAGTCGCCAGGGAGCTGAACAGGAAAATTGTGGATGAATTGATATTTGAAGATCCTGAACTTCCTCCTGAAAGCTTTATGCAGGGTATCGATCTTGTAACCGAAGGCATTCTTACTCTTCAGAAGGTAAACGAGTTACTAAAGACCTACAACAACAGTGTACGGCTTGGGAAAGGTCCTGCCGATAAGATCGTAAAGCTTATCATGGAGTGCGACGAGATCCAGTTCATTGTAGGGACAAGGATCAACATTGCTCACCAGGATCCAAACCTTCCGGTTGACCTTGAGATAAGAAGGACGGTGGTGAAGAGGATCGCGAGGCTTCTTGAGGAAAAATGGCTCAAGAAAGTGAGCCTTGAATATATCTGACAACTCTTTCAAAAAGCTGCGGTTGGATATCGGGATATGTCAGGTTTTCCGGCAACCCTTCTGATACAATCACCTCTTCGATCTCGGAGGAATCCACCGGTGATCCGAACTCAGATACTTCCGCGAAATAAAGCCGGCCATAACCTATGCTCCCCTCCTTTTCAACCGAATAAGTTGCGACACATTCGATCGCGAACTCAATTGCGCCAGTCTCCTCTTTAAGCTCCCTGGAGGCAGCCTCATCCGGAGTCTCTCCTGCTTCAATATGACCTCCCGGGATCTCAAACGTATCACGGAGATGGTGTCTTACAAGCAGCCACTTGCGTCTGAACCTCGCAACGATCACCGAATAGATCAGCTTACTTTCGGGAAGAAAATGACTGTCATAAAAATCAACCTTTGCCACAACTGAATAAATTAAATTTGAGCTACCTTTCAGAATGCTGCAAATATCATAAAAATAAAGGCCGGTTGTTCCATACCGGTGAAAGAAATCAGTATTTTTACACTCTAATTTTTCAGAGATGATCCTGCTTTTGATCCTGATAATTTCAGAATTTTTAACTTTCCTCGCTCTCAGGCAGCATTACAAGGGATTCTCTAAAACCAAATACTACCTATCCGCATTAATAAATTCTATATTAAGCATCTATGTATGGATACTCTATATTGAAGTATTCTCTTTCACAGGTAAATTTGATGATCCCGGCCATGTATGGCTGTTAATGAATCTTACCGGTGCCTTTGCAGCTGTACTTTTCCCACGGGTTTTGTTCGACCTGCTTCATTTTACAGGCAAGCTGATCAGGTTCAGAAAGAGGTCCCACATAAGGGCTCTGTCCAATACAGGAATTATTATCTGGATCGCGATCTTCATTGCCGTGGTATCCGGGAGCATGGTTGGAAAGTTCAACTTCAAAACCGAATATGTGACTATAAAGGTAAAGGGTCTGAGCAATGACCTCAACGGTTTGAAAATAGTTCACATTTCAGATGTCCACCTGAGCACTTATTACCGCCATAAGAATACCCTTAAAGGTGTTATGCAATTGATCCAAAGCTACAACCCCGATATAATTATCAATTCCGGCGATTTTGTCGGGTATGGTTACCGCGAGTTCGGCAGAAGTGATACTATATTCTCCATTGCAAAGGGGAAATATGGCAATTATGCCATTCTCGGTAATCATGACATCGGGACATATTATCCCGGTTACAACGCGGCTGATATTGATACCAACATTCAGAGGATGTCGGAGCTGATCACAGCTTCCGGGTACAGGCTGCTGAAGGATGAAAATGTGATACTGAAGATAGGAAACGCAAAACTGGGAATAGCCGGGACAATTACGCGGGGACGGTTTCCGGTAATGGATCATGGCAATCTTGCAAAAGCGATCAGTGGCATGGACAGCACAGATTTCAAAATACTAATAAGTCACGACCCGAACGACTGGCGGGAGGAGGTAACAGGCAAAACTGACATTAACCTGACTCTCTCGGGTCATACTCACGGGATGCAGATGGGCATAATGACCAGGAAATTCAGGTGGTCTCCTGCAAAGTATTTCTACCATGAATGGAGCGGACTTTATTCCGTGGGGAACCAGTTCCTTTATGTAAACTGCGGGCTCGGCGTGGTAGGGATGCCATTCAGGATCTGCATGCCGCCCGAAATCACTGTAATAAAACTTGAGCGTGCATCTGAATGAGCTCTCAACCGGGTGCATACAAAATCAAATTCAGCCATCGCCGTTCTATCGGGATACTGGTGACTCCCGATGAAGGTGTGATAGTAAGAGCTCCCTACAGGACTCCGCAGCATATTATAGATAAATTTGTAACCTCCAAATCGGACTGGATAAACAAGCACCTCGTGAACTATTCCGGGATGATAAGGCTGAACCTCACCGGAATCGATGATGGAAGTCCTGTTATGTACCGGGGAGTCGGATACAGGATAAAACTATGCGCTTCAGAAAAAAATTCGGTCTGCCTGCTGGAGAATGAAATAGTTATATATTCAAAAAAATCAGGAGATATGGCGGCCGTACAAATTATACTTGAAAACTGGTATAAACGGATGGCAGCCGAACAGATCGTACCGATGGTGGAAGATATCCTCAAAAGGCTCAGCAGATACGGATTTAAGCCTTCCGGCATTTCGATAAGGGCCATGAGAAGAAGGTGGGGCAGCTGCAGCAGTAAGGGCAGGATAACAATTAACTCGGAACTCATAAAGCTTGAGAGCCGGTACCTTGAATATGTTATCCTCCACGAGCTGTGCCATCTCCGTCATCATAACCACAGCCACGAATATTACAACCTTCTCTCCGAGGTCTGCCCGGACTGGAAGGAGATAAGAAAGAGTCTCAGGAATTATATTACTTAAGCAAGGGCCTTATTAGCTTTACCAGAAAAGGTTTAACCGCAGAGAGCGCAGAGAATCTTTCGCAGAGAACGCAGAGATAAAACCATATAGATACTTCACTCCGCGTCCTCTGCGTTTCCCGATGTCAATCGGGACCTTGCGTTCTCTGCGGTTAATATAATTCTTATTCTAAAGGCTTATCTGGGTCCGGCTGGGAGGTTGGTCAGCCAGTATTTCAGCATTGACTCATAAAGATGCCTCGTGGTATTTTCTCTTTCATATATTCCATGCGACCGCATAGGGTATTCAAGCATTGAGAACATCTTGTTCTGCCTGATCAGCTCGTTGACGAGCACTTCGCAGTTCTGATAATGGACATTATCATCTCCCGACCCGTGGATAAGAAGAAGATTTCCTTTGAGGCTCCCGGCATGTGTTACGGGTGAACCATCGGAATATCCCTCAGGATTATCTTCAGGAAGCCCCATGTATCTCTCCTGGTAAATTGTATCATAGAATTTCTGATTGGCAACAAAAGCCACAGCAATACCAGTTTTATATATCTCGGGATACCTGAACATGCAGTTGAGTGTCATTGAACCACCGCCGCTCCAGCCCCATATTCCTATCCTGTCAGCATCGACGAAGCTGTAGGTATCGATTATCTTCCTTACAGCACGGGCATGATCATAAGGCGCCAGGATTCCGATCTGCCTGTAAATGCATTTTCTCCACTCGCGCCCCCTTGGCATAGCAGTACCACGGTTATCAACACTCATTATTATGTATCCCTGCTGGGCAAGGAACTGATGCCAGAGATCGCCTCCGCCGAAACTGTTCTGAACAGTGGACCCGGCGGGTTCACCATAAATATTAAAAATGACGGGATATTTTTTGGAAGGATCAAATCCGGTAGGTTTGATCATCCAGCCATTAAGGATCATGCCATCACCGATATCAACTGTAAAAAACTCCTTCCGGTTAATATTCAGTTCAGAGTATTTTTTCTTTATCTCATCATTATTCTGAAGTATTCGTACCTGCCTGTGAAAAGGCAGTGTCACAAGATCGATGGTATTTGGTGTTGCAACATCCGAAAATGTATGAATTGCCCATTTGCAGTCAGGCGAGACCTGGTATGAATGTTGTCCGGTCATTTCGGCCGGGCTTAGCTTCTCAAGCTTTCCCTTCCCGTCCATCTTTGTCCTGAAAAGATATCTTTCGGTGGGATTATCGGGTGAGGCGATGAAATAAAGGTAGCCATTCTTCTGATCGACCCGAAGCAGGTTTATTACATCATAACTGCCTGGTGTCAGGCAAATTGCCTCTTTGCCGTCGCGCGACATCCTGAATATCTGCCTCCATCCTCCCCTTTCGCTGCTCCAGGTAAAGTACTTACCGTTATCGAGCCACTCCATATCATCCTGAATATCAACCCATGCTTTATCTGATTCCACAAAAACGGTCCTTACATCACCTGTATTAATATTGCCCAGCATAACCGTATTTTCATTCTGGAGCCTGTTGAGATGCTGAATTATCAGCTCATCCGGCGAAGCAGCAAAATCCATTCGCGGAAGATAATACTTAGCGGGATCGCCATCTATTTTCATCCAGATTGTCCGGCCACCTTCTGCAGGCACAACCCCGATCCTTGCCGTGGGATTCCTTGTGCCCACCTTGGGATAAGGGACAGGGATGATCTTAGGATAAATTGAATCGAGATTGTCGATCATATAAAAAGTGCCGGTTCCCTCTGTATTTATCTGCCAGTAAGCTATATTCCTGCTGTCGGGGCTCCAGCGGAAGCCATCGCGGCAGTCTAGTTCCTCCTCATAAACCCAGTCGAAGGTGCCGTCAATTATGTTGCCCGCACCATCGGTGGTAAGCTGAGTGACCCTCCCTGATTCAATCTCTTCGACATAGATATTCTGCTTAAAGACGTAGGCAGCCTTTTTACTGTCGGGAGAAAATTTCGCAAACATCAGCGATGCAGGCTCTAAAGCGCTTCCAAGTTTTGAAAGCTTTCTGGCAGTCATTGAAAATATCCAGTAATCTCCCTTTGTATTGTAACGCCACACTCTCCTGGTGTTTGTAAAGATCATCAGTTTTGAACCATCTGCTGACCAGGTGTAATCTTGGATCCACAGGGGGTTCTGTTCACCCTGTGGCACAAGTTCAGAAGCGGAAACAAGGATTGATTTTGACCCGGTTTTTGCATCATATCTGACAATATCGGTCCCCTTGGACTGCCCGGCCCTTTCAAGGGTTGTGTAACCGCCATTATCGGTCCATTTTACAGGGCCGTAACCGCTGCTTCTGTAAGTACCCTTTAGATAAATATCATCAATAGTTAATAGACCCTTCTGGGAAAATGCTGACAGTGTTATCATTAAAAGAGAAATGATAACAATTGATCTTTTAAGATTTCTCATTATGCTTATTGATAAGTGTTGTACCGGAAGAACCTGCAAGGTGGGATCTTTTGTAAAAGTAAGGCCTTAAAGTTTCAGTTCAAATTCCTGCCCGCTGGCAGGGATCTCAATATTTCTGAAACCTGCCTCTTCCATTTTAGCAGCGTACTTTTTCTGCGTCTCATATTCACCATGAACTATAAAAGTCTGCTCAACTGCGCCGGAATCCTGGCATTCAAGATACTTCAGCATCTCTTTGTAATCGCCATGTCCGGAGTATGATTCAATTTTTTTGACTTCCGCCTTCACCTCATAAACCTTCCCGAATATCGAAACCTCCTTAGTGCCATTGGCAAGTCTTGCACCCAGTGTTGTAGGTGCACAATAACCGACCATCAGTATGGTGTTCCTGTGATCAGATATATTATTTGCAATGTGATGTTTAATCCTTCCTGCTTCTGCCATTCCTGAGGCCGATATGATCACGCAGGGTTGCTTGTGATCGTTCAGCTTCTTGGAATCCTCCTGCCGGGTGATATAAAAAAGACTATTGAAGCCAAACGGATCAGGATCCTTCATCATGAAATCGTGGATCTCTTTATTAAAACATTCAGGATGCATCCTGAAAACTGTGGTTGCGTTGACGGCAAGCGGACTGTCGACGAATATGTCGATCTTTGGAAGGCTGCCCTTTGTATAAAAACCATTAAGTGAGTAGACAATCTCCTGGGTCCTTCCGACACTGAATGCCGGGATTATCAGTTTTCCTCCCTTATTCACGCAGGTATCAACCACTACATCAAGAAGTTCATTCTCTGCCACTTCATGCCCGGGATGAAGCCTGTCGCCATAGGTGGATTCAGTTATAAGAATATCAGACTGCGGGAATGGAAGAGGCGGTCCGATTATCCTGTTTACAGGCCTTCCGATGTCACCTGTGTAGGATATCCGCTTGATCTGCCCCTTTTCGATGATCTGGATCGTTGCAACTGCACTGCCAAGCATATGTCCGCTCGGTGTGAACCTCACTCTGATATTATCATCTATCCTGAATTTCATGTCGTTCGGAACGCCTATAAAAAGGCTCATGCATGCCTGGGCATCCTTCTGTGTATATATAGGTTCAACCGGCGGGAGGCCCTTGTTCAGCCTTCTCTTATTGAATGTATGGGTATCATGCTCCTGGATGAAGCCGGAATCTGCAAGCATTATGGCACAAAGGTCCCTGGTAGCATTTGTACATATTACAGATCCCCTGAAGCCCAGCTTGTAAATAAATGGTATCAGTCCTGAATGATCAATATGTGCATGAGTGAGGATAAGATGATCAATTTCAGAAGGGGTGAATCCCAGCTTTCGGTTCATTGAGTCGGTCTCAAGTCCTTTGCCCTGGAACATACCGCAATCGAGAAGTATCTTTTTCCCGGTGTCGGTTGTGATAAGATGTTTGCTGCCTGTAACCTCTCTTGCTGCACCTAAAAATTTAATTTTCATCTCTTTATTATTTGATCGCTTTTCAGATCCTTAAGCCAAGAATTGTCACATCATCTATCTGTTCACCCTTGCCCCTCCATTTTTCAAATTCCTCCTCGATGATCTGCTTCTGTTCTTCCATAGATCTGTGGCTAATCGAAGCCAGCAATTTTTTAAGATTTGATTTCTTATACTTCATACCTTCCGGTCCTCCAAACTGGTCGCTCATACCATCAGAAAAGATATAGATGACGTCACCTGTGCTCACGCTAATTTCAAAATTGGTGAATGATTCTTTTTCTCCGACATAAATGCCGATCGGCATCCTGTCGGCCTTATATTCTTTCATCTCTCCACCCTGGAATATAAAGAGCGGATTATAGGCACCGGAATATTCGAGGGATCTCCTGTTTTTGTGCAAAATACAGAATGCTATATCCATTCCGTCGGCAGCTTCTCCCAGTTTCCCTGTCTGGTGAAGTGAAGTCTTGATCTTGGCCCTGAGGAGGTTAAGAACAGTATTTGAGTGAAGATCCGTTTTATTTGTTATTATTTCATTCAGTGTCGAAATGCCAAGAGTACTCATGAATGCCCCCGGGACACCGTGACCCGTGCAGTCGGCAACTGTGAAAAAGACATGGTTACTGTCTTCCCCAATCCAGTAGAAATCGCCGCTGACGATATCCCTGGGCTTAAAGAAAATAAAATGATCGGAGAAGGCATTCCTCAGAACCTCCTTCGCCGGAAGCATCGCAACCTGGATCCTGCCGGCATACTCAATACTGGATGTTATCTCCTGCTTCTGGGCCTCGATCTCAGCGGTCCGTTCCTTTACCTTTACTTCAAGAATGCTTTTTTCCCTCTGAAGGTGCCTTTCACGGAATCTGACTATAATAACAACCACCGCCAGGGCAGCAAGGATCAGAAGGATAAGGAAGACCGTCGTCTGGATAAACGGAGTTTTAATAGTGAATGTCAACTGCCTCGGCTCACTGATATTTCCCCATATGTCCTGTGCTCTGACCCTGAGGTTATAGGTACCATGAGGGAGCATCAGGTTGATCGTTGACCTCGATGACCATTTTGACCAGTCATTCATCATCCCCTCAACAATATACTGGTAAAGAACAGAGTTCCTTTTCTGATATCCGGGCGCCACAATATCGAAATAGACATTATTGTCACCGCTCTCAAAAACAATATTTGAGAGGATAAAGGATGAATCACGGTCGTTGTGAATGCGCCTTATAAACAGATCCAGAGGGGGCTTGATAGATCCGACCTTATCCCTTTCTATTCTGAATAGCTGGTTTTCACCTGTAACAACCCAGATGTTTTTCTCATCTGTATAGATGGAGATGATATTGTCGAATATCTTAAGGATTGCAACGTCATTTCTGGAGATGGGAAACTTGTTACCGACAAGATTCCAGTTGCCGTCCTTTTTAAACCAGAAGGTTCCGGTCTGGGAGATAAAATAATCTACTTTCTGACCCTCCCTGGAAACAGCATGAGGGTACATAATAAAAGAATCGGATGAAGGATTATAATAGCTGATCCCTGATTCAGCAAAAAGGAAGATAGTATCGTTTGCAGCATTCACCCTGCAACGCTGTGGGTAGTCTGTCTGAATGTTGTAGGTATGGTAACGAGGTTTCCCCCCCAACCCAATTCTGACTGCCATCTCATCGCCGCCTGCCCACAATATGGTGTCATTTACAGGAACAACGGTATATAAGGGCTGGATAAATCCTTTATCAGGGTAACCGGCAGACCATGCTCCTGATCTGGCAGTTACAAAGAAGTATCCTTCAGCGGTTGCAACATAATACTTGCTATCTTTCGGCAGACTGCTTATGAAATTTATGTTTCTCTCTGCTGAAATCACTCTGGCTTTATGATCGGAAATAACATAAAGCCCCTTATTGGTTGATGCAAGCAATCCATCAGGTGTCGATACAAGCTGCCTGCATTTCTCACTAAGGCCTTCCACTTTTCTGTAGATATAATCGATCGATTTAAGCCGGCTGACGGTCTTCTTTACAAATACTGGCTGTGCCGTTGCATTATTTCCGCTTTCAGCTTTTCCCTCTGCCGGAGTTTCCTGACTTTCAGGAACATATTTTTTTCCGAATATCCTGGAGAATATACTTCTGCGGGTCTTCCTCACTTCCTGTGCCTTTTGATCCTGACCCGATCCGGATTCTCCTGCGGAGGAGAAATTCAGGTCAGGCTGCTCCAGCCTGACCATTATCTCGGTTTCAGCGAAGTTTTTGACCCCGGTCAGATAAAAAACTCCCTCACTTGTGGCTACGTATAATTCATTATTATACCACAGGGGGTTTATCAGGTTTCCTTTCAGTCCCGGATAAACGCCAAAATTAGCAATAGGAAGCATCAGTTCGACCCTCGTGAGACCGTACTGATGCGACAGCCATAAACCATTGTTATTATCCGAACCCAGGGCAAATATCTCATCATCAGGAAGACCATTCAGGTAATTTATGGTATTCCTTATTTTCCCGCTTATTCTTTCAACCACCATTGCTCCTCCGTCAAGTGTAGAAAAAGCATACAGGCTGTCAGAAATTACAATTCCTTCTGATAAGGCGTTTCCCTTAAGATACCCGTTATCCTTCACCTGGTAAGGATAAAATTTGATACCGTCAAACAGGGATAATGAACCATCCCCAAGGCCCAGCAGAACCATATTCCTGTCATACGGTAAACAAAACAGAACTTCATTATTTTCAAGTAAATAACCGGTAACAATGGGGAAAAGTGTGTCAGCCTCAAGACGATAAAGCCCTTTTGACAGAACGTTAATGAAAATATTCTTCGGCGTGACGAACATCCCGGTAAATGGTTTGTTCTCCTTCTGGTTCAGCCTGAGCTGAAGTTTGCCGGTCTTGATCTGATGACGAAGTATAGTTCTGTCACCATAAAACCAGACTGTCGAATCTGTAAATACAATTTTTGATATTATTCCGATCGTGGAGGAGTCGGAACGCATTGAAACAAACTGATAAAAACCTTTTTCATCCCTTTTAAGGTATCCGTAATCATTATTTCCCCCTATATATACCTTCTTTTCCTTTGGGTCATATTTAATTGAATATGGAATAACGGGTATCTTTCGTAAGTTCCACCCCTGTCCGTCAAAAGTCAGTATGCCTCTGATATTGGCAAACATCATTACATTGTTGTCATCCTGGCACATTGCCCAGCTTTGTTTTTCGATCTCCGTGCTTTCCCTGTAATGCGACAGTAGCGGACCACCGCTCTGTCCACAAAGAAGCCTTGTAGATAAAGACAGAATGATAAAGAGTGATATCCTTACTGAAGATGACATATTGAGATAAAATTTTAAGCTCCTTGTAAGAAGGTTAAAAGTACAAGAAAATTTTCAAAAAATCCGACAAATTATAACCTTTTACGCTATGCTTAATAACCTATTATTAATGGAACCCCTCCGGGGTTGGATAATCTGATAAATGATATTGTCTATTATTAATGGAACCCCTCCGGGGTTGGATAATCTGATAGATGATATTGTCTATTATTAATGGAACCCCTCCGGGGTTGGATAATCTGATAGATGATATTGTCTATTATTAATGGAACCCCTCTGGGGTATAATTAAGATCATAATTACGAAACCTGGATAAGCCACGTGTTAACCCAACCGCGGAGCGGTTCCACCAATCATAGGACCGGAATGTGGAACGTGTTAACCGAACCGCGAAGCGGTTCCACCAATCATAGATCTGCAATGTGGCACGTGTTAACCCAACCGCGGAGCGGTTCCACCAATCATAGGACCGGAATGTGGAACGTGTTAACCGAACCGCGGAGCGGTTCCACCAATCATAGATCTGCAATGTGGCACGTGTTAACCCAACTATGGAGCGGTTCCACCAATCATAGATCTGCAATGTGGCACGTGTTAAAAAACCGCGGAGCGGTTCCACCAATCATAGATCTGCAATGTGGCACGTGTTAAAAAACCGCGGAGCGGCTCCCCCAATCATAGGACCGGAATGTAGCACGTGTTAACCGAACCGCGGAGCGGTTCCACCAATCATAGATCTGCAATGTAGCAGGTGTTAACCGAACCGCGGAGCGGTTCCACCAATCATAGATCTGCAATGTAGCAGGTGTTAACCGAACCGCGGAGCGGTTCCACCAATCATAGAACCGGAATGTGCCGCGTGTTAAAAAACCG
>JBEKFE010000019.1:0-57497 GCA_050013475.1 Bacteroidales bacterium
TTTGTCCTTGTATGAATTTCATATAGTTAAGATACAAAACCCATCGATTTTTTAAAAATCTCCAGCCTCTGAGTTATAAACAAACATAGTAGGTTTTTAGACAGTCTGACGGCCCGGCAATAAAGAGGGCCGAGCGTTAAGGCCCGACATGTTATGTCGGGATAGCGCCCCTCCTTCATCAAGCTTTCGGAGGCCAGGAAAAAGCCAGATTGCTTCGTCTTACGTAGCCTTGGCGAAGTAAGGCAGGGATGGTAAGTTACCCGCCGCAGGCACCGGACGGGTGGACAAAAACTCTGTCTTACTTGCTTCAGCTCTGTCCGACTGACACAGACAGTCGGGCAGGCAGGTGTGACAACAGCGTCAGCCGAAGCTTCAGCGAAGGCTTAACAACTTATCTTTATTATCCGTGTGGGCGATAGTGCATTGTTATGTTACTTATTATTAAAACTTATAATAAACCTTCAAAAGAATCCTGGGTATTGCCAGCCCAACCTCATCAGGTGCCCCAGACGATGTATAATAGGCTTTGCCATACTGCAAATGCAAAGCAATTCCAATATTACCTTTCTCAAATGCAGGTCCGACCATAATACCAATATCTGAACCATATAGCGATTGATCCCAATTGGATGAAGTTACATAGCCATATCCTACATATCCTCCAAGTTGCGCATGAAATGCAGTGTTTGGATATTGAGCAAGCCAGTTTAATCCAACATTATAACGTGAAGCTTTGATATTTGTCGACCCAAGTGTGGCATTTTCATATTCAAAATAACTTCCCAATCTTACAGCTTCAAGCACTTGTCGTGCATAAAAAACCTGGAATACCGGGCTAACATTTTTTGTTACCCAAGTATTTATTGGACTTCCTATCCACACTGCATTTTCATAAGTAGGACTAACTCCAACTCCAATGCCAACTATATTTTTCTTCCCTTGTCCTTGTACTATTAGGTTTAGCATTATAATGAAGCTAAACAAACATATGAGCCTATTTTTCTTGTTCATAGTAATTTGGTATTAACAATTGTGAGCAAATGGTTTAGTGAATATAGTTTATCCTTTTCACTTAAAAGTCACGAATAATCTTTGCATTACCGCCAACGGCAATAAAGAGGGCCGGGCGTAATCGAAGGTCGGTGGCGCGTGTTTTTGCTGCATAGTAGGAGCTGTCTGAGCTATACGAGTGTCGCACCGCATTCTGTCTGACTGGCGCAGCTCTGTCCGACTTACAAGGACAGGCGGGCAGGCAGGTGTGACAACTTGTCCCGCAAGGCGGGAAACCTATTTACTTTATTGTCCGTGTCAGGTTTTCGTAGCAGTTTTTAATTCCCTGGATCTGTCTTGATCCTGGTTCAACCTGAACCAACTGTAGATATAACATAGAGCTATTTTGAAGCTTTCCAGATACCCGGTGTTACCATGTTCCGACCCACGCAGGCATCCTCTTTTAAAACGAAGTTTAGTGTTTCTTCAGTTACAGTTATTGTATATATCCCTTTCGAATTACAGGAACTTTCGTTTTCAAAAGTCAAAACATCAGACTTCAGTGAGAAGACTCCTTTGATTGTATCGTTGGGAATACCCGCAACAGTATAGGAAGAATCCGCTTTAAATGCAAGCGTGATAATACCCAGCTGTTCGTGGCTCTTTGTCCAGGTATGCTTAACAAGCAATTTCATGACTGAGGATGTGTTCTGCTGGGCAATAAGAATCTGGACTGAAAAGATAAGAATCAGAGTAAGAATAATGTGCTTTTTCATTTTTCTTTTATTTAGGGTTTTAAATTTTTTATATGAATTTTCTCTATAAATAAACAAAATTTCTGCGACATGGTAATTTTTCTAAAAGGCAGACCGTCTGTCGGTTCGGCTATGAAACCTAACGGCCCTACAGTAAAGTTTGTAAGCGTTACCAGACTCAGGCACCGGGCACCCCGATAACTATCGGGGCTGGCACTTTAGCCGAAAAATTGTCACCGGATTGAAAGGTTTATTTTCTTTCCGAGCCCTTGTTCAATAAGTTTGTAGAGGGTAGAAAGCTGAATGTCAGAATGCCCATTTTCTATCCGGGAGATAAAACTCTTTTTAGTACCGGTACGTTTAGCAAGTTCTTCCTGAGTCATATTAGAATGTTTGCGCTCTTCTTTTATAATCTCTCCGATTGCAAAGGCTTTTGCCTTAATATCAAAATCAGTTCTGGACCTGGTGCCTACTTTACCATAAGTTTCATCCAGATATGCATCAAATGTTGTTATGCCTTTTTCCTTTTTCATAGCTCTCAAATTTTTCTTTTCCCTTTAAAATACTCTTCCTTGATCTGCAGGGCTTTGTCGATTTCCGATTTTGGAGTTTTCTTACTCTTCTTTTGAAATCCATTAAACAGAACGATAAGGTTACCTCTGTCAAAGCAGCAGAATATTCTATAAATATTACTTTCAAATTCGACTCTTATCTCGTATAGTCCATCAGTCCCGGTGATAAGTTGAAAAAACCTGACCGGTATCCGGGGAGCAACAGATATAGTGAACAACACAAAACTTATTTTTTCCTGAACCTTCCTGGGTAAAGAGTCGACAAAGTCCCTGAAATAAGTTCTGAAGAATATTAATTTTCGTTGCTGTTCCATTCTGCAAAGTTAACTAATAATGGAACATTTGCAAACACCAGGTTATCTTATTCGTTAACATTTTAATTGGTGCAGGAAAGCCTCATAAGGATGATTCTATGTTGCAAATGAACGCTAATGGCCCGGCAATAAAGTTTGTAAGCGTTACCCGACGCAGGCACCGGGCACGTGTTAGCGTTTCGTTCGGAAATTAAAGATGAGGTCGCATTTCCTGCGACCTCATCCAGGATTTTTTATTTTAATCTAAAAGCCATAGGAAGAGGTCCATTCCTGACAAGAGCAATGAAATAGTTTGCCTCTTTTTGAGTTAGGTTTCCTGAAATTTCACATAATCCATTTTCTATTCTGGCCTTCACGACCGGAGTATAATAAACCTTTTCATCAATTACTTCTGCGATTGGTTTATTTATATTCTTTTTTGTCATGTCTGACCAGATTACAGCAGATTGTGGCTTAAATTTTAACTCAATGTTGAACGATTGCGAATTTTTATCTATGGAAGAGCTAATTGTCTCAATATCGGATCCGGTAAGTGGCGGATCCCCGGCATCGTTCGTTTTTAAAGCATATAAGCAGGTCCTGGATTCCTTGTTTTTCAGACTCCATATTAATTTGATATTTTTATATAGATTTATGCGTTTTAAATAACTTTTAACCGTATCAAACATTATTGAATCTTCAAAAGCTGAACATCCAATTTTAGCATCCGTCGGACTAAGCTGAGATTCTTTCTTTGCCAGTTGATTTTTGTTATTTAAATATCCGGAGATTTCATCTAAAGTTAAAGTTTCATAAAATCCCAGGGTTCCTTTACTGGTTAATAGTCCCTCTATTTCAGATATATCTGTATTCTCAGGTAATTGGACCTCAATCTGACCCTTTTCAGATAAGAAATTGACGGTAGCTTTTAATTCATAGGTTTTTAATCTTTCAGTTATAATCTTTGATGACTCCATCAATAATTCTGAAGAAACTTTTGAATCAATTGCCTGAAGAATTACAGTCTTTGTCTTTTCATGAGGGGGCTGTGTAAAAGAGACACCGGAAGAACAAAAAAGACATAATAAACAATATATTATCGTTTTCATGATATGAATATCTAAGTTAATAAGATGAATTGTAAGTGCTTAAAGAAGCAAGATGATCATTATACTAACTTAAATCAGGTATTTCATCATTATCGTGGGGAATAATGTGTATGAAAATTAATGAAGCTGGAATTCCCGCATAAATTTTCCGGAGGTTATCAAGACGAGTAATTTTCTTATCTATTTTTTTACTTTCCAGATACTGAGTTTTATCAAATGTCAGAAGCTTGAAATGATCTTTGTTAGAGATCCAGCTTTTTTGTATGCAATTTATTTGTATCCCTGCACTGATTATCGCATAACTTTGAATCATAGATATTTCAATTGAGCCAGGACTTTTGAGGGTATTAGAAGAGCTGTCGGGCAAATTGAGTTCCAATAATCCGAGGAGCAGGATTATTAAAAAGAAAAATGAACCGGTGTAATTAGCCCTTATATTTTCTTTTTTATCTGACATATTGCAAAGATAATAACTTTTAATATTTCTATCATTGAAGAATTTATCGTGTTGGTAAGTCTCTTGATGACCGAAAAAATGTCAATGAATATCGAATATTAATTTGGTCTGTTACCCCTGCTTACAGCTCCGCCCCGTCAGTCACATAGGCAAAATCCATCAATTAATTGATTTAAATATTGATAAATTGCTTATACCCGACTTTGACCTTCCTTTATCCAAACTAAGTTAAACAATATCCGGGAAATCGGGAATGAGATTATCCACAATTTATTTCAGCATATGAAATGGAATAAAAAAGAGGCTGTCTCAAAAGGGCAGCCTCTTTCATTTTAAGGATTATGTTCATTTGGCTTCGCCGAGCTCGTCGTCCCTTTGGGACTCCTCGGTTCTTTTGCTCCTCCATCAGATCCATTACTACATCTCATCATTCGATTGAGTCTGAATATTTTGTTTGACAGGAGGCTCAATCTATCTGTTTTTCTGCTGGACAGGAGGACTAATTCTGTTTTGTTGCTGGGTTTGTCGGACAGGTTGCGATTGTTGCTGGGTTTGGCGAACAGGTTGCGATTGTTGTTGAATTTGTTTCCATGTATTTTGATGATATTGCTGTGCGTTTCTTATTTGATTGAAATTTCCTGTTTGCTTTGAAGGAATAGGATTTTTTTTCTGTATCTCCACGATACCACTTCTATTTTTGGAATCATTATTATTTGTTTGCGGACTTTTAATTACCGATTGTTGCGTATTAATATTGTTATTTTGAGTTTTACCAATCGGTTGTTGAGAGTTTTGTACAGGGTTTTTATAAATTGACTGTTCATTTCCTGATACAACATAATGAGTGGGTATCACAACTGTCGGTTTTTTGACCGGTTCAGATATATTTTCCTGAACTACCTTTGTTTTAGAATCTGTTCGAATTAATTGTTTTTTAGAAACATCTGCAGATAATAAAGGATATTTATTCTGCTTTGTCTGCAAATATTCAGGTTGCTCAACCTGTCGTAGAGGATTTTTAGCGTTATATATCTTTCTTTCTGCCTCCATTTTCCCGTACTCTTTAAACCGCTGAGTTCTGTCAATATTATCTTTGTCCCAATCATCAGTAATAATATCCTTATTCCTATTACGCCAGTCGTTGACGCTATGGCTTATGCTATTATAATTCATCGATTCGCGATGCTTGTTATAGTAATTATAATAATAGTTTGATAATTCGGCATATCTTGATGAATGTTCAGGATAATAAAAATACCATTCCATGAAATATGAAGAGGGAAGTCCGAAAAAAACTACTTGCTTATTGGGACCATAATAAAAACCCCAGTCGTACCAGTAAGGATAAGGATTCCAGTAATTATAAGGATACCACGAAGGGTAACCGAACCACCAATTGTATGGATTAGAACTATAACTGGTCACATCTGGTGTCATCGATGCATTATAATCCTGAGGCTGATAACCATTTTCCTGTGCATATTCCTGTGCTGCCTGGGTAAATTCTTCCTTTGCCTGGGGATTGTCATTCATACTTTGTTCCCAATCATCGGTTTCCTGCGTGTTTTTTTGAGTTAATACCAGATTTAAAGAATCGGTTTTATGTAAAACTCTTTCAGGATTCTTTTTATAATAATCGCCGACTACCACGGTATACTGCATATGGTCGAAAAGCATATTCAGAACCTCTGGCATCTTTATCATTTCATTGAAAACATTTAAAACTGCAGGAGTGTAATTACTCATTAATGATTCAAAATCTGAATTATAGCTTTTATTCATCTTATCAATCTGAACAAGCTGATCATAATTATTTTTCCATTCTTCCAAAGCAGTTTTATGAATTTCTTCAGGATAATTAACTAATATTTTGTCAATATCATTTTCAGCCATATTAGGGCTGCTAACCAGATCAGATATTAAACCATCATAACGTGTCAGGTTCCAGATTTTTTCCTGTTCTTCTTTACTTAAAAATGAGATTAATTTTTCGAATGCATCCTGTGAATTCTTTTGCATCGTGTGTAACTTGGCAATCACTTCAGGATATTCAGCAGCTTCAAATATTGTTTTTCTTGTTTCCGTCGGATACATTGCAATTGCATCCACAGTTTCCTGATTTTCCTGAACGACCTGCTTAAGTAAAGACCTGTTGCTATCCTGTGCTAAACAATTCATTCCTGTAGCAACTATTAAGAACATGAATGCAATTCCATTGTTAACTCTTTTCATATAATTATTTTCTGTTAGTACTATCACGGTCTGATACAACAAACCAAAAATAAATCGGTTTTTCTTCTTATGATAATGGGGTAAAAAATACTAATGACCTTATTGTTTTTATTTTGTTAAAGTTATGAAAGATCCAGACACGAGTCAACTAAAAATGCACCAGATCGGGTTTTAAATTAAATGGATGGAATATATCAGCCTGTTTAAGAGAATAACCTGTGTGACTTTTAAACCCCCACTTTTTGGAAATGCCATTGCCCCGGCCAAAGGTGATCAAGGTCACCGGCTTTTCCACCCTACCAGATGTAAGTCCCGACAGATTGAGCCGGCAGGCTGGTAGTCGCCAGCTTTCCCTTAAAACGTATGTTGAAATCATATGCAACGACCAGATTATTCAGGACGATCAGGACTTTTTTGCCAGAAGGAGTGACAAATGCAACATTTGGAAGGTAGTCAGGGGAATTCGAATCGACCCTTACAGAGCCCGGACGAACAAATTTTGCAGCATGAGCCAGTACAAAATAGGCGGGATTCCTGACTACAAATCCCCCGTTAAGGGTGATCGTTCCCAGGCAATCGGAACATCCTCCCTCGGTATGAGGCTCGTAATAAGGATCTGTTGCCATATTCCATTCGAGAACATTTTTGCACCAGTTCCTGGTGGCACCAATGATGAGATTTTCGATGTGCCATGAAATATCACCTGTAAAATTACCCGGCGCTTCTACCCACTGCTCCGTAAAGTAGAGGTTTTTGGCAGGATAAAGATTATGAACCTGACCTAGTGCGTCTATCGACCCTGCGTAAAGATGAAATGCGGCACCGTCAACATACCTGGCTGCATCCGGGTCATTATATATAGAAAGTGGATAGCTGGTATTATCGGCATTATGGTCATAGATTATTATTTTCGTACTTATTGAGGCGGCTTCAAAAGCCGGCCCCAGGCTTCCTTTTATGAATGATGCCTGGTCGGCCGCTGACATGTACATACTGGGATTGTTGGATTCGTTTAAAGGCTCATTCTGGATGGTGATCGCATCCAGGTTTATCCCCTGCGCCGCCATACCCTGGATATACTTTACGAAATATTTTGCATATGCATTAAAATACTGGGGCTTCAGACTCCCCCCGTTCAGGCTGTCGTTGGTTTTCATCCAGGCCGGAGCCGACCAGGGCGAACCAAGGATCTTAATATCCGGATTGATTGCCAGTATCTCTCTGAGGACAGGTATCAGGTCAGCGCTTTCAGGATCAAGACTAAAATTCGTCATGCTGGTATCTGTCTGCCCGACAGGCATATCGTCATAGGTAAAAACGTGATCGCTCAGGTCAGAAGCTCCAATACTGATCCTGAGATAGCTTATGCCTATGTTATAGCTGTCGGTTGCAAACAGCTCAGTGAGCAACCTCGTTCTGGTTGACTGATCCAGCTTATGGATGAGCATCGCGCTTCCTCCGGTAAGACAGTTTCCGAACCCATCAATGGTCTGGTAGGTAATAGTTGTGTCTACCTGTATAATCGTCGCCTGCGGGACCCCCGATTCAAAAAAGATTGGCTTATCATATTGCTGAAAAAACACGCTGTTCGTCGGATTGGTTATCCATGCGCGTATATCGGTCTTCATGGTATCGAGATTTACTGGCCCACTTGTCCCGGAAGTGTTGTTTTTGGAACAACCCGCCAGCAGTACAAACAAAACAATAACAGATATATATCTCATCATTTTATCCTTTTACTTATTCCCTGAATATAAGTACTGAAATTTTCACCATCCTGCGACATATCAAAACTGGTGTTCACCCTGTCATTATCAAGAAGCGTGTATACAAGCCTGAAAACCGGACTCTTACCCGATCTCTCACTTTTCAGAATAATTGATTTCTCTCCAAATGAAACAGTATAATTTATTGTATGACCTTCATTGTCAAAATATATCGCTTTATCCTGGCTTCCGGACTGATCGTGATAAATTATCATCAGGTCATCATGAACAATGGCCGGCTTGTCCTGTAATGCCGGATACTCAGAATGGCTTCTTCTCATTATCACCTCACTGTTAAGATCAAATGAAAAAGCAAATGTACCTTCACCCTGACCCGGCTTACCCGATCCTTCACCTTTCCATGCCCCCATCAGCCAGCTCCATTTATCCCATTTTGAATTCTCCTGTCCCTGCCCCTGGCAAAGAGCAAATGCTCCTGAAAATGCGATAATAAGTAATAACCTGAATTTCATTATGGTCGTATTATGTGATGAATAAAAACTGGACGAAATTATTAAAATTTCAGAGCTTTTAACTCATGGAGTGGCCTTTTTACCCCGGAATGGCCGTGGCAGATGACTCTTTTATGATAATGGACCCCGACCGGGTAAGTCAGGCTACTTATCCTTGAAAAATCTGATGCTCAATCCGAATCCCGGATCGACTTTCTCCATGCCGGCTGTTTCGGTATATGCCCCGAGCTTGAATTGCCATACCTGGTTGTCTGGGTCGGCTGTCGCTGACCAGAAGTTAGCGCTGGCATTCAGACTGTTAAAAGCGCCCCTCGATAGTCTTTCACCCCCGAACAAGCACTCGAACCCCGTCTCTCCTCCCTGCCTGAGCTGTGAATAGACCTTTTTACCATCACCTCCGAGGAAGGCAATTAATGACTCCCACTCCTCTTTTACAGGCAGATGCCATCCCCTCGGGGCGATCGATCTGGCTGTCTCCCAATCGTAGAGGTAACCGAACCTGGCAAGGTTGACCTCCTTGTCGTCGTAGATCCAGCAGTTTCCTTTTACGGGTTTCCGCCTGTAGTTATCTGCCATCAGAATATGGTCGCCAATCTTAATGACATTATAAATTGTTCCATCTGATTCATCGTGGAAACTACCATGCCCGCAAACCTGGCATACCCCGTTCTCGATTCTGTGCATATCAGTCCTGACAGCGCCGCAAGAAGAACATCTTTCACAGTTCTTCAGCCAGGAATGATGATTCTCGCGGGTCTTCCCGCAATCTGAACATTTCTCACAATCAATAGTCCAGTTATGCCGGTCTCCGAGATCCTTACCGCATCTGGCACATTTTCCGCAATCAGCACTTGTATCGTGTTCCTTATCCCTTATGGCTCCGCATTCGGTGCATTTACAACCGTCCCAGTTGTGAAGGCCGATATTACATTTAAATGACATGTTTTCCTCCTTTGTATTTTAGAAGCACTAATATAACACAGATTTTTTTGAATCTCTAAAAGAGTGTTTTATTAATTTTTATATTATGTTTGCGCGAACCTTTCTTATCCATACTCTCAGTTCCACGGGTTTGAAAGGGCTGAAACATGGGGTAAAATAAAATCTATATCTGCTTACCAAGATGGAAAACTCAGTTCAGAACACAAGCTACAAGGTCTACGGCTACCGATGGGTCATTCTTGCCGTTTATATGTTCATTCTGGCGGTAAACCAGATGATGTGGATAACATTTGCACCGATCACTTCCGATGCAGTAAAGTTCTATAACGTATCCGACCTGAAGATCGGGCTCCTCTCGATGATCTTTATGATCGTCTACCTGGTTATTTCAATACCGGCATCATGGGCCATAGACACCTACGGTATAAAGAAAGGCGTAGGTTTTGGAGCCATCCTCACTGGTGTATTCGGCTTAATGCGCGGAATCGTCTCTGATAACTATACCCTTGTTCTGGTCTCCCAGATAGGTATTGCCGTTGGCCAGCCTTTCCTGCTGAATGCCATCACGAAAGTTGCCGCCCGATGGTTCCCCTTCGATGAAAGAGCTACAGCATCAGGCATGGGAACACTATCCATGTATGTGGGTATACTTGCAGGAATGGTTCTCACACCATATCTTGTTCTTTCAGGAGGAATAAGCAAAATGCTATATATCAATGGAATAATATCGGCCATTTCTGTTATTGTCTTTTTTATCTTTGTAAGGGAAAGGCCAGTCACACCTCCATGCAGCGCTGAACTGGAAGAGAGAGCCCTGGTAATTGACGGGTTGAAGCAGATCTTCAGGAAAAGGGATTTCAACAGGTTGCTCATTATCTTTTTCGTGGGGCTGGGGGTTTTTAACGCTGTTACAACCTGGATTGAACAGATCCTCTCTCCGAATGGATTCTCAGCCATTCAGGCTGGTCTTACGGGTGGATTAATGATCATAGGCGGCATTGTTGGCGCCATTGTTATTCCGTTGCTCTCCGACCATTACAGGAAGCGTACTATATTTATTATTATTGCACTTGCCGGTTCAACGATAAGTCTTTTAGGCGTAACTTTTGCGACAAACTATGCACTTCTGCTTGTCTCAGGTGCCGCTTTCGGATTCTTTCTTCTTAGTTCCGGCCCCATTGGATTCCAGTACGGAGCAGAAATTACACACCCGATATCGGAGGGGACCTCAAATGGGTTTCTTATTCTCATGGGACAGGCATCGGGTATCCTTTTTATCTATGCAATGGATAGCTTCAAGTCCGCTACCACAGGTTCCATGACCAGACCACTTATAGTTCTTATCTTTCTGATGGTAGTAAGCTTTCTTATTTCACTATGGCTCAAGGAATCAAAACTGCTGATCAGCAGCAACAAGGCATCAGAATGAACAGACAAATTTCCCTACAGGGCGGGTTACTGATCTCCATTTTCCTGCTTACCCTGGTGACCTGGTCCAATAATATCAATGGACAAACCCCGGGTATGGATTCTCTTGACAGAAGGCCACAGAAGGATATCAGGCAACTGGTTAAGGAAAACCGTGTGGCTGCCAACCGGTGGTGGTATACCTGGCTTGTAGGGTACAGCGCAGCAACAGTTACTTTCAGTGGAATTGCCATTGCCTCACCGGAACTTAAAACCAAGCAGGATATGTGGAATAATGCCGCAACGACCTTCCTTGGTGTAGCGGGCCTCCTGGTCACGCCTCTGATCCCCAAAGACTCTGAAATAAATAAGCTGGTCGCTTCAGACAATGACCCGGGGCATATTTGTACCGATGCCGATTTTTCAAAAGCCATGCTGAAGGAGATCGCAGAGAGGGAACAATTCGGGCGTTCCTGGAAGGTTCATGCAATAACTGGCATTGTGAATATTGGAAGCGGCCTTGTAACCTGGCTTGGTTTTAAAAGGAGCTTTGGCGAAGGCCTTGAGACTTTTGCGATTAATACCGTTGTCACGGAGACTCAGATTTGGACTCAGCCGATAAGAGCCAGGAAAGATTACAAAAACTATATGCTGGCTCAGAAAAACGGCAGGCTCGCGGGCCCTGCCAAGCCATCCGGACACTGGTTTGTTTCTGCCACTCCCGGAGGAGTGAATCTGAAGCTTAAATTCTGAGTTCTGTTCTGAAAATCTTTATACAACTAAACCTTAGGTCATTAATTGATACTCATTTAGTAATTTGAATTACATTTGTGTATTACTAACCCTATTTATAATGAAAAATATCTTTACAGTAATCTTACTGGTGATCTCGATCGCCTCTCCGGCACAGAAACCAGACGCTTCAAAGAACGATGCATGGAAAAATATCTACAGGGCGACACCAACAAAAATAAATGACCTTGTAAATACCAGGCTTGAAGTTCGTTTTGATTTCACCAGATCGTGGATGCCGGGAAAGGAGTGGATAACTCTTCATCCTCATTTTTATCCGACCGATTCATTGAATCTCGATGCACATTACATGGCTATCAATGAGGTGTCGGTCGTAAAAGATGGTAAGCATATTCCGTTAAAATATACTTACGACAGCCTGAACCTGAGGATCACGCTTGACAGATCGTACAAGTCCTGGGAGAATTACACAATCTATATTGATTATATCGCCATGCCGGAACATATTAAGATACCCGGAGGCTTTGCCGTTACCGATTCAAAGGGTCTCTATTTCATTAACCCGCTTGGCAAGATCAGGGATAAGCCTACTGAGGTCTGGACACAGGGGGAAACAGAATGCAATTCAGGCTGGTTTCCGACAATCGATAAGCCTGACCAGAAGACGACGGACGAGATAAGCATAACTGTTCCATCGAGATTTGTAACACTCTCCAACGGACTGATGGTGAAGCAGAAAAATAACAGCGACGGAACACGAACTGATACCTGGAAGATGGATCTTCCCCATGCTCCATATCTTTTAATGATGGCTGTCGGCGAATACTCGATAGTAAAGGATAAATATAAAAACAAGGAGGTAAACTATTACGTTGAAAAGGAGTATGAGCCGGTTGCAAGGAGGATATTCGGTCTTACTCCTGAGATGATCACTTTCTTTTCAAATATCCTTGGCGTAGATTTTCCCTGGCCGAAGTACTCACAGGTGGCTGTAAGGGATTATGTCAGCGGCGCCATGGAAAACACCACGGCGACTGTTCACGGAGAATCCGTTCAGCAGGATGCCAGGCAGCTTATCGACGAAAACGGCTGGGAAAACACTATTGCGCATGAACTTTTCCACTCGTGGTTCGGCGATTATGTTACAACTGAGAGCTGGAGCAACATCACTATTAATGAATCGTTTGCAACATATGGCGCAATCGCATGGGCAGGGTATAAGCACGGGAAAGACGGGTTTGGCGAGGAGCTTTTCAACTCTCTGCAGCAATATCTCTTCAGCAACAGCTCAACAAAGGATCTGGTCAGGTTCTACTGGCGCAATCCCGATGATATGTTCGATGGCGTAAGCTATCAGAAAGGCTCATGCATTTTAAACATGCTGCGCACCTATGTGGGCGACAGCGCATTCTATAGGTCGCTGAACCGCTTCCTTACGACTTATAAATTCCAGGCCGTTGAGGCTCAGCAGCTTCGCCTCGCTTTCGAGGATGTTACCGGAATGGATCTCAACTGGTTCTGGAACCAGTGGTACTACGGAAGCGGCCATCCGAAGCTTGATATCAGCTATGATTATGATGCTGCAGCAAAGACTGCCAGGGTATTTGTGAAGCAAAACCAGAAGGACAAGCTCTTTAGGCTGCCTGTTGCAATAGATGTTTACAACGGCACCGACAAAAAAAGGTATAATGTATGGGTTGAGCACCAGGCCGATACATTTACATTCAAATGTGAATCGAAACCTGACCTGATAAATTTCGACGGAGAAAAAATGCTGCTCTGTGAGAAATCCGACCATAAATCAACCGTCAATTACATCTTCCAGTATAACAATGCTGGATTGTATCTCGACAGGCGTGAAGCTATCGATTATGCTGCCAACAAGCAGAAAGATGATCCCGGGGCAAGGGCAATTCTCAAATCAGCAATGAATGACAGATTCGATAATTTAAGAGTTTATACTATACAGCGGCTTAACGCTTCAAATGACTCGGTACGGGCCTTTGCCGAACCGAAGCTTGCTGTCATGGCCGCCAGCGATCCTTCATCCCTCGTCAGGGCTTCTGCCATAGACTTTCTGGGAAGATTAAAGAAACCCGTCTACAGGGATCTGTTCCTTAAAGCAACAACCGACTCATCCTATTCGATCGCCGGAAGCGGACTGACTGCACTGGTAGAAATTGACAGCACTGCCGCCCTGTCACGGGCAAAAGAGCTCTCTGCACAAAAGACAAAAGGTAGGTTAACAAGGGCGGTAAACAGCGTTCTTTATGAGTTTGCGGGCGAGAATGATTTCCAGTCACTGGCGGACCAGTTTGCACGCCTTCCTTTCGGGCAGAATAAATTTTCAGTCCTGGTTCCGTTTTCGGGGTATCTCAAAAAAATAAAAAATGATGAAAATTTCAGAAAAGGTATTGATCTGCTTATCAGCTTCCGCGATTCAATACCGGCACAGTACAGCCAGCAAATTCTCCCGTACATCAACGGTGTGATCCTTAACGGTATTGCCTCCGCCAAGCAGTCGGCAAACATGACCGCACAGGCAGAATATGTCAAATCAAGACTCGCAGGTAACAACAAATCACAGACCGAGGCCGTTCAGGTTCCCACTGAGGTACTTCAAAAGTATGAAGGTGAATATATTTATGAAAATGAGACGTTTAAGGTTGTCCTGAAGAATAGCAAGACACTATTTCTGACCATCCCGGGGCAGCCCGATATCGAACTTGTCCCGCTTACAAAGACCAGCTTTTCCTTTAAATTCATGGATGATTATAAGATTGAGTTTGTTATAAACGACAAGGGAGAAATAACCTCATTTACATATTCAGGGCCTGGCCAGGATTTCAAAGCTGACCGGAAAAAGTAATGTTAAAGTTTTCTTAAGACGCCTTTCAGATGAAGAAGTATTCCCTCGACAAAAGCAAGATTAAGGTTCTGCTGCTTGAAAGTATTCACGAAAATGCCGTCAGATACTTCACCGACAACGGGTACACCGATATTGAATGCCTGAGGGAGGCCCTGTCGGGAAAAGAGCTTGAAGAAAAACTTCAGCAGACACATATTATAGGCATCAGAAGCAGGACAGAGCTGCGAAGGGATATTCTGAACATTGCACCGAAACTTGCGGCTATAGGATGCTTCAGCATAGGGACAAACCAGGTCGATATAAAGGATGCCAAGATGCTGGGTATACCAGTTTTCAATGCTCCATTCTCAAACACAAGATCTGTTGCTGAGATGGTGGTTGCCGAGTGTATAATGCTGATGAGGGGCATCCCCGAGAAAAATGCACTGGCTCACAAAAAGATCTGGATGAAATCGGTAAAAGGTTCGGTGGAAGTCAGAGGGAAGACACTCGGTATAATTGGTTACGGACATATAGGCTCCCAGGTATCCATCCTTGCAGAGAGCCTTGGAATGAACATTTACTATTATGATATTGTAAAAAAGCTGAGCCTTGGCAATGCCAGATCAGTATCCAGCCTTGACGAGCTTCTCAGGATATCTGATACTGTTACCATCCACGTCCCGTCAACCGATCTTACAAGGAATATGATCTCCGGAGAACAGGTGGCTCTTATGAAGATCGGTTCATGCCTGATAAATGCCTCTAGGGGCGATGTAGTGGATTACAGGGCTGTTGCGGAGGGACTGAGATCAAAGCACCTTGGAGGGGCAGCTGCAGATGTGTTTCCGAAGGAACCGGCTTCGGATGATGAACCATTTGAGAATGAGCTGCAGGATTTTGACAATGTGATCCTGACACCTCACATAGGCGGCAGCACCTTAGAAGCCCAGGCCAATATCGGTCTGGAGGTTTCAGAAAAGCTTGTCAATTACAGCGATACTGGTTCGACTATTGGAGCCGTAAATTTCGTGGAGATATCCCTGCAGGCCAATGTATCAAAACAGAGGTTCCTTCATATCCACCAGAATGTGCCCGGCGTTCTGAAAGAGATAAACAACTATTTTGCATCACGGGGAATAAATATATCCGCAGAATATCTCCAGACAGATCCGGATATCGGGTATGTGATTATGGAAACCGACAGCGATCTCGACTCTTCTGTACTCAGGGACCTTAAGAATATTCCTCACACCATCCGTGCAAGGATACTGTATTAAATATTATGCTTATTGTTACACAGTGTGACACAGAGTACTATAACCGTGTTACTCGATTCTAACTCCGTGTCACTCCGTGGTTAAAAAACTATTTAAACGAAGGATAATCAGTGTACCCTTTCTCACCCGGAGTGTAAAACGTGGTGAAATCCAGTTTATCGGACAACGGATAGCCATTCTTCAGCCTTGAAACAAAATCCGGATTGTTAATGAACGGTTTGCCGAAGGCAATTAGATCTGCCGCATTGCTCTGCAGATCAGCCTCTGCCCTTTCCATGTCATAGCCGCCTGAAAGGATAATGGTGTTTTTGAAAACGTTCCTGATACCTTTCTTTATGGTGGCCGGAACTGCCGGTGCACCCATTGAGGAATGATCGACAATATGTATATATGCTATTCCCAGGCTGTGAAGCCTGCCTGCCAGGTAAAGGTACGTGGCATCAATCTCAGGATAATGAGGCATATCGCTTGCAACACCGTATGGCGATAACCGGATGCCGGTTTTATCCTTTCCGATGGCGGCTGCAACAGCTTCAGTAACTTCAACCACAAACCTGCATCGGTTCTCAATGCTCCCTCCATAGTTGTCAGTACGAATGTTCGAAACGGGTGAAAGGAACTGCTCGAGGAGATAACCGTTGGCACCGTGAAGCTCAACACCGTCAAATCCCGCAGCCATTGCATTTTTTGCAGCATCTGAAAATTCCTTTTTTGTTAAAGCCAGATCAGCCAATGTCATTGCTTCCGGCACAGGATAATCCTGCAACTGTTTCTGATCGGTCCATATCTGTCCTGCTGCCTTTACAGCAGATGGCGCCAGCACCTTTGCTCCATGTGGCAGGTTAAGCTGATGACCTATCCTGCCAGTATGCATAAACTGTACAAATATCTTTGCGCCTCCCTTATGGGCAGCGGCTGTGCTTTTTTTCCATCCTTCTACCTGTTCCTTGCTGAAAATCCCCGGTATACGTGAATAACCAAGTCCGTTCAGAGAAGGTGATGTCCCTTCAGTAAGGATCATTCCTGCCCCTGATCTCTGACCATAAAATTCCGCAATCAGATCATTCGGTATATTACCTGTTGCTCTCGATCTTGTCATCGGAGCCATCACAATCCTGTTCTGCAATTCTGCTTTTCCTAATCTATAAGCAGAAAATAGTTTGTAGTTCTTCATAATTAATTTTTAAGTTTTGTTATAATTATAACACCAAACCTGAGATATGGTTCAAATCTTATCGACTTAAGACTCCAAGACTCCAAGACCCCAAGACTCATGACACCTGAAGCAAGGCAAAGTATTTATTTGGTCTGTGTCCGGGGTCTTTCGCCCTTTGGTCTTGGAACCTATTTTATTGTTCCTTCAGTTCCTTAAGAGTGCGACGCGCTTAGCTATTGAAGCCTGGTGCTCTTCATCGGTACTTTTGGGATCCTTCATATTCAGAAAGAGCTGGCAGGGAAGATCTGTACATTCGCCGCAGCTTTTAAATCCCTTTTTGTTGACTGCGCAGTCATACATCGGGCAAACTTTTGAAGGCATCATCTCCTTTGCCCAGAAGGTAGAACCTTTTACACTTACACAACCGGTGCAGCTTTTATTGAAGAATTCACATTCGTCGCACTTCAATCCGCATACTGATAGTATCATGGCAGTCAGAATTATGATGCAATTTAGGCATTTAATCAGAAAGTTTAAGCGTTGAAATGTTGAAATGTTGAAATGTTGAAGTTTTGAAGTGTTGAAGGGTTGAAGGGTTGAAGGGTTGAAGTGTTGAAGTGTTGTGAAAAGGTTGTACCTAAATACTATAATAATACCCCTGCGGGGCGACGAAAATATTTTCTATATTTGGCTCTTTGCAAAAACCATTTAAATATGAAAGAACTAGTACGATGCCGCCCATGCGGATATGTGATGGAAGCAGATAAACTTGGGGATGTATGCCCTGCATGCGGACTGCCCCGCAAGGTTTTCGAACCCTACAGGGAGAGAGTCTCACTTAACAGGCTTAAGCTTCTCAACCTCGATCTGCATCCTATAGCCATCCACCTTTCACAGTCGCTGGTCATAGCAATCCCGCTTCTTACAATATTTACACATTTATTCCCCTCATTCTATCCTGAAATACTAAAGAATGTCATAGTATTCGCGGTCGCCATGTTCCCGCTCACTCTTTTACTTGCCATCATGACAGGCATTATTGACGGACTTACCCGTTTCAAGACACTCAGGACGCCGCTTCTAAGGGTGAAGATCATATTCAGTCTTATTATACTGACACTTTCCATAATCCTCTACTTTGTCTCGCAAAATGAGAAAAACTATATTTTTTCACTCGCAGTGAGCATATTGAGCCTTGGGGCAGGCGTGCAGCTAGGCTTATGGGGCAAGAAACTCATTAATGTCATTCTGCCCGGAACCTATCCCCAGAAGAAAGGATCGAAGGAGGCTAAGCCGGACCAGAAACCGGAAGCTGCTCCTGATACTGAAAAAAAGGCAGAGTAAATGAGAAATTGAATTGGAGACTAAAATGACTGAGAGACTTAGAGACTTAGGGAGGAAGATTTTTTGAGGACAAATGTGTTGAAGTGTTGAAATGTTGAAATGTTGAAAAAAGTTACACAACTTGTCCCGATCTATCGGGAGAGTGTCACAGAGTTCACACAGAGTGACACAGAGAGAAAAACAGTGTAACTCTGAGCTAACTCTGTGTTACTCCGTGGTTAATTTCTTTGATCACGAGACCCCTAGACTACTTACCGGAGATCCCCGGTTTCTGCCTGATGAACTGACCCTTATCGATGCAATCGAGCATGAAGTGGGCCACTGCATTGCGGCTGATGGCTGTCCTGATCTTACCTTCATCCCCGACCTTCCACAGCACCGACAGATCTTCATCCTTACCAGTAAGCATCACGGGTCTGACAACAGTCCAGTCAAGATTGGAATTCTCAAGTATCTTCTCCTGCCTGTCGTGATCGGTATAGGCATACTTAATATTTGATATCTTCATCATGAATCTGAATAGCCATGGTATCTCCTTAGCGGAGTCACCGACTCCGAGGGCAGTCATTAATACGATCCTTTTTATGCCTTTTTCTTCCATAAGCTTTACTGTATTGCCGATGCTGACAGACATAAGATCCAACGGACTTGTGACCTTTGAAAAGAGCCCCTGTGATGCCGGGAAGGAACTGAGAGCGCTTACAACTGCACCGCAGCCATCGATAGCTTTTTTCACTGTCTCATAATCATAAGGGGTTCCCCGGATGATCTCGGAGCCGGGGATGGATACTTTACTGCTGTCGCGGGCGATGCCCACAACATTATGGCCTCTTCTGAGTGCCTCTTCGGCAACCAGCTTGCCGGTTCGTCCGGATATTCCCAATACCAGTATTTTCATAATATCTCATTTTTTTCAAAGTTAATAAATCAACGGATTTTCAGGATTATTGTTCACAATCGCATCTATTTCTATCCGAAGTGGAGTATGCGCCGTTTCCGGTTCTCCCTCGCGCTTATCACATTCTCAATTGAAATATTATTCCTCCTACTTATAATAGAGTAGTATTCAAACCCAAATCGCCGTCAGGCGAAAAATGCCACCAAATCTTTTTTGGAAAGAGATTGACATTTTTGAGGCTGAGAAGAGGGGCGAGTGTTAAGAAATAGCCCTGTGGACTATTTTAGCGAAGAAGCCAGCCTGTGGAATGGCCCAAGCAATACTGTCTGAGGAGCGTAGCGACGAGTTGTATTGCGTGGACAGCCGAAAAAATAGAAAATCCCAAAAAAGATTTGAGGCTGCCTTTTTCTTTGGTTACTTTCTTTTGGAGCATGCAAAAGAAAGTAACATAATTCTCTGGACGAACAAAGAAAGAACACTATTAAAAATTGATTAAAAAATGAAATATCTTTGAAGACTCGGTTGTCTGATATTATAAAATATATCTTACAGATATGGAAGAAATAAAAACCATCGGGCTTACCTTCGTCAACGCCTACCTTCTGAAGGTAAAAGAAAACTTCATCCTCGTCGATACAGGACTTGCAATGCACCACGAAAAGCTTGAGAGCGAGCTCACATCCGCCGGCTGTCTGCCCGACAGGCTTAAACTCGTTATCCTAACCCATGGCGACCTTGATCATACCGGCAACTGCGCGATGCTTCAGAAAAAGTATGGCTGTAAAATAGCAATGCATGAAGGCGATGTGCCGATGGTGAGAGATGGCGTTATGATCAGGCGTAAAGTGAGATCGTTGCAGTCCAGGATATTCTTCCTGATAAGGAAACTCTTCCGGAAGAAATTCGTTTTCGACAGCTTCTCGCCCGATATCCTGCTCACCGAAGGTCAGCGGCTAAATGACTATGGTCTTGATGCAATTGTTATACACATACCCGGACATACGAAAGGATCGATAGGTATCCTCACTGCAGAGGGGAACCTCTTCGCCGGAGATACATTCACAAACCGCAAGAAGCCTGCTACGGCAAATCTCATTGAGAACCAGGATGAACTGAACGAAAGCCTATCGAGAATCAAGAATATGGATATAAAAATGGTCTACCCAGGTCATGGCAGTCCATTTGATATGAAGCTCATCTCGGGTAAATTTTAAAATCATGGTACCGGCAGATGGCTTTAAAAGTTAATGGATTCAACGGGGCAAAAGGATTTGAGGGACTCCGGACAACATTTCGCTCCTTTCAGTACAGGAACTACAGGCTCTTCTTCGGCGGGCAGAGCATTTCGCTTATCGGTACCTGGATACAGCGTATTGCCACGCCCTGGCTCGTCTATCATCTTACCAATTCAGCATTCCTCCTGGGACTGGTTGGCTTTGCCGGACAGATTCCAACCTTTCTTATAGCTCCGTTTGCCGGCGTACTCACCGACCGCTGGAACAAGTATCATATAATGATCGCCACGCAGGTTTCGGCCATGATACAGGCACTTATGCTGGCTTTACTCTATTTCAGCGGTCATATCCACGTGTGGCAAATAGTTTTACTGAATATTTTCCTTGGATGCGTCAATGCCTTTGATACGCCCGCAAGGCAATCATTTGTGATACAGATGGTGGAAAAAAGAGAGGACCTTGGAAATGCCATAGCACTTAACTCCTCAATGGTTAACGGCGCAAGATTACTGGGCCCGTCAATTGCAGGTGTGCTTATCGCTCTTACCGGTGAGGGGATCTGCTTCCTCATAAACGGGCTGAGCTATCTCTTCGTTATCGCATCCCTTCTCATGATGAAGGTAGGTCCACAGGTAACAAGAAAAAAAGATGTCAATGTTTTCAGGGAGATGAAGGAAGGCATATCATATGCTCTCAATTTCGCACCCATTAAGTACACTATCTTCCTGCTGGCAATTGTAAGCTTCATGGGAATGTCGTACACAGTGCTGATGCCCGTATTTGCGAAGGAGATACTTCACGGTGGACCACATACATTCGGATTCCTGATGGGCGCCACGGGCTTTGGCGCTCTGTCGGGAGCCCTCTATCTTGCTTCAAGAAAGAGTATTGTAGGGCTGACTAAATATATCCCACTGGCAGCCGGGCTGTTCGGCCTGGCGCTTGTCGTATTTTCCTTCTCGCGCTTCCTGCCGCTGTCAATGGCGCTGCTGGTATTTGCAGGATTGGGAATGATGATGCAGATGGCATCGAGCAATACCATCCTTCAGACAATTGTTGACGATGACAAGCGAGGACGCGTAATGAGCTTTTACACTATGGCATTTATGGGCACCGCACCGTTCGGAAGCATCCTTGCTGGGACGCTGGCAAAATACTTTGGCTCACCTGTTACGATAATGATCGGGGGATTGATCTGCATCGCGGGCGCTCTCTTTTTCGCACGTAAGCTTCCCGGTATTCGCACCCTTATCCGGCCGATATATCTAAAGCATGGGCTCATACCAGAGGAGGTATCAACAGGCATTCAGAGCGCTACAGACCTGTCGGGACAACCTGAAGAGTAGTCTTGCGGTCTTGCAGTCTTGCAGTTCCCGCAAAGCGGGATTTCGTCACTTCGTTCCTCAACTTGCAGTCTTGCAATCGTATAATTAGCAACTTCTTTATTTTCTTCCGATCACCCTCTTCGGTTACTGAAGCCTTCTTTGACCGACGAAGCTATGGCGAAGGAGGTAGCGAAGTCGGTGGCGTAGGTGGCATCTCCCCTTCTTACGATGCAATAGTTGATAATCCAAATATAATCACTATCTTTGCACGCGAATTACCGGAATAATCCCAGCCCGTTACGGGCAGTTTTTATTTCACATTACAAATATTAATAAACTAAAAATGCAATTTGAATCTTTGAACATTATTGAACCTATCCTGAGATCTCTTAAGGAGGAAGGTTACACAATACCAACACCAATACAGTCGAAAGCCATACCGGTAATCCTTTCAGGAAGAGATCTTATCGGATGCGCTCAGACAGGAACCGGCAAGACAGCAGCATTTGCAATACCGGTCCTTCAGCACCTGTACAACAAAGAGATGAACGGCGAAAGGAGAATCATTAAAAGCCTTATTATTACTCCGACACGCGAGCTTGCCCTTCAGATAGAAGAGAGCTTTAATGCCTACGGTCGCCATACCGGCCTGAGATGCACCTCTGTTTACGGTGGTGTAAGCCAGCATGCCCAGGTAAACATGCTCAGGAAAGGCATTGATATACTTGTTGCAACGCCCGGACGCCTTCTCGATCTTATCGATCAGAGACATTTGTCTATTTCAAAAATCGAAATATTTATACTTGACGAAGCCGACCGGATGCTCGATATGGGCTTTATCCACGACATAAGGAAGATCGTAAGGATGCTTCCCGAAAAACGTCAGTCACTTTTCTTTTCAGCCACCATACCCAGAGAGATCATTTCCCTTGCCGGATCGATCGTGAACGACCCGGTAAAGGTTGAGGTTTCCCCTCCTGCCTCAACTGTTGAACTGGTTGACCAGTATGTCTACTTTACGGGGAAGAAGGACAAGAATGCACTTCTTATAGATCTTCTGCAGGATGAAAAGATGAAGACCGTGCTTGTCTTCACTCGTACCAAGTATGGCGCTGACAAGGTTGTTAATGTACTCAGGAAGAAGAACATAACTGCCGAGGCCATCCACAGCAACAAGGCTCAGGCCAACCGGCAGAGGGCCCTGACGAATTTCAAGGAACGCAAGACGAGGGTGCTCGTGGCAACGGATATTGCCGCCCGTGGCATCGATGTCGACGATCTTGGATATGTGATCAACTACGAGATCCCCAATATCTCCGAGACCTATGTTCATCGGATCGGGCGAACAGGCAGGGCAGGATTGGGTGGCACGGCCATCTCTTTCTGCGATATCGACGAGAAGATCTACCTGCGAGATATTGAGAAGCTCATTGCAAAAAAGTTACAGGTGGTTTCTGATCATCCCTATGCACTGGCAGAAATTGTACCTTTCATCCCCCAGGTCCCCAGGGTCCGCCCGGGTAACGCACGCAAGCTGTTCTACAGCCGTTCCGGAAGAAGGTAGTCTTGCGGTCTTGCAGTCTTGCAGTCTTGCAGTCTTGCAGTCTTGCAGTCTTGCAGTCTTGCAGTCTTGCAGTCTTGCAGTCTTGCCTTGTCAGCTGTAGCCTTGTCGCTTACGCTCCATAGCTTCAGCGACGGAGCGGCGGAGGTGGGGTGCTCGGTGCTCGGTTTTCAAACCTAAAGACAGAACGTTTCAACTCTTCAACCTTTCAACGCTTCAACACTTCAACCTTTCAACACTTCAACGCTTCAACGCTTCAACACTTTTGTCTTTTTACTTTTGTCTTTTATCTTTGATTTATTAAAGAAGCCCCTATGATCGGTAACTACAAAATCATCACCCTGTGCGGAAGTACCAGATTCAGGGATGAATTTCTGGCTGTTCAGAAAAAGCTGACCCTCGAAGGTAATATCGTCATAAGCGTCGGTCTCTTCGGCCATTCAGGCGACGATGAGTCATGGTCGGCCGGTACCAAGAAGATGCTCGACGATATGCACCTGCGCAAGATCGACCTGGCAGACGGGATCTATGTCATCAATCCCGCAGGCTATATCGGTTCTTCGACAAGAAAAGAAATAGAATATGCCAATCGCACCGGCAAAAAAATTAATTATCTTGAAGAACTGTTTTGACCCGTTTTAGAACGATGAAAAATCTTCCGGTTACCGATCTTGTGATCATAGCGGTCTACCTGGCTGCAATGATCCTGGTAGGAATATATTTTTCAGGGAAAAACAAAACATCCGGTCAGTTTACAAAAGCCTCCGGAAAGATATCGGGATGGGCGATCGGACTATCTCTTTATGCCACCTTTCTGAGTACCAACACCTTCCTTGGCGTTCCCGGCAAAGCCTTCGGAACAAACTGGAATGCCTTTGTTTTCAGCCTCTCCATGCCATTTGCAGCATGGATCGCCTCAAAATATTTCGTGCCATTTTACCGCAATGCCGGAGGTATATCGGCCTACACCCATCTTGAAAAGCGTTTTGGTCCATGGGCACGCACCTATGCCGTTCTCTTTTTTATCCTGACACAGATAGCGCGAATGGGTACAATATTTTTCGGTATAGCTCTGACCATTCAGGCGCTCACAGGCTATAGCATGCAGACCATAATGCTGGTAATGGGCGTATGTATAATTGTCTATACTGTGCTGGGTGGCATGGAGGCGGTGATCTGGACCGAAGTGATACAGGCAGGAATAAAAACCCTTGGTGCGCTGCTGATACTTCACCTCATAATCAAAGATATACCCGGCGGTGTAACTAAAATTATAGAAATTGGACACCAGGCAAATAAATTCAGCCTTGGCAGCTTTTCCCCCGGTTTTACCACATCCACATTCTGGGTTGTGCTTCTCTACGGATTCCTTATCAACCTTAACAATTTTGGTCTGGATCAGAATTATGTCCAGCGTTATCATGCCGCCGCTTCCGAAAAGAAAGCCGCCAGGTCGGTCTGGCTGTGCGTATGGCTATATGTACCCGTCTCCCTGCTTTTTTTCTTCATAGGCACATCTCTGTATTCCTATACACAGATCCATCCTGAATTTACGCAAGCTCTCAAAGACCAGGCAGGAGCTTCCATGGGCATGACAGGCTATGCAGATAAGATCTTGCCTTTTTTTATGGCAACCCGTATCCCTCCCGGTCTGACAGGTCTTATTATTTCAGCTCTTCTCTCCGCTGCTATGAGCACCATAAGCTCCGGAATGAATGCATCTGCAACAGTCTTCACAGCAGACATCTTCAGAAGATATATAAAGCCGGATATTTCTGACAGGGTAAATCTTCGGGTACTTCAGGTCACCACGGTGATCTTCGGATTGCTGGGCATGGGTACCGCCGTAGCCATGATAGGCGTATCCAGCCTCCTCGATGTCTGGTGGAAGCTGTCAGGCATATTTGCAGGGGGAGTGCTGGGTCTCTTCCTTCTCGGAATTGTGAGCAGGACGACCAGGAACAGGGAGGCGGTGATCGCGACAATTATCGGGGCACTGGTTATTACCTGGATGACCCTCTCATATCTTCTCCCGCAAAAGTATGCTTTCATCAAGAGTCCTTTTCACGAAAGCATGATCATCGTTATCGGTACAATGACCATCCTTCTTACGGGTCTGCTCCTCTCCTCCGCCCGTAAGAACTCTGATAGAGAGGAGGAGGGAAAAGTTCAACCAGTTAACAATCTGTACAATGGAAACCAGTCATAAAGAATATATTCCGGTGATGCTTACTCCATTTAAGGAGAATGGCGAGATCGACTTTGACAGGCTGTCTGAGCTTACAGAATTCTATATCAGAGCAGGTGCTTCGGGACTCTTCTCCAATTGTCTCTCCAGCGAAATGTTCGAACTCACTCCGGAGGAGAGGATCAGACTTGTCAGACATGTTGTGACTGTAACCGGGAAGGCTGTTCCGGTTGTTGCTTCCGGTACATTTGGAGGGAAGATGGGGGAACAGGCCGATTTTGTCAAACGGATATTTGATACCGGAGTGGAGGCTGTGATAGTGCTCTCAAACATGATCTGCCGGGTGAATGATCCTGATGAAGTGTTCAACGAGAATATGTTCAGGCTTATGAGCCTTACCGATGGGATCCCCCTGGGCTTTTATGAATGCCCCGATCCCTGGAAAAGGCTGATCTCTCCGGCACAGCTAAAGCTTTTCGCAGGAACAAAAAGGATCATTTATCACAAAGATACCTGTCTGGATATCGGGCAGGTAAGACTTAAGCTCAAAGCACTTGAAGGGAGCGGTCTCGGATTGTACGATGCATATATGGTTCATGCGGTGGAATCGTTGAGGTCCGGTTCTTCAGGGCTCTCATGTATTCAGGGAAACTACTTTCCGGAGCTGATAGTATGGCTCTGTGAGAACGTCAATAATGATGCACTGGCTGCCGAAGTTGACATGGTACAGCAATTCATTTCCGACAGGATGGATGTGATGCACGACGTTTATCCGGTCACGGCAAAATATTATCTTCAGAAAAGAGGCCTGCATTTAACCACATTCACAAGAAAAGAGGCTGGCGTATTTGACGATGAAATAAAGAAAAAAATGGATCAGCTTTCAGAGGATCATAAAAAACTCGTAAGCGAGCTTCAGATCACCTGACCTCTTGCAGCACAACATGTTTTATGTTTACGCGGTCGTATGTGTACGTGATGTGGATCAGACTGTCAGATGACTGAATGATTGCCGGATAACTGTATTCTCCTCGCTTCTCATTCTCAAGGATGAAGACAACATTCCATTTCAGGCCATCCTCTGAAACTGCCACATTAAGCTTTGCCCTGTCCCCTGCTCCCTGGACAACAGGATTGTACACCAGTAAAAATGATCCATCCTTAAGTGTAAGGGCATCAATGCCAGAGTTGGGATTTGGCAAGTCCGTCCTGGTGACCTTGCTCCAGCTTTTTCCCTTGTCGGCAGAAAAAGCCTGCACGATCGAATTGTTCCTGCTTCTGCAAAGGATCTGCAATATTCCGTCAGGATGAACAAGTATGGCCGGCTGGATCATATTGAATTCAGTCAGTGGATCGACCGGGACTGACTGCCATGTAATGCCGTGATCAGTTGATCGTTCGATATGAACTTTCCAGCTCATTTTTGTTTCGGTGCTTGACCCGGAAATGATGGTGCCATCGGCCAGCTCGACAGGCTTGTTCTTTATGGGGCCAAGGATCACGTCAGGCAGTCTTTCGGGAGCTGTCCATGTCAGTCCGTTATCAGTGGAGCTCTTCGCCATTCCCCACCATTCTGCCGGTGAAGGTCCAGTCTTGTAAAATAAGAAAAGCTTTCCCTTCATGTTTTTGAACAGAACCGGATTCCAGCATGGATAACGCAGTGAGTCATTTACGACCCCGTCGGCGACCCTTACCGGTGTACTCCACAGGTCATTATCTTTTGCTGACAGCCAGATGCAGACATCTTTTTTGCCTTCAGCCGTTCCTCCGAAGGCAGCCACCATGAATTTTCCCCCAGAGGTTTCGACGATCGTAGAGGCATGGCACTGCGCAAATGGCGGTGTGTTAAAGACCATCTCCTCACTTACCTTTTTCAGGCTTACCTGCCCCTCTATAGTAACCGGAATCACTAATGCCCACCCGATCAGTACAACTACCCCTCTCATTTGTCTCTTCGTCTCTCAGTCTCTCAGTCTCTCAGTCCCTTCGTCTCTCATTCCTTCCTCTCTCACTTCTCACTACTCACTACCTTCAGCCTTACACTCTGCAGAAATTTATTTACGGCAGGTTCGTATTTTAGATCGGTGTAGCCAATGACGATGCTTACCGTCTTTCCTCCACCGGTATAGTTTACCAGAGTGACGGTTGTAAGCTTTCCTGATGAACTGCCCGTGGAGGTTCCCTTTAGTCCTTCATATCCTTCCTGCGGTATGGCAGCAGTTGGAAGGGGTCCGATGCTCGTTCCAAAAACAGGTTGGACAAGTGCGCTCCATGATGCGGTGAAATCTTTCCGTGCATCCCCCGAACTGGCTATAGCAGGGTAGATCACTATCAATCCGTAGACCTCTCTTCCTTTATCCGTAGATGAATATCCCCTCGACCCTGTTTTATCGTTCCGGATCCATCCCGAGGGAGCATCATAGCTGACAATATCATAGGTTTTGGATTGAGAATATGCACTTGTTCCCATTGAAATGAAGATCAGGATCAATACCGGAAGGTTTTTCATAATACAGTTTTTAATTGGCAGATAAAGATAAATGAAGAATTCGTAATAACCATCTCCCCAAAAAGATCACTCCTTCATCCTTTCCCCTGTCCCGCTTGAGGTCTTGCGGTCATGCGGTCATGTAGTCGTGCAGTCGAAAAATAAAATCATCTTTTGAAGGGAAGGTCTGATTACATAGGCGCGTTGGTAAACCGGAAACGGCGCGATGTTTTTCTATTCCTAATAAATCGGGATTGTGATTAATCTTTTGAAGCTTATTGGTTTATTTCGTTCATTTTTTGCTCGCCCAAAAAATGAACCAAAAAAGGGCGCCGGAAACGATAAGTTTGGCCTTCAGCTGCGCCCGCTGCGTAGGCCGTATTGGCGCTACGCTTCAGTCCAAACTTCGCGCCGTTTCCGGTCTCCCCTCGCGCTTAGCTAATTTCTTAAATAGGACTTTTCTTCCCTTCTTTCTAAGAAGGAATGTTATTAAATGGGATTTAAAACGGCCTCAGAACATTTTGGAGGGTCTATCGTAAATAAATTGCCGTATTGAGAATTTTAACGAAGGCACCTGTCTGCATGAGGGTAAGTGAGTGTTTTGAAGCTTGCAGCGAGGGCTAAAAGTAAGCAACACTGTTTGAGGGGGCCGAGCGTAAAGAAATAGCCCTGTGGGCTATTTTAGCGAAGGAGCCAGCCTGCAGGGATGGCGAACCCCCGAGTTGTGTTACGTGGGCAAGCTTCAAAACACGAACCCCAAAATGTTCTGCAGCCTTGACTTTTATTCACTTCGTTCGTGAGCTCGTCCAGCAGTGCTGGACTCGGTTCTTTGCTTACTTTCTTTGTGTTAAGACAAAGAAAGTAAGAGCTCTTCTTTTGGAGCATGCAAAAGAACCGAGGAACGCAATAGCGTGACGAGCTCGACGAAGTCAAAGTAATATGATTCTTTTGGCGGAGAAAAGAAAGTAAAAAAAGAACATTGAAGAAGCAAAAGAATCCAGGAACCAGACATCGTTAGAATCTTGGCGAAGCTAAATGAACCAGATTATTCGATAATACCGAGAGGTATTAAATTAACAACCGACCATCAGGTCAATGAATTTATTGAGTCTTTCAGCACGTTCGCTGAACGCTTCAGCAATTCCATCTCCTCCTTTGCAAGCGGATTATCTATGATCTTCACGATCCCCTTGTCGGATACAATACACGGCACACTCAGACAAACATCGCTCAGACCGAACTCTCCTTTCACGAGAGCAGAAACAGTGAGAACGCTGTTCTGTTTACGGAGGATAGCCGCCGTGATCTTCACGAGTGCCAGTCCCACTGCAAAATGGGTAAAGCCTACAGAATTTATTATATGATATGCCGATTCACGCACCTGCTTTTCGATATGCTGACGTTCCGTTTTCCAATCGGAGCACTTACCGCATATCGGGCAATACTCATCGATGGGTATTCCTGCCACATTGGTCATTGACCAGGCAGCCAGTTCGCTGTCTCCATGTTCGCCAAGAATATATGCATGGACATTATGCACATCCACTCCGCAGTGCAGGCTCAGAAAATGTCTGAAACGTGCACTGTCCAGCACTGTTCCCGAACCAATGACCCTGCTCCTGTCCCAACCCGATCTTTTGATAGCGACATAAGTAAGAATATCTACAGGGTTACTCACCAGGAGCATAACCCCGTTTGATTTCTGCGCAGCTATCTCTTCTGAAATTCCGCCAACGATTTCTGCATTCCTCTTCAGAAGATCAAGCCTGGTTTCGCCTGGCTTCATTGAAGCACCCGCAGTTATGACAAGCAGGTTTGCATCTGTATAGTCCAGAACTGAACCCTGACGGATTATCACTGTCGGAAAAAAAGGCTGACCGTGCACCAGGTCGGAAACCTGGCCTTTTGCCAGCTCTTCGTTTTTATCGATAAGTACTATCTCATCTGCAAGTCCACTCTGTGCGAGGGCATAGCTGTATGTTGCACCCACCGAACCGGCTCCCACAACAACCACTTTTCGACTCTGGCTGGTCAATTTATTCTCTTTCATTGTCTGTTAATTTAAATGTGCTGTTATTTAATTAACAAACAAATCTCAAGCAGAAATGTTCAATCCCGTGTCAGCTGTCAAGCCTTCGTCATTTTAATCTCCCGCTCACCCGATCTCCCCCTCTCCCCCTCTCACTTCACGCCCTGGTAAAGACCAGCACCCCATTCTGCCCGCCAAAACCGAAAGAGTTTGAGATCGCGGCATCAATTTTCACTGCCCTCGCATGGTTTGGTATCACGTCCAGATCACATTCCGGATCCCTTGTTTCAAAATTAATTGTCGGAGGCAATATCCCATAATGTACTGCCAGCACTGTAGCCGCGGCTTCTATCGCACCAGCTGCGCCAAGCGCATGACCTATCATTGATTTATTCGAACTGACGGGGATATTCCTGTGGTTAAAAGCTTTCAGAATGGCCAGTGCCTCTGTTTTATCATTCATCCTGGTAGAAGTCCCATGGGCATTTATATACCCGATATCCTCCAGGCCAAGGCCCGCATCTTCTACGGCAAGTCTCATGGCAGCGGCTGCCCATGTTCCTTCAGGGTCAGGAGCAGCGATCCCGTATGCATCAGAGGTCATGCCGAATCCGCTTAACAATGCCAGGCGTGGTGCACCTCTCTTTTCAGCGTGTTCAAGTGTTTCAAGAACAAGCACGCAGGCACCCTCGCCCATCACGAAGCCATCGCGGTTCAGGTCGAAAGGACGGCAGGCAGCTTCGGGGTTTTCGTTTTGAGTTGAAAGGACTCCCATGCTCGAGTAAGCATCCAGAACAAGAGCGGTCATAGTGGATTCCGCTCCACCGGCCAGAATAATGTCTGCCATTCCTCCCCTTAGCAGTCCAAGTGCAATACCGATTGAATGCGTTCCGGTTGTACAGGCAGCAGAAACTCCGAGGTTTGGCCCATGAATTCCAAGAACGATCGCAGCATTGCACACCGGCATATTTGGAATTACCCTGGGCACGGTAACAGGATTGACCGAACCGGGGCCCATTTTCAGAAACCTTATATGCTGATCCTCGAGGTGTTCATAATCACCCGCAGCCGATCCAATGACGCATCCGATCCTGGAGGTATCTTCATTCTTCAGATCAAGGCCTGCATCCTTTACTGCCTCAATTGCAGCGCTTGATGCCAGCTGTGATACCCTGGCCATTTTGCGTGACTCTTTCCGATCGAAATAGTTCTCTGGCTTATATGACAGTACTTCGGATCCTATCTGTGTTTTATGTCCATGCGGGTTGAAAGACTGGATCCTTTTAATTCCCGACCTGCCTTTTATAAGTGAATCCCAGAAATCAGCCCGGTTACAGCCTATGGAAGTAAATACCCCGATCCCGGTGACAACAACTGCTCTGTTTTTATCCATAACGGGTACTTATTCCTGGTTAAGTGAACTGAAGCTTCAGGCTAAAGATACGAAAGCCCTGGGATAATTTGACAATAGATCATGCAACCTCTCACCTCTCAACTTATTGCTGCAAAAAGATCACCCCGGGAGATCGAGGGAGTGACAGACAAATTTGTTCAGACCTGTAATCGTGGTCAGCATCATTCTTTGAATATTTATGCTGATCGGCTTCCTTTTCAGCGGAGCTTGAGATTTGGCTAATCGGAACACTATTTGTATTTTGTATTTTGTATCTGCTTATGCTTTACCAGAATTTTGGCCTGGAGGTCAAAACTGAATTCGGAAATGATATTGAAAGCAAAAAGAAAAAGGTTGTTTAAATTCGTAAATTAAATAATACAATATGATATGGAAACAGCATTGTATATTCTGATCGGTCTTATCGTAGGCTCTCTTGCCGGATGGCTCGCCGCACAGTTAAGGTATTCACGAAAGATCCAGGAGTATGTCGCTGCCATGGCAACTGCGGATGCAGGTCTGAAAGCAGCTAATCAGAAATTGACTGAAAAGGATGCCGATGCCGATAAACTGAAAAATGAGATCAGTGATCTAAGGAATAAAATTTCGGAATTTACTGAAAACCTTGCCACTGAACGTGCAGCAAATGTGTCTCTGAAGGAAAAGCTCGAAACCCAGAAGAAAGATCTTGAAGATCTGGGAAAGAGATTCAATACCGAGTTTGAGAATATAGCCAATAAGATCCTTGAAACCAAGTCGGAGAAATTTACCAGACAGAATAAGGAGAACCTTACGGCTTTGCTCGAACCACTTGGTAAAAACATAGATGAATTCAAGAAAACAGTCAAGGATACATATGTTACTGAAGCAAAGGAGAGGTTCTCACTGGGTGAAAAAGTAAAGGAGCTTGCTGAGCTCAACAAGAAGATAAGTGAGGAAGCGAATAATCTGACAAGGGCACTGAAGACAGATTCAAAGACACAGGGAGGCTGGGGTGAAATGATCCTTGAGACCATTCTCGAGAAATCGGGCCTGAGGAAAAACGAGGAATACTTCATGCAGCAACAGCTTACCGATGAGGAAGGTAAACCTCTGCGTTCCGATTCAGAGGACAAGAAGATGAGGCCGGATGCCATTGTTGTTTATCCTGACGAAAGAACCGTAATAATTGATTCCAAAGTCACTCTCAGTGCTTTTACAAGGTACCTGGCCGCAGTAGATCCGGAAGAACAGAAGCTTGAACTTGCTGCCCATATCAGGGCTGTAAAGGACAGGGTCGATGAGCTCAATTTAAGGGGTTATGACGATTACAAGAAAGCGCTGGACTTCGTAATGATGTTCGTCCCCAGCGAACCTGCATATATTGCTGCAATGCAGGAAGATCCCAATCTATGGATCTATGCTTATGAAAAGAGAATTCTTCTGATCAATCCCACTAACCTCATTACCTCACTCAAGCTTATTGTCGATCTGTGGAAACGTGAGCGCCAGAACCGGAATGCAATGGAAATAGCTGAGCGCGGGAGATTATTGTACGATAAGTTTGTAGGGTTTGTAGAAAACCTTGAGCTTGTAGGTGATCACCTCGATAAAGCGAAAAATGCCTATACCAAATCATTTGATCAGTTAAGTACAGGGGATGGAAATCTGGTAAAACAGGCAACAGAGCTTAAAAACCTTGGAATCAAGAACAAGAAGAAGCTGAAGAAAGAGCTTGAGGATAAAGCCCTGGGGAAAGAACTACCTGAACCGGGTGAGCCTTCTCCGGATGCAGGATCATATTTATAGAAACAGAATGTAAAGGGTACAAGGCGCAGGGCGCAGGGCTCAAGGTTCCAGGCTTCCGGCTTCCGGATCACAGAACCTTCTTCGCCGTCATACCGTTTGTGAAAAAACCCTTTACTTTTCTATCAGGAGTAAACCGGAATGTGACCATGCCCTTCATCTCCCTGACAAAGAAATCGGAATCAGAAGTGAAATACAGATCCCAGGGTATGCCTCCCGAATCCTTTATTCCAAGGCCATTGCCGTCAGGGACCACCTCAAATGTCCTGCCCATAAGCTCATACTTTCCGATAAACTTCTCCATCTGAGAATCGCTCAGTGTAACCGGTTTTTTAACATCTGGTATGTAAAAGTCCTTCCAACTATAGACCGTTGCCACACTGTTTTCAATCTCTTCAACGATCGGAAAGCTCTCGGAATTTATCATTACTACGACCCCTTCGCCACTGTTGAGGCATCCGTATGCAACACACGAAAAGCCTTCATTCCCACCATTATGATTGAAATACTTGTATGATCCTGTCACCCTGGAATTGACAAAGGTCCCGAGTGCAGCATCCTCAATAACCGGTGTCAGCCGGAACCTTGTCATCTCAGCCGAAAGCACCTTATGCGACTCACCCTTAAAGGCGAGCTCCGTCTCAATAACGTACTTGCAGAGATCGGTGGGATTTGTCCACAACCCGGCTGCCGCCTTCTCGGGATAAACATGATATTTACCTGCCACCTCCTTACCATCAGCCTTATAGCCTGTAGCGAGTAATTCAGCCTTGATCCCGTCAGGAGGCTGGCAATAACAGCTTGACGTCATGCCTAGTGGATCAAGAACCTCTTTCTGCATATAAACATCATAAGGCATACCGGTCTGATCAATAACTAACTGCTGCAGGATAGTTATCCCTCCGCCCGAATAGCTCAGGTGTTTACCAGGTTCGTTATCAGATCTTATGGCTTCGGTGTTTGCCGGTTTCTCACCATTCAGGACCTGTACCAGCGTCGGGATCTCTTTACCTCTTTCATAACCCGGGAACCCATGAACAGTCAATCCTGCCGTATGGCTAAGGAGCTCCTTTATAGTTATTTTCATACCCCTGGATATACTGTCGTATGGAAACTTCCACGACTTCAGGTACTTATTAATATCGCTGTCACAATCGATCTTTTTACTCTCGGCAAGTTTCAGGACGCCAATACTGTTGAGCGATTTGCTTATCGAGGCAGCCTGGAAGAGTGTCTTTTCCGTAACGGGACGTTTCTCAGCCACATCTGCCATACCGTAACCCTTTGCCCACTCTATTCTATAATCATGAATCACTGCAATGCTTACTCCATTCACTCCATATTTTTTCATCCTGTCGAGGATGGTCCACCTGTCATTGCTGCCGGTAATGACCCAGCCAGCGAGGTTGCTTTCTACCTGCATTATTCTTGCTTCAACTTCGGGTGAGTATTTTGTCGGTTGCGCATTGCCAGTGAACGAAAATGCTGCAATTAAAAATAATGAAAGGGAAAAGATTTTTTTCATAGCGCAAGGTTTATGTAAAGTTATAAAAAGACTGCGTGCAGAGAAGAATGATGCATCGATAATGAAAATTGCATGAGGTTAAGAATAAGGCAAAAGTTGAAAAGTTGAAAAGTTGAAGTGTTGTTTAATATTGCAGAATAGATATTAGAAGGCAGAACTTTTTATTGTCAGTTGTGTTATACAAAAAAAGAATATGAAAAAGATAGGAATTATTGGTTCGGGTATTGTGGGAAAAGTTCTTGCAACCGGATTTCATAAGCACGGATACCAAGTGATGCTTGGCTCCGGAGATAAATCCAAAAGAGAGCAGTTCAAGAAAGAGACCGGAATACAAACAGGTACCTTTAATGAGACTGCCGCATTTGGTGATATTGTGCTTATTGCCGTCAAAGGGGATGTTGCTGAAAAGGTTATGACCGGACTGGCAAAAGAGATCTCCGGCAAGACAGTTATCGATGCAACCAACCCGATTGCAGAAAAACCACCTGTCAACGGAGTGATCCAATTCTTCACTTCCCTGGATAATTCACTGATGGAAAGGCTTCAGAAACTAGTACCTGATGCCCACCTCGTGAAAGCTTTTAACTGTGTTGGCAATGCTTTTATGATCGACCCTGACTTCGGTCAGAAACCATCAATGTTCATTTGCGGCAATAATGCCTCTGCTAAGAAAGATGTGACATCGCTTCTGGAAAAGGTCGGCTGGGAAGCTGAAGATATGGGCAATGTGGAAGCAGCAAGGGCAATCGAACCATTATGCATGCTCTGGTGCATCCCCGGTATCAGGGAAAACAAATGGTCACATGCATTTAAGCTGCTGAAGAAATAGTCATTTGCGCTTCGCGTAATTTACCCTGATAACTCGATATCCAGTACTACCAGAATCTGAAAACCAGCCCGGCGCTGACTCCAAGATAGTTTGCCTTTTCTCTATCCGAATCATTATCACCAGATGCTACGAAGTAATATCTGGCATTGACATCAATCCCGACTTTACTGTTTCCAAAATTGATATAGAAGCCTGCAACAGGTGATGCTGAGAACTTTGTACTTTCATCTTTAACATCTTTTGTTGCGTATAAGGTTCCATAATAGTAATCATAATAGCTGTATCTATCAGAATATTCTAATATTACATGAGTCAATCCGAGCTCAGCACCAAAATAAGGTCGGAATTTTTTCTCACCCACATAATACGCAAACGAAAGTCGTATCGGTATAATATTGAGACTTTCATCGTCATAATCGTTGTACTCATCATCCCAGCTATCATTTGGAAAGAAGTGCTGGAATCCGGTACTTATTCCTGCACTAATATGCTTTGTAAGAATATATTTCAGGCTTAAATCAACACCGGGGCCTGCAGTCCAGTAATTGTTCATATCACCTAATGCTCCATTTGCGGTCAATCCGACTTTTAATGCAAGCTGGGCCTGCGTTGCCAGTGGCAATAGCAACATTGCGACAATAATGCTAATCTTTTTCATATCCTAATAATTTATTGGTTACTAAGAACATTCAGTACAAGTTACATAAAAAAAATAATTTAGAAATGCTAAAACTATTTAGATTTTTTAACCAAACATCCTGAATATGAATTGTAGTCTGTTTCCGTTTTTAAAAATGACTAACATACTGAATCACTAAATCTGATCAGATCAGGCAGTAATTCCCGCATTATTTAATCACTTCAATCTTTAAACCAGACCATAGCAGTTTGTGGATAAGTGATTTTATTGGTGTTAAAAATCCGTCCGCAATTCTGTCGCTACCTTAAAAACAAAAGCCCGTAAGACATTTATCTTACAGGCTTTATTGATAAATTATCCGGGAAACAATTATTCCCGGAATATAATTTTACTCTACCTGGTTATCTCGACAACTGCATATTTTGAGATTTTCCAGAACTGTGCGGGATCCCTGATCTCTATGGATTTAACCATTTTGGCCTGGTCACGTATAAACTCATACGAACCTGCAGGGTGCTCAGAGATAAGTTTGGCACTCTTTGAATTGACCAAAATCGAATTCGTTTTAGTGATGTCGATCTGGGTAAAAGCACTGTCAGGAAGCGTTCCGGTTAAAGTTTCCGTTTTACCAAATCCGATAAATCCGCCTTCTTTGGTTAAAAGACCTTTGGTTTTCAATTCTTTATACGTACCAACTGCATAGAAAGCCTTGGTCATCTCATAAGTCTGGGTACTGATCTTCTCATCCTTCTTTGCAATGGTATCCTGCAAAACTGCCATCTGGACATTGAGCTGTTCTACTTCAAATTTTTTGTTTACGAGCGAGGTCTTCAATTCCGAAATTTCAGTTTCATTCTGTTTCATCGAAGCTTCCAGCTCGGAAATTTTAGTTTGCATAACCTTGATTGTTCCTCCTGACTTCGCTAACTGGGCATTAAGAGAGGCAATTTTCTTTTTATTCTGGTCAAGAAGTGTATTTATGTATTTAATATCTTCCAGAACCTGTTGCCTCTTGTCTTTGGATATCTCAGCATTCGATGAATTAACAGTGATTATTTTCTCTTTTTCCTTTATCAGTGCTATATTCTTTTCAATATCATCAAAAGTGGTTATCCAGTCGCTGATCACAGAATCCCGGGAAGTTATTTTTTCTGTAAGGGAAGTTTTCTGTGCATCCATCAGATTAATCAGATTTTTATGGTCGCGGCTATAAAGTAAAAAAACAATAATCCCGGCAACCAGCAGTATTATAAAGCTGATTATTGAGGTTGTAACAACCCCTTTTTTTACTCCTTCATCCCTGATCTTTTTTTCAAGATCATTTTTAGCTTTTTCATTTTTAATGGATCCCGCATTTTCATTTACAGGATTGTTCTTTTCGCTTTGATCAGTTGTCATGTTATTTCCTCCTTATATTAGTTTTAATTATGAATTTCATTTTCATGATTTCATTTAATGCCAATCCATATTCCAGGTATTAAGAATATTTAATCTTAAATAATGCCTTAACCTGATACACTCAATAAATAAAACATAAAGATAAGGGCAGATAAAATTCCAGGTGTTACACAATTATTGAAATAAGTTACATTATTCACATAACGCTTATTCCCTTGTATTTGGTGTTTATTGAAGGTACAAAACATGTAAACTTTTTTCACTCCGTTACCACCTTGCCTTATAACCTCTTGTATCAAAATGTACCGCATTGGTACCGGGGTAACAACCTACACCTCCCGAGTTTTTGATTATGTCGTTTTCCAAAAGTGATAAGACAATCTTTTTATCAGTAGCCTCATTATATTTCCCATCCCTGTCTATATCCCCTATTGACAGATCAATGGCTCTTCCATATATATGTTGACTTAATCTCGCTCCACCTGTACGATTATTAAAGTTTGGATATCTGAAACCATCCTTTATCCTGAAAGCGTACTTGTCATAGCCCATCTCCCCCAGCCTATTGATCAGATCAAGGAATCTGTGAAGCACCTCCTTATTGATACAGATATATTGTGTTCTGACGGTTTCTGAAGAAGTTTTGCTCCCTGACCAGTTTCTGTCCTTCGGAAGAAAATCATTTACAGTAAACTTCCCGACAAGGTTCTTTAATGACTCTTCCCATGTTATCCTGTAAAATATCTTACCTCTGATACCCTCTTTGTACATTTCCTTATCATAGCCGGAGAATTTCAGATAGGCCGTATCGAGCTTTTCATACGGGACCTTCTCAAATCTGTCAAGAACAGAATCGATCCCTTCATAAGTGAGGATCTCCCTCTTTGATGAATGCTTTACGACAGCAACCTGTTCATTTTTTGAAGATGATCTGCTGCAAGACAACAGAAGCATCAGTAACAGTAATAATCCGACTAAAATGCCTGCAATTGTCATTATCTTACTGTGCGGACTCATTGTTTCCCTAAACGACTTTCGTATTAAGTATGTTTCAATATTGAAAGAATTAATTGATAATTATAAGGAATGCGGTTATATGTTGAAATTCTTAAACCGCAGAGTTCGCAGAGCATCTACGCAGAGATCGCAGAAAAGAATCATATTTACGCACTCTCTGCGTCCTCAGCGTTTCCAGATTTAATCGGGACTCTGTGTTCCCTGCGGTTATATTTAGACTGCAGAAGTGCTTTTGGTTACACAGAGCGACACATAGGAAGAATAATATCAACCGAATGACGTCACGCGAAGCGCCAATTACCACCGAATGACGAGAGCTTTGCGAGCCAATGACCACTGAATGACTTCTGATTTCTTACTACCTGCCCCTTATTCATTTAATCCTGCTCGTCAGATGCCAGAACCCACAGACTGTACATTTATAGGCACGGATCTCCTTGCCTCCGCGGTTCTCAGAGATGTACCTTATCATATCCTGAGCCTCCTCAAGTGAATTATAGATCGTCTTACGACAGGGTGGGTTAACCGGATTGATGTTCTTATTTGTGAGTTTATAGGACATAGCTGAACAAAAGTAAGATAAAAGACAAAAGTAAAAAGATAAAAGTGTTGAAGTGTCGAAGTGTTGAAGTGTTGAAGCGTTGAAGTGTTGAAGCGTTGAAGCGTTGAAGCGTTGAAGAGTTGAAGAGTTTCAGAAGAAATTACACAGAGTTACACAGAGGAAACACAGAGATACACAGAGAGAAAAACAGTGTAACTCTGAGCTAACTCTCCCGATAGATCGGGACAAGTTGTGTCACTCCGTGGTAAATTTTCAGACTGCAGGACTGCAGGACTGCACGACTGCATGACTACAAGACTGCAGGACCCAATACAAATGTTTTATTGTCAAAGAATCTCAGATAGAATTATATTTGCAGGAAATGTCCTGATTAATTATAGAAGATCAGGATATTAAAGAATTCTATACAATACACTGAAAATGGAAACATTGACAATTTTTACAAAATTTCTGCAGGCATGTATAACCCCGGTAGCACTGATCTCCGGAGTAGGACTGTTACTATTGACCATCACAAACAGGATCGGGAGAGTGGTTGACCGCATCCGACAATTGGTCGGAGAACTCGATCATCCCGATGCTAAAAGGGAAAAAATAAAAACGAATGAAATACAAATTCTTCTTAAAAGAGGAAAAATACTAAGAAATGCCATCGCCTGGCTGCTGATCGGAATGATCTCCAGCTGTCTCATAATTCCCCTCCTGTTCATAATGAGCCTGCTAGGAACAGACCTTAAAATGATCGGAACCCTTCTATTTGTCATATCGATACTGTCATTGTTAGTTTCTTTACTCTATTTCTTCAAGGATGTACTCTATTCATTACATGCAATAAAACTGGAGGCGTCGGAGTATATAAAAGAATAATAAGCGGCTTTCTGCTGTCATTGATGGTCATTCGCTTCGCTGTCATTCATTGTCATTGGGCTGGAGTTTACCCCGATTATCGGGGGCCGTCATTGATTGTCATTCGCTTCGCTGTCATTCATTGTCATTGGGCCTTCGGCCGTCATTCAATTGTTATTGAATATTTTTTATTAAATTAGTGCAATTAATCGTGCTAAAGGTTATGAAATTAGAAGATCTTCAGATTTACAGCCAATCTATGGATTTGGCTGAAAAAATATGGACTTTTGTCCAGAAATGGGATTACTTTGCAAAAGATACTATCGGGAAACAATTGGTAAGAGCAGCAGACTCGATAAGAGCAAACATAAGTGAAGGCTTTGGAAGATTCCATTTTCGTGAAAACGTCAACTTTGGCTATTATTCGAGAGGATCATTCTTCGAGACAAAAACCTGGCTAGTAAAAACCAGAAACCGAAAATTAATCGAAGAGTCTGAGTTCAAATTGTTAATTACCGAGTTAGATGATCTTGGCGTCAGACTTAACAATTATATTAAATCCATTGGTAAAACTGAAAACAATTGAATGACCATCGAATGACGTCACGCGAAGCGTGACCAATGACCACTGAATGATGCGAGCAGAGCGAGCCAATGACCACCGAATGACGCGAGCGTAGCGAGCCAATGACCACCGAATGATTATCGACTGAAAGGTCTTGTCATTCAATCTTGTGATCTGCTATGACCAGCAATATGATACCGGTACCGTGCAATAAGCCGGTAAACCCAATCTCGGATGAAACGGGGGAAAATAATAAAACCGTAAAGCAGGCTCCATATTCCTCCTGTATCTTTCAGAATATGCAATACTGCAGTGGAACGCAGATAGATCTTCGCCCCGGTATAGTAAACAACGGTATTACGGTCCTTCTCCTGCAGTCCGGCTACCCTGATAAGCTCTGCCCCTTCCTGCGACTGCAGGGGAACAAACCTGAAACGGTTCCGCTTATCCCGTTTCCTTAAAAACCTTACAACTCCATTGCAGAAATTGCATTCGGCATCGTATGATATGGCATTTGTCATAAATACTGAACAAAGTACAAAAAAATATCTTCTTAAAAAATGAGGTACTCAGGGAAGAAAATTCAGTGAAAATAAAAATGTTGAAGCGTTGAAATGTTTAAGCGTTGAAATGTTGAAGCGTTGAAGAAGAACGACCGCTGAGTTACACAGAGAAAAACAGCGTAACTCCGCGATAACTCTGTGTCACTCCGTGGTTAATTTCTTTGATCACGAGACTGCAAGTTGAGGAACGAAGTGACTAAATCCCGCTTTGCGGGAACTGCAAGACAACCTATGCTTTCATCTTATACCTCACGACTACAAGAAGATCCTTAAGCTGATTGCTCTCTCTTATGATAAAAGCCAGCGGGATCAGTCTGCCGACCGACTTAGCATTGGTGAAGCTCTTTTTGATACCCGGATCAATATCCAGGGTGAAAATGGCCGCACCGCTTTTTTCGGTGAAATAAAATCCTGCTTTGAAGTAACCATCCCACACCGATAACCAGAATATTGTCTTTTTTTTGTGAACTACCTTGCACAACCATGCTTTCCCATCGTTGTAAAATCTCCACTCCGGAACGAGACCATACTCCGTTCCTGTAATAAGATTCAACAACTCTTCATAAGCAGGATAGCTTCCTGCAAGGGCTTTCTGAAGCACTGGTTTATCGGGACGGATTTCCTGATCTTTTAATGCCATTGATTCCATATCGGTCGGTATTTTGGAACTAAGTTAGGGAATTTCATGATGGGAAGAGGGCTGTAAAGGCAAGAAAGGCAAGAAAGGCAGAAAAGGCAGGAAAGGCTATAAAGGTTGAGGATGACTAAGTGTTAAGTAATATAATGACAGCGAAGCTGAATGACCCGTCTTCGCTCAGGCTTCGGACTTCGCCCGACATAGTCCCGCAAGGCGGGACGAAGTCAGAAGGCGAAGCAGCACACCGAAAATCAGCAACTGCTACTTAAGCGGTCTTACGGCACACTCTTTAAAATAAACAACCGATAGTGAATCGTGATTCTGGAGGCCGATATACCCTGACAGAGGCCGCGGACCACGTATCGGTTCAAAGTCCAGGGTCTTGGGCGGGACAGGATCACCTTCCCTGAAGTCGGTTACCTTCTCCCCGTTAACATAAACTATGGTCCTTGGACCATCGAGCGTGATCTCCATGGTATTCCATTCCCCAGCCTTCTTCTGCGGATGTGCCATCGCTTTTGTAAGGGAATACAAAACACCAGTGCAATGATAATCCCCCCCTACATGCCTTTTCCCGTTGTCTATCTGGACCTCATATCCCTTATTGACAGCAACCCACTCGTCTGCAGGCTTCTCAGGGATCCTGATGAATACCCCGGAGTTACAATCGTTATCCTTCACTTTATAGACAACGCGGATAACTGCATCGCCGAATTTTTCAGCAGGATACAGGATCATTCCCATCCCGCCGACAGTCTTGAGAAGACCATCCTCAACAACGAACTTACCGGGCCCCACCTGCTGCCAGCCCGTGAGATCCTTGCCATTGAACAGCTGACGCCATTTCGTCTCCTGTAACGACAGTGAAACAGTCAGCACGAATACCATTAAGAAAAGAATGTATTTTTTCATGATCAAAGGAATTTGGTTCAGTCTAATTTAGGCAATTTCCCGGAAACAGAAAAGTTGAAGCCTTAAAGGTGTGAAGGTTAGAAGGTTAGAACTGTCAAACAATTAAACGACCCCAGACTGCAGGTTGAGGAACGAAGTGACGAAATCCCGCTTAACGGGAACCGCAAGTTGAGGAACGAAGTGACGAACCGGAGCGAAGCGGAGCTCGGCGAAGCCAAATCCCGCTCAACGGGAACTGCAGGACCTACTTATTCCCTTTCAGCTTTTTTATCTCGTTGAAATGGTCCATCGCCATTTTTTCCCTGGCTATCCTTGTTGATTGCCTGTAGGCCTCAAACTCATCCTTAAGCTCCTTTAACTCTTTCCTTGTACTGATGTTTACGAACAGGTTCCTTTTAAAGGCAAGAAATCCTACTGCAAGAATAAAAATCAATCCCGCCAGAATGGCAAACATTATGATATTATAGAGCACCTTGTTGATCTCGATGCCGAATACCCTTATATGGTTCTTTGTAGTGGTAACCTCATCGAGGCTGGCCTTAGTTGATGCAAGTAAAGTCTTTAGAGAATCGCTTTTGTACTTAAAGGATATTATAAGATCATTCAATTCTGCCGTCCTTATCTTGCCTGCAGAAAGAGAATCCATAATATTCCCTTTGACCCTCTGGAACATATCTTCCCTTATTGCCCGGTAATCTTCAAATATCCTTGTATGCTGCTCTATATAATTTATCTGCTCCTTCAAACTGTTTTTTGTGAGCTCTTCAGGAAGGGTCGTCTGACCATTTACCTTAGCCACCCCAATTAATATGACAGCGAACGTTAATATAAGCTTATAATGAATCCGATCCATTTTTCAGTTAAGTTGGTTTAATAAAAAAAGGTTCTCCTATTTAACGTAAAGGTTGATAAATTAGTTTCCAATTGCACTGAAATGTTAAAACGCTGGAACGCAAGGGAAAGAAATTATACATAAAAATATCAAGAAAAAACAGTGTAACTCGGTGCCTTACTCTGTGTTACTCCGTGGTTCGATCTAACGAGCAAAATTAATGTGCTTTCCGTGCCTCCGCTGGTACAAACTCCATCGTAAGAGAATTAAATGGCTCATGCAGAGTTTCGGAGAGACAATTTTTAGTAACTTTTGTCCGGTTTTAAAAGATCTGGTTGCAATTATAAATTAACATATTCCTGCTTGAAAACGACTGTAAATAAATCATATACCCTGATCGAATATCTTACCGAACAGTATCCTGATTCACCCCGGACCAGGATAAAAAAACTGCTGCAGAGTGGCATTATCCGGATAAATGATAAACCAGTCACCTTGCATTCATATCCCATCAGGCCGGGAGATACTATTGAGATCAACTTACAGTCGGGTAAGGCTATCAAAGCCGGTCTGCCCTTTCCCGTCTTATATGAGGACCAGCATGTGATCGTGGTTGATAAACCGGCAGGAAAACCAACCTCCAGCACTGATGGGAGCGTAAGCCTCCATGAGGTACTTTCGGAGTTCCTGCAAAAACAAAGTAAAGGAAAGGTAAGGGCGTACGTGGTGCACCGTCTTGATAAAGAGGTATCGGGAGTGCTGCTGTTTGCCAAATCGCATGGCGTTGTGGATACGATCAAGGAAAACTGGGAAAAGACCGAGAAGCATTATTATGCGCTGGTTGAAGGCATTCCCAGTAAAGCCGAAGACACAATAAAAAGCTGGCTTATTGAAGATAAGTCACAGAAGGTTCATTCGACTCGCGAAAGGCCCGATGCCAAGTTTTCAATAACGAGCTACAAGACAATTAAGCTGATACCCAATTACGCACTCCTTGATGTCAAAACTGAGACCGGCCGGAAGAACCAGATCAGGGTTCATCTTTCAGACATTGGCTGCCCCATAGTCGGAGACTGGAAATACGGCGCCTCAAAGGATTACATCCGCCGGGTAAGGCTTCATGCATATTCATTGTCATTTCCACATCCTGCCGACGGGAAAACGATAACTATAAAATCCCCTATGCCAGATGGCTTCCTCTCATTAAAGCTTAAAGATGAACACTATAAGTAATTCCATCTGAGCACCGGACAATCAGGGCTATTAACTATCAGCTCTCCTTCTTCTTCCTTTCCAGTGGAAATATTCCTGCCATCTCTCCAATTACATTGACCAGTTCAGTACCGGCAGGAACTACGATTTTGGCATTGTTACCGAGCGAAGCTTCAAGAGCCTCAAGCTTCCTTAATAGCTGGGCATTTCCAACAAAATATTTATCAGCTGCCTCATTTACCAGCCTTATTGCCTCAGCTTCTCCTTCGGCATGCAATATCTTCGACTGCTTGAATCCTTCCGCTTCCTTGATCTTGGCACGCTTGACACCATCAGCAACAGTCTCTGCAGCTGTTGCGGAATCTATTGCCGCTATCTTTTCATTTTCAGCTTTTACCACCTTGTTCATTGTTTCCTGCACATCCTTTGGCGGATCGATCTCTTTCAATTCTGTCCGTACTATTTCAATGCCCCAGGTCTGTGTCTCGTTATGCAGTGTCTTGTAGAGTTCGGCATTGATCTTCCCCCGTTCGCTGTTGGCCGATTTAAGAGTTAGCGTACCAATAATGTTACGAAGAGTGGTGCGGGCAAGGTTAACGATCTGCCACCGGTAATTATTGACATTATATATCGATCCCTTGACGCTCTCTTCCTCAGATTTCACCCTGAAATAGACCTGGGCATCAACACTTGCATTCAGATTGTCGTTGGTGATTATCTCCTGTGGTTCAGCATCTACCATCTGTTCAGTTACATTTACCAGGTACATCTTATCAATGACCGGTATTATCCAGTGAAATCCGGGATTGGCAAAGTTATGATACTTTCCAAGCCTCTCGATCAATCCACGTTGTGTCGGACGCACGATCTTGATCCCTGCCAGAAGCAGTATTGCGATCGGAATTAATAAATACAAATAGTTCATTACAATTTCCTTTCTTTTTATTATTAATGATATTTAAAAGTAAGAATATCGGGCCCCAAAACCCGGTATGTCTGAAACATTAAAGATAGTTAATAATTCTCTGAAAATCAAGAAGTATTCTGCAGGTGGCGAGAGGCAACAAGGATATGTCAAATATCATAATGACTCCAGCGCTCTTTAGCCTGAATCCCAGCCTATTATTTTATATCTTTACAAGTATAAAATTTGCTTTTTTAGTAATAACCGGGGATCGGAAGTTGTGAGACTCCGAACAGATTAAATACAAAATGGATTCCAGTGCTGGTGCTGAAGATAGCCGTCCTGAATGGGTTCGGATCATTTCAAAATATAATTATCCAGATCCGAAAAAGAGCTGGTGGCAGATAGTCAATTCCGTCGGCGTATATATCCTTCTGTGGGTCGCCATGGTGTATTCGCTCAAGGTATCTTACCTGCTCACCCTGCTGCTTGTAGTATTTGCAGCCGGATTCCTGATAAGGACATTCATCATCTTCCACGACTGCGGACACGGTTCATTCTTCAGATCGAAACGACTTAATACGGTAGTTGGAATTATCACAGGACTGATGGTCTTCACCCCATACCACATGTGGCATTATGAACACGCTATTCATCACCAGACTGTGGGTAACCTCGATAAGCGTGGAATTGGCGACGTAATGACACTTACTGTCAGTGAATATATCAAACTTCCAAAATTTAAGCGCTTCGGATACCGCCTGTACAGGAATCCTTTTTTCCTATTTGGCATCGCTCCTGTTCTTATATTCATCATCCTGCAGCGTCTCCCCAAAAAATATATGTCGGCCAGGGAAAAGCTTTACGTCCACCTTTCCACCCTTGTCCTGGCGGTGGCTGTACTTCTCCTGATGCTTGCAATCGGATGGAAAACATTTTTGCTGATCCAGCTGACAGTTCTTTATATTGCAGCGGCACATGGCGTATGGCTCTTCTATATCCAGCACCAGTTCAGACATGTACAGTGGACAACCACCGAGAAATGGGATTACAAGTCAATAGCTCTTAACGGCAGCTCAATGTTCAAGCTCCCTTTTCTGCTTAACTGGTTTACAGGCAATATAGGATATCATCACATTCACCACCTGAGTCCGCTCATTCCCAATTACAACCTGAAAAAATGTCATAATGAGAATCTTTTATTCCGGGAGATTAAGCCCATAACCATTTTCAGCGCATTTGAATCACTCTTTTTGAGGCTCTGGGATGAGAAGAGACAGCTGCTGGTGGGGTTCAATGAGATATGATGAATCTGAAACAAAAATATGGAAATACGGCACTTGTAGCAGGTGCATCCGAAGGTATCGGAAGGGCATTCGCGACTTACCTTGCCGCTGAGGGGATCGATCTTGTGCTCATAGCGCGGCGCTTGCAGCCCTTGCTGGAATTAGCCGGTGAGATCGAAACCAGATACAAAATAAATGTCACCTGCATCCCATGCGACCTGTCAGATCCAGATGCCACCATTCAGATCGTGAAAGAACTGAATGGCCGTGAAATAGATCTGCTTGTTTATAACGCTGCACTCTCATATTTGGGCGAGTTTATCAGGAATTCAGCTGAAAACCACTCCACTGCCGCCAGGGTAAACATGATAACTCCTATGAATATGGTCCACCTTTTCGGAGAAAAAATGTTGTCAAGAGGAAAAGGCGCAGTTGTTTTAATGACTTCACTGGCCGGTCTCCAGGGCAGCGGCTACCTTTCGGTCTACGCTGCAACCAAGGCGTTTAACCGGATACTGGCAGAGAGTCTGTGGTACGAGTGGAAAAGCAAGGGCGTCGATGTCATAGGCTGCTGTGCAGGCGCTACTGCCACTCCAGGGTATAAGAGTACCCTCCCCGGAAAAACAGGATTTCTTTCTCCAAGGGTGCTCGAACCCGAAGAGGTTGCAGAGGAATGTCTTAAGAAGCTCGGAAAACAGCCATCATATATCACGGGAAGGGGAAACAGGATAGCATCATTCTTCATGCAGAAGATACTTCCGAGGAAAATGGCAATAACCATTATGGGAGATACTACGAAGAAGATGTACAGGTTGTAGCTGGAAGTCCGAAGTCCGAAGACCGAAGACCAAATCCAGAAGTCGGTGGGGAAGGCTGGCAATCTCGTGATCAAAGAAATTAACCACGGAGTGACACAACTTGTCCCGATCTATCGGGAGAGTTATCTCAGCCTGCCCCGATCTATCGGGGGAGTTACACTGTTTTTCTCTGTGTAACTCAGTGGTAGTTCTTCTTCAACGTTTCAACGCTTCAACACTTCAACCCTTTTATCTTTTTACCTTAGTCTTTTATCTTTCAATAGATGAAAGGAATTATCCGGTATGGTACTTTTTCTTTATAGACTTTCCAGAGGTCGCCATATTTGAGCATACAGCGTTCATCATCATCTCTCTGACGGGTAACAAGCAGGACAACATAGTATAACGGATAGAGCCATGGCCATATCATTGCTGGATAACCCGTACAAAGGATGATGCCGCAGGCCATTAATATCTCACCAAGGTAATTTATATGGCGGCTTATCCCCCAGAATCCGTTTACCAGAAGTGCATTTTTCCCATCGGTCACCGGTACAGGCGCGATCCCAAGAAATATCCTTTGAGGATCTTTCTTGAAGTAATATTTCTGAAGGTTGGCGCCCCTTGACAATATCCACCCGAAAAAGAATATAAGAACATATATCGCCAGCAACCATGCAGGAGTACGAGGATCGGGCAGGTCTGAAGTAGACCAAAGGAAAACAGAATAGAAATAAGGATAAAAGACTATGCATCCCCATCCTAACTTGAATCCGACCCTTTCTGCAAAAAGATCGTATGTGTAGAGGTGAACCTCCTCGAAGGTGAAATAATCAACAATGAAGTAAGTGATCAGCACAGCCGATATAATGATCCCGGTTGAAGCCTTATCACCATACAGCATCACATGATGAGCCGTAAAGCTCAATATATTCAGTTCCAGCATTGTCGCTCCCACGAGGTAAAGCCACATCTTTGCATCGGCCCTTCCGCCCCGTAACTGAAGATTATCTATCCTTCCGAGAAAGAGATCTGCCAGAAAAGACTTCCCCGAAGCAGGATATGGCAGTACCACGGCCAGGGAAAAAACGACTCCTGCTAAAAATGCCCCGGCGAGCCCGTACCACCTCCATTTATATAGCCAGTCAAAAGAAGCAATATTAAAATACCCCAGTAAGAACCAGATAATTACTACCGTGAAGAAAACCTGGATACCATTGAGATGGTATCTCATTTTTTCTGCAGAATTCTTCCCGGTTATATATCCGTTCACCCATCTGCCGGGCAATGACACGTTAAGGATGAATATTATTACCGCTACAATTACAGGAGCCAGAAATCCCAGGGTTCTTTCCATTTCAAAAATTTAATGGATAAAGATAAAATAAAAGTTGAAACGTTGAAGCGTTGAAGAGTTGAAGAGTTGAAGAGTTGAAGAGTTGAAGTTCAGAAGAAGAAATGCTGCTCGTGACGCTACTGCATAAATAAAAAATTAACTTTGGGAAAATTTAAATAAACCGGACCATGAAAAGCATATCAAGCCTGCGACGGGTGATAGTTTTTATCACCTTAACACTCATCACTATAATCAGCTACGGGCAGAAGCCGAGGGCGAAGATCCCCGATAAATACAAGTGGGATCTTGCCGACATATATAAATCCGATGAAGAGTGGACAAAAGCAAAATTGGCTCTCGCTGCCAGGGTTGGTGAACTGGAGAAATTTAAAGGGACACTGACCAGATCTGCCGGAGATCTTAAGAACTGGCTTCTTCTCAACTCTGAAATAGGGAAAGAGGCATCACGTCTCTTCAGCTATGCTAGCCTTAACTCTGACCTCGATACACGGAACCAGAAATTTACCGGCATGAAGCAGGAGCTTCAGCAGATGTTTGCCGAGGTCGGAACAAAAACCGCCTTCGCCGAGCCTGAGATCCTGTCAGCCGACTGGGACAAAATTGACGGATTCATCAGATCAGAACCGGCGCTTGCCCCCTATCGCATAGGCCTGGAAAACCTGTTCCGAATGAAGAAACACTCGCTCAGCGAGCCCGAAGAACGGATCATGGCCCTCTCCTCTCTTATCACGGGCGTACCATCTGCAATTTACAATACCTATTCCAATGCTGAAATGCCTTCACCAGAGGTAACATTGTCAAATGGCAGGAAAGTGATGATCACCCAGGCTGAATACAACAGGAACCGCACTCTTCCAAACCGTGACGACAGGCAAAAGGTCTTCAAAGCCTTCTGGAACAACTGGGAAAATTACAAAGCCTCATATGGTGAGATGCTGTATGGTTCAGTAAACAGGGATGTTTTCTACTCCAGGGCCCGGCATTATAATTCATCTCTCGAAGCAGCACTCTATCCCAATAACATCCCGACAGCGGTCTACCAGTCACTCATCGATAACGTGAACAGGAACCTGCCTGCCTTCCAGCGTTACCTTGCAATAAAAAAGAGGATGCTGGGCGTCGACACTCTCAAATATTCCGACCTCTATGCACCTGTGGTGAAAAACATCGACCTGAAATACAGCTACGACGAGGCTTCAGGGATCGTCCTGGAAGCATTGAAGCCACTCGGCGACGATTATGTCGCAACAGTTAAAAAAGCTATTGACAGCCGCTGGATAGATGTATATCCTACGCCTGGCAAACAGTTCGGGGCTTATTCATCAGGGATGTTCAAAGAGCTTCATCCATATATACTTATGAATTACACTGAGCTCTATTCTGATGTAAGCACGATGGCTCATGAGCTGGGTCATACTATGCAGAGCTATCTTTCAAACAATGCCCAGCCCTACCCGCTGGCCGATTATCCCATCTTTGTTGCTGAGGTTGCTTCCACGTTCAACGAGGTCCTTCTCTTCAACTACATGATCAAACAGGTAAAAGATGACGATACAAGACTCTCACTGCTTATGACCTGGCTCGATGCTTTCAAGGGAACGCTATTCCGCCAGACCCAGTTTGCCGAGTTCGAACTGAGGATACACGAGGCTGTTGAGCAAGGCAAGCCGCTTACGGGCGATGACCTCTCCAATATCTATATGAATATCCTGAAAAACTACTACGGCTACAATAAAGGAATATGCGACCTGGACAAAAACCTCGAAATGGAATGGGCTTTCATACCTCATTTCTACAGGGGATTCTATGTGTACCAGTACAGCACTTCCTTCACGGCCTCTATTGCTCTTGCCGAAAAGGTCATGTCGGGTGATAAGGAAGCATTGAAGAGGTATCTTGCTTTCCTTTCATCAGGCGGATCGGACTACCCGATCGAGCTTCTCAAGAAAGCCGGTGCGGACCTTACAACCAATGAGCCATTCGACATGACCATAAAGGCCATGAACGATGTTATGGACCAGATCGATAAGATCCTGGATAAGAAGGGGGTGAAGAAATAGCTATTTTTGATTGCTTTTCATACGTGAACAACAGTAAAAACATTTTACAAAATCATTAAAAAACTCATGCCATGAACAGAATTCTATTATTCGTCACACTCTTCCTGATGGCAGGAACACTGGCTTACAGCCAGGAGACAGGCTATGTCTTCACAATGAAGAAGGATCTGCCATGTACATCGGTCAAGAACCAGGCATCAACATCAACATGCTGGTGCTTCTCCGGAATATCAATGTTCGAGTCTGAGCTTCTCAGAATGGGAAAGAAGCCTTATGATCTTTCCGAGATGTATATCGTGAGACATACTTATGAGAAAAAGGCCGATATGTATACCCGCATGCATGGCGGATCTACATTCTCGGCAGGCGGGGAATACGGCGATCTTCTTTCCGGAACCCGTGAGATCGGCCTTGTACCCGATGAGGCATATCCCGGGCTAAACTACGGAGAGGTCAAACACAACCACACCGAGATGGATGCTGTGCTAAAGGCATATATGGATGCTCTCATTAAGGGTAAGAAGCTGACGACAGCATGGTTCAGCGGATTTAAAGGTATCCTCGATGCATATCTCGGCAAGATGCCGGAATCATTCACCTATGAAGGGAAAACCTATACACCTGCCACATTTACTAAGGAGCTGGGAATAAATCCAGATGACTATATAACCATAACATCATTCAGCCACCACCCCTTTTACAAGCAGTGCATGCTTGAGATACCCGACAACTGGGCAGCAGGATTATTCTACAATATACCTCTTGATGATATGATGCAGATAATCGATAACTCCGTGACGAACGGTTATACGGTAGCATGGGCAAGCGACATGAGCGACAAGGGATTCTCGATGAAGGAGGGCGTTGCCATCATCCCTGTAAAAGAGTGGTCCGAAATGACCACAGAAGAGGCTGCAGCACAGTTCAAGGGGCCCCATCCTGAAAGGGTTATAACCCAGGAAATGAGACAGAAGGCATTTGACAATTATACCACTACCGACGATCATGGCATGCACATAGTGGGCATGGCTACCGACCAGGCAGGGAACATTTTTTACAAGGTGAAGAACTCATGGGGCGTTACCGGCAAATACGACGGATTCATATATGTTTCAAAAGCCTTCATTGCCCTGCAGACCACAAATATAATGGTGAACAAAAACGCGATCCCGGCTGCGATAGCGAAGAAGATGGGACTGTAAAGGCGGAGAGGCTGGAAGCAGTTGAAGCAGTTGAAGCGTTGAAACGTTGAAACGTTGATTTTAAACTTGATGGCGTCTTGTATAATAGTCTCTGCCATTGAGCAATAGGGAGATGACAAGTGCTGCGACGAATGACCAGAGGGTTATGGAATCGATAAGGTGAGGATTGAGATCTGACCCGGTAAGCCGGTCGGCGAGGAATTTGACATAAGATACAGGCAGATCACTATGACCAAGCTTCTCCAGGACCCTGAAATGCCAGTCGGTCAGCGGGCAGTAGCCGAGCGACCCTACGATCAGTCCCAGAAAAAGCCATGATATGCCGGTAAGCAGCAACAAAACGAGATTTGCCAACCGTGTCCGCTTCCATATCCATCCGAAAAGGTTGAAGAGGATAATGGATGTATGGAACACCACAAAGAAAATATCAAGAATGCGGTAAAGCATCAGATCGGTTTGATCGTATAAAGTTCGGAAAAATCTCAGAAAATAGATGTTATTCTATTCCTAGTTCTTTGGCTTCGCCGAGCTCGTCGCCCCTATAAATAGGGACTCCTCGGTTCTTTGTTCGTCCAAAGAAGGCACCGAGCACCGATATCCAGCCCTAGATCTTCATCAGCTTCAGCTTTTCCAGATTGAAAAGTCGCTTTGCGTCGGTGATTATCCAGTAGATGACCACGCTTATCAGTGCCGCAAAAAAGCACCAGACAGAGGTTAGAAACTGTGTATAAAAGATCCCGGTAACAATGCAGGAGATGGTAGCGAGTATGCCAAAAAGATACATTCTCTTGGTTGACGAAATGAAAAGAGGCGGAATAGTTGCGGCCAGATAGAAAAGGAATGCTACACCGGCAAGTGAGCGCGGGAAACCGGTGTCATATTGAATATGAAAACCCTTTACCCGAGGGGCTACATTAAATGTCAGCAGGCACCAGGAATAATAGAGTGACAAAACAATACCAACAGAAAGAAAAATGAAAAGGATCCTTCTTTTCTTAGGCGATTTCTCCATCAGCATCAGCGAAAGAGGTATCATAATGGGCCAGATCACCTGGGCCATTACCAGGAAAATATGTGCCGAGACATTCTCAAGTCCTTTAAGATCTGTATTTCTAAGGGCAAGCCACAATAATCCTTCAGTCATCTGCTGAAAACCGAAAAACAACGGAATGCTTGCGAACAGGATCTGTGAGGGTTTATGAACTTTTATGACTGTAGCAAAACCAATTGAGGAGATTACAACCCCTCCTGCAAAGCTTGCCAGCGGTGAAAAACACATCAGATCATCCTTTCTGTTCTAAGAAAATTGCAGCAGATTGCCGAACCCCGGAGCTTAAATATTCAACAATATACGACAATAAAGATGATAACGATCTATTTATTTCATTATAAAATATTTATGGGCGGATTTGATGTCAGAAAAAAGTGTTAATTTTAATAAATATGACAACCATCCAATGAAAACAAAAATTGTAACTGCCTGTTATTTTATGATCTCGATCATATACATCAGCTATGGTAATATGGCAACACCTTTAGTCGCAATTATCCTAAAAGCCCTGATTATCCCGGTGCTGATGCTATTGTTTATAATAAATATCAGGCCAGCCGGTAACAGATCACACCGGATGATAATCCTTGCGCTGATATTTGCGTGGTGCGGTGATATCCTTCTCGGGGTGCCAAAGGAGAGCGCTGACCTTTTTGTTCCCGGACTTGTAAGCTTTCTTCTTGCGCATGTGATGTACCTGAGCGTTTTCTTCAGAACTCCCGGGGAAAACTTTATTATCAGGAAGCGGACATATTTTCTTGTACCGGTTGCCATTTACGGAATTCTGCTTCTTTACATTCTTTTCGACAGACTTGGCGACATGAAGCTTCCTGTTATCATTTATACTATCGTTATCCTTACGATGGTGAGCAGTGCAATGAACAGATACGGTAAAGTAAATAGTAACAGCTGGCTTCTTGTGATGGCAGGGGCCATACTATTCCTCCTTTCCGATTCAGGGATTGCAATAGATAAATTTCTTAAGCCTCTTCCCGGTGCACAGGTGATGATCATGTCAACTTATGTGCTGGCTCAATACCTTATAGTTACAGGGTATATACATCAGTTTAAAAAGCCTTAACCACGGAGTTGCACAGAGTAAGTCACTGAGTAACACTGTTTTGTGTCTCTTAGTCTCTTAGTCTCTTAGTCTCTTAGTCATCTTTGCTCTGTGTCTCTCTGTGCTTTCTCTGTGCAACTCAGTGTAAGTTCTTCTTTAACTATTCATCTGCCTTCGTCTCCAGCTTGCTTATAAGGCTTGGAAGCAATCTCTCGCTGGCTCCTGAGGCAAGGCACATGAGCATTGTTATGAGAAGAGGATCGATAGTTTTGGTTGCAAAACCTCCGATTATATCAGCCTTGACCCCGAGTGCCACTATCAAAGCACCGATAACTGCCACGAATCCCCGAAGCACTCCCTCAAAGAAATGGATCCTGAATCCCATGGCATAGTTCATATTTATACTTCCTGCCCTATAGGCCACAAAAATGACAGCCCCGGGGGCACCGCAGAGGCTGCCCATTACAAGCTCAAAGGAGCCGGGACCGAAGAATTTTTCTATACAGGCCTTTGCCCAGACAGCAAGGATCATAAGCAAAAGTCCGGCCAGGCCCATGAAGGCGGAACCTCCCATGTACCATATTTTGGAGCTCGTATCGCCGATGTCTTTCATCAGCTTTTCAGCTTTATCCATTATCCTGTCAGAACCCTTATTGTCCTTACGGTCCTCAAACAGGCGGGCAATGCTCTCACCAAGAAGCCGCCTTACAAGTACCCTTTTCTTTTTACTGACCAGAAGCACTGACTCCGATTCCAGTACCCCAACCCTGCTCAGGATCGACCCGTAACCATCCGGCATCATGTTCCTGTATTCCTTATTACATGACCAGTGAACGTTCGTGTCAACATCAAGAAAGACAATGTAGCCTTTTTCGCTGATTATAAGATTGCCGATAACCTTATTGAAAGGCTTGAACAGATCTCCTTCACGGAAAATGGTATAATCATCTATTTCCGGTCTGATGTGATCATTTGCTTTAATTTCAGATTCTTCCATATTTTTTATTATTGATCGTTCATATCATTCTTTTTTGCAGACAAGGATCAGTTTCCGAAGTACCTGTTGATCCTCACCTGATCCTTGCCTGTGAAGTCATCAGTCCAGACATTTCTACCAAGCAGCTTAACTGTATCGGAAGTCCCGAGAATGACCGGCATCCTGGTCAGCTTTTTGTTATTGGTCACAGATCTAAGCCAGTCGTAGAATTCCCTCGCATCGTTATAGCTTTTAAAGATCAGATATGATGCAGGTTTACCTGGTATCCTCGTAGTTCCGATGAGATGCTCCGGATCAGGCCCGATACAATAAAAGGAAGGCATATAGTCCACTTTTGTGAACAGGATCACCTTTTGCTTTATATGGCCGCAATAATACTTCACACGATCATCCCACTCCGGGAAGGTAACAGCGCGGCACCTGACATTCCTATAGATATAGTTCATGTCGAGGATCCCGTAAATCGTGTCCCTGGCTGTATCTATCCTTGGAACCATTACAAGATGATTCCAGGCATTTACCTTCGAAGGATCATTATAACGACCGGTGCTGTCCTTAAGTCCCGGTATATCCGTGACCGTCACAGGAAATTTGTCAAAATTCAGGGCCACGTCTGCAGATATGTTTCCTGAAAGGTCGATCTCCCTTGTCCCCTCCTCTTCCATTGTAATGGAATGGTCATCAAGCTTTCCATTGAGCTTCATATACCTGTAACCAACTTTCTGATCCTCCTTTCTGCTGGCAGAAAAAGCAGCTCCGGAGCTTCTCTCTGCATCTTTTACATCCGAATTAAAGGTCTGTGATATTTTCGGAGTAAGTTCACCGCTAACCGTCGAGCTTACCTCCCCTATGTCAATCGAGCCATAGTCAGTTGAATAAAGATTCCAGTTTTTGAAACATAGGGATGAACCCCCGTGGATCGGCGGGATCGATAATTTTATGCACAGGTATTCGATCCTGTCTGCAGGAGTGATCTTTACACCGGCGTACTCCGGTCTGCATAAGGTATCCCTTACTTTACCGACAGAAAATACAAGTCTCATATTGAAATTGGTAAAGTCATCCGAAACTGTATCATTCATCCCCGGCATATATTTCATATTCAGTGCCCTGATAAACATTGAATTATCGGGATAGCGCACGTTGAGTATCTTTATCAGCTGGGATTGTGCATCGGCTGTCAGATCCCACAAAGCCTTGCCCTGGCTGTCAGGGGATCTGGATAACAAGCTTTTTCTGAGCATGGCAATAGTCACGAGATCATCATTTCTTCCATCCTTTGTCCTGGTACGGTATCGTCTGAGCGATGAACAGGATAGGATCAGGATCAGGAAAAGAAAGATCAGTAAAAAACAAGTAGTATTTTTCATAAGGTTCATCTGATTGGGGTTTAAAAGAGATTTAAAGATCTTTCCAGACTTCAGCCGGGAATCGGCTTCCCGGATCTTCGGAGCACTCAATGTTTATTCTTCTTAAAAAGGTTCCCGGATGGCATTCAAATGCATCTGCGCAATTAAAAGCCATCCCGGAAGTATAGGTATCTGTTTCACTGCTATCTATACATTCCATTCTGTTCATGATTCTGATCATGAGGTAATACATTTCAATAAGATTTAGAGGTTAAAGATTTTTTCTTTCCGGAGGATCTTTTTGCATTCCAGCTGTGGTTCCTGGGCGTAGCGGTGAAACTCAAGCGAATCCCTTATCCTTTTATACAATTCAGCCCTGGTGAGAGCTCCTTTGCTCTCCCTTATGTGCTTGCAGAAATAATAGCTGAAGGCGCCATTATATCGTCCCTCGATCCATGCATCGGCCGATGTCTGATTATCGCGGCAGGCTGCCCAGAGGATATGATTCATCTGTTCGGTGCCAAGTGACCTGAAGGTCCTTGCCGGGCCCATGCTCTCCTCGTCGCCCTGGTACCTGCATTCAATATCGACAGGGGGCCTCATATACCGGGACTTCA
>JBEKFE010000020.1:0-45756 GCA_050013475.1 Bacteroidales bacterium
TAGGTTAAAATTAAACTTTTTCTCTCTAACCAACCGGCCTTTGAGCTCGATTTCCGGCTCCAGCCCGGTTGGGGTCCCTAATGCAGCTACCAATTCATTTACACAAAATTCTTAACACTCCCAACCTGGCCGAAGCATTTAGAAAAAGAAGGTATCCAAAATCATTTATCTCTAAACTATCCGATTCTGAAAGTGAAGCGGCAGAAACTCAGACATGGCTTGATTTTTCTTTTAATTCCAACTATATAAATGAAATTGAACATAAAGATCTTAACGAAATCTATGAGAAAATTATTGGGAAGTTGGTCAACATGTCACTTCACCCTGAAAATTGGAGTTGGTAATTTTTCCTGTCCCTTTGTCTCTTAGTCCCTTAGTCCATTCGTTGAAAATCCTCACTTTTTTTTTCTATTCAATATTCCTATATTTATAAGATCACACATCAACCCATCACACATGAAAGCTTCAAGACTGTTACTGTTGCTGGTTATTGTATCCCTCTGGTCGTGCGGACCGGGAAAGAAAAATGAGAAAGAGAGCGGCGCCGCTGAAAAGACGAATATCGTTATCCCGATCGACCATGGTTTCAGCGAGTATATTGCCGGTTACACATCCGGCGTAATCCCGGTGAACGGCGCGATCGAGATCAGGTTCACTCCGGAGTTCGCAAAGAGTGCGGATAAGAACAAATTGTCAGGACTCTTCTCCTTTGAACCGTCAATAAAAGGGAAGGCCGAATGGAAGGATGATGTAACACTGGTGTTCAGGCCTTCGAAGCTGCTGGAGCCGGGCAGATCGTGGACAGGCACCCTGAATATTTCCAGGATCGGTGAGGTGAAGAGCCGCCTCAGATCATTCCCGCTGAGCATTGAAACCGTAAAGAAAGATTTCAATGTCCTTGTGAACAGCCTTGAGTACTCGGCTGAAAATGATACATACGGTCTAAGCGGACAGGTGATCGCTTCGGACTACGTAAATCCCGATGAGGTTGAAGCATGGGTTGGGGCGAAGCTGGGGAACAGCAATATCGCCCTCCTGTGGGACCATTCATCCGCAGATAATGTCCATAAATTCACCATTGAGAAGATAGCCCGTACCGACAGTGAACAGGAGCTTATAATTTCATGGGACGGTACTACATACGGCGTAAAACAGAAAGCATCATCATCCGTCAGGATACCAAAAAAGAATGATTTCATCATTCAGGCTGTAAATATGGTTCCCGGCGAAGCACAGCATATCGATATTGTCTTTTCCGATCCCGTTGATCCGGCACAGGAGACAGAGGGCCTGATATGGTTCTCACCAACAGCTGAAAGCACGCTGAAGATCAATTCAAATATCATAAGCGTCTACCCTGCCTCAGTCATCCAGGGTACCGTTGAACTGAATATCGAAGGCTCCATCAAAAGCACAAAAGGAGTTGCACTCGGATCATCACATAAAGAGTCGCTGGAGTTCACCACCCTCAGGCCCGGACTTATGCCTGTTGGCAAAGGCGTGATACTTCCCGCTTCAGGAAGCCTGGTATTTCCCTTCATGACCGCAAACCTGAGAGCCGTCGATCTGAAGATCATCAAGATCTATGAGAACAACCTTCCGTATTTCCTGCAGACCAATGAGATGAACGGGCAGGAATCTTTGAAGCGTTTCGGCCGTCCGGTCTATTCAGGAAAGATAGACCTTGTTTCAGGAACGGCGATGAACAACGGGAAGTGGAACCTTCATACGATCGATCTTGCAGATTATATAACGGTCGAACCCGGCGTACTTTACAAGATAGTGATCAGCATGAGAAGATCGTACGCGATCTATGCCTGCAAGGATAATGCCGGACCTTCAAAATATGATGAGATGCTCGATTTGTCGGAAGAGAAGCTGAAAGCATCATACGACGATGATGAAAATTTCTATGGTGACAATGAATCTTCACTTTTCTACAGTTACGGCTATAACTGGCAGGAGAAGGATGATCCCTGCAAGGAGGCCTATTATGCACCCGACCGCTGGTTATCGCGCAATCTTCTTGCATCAAACCTGGGGATAATGGCAAAACAGGGTGAGAACAGCAGGCTCCTCGTTTTCGTGAATGATATCAGGACGACCGATCCGGTAAGTGACGCCTCGGTCGAGGCACTGAACCTGCAGATGCAGCCAGTGGGATCGGGCAATACATCATCCGACGGATCCGTTTCGATCACATGCAGCGGTAAGCCGTTCCTCCTCATAGTGAAGAAGGGAACCGACAGGAACTACCTCAAGACCAATGACGGCTCTGCTCTCTCCATGAGCTCCTTTGATGTATCGGGCGTAAAGCCTGAAAAGGGGATCAAGACATTCATCTATGGCGAGAGGGATGTATGGAGACCGGGCGATTCGATCTATCTCTCCGTTGTGATAAAGGACATGAACAGGGAGCTTCCCGAAGGCCATCCAATACAGTTTGAACTTGTCAATCCCGATGAACAGAAGATCGATAACCAGGTGCAGAGCCTGCCGGCTTCGGGAATGCTTGTCTTCAGGACAAAAACTGCGGATAATGCCGTTACCGGAAATTACAATGCCGTAATAAGGGTGGGAGGTGCAGTCTTCACCAAAAGGGTAAGGGTCGAGACCATCAAGCCCAACAGGCTCAGGATAGAGCTGAATTTCCAGAATGAGCTTCTCGGCGGGGGCAATACCAAGGAGACAGCAACGCTGAAGACGAAATGGCTTAACGGGGCGATCGCAAAGAATCTGAATTCAATTGTAGATGTGCTTCTGAAGCCCACCCAGACAAGCTTTGATAAGTACTCCCAGTATGTCTTTGATGATCCGGCATCATCCTTCAGCTCCGGTACATCAAAGGTGTTCGAGGGTTCTGTTGACAACCAGGGGAATGCTACGTTTGACTATTATCCCGGCAACAATAATAATGCACCCGGGATGCTTAATGCAATATTCACTGCAAGGGTCTTTGAAAAGGGAGGCGATGCGAGCATCATCCAGAAAAGCTGCAAGCTGGCTCCTTTTACGCAGTTTGTGGGAATAAACTTCCCGGGTCTTTCAGGAAAGGGCAGGCTGCTCTATACCGATGCGAACAACGACATTAAGATAGTGACCGTCGATAAGAAGGGTATTCCTGTCAGTTCAAAAGTTGAGATAAATATCTATAAAATTTCATACAGGTGGTGGTGGGAATCGGATGAAGAGGATCTCGGCACATTCGTCTCGAGTGAGCATTACAAGCCTGTCATATCCAAAAAGATAACAACTTCAAACGGCGAAGCCACCTTCTCTTTCAACATCCCGAAAGATGAGTGGGGACGTTATCTTGTAAGGGCCACAGCTGAATCGGGACATACAACGGGAAAGATCATTCTTGTCGACTGGCCATGGGAGTACGGTTCAAAAGCCAATACGGAAGGCGCCACTCTCCTCACGGTAAACACCGACAAGGCAAAATACAAGGCTGGTGATAATATAAAGCTCACCTTTCCTGCCCCTCCGAATTCAAGGGCGATTGTGACACTTGAAAATGCCACCGGCATAGTCGACCAGACAATTGTTCTCACTAACGGGGCCAACTCGGTGGTGAATCTGAAGGCTACGCCGGAGATGGCACCGAATGTCTATGCTTATGTAACACTTATCCAGCCTCACGGACAGACCGTTAACGATATGCCGGTAAGATTGTACGGCGTTGTCCCCGTTATGGTGGAGGATGCCTCAACAAGGCTCACTCCCCAGATATCAATGCCAGATGAGGTGAGGTCGCAGAAGAGCTTCGAGATAAAGGTGAGCGAGGCGAACAGGAAAGCGATGTCGTACACAATAGCTGTTGTGGATGAAGGATTACTCGACATTACCGGCTTCCGCACACCCGATCCATGGAGCTATTTCTATGCAAGAGAGGCTCTCGGAGTGAGAACCTGGGACCTGTACGACCTGGTACTGGGAGCATTGGGCGGGAAGCTCGACAAAGCTCTTGCCACCGGCGGTGATGAAGCTCTCAAAGACAAAGCCTCGACAAAAGCGAAGAGATTCGTCCCGGTCGTGAAGTTCCTTGGCCCGTTCGAGCTTGCTGCCGGAAAAACCAATGTACACCAGGTGACTCTTCCTCTCTACACCGGATCAGTGAAGACGATGGTCATAGCCGGTAGCGACAAAGCTTTCGGTGCAGCCGATAAGCAGGTACTTGTGAGGGATCCTCTCATGATCCTCGCCACAGCGCCAAGGGTGCTTGGCCCGGGTGAGAAAGTTTCGCTCCCTGTCACCCTCTTCATCCAGAAAGAGAATATTAAGAATGTTTCCGTTGAGGCCAGGGGGAACGATATGGTGAAATTCACTGAAAATAAAAAGGACGTGACCGTCACAGAGCTGGGAGAGAAGGATGTGGAGTTTGAATTTACCGCTACGGACATGATGGGAAAGGCAGAAATAACAGTTACAGCATCGGGAGGAGGAGAATCCGCACTCTACAAGATGGAGCTGGAAGTGAGAAGCCCCAATCCGCCGGAGACAAGGTCGGAGCTCAAAATCCTGGGTCCGAAGGAAAAATATGAAAAGTCATTTGTGCCTTTCGGGATAGAAGGGACAGGCTCGGCTTCCGTTGAGGTTTCAGCCCTGCCGTCGGTCAATCTCGAAAAGAGGCTTGACTACCTGATAGAATATCCCCACGGATGCTCCGAACAGGTTACGTCTGCAGTATTCCCGCAGCTGTGGTTGAAGGATATTTGCGGAAATGCATCGGGTATTGCCGGAAAGGCTTCGAAAAATGTGACGGCAGGCATCCAGACGCTTGTAACCAGACAGATGGCAAACGGAGGTATCGCACTCTGGCCCGGATCGATGGAACCCGACAGGTGGGTAACATCCTACGCCGGTCACTTCATGCTTGAGGCTGAAAAGCTTGGATACAGTATTCCTTCAGGGTTCAGTCAGAAATGGCTGAGCTTCCAGAAAAAGACGGCACAGTCGTGGCGATATGACAATAACTTCAGGTATACTGCAAACGAACAGGCTTACAGGCTCTTTACCCTTGCACTTGCCGGACAGCCCGACAAGGGAGCAATGAACAGGCTGAGAGAGACACCAGGCATACCGTCGCTCTCAAGATGGCTCCTTGGTGCATCATTTGCACTGGCAGGAAGGCCGGAGGTGGCAGAGGGTCTCATTGATGTAAGGTCGATGGTGACCGAAGAGGATTATTATGACTACTATTATGGCGGCTACCTCAGGGACAGGGCCATAATACTCTATACCCTCACACTGCTTAAAAAGAACGACCAGGCGTTGCCTTTGCTGAAATCGGTATGCGATGACCTGAACCAGGATTACTGGTACAGTACTCAGACTATCGCCTGGGGACTTTTTGCATATATGAAATTTGCAGAGAATATGCCGTCGGATAACAACAGGCTGAGCAAGATCGCCATGACCTTCAACGGCGAGAAGAAGGAGATAAGCATAACACCGAGAATGACCGGAACGGAAACTCTTGAGATGAAGACAGGCAATAACCAGCTGTCAGTGCAGAACGTCTCGGATAACCCGGTATATGTGACCTTTGTGCAGAAAGGGATCCCACTGAAGACAGATATTCTGAAAGAGGATAAGGGTCTGGCAATGAATGTCTCGTATCTGAATATGGAGATGAAACCGGTGGATGAAAGATCGCTCGACCAGGGGACAGATTTTGTTATGGTGGTAAAGGTTGCGAACAACACCTACCGAAGGGTTGATAACATTGCACTTACGCAGATGGTCCCGCCTGGGTGGGAGATCAGGAACACAAGACTTTTCGAGGCAGCCGTTGAGGTAAAGGAGAGCAGCTTCGACTACCGCGATTTCAGGGATGACAGGGTTTACACCTATTTCGGTCTGGACAGAGGTGAGACAAAAACCTTCATTGTCTTCCTCAACGCCTCGTACAAGGGTGAATATTTCCAGCCGGCAGTCTGGTGCGAGGCTATGTACAATGCGAATATGTATTCAAGGATCCCGGGGAAACAGGTCTCCGTCACCGGTCAAAAGATTGAATAGAAAAGTAAAGATAATCCTTATAGCAGCCGGAGTAGCAATTACTCCGGTTTTGCTTTCTCCCCTTCCGCGGTTCAGGGAACCTCTCTCGACCGTTGTGGAGGCAAGGGACGGCTCACTGCTGGGTGCCAGGATAGCCGGTGACGGTCAGTGGCGCTTCCCTCCCTCCGATTCTGTTCCGTACAAATTTGAAAAAGCGTTGCTTGCATTCGAGGATAACTATTTCTATTATCATCCAGGGTTCAACCCGGTGGCCCTTGTGAGAGCAGCGTTCCAGAACATCAGAGCCGGAAAGATAGTTAGCGGCGGCAGCACCATTACCATGCAGGTGGCAAGACTGTCGAGGGGAAATAAATCAAGGACCTACGCAGGTAAGATACTGGAGATCCTTTCTGCAATAAAGCTGGAGATCTTCAGATCGAAGCGGGAGATACTTAAAATGTATGCCTCAAATGCCCCGTTCGGGGGAAATACAGTCGGCCTCGATGCCGCTACATGGAGATATTCGGGGAACTCGCAGTATAACCTGTCATGGGCAGAGGCTGCAGTGTTTGCAGTTCTTCCCAACTCACCCTCGCTGGTCTTCCCCGGGAAGAACCAGATGAAGCTTAAGAAGAGGCGCGATGATGTTCTTCGAAAGCTCTATCTGAAAAAAATAATTGACTCGACAACCTATGTTCTTTCACTGGATGAGCCTCTTCCGGGTGAACCGCGACCCCTTCCGTCGCTTGCACCTCATCTCACTGCAAAATTCTATAACGAGATGAAGGGCAAAAGGATCAGGACGACCATTGATCCCGTACTGCAGGAGAAGGTGACCGAGATAGTCAATTCGCACCAGGCTGTCCTTGAGAATAATTTCATCTTCAACTCGGCATGTATTGTCGTGAGTGTGGAAAAGGGAGATGTCCTTGCCTATGTAGGTAACAGCACACGGGATGAAGCATCCGCGCATGGCGGCGATGTGGATATCATACAGTCGCCGAGAAGCACAGGGAGCATACTCAAGCCACTGCTCTATGCCGCAATGCAGAACTCCGGCGATCTGCTGCCGAACACCCTGATACCAGACATCCCGACACATTTCTCAGGTTTCTCGCCAAAAAATTTCGACCAGACATGGAGCGGGGCCGTAACTGCTGCCAATGCCCTGGCACAGTCGCTCAACATACCTGCCGTAAGACTGCTTCAGAAATATACTCCTGAAAAGTTCATTGACCTTCTCAGAAAGAGCGGCTTTACGACCTTTGACAGATCCGCCGGTAATTATGGTCTGTCGCTGATCCTCGGCGGCGGAGAGGCAACGCTCTGGGAGCTTACCGGAGTATATGCCTCGCTGTCGAGAGTTGCAGGTCATTATACAAGGAACAGATCGTACAACAGAAATGATTATCATCCCCCTTACCTGGTAAAGGGAAAAAGAAGAACCGGCGCCGACACCCTGGCTGCCGATATGCCTTTATCAGCCTCTTCAATATGGCTTACGTACAATGCACTGAGATCGGTAAACCGTCCGGAGAGTGAAACAGGCTGGCAGTATTTTTCCTCATCAGGCGATCTTGCCTGGAAAACAGGGACCAGCTTCGGCTTCAGGGATGGCTGGGCCGTGGGCACAACACCCGCTTATGTCATCGGAGTGTGGGCAGGGAATGCCGACGGTGAGGGGCGTCCCGGACTGACAGGGACAGGTGCGGCTGCTCCCATCATGTTTGATGTGTTCAATTATATGGGTAATGACGCCTCTTTCGTGATGCCGCGTGAGGACATGACCGTGATAAAAGTATGCAGGCAGAGCGGCTTCCGTGCAGGTCCCGACTGTCCCGAGACTGAAGAGGTATGGGCAAACCCTGCAGGGCTGAGGAGCGAAGCCTGCCCGTATCATAAAACAGTCCACCTTAATAAAACACGCACACTCAGGGTTACTGACCGGTGTGTTGATCCCGGTGAGATAATCAACGAAAAATGGTTTGTCCTTCCTCCTGCCATGGAGTATTATTACAGGCAGAAGCATCCTGAATACAAGGTTCTGCCTCCGACCGCACCGGGATGTACAGATGATAAAACGATAGCCGCAATGGAATTCATCTATCCCTCGCCGGGGGTAAAGATCTTCATCCCCCGCGACCAGACCGGGTCGATGACCAGGGTGATCCCGGAGATCGCGCACCGGATACCGTCGAAAAAGATCTTCTGGCATCTTGATGACAAATACCTCACCACCACCAGGTTCATTCATCAGATCGAGCTCATGGCCGGTCCCGGCCCGCACGTGCTTACTGCGGTGGATGAGGACGGGAATACGATAAGGTGCCCGTTTGTGATTACCAATCCGGAAAGCAAATGAAAGAAAGATGGGGAGATTGGGAGATGAGGTGAGGGGGAGACAAGGAACCCCGCTTTGCGGGATAAACTCCGTGACGAAGTTCCGCGAAGCGGAAGGTGGTGAAAAGCAAAATTAAGACCCACCCCCGCCCCTCCCAAGAGGGGATTCCGTCGACCAAACTAACAGTGTTACTCCGTGTTAACTCAGCGTTACTCCGTGGTTAAAAATTTTAATACTTTTACACCTTCTTATTTTTCAGTATGAATTTTTCATTTTTCAGAAAACTCCTGCCCGGTCTGATCCCGCTGTTCATCTTCATCCTTGCCGACGGGATATGGGGAACAAGGGTCGGGCTTTATGTGGCACTTGCAACAGGAGCCGGAGAGCTTGGATATTATTATATAAAGGACATGAAGATCGACGGGTTCATCATACTCGATACCGGTCTGCTTCTCATACTTGGAGGGATCTCGATCGTGCTTGAGAATGACATATTCTTCAAGATAAAGCCTGCACTTATCGAACTTATCCTGCTGGCAGTGATCGGATTCTCCCTCTGGGGACCAAAAAACCTGATCGTGGCAATGTCGAAGAGGTATATGGGGGAGATGATCCTCGACGAGGTGCAGGAAAAGATGATGAGGCTCAACATGATGGTGATGTTCTGGATCACTTTTCTTCACATTCTCCTTGTCCTTTACTCGGCAAAATACATGTCATCGGCGGCCTGGGGGTTCATAAGCGGCGGACTGTTTTATATTCTCTTTGGTGCATACTTTGGAGGTCTCTGGGTTTTCAACTGGCTAAAGGCAAGGCGTCTGAAGGATGAGGAGTGGTTCCCCGTTGTGAACGAGGATGGAGCAGTTATCGGCAGGGCGCCCCGAAGCGTTTGTCATGATGGAAAGAGCAGGCTACTGCATCCAGTCGTTCATCTTCATCTTTTTAACAGGGAGGGAAAGCTTTTCCTTCAGAAGAGATCCGCAAGGAAAGATATCCAGCCGGGTAAATGGGATACATCGGTGGGGGGACATATCGCGCCCGGAGAGAGTGTGGAGGTTGCACTTAAGAGGGAGAGCTCCGAGGAGCTGGGACTTGAAAATTTTGTTCCTCAGTTCATTCACAAATATGTGTGGGAATCGACGCGAGAAAGGGAGCTGGTATTCTCTTTTATAACCGTTTCTGACCAGATGCCCGTGACCGATCCGGGTGAGATCGACGATGGAAGATTCTGGACGGTGAATGAGATAATCGACTGCCTGGGGAAGGATATTTTCACTTCGAATTTTGAACATGAATTCGGATTGTTAAGAGAAGCGTTGAAACGTTGAAAAGTTGAAAAGTTGAAACGTTGAAAGACTGAAATCCATTAACCGCAGAGGACGCAGAGCCCGCCTTCGCAAATGCTTCGGCGGGTAAAAATTCTACGCAGAGGTCGCAGAGAAGAACTATTTAAGGTGCACTTCCGCGCTCTCCGCGTTTCGCGGCGAATGCCGTGACTCGGCGTTCTCTGCGTTTAAACCCCATCTTCCCGTTTTAAGAGAAAAATTCAAATAATATTGTTTTATATATCATATTCCTCAACAAAATATTCAGAATCTAAATCAGTTATGTTAATGCAACCTGCTGATTAAAACTTTGATCTTTACTATATTTGAACACTAACCTGATCTTGCACTATGAAGATTGATAAAGTATATTTCTTCCTGGCTGTGATAACCATTGCCAGTATCTATTTCTGGATCTCCTCCTGCGTACATGATTTAGGGATCCCTGCAGGCACCCCAGAAATCTGCTTTGATAGCGAGGTGCTTCCGATATTTCAGAATAACTGCGATATCTCAGGTTGCCACGGTGGCGGCGGAAGATCACGGATGGATCTTTCAAGTTATGCGGGAATATACAATGAGGTAACCCCCGGCCATCCTGATCAGAGCCGCGTTTACCTTGCAATTATTGGAAAAGGAGACAACCTGATGCCTCCGGGCAATCCGCTCCCCATTGAAAGTAGGACAATTGTCAGGCTGTGGATCCTGCAGGGCGCTGCTCATACCACTTGCCCCACCACTCCTCAGGATACAACACCTGTACCTCCTGTTACGGGCGCCAAGCATGCATGTTATACAAGGGATATCATGCCGATCCTTGTGTCGAACTGTGCAAAAACGGGATGCCATGACGCGGCAAGTCACAGATCAGGTTATAACTTTGCTGATTATGCGCATACATTACTTGCAGTTACTCCGGGAAACTACTCGACAAGCAGGCTTTACACAGCTATATCCGGTGGCGGCGAAGACATAATGCCGCCTTCACCTGACCCGCAGCTTTCGACTGCCCAGATTGACTCAATAGCAGCATGGATAACCTACGGAGCTCTTAATGAGACCTGTGCAGTGGCCTGCGATACTACCAGCACTGTAACTTTCTCTGGTATGATCTGGCCATTTATGCAGACCACCTGTACCGGTTGCCATACAGGTGCATCTCCATCGGGAGGGGTATCCCTGGCAAATTATTCTGATGTCAGTGCCGCTGCGACAAGCGGATTGCTGACCGAGGCCCTTACGGGCACCAACGGTAAATTCCTCATGCCACCGTCTGGTTCACTTTCGAAATGCACACTGCGCCAGTTTGAAATGTGGATCAATGCCGGAGCACCCAATAACTAGAAAAAAATCATATGAAGCGATTTATATTTCCTGCCATAATCATTTTTGTAACTTTCTTCGCCTCGTGCTATTACGACAGCGAGGAGGCTCTCTATCCAAGTTACAATTCTTCGTGCGATACCACGAATGTTACCTTCAGCGGGTCGATAACCCCGATACTGAGCAGCAACTGCTGGGGATGCCATTCAAATTCCAATGCAGCATCATTCGGAAATAATATAAAGCTTGAAAATTATTCCGATGTCACCGCCCAGATAAACTCCATCCTGCCGGCAATTAAACAGACAGGGACAATTTCGCCAATGCCCAAGAACGGAACAAAGCTTAGCGACTGTTCAATTTCAAAGTTCGATATCTGGGTAAGAATTGGAATGCCAAACAATTAAGAATAAATATCATTCTCCATATGAACCGAATTGCTGCAATTATAATACTTCTGTCTGCCACCTATACCGCCTTTGGCCAGGATGATCTGATGAATCTGCTCGATTCGACAGCTAAACCTGTAATTAACTATACTACAGCAACTTTCAAATCGACCAGGATAATGAACGGCCATTCCATTGAAAGAATGCAAAAAGGCCAGCTTGATGTCCGTATATCTCACAGGTTCGGGACGATAAACTCAGGGGCATACAACTTTTTTGGCCTCGACCAGGCCACGATCCATCTGGGCCTTGAATACGGAATTACAAACTGGCTAATGGTCGGCATTGGAAGAGGGACATATGAAAAGACGGTGGACGGATTCACAAAATTCAGCATCCTCAGGCAATCTGACGGTGCCAGGGTAATGCCCGTCTCCCTTACGTTCTTTTCCTCGGTAGCTGTCAACGGTCTTCACTGGAGCGATCCGACAAGAACAAACTATTTTTCGTCAAGGCTTGATTACACCAACCAGATTCTTATTGCAAGGAAATTCAGCAAGATCTTTTCATTTCAGATCACACCTTCCATGGTTCACCGGAACCTGGTGCCTACCGAACTCGATCCGAACGACCTGTGGGCGGTAGGTGCCGGAGGAAGGATAAAACTTTCTAATAGGATAAGCCTTAACGGCGAGTACTATTATGTAATAAACAAGACCAATTATATGAGTCAGCCGATTTATAACCCTCTATCTGTGGGTATCGACATAGAGACAGGGGGACATGTCTTCCAGATAATCCTGACAAATTCAACCGCCACAATAGAAAAGGGTTTTATCGGAGAAACAACCGGCAGATGGTCAAAGGGCGACATCCACATAGGATTTAACATATCAAGAGTCTTTAACCTAAATAAAAAATCAAAATAAGACCGTTTGTCTGACTGGATCCCTCCTGGGAGAGCCTGTCCAGCTCTGCGGGAGGTGAGGATGGGTTTTAAGTTTCACCCACCCCTACCTCCCGACACTTCGGTCGGGACAGGCTCTCCGGTGGAGGGGAACTTTATATTAACCCTCTGCGATTAAGAAAAACCTAAATTCTTGAATAAAGTAAAAAGAAAACCAGGGTAGGGAAATTTTAAACAAACTTCCATTTAAATTGTTTAACCTGTATCAAACTAAATCATAATATAAAATGAAACGACTTACACTTATCCTTCTGCTCCTGCCAGCCATATATGCTGCAAACGGACAGAAATACATTACTAAAAACGGTTATATCGGCTTTTTCTCCCGTACCCCCATGGAAGACATCAGAGCCGATAACAACCAGGTAGCAAGCATTTTCGACACATCAACAGGGGATCTTGTCTTCCAGGTTCTTGTCAAATCCTTTCATTTTGACAGGGCCCTGATGGAGGAGCATTTCAATGAGAATTACATGGAATCGGACAAGCTGCCGAAAGCAAGCTTTAAGGGAAAGGTAACGAACATTTCGTCAGTCGATCTCAAAAAGAATGGCATTTACAATGTGACAGTTGAAGGTGATCTTTCAATCCATGGCATTACCAATAAGGTCAAGGTTGATGGCACGCTTGAAGTTGTCCAGGGCGGGATCAATGCAAATGCCAAATTCGGTATAGTGCCGGAGGATTACATGATCACTATTCCTGGTTTAGTCAGGGATAAAATAGAAAAGAGCCTGGAAATAATGGTTACGATGAAATACACTCCTATGCAATAGTCTTAAAGACCTGATCTTGTTAAAATATTTTTGACCAATGAAAACTTATATTAAAATTGCCCTTGGAGTTGTACTGTTCATTGCCATTGCAAGTATCGGCGCTGGCCTTTATCTTTTCAACCTTAAACCAAAGGACCTCAGCAAGGCGAAGCCTGATTTCGTTATTTCAGCGACCGACCTTCAGAAGGCATTTGAGGATAGTGAATCAGCTGCCACCGCAAAATATGTCGGAAAGGTAATTGAGGTTTCAGGTGAGATTTCTTCCATTAAATCCGGTGAAAACAATTCGTTAAGCATCTCTATCAAAACAGGAAGTGAAATGTCATCCGTTATATGTACATTTCCTTCAGCCAATAAGCCGGTGAACCTTACGGCTGGTACTTCTGTGACTGTTAATGGAGTATGCTCGGGATACCTCATGGATGTCCTGCTGAACAACTGCGCTCTTGCAAAAAAATAAAAATCTAATAAATCCTAACCACGGAGTAACACTGTTTTAATCTGTACAAAACACTCCGTGTAACTCTGTGCAAAACTCCGTGAAACTCCGTGGTTAAATTCTTTCTCCCTCTCACTCCATCACTCCATCCTTTGGGCACCCTATCTCACAATCCCCCTCTTCTTATATAGGACCCTGCAGATGAGCATGAAAATTGTTAACTTTGCCCATATCATAATGATGCCATGGAGAACCCTGAAAAGATTCTTGTGCTCAGCAATGAGTTCGAGGCAAAGCTTATAGAAGAGATACTGAAAGACAGAGAAATACCGTTTTTCATCAGAACTTTTCACGACTCTGCCTATGACGGATTATGGGAGGCAGCGTCGGGCTGGGGGCATCTGATGGCACCCCCCGAATACAGGGAGGAGATCCTGAAAATATATTCGGAGATGGCTAACAGTTCTTTCGATGGAAATCAGGATATCGAACAATAAAAACGAGATCTTCAGCTTCCTTTCCGGCGACCCCGCGCTTAACCTGTACCTCATCGGAGATCTGGATGACTTTTTCTGGCCCAGCACGACCTGGTATGTTCTTTATGATAACGGGGCGATCAGATCAATCGCGCTTTACTATACAGGTACCATACCTGCCGCCCTGCTTTTATTCTTTACCGGCGATCCGCATTATCACATTAGCCTTTTGAAGGGCATAAAGAGATCTCTTCCCGGAGAATTCACCGTTCACTTAAGTCCGGGTCTGACGGAGGTTTTTGGACGGAAGAATATCTTAAGGAACTATGGACTCCATTACAGGATGATACTGACAAGGGAGCCTGACCCTGTCGATGATTCCAATATCAGAAGACTGACCGTTGACGACATGCAGCAGATCGAGGAGTTTTACCGTCTTTCCTATCCCGATAACTGGTTCACGGGAAGAATGGTGGAGACGGGCAAATATTTTGGCTTTTTCAGCGGGGAGAGGCTTGTAGGGGTGTCGGGAATACACGTTTATTCCGGATCTTACAGCATTGCAGCTCTGGGGAATATCGCAGTTCATCCCGATTTCAGGGGCAGGAAGATCGCTTATAAGCTGACTTCCGCTTTATGCTCCGACCTGAGAAAGAATGTTAAAACCATAGGACTTAACGTTATGGCAGATAATCATCCTGCCATAAAATGCTATGAAAATGCGGGTTTTGAAAAAAGATACATGTATGATGAATGTTTAGTTCGAAATGCTTAATTTTCAGACATCAAAGTCATGCATCACTTCAACAATAACCGGACTATCATAATAATCAATCCCAGGGCTGGAACCAGGGGTCTTGCATATTTCCGCAGAACCCTGCGGCGATACAGCGATCTTTTTGATTACAGCACTTTCTTCGACATCAATGAATTCCGGAGCTTTATAAGGAAGAATATCGATAATTATGATTATTTCATAGCAGCCGGAGGCGACGGGACGGTGAACAGCCTGGCTGCCGAGCTCATCGGGACGGGCAAGATCCTGGGGGTTATGCCTTTCGGTTCGGGAAACGGTTTTGCAAGAGAGATGGGGTTTAAAAAGAATATTGCAAATCTGGCAGATAGCATACGCAATGGCCGGTTTTTTGACATGGATGTGCTCTTTATCAATAACCTGCCCTGCGTCAATATTGCCGGAACGGGAATTGACAGCTTTGTCGCCCATGATTTTCAAAACCTCCGTACGAGGGGATTTTTTAATTACGGGATCACCAGCATGAAGATCGCATCGGGCATCAAGCCTTTCAATGTGGAGATAAGGGTCGATAATGATATTATCATGGAGAAGATCTATATGCTGTCGGTTGCCAATACGAGGCAGTTTGGTAATAATGCTCTCATAGCCCCGGTGGCTGTACCTGACGATGGAAGGTTTGATATTGTCATACTCAAGCCATTCCCAAAAGTGTTCTTTCCTCTATTTGCCATAAAAATGCTTTCCGGAACATTAAAGGAGTCAAAATATCTGAAATACATTGCTTCAGCCAGGCAGGTAACAGTGAAGACATCTGAGAAAAGGTTTCACATAGACGGAGAGCCCGTCCTGATAAATGATGAAATAGTCATAACTATCAGGAAACATGCCCTGAGAGTTCTCAGAACATGCCATAACAGATGGACAAAGAAAGAAACGGTCAGTCCGGCGATTGCTTAAATTATAACATAGATCAGTATCTTTTCCTCCGGATTAATATATATTTGACATCTTCTTTTATAACTTGAAGTTATACTGTTTTAAAAGGATAGGATGGGTCCGGGATCTGATCAGAATGTAAAATTAAACGGCCGCTCAGTCTTCAATGAGCTGGCATATGGCTTTAAGGTAATTCACAGAAGCCGTTATTTTTACATAAGTATCCTGGTGCTGTCGCTGGGTTTCGGGCTGAACCTCGCATCCCAGGCCTACCTTCATTATTATATGTCGCAGGGAAAAACACTTCCCATGCTTTCAGACCTTATCCTTGACAACATTCCATACCTGAATGTTGCATTTTATTATGATATCTCCAACCTTCTGACGATCATAGTAATGCTTACCTATATTGTTGTCAGGAATGAGTATAAACGAATCCCTTTTATACTGATACTTATGGGGATCTTTTACGTTGTGAGAGGGATATTCATTGTCCTTACCCCTTTCGGGAACCCTCCGCTTTTCGTGGGGTCGGGGCCTCCATTCAACGGGTTTTCCAAATACGAACTTGGTGTTTATCCTTCAGGGCATGTCGGAAACGCGCTTATGTTTATACTGCTGACACGCGACAAATTCTTCAGACGGATATTGCTGGTTCTGATCCTGGTGATAATATTTGCCCTGTTCCTTGCCCGTGGCCATTACAGCATTGATATCTTTTCAGGATTGTTCTTTGCCTATGCCATCAAATCGTTTGGGGAGAGACATCTGACCAGATTCGATCTCTCAATCACACGATCGCATCTATGAAACAGCCAAACCAGTTTATAACCATACAACAAAAAGATATGAAAACAAAGATCATGTTTCTTACGGTCGCTTTAATGGTGACTCTTCTTGCAAAAGGTCAGATTGTACCTGATTCTGCTTCAGTAGTACTCAAAAATGCATACAAACAGGCTGCGACAGAGAAGAAAAATGTGATGGTGGTGTTCCATGCATCATGGTGTGGCTGGTGTAAAAAGTTTGAAGCATCAATAAATGATTCAACCTGCAAGGATTACTTCGCAAGGAGCTATGTGATCTGCGAGCTCACCATCATGGAATCGAAAGGAAAGGAAAATCTGAACACTCCGGGAGCAATTGATATCTACAACAAAAACGGAGGTTCAGGAGGCATCCCTTACTTCCTCATTTACAACAGCAAGGGAAAGCTTCTGGCCGATTCAAAGATGAAGCCTGCGGGTGCAAAGGCAGATGACAAACCTGTCAATATCGGATGTCCTGCTTCGGCTGAAGAGGTAGCTGCGTTCGTCGAGATCCTCAGGAAGACATCGAAGATCACCGATAAGGAGGTTACGGCGGTGACCGAAAGGTTCAAAAAGAATAAAAGCTAAGACCACGGATCAAAGCCAGGATAGGTTCATTACGTATTTCGGCGATTAACGGATTTAAAAGATTTTGAGTTTTTAAGACAGGAGTTATTGTCTTTATTTTAACCCACCCCTAACCTCTCCCTCGCCTTCGCGTAGCCGCTTCGGCCTTCGGTCGTCGAAGTCGACCTATGGCCGACGAAGAGGGCGGAGCAAGGCCTGGAGGGGATTTTTTCAAATTTAGACACTCCAAACTTCAGGCACTCCAAACTTTTATGACATTTATCTGTTCTTTAGTTAAAGCCAGTATGTATTTTTGGAACAATATGCAACTGAATGCATATCGTAAAAAGTCAGAGAGATGAATAATGCGATCTATAATTTCCGTGAACCTGAAAATGAACCTTTACTGACATATCTTCCCGGTAGCGTGGAGAGGCTTCTTATTGAAAAGGAGCTCGATGAGCAATTCAGCACCAGGACAGATATACCCCTTGTGATAGGAGGCAAAGAGATCCGCACGGGGAAAACCGCAAAAGTGGTAATGCCCACAAACCATAAGCATGTTCTGGCAACATGTCACCTGGCAACAGAAAAAGAGGTTAAGATGGCTATCCGGGCTGCTCTTGAGGCAAGAGAGTGCTGGGGCATATTATCGTGGATGGAGAGAGCCGGGATAATGATAAGGGCTGCCGAGCTTATTTCGAAGGTTTACAGGTACAAGCTTAATGCAGCAACTATGCTCGGACAGGGTAAAAATCTTTTCCAGGCAGAGATCGATTCAGCCTGCGAGGTGATAGACTATCTGCGCTTCAACGCGCATTTTGCATCCCTTATCTACAGTGAACAGCCCCTGTCGGACTACCAGAACATTAACAGGCTCGAGTACCGCCCGCTTGAAGGATTCGTCTATACCATCACCCCATTTAACTTCACTGCAATTGCCTCAAACCTCAACACAAGCGTGGCGCTCATGGGAAACACGGCTGTATGGAAACCCGCTTCAACCGCAGTACTCTCAAACTACTACCTGATGCAGGTACTGAAGGAGGCCGGACTGCCCGACGGGGTCATCAATTTTGTTCCGGGCTCCGGGTCGCTCATAAGCTCAGTTGTTCTTGACCATCCCGATCTTGCCGGAATACATTTCACCGGATCGAATGCCACCTTCAACGGTATCTGGAAACAGGTTTCGGAGAACCTGCCGAAGTACCGATCATATCCCAAGCTGGTGGGCGAAACCGGTGGCAAGGATTTCATCTTTGCACACAATTCTGCAAATCCCCTCGAACTGGCCACAGCCATCGTAAGAGGTTCATTTGAATACCAGGGACAGAAATGTTCAGCAGCCTCGAGGGCCTACATTCCAAAATCGATCTGGGGCGGAACCAGAACACATTTGTTGCGTATGATATCCGAGATAAAAACTGGTGATGTCAGGGATCTTCAGAATTTTGTCAATGCAGTAATTGATGAAGCTGCATTTGACAGGATAATGGGCTATATTGAAAAAGCAAACTCTTCGGACAAGGCAGAGATAATTGCCGGAGGAAAAGGCGACAAATCAAAAGGCTGGTTCATTGAGCCGACAATCATTTTAACAACCGATCCGAAATTCATAACCATGAAGGAGGAGATCTTCGGACCGGTGATGACCATATATATTTACGAGGATCAGAAATTCGAGGAGACACTCAGGATCTGCGACGAGACATCTCCATACGGACTTACGGGAGCTATTTTCAGCAACGACAAATATGCAATGGTGAAGGCGTGCAGGATACTGCGCTATGCAGCCGGGAATTTCTATATAAATGATAAGCCGACTGGCGCAATGGTTGGCCAGCAGCCTTTCGGAGGAGCGCGTGCATCCGGCACAAACGACAAGGCCGGCAGCTACCTCAACCTCATCAGGTGGGTCAGCCCCAGGACAATAAAAGAAACTCTCATCCCGGCGACTGATTTTCGTTACCCGTACATGTCGGAATAATTCTTTTTAACCGCAGAGAACGCGGAGATTCTACGCAAAGGACGCAGAGAAATATATTATAATCTTCTCTGCGAACTCTGCGTCTCCCGATTCCTATCGGGACTCTGCGCTCCCTGCGGTTAAAATAATCCCTCCTGAGAAAACCATAAAAGAGAGGGGCCTGTAAACAGCCCCTCAATTGAATATGGAATTTTATAATCCAGTTAAAACTCCGGGGATTTTTTTATTTCAGCTTGAATTCGATCGGTAACCTCATCCTCACGTCGACCGGCTTGCCACCCTGTGTACCAGGCTGCCAGTCGGGCATGCTGCTGATCAGCTTCACGGCTTCAGCATCAAGCAACGGATCCACAGACTGATCGACCTTAACATCAGAAATTTTCCCTGTTGTCCCCACGATAAATGTCACAAATACTTTTCCCGTGATCTTGTTCTTTACAGCATCCGGCGGATACTTTATATTATCAGTCATGTACTTCGTCAGTGCTTCCCCGCCTCCGGGGAACTGAGGCATCGTTTCGACAACGGCATATACATCCTTATCTCCGGTACTCTTCCTCAATATTATTTCAACCACTCCGTCTTTTCCCTTATCGCCATACTTTGATACCGCGGTTTCATCCTTAAGTACATTAACAGACTCAATGGAAGCAGGGTCTATATTATTAAGGTTAGCCGTTATCTGTCCGTCTATGACGATCAGTGGTTTTCTCCCGCCGGTGTTCAAAGGTGGTGGTGGTGGAGGTGGCGGCGGTGCCTGGTTATTTACATTGTTGCCAGTTCCGGTGCTGTTGCCTGTTGGTGGCGGTGGCGGTGGCGGTGGCGGTGGCGGCGGCGGCGGAGGAGGAGGCATCAGGCTGCTGTTGACATTAATCGTATCCCTCACCATTTTAATTACCATATCGGCATTAAACTCAGGTTTAACTACCTTCGATTTATACCCTACATAAGAGACAACAAGCAGGGCATCGTCCGATAAATTTTCCAGCCTGAAGAAGCCTTTTGCGTCGGCTGTGGTCCCTTCGGTGGTTCCTTTAAGAATAACGGTCGCCCCCTGCAAAGGTGTTCCGTTCTGCTGGACAACGGTCCCTTTAACTACTTTTGCCTGAGGCAGGCCTTCTGCACCGGTTTTCCCGGCAGGCAGCCTGTACTCAGGTCTGGCAAAGGCAAAAAGGATGACCGCAAAAACCGGAAGGATGAAAAGTGCTTTCATCTTCCGGTATGGCGAACTTATACTGTTCTTCATCATTTTAAATCTTTTTTTATTAAGTGAATAATTGAAAGAATGCACCAGACTGAACAGAGGAGTACCGGCAATCTGGTTTAAAAGAGTCGCCCTGTACACTGCCGGGTCGGAGGATCGCTGCAGCGCCTCAGCATCGGCAAGGTATTCGTGGTTCTGTCTGATGAACCGGGCGTAGATCCAGCTCAGGGGATTAAACCACTGTATTATACAAAGCACCTCTGTAAGCACCAGGTCCACCCAGTGCTTCTGGCGGATATGCCCCAGTTCGTGGTTCACGATCTCCTTAGTCTCGACGTCTGAAACTGAAGGATTGACAAACACATAGGAGAAGAATGAGAACGAACAGGCAAACTCATCTGACCTGACCAGTTTTACGGGGTCAGATTTAATAATTTCCGACTTCTTAATTGATCTCACGACCGATCTGCTCCGGATCATCATCATAAGGGCCACAAAAAGCGCCCCTGTAATATAAAGAGCTGTCAGCAGGAAGGCCAGGGTGATCTGATTTCCCCCTGACAAACCTTTAACGACCGACAGTTCGGGTTGAGAGGCAGGTACATTTCCGATTCCCGGAAAATCAATATAATAATGTATTGTAATCAATGGCAGGAAGAAAGAGACAAATATCCCTGTAAGAAGGAACATCCTGTTCAGCCTGAAAAATCGCTCATTCCTGAGAAAAAGGAAAAAGACAAGTGCAAAACCGGTCAGCCATGTTGCTGACTTAAGCAGGTAGATGGCAAGAGCTTCCATTGCTTCAGCTTTTTTGTTTTTTTAATTCCTTCTTTGTCTCCTCAACCAGTTCTTCAAGGTCCTTCATTGAAAGATCCTTCTCCCTTACAAAGAATGATGCCATTGCCGGGAATGAGTTATCGAAATAACTTTCCATCAATCCGAAAAGCTGGCTGCGCGAATACTCCATCCTGGAGACAAGCGGATGATAAAGGTATACATTCCCGAAGCTCCTGTGCCCGACGATTCCTTTTTTTTCAAGCACCCTGAGTACTGTCGACACTGTATTGCGAGCAGGTTTGGGTTCGCTGAACCTGTCGCGGATATCCTTGACAAGACCTTCTTCGAGGTCCCACAGGATCTGCATCACCTGCTCTTCTGCCCTGGTTAGCTGCATGATTTTTTTATTAATGTTCCGTTACTTTTTTGAGTTACTGCACCTTTATTCAGGGCTCAGGGCTCAGGGCTCAGGGCTAAAAACCTTTTGCCTTTTACCTTTTTTGGTCAATCCTTCAATACAAATATATGACTATTTATATAGTCATGCAACTATTTTGACAGAAAAATGACTAGAAAAATAGTTAATTTTTGTAATGTGCTGATTTTCTTTGAAATAATTTGCAATTATATTTCGCCCCTGCAGGGCTTACATTCTAAACTGTATACTATGTGTGTAGACACCTGTATACAATGTGTGTAGTCCTTACATCCCGCCGGGGGTTTGGAAACTAACCCGGAATGTATTTCCCCAAATCCTTTATATTTTATATTTTTGATTCCGTCCCTGATCATTATTGGTTCAGTTATGATCCATCTTATGAAACTGTTTAAATTCTATTCTCTGTATTTCCTGCTTCTCCTCGTCCCGGATACCGTCAATGCCCAGCCGGCATTCAGTGTAAAAAGAATCCTCAACGAGGCGAATCACCAGGTCTTAAGCGCCTCCTATAGTCTTCAGGGAAAATATATCGTAACTTCCGGAAGTGACAATAATATTATTATATGGAATGCACGAACGGGAATAATATACCGGACCCTTGCAGGACTGAGATCATTTCCCGTAGCTGCGGTCTTTGATGAGGAGAAAGACATCCTGGCCTCTGCAGGGGGAAACGATACAATTATATTATGGCATCCTTCACTATCCGCTTCCTATGCAGTACTCAGGGGCCATAAGGGAAAAATAAATGCCATTTCCATCAGCAGCGACGGCAGGTTCCTTGCTTCCGCCGGAACCGATCATAAAGTTATTCTTTACAGACTTGCTGATAATAAGATCCTTTTCATCCTGACCGGCCATGAAACAGCGGTCAATGATGTAAGCTTTAGTCCTGACGGGACAATGCTTGTTTCGGCAGGAGCCGATAAGAAGCTTATCCTGTGGAGTACCGGCCAGGGTAAAATGTCAGTTTCGAAAGATGTCCATACCGCCCCGGTGAGATGTGTAAGATTCAGCCGCGACGGCAAAAGTATCGCATCAGGCGGTGACGAGGGAAATATTATTATATCGGATGTGACGGGGCTTGTTCCGATCGGAACACTTGCAGGACATAAGGGTCCAGTCCTTTCCATCGATTACAGCAGCGATGGCAAGTACCTGATAAGTGGCGGCCAGGACCAGATATTCCTGCTCTGGGATGTACAAACAGGAAATATAATTAAGCAGTCAGAAGAACAGGAACAATCAGTTGTATCGGTAAGCTTTAATCCGGCTTCTCCCGATTTTGTAACTGCCTGTCACCATTCAGAAATATTCTGTACCTGGACTGTTTCGGGAAATGCATTATCATCTCTTGAAAACTTAAGTTCAGATAAATCAGTTCCCATGGCTGATCTGATGGAAAAACAGGATAATTCAAAAGATATTTCAAAGGCATTCGAGGGGATCGAAGGAATCTCTGAAAAAAAAGAGATTAATGAAAATAAGGATCTTTCAAAAAAACCATCCCAGACAAGGGAGAAGAAGACAAAAAAAATAATAAAACTCGAAGAGGTGGCTGTCATGGGGAAATCTGAAATGGCTGAAGAGATGACTCCTCCCCTTTCTGCACCAGCCTCAACAGTGTCCCCCGATGTGCCGGTAATTGAGGTATTCTCTCCTTCAGTAGCATTTGGCGAGGCAACAAGCGACCAGAGCAGCCTTTATCTTATCGGACGTGTGACAAATGCTGAGGGGACAAGTGTTATACTGATAAACAAGAAACCTGTAAGGTTATCGGAGGCAGGCGTTTTTGAGTTCAGGATGGATCTTATAAAGGGTTACAATCCGGTAGACATCATTGCTGTCAACAATAAAGGCAGGATGAATGAGATGGGGCTGCAAATAAACTCCACCGCCGAAGCTGTTGCTGCAGGACCCGCGACAGGAACGGAAGGGAAATACTATGCTCTCATTATAGGCATCAATGATTACAGGAGCCCTGATATTCCATCGCTTGACAATCCTATAAAGGATGCTGCCAGCCTCTATAATGTCCTTTCAACCAAATACACTTTTGATACTGCGAATATTTTCTTTCTCAGGAATCCGACGCTGAATGAAATAATAACCACTCTCGATGGTCTTGTAGGTAAAATAACTTCGAATGACAACCTCCTTATCTTCTATGCCGGTCACGGTTACTGGGACGATAAGGGAAAAGTCGGATACTGGTTCCCTTCGGATGCTACCAAAGGAAGTACGGTAAACTGGTTCCGTAACAGCACCCTCAGGGATTTCATAGGAAGCATCCAGTCGAAACATACGCTTCTCATTGCAGATGCATGTTTCAGCGGGGCGATTTTCAAGACAAGATCAGGCTTCAGCGAAGCACCACAGGGTGTTCAGCAGCTTTACGACCTCCCCAGCAGAAAAGCGATGACCAGCGGTATTCTGGAGGTCGTTCCCGATGAAAGCACCTTCATGAAATACCTGGTTGAAAAACTGAGCAGTAATACCGAGAAATTTTTCCCGTCAGAGCTTCTCTTCAGCAACCTGAAAACAGCAGTCATGAATAACAGCAACAATGTACCTCAGTACGGGGTTATCCAGAACGTGGGTGATGAGGGTGGGGATTTTATATTTGTGAAGAGGTGATTGGGAGATAGGGAGAGGGGGAGATAGAACCGGTTTGAGGTTTGAGGTATGCGGTACAGGGAAAACAATTGCGGATTGTGGATTTCGGATTTATTGGCTTATTTAGATCCCCAAAGTGAACATAACCTATATATAATAAAATGGCCAAGCTGACTCAAATTTTCTTCGCAGGATTATTCACATTATTAATAAGCTGCAATAATTCCACAGTACAGAAACAGTCTTTTTCTCCTGAAAAGGCGATAGCAAAAGCCTCCCGCTTCGAAAAAGACGGCTGGATATACGTTCACCTTGAAGGCTCGCCTGAAGAGATCGGTTTTCAGAACGGATATCTCCTGGCAAGTGAAATTGTTAACATTCGGGATGCCATGAGAATGATGGACGAGAAAAAAACAGGCAGAAAATGGGATTTCTACAGAGATGAATCGTTCAGATTGTTCTGGTCCAAAACTCCGGAAGAATACCAGAAGGAGATCGACGGGATCGTGAAAGGAGTAAGCAAAAAGCTCGGAGAGAGAAAAGTAGACAGGAAGGATATTCTTGCGATGAACGCCGATCTGGAAATGCCGGATTATTATCTACCCTGGCTTAACAGTCATAAAAATCCCAAACCAGAAGGCCGGTGCAGCGCTATTGCCGCCACCGGATCGTGGACAAAAGATGGAAAGATCGTGCTAGCCCACAGTAACTGGTCGGGCTATGTGCTTGGAGAAAGATGGAACATCATTATGGACATTGTTCCTGAAAAGGGAAACAGGATCATAATGGATGCACTTCCGGGATTTATCCACAGCGGTGATGATTTTTTCATTAACAGTGCAGGGCTGGTCGTGACAGAAACAACAATAACCCAGTTCTTCGGATATGATACTACCGGAGTGCCTGAATTTGTACGTGCAAGGCGGGCTATCCAGTACGCTTCGTCTATCGACGAATGGGTAAATACCATGAGGGAAAAGAACAATGGCGGATATGCCAATGACTGGCTTATCGGTGACAGTAAAACCGGCGAGATAGCCCGTCTTGAGCTCGGCCTGAAAAACCAGATCCTTGAAAGGACAAAAGACGGATATTTTGTGGGGGCAAATTTCCCCGTACATCAGAAGCTTATCAGGGAGGAGACAACATATGATACTACCTTGCAGAATTCATCTCCAAATGCAAGAAAAGTAAGATGGCAGCAGCTGATGAAGGATTCAAAAGGGAAAATAGATATTGCTGCCGCGAAGAAATTCATGGGTGATCATTATGATACATTCCATAAAACCGACAGGGCAAGCGCACTTACCCTCTGCGGTCATGTTGAAGCCGACGAGCATGGAGCCCCCTGCTGGGGCGCAGAATCATTTTGCCCTATTGGTGCCGTGCAGGCAAAAGTCACGGACGGAACGCTTGCGGGCGAGATGAAGCTATGGGCAATAATGGGGCATCCCTGCGGGGAGGCTTTTATTGCCTCTGATTTCCTTTCCAGACATCCGGAGTACAATTATATGAAGGATTTCCTGCGCGACATGCCGTCGCAGGACTGGAGTCTGTTCGGGAAGAAGTGAAATGGCCATGCGGCCGCGCTTTGCCCATGCTGGCGCGGATTTATAATCCGTGCACATCTATACCATGTTACTTTGACTTCGTCGAGCTCGTCACGCTTTCGCGTTCCTTGGTTCTTTGTTAGTCTAAACATTCTTGTTCATTTCTTTTGCTCCTCCAAAAGAAATGAACCAAAGAAAAAGAGGCCGGAAACGATAAGTTTGGCCTTCCGCTGCGCTCGCTGCACAGGCCTTGTTGGCGCTACGCTTCAGTCCAAACTTCGCGCCGTTTCCGGTTTCCCCTCGCACTTAGCTAATTTCTTCAATGGGACTTTTCCTCCGTCTTTACTAAGGAGGAATATTATTAAACGGGATTTCAAACGGCCTCAGAACATTTTGGGAGGGCCGAGCGTTAAAAAATTGCCTTGTAGGCAATTTTAGCGAAGGAGCCGGCCTGCAGGGAAAGTGAGAGTTTTGAAGCTTGTTGCAGGGGCTAAAAGTAAGCAACACTGTTTGAGGAGCCCCGATAAATCGGGGCGACGAGTTGTGTTGCGTGGGCAAGCTTCAAAATACGAACCCCAAAATGTTCTGCAGCCTTGAATTTTCTTTGCTTACTTTCTTTGTTTCAAGACAAAGAAAGTAAGAATAAAAAAACTGTTCTGTTTCCAATGCAACTCACTAATTTATAATTCTTTAAGATTGGTTCTTAAGCCTTCTTCGACTGCAAGTTGAGGAACGAAGTGACGAAATCCCGCCTTGCGGGAACTGCAAGACCGCAGGACTGCAGGACCACTAACCTTCGATATGGCTTCGTCGATCAAGGAATGCTACGGCCTTCAAAGTGAGGTACCGTGTTTCACCAGGTTCAATGGGTGAAGTTTAATAAACTATCTTTTCAGGAAAACAGAACTTTAAGTAAATTTGCTATTTTTGCAGCCAATGGGACGTTAGCTCAGTTGGTTCAGAGCGCTTGCTTGACAGGCAAGAGGTCGACAGTTCGATTCTGTCACGCCCCACCTCCGCCTCCCGCAGAGCACCAAGAGGGGATCTCCTGAATAAGTCTCTGTGTTTCTCTGTGTCTACTTTGTGCCACTCTCCCGATAGATCGGGACAAGTTGTGTAAGTTTTTAGTTTCACAGAGGGCCACAGAGGCATTATTAAGAATTAAGAAAAATCAAATCCGGAAATGTAGGCAGGCGCTTCGTAAAAAGGATCCTTTTCCTTGTCATCGAAATTCACAAACCTGATGAAGACCAGTCCCGGTTTTGCATTGAGCATCCTGTTGAGAGCGCCCATTTTTACCCCTGACTTAAGCTTATCATATAGCCAGCTTCTGTCGTCAAGCCATGTCAGACCGGTATTATAGCCCTCTGCAGCACAGACCGATTCAAAAAGAGTTGCCAGTTTTCCCTCAAACCCTTTTTTACAGTATATCGCATCAAATACGAGGTACCTGAATTCTCCGGGCCGGAATAGTCTGCGGAAATATGGAATTTTAGGAAAAAGCTTCATCATAACCCAACCCCACACTCCCGGTATATCGTATATTATGTGGATCCCGGGAATAGCAGATACCCCGGCAATGATCTCCCCGTTCACTTTTAACACATAATACCTGTCTCCATAAAATGCATAGTCGGCGGTAAACAATGAATAATCGCGGTAGTTTTCCAGCAGCAGCTCAGCCATTTCCCCTTTCTCGTTCTCCTGCAGCTTAGATACCTGCGGATCGATCTTCGGCGAAAAGCGTGAGAATGCCACTGTAAGAAAGGATCTTACATATTCATATCCCGCCCGGGTCACAAGATTTTTTGATCTCTCATTCATGCTTTCGATGAAGGCGTACATGATATGCCTGTCACCTTCCTTCACCTCATTTATTTCGAGGAGATGTGGACGGCTGAAAATATCCAGAACTTTCTGCTTGAATGTATCATCCTTGTCCGGCCTGGCAGCTTCTGCTCTTCTTCTTCGCCATCCCGGAGAAAGCTGGTAAACAGATTGTATTGAAAGATATCTGAGGTAGGATGAAGGAAATCTCAGCTGCCCCTGTCCGGAAACACGGAAGCACGAACCTATTGTTCCTGTTATCTGTTTATTCCTGTAAAGCGAGACAAACCTGATCCTATCGCCATAGGCCCGGATCCTTGGAGAGACATTCTGCAGCGAATACCTCATCCCTCCTTCCGATCCCTGTATCGTATGGTCGAGAAGATATAATATATCGTCGCTTGCATGATCGGAGACCCTTACTTCCAGATTTTTGTAACTGGAGACAACTCTTTCAAACATATCTGTTAAAAGGATTTTTATTCTTACTTATGATCAAGGCTCCCGAATACCCGCTGAAGTACGGGAGATATCCTTGCAGATACATCCTTCCTTATCTTGTATTCCTCCTGTTCAACCTTCATGAACATTCCGTTCAATGCCTTATTTGTAAGGTAATCGTCAAGATCTGTATTTACTGCCTTCAGTCCGGCAACTTTTCCCGCAATTGAGTTTGCAAGAGTATTCCACTTTCCCGTAAGAGTATTCCATGAATCCCTGGTCGATATTCCGCCGATTATTTTCTTTTCAGTGGATGCCTGCATCTTTGGCTTGTACAGTGAATACAGCTGGCTGTAGGTTGTCTTCCTGAGATATTGTGTCGCTGCATTATCCTGTCCCTTGAGGATGCTGAATGCATCACTTATGGTCATCTGTGTAATGCTGTTAACAAAGATCGGGGCTGCCTCCTTAGCTGCATCCTCAGCTGCCCTGTTGATCCTGAGGATAACATCCTCAACAAGTTTTTCCCCTCCCGGCAGCTTTGAAATATTATCCACGATCACCTTAGCCTCATCCGGCAAAAGAATCTTTACGGCCTGATCGCCATAATATCCGTTTTCGACTGCAAGCTTCTGTGCTGCATTTTTTGCTCCGGTGGTCAAAGCCTCTTTCAGACCGCTGATCACTTCAGTTTCGGTCAGTGGGGCGGGAACGCCCGTTGTTTCAAGAACCTTTGTCACTTCGGCGCATCCCGAAATCAATATCACCATAGCTAAAACCTGATATATCCTGGTCTTCATACTCGGATTTTTTAAATATATTGCAAGATACAAATTAAAGAAATAGATAGCCGTTTGAATCTTTGGAGTTCGCGGGCAGTTTATTAAGTTCAGTAACCGCAGAGTTCGCAAAGTCCTTGCATTCGCCAGGAAACGCGGAGAACGCAGAGGGGATCTCATGGTAAACCTCTGCGGTTCAATGATTTATTTATCATCGAATTAAAAGATAGAAGAATGAAACGTTTACTGGCAATTCTGTTTTGCTCCCTTGTTCTGCTTTCGGGAAGCAGTTTATTTTCGCAGGATCCGGGTAACCCGAAAGGATATTTGAAGGGTTATTATAAAACCATCAGGGGAGATGATTTTAGCTACCACTCTCCACAGCCAAATGTGACAACATCGATGCTGATCAGATCAACGGAAAGATCTGCCTATGTTGAATGGGAGACGGAGCCTGTTCCGCAGAATTACAAAAGCAGTGAAGCAAAATTCATAATGGTCGCCGCGATAGATGTTAACAAGGAAAATCCCCACAAATGGGAAATGTTCATTAATGGTAAAAAAGAATTTATTATAAGCTCGCCCGAAGACGGAACAAAAAAGAGTTATTCCTGGTCAGGTCCGGATGGGTATACCCTCGATTTTAAAATAACAATGACCGATCAGTTCGGGGACCAGCACGGGTACATGATCCTGACTGCTCCCGAAGGCCGGTACGAAAGAGGAAAACCCCTGACATTAAAGGTTGAAGGGGAATCGGCCAACAGCCAGACCTGGTTCATGATCTTCAAGTATGGCATGCAACCAGACCTTAACCTTGTTGAAGAGCAGGCAGTTACAAGGGAGGGCAATAATCAGTACCAGCAGGTCAGGATCGAATATGTGTTTATGGGCGATGCCACAGATGCTGTTATTGTATCGGGGAATCTAAAAACTGATGTAAGGCTTTCCTTTGGTTATAATACAATCAGGGCCAGGCTTCCGGTAGTAAAATCAGCCCGGACCTTCCCTGTCAGCATCTCATTGAAGAAAACGAGACAACTCCTGGCAAGCAGGAATTTTATTCTTGTCCCGGTTGTTCCCAGAACGATCCATCTGCTTCATCACTCCCATGTCGATATCGGATATACCCATGTTCAGGACGAGGTAAAGCAGATACAGTGGCGTAACATAGAGAGTGCGGTCAGGCTAGCCGCTGAAACTCAAAATTGGCCTGAAGGCGAAAGGTTCAGGTGGAATTCTGAGGTGATGTGGCCGGTAGAATCGTACCTCCGCGAGCAGTCGCCTGAAAAGGTTAAGATCATGAAGGAGGCGATCGCCAAAGGCTGGATCGAGCTCGATGCATTTTATGCGAATACACTGACTGAATTATGCAGTTCAGCAGAGCTGGTAAGGCTCACTGCGGATGCAAGAAGGATCGCAGCCGAATGCGGGACAAAGCCAAAAGCAGCGATGATATCGGATATCCCGGGCTGGTCGTGGGGAATTGTTCCTATACTGGCAAGAAGCGGCGTCAGGTACCTGTCACTCGGGACCAACTCCGGCGACAGGATCGGCAGTACAATAAAAGAGTGGGGCGACAGGCCCTTCTGGTGGGTTTCCCCATCTGGCGAGGAGAAAGTTTTGTGCTGGATACATCAGAAGGGATACTCCTTTTTCCATACCGGTCTGAAATATGACGAACTTAAATTCAGGCTGGATGAAGGGAAGATATTTACCTATATGAATGAACTGTACAACAACAACTACCCTTACGAGATCGTTGCCCTGCGATATAATATCGGCTCTGACAACGGACCTACCGATCCGACACTGAGCGACGCGGTGAAGGCCTGGAATGAAAAGTACGTCACTCCTACCGTAAAGATAATGACCGTGTCGGAGTCATTCTCCGAATTCGAGAAAAGGTACGGCGACCAGATACCTTCAGTGTCAGGAGCATTTACAGGCTACTGGGAAGACGGGGCTGCTTCAACTGCGCTTGAAACATCCTGGAACAGGAAGGCAGCTTCAGAGATCAATTCAGCAGCCAGCCTGACAGTGATGAACAACAATCAAGGATATGACCCTGTTATGATCAGCACTGCATGGAGGAATGTCCTGCTTTATGATGAGCACACATGGGGTTCGTGGAACAGCATTAGCGATCCTGACAATCCTTTCACCCTGAGCCAGTGGGCGAATAAACGACAATATGCCATTGATGCACTCAGGCAGGGCAATGATCTCCTCAGCAATGCCTCAGGAAATAAGGAAGATAAGACATCCGGAACGATCAGCAGAATTGAAGTTATCAATATTCATTCATGGGATGTCACCGACATGGTAACCATACCAGCCTCAATGAAAATTGCCGGTACGCTGATCAAAGGTTCAGACGGGAAGATAATTCCTTCACAAAGGTTAAGCTCGGGCGATGTTGTATTCATAGCCAGGAATATTCCTGCATTGGGGTCAAGGATATACTCACTGGAAAAAGAGGTCAATGTTCCGGAAGGGTCAGACAGGTCATCTGATCTGATCGAAAATGACCTGTTCAGGCTTAAGATCAACGATACGACAGGTTCTGCAGAAAGTCTTGTTTTCAAAAAGAGGAACATTGAGCTTGCCGACAGGTCGAAGCTGACAGGCCTAAATTCCTACATCTATGTCGAGGGCAGAATGCCTCTCAGGAGGTACTATTCGGAAGGGGCAAAATTTGAGATCGCTGAAAGCGGACCTGTGACCACTGTTCTGAAAGTTACTGCAACGGGTCACGGAACAAAAGGGATCACAAGCTATTACCAGCTCATTAACGGACTTGAAAAGGTGGTTGTTTTAAGTGAGATCGATAAGGAAAAAATATATACGCCGGAGGGGGTTCACCTGGCATTCCCGTTCAATGTGCCCAATGGTGTAATGCGAATTGACCTTGGATATGGCCTTTACCGTCCGGAGTCTGATCAGATCAGGGGGGCCTGCAAAAACTATTTTACCCCGGAAAAATGGGTCGATATATCTGACCAGGATTATGGGATCACATGGATCACAAATGATGCCCCTGTGATGGAGATTGGAGACATTACTACAGATGCCAATGCCTATGGCTGGTTACAGGAAGTTAAGCCTTCGCAGACCATTCTATCATACGTAATGAACAACTACTGGGGCACGAATTATAAGGCCGGACAGGAAGGGAAAGCCTCATTCAGATATGTAATTCATCCTCATGGAGCGTTCATCTCTTCTGATGCGGAACGACTTGCGGCGCAGGAAAGTGAACCGCTCCTGGTCGTACCTGCTTCAGCTGACAAAAAAGAGATCACATCTCTGTTTGCCGTAGAGGGCTCCGGCGTGCAGGTCACATCTCTGGTGCCTCAGCCCGACGGCTATATTATTTATCTTTTCAATGCAGGAGGAAGCCCGTCGGTGATTAATCTTGCATGGAGAGAAATGCCTGAAGAGGTATTTTTCTGCGACTTAGACGGAAACAGAACAGGAGATTATATGAACGGAACAGCTGTTCCCGCCTGGGGGATCAGGACGATCAGGGTCAGGAGATAAATGGAAGCAGTGTCTGCGCGATAAAAAGATCCTCGGGATTGGTGATCTTAATATTTTCCCTGTTGCCCTCTACAAGGTGGATCTTAACACCGGTCTTTTCTACCACGGTTGCGTCGTCGGTAAATGATGTATCATACGGTTGTTTGTATGCTTTCTTCAGCAGTGCAGCATCAAATACCTGCGGTGTCTGAACCTGCTTGATATTCATGCGGTTTATTGGCTCATTCCTGTGGTCATCGAGCAATCTGAGAGAATCAGCGGGGCTGACAACAGGAATGGCATTCCCGAGTTTTTCAGCGGTTTCAAAACATTTTTTGATGGTCTCGGGCTTAACCAGCGGTCTTACTCCATCGTGAACTGCAACAAGCCCGTGGTCGCTGACAAACTCAAGTCCATGCTTTACTGATATGAACCGGTGTGCACCTCCCTTGACAAGTGTATGAGGAATAGTGAAAGAGTATTTCTTCTGAAGCTCGGTCCAGAACCTGAGCTGGTTTTCAGGAAGAACGGTGATTATTTCGATCGATTCATCGAACTTATGGAACCGTTCTATTGTGTGCATCAGAACGGGCCGTCCTGCCAGCTCAAGGAACTGCTTTGGTGTTTCGGCTCCCATTCTCTTGCCGCTTCCGCCGGCGACTATCACGACGTATAAATCCATGTTCAATGTTCTTTTAATTTAAATATTAAAAGCAAGCAGATTCCAATGATTTATTTTTTTAAACGCAGAGGCCGCAAAGCCCCGGCATTCGCTGTGAAACGCAGAGTCCGCAGAGAGTAATTTTAAAATGGTTTTATCTCCGCGCTCCCTGCGCTTCCCGTTGTAAACGGGACTCTGCGATCTCTGCGTTTAATCATTTAGATCTCAAACGCCCGTAAAGAACTATTCTTTCGTATACAGATATCTTTTAATGCTCCTCTTTGGTGTTTTTACAAACTCCTCGGAATGGATCCTGAACTTGCTTACAGCCATGTAATCCGGAAGCTTTTCATTAACTTCTTTTCGCGTCTCCTCCAGGACTGCCATTACCTGTTCATTTGTAAGGTTCTCGCTCTTGATCTGGTCATAATCAGGGTATATAAGCACTATCAGCTTGTTCTCCTCTGAAATGACAACCGCTTCCGTTACAAATTTCTTGTTATTGTAGAATGATTCGATCTCTTCGGGATAGATATTCTTGCCTGAAGGGCCAAGTATCATGCTTTTGCTTCTTCCCTTAATATAAATATTGCCCTCTTTGTCAATTACACCAAGGTCGCCGGTATGAAGCCATCCATCTTTATCGATAACCGCTTTTGTGGCTTCTTCATTCTTATAATACCCTGTCATGACATTTTCACCCCTAAGGATTATCTCTCCAACTTCTTTTTCGGGGTCGGCCGAATCTATCTTCACCTCCAGAGTATCAACTGAACGGCCTGAAGCTCCCAGCCTGGTCGTATCCCACGATGCATAGCTTATAAGCGGTCCGCATTCGGTCATCCCATACCCAACGGTAAATTTAAATCTGATCTTCCTGAAGAATTTTTCGGTATCGGCATTGAATGCCGCTCCTCCTATAACGATCTCCATAAACCTGCCTCCAAATGAGCTTGTGAGCTTATCCCTGATGCTGGCAAACAGGATCATGTTGATGCCGGGTATTGCGAGAAGCACCTTCATTGCCGGTTTATTTATCACTGGAAGAAGTTGCTTCTTATATATCTTTTCAATGACAAGGGGAACAGAAAGTATGAGCCTTGGCTTTATCTCACCGAAAGCCTGCAATACTATCTGCGGGGAGGGTGTTTTGGTAAGAATTGTTATATGGCAGCCATAGGTGAACGGGAAAAGGAATTCGAACGCGCATCCATAAGTGTGGGCAAGGGGAAGAAATGAAACGACAGGGTCGCCCGGTTTAAGCGGCATATGGTTCTGTGCAAACCTTACATTGGCTGCCAGGCTATTGTGGGTTAACATTACTCCCTTTGAAAAGCCTGTTGTCCCCGAAGTATAGCTAATTACAGCCAGCTTGTCGTTTGTGATCTCGGAGAAGCTTATATGCTCTGGCCTGACCGACGGGTATTGTTTTAGGAATCTTTCTTCAAGTTCAGGATATGATTTTTGTATGCTGGTTTCCCTGGATGTTGTAAGCGAGAAGTTATCCAGCGAAACGACCGATATTATTACATTCATCCTCCCAAAGTCGAGCGATTCCCATATCTTATCATCGACAAACAGAATTTTTGAATCTGAATGAGTAATGATATTCATAAGGTCCTCAGGCTTGAAATCGGGAAGGATCGGCACTATCACTGCTCCATAGGTCACTGTGGCCAGATAGACAATGCACCAGTTGGCGGAGTTTCTTCCGACCATTGCAACCTTGTCGCCCTCCCTTATCCCTGAGTCTTTGAAGAAAATGTGGATCTTCAGGATCTTTTCGGCTATCTGCTTGTACGAATAGCCGGGCTCCCTGTAATTTGACAAAGCTTCAATTTCCCAGTTGAATTTAATGCTTTGTTCGATATACCTGATCAGTCGTTCCTTTATCATACCTCTGGCTTTAATTTAACATAAGGTAAAATATGACGTTAGGATCCATTTGAAAACAGCCTGGCATATTGCCAGGCGATCGGGATCATCTAAATAAAATACATCACAAGAAGGGCGATAATGCAGATCGAATTCACAAGTGTGAAAAAATAATTGTAATTCTCCCTTCTCTTGCTGAATTGCCCCAGCTTTCTTGCAAAAATACCAATAGTCGGAACAAACAGAACTATAAGGAATGCAAAAAACTCTATTCCCATGAATACCTTTTCCAGTCCTCCGCGCACCAGGGTAGCAAAATAGACTTCAATAAGCAGCACAAGCAGGTATAAAAGGTAGCTGCCTTTCAGAAGCAGTGTGGATACTGGTCTCCTCTTGTGCAGCTGGTGTGGTTTAAGATATGCATAAGCTATTGAAAAGATGATGATGATGAATACCACACCCAGGATATAGCTGAGAATGCTGTCAAAATTGGCAACCCCTGACATAACGAAATATTATTGTTGTTCCTTTACTGACCAGATAAGAGAACTGGCACCAAGAACGGCAGCGTTCTGAGTGCTGAGCTGTGATTCAAGCAACTTAACTTTGCCCCTGTAGATACTCAGAAGATTCTGTTCCATGTACCTCTTTGTAGGCTCAAAGATAAGATCTTTGGCAAGAGCAAGGCCGCCAAAAAGAAAAATTGCTTCCGGGTTTGTATGAGCTACAACATCAGCAAGCTTAAACCCGAGCATCTTGCCGGTATGCTCAAATGCATTTATTGCTATCTGATCTCCCTGCAGGGCCGCATCATGAATAATTTTTGCATCGAGCTCCTCAAAACTGTATTTCCTGAGCGGGCTTGGTTCGATACTATCGGCCATAACTTTCAGCAGTGTCCTTTTAAGCCCGGAAGCAGAGGCATAGGTTTCGATACAACCTTTCTTCCCGCAGCCGCAATCGCGGTTGGATTCTCCCGGTCGTATTGATGTATGCCCAATCTCACCTGCGAATCCGTCATGGCCATAAATAAGCTTACCGTCAACGACAAATCCGCTACCCAGTCCGGTTCCAAGTGTAATCACAACGAAATCTTTCATCCCTTTTGCGCCGCCATAGATCATTTCTCCGACAGCAGCTGCATTTGCATCATTCGTGACAATTATGGGAAGAGTGGTAAATTTCCCGAGGATCTCAGCCAGCGGCAGGATGCCTTTCCAGGGAAGATTGGCGGTATGTTCAATGGTCCCCTTATTTATATTCCCCATAGGAGCCCCGATGCCAAAGCCAATAAGTTCGATATCAGCCTCAGCTTTTTTGTAGTTCCCATCGATCTTCTCATACAGAGCTGCAACAAAATCTTCAAACCGGGGATAATGGTTTGTTATTAAACGGTCTTCCATAAGAATATTACCATCCCTGTCGACAAATCCGAACACCGTATTTGTACCACCAAGATCTATTCCTGCAACGACTTTTTTTCTTTCCATTAATCGGTCAAGTGTTAGGTTAGTAATGTATCCCCGATATTACAAATGTATCAATAAATATAAAAGGAAATCAAATGGCGCCCCTGAATTGATTCAATTGCCTGTAAACTCATTCCCGACCTTCCTTGCACGGACCGGTTTATCGAGGTCTATTCCAAGTGCTATACCTGTTTCAACCAGAAGGTTCCATCCTGCTGCAAGCTGAACATATTCACAATACTGACCTCCGTAAGGTATATGCATGGTAGGGAAAATGGTATTTGAGCAGGATATTGCTATCACATTCATTCCCACACCTTTTACCAGGCATTCATTGAACTTGTCCACCTCCTCGGCAAAGGGTTCGATCCAGATAAGGATCTCTTTTTTATCCATCACCTCTTCAATGCCATGAACTGCAAATGTCCCTTCAAGGAAAGCCGATTTCTTCCTCGTTATTTCATTTGTCTTGAGTGCAAGCTCCTCGGCAACTCCATTATTTCTTCCTGCAAAATAGATGACATCTGCCGATTTGATCTTTTCAATGATTGCCGGGTCGATCGGCATTGTCAGTGCCTGTTCAATTTTATCTCCGGTCTCCTTAAGCCCGTTCATCTCCTGTCCCTCAACCGATCGCAGGAGTGCATCATAGAAAAGGGCCTGTTCAACTACCGATTTTGTAGCAGCAACGGCATCTTCCTTGCCACACGAAAGTATGTAGGTATCGCGAACAAGCTCCTGAAGCTTTGTGTTCTGATTGGCCGTAAGGCCGAATATCGAATCATGGTTTCTTTTTTTGAGTGTATTGACGAGCCTGATGACCTCTTTTGTCTGACCGGAGTTGGATGCAGTAAAAACTGCAAAGTCACCAAGCGGATATTCGGTTGCCTGTGTCGAGCCTTCGGTTACGACCGGGAATGTAAACCCCGATTTAAGCAGTGAATAGATGGCTCTTTTTGCAGGAAATATCCTGCTGCTTCCTTCACCGGTCATCAAGAGTCCTTTTTTTGCCTTGATCTTTTTTGCAAAATGGTGAACATCATCATGTTTGAAGTTCCTGACTATTTCAGGAGTCTCCATCATTTCCCTTACGAGGGCAAACCTGTTGTACTTTTGATCTGTCGTATTCATATCACATTTTTTTAATAATAAATTCAGCTAAATCTCTTTGTACCTGGGGTTCCTTCTGGAAGCCTCCACCCAGGTGCTGCCAGTATACCTCAGCATATTCAACGCCTGCCATTTTTCCGTAGTTCCTGTTGCCTTCGAGGACAAACCCGAAGAAATCATCCATCTTGTGCATGTGCTTCATCAGGTCTATCTGTGAAATATGATATCCCAGCATCTTCTTCTTTGTCTCAATGACGCTGGTGACATTCACAAAGAAATGAGGCGGAGCAATTTCAGCATTAAGCGGGTCTGTAAGAGAAAATGGTGAGGAGTGATAAAGAAGGGGAGTAATGTCAAGTGGCATCTCCTCAACAGGAACCGTGTGCAATGAAGATACCATTGCTGCTGTTTCAACTATATTGGCGGTCGTCCTGTGATCGGAATGATAATCGACCGGCAGATGGGTAAAAATTATCCCTGCCCTCACTTTGCGGATGAGTGATATCGTCTTCATTCTCATCTCCTTTGTATCGAACAGGAATCCGTCAGTTCCGCCAAGTGAATAATACTCAGCATCAAGAACTGCTGCTGCTTTCCTGGCTTCCTCCTGACGTACCCTGGCTGTCTCCTCCATCGTCATGTTACAGCCTCCCAGGTCTCCACCCGTCAAAGTTGCTATGACGATCTTGTATCCCTTGTCTTTCAGCAGTTTAAGCGTTCCGGCATTCCACGCTTCCGCATCGTCGGGATGAGCATTGACAGAGAGCACCGTTTTGTTAAATTCTTTCATCCGTATATCTCATCAAAAGTTATTTTTTAACCAGGATCTTTTCGAGCTGCACAAAATCGGGCAGGTCACCAGCAAGGGGTGTAATGTAATCATAGAACTTCGGAGATACAAAATTGCTTTCAGTGTTGAAATATTCGAGCGGCATTGGCTTTGAAGCAACTGCAACATCCTTCAGCGGTACTTTATCAAACACGATCTTATAAGGCTTATCGGAGATCCTTTTCATGCTCACCATGTATCCTGTAACACCAGCTGCTGCAAGCCTTACCGCTTCAGCACCGCATTCATATGCTTCGTCGAGATCCGTTTTTACTGCTCTGACATAATCGCTCATTATCAGTGATTCCGTGATCTGGAATTCACCACGATAGCCAAATTCACTGCTTATCATTCTGTGCAGGTTCAATCCTGCGCTTGCTCCGCCCATCGCTCCGAACTCAGTATTATTGAATTTGTCCCTGGTTGTTGCCGCGCTTACGGGGGTTCCATCGGCAAATTTTATTCCTTCGCCACATACAACGGATACCCATCCATACTTTTTAATACATTTTTCGACATCCGACAGAAAGCTTGTTTTATCGAAAGCAAACTCCGGTGCATAAATAAGATGAGGAGCATCCTCTTCATTTTTTTTAGCCATGGCAGTTGCTGCGGCCAGCCAGCCAGCATCTCTTCCGATGGTCTGGTAAACAACAAACTGATCGACCTTCTGCATATCGCGGGCAAGCACACCTGCCTGCATCACATTGAGAATATTGGACCTGGCAGCTGAAGGAAAGCCGGGCGTATGATCAGTGCCGAAAAGGTCGTTGTCGACTGTTTTCGGAATACCTATTCCATGCAGCTCATATTTCATTGAACGGCTGTATTCTTCAACCCGGTGGATGGTATCCATAGTATCATTACCGCCTATCATAAAGAGATACCTTATATTGTATTTCTTCAGAACAGCTAGTACATGTTCAAGCTCATTTCCCCTGAGCTTGTGACGTGATGAACCCAGGGCTGACGAGGGAGTGGTCCTCAGGCCTTTTATTACTGATGGTGACTGTTTGCCAAGGTCCAGGATATTCTCCTGCATGAATCCCTCAATTCCCCAGTGCATCCCGTAAATATTTTCAATAAAGGATGTTCTGAGGCCGGCCTCGACTACCCCTGCCAGACTCGAGTTGATAACGGATGTCGGGCCTCCCGATTGTCCGATTATTGCATTTCCCCTTATGTTTTCCATTTTAAAGAGAGTATATGATACTAATGAATTTCAACAAACCAGAGCACTCTTGTCATTATTTGTTCTGAACTCAGAGAACCAATTACTTTTAAACTATATCTGATACAATATTTAGTTACAATTTGAACCGGTTTTATCAGTTACGCTTGAAAATCCTGACCTCAGAGAGATCAGATCCTTTGAAACAAATGTAAAAAACTATTTCCAGATTACGAGAAGTTCAATATAAAATGGATCGTGCTTAAAAATGAGTTATTTACTCACCTCTTTCTTTTCTCTTAAAGACTTGTCCTTTGCGTTTACTATGCCTACATCCCAGTCCTCAACATATTCCCAGTCGCTCTTTACCTCAATCTCCTGGTGAAAATAAGATACCGGTTCAGGCTGAAGTTTTTTATCATAATTTCCAGTGGTCCATTTCCCGTCGCCATTGAGGTCGTATATAACCCTTACCCGATATAGGCCTGGTTCAAGCAACGGGAAGTCTACCAACCCGGAGTCTGCAAGGTCGCGCTCCTGCAGCACGATTTCCTTGGTTGTAAGTAACTGGACTATAAGATTTCCCTTGCCGTTTCTCACATTCATTGTAAGATGCCCGTATGTATTTGGCTGCCTGACGGTAATGGTCAGCCCGGCAGAATCTGACTGATCACCATAAATGTTGCGGAATGATCCTTTATCTCTGATGAGCAGGTATCTCTCACCCTCATCGAACTTCGCATCCAGCATGTAGGTCCTGGTGTTGATGGTGTCGGGCACAAAAACTGCCGGCATGGGTATCCTCTGTTTTTCCCTGATATTATAGACTCTTATTTTGGAGGTGTCGGGAGCTCTCAGGGGTGTTGGGGAAGTAAGAAATATTTTTTGCCCTGGCTTAAGAGTTCCGCCCGGGATGTTCTCGGATATTTTTAATGCTTTTGTCTGTACCTTACCCCTTCCGGTTTTTACGGTCGTAAATCTCATTTGGATCGTGTCATTCTTGTAGATATTCCTGCCTGTGGAATCTGTGTAAGGGTAAGTTACTATGGTTTTAATATTCGACCGGGAATAAAGTGAACTGTCGCGCAGCCAGATCATTATCGTATCGCCGGTTTTGTTCTTCTCGCTGAAGTACCGGTAATCGCCCTGATCGGCAAACCTGAAACTGAATTTCATGGTGTCGGGGGGGATCGACATATAGTACAAGAACTGGTAGGGCATCTTCCTGTCGGATGAAGAAAGATAATGTACTTTTTTCTGGGCAGTGAAAAGATAAAGTTTATGATCCCCGTTTATAAACGGGACTAATTTTGGAACCTTCTCATTTTTTGATGACTTTTCAACTTTTTTTACAATAACAGTATCTTTTTTAGCTGGTTCCGGTGGTCTGTAGTTTCTTACAGGATCAACGTCAATAACCGAGTCGAGAAAAGCAAATGCTTCATCGGGAAGGTCATACCTGTTGTTGCTGTTAATGTCTGACAGTGCATATAACCTGTATTTCCCCCCTTTCACATTGTTTATCCTGAAATAGCCGTTCACATCTGCAACTGAAAGATAATCGGGAAGGACTTTGCGTGGTGCTGAATCTGCAAGATTTCTGTAAAGCAGTACGAAGATGTTTTTCCCGGATTCAAGATTGTCTGCAAGAACCACATTGCCTGTCACCGATAATGAATCAAGTACGTTACCGGTTGAAAAGACATACTGGAAATTCGGGATAGGATTATTTTCGTTGAGATCCCTTATCACATCCGGGAAATTGAGGGTATATGTGGTACTGTCCTTCAGATCTCCCTTAAAATTAATAATTAGGGTTTTGTCCTTGGTAGTGATCTTGGGCTTGATCTTTACCGGAGGAGACATAATGAACTTCTCATTCAGCTTATCAAGGATGAAATATTCGTCAAACGTAATATATATGCTCTTGCCCTTATAATTGGTGGTCCCGGCAGGTGGAATACTCTTAACCATTACAGGCGGTGTAACATCCTTTGGACCGCCAGTGGGAGGAGCCTGCTTGGCGCAGCTGGCAATAATGATCATTATTGCAGCAGCCACAGTTCCGGAAGTTAAACCACCATGCTTCATTTTAGTACCAGGTAATGATACAAACTTACATCAATTTTTAAAATACTCTTAATAGCATAATGCAAACGGTACAGAATTTAATTCCTTTAACATATTCTCAAAATAATAATTTTCTACCTTTGACAGAATTTAAAAATCAGGATTATGCATTTCCTTATTGTTCCGTGGGATCCCAATCCCGAAATATTAAGAATAGGTTCTTTTGCCATCAGATGGTACGGTCTGCTCTTTGCCTCTTCTTTTCTTTTCGGGTATTTTATAATGAGAAAGATGTTCAGGAATGAAGGTCTGGCCGATGAAGTTCTCGACCGCCTTACCATTTATATGGCAATAGGTACAGTTGTGGGGGCCAGGCTTGGTCACTGCCTCTTCTATGAACCTTCTTTCTACCTCAGTCATCCGGTGGAAATACTAATGGTCTGGCATGGCGGACTCGCCAGTCATGGCGCTGCGCTCGGGATCCTTGCCACTCTCTGGCTGTTTGTGAGGAAAGAGAAAAAGGGCTACTTCTGGGTTCTCGACCGGATCGCCATTGTCGTGGCACTTTCGGGGTTCTTTATCAGGATGGGGAATCTTATGAATTCTGAAATATACGGGGTTGAGACATCACTGCCCTGGGGGTTTGTATTCCTGCACAACAATGAAGTCGTTCCCAAACATCCCACCCAGATCTATGAAGGATTGACATATCTGCTGGTTTTCTTCCTACTGACATGGATGTACTGGAGAAAAAAGGGAGATGTTTACCAGGGTCTCCTTATAAGCATTTTTCTTATCATAGTCTTTACCTCGAGATTCCTTATCGAATTTGTCAAGGAGGTACAGGTTCCGTTTGAATCAAAAATGTCCCTTAATATGGGGCAATTGTTAAGCATACCTTTTATTATAATGGGACTTGTCGGGCTCTATTACAGCATAAAGATCAAAAAGCCAGGGCTGGAAAGGAAATAACAGCTACTTCTTGACGATACCGTAGAAAAGGACATCAAGTATGGCCCTGAGGCGGTGATCAATTTCGACCTCCCGTTTCTTCCAGAAAAGCGGGACCTCAAGTCCTTTCATTGTAGTCTGGATCGCCATTGCAGTATATTCAGTATCCTCGACAATGAATATTTTCTTTTTTACTCCGTCGTAAAGGAGAAGCCTCAGAATAGCTATCTCTTCGAGATCATACTTCGCCCTTATTTTTTCGATGAATTCAAAATGATCGAGATTCTTGTCAAAGATTGCATTATAGTAGTTTGCCAGTTTTTCGAATGCTTTCATCCTGACAAATACATAGTTTTCCATCTTTCCTATAGGTGAATCCACTGATTTGATCGCCTTAGTCAGCTCATTTCTAAGAATATTAGCCTCGTACAGGACAACTGCCTCAAATATATCCTCCTTGCTTTTGAAATAATAATATATGGAGCTTTTGCCCATTTTGAGCGCCCGTGCGATCTCATCCATGGTCGTTTTCCTGAATCCGTAACGGCTGAATATCTGCCCTGCGGTTACTATGATCTTATTCCTAAACTCCTCTTTGTTAACCATGTATCTGAAATTGGATCTGACTTTTGACCATCTGTGCAAATATAAAATAAAAATTTCAGTTCATAAATTTTGGAATGAAATGGTCGATAATTCGAAAAGATCATGAAACATGTAATTTTGTATTTTAGCTGATTAATTCACCTCTCCCTAAATCTCCCGCCTGGCGTTAGAGGGGGAAAGAGGGGGTGAGGTTGAGAATTAATTTGACCAGTAGTAAGAATTGTTAAAATGAAAATCGGAAGCCAGTATTACCGGAGCATCTGGTGGGATAAGTCTGACCCACTTATTATTAAGGTCATCGACCAGGAAAAGCTCCCTTTTTTACTTGAAATAAAAGAGCTCGGCTCCGTTGAGGAGGTGTACGATTCGATATGTTCAATGACGCTTCGCGGGGCACCCGCGATCGGAGCTGCAGGTGCATTCGGAATGTATTTTGCTACCCTTGAGATCGCAGGATGTTCAGATGCAGGAACATATCTTGTCAATGCTGCGGCACGTCTTATTTCAAGCCGGCCAACAGCAGTAAATCTTTCCTGGGCGGTAAACAGGGTGCTGGACCAGCTTACAGGTATTGTTGCACCGGAAGAGCTTAAGAAAAGGGCACTTGAAGCAGCACTTGAGATATATGATGCAGAACTTGATAATTGTATTGCCATAGGCAGGCATGGGCTCAGTATCATTGAGGAGATCAGCAGGAAAAAGGGTGGAAAACCTGTAAATATTCTCACTCATTGCAATGCAGGATGGCTTGCCTGCATAGATTACGGAACGGTTACAGCTCCGATATATCTTGCAAGGGACAGGGGCATTCCCGTCCATGTATGGGTGGATGAGACCCGGCCAAGGAACCAGGGTGCAATGCTTACAACATTCGAACTTGCGAATGAGGATATTCCACATACACTTATTACCGACAATACCGGCGGTCACCTGATGCAGCGAGGGATGGTCGATGTAGTTATCACAGGAAGCGACAGGACAGCTTTATCAGGCGATACTGCCAACAAAATCGGGACATATCTCAAGGCCCTGGCTGCAAATGACAACAATATCCCTTTTTATGTGGCAGTTCCCTCCTCTTCTATCGACTTTAAAATTACCGACGGGATGAAAGAGATCCCGGTTGAAGAGAGGGACCAGGCAGAGGTGACTGATGTTCAGGGATTTAATCAGGGGAAAATAATATCCGTAAGAATATGCCCGGATTATACCAAAGCTGCTAATTTTGGCTTTGATATTACGCCTGCCAGGCTTATTTCCGGACTGATCACGGAAAGAGGCATATGCAAGGCGGCAGAAAATGATATTAAAAATATGTTTCCAGATAAACTCGATCATAACTATGGAAGGCGTTGTAAAATTTAATTGTCACTGGAGTCAGTCAGGTCCGGTAATTTCGGATGAGCAGTTCGAAACGATAAATTACTGGCGCGAGGTGCTGTTCAATATGGATCTGATCGGTGCATACGAGAATGGAGTTGGCTTTGGCAATATGAGCATCCGCACAGGCGGGGGAAACCAGTTTATTATTACAGGTTCGGCTACAGGAGAGATCCCGGAGCTTGAACCCGGCCATTATGTCAAGGTGAACTCATTCAACATAGATGATAATGCTGTCCAGTGCATTGGTCCGCTGAAGGCATCCTCAGAATCACTGACCCACGCGGCTATTTATCTGTCAGAGCCAGGCGCCAATGCTGTCGTTCATGTTCACAGCATCGATCTGTGGAATGAGCTTATTTATAAGGTTCCCACAACGAACCCGTCGATGGATTACGGAACAATCGGACTTGCTAAAGATATCCTCCGCTTATTCAAGGATTCTGATGTATTTGAAAAAAGGATCATCGTGATGGCAGGCGACCGTGCCGGTATCCTGACCTTCGGCCACGATATGGATGAGGCTGTGAGTGTGCTGATGCAGTATATCAGGAAGGAGTAGTCTTAAAAGCTGAAGTCTCTGTTTCTTTTATTATCCTCTTGGATTATTTGCGACAAATATTTAATATTGCAGTCCGATTTTAAAGGGCCCATAGCTCAGATGGTTAGAGCACCTGACTCATAATCAGGGGGTCGCTGGTTCGATCCCAGCTGGGCCCACCTTTTATAATCAACCGCTTATGAAAAAAATTCACAAGCGGTTTTTTATTTTACGCCAGGTTTACGCCAGGTTTTGGACTTATTTTCGTTTAAATTTAAACAAACATCAACGTGAATTAGCTTTATTTTAATATTGACTGATTTTAATAAAATCCAACTTGACTTTGACTAAATCTTGCCCCGGAAATGGGGTACATTATATTATAATAAAGACAAGACACTGATTTAACTAATAAATAATAGTCGAAAAGACAAATAGTAAAAAGAATATAATTGCACATAAGGTTGATATGATTAAACCATAGTATATGGGTTGTAGCTGTGGCTGAATTTCTTTCAATTTCTTCAAATTCCTATAATCTGATATGCTTGCAAACCAGTATATTACATTGTAATCATACCTTTTTAATATTGATTTTACAATAAAAGTCATTACAACAAAAAAAGTCCAAATAATCGGTGCACAGTATTCTAATAAGTTATCAATAAATCTTTCCATTTTTCTTTATTTAAGGTCATTATTATTAATACCACATCCTTACGTGGAAAACGCAGGTATATTGACCATGTATCCGCAATGCTAAGCGACCACCGGATCGCAGATTAAACTGACCACCCCTTCTTAGCTCTTCCTTGAGTAATTTTTATCACCGTCGTTCTGGTT
>JBEKFE010000021.1:0-27891 GCA_050013475.1 Bacteroidales bacterium
TAATCCCCTGTTTAAAAAAGTTCAATCTTGATAATCCGGAAGAGGTTTTTGGACGGACTGGCGTTAGGGTTACTTCAATTCAGCAATAACAAGGTGAATCCTTAATCTAATTTTTATAAAATACCTCAGAAATGAGATTTATACCTATTATTTTTCTTGTTCTTTTTTCAGTAAAAATTTCTGGTCAAAATTGGGGATCATTACGCAAAAGGGACTTGGTTATCTTAAAGGATTCTCTTTGGATTAAACATAATCTTTGGAAACTTGCAAATACTGCCAATCTATTCAATGAGGGGAAAACATATTTTGATAGCAGTATCTTAAATATTAGTTTCATTGACATCCCGGTTTTTAAGTTTAAACCAGAGGCAGTAAATTATAATTATGGATTAAGTCTTTTCTCTTTCTTAGAAAAAGATAGCTCAAGAGTAGAAGGGTTAATTGTAAAAAATGATACACTCATTGGCCACTTGAGGGGATATTTAAAAGATAAAACCTGGAATACAATTGGAGCAGATATCTTCGATAAGAAAAGTCCACCTTACCTCATTTATGAAACACTTAATAATAAAATCAAAAAATCAATATATACGATTTCCCCAATTGGATTCTTGTGGTACAATAACAATGATTCCACATTTGTAATTGTTCCTTTTTCGAACAGGCCGATCCCTGCTGAGACATTAATTAAAAATTATGTAACAATTGAAACAATCCATGAATGGGCCAAAACAGGTGATTATAGCTGCATAAAAAATAACAAATAAGAAAAGAATTAAGCCTGACACGGATAACGATAAGAAAAACAATGTTCCGCTTTTGAGGGTACAACTTATGCATCTCTTAATCCTGTTTAAAAAAGTTCAACCTTGGTAATCCGGAAGAGGTTTTTGGATGGATTGGCGTAATGTTGCATTCAGAATTACAAGACTTTTATATCCGGATTGTATCTTCGGTATATTAAATTACCTGACGCTTGTACAAGATTAGAATAGGTCTGTCCCGGAAAATCTGAATTAGTATTTACTTTAATCTTGGCTATTGCGGTAATTATTAATTCCCATTCCCAAGACAATAAATCTTCTCAGAAATTGAAATTGTCCTACGGAAGAGCAATAAAACTTTTTCCGGAGGACAGTCTATCAATTCATGATATCTACTTCAAATATTGGCGTTCAAGTGATTCCGAAAAAGTCTATAGACTTGATCGACTCACTTCAAAAACAATGATTGATATATACAATAAAGTTAAGAACAATTTAAAACCATTATTATTGACATTATCGAGATCTAATTCAATTAACCTATCACAAGCAAATGAGTTTTCAGAATTATATTCATATTATGATTACTTCCGTGGAGAGGGGCTTTTTTCATATTATCTTTCATCCGATAAAGATTTTGAACCTGTTCTTAGAGTAATCAAAATGATCTCAATAGAAGCCACTAAAGACAAGTCCTTCTTCTATTCTCTCTTTCAACTAAGAGATAAAGTTTCAACATACGCTGGGGTTACTGAAGCAATACCTGACTTTCTTATTGATGCAATTAAAAATAATCCGATGGGTTTTTTAGATCTATTCGCAGATCAAGATAGCTTTAACAGAATACAATATTCAAAATATATTTACAACATAGACGGCCAAGACGAACAGCTAGTCAAAATCCTAAAAGATATTTCCACAAAAAATACTAAGCCATATCAGGCTTTATCAAAAAAGTTGCTTCTACAACTTGACAAATGATTTTAGAAGAAACCAGTACAAAATGATTAAAACCGCTAACACAGATAATGCCACGAAAAGACAAGACCAGGGGTTTTAGCAGAATTTAAAATTAATGTAATTCTGTAAGGCTCTAATGATATCCTATGAGATCAGGCTGCTATGTGCAGCCTTTTTTTATGTCTGATTGCACTCCAAACCTCCTGTAACCTGAAGCGAAGGTAAAACTTGGATTTATTCTTCCATAAGAATTTTGATACTCCGGATCTGAAGAGTCAGTCAAGTTATAAATAAGAGAATGGTGGTAATCACCACCGACCTTTGTTTAAATTTAAACAGATTGTCTTTAAGTTTAATGAAATAACAGGCCCAGACCTCACCAGGTTGATTCTGGGTGAGTTTATTATGGTTTTGAGGGCAAGGGTTGTCCGGAGATGATCATTCAATGGCGAACTCAGGACATAGTTAAAATTGGAATTTTACTTATTGTGGTGGAATTAGGAGTGCAAAAGAGAGAAAACCAGTTGACTTTTTAACTTCTTTTGGTTATCCTTTAGATATGTTAATCAAAGAGAAATTCCAAGGCGAGCAAATGAAGGAAGCAAGTGAAGAAATACAGGTTGAGAATGGTATCGATTTTCACCTACCTTTTTGTTTAAATTTAAGCGGTTTTAATGTCAGAATCCTCCAAAACCTGGCAGAAACCTGGCAGATTATGAAAAAACCGCTTATCATCAAAGTTGTGTAAGCGGTTGAGTGTCATTTGGCTCCCCAGGCTTGACTCGAACAAGCGACCCTCTGATTAACAGTCAGATGCTCTAACCAACTGAGCTACTGAGGAGTTTTACTTTGCCAAAATTTATTTTAGCGTGGCAAAAATAAGGCCTTTTAGTGAATTAAGCAATATCTTTGCGGAAATTTTTTAAAATGAAGCGGATACTCGGAATAGGGAATGCCCTGGTGGATGTTATGACTCTGATTGATAATGATAATATACTTGAAAGATTTTCATTGCCAAAAGGAAGCATGCAGCTGGTCGATGCGGAAAAATCGGAACAGATAAAGTCAGGGACCTCTGATTTTATAAGAAATCTTGTTTCAGGCGGATCAGCTGCCAATACTATCCATGGACTAGCAATGTTAGGCGTTGAGACAGGGTTCATCGGATCGATCGGGAAAGATGATATTGGTGATTTTTTTGAAAATGATATGAAAGGGGCAGGCGTCAAAACCTTTTTGACGCGTCGGAATTCTGTCACGGGTACGGCAGTAGCTATCATTTCTCCCGGTTCAGAGAGAACCTTTGCAACTCACCTCGGGGCAGCTGTCGAGCTGGGAGCAGATGACCTGAATCCCGCTGATTTTAAAAATTATGATATTCTTTACCTCGAAGGTTATCTGATCATAAATAAAGCGCTGGTGGAAAAAGCCTGTAAGATCGCCAGGCAGAGCAATATGAAGGTCGCCCTGGATCTTGCAAGCTTCAATGTCGTTGAATCAAAGCTTTCTGATTTCAGGGATATAATTGAAAGATATGTTGACATTCTGTTCGCCAATGAAGAAGAGGCGAGATCTTTTACCGGTTTTGCACCACGAGAAGCATTAAATATCCTTTCCGGGTTATGCGACATTGCTGTAATTAAAGTCGGGAAAGAGGGTTCAATGATCAGGCGGGGAGGAGAGACCTCTAATATCGGTACCATACCTGTTCAATGTGTTGATACAACTGGTGCCGGAGATCTTTATGCATCCGGTTTTCTTTATGGCTATTCCAGTGGATTCTCTCTGGAGAAATGCGGGCTCTTAGGTTCAATTCTTGCAGGCCATGTAATTGAGATCGTTGGCGCCAGAATGGATGAACATTCCTGGCAAAAAATAAAAATGAGGCTGTCTGAAATAGCAGCCTCATTATAGAGAAGCAAAAAGAATTTTAATTCAGTTTTACCAGATAACAGGACGCTTATCCACCGGCCTGAATAATTTATCACCCGGCTTCACATCAGGGAAAGCCAGGTAAAATTCAGGCATATTGTAAACCACGCCATTTATTCTTGCTTTTGCCGGTGAATGCTCATCGGTCTTAACTCTTTTCTTCAGTTCCTTATCGCGCATATTTGTTCTCCAGACCTGGGCGTATGCCAGAAAGAAGCGCTGATAATTGGTGAACCCGTCAATTGGCTTTGGAGCTTCTTTCCCTAAGAGTGACAGTTTGTAGGCATTAAAAGCAACTGTTCCTCCCCCAAGATCAGCAATATTCTCGCCAAGAGTAAGCTTCCCATTGACAAACACCGAATCCAGCACCATATAGTGATCATACTGATCTATAAGCATAGCTGCGTGAGCCTCGAATGCTTTGGAATCTTCTTTGGTCCACCAGTCACGAAGGTTACCATCCTTATCAAATTGCCTTCCCGTATTATCGAAACCGTGAGTCATTTCATGACCAATTACAAAGCCAATGGCGCCATAATTGACCGCATCATCAGCATCGAGATTAAAGAAAGGTGGCTGAAGTATGCCTGCCGGGAAGACTATCTCATTCCTGTTCGGATTGTAATAAGCATTAACTGTCTGAGGTGTCATCCCCCATTCATTAGGGTCAACCGGTTTGCCAACCTTGTTCATTGTATACCTGAATCCAAAGGCTCTTGAATTAAGCACATTTAAAACATATGATTGAGGAGTAATAACCAGTCCGGAATAGTCCCTCCACTTATCCGGATACCCTACCTTTACTCCCATCTTATCGAGCTTGGCTTCGGCTTCCTGTTTTGTCTGAGGTCCCATCCAGTCAAGGTTTTCGATCCTTTGCCTGAGCGATTTCTTAAGGTTCATCACAAGGTCTGTCATTTTCTGCTTGGCAATGGGCGGGAAATATTTTTGGACATACAATTGCCCGATAATTTCGCCGAGCGAACCGCTCGTAACATCAAGAACCCGTTTCCAGCGGGGCTCCATTTGCTCCTGTCCCGATAATGTCCTGTAATAGAAGTCGAAATTCTGGTCCTCAAAAGCCTTGTCCAGCAAACCAGCAGTACTATTGATCAGGTGCCAGCGCAGAAATGTTTTCCAGTCGGCCACAGGAACTGTTTTCAGCATGTTGTCAAGCTCCTTCAGAAAGCCTGGCTGATAAATATTTACCTCTGATATACCGGGATAACCAACAAGCGTAAAATATGAGTGCCAGTTAAAATGAGGTGCGAGCTTATTCAACTGGTCGATCGTAAGCTTGTTATAAGTTTTCTGGGGATCCTGATTTTCAACATTTGTAAATGATGCTTTAGCCAGCTCAGTTTCCATCTTCATAACAGTGACGGCATTTTTTTCTGCAATTGCAGGCTCATCATTCAACAGCTCAAACATTTTGGTCAAATGGACGAGATATTTTTCCCTGATTTTTTTGGTAGATTCATCATTGTTGAAATAATAATCGCGTTCGGGCAAACCTATCCCAGCCTGAAAACACTGTGCAATTACGCTCGTACTTTTCTTCGAATCCTGATTTGAGAAAAGATAGAAGAACGGGCTGATCTGGTAAGTCTGGAAGTAGGCCACAACAGACTGTACATCTGCGATATTACGGATAGAATCGATCCGGTCGAAAAATTTCTTCAATGGCTTTATTCCATTTTGCCCGATTGATACCGTGTCCATGCCGGAATTATAAAATGTACCTATTTTTTCTGTATTGCTTCCAGGCTGAGCATCTTTAGAAGCAGCAGCTTCCTCAATGATCTCTCTTATATCGTGCCTGTTTCTTTCAAAAAGCTCTTCAAAAGAGGAACGGGAATTCTTGTCAGGCGGAATAGGATTATTCTTCAGCCATGTGCCATTTACATAGGAGAAAAAGTCATCTCCCGGTTTAATAATAGTGTCCATGTTCTGAACATCAAATGCCGGATACTTTTTCACCTGTTCTGTGGAATTTTTAGCCTTGCCGGTACAACCCTGCATTAAGGCTATTATTAGTACTCCAATAATAAAATTTCTCATAATTTTTAACTATCATTAAAAAGGGTTGAATAATAATTCGATATCCTGTCCCTCGGGGCACAGGTACTGATTACTGATATTTCGGAAGTGAATAGCCGTTGTTGTAAACCGGGACAATAAATTTATTCGCATTAGCCGAAGTAAACTGCTGTTTTGCGTTATCCCATACGACCTTTTCGCCGCTCCTGAAGGCAATGTTTCCCATCTGGGCCACAAGTGCAACGTTCCTGCCAATATCAATCCCGGCATTCAGCTTCTCCGGGGTGTTATTCTTCATGCAATCAAGCATGTTCCTGGTATGGAGATCGAGTCCCACACCGACATTTTTCTGAACAGGCACTGCTTCTATCTTTTTCTTCTCAGGAACAACTTCCCATCCGTCGCGATCCAGAACAAGCGTGCCGTTTTCACCGGTGTAGGCCATTCCGTGGGGTCTTTTCCAGTTACCCAGACCAATGCCTATGGTATGTTCCCAGATCATTGTAAAGTCCCTGAAGTCAAAAACGGCGGTCATTGTATCGGGGGTTACCATATCGTCGTCAGGATATGCATATTTGCCTCCAATAGCCATGACAGATTCGGGTATGGATTTATTCATTCCGTATAAGATATAATCGATCAGGTGAACACCCCAGTCCGTCATCAGGCCGTTGCCGTATTCCCAGTACCATCTCCATGTAAAATGGAACCTGTTCTTATTGAAGGGCCTTTTGGGAGCAGGACCGAGCCACATATCGTAATTAACTCCTTCAGGTACGGGGGAATCCGGAACCTTGGGCACAGCACTTTTCCAGTCTACAAACGACCATGCCTTGCAGGCTCGTATCCTCCCGAGCTTTCCTGTTTTAAGGTAATTTATGGCATCCACAAAATGAGGCTGGCTTCGCTGCCATTGACCTACCTGCACTATCTTATCGTACTTCGTTGCAGCCTTATGCATAATGTTTATTTCAGCAATTGAATTGCCGATAGGTTTTTCGACATAAACATGCTTCCCGGCCTCAAGTGAATTAACGAAGGTCATGCAATGCCAATGGTCGGGTGTGGCAATTATTACTGCATCGATATCCTTGTTCTCAAGCATCCGGCGATGATCTACATACAGCTTTGGCTGAGGAAGCTTCATTTTGAGAAGGTCGTTTGTCCTGTTGGTAAGCACATTTTTATCAACGTCGCATAAAGCGATGCATTCAACCTCCTTGTTTTTCAGGAAAGATGTCAGATCGCTCCAGCCCATACCATTGGCGCCGATCAGCCCGATCCGTACCTTGTCGCTTGCAGCAACACCCGGTCTTCCAATTGAAAATACTTCACGCGGGATCATGGCTCCGGCAGCTACAACTGAAGCTGTCTTTATAAAAGTTCTTCTGTCCGATCTCATTTTTAAAAATTTGTAATAACCGACAAATATAGATAAAGATAAAATTCAAATTCTGCGAGAATGGTAAAAGTATGTCCGTCTGAGGATTTTTAATTTTATTTAACTTTTTTAACCACGGCGTAATACGACCTGCCCCGATCCATCGGGACAAGTTGTGGTAGTTCTTAATAAACGTTTCAACATTTAAACGCTTCAACTCACTTCTCACCTCTCACTTCTCACCATGTCTCCCCCTCTCCACTTCTCCCCCTCATTCCTTAGCCGGCCTGAATACAATATCGGCTATGTTGGCTTTTGAGAAGAATTCCCTGGAAAAAGCCTGTATGTCCTTGACGGTAAGTTTTTTCAGGATAGCTTCATAGTTCTGTTCATCGTTCACATTAATTCCCGTATAGCACCAGGTGTAGATCGTATTGCTCCAGAAGTTGTTATGTCTTCTTGTCTCCTCCCTGTTCTTAAGTAGGTTGCTGACAGTCTTTTCAAGTTCCTCCTTGCCGGGACCTTTCTCAACAAGATCATTTATTTCATCATAGATTATACCTTTAAGACTGTCGGCTCGTGCCGGTTTGCAATCAAACATAATCAGACCAGTGGCATTCTGATAAGGATAAAGCTGTGATGTCAGGCTGACGGAGACTCCATATGTTCCTCCGGCCTCTTCCCTGACCCTTTCCGTATAATCAAGGTCGAGGATACCGCTGATAACCTTAAGACAGATATTATTGTAAGGCGTATATTTCATAACTGCCGAATGACTGACAAATACTGTTGTCTTTGGCACCGTGAGAGGTATCTGTATATCTTTTACGAACCTGCCCTTAGGCGGCCTGACATTCCTGTCAATGAATTTCCCTGTTCCTGTTCCGCCCTTAAGAGATCCTATGTATTTCTCAACCATGGGTTTTACGCTATCCTCACTAATATTGCCCACAATGATGAATGTGAATCCTGCAACATCTGAAAACATTTCACGGTATATTCTTCTGACTTTCCCATAATCAACCTTCGACAACATTTCATTATTCAGCACCATTGTCCTTGGGCTGAAGTTGGTAAGGAAAAGTGAAACTGAATCCTGCATGGTTTTCAGAGGGTCCTTCGCCATGTTGGCAATAAATGCAGAATATCTTGTCATTATTGCCTGATGTGCAGTACTGTCAAACCTTGGTTTTGCAAATCGCAGATAAAGCAGCTGCATCATGGTCTCGAAATCCCTTGGTGTTGATGAGCCGTTGACACCCTCGGTCAGTTCACTCAGTGACACGGCAGCGGAAGCTTTTTTCCCGGCAAGCATCTTCTGAAGAGTGACATTGTCAAAATCTCCTGTCCCATAGGTGGTGACGACAGCAGGAAGCATCATTGCTGAGGGTAGCATATCAGTTTCAAACAGTGATGTACCTCCCAGCCTGTAAGATGAAAGGATCACGTTGTCTTTCTCGAAATCTGCTTTTTTGTAAATTACCTTGGCATTATTTGCAAGGGTCCATTCGACGGCGTCAAACTGCGGCAGCGACGTAGTTTTGATCACAGGTGATCCCTTTATGCCCTCAGGGACAAGCGATAAGGAAGTGACCTTGTCCTCATAAGGAGCCAGTTGTGAGGCTTTGACCCGGCTTATGATATCAATTGCTTCCTGTTCTGAAAGGTGTTTTACATCATTTCCTTCCAGACCCTCAACTGTTATGCTCCTGTTTTCTTCCGTCATCAGCTGGCGGAACTTTGCCGAAACTTCCTCCAAAGAGATGCCATCGATGACCCTTTTAAGGAATTCAAAATCAAAATCAGGTGAGGTAAGAGGCTCTCCATTAAAGAAATTCTCTTCCATCCAGCCGGCATACGTATCGTTATTTATTTTATCCTTCTGCTTCCATGTGTTTTCGAAGTTGGTCAGCATTCTGGCTTTTGCACGGTCGAGCTCCCCCCTGGTGAAACCGAATCTTCTTGCTCTTTCTGCCTCACGGTAAACTGATTCAAGGGCAAGTGGTTCTTCGTTCATACGTGCGCTTGCGGTCATTGTAAAAGCATCATACCCCCTGGTGATATATGATTCCATCGAGATCGAACCGGCTACAAAGGGGGGATTTCCCTTTTGCAGAAGCTCTGATATTCTTGCATTGATAATGGAATTCATAAGATCTGTAATGTAGCTGTCGCGAAGGTATTGAAGATCCCTTTTATCCTTCGGTACGGAAGGATGAAGGGTCATCACTGATACTATTGTATTTGGAGCCTCTTTGTCGGTAGCAAGAACAAATCTGGTATCTTTATGATATGGAACATCAAAGAGAGGCCTAGGTCGCGGATTAATGACAGGTTTAAGCTTTGAAAAGAGATCCCTGATCTTTTTTTCCACTTCATCGACGTTAAGATCGCCAACTATTGCAATTGCTTCCATGTCGGGTCTGTACCAGTCGTGATAGAAATTACGGAGTGTGTCGTATTTGAAATTTTCAATATTTTCAGGTTTACCGATAATATCTCTTTCAGCGTACTTTGAGCCCTTGAGCACAACCGGTAATACTTTTTCGAATATCATCCTGGAACCTGCATCTCTGCCCTGTCTCCATTCTTCGACTATCACGCCTCTCTCAAGATCGATCTCCTTATCGGTAAGTGAGATATAGTCCGACCAGTCATACATTGCCAGGAGGCAGGTGTCGATAAGGTCGGTCCTTTCCATGGGAACATTTGTAAGTTGATAGACAGTTTCATCAAACCCGGTAAAGGCATTGATATTTTCTCCAAATGAAACTCCATGTTTCTCAAGGCCGCTTATAATACCTTTCCCCGGGAAATGTTCTGTCCCGTTCATTGACATATGCTCAAGGAAATGTGCAAGGCCGATCTGGTTGTCATTTTCAACAATTGCCCCTGAATTCTGAATAAAAAAGAAACTGGCGCGTTTTTCCGGTTCCCTGTTATATCTTATATAATAGGTAAGTCCATTCTCAAGTTTCCCTTTCCTGACTGCAGGATCCATGGGTACAGGACCTGAGATGTCCGTTTGGGCGCCTGCTGGCATCGTAACCAGAAGGCCCAGAATCAAAGTAATGATCGTTCTGATTGTTTTCATGATTGACAGGTTTTACGAAATGATTGTATGCAGAAAGACAAATTGTATTGTTCAAATTTATTCAAAAGCCATGAAAAAATAAAAAATACCTTCTGCCGGGAAGAGATTTAGAAGAAAAGCTTTGCATTCAGGAGCAGCTTTTAAGTGTTTTCAGAATAGTCCGTGCAGCTCGGCATTTATCTTGTCTATAACTTCGCTCAGATGATCCTTGTTGTTCGGGAAGTTATAATGATCAGCTTCAATGATCAGCAGTTTACCAAGAGAATAGGATTCGATCCATGCCTCATACCTCTCGTTCAGCCTTTTAAGATAATCGATACGGATAGAGCTTTCGTATTCACGTCCCCTGTTCTGGATCTGGTTCACAAGAGTCGGAACAGATGCCCGCAGGTATAAAAGCAGATCGGGAGGCTGAATGAGAGAGCTCATAAGTTTAAAAAGACTGAAGTAATTATCAAAGTCACGGGTCGACATCAGTCCCATTGAATGAAGGTTAGGTGCAAAAATAAATGCATCCTCGTATATTGTTCTGTCCTGCACGATCGTCTTGTCAGATTTTCTTATTTCGAGTATCTGGCTGAACCTGGAATTTAAAAAGTATATCTGAAGGTTGAACGACCATCTCTGCATATCTTCATAAAAGTCGTTGAGATAGGGGTTGTCATCAACATCTTCATAATGCGGGGTCCATCCATAATGCTTGGCAAGGAGCCCTGCCAGAGTGGTCTTTCCCGATCCGATATTCCCGGCAATAGCTATGTGCATAAGTATATTATTACAATAATAAGTTTATAAAATTACCAAAAATTATGAAATAAGTGCCTGGAGTACTTGGAGTACTTAGAGTACTTCGAGTACTTAGAGTTAAAGAGGTCATTTGTAAATATTTTAATTATAACTCTAAGTTTTCTATTTCCCTGCTATTTTCAGCAACTCTTCTAAAAGCTCTCTTGTATTTGAAAGTCTCGGCACCTTGTTTTGCCCTCCGAGCTTGTTTTTCTCCCTTAGCCATTTATAGAAAGTGCCGTTTGGCAAGGACTTTACTACAGGCATTACCAGATTAAGGTCTTTGAATCTTTTGGCTTCATAATCTGAATTGACCGATTTAAGAGTGTCGTCAAGCACCTTTGTGAACCTTTCGGGGTCATCAGGTTTTCTCTCAAATTCAATAAGCCATTCATGCGAGCCTTTGGATTCTGCTCCCGTATAGATCGGTCCGGCCGTATATTCACAGATAAGCGCTCCGGTGGCCCTGCAGGCTGCATCAATGGCTTTTTCCGCATTGTCAATTATTACCTCCTCACCAAATGCATTTATAAAATTCATGGTTCTGCCCGAGATGATGAATTTATGAGGTTTAAGACCTGTGAAGACGATGGTATCACCAATAACATATCTCCAGAGACCGCTGTTTGTCGAGATTACCATGGCATAGCTGACACCCTCTTTGACATCACCAATGGAAACAACGGGAGGGTCGCAGGTGTCTGTTCTGTCAGCAGGGATGAATTCATAGTAAATACCAAGATCGAGCATCAGGAGCATATCGTTGGTGGCCGGATCATCCTGAAGTCCGAAAAAACCCTCCGACGCATTGAAGGTCTCCATATACTGCATCTGCCCGCCGTTGATGAAATGCCTGAACTGTTCCCTGTACGGAACAAAGCTTATCCCTCCATGGAAAAATACCTCCAGTCCGGGCCAGACATCAAGGAGATTCTTTTTACCGGTATAAGCAAGGATCTGTTTTATCAGGACCAGGAACCATGAAGGAACTCCTGAAATGTTTGTCACATTTTCAGCTGTCGTACGCCTTGTTATCCTTTCAAGCTTTTCCTCAAAGTCCTCCAGCAGTGCAATGCTTGTTTTTGGTGTTCTGAACAGATCAACCCAGAAGGGAGCATTCTCCATAAGAATAGCCGAAAGGTCGCCGCTCAAAGAGTCCTTCCTGAAATTGTTTATTCTGTGGCTGCCGCCAAGTATAAGTCCCTTACCGTTGAAAATATTCGTATCAGGCCTGTTGTTCGAATATACTGCGAGCAGGTCCTTAAGCCCCCTGTAGTGACAATCTTCGAGACATTCCCTTGTCACGGGAATAAACTTGCTGCGGGCGCTTGTTGTTCCTGAAGATTTGGCAAACCATTTTACCTCTCCCGGCCATAACAGGTTTGTCTCACCCCGCTGGAGCTTTTCAACATAAGGAATGATGTCCTCATACTTCTGAAGGGGAACTCTTTTCCTGTACTCTGTAATTCCGGTAATTGAATTATAGCCATGCATCTTACCCCATTCGGTATCTCCAGATCTTAAAAGAAGCTTCCTGAGAAGTTCCTCCTGTACCTGTTCGGGATGGTCCTTAAAGAAATCTATCTGGTTAAGCCTTCTGGCGTTCAGCCGGTTGAATATGGGGGAGATGATAGCCATCGGAATTTTTTATACCTGGGTTTAAATATAAGTAAAAATGAAGCCAGCCAGGCAGATTTCATCCCTGAAAGGAGAAAAAATCATGTAAAGACCTCCTTCAGGATACTTATCGATTTGATCTTTTTAAATGATGGCAAATGAACAGAATAGTATCTGAGCAATTCAGAAAGCACCTCATTTCTCATCTGGCCCGAAAGCGGGATAAGGTTCATATTATCCCACGTTGACTGGAAAAACCCGGCAAGAATGGCCGACAGCTCTAAGTCGGAATAGACTCCATGCGCGGGGGGTATTGCCACAAATTTGCCGTTTACCAGGTCAAAGATCCCGTTGTTGCTGTCGGTCATTCTTCCCGGTTCAAAGCCAAGATAGCTGCATAGTCCTGTCAGGAAAGCGATATGGAAATTCGAGAATGCTTCTTTACGGTTATCAAGGTAAACCACAGAATCCTTTATAAAATTGAATAGTTCATCCTGCTGACCCTCCTCCCTGAGTACGGAAGTCAGAACCTCGCCGATAAAGATCGCCATTGAACTTTTTAAAATATTGTTATAAATATCCGCGGGTGCATATTCAACTGAAATTTCCCTGACGCTTTGCATGCCTCGCGACTCTTTATAATAGACGACAAGGTCGAGGATTGTAAGCGGACGAAACAGAACAGCATTTTTCGGGGATTTTTTACTTCGGGTACCCTTTATCATAAAAGATTGCCTGCCAAATTTCCTGGTAAAGATCTGGGTGACAATTCCCGAATCGGTGTATTTGATCTGGTTAAGTACTATGCCGCTTGTTTTATCAAGCATTTCTGAGATTTTTTCAAAATTAACAAAATGTACATAAACGTTATGACTATTGAACTCTGGATTTATTTTTTTGTATATTTACCTGTCAACTCTCCTGATATGACTCCAACAAATAATGATGAGCTTGTCAAAAGAATAGCTAAACTGGCGAAGCAGAACCAGGATCTTGAGCAGTATATCAAGAAGCTTGAAAAGATGAATGAGAAGCTTTCGAGAGATGTTGAAAAATACAAAGCACTGGCCGAAAGGGCTCCTGCCGATGGGATACATGAGGAAAAGGAAGGGGAGAAAAAGGAGAGGTCGCTGCGGTTCAACATGGCAACTGTTCTGTTCGCCGATATTCACGGATTTTCAAAGCTGGTAGAAGGCATGGAATCTTCAGCTGTCATGGATGAGCTGGATGATATCCTCCTGGAATTTGATGAGATAGTCAACCGCTATAAAATTGAAAAGATCAAGACGATCGGAGATACTTATATGTGTGCAGGCGGGATTCCCATAAAAAACATTACAAACCCTATTGATGTGGTCATGGCTGCCATGGAGATGAGGAATTATCTTGAGAGTTACGAATTCAACAGGAGGGGAAAGGAAAACAGGATATGGGATCTGAAGATCGGAATTCATACGGGTCCGGTTACTGCAACAATTTCGGGGAAGAAGAAGGTGAATTATGACATAAAGGGAGATACAGTTAATACGGCCAGCCGGGTTGAAACTGTGTCTGACGGCGGGACCATCCTTATTTCAGTTATGACCTACGAACTGGTCAAGGAATTTTTCGACTGTCATTATTTCGGGAAGCTGCCAGTCAAATACAAGGGTGACCTTCAGATGTATGAGGTTAAACGGCTTAAGCCTGAGTTTTCACTTGATGAAGAAGGAACTGTTCCGAATGATGCATTCGGCATTAAATTCGGACTGATCCAGTTTACTGATATCCAGGAGATAATTCTCGACAAGCTTGAAAAGGAGCTTCCTGATTATCTGTTTTATCATAATGTAAAGCATACGGTGGATGTAGTGACAGAGGTTGAGCTGATCGGATGGGGAGAAGGCTGTACGGATGAAGAGATACTTTTGCTTAAAACCGCCGGTCTCTTTCATGATGCCGGACATACAGTAGATTATGACACCCATGAATATCACGGTACCCTGCTGGCCAGGGAAATGCTTCCCAAATATAACTATACAAAGGAACAGATCGACCGGATATGTGAGATCATTATGGCTACAAAGCTTCCGCCAAGGCCTAAGAATCTTCTTGAGAACATCATTTGCGATTCAGATCTTGATTACCTGGGCAGAAGCGATTTCATACCTGTCTCCAATACTCTTTATGAAGAGCTCAAGGCACAGAATAAAATAGGGGAGCTTAACGACTGGAACAAGCTGCAGGTGAAATTTATTTCCGGTCACCAGTATTTTACCAAAACAGCAAGAAGCCTCAGGGAAGTAAACAAACAGCTTCAGATCGACAGGATACAGAGCTTGATTTCATAAAGGCAAAAGAGGGCCGACCGTTAAGAAATTGCCCTGTGGGCAATTTTAGGGAGGAGCCAGGATGGAGGGGTGGACCAGGGAAAAGGGGAAAGACAAAAGTTTTTTGATTCTAGATCATTACCGCACACCGCATACCGCACACCGCACACCGCACACCTCACGCCCTACTTGATTACAAGCATCTTCGTCACCACCGACTGGCTTCCATCCTCGCTTGCACAGAATACAATATATACGCCGGTTGAAACGCGCTTCCCGTTATAAGTTTTCAGGTCCCATGTAGCCTGGCCGCCATCCGAAACCATGCTGTAGACAAGGTTACCGCTTACGTCAGTTATCCTTATCTGGGTATTTCTCATAAGCCCGGTTATCGTCACGTTCCCCTGAAAAGTTTCCCTGACAGGATTGGGAAATGAATAGACCTTCCTGAAGGCATCCGCTCCCGCTGTTGCATCTCCTCTGACGGAAATCACACCCATGGCAGTTCCGAACCATACATCGCCGGTTTTATTATCAACGGAAAGGGATACAACGGTATTTGAAAGAATAGGGCTGTTGTCTTCATTGTAATTTACGATCTTTGTCGAGCCGTCAGCTGAAAGCAGGTAAGCTCCTGAGCTGAATGTTCCCAGCCATTTCCTGTTTGCACCATCAACTGCTATCGACATTATTATTTCTGTTCCAAGCATATAATCGGCCAGCCCTGTCCCGTCATTCCTTGGGATCTTTACCCTGAATGCCCTTGGATCATCGTCAAAGATCTTATCGGGATTATAATAGATCGCCGGCCCCTGGTCCGTACCCACCCATATATTTCCGTCCAGATCCTCGGCAATGGAATAGATGTTGGAGATAACATTATTATCATTGTCCTTTATAAGGAACTGCTTGTAGCGGTCGTCGGTAAAGATGTCCGGAGTCTTATTGTCATCGAGTACAAAAAGACCATACCCCCTGGGGAGGATAATCCATTTCATTCCCGATCGGGTTATAAGAATGTCCCCGATCGAAGGAACATCAATGGTAATCGGGTTGGTTATCCAGGTTTTATTTGGCCGGAGGACCTTTATTGTTCCAGGAACTCCTGTCTGGGTCATCCAGATATTCCTGTCATTATCCATTGCCAGTCCGCAAACTCTTGAGTAGGGTTTACCCGGGATAATCGTATGCAAAGGGGAGTCTGAATCATCATATTTCATTATTATTGAATCATCTTTATACTCAATAAGTCCATGTCCCCATGTAGAAACCCAGTAGTGGGTATTGTCTCCCGGATCGGGAAGGATCCTCATTGGATCATGCAGATCACTTGAAAGGTCCGAATGCCACGAATTTCCGTCGTTTATGAATACTTCGAGCGGTCTCCAGACATTGTTCCAGGCATTATCCACGGCACCTCCCCCGATGAAAGTTTTTCCTCCGGAGCATGTTATGTAGCTTACATCATTTGTAAAGGGACCAGGAAGATTCAGCTTTGTAAACGTTGTCATGTTTTCTCCCCACACAAGACCATTGCTGTTATCGGCTATCCATATATCGGTTCCTGCGACTATCGCCTGCAAAATATCGGGAGAGCCGGGAGAATATGAATCGATCGTCCTGAGGAGCGTACCATCAGAATTGTAGACCCTGGTCATCCATTTGGAGCTTATTACGAAGCCGCCTGCATACGGATCAAGTGATGAAGTGATAGCCCCCTGCTGGGAAAAGAACAGTGAAACACCGCCATTAATTACATAAACTGAATCAGCCGATGAAAAGGGTACTGAACGATTGACATATACCCGGTTCTGGGAAGCCACGATTGCATTATAGGCGCCCTGGGGTGTAGGCAGCTCAGAGACAAGCGTCCAGTTGCCAAAATATGCCAGACCAGGATCGGAAATTCCGGCATAGTAAACACCTGCACCTGTAGCAGCATAGATCCGGTCTGAAGTAAAAGTGAGATCGTAGATCTCAGGTATTCCGGATTCATCTCCGGGTTTCCATGTGTCGTAGATCTCTCCTTTAGTGAGATCAACTACCACTATTCCAAAGCTGCAGGCCAGGTAGGCATATTTCCCCCTTGTTTTTATCCTGTAGATCATTTTATTACCGGTAATATATTTGCGCTTGATGTCCGGGATGTTGAAAACCGTCTTATTCTTTAAAATGTCAATATTGGTACTTGAATAGGCAATTACCAGGGCATTCTGTTCGGAAGACCATGCAATACTACTGATCCCGGTTTCTGTCAGTCCCTGAACCTTGGACAGTCTGGTAATTTCATTGCTGCTCATGTTGTAGACAATCAGAGAGCTTCCTGTCGAAGCGTACACAATACCCGGGGCGATCGCGACATTTTTTGCAGTATAGTAGGAAAGATGATCTGCCCAGCTTCCGACAGGCTTTTGTCCGCAGATAAGTTGTGAGCAAAACAGCAGTATGATTATGAGATCAGTTCTTTTCATATTTTAATAAACAGCTAAACAGCCCTATTATTGTCAGATCCATTGAACTGTGATAAGAACATTTTGAGTTTCTTAAAGGCTTCAGCCCTGTGGGAAAGCCTGTTTTTTTCTTCAAGTGAGATCTCTGCAAAGGTCAGATCCATTCCATCAGGCAGGAATATCGGGTCGTATCCGAATCCGTTATTACCCCTTCTTTCATTCAGAATAGTCCCGGTGACCTTCCCCTCAAACAGGTACTCCTCATCTTCAAGCAAAAGCGCTATGATGGTCCTGAAAGCTGCGGACCTGTTTTCCATCCGGTTGAGCAGCAAAAGCACCTTGTCGATATTTGCTTCAAAATCTTTACCCTGTCCTGCAAATCTTGCCGAATGGACCCCGGGCCTTCCATCCAGTGCTTCGATCTCAAGACCTGTATCATCAGCGAACACATTCATTCCGGTGAGCTTGTTTATATATCTTGCCTTGAAAAGTGCATTCTCTTCAAGAGTGGGATAATCTTCCGGGATATCATCCGAGATTTGCAGATCCTTCAGGCTCACAAGCTTGAAACTGTCTCCGAGAAGGTGAGTTATCTCCTTTAACTTATTCTGATTGTTGGTTGCAAATACCAGTTTCATAATACTCTTGCTTCCCGGCAAAAATACTCAAAAATGGTCTTTCCCTTTGCCCTATGTTTATTAAGTATTACATTTGAAGTAGATAAAAGTGCATTTCAGGGATGTATCCGCTACGCAGGCTGATTTTATTAATTGCCATATTTGGATTGACATTATGCTTTCAGAGTAATTTATTATCAGCAAAGCAATCCGAAGTCAATAAACCCGTACTTTTAAAAATTACTATCAGTTACGATTCAGTTTTATGGCCATCAAGGAATTCAAGGGATTATAAAATTGTTTACAACAGGCATCTTGTACTGAATAAACATCAGAACGACATTGGCTTTGAGCTCGCCGACTCAGGATCGTGCAGTTACCGGTTTTATCTTGAGGGTTTTGACAGGATGAGGACGCCCTGGCAGACAAACAGATTCAAGGAATACACGAATCTTTCAGCAGGTAATTATATTTTCAGGGCTGAATACCGGATGAACGATGGTACAGCAGGAGAGATAAAGCCGGTTGAATTCAGGGTGCTTCCTCACTGGTACACTTCATCACCCGCAATTGTCATTTATGTCATGCTCCTTATCCTGCTGATCTGGACCGGTTATGATCAGCTCAAGTACAGGTTTGCCCGGATCCGCTATATGCTCGAACAGATCATCAACACACGTACCGAGGAGCTGATCATTGAGAAGGAAAAGACAGATAATCTTCTTTCGAATGTTTTGCCAAAGAATACTGCCGATGAAATAATGTCGAAAGGCAAGGCAACAAAGATCAAATACAATTTTGTAACTGTTCTTTTTTCAGATATACAGGGATTTACAAAGATCGCTGAAGAGATGAATCCCGAGGTCCTTATTGATGAGCTGGATAAATTCTTTTTCCATTTTGATTCGGTGGTCGAGAAATACGGGATAGAAAAGATCAAAACCATTGGTGATGCGTATATGTGCGCCGGAGGGATACCTGAAAAGAACCGGACTAACCCTGTTGAGGTTATTCTGGCAGCGCTGGAAATGCAGCATTATATGGAAAAGCTGAAAGCCACAAGCATGCTTGCAGGAATGAAGTACTGGGATATACGGATCGGGATCCATACCGGTACGGTCGTTGCGGGAGTGGTCGGGCAGAAAAAGCTGTCATATGATATATGGGGAGATACGGTTAATACTGCAAGCCGCATGGAATCATCGGGTGAAGCGGGTAAAATAAATATATCCGGAACAACCTACGAATTTGTCAGAGATTTCTTCATTTGTGAGTACAGGGGGAAAATGCCGGTCAAATATAAAGGTGAGATAGATATGTATTTTGTAAACGGCATAATCGAAGATCTGAGAAATGAAGATAATGGCCCCAATGAACGGTTTCTCATAAAAATGCAAAAGATCAAGCTTCAGGATGTCGAGGAATATATCATGAAAATGTTTGATGAAGAGGCGCCTCCCGATCTCTATTTCCATAATTCTGCATTGATGAAAAGCGTTTGCAACCAGGCAGACCTGCTTTCAAATGCAGAACAGATTTCCGACGAAGAGTATATCTGCCTGAGGCTTGCTGCAATGTTCCTCTTCACGGGGTACATTTCTGATTATCATAATTCCGCCGATGCATCTGGCCATATAGCTGAGGAAGTAATGCCCGGATACGGGTTTTCAGCTGGACAGCTTGAAAAAACAAAAAGATTAATTTACAACTCCTTTTCTGGAAAGCAGGAATCCATTGCTGACAGGATTCTTTTTGATGCCAGGCTTGATTACCTGGGAAGGGTGGATTATATAAGGCTTATCGAAAAACTCCTTAAAGAGGAGACTCAGTACGGAAAGGCTACTGACAGAAAATCATGGATTCAGGAACAGAGAATGCTATTGTCAGGGCATGAGTTTATTACAGGAACTGCGAAGCTTCTCAGAAGCGTCTCAGTTGAGGAACAGATAGCTGCCCTTATGGATTATGCAAAGGATCTTAAATGAAATATTAAATCGTTTGTGCATTCGTTTTTATAAGTTACATTTGACTGGGCAATAAGCTGGAATTTATGGAAAAGATCGACTGGAAAAAGTTGCCGTTTGGTTACATCAAAACGGACTATAATGTAAGATGTTTTTACAGGAACGGCAAATGGGGGACACTTGAAGAATCAGCGTCAGAATTTATTGATATTCACATAGCTGCTACTGGGCTGCATTATGGCCAGGAGGCATTTGAAGGGATGAAGGCTTACATGGGGAAAGATGGCAGAGTTCGTCTATTCAGATGGGAGGAAAATGCCAAAAGATTTATTGCATCAGCGGGAGGGGTTTGTATGGCACCGGTTCCATCCGAACTTTTCAAAGAAGCTCTTTTCAGGGTTATCCGGATCAACAGGAGCTTTGTACCGCCGTATGGTTCTGGTGCAACTCTGTATATCCGTCCTATGCTTTATGGCAGCGGTCCTGAAGTCGGGGTCAAGCCTGCATCAGAATATACTTTTATTGTATTTGTAACGCCTGTCGGACCATATTTCAAAGAGGGTGTCAAGCCTGTTGACATGCTTATTACGAGAGATGTGGACAGGGCAGCGCCTAAAGGTACGGGCACTTTCAAGGTGGGAGGTAATTATGCGGCCAGTCTTCGCGCTATTGTTGCTGCAAGGAAGGGAGGTTATTCAAGTGCAATTTTCCTTGACGCCAGGGAAAAGAAATATATCGACGAATGCGGACCTGCTAATTTTTATGGCATAAAGAATAATACTTATGTAACACCCAGGTCGGAGTCCATTCTGAACTCGATCACAAACATGAGCCTCCTGGAAATTGCCAGGGATATGGGTCTGAAAACAGAAAGGCGACAGATTGCCGTTACCGAATTGCCGGAGTTTGAAGAGACAGGCGCCTGCGGCACTGCAGCGGTCATCAGCCCAATAGCCAGGATCTTTGATCCGTCCGAGAACAAAGTTTATGAATATTGCCGCGACGGGAAACCGGGTCCTGTAACAATGAAATTATACAACAGGCTACTTGCAATTCAGTGTGGTGATGAACCGGATCCTTTCGGTTGGATTACCATTGTTGAATAGGGATATTCCTTTTACTACTGTTTTACCAGCGCTCCTCACGGGTTGTTTTTTGCAAATATTCATACTATTATTTAGTGATTTATATATTGTTGACTATTTTTGAGTCAAATTTTAATTAGGTGAGGAAGAAATATCCGGGTTTATCAAAGACAAGACTGAGAGGTTCCTATATTACACTCGTCATCAGCATCTCCCTGGTATTATTTCTTCTTGGCGTGCTGGGACTGGTTCTCATTAATGCGCGGGGACTCTCTGATTACTTCAGGGAGAGTCTTTCATTTTCAGTAATGCTTGATGATGAGGCCAAGGAAGCAGATATAAGGATGCTACAGAAAGACCTTGATGCCAAACCTTATGTCAAATCGACTGAATATATTTCCAAGGATGCAGCTGCGTCAAAGCTGAAAAAGGACCTTGGTGAGGATTTTGTAAATTTTCTGGGCTACAATCCCCTGAGCCCGAGCATAGATGTCTATCTTTTTGCCGGTTACACCAGTCCCGACAGCGTGACAAAAATCGAAAAATATATTCATGAATACCAGATCGTAAAGGATGTTTATTACCAGGAATCGCTTCTCTACCTCATTAATCAGAATGTCAGGAAGATAAGTGTTTTCCTCCTTGTAATGAGCCTCTTTCTTTTTCTCGTGGCAGTGACCATAATAAATAATACGATCAGGCTTTCTGTATATTCGAAAAGATTCATTATCAGAACAATGCAGCTGGTTGGCGCCACGAGGGCATTTATCAGGAAGCCATTTCTGGTGAGGAGCGCGATCCATGGCCTTATTGCAGGATTGATCGCCATAATCCTTCTTCTCGGGCTTATATATTTGGTTGAGAGGGAATTTTTCATGCTGCTGACATTCCAGAGCATCAATATGCTCCTGATGCTTTCCGCAGCAATTATTGTAACTGGCATCATAATAACTGTAATCTCCACGTTTTTCTCAGTAAACAGATATCTTGGCATCTCTGATGATAAATTATATCTCTAAAAATATGGCATCAAAAAACGACATTAAGGAAAAACCAAATTTTGCGCTCAGACCTGAAAATTATAAGCTCCTGGCGATCGGATTTGTTATAATAGTGATTGGCTTTTTGCTGATGACTGGCGGAAAATCCCCAAGCCCTGATAAATTCAGCACTGATATCTTCAGCTTCAGAAGAATAACTCTTGCTCCCATTGTTGTTCTGGCAGGGTTTATATTTGAGATCTGGGCTATAATGAAAAAGCCGAAGAACAGCGAACAATAGGGATCTGAATATCATTATTTATGAACTGGTATGAAGCAATTATCCTTGGACTTGTCCAGGGATTGACAGAGTTTTTACCTGTCAGCAGCTCCGGGCATCTTGAACTGGGTAAGCACCTTTTCGGGATCGATGCAGAATCCAATTTTTATTTTACAATAGCTGTTCACGGTGCTACAGTGCTCAGTACACTTGTGGTATTCAGGAAGGAGATACTCGACCTTTTCAAAGGACTGTTCAGGTTCGAAATGAACGAGGAAACAAATTATATCCTCAAACTTATTGTGTCAATGATCCCGGCCGGACTGGCAGGATTCTTCCTGAAAGATTTTTTCGAGAGCATGTTTAACGGTAATATGACTGCGCTTGGGATTCAGTTTTTCATAACTGCCATTCTTCTCTTTATGACGTTGCTGTTTAAACCCCGCGAAAAACCGATAAGTTATCTCGATGCATTCATAATGGGGATCGCACAGGCGATAGCTATCGTACCAGCCATATCAAGGTCCGGTGCGACAATTGCCACGGGACTTATGCTTGGTAACAGGAAAGATGAAATTGCCCGCTTCTCATTTTTAATGGTGATTGTGCCTGTTGTTGGAGCCAACCTCCTTGAAATAGTATCAAAAAACAATCATATAGTCAGTACAGGGAACGGTGTAATCGTCAGCGGATTTATAGCTGCGTTCATTGCCGGTTACTTTGCCTGCAAATGGATGGTAGAACTTGTGAAGAGAAGCAAAATGACCTGGTTTGCAATTTACTGTGTGGCCGCAGGAATACTTTCAATATTACTGGGATAGTTCCTTTAGATGACTCAGCCAGAAAAAAATTATTTTGAAGAAGGACAGGTCCTCGCTTTCGATAAACCTGTTTACTGGACCTCATTTGATCTTGTGAATAAGATCAGGATCATGATCAGGACTTATTTCGGGATCAGGAAAATAAAAGTTGGACATGCCGGAACGCTCGATCCCCTGGCTGAAGGACTAATGATAATATGTACGGGTGCCGCCACAAAGCGGGTAGAAGAATTCCGTAATCTTGACAAGGAATATATTGCAACTATTCATCTGGGGGAGACTACTCCTTCATTTGACCTTGAAACTGAAGTTGACGGACACTTCCCGACAGGGCAGATAACAAGAGAGCTGCTGGAACAGAATCTTGACTATCTGACCGGCGAGATTGAACAGATGCCTCCGATCTATTCTGCAAAATTCATTGATGGTAAAAGAGCCTATGAATATGCACGGAAAGGGGTAGATAAAAAGCTCGAACCGGTTAAGGTCCTTATCAGGGAAATTGAGCTTTTAAGCTTTCAGCTGCCGGAGATAAAAATAAGACTGGTCTGCAGTAAGGGCACATATATAAGGTCCTTTGCCAGGGATCTTGGAGCTGCACTTGGAAGCGGAGCATATCTTTCAGCTCTTCAGCGGACTGCGATAGGCTCTTTCAGGATTGAAGAAGCGTTTGACCTCGAAAAATTCAGATTATTTCTGGAACAAATGAAACAAACCTGATGTTTTAACGTATAACGGGTTCGTTAATTTGCAATAAATATATATTTAGCTTATGAAATTATCACAGTTCAGGTACAATCTTCCTCAGGATCTTATAGCTCTTTACCCGTCTGAGAACAGGGATGAATCGAGATTGTTTGTCGTTGACCGGAAAACGGGAGAGTTTGAGCACAGGATCTTTAAGGATATCGTTGATTACTTTAATGAGCACGATGTACTTGTCTTTAATAATACCAAAGTATTTCCTGCAAGGCTTTATGGCAATAAGGAAAAAACCGGAGCTGAGATTGAGGTCTTTCTGCTTCGGGAACTTAACCGGGAGCAAAGGTTATGGGATGTTCTGGTTGATCCCGCAAGAAAAATAAGGATCGGGAATAAGCTTTATTTCGGCGAGAATGACGTCCTGGTTGCAGAAGTAATAGATAATACAACTTCGCGCGGACGTACTCTGAGATTCCTGTATGATGGCACTTATGACGAATTCAAACAGACGCTTTACAGTCTCGGTGAGACTCCTCTTCCTAAATTTATAAACAGGAAGGTCGAACCGGAGGATAATGAAAGATACCAGACGATTTTTGCAAAGCATGAGGGAGCTGTTGCTGCTCCTACTGCCGGTCTGCACTTCAGCCGCGAACTTCTTAAGAAGCTTGAGATCATCGGGGTTGATTTTGCGGAAATAACGCTTCATGTGGGTCTTGGTAATTTCAGAAGTGTTGATGTTGAGGATCTTACAAAGCATAAAGTCGATTCGGAAAGAATAATCATTGTCGATAAGGCTACCGAAATTGTTAATAAGGCCAAGGATTCAAAGAATAAAATTTGTGCGGTAGGTACTACAGTTGTCAGGACACTCGAAAGCTCTGTTTCAACAAATGGTTATTTGAAACCGTTCGACGGGTGGACGAATAAGTTCATCTTTCCGCCTTATGAGTTTAAAGTGCCTGATATGATGATCAGTAACTTCCATCTGCCTTATTCAACACTTTTGATGATGGTATCTGCATTTGCTGGCTATGAGTTGCTTTTCGATGCCTATAAAACTGCTGTCAAGGAGAAGTACAGGTTTGGAACATACGGCGATGCAATGCTCATCATTTAAAAAGACAGATCCTTAAAAAAATAGAAGGGGCTGTTTAAAAAGCTGTTGTTTTGCCTCAGGCCCCTAATTACCCACTATACACATCTTTAAACTCTGTGTAAGATAGGTAGGTAATCCAGCGGGGATTACTGGAAGAATATGTATTATTGGGCCCAGCCTGGAGGGCTGGAGAATCCAATAGCTCTGGCAAAATCCGGGTAGTCAGTATATCATGAAGCCAAATCTAAATAGGTCCAACTGGAAGAATATGTATTAGAGGGTCCAGTCTGGAGGGCTGGAGAATCCAATAGCCCCGGTTACATCCGGGGTGTAATGAATAATACCCCATCAATCCCGGAGGGATTGAATTCCAATAACCTTTTTTTATTATAGAAGAGATCAATATTTATAAAATCTCATTTATTCAGTTATCTGATCTTACTATAATTAGTAAATTTGTTATAGCTGCTAAACGGAATAAATATGTCAACTTACACCCAGATTCTTTATCAGGTGGTCTTTGGAAGCAAAGACTATACACCGTTTCTAACATCAGAAAATGAGAATATGCTATTCGCATATATTGCCGGTATCCTTAAAAACAAGCAGTGCCACTCATACATAGTCGGGGGAGTGTGCAATCATATTCATATAATTACTCATCTGCATCCTGTTGTGCCACTTTCAGGGTTAATTAAAGATATAAAGATGGCCAGCCATAAAATGATCCTGGAAAATAATAGCTTGTTTTCTAATTTTACAGGTTGGCAGGCAGGATATAGTGCTTTTACTTATAACATTTCTTCAAAGGCAAACCTGATCAATTATGTGGAAACACAGAAAGAACATCATAAGATCAAATCATTTAAGGATGAATTAACTAGTTTGTTGAAGGAACATTCTGTGGATTATATCGATGACTATCTTTTGATTTAACTTTATTCAACCCACTCCGGGGTTGAAATATCAACTTCTAAGCGTACCACGGATGTCACCGTGGCTATTGGAATTAAATGCCGCAGGCATTAATTTTTACGATAATTTGTACAGCTTTTTCTCTCGTATCACGAAGGTTGTTGCTATTGGAATTAAATGCCGCAGGCATTTATAATTTTCTGTGACCCATACAGATTGTGCTTACTATTTACATACTTTCACAATATGGGGTGCGTTTAAAGAATAGATCCCCTAAAGGAGTTTAAATATCTGATTATCTCAACTTCCCCTTCTTCGCATTTGCCTGGCCGCTACTACGAAGCAATATAGTAGAATGAGAGGCGCAATATAAAAGTGCTGCTTTTAAAACAGCGTTTTTTTTATTTACTGTAAAGGGATGATTGTCGTCAGATTCAGGCTGTTTGTCAAAAAAAAGTGGCTGACATCTCAAATAAATGCTATCTTTAGATTTAAGATCAATGGTTGTTTAGTGCAACCATGAATGTTTAATATTAGTCTTGAAATAAGATATAAAACTGGTCCGTTTTAAAATTGCTGAGCGGACGGAGGAATAGTATAATAGATTGATCGGCTTTAAAAAAAAAGATATTAAGGTCGGACGAAATTTTTTTGTTATATATAAAGGCTGAAAACTGAAAAAACCTGGCCCATACAAAGCCTTTTCTGTCACAACCGGCAATTCTTCCGGAAATGCAAATCATTCTTTGTTATCTCAAAGAGTAAAATCACTATTGTAAAAAAATACCACAAAATATGAGGAGGTATATCATGAACACGGTGCAAAACAAATCGAAAAGTCCTTCTTCGAAATGGAGGGCAACCCTCAAGCGGACGGGTACTGTCTGGCTCAGAATTATTTTATCAACGGTCATCCTATTGCTTACGTTAGGCAGCCAGAAGATACTCGGACAGGGCGTCGGGATAAGTGAAACTTCCATCGCTCCGGATGCATCTTCAATCCTGGAACTCAGGTGGACAGCGGGTACCTATAAGGGATTCCTCGCACCAAGGATGACTTATGCCAATATGTGGTTAATTTCATCCCCTGCCCAGGGCTTGCTGGTTTATGCCACCGACAGGGACGCTTTTTATTATTATAACAATGTTACCCACGGCTGGGTAGCAATAGCAGCAACCTCTCTGGGTACCTCTAACCAGCTGCTTGGCATGAATGTCGCCGGAACTGCAAACGAGTATAAGACACTATCGGGAACTGCGAATCAGATTAATGTTCTCTTTGTACCTGGGAACATTACTCTTTCTACACCCCAGGATATCCATTCCGGAGCCAAACCGGTTTTTGTGGGATTGACTCTTTCAGGTCTGACTCCAAATTCGGGAGTCTATACAAACGGGACCAATGTCCTTACTTCCACACCTCCTTCTATCGGAATACTTGGCTACTGGAACAGAGCAGGGAACATACTCAGCCCTTCTAATGGCGGTGATGCCATAACTACATCAGGGAATATTTATACTACAGTGGCGGGGACAATCACATCTGCAGGACTTCTGACCGGTTCATCAGGAGCAAATATTAGCGGAGGTGCCATTAATCTGAACGACAACTCGAATAATTTAACCAACATCAATACCGGAGGATCGACAGGAGCAGTAACTATTGGAGGAACTGGTACCCAGCCTATTTCGATTGGAAACGGAGCCGGCATCAAGACTTTAAATCTGGGAAGTAATAACACAACAAGCAACACCACGATTTTGTCTGGAACAGGAGGGACATTGTCGATTAATGCAAATGCCGGCGGGGCAGTTACCAATATTGGTACAGGTGTTACTTCTACGGGGAATATAAATATTGGTGGAACAAATAACAAGATCTTTCTTCCCAAATTTTTGATAGCTGGAGTACTGCATAATATGGCAGGAGGCGAGGTTACTTCTGGCCCGATATCACTAATAACAGATATTTCTGGGACCTTGCCGGTAGGTAATGGAGGAACAGGGTTAACCACCTTTGGTGGTACGAATACGGTATTATACACATCGACGGCAGATAATCTAAACTCAGTATTGGCATCGACCGGAGCCGGGC
>JBEKFE010000022.1:0-21460 GCA_050013475.1 Bacteroidales bacterium
GGCTGATTATGAGATACAGACGGCCATTCAGTATGTTTCAAAGACTGCCAGTTCCCTTAAGGACGCCAGGCAGGATCAGCTGTCGGCAGAATATGCAGCAAAGGTTGAGAATTATTATACTCAATACGTCAGGCTGATGAAGGCGGAAGGGAAAACTGGTAATTAGAGAAGGGGAGAATAGGAAACCTGCGGTCTGAGATATTTTTCAAGGAGACAGAAGATCTTTTCAGGGAAAACAGGCTTCAGGATGTACTCATTGCATCCTGCGATCAGCGCCTCATTCTTTGTCTGCTCGGAGAAATATGCGGTCACCATCAGAACCGGCACATTTTTATTTTCCCTGCGGAAAATACGTGTACATTCTATACCATTGATGAAAGGTATAAGGAAATCGATTATGACCAGATCTATTTTTTCAATGCCCGCTTCAAGATAATTAATGAAATCCTTTCCGTTATTAAAGACTTTTACTGAAGCGCCTGAATTAGTGAGCAGAGTCTCATAATATTTTATCGATGGAATATCATCCTCAATAATAATTATCTTTTTGTTCAGCAGTTCTAGATTATTGAAACTCAAACTCATTATTGTGAATGGTTAAGTACATGTAAATTTACTATAAGAAAACAACGGTGCAGGTGGCATATTTCACAGTTATTAACATTTTTTCAACACTGATTTTTTCGAGAGGTTCGTTACTATTTGGTTTCTTGAATAAAAATTTGCAATTTCGTGATATCTAATAGATCTGACATGACCCGGAAATTACATCTGTTTAAAGCCATGGTTATGGCTTTGGGGCTGATACTTGTAGCAAACAAGGCAAGCGGACAAACCGGCTTTGATAATCCTACAAGAGCCCTTTATATTTTTGACCTGGCCAAGTATATTGATTACGGACCTGGTTTTGCTGATTCAGCGAGTTTTAAGTTCGGAGTACTTGTCGGTGATTATGACCTGATCAATGAAATGGGAAATCTCGGCAAGACAAGGACCAGGATACAGGACAAGCCTGTACGTGTTGCAGGCTTCAAAAATCTTGAAAGCCTTACCCACTGCCAGGTGGTGTACGTGAACAAAAATGCCGGATTCAATCTCGACAAGGTTAAGGCAAAGATAGCCGGGCAGCATACAATGCTTATTACCGAGGGATATGAATTCCGCGAATCAATGATCAACTTCATTGTTGTGAACGGGAAGCCAAGGTACGATGTAAATGAGGAGTATTTAAAAAAAGAAGGAATGGCCGTACCTCAGACCCTGCTTTTCCAGGCGATCAAAACCAAGGAAGACTGGCAGAACCTTTTTGATATTGCCAGTAAGCAGATAGAGGAACAAAAATTAACAATAAAAGAACAGCTGGAGACGATCGATGTACAGAAACAGGAGATACTGAAACAGAAAGCGCTGCTCGACAGCCTTGACAAGCAGATAGCTTCAAAGGAGAAAGCCCTGAATGAAAAGCAAAGGGTACTCAATATCCAGGTGGTCCAGATATCAAAACAGCAGGGTGAGATATCTAAGCAGAAACAGACTATCCAGGGACAACAGAATGAGGTAAGGATACAGCAGGACACTCTGGCTGCACAAAAAGCGAAAATTGAGATCCAGATCTCAAAGATCGACGGCCAGCTGAAGAAGATAAGCGAACAGGAAGGTAAGATCAAGATACAGGTTGCAACTCTGGAGAAACAGAAGATAATACTCTATTTTATCGCCTTCGCCCTTGTTCTTGCAAGCTTCCTGGTATATTATATCTACAGGGGATACAGGATCAAGAAAGAGGCTAATATCAAGCTTGAAGAGAAAAACAGGACCATCTCTGCCCAGAAGGATGAGATCGAAAAGCAACGGGATCTGGCGGCTGCACAGAGGGACCAGATAGCCTACCAGAAAAAGCATATTACCGACAGTATCATGTATGCCAAGAGGATACAGACGGCACTTATCCCCTCCCTGGAGCTGTTCAGCGACAAGCTTGACCATTTCGTAATATACAAGCCTCTGGCTATAGTGAGCGGTGATTTTTACTGGGTAGCCGCAAAAGACTCTATTCAGGTAATAATTTCAGCAGACTGTACGGGTCATGGCGTGCCAGGTGCATTCATGAGCATGCTGGGGGTGACCATGCTCAACGAGATCGTGAATGAAAAGCATATCATCATGCCGGATCAGATCATTGAAAATCTGAGGCAGGGTGTCATAAAATCGCTTAAACAGGTGCTGGACGAAGATACCGTCAAGGACGGTATGGATATTTCTGTATGCACAGTGGATTTTGCCCAGAATACTCTGTGGTATGCCGGTGCCAATAATCCTCTTTACCTTATAAGAGGCGGCGAACTGACACATTACAGGCCCGATAAAATGCCTGTTGCCATCCATTATAAGATGCAGCCTTTCACTCTGAATAAAATCGAACTGCAGAAGGGCGATGCATTCTATATCTTCTCTGATGGCTATTGCGACCAGTTCGGAGGTCCCAACGAGAAGAAGTTCATGTCGGCAAAACTCAAGGAGAAACTGGTTGAAATATCAGCTCAACCAATGCTGGAGCAGGGTAAAATACTTGACAGGATATTTGAAGAGTGGCGTGGAGACAATCCTCAGGTGGATGACGTGACGCTGATCGGAGTCAAATATTAATTGCACTCGACTTTTGTAGTCAGATCCCCGACTGTAACATCAGGAATTGCCTCCTCCTTTATAAGGTCGGTTCCGCAATACTCAGTTTGGGTACCCTGATTTGTCAGATTTCCGTTTTCATACGTGTTGGTCGCACAGAATTTGCAGGTGTTCTTGCATGAATCAGCTGATACCGACATTACAATTAAAGCAACAAGTACTGATAATCTGAATAATACTTTCTTTTTCATACGGCTTTTATTTCTCGTCAAATATACAAAATCTCTTTATTATGCGACGGATATCTGACAGACACGACTTTTTTTTATAAAGTTGCATAGATTCAGGCATCATTTTTAACACATATTTCTTACGATCAGGCCAATTATTATTAAATTTCCTGTGCCGATATGCAGCATTCCGGTAAAACTCCTGTCATTTGGTCAGGAATGAAAATATAAACAACATTAAAATTAAATGTCATGGAAGAGTCAAGAATGAAAAAACACGTAACTATAGTCGGAGCGCTTCAGATCGGCTTCAGCTCCCTCTGGCTCATATTAGCGGTAGTGCTTTTCTTTATATTCAATTTTGCCAGAAGCCAGGTCGGAGATGATGAAACTGCTTTAAAGGTATTGGGTTTCCTTAGCATTTCGCTGCCGCTTTTTATAGGAGTCCTGTCCCTGCTGGGCCTTGTCAGCGGGATCGCACTGCTCTCCTACAAGGGATGGGGGAGGATAATTACAATAATTGTTTCAGCCCTCGGATGTTTCAATATTCCAATAGGTACCCTGGTCGGAGTATATTCAATATGGGTTCTGATGCAGGATGACACTGTTAAACTTTTCAATCATCAATAAAAGAATATTAAATTATTAAATTTAGAGGTTGAAATCATTCAACCTCTTTTTTTATACGTATAAAACAACCAGTATGGCAGAAGATAATAAGATAATCTTTTCAATGTACAGGGTAAACAAGACATATCCACCTCACAGGCAGGTGATAAAGGATATATCACTATCTTTTTTCCTTGGAGCCAAGATCGGGATAATCGGTCTGAACGGTTCAGGCAAGTCAACCCTTCTGAGGATAATTGCAGGCCTTGAAAAGGAGTACCAGGGAAAGGTTGTTTTCAACCCGGGATATTCCGTTGGAATGCTTTCCCAGGATCCTCTTCTCGATGATACAAGGAGTGTAAGAGAAATTGTTGAAGAAGGAGTAAAGGAGACAATGGATATCATCAAGGAGTATGAACAAATCAACAATAGGTTCGGAGAGCCTGAAGTATATGAAAATCCTGATAAGATGCAATCTTTGATGGACAGGCAGGCGGCGCTGCAGGAGAAGATCGACTACCACGATGGCTGGAATATAGAGCATAAGCTTGAACGTGCAATGGACGCACTCAGATGCCCCGAAAGCATCGCCCGGGTTGATGTCCTTTCAGGAGGCGAACGCAGGCGTGTGGCGCTTTGCCGTTTGCTGCTGCAGGAGCCCGACATACTCCTGCTCGATGAGCCAACCAACCACCTGGATGCGGAGTCGGTACAATGGCTCGAAACACACCTGAAACAATACAAGGGCACAGTGATCTGTATCACGCACGACCGATATTTCCTGGATAACGTGGCAGGCTGGATCCTGGAACTCGACAGGGGAGAAGGTATTCCATGGAAAGGGAATTACTCATCATGGCTTGAGCAGAAAGCAAAACGTCTTGAATCGGAGGAGAAAGGCAATGTTAAAAGACGCAAGATACTCGAACGTGAGCTCGAATGGGTAAGGATGTCGCCAAAGGCAAGACATGCCAAATCAAAAGCAAGGCTTGGCGCATACGAGAACCTCCTCAACCAGGATGTAAAACAGAAAGAGGAAAAACTGGAGATCTTCATACCAAACGGACCAAGACTTGGCGATAAGGTCATTAAAGCTGCAAAAGTGGCCAAATCATTCGACGATAAGCTGCTTTTCGACGACCTTGAGTTCAGCCTTCCTCCAAACGGAATTGTTGGCGTAATAGGGCCAAACGGAGCAGGCAAAACCACCCTTTTCAGGATGATCATGAAACAGGAAAAACCCACAAAGGGCGAGTTTGAGATAGGTGATACAGTTGTCCTTGGCTATGTCGATCAGTCACACGAAGCTATCGACCCTGCTAAAACAGTCTATGAAGTCATCTCAGGCGGACAACAGGATATTATGGTTGGGAACCGCTTTGTGAACGCCAGGGCTTATGTTGCCCGCTTCAACTTCACCGGAGCAGATCAGGAGAAGAAGTGCGGCGTGCTTTCCGGTGGGGAGAGGAACAGGCTGCATCTGGCCCTCACGCTTAAATCGGGAGCCAACGTATTGCTTCTCGATGAGCCCACGAATGACATAGATGTCAATACTCTTCGTGCACTTGAGGAGGGAATGGAGAACTTTGCCGGCTGCGCGGTGATCATATCACACGACAGGTGGTTCCTCGACAGGGTCGCGACACATATCCTTGCCTTTGAAGGTGATTCAAAGGTCGTTTGGTTTGAGGGAACTTATACCGACTATGAGGAAAACTACAGGAAGAGAGTCAATAATGCCTCCCCTGTAAGGATAAAGTACAGGAAACTGACCAGATAAATCGTGCAAATATGTTACTAAGGATCAGGCTTATAACGATAATTCTTTCAGGATTAAGCTGCATTTATGCTTACTCACAACCAGTGGAAACTGTTGTGCAGACAGGCCACTATGCTCCGGTTACCGCTGTATGCTACAGCGCCGACGGGAAATTCATCGCAACCGGAAGCGAAGATAAGACGGTGAAGCTCTGGAGAAGGGCAGATGGAAAGGAGATTCGAACCTTCCAGGGAAATATTTCAGGTATCTCAATGGTCGGGATCAACAGGCAGGGAGAAGATCTTCTTTCCGTGAGCGATAACGGAACTCTGACTGTGTGGGACCTGAATACCGGGAAGATAATAAACCAGATCAAACCTGCAGAGGACAGGTTCACCTGCGCATCGTTTAATCCCGACGGGACAAAGGTCATCACCGGAAGCAGGAAATCATTCATCTCGGTGTGGGATATTGTGAACGGGACAAAGATCACCGATATAATACCTGTAAAGAAAGACCTGAACTATGAAAAGGGATTTGACTATCCCGGGGCTAAAAGTGTTGCTTACAGCGCTGATGGGAAATATATCATAGCTGGTGTAGCTGATTATACTGCAATTCTGTTCGACGCTGTCACCGGTAAGGAGATAAGAAAATATAAAAACCAGAATTCCGAATGTACTTCATGTGCAATAAATGCAGTGCTTACTCAGGATAACAGGTATGTTATTTCTTCCGGTTCAGATTCCATAAAAGTTTTTGAAACTGAAACAGGAAAGCTGGTAAATATGCTTTATGGCCAGGGCGGAGAAGCTGAAGAATTATGCATAAGCTCTGATAACAGATATCTTGCAGCCATGGAGTATGGTGTAGCTGAGTTATGGGATATAAAAACATGGGCGCAGGTACTGAAAAAAGGAAATTATTCAGAAAGGAAAGTAATGTCGGTAGCACTCAGCCCCGACGGTAAAGAGCTCATTGCCGGAAATGAAAAGAGAACAGCCGATGTTATAGGCACTCAGAAAGGTGAACTCATAATGACTCTGAAGGGATACCTGAACCAGGTGGACGAGCGTATACTTACCGATTCCTACATGTACTGGGCCGCACTTGTGAACAAGGCAAGATTAAGCCCCGATGGCAGGTATATCGCTGTTGGCAGGACAGGTAACAATGCCAAGATAATCGATTTCAAAACAGGCAGTGTCTTCAGAACTCTCAGGGGCCATAAGAGCATGGTTATCAGCCTGGCATTCAGTGCCGACAGCAGGTACCTTGCGACCGGTGGACTTGACGGCAGGGTGATTATATGGGATATCGAATCAGGTAACGCGATAAAGACTTTTACATTTCCTGATGAAAAAGAGGCAATCTTTTCCCTCGATTTCAGCGGCGATGGGAAGATGCTGGCAGCTGCTGTATGGGGAGGTTATGTCATAATCTGGGATACCTCCACAGGTGAAAGAATAAGAGCAATATCACCACATGAGAAGAGGGGCTGTTACCAGGTTAAGTTCACTCCCAACGGACTTTATTTCGTATCTGCCGGACTCGATATGAAAATGAAACTGATTGAGATCGACACGGGTGAAGAGATAAGGACATTTATCGGTCACGCCGATGAGACGCTCATTAATTCAATAAACTTCAATGGAGCAGGTGACAGGTTCATCACAGCAGGCCAGGATGGTTCAGTAAGGATCTGGGATATGGCTTCCGGCCTTCAGGTCAAAAGGTTAAAGGCACACCTGGGAGGGGCATCCTGTGCCACCTTCGACCAGTCAGGGAAATTTATTGTAACAGGCGGGGACGATTTTATGGTAAGGCTTTGGGATGCGACCTCAGGGGAGATGGTATCTGAATTTGCCGGCCATCGCGGCGGCGTGGGTGATGTGAATATAACCTCCGATCTTAAGTATATAATTTCAGGAAGCCGCGACGGTTCAATAAGGGTATGGAACGTTGAAACGAAAAAGGAACTCGTTTCGGTCATATTCCTGAACGAGAACGACTGGTTCATAAAGAACCCTGAAGGATATTTCGATGCAACAGAGGGAGCGTACAGTTCAATATCCTTTGTCAAAGGGACCGAAATATACAATATCGGACAATTTTTTAATGAGTTCTACCGCCCGGGTCTCTATAGCGAAGTATTTGGTAACAGCGCTTCATTCAGACAGAATCTTATGCAGACCGTTGAAAAATATCCGCCCCCTAAAGTCGAAATCGTCATGCCTGAAGCGGGTGCCCCTACCGATAATGCATTTGCCACCTTCATGGTGAAGGTCACAAATAACGGAGGAGGGGTGAAGGAGTTCAAGGTAATGCAGAACGGAAAAAGGCAGGAGGTGGATTATTCCGATCTTCAACGTATGACAAAAGCCGGTCAGTACGCAATGAAAACATTTGACCTGAACCTTGTCCCGGGGAAAAATGAGATAACTGTTTCAGCATTCAGTGACGGCGATATAGAATCATCTGAGGCCTCGATCGACCTTATCTATAACGGTCTGCAGAAAACCTCAGATTGTTATGTGATAAGCATCGGGATAAACAACTACGAAAATGAGTCGATGACACTTACGTATGCGCGACCAGATGCAAAGGCTTTTGCCGATGTGATCAATGCCAAAGCCGGAAAGCTGTTCAACAAGATCCATATTTATACACTTTTCGACAAGGATGCGACAAAGGCAAAGATTCTGGCAACACTCGATGAGATGAGCAAACAAATGAAGAAGGAAGATGTCTTTGTCTGGTTCTATGCCGGCCATGGCAGCATGGTTGACAACGGGTTCTATTTCATCACCTCCGAGGTTACAGGTTTATACCAGCAGGATAAGCTCAGGAGCGCCCTTTATGTTAAGGAGCTGGAGGATAAATTCAAGCTTCTTCCGGCGCTGAAGCAGGTGATCTTCATCGATGCATGCCAGTCGGGAAGCTCGGTTGAGGCTCTGGCAATGCGCGGGGGAGCAGAGGAAAAGGCCCTTGCCCAGCTTTCCAGAAGCTCTGGCATCCATGTGATGGCATCATCAGAAAGCAATCAGCAATCGGCTGAGATCAAAAGCCTCAACCACGGTGTCTTCACCTATGTCCTTCTTGAAGCGCTTAACGGCAAAGCCGATGGTGCACCGCTCGATTCAAAGATCACCGTTTACGAGATCAAATCATATATCGACGACCAGGTGCCAGAAATATCCTATAAGCTCATAAGACACAAGCAATTCCCGAGTACATTTTCAATAGGCCACGATTTCCCGCTGGTGATGGACTGACTGTGAAGAATATTTCTGCATCAAATTGCTATTTTTACCCCGAAAACAGATTTGTATGAAGGGTTTGTTTGCAGGTAAGGCATTTGCAGTCGTTCACGTAAGGAATTTCAGGTTTTTCCTCCTTTTCCGCATCTTTATGACGATGGCGTCTCTGATGCAGTCGGTCATAGTGGGGTGGCAAGTGTACGATATAACCCACGATGTCCTGTGGCTTGGTATGATCGGGCTTGTCGAGGTTATTCCACAAGTAAGCATCTCTCTCTTTGCCGGACATTATATCGATCTCTACAACCGGCGCAAGATAGTCACATTTACCTCTCTTCTTCTTATAGTTGGTGCAATTCTCCTGCTGGCATACAGTACAAATGCGACAGGGTTCTCCAGCCGTTTTGGCGCTTACCCCATCTTCATAACAATCTTTCTTACAGGTCTGGCAAGGGGGATCATAAGTCCTGCACAGGTTGCGTTGCTGGGCCAGCTTGTTCCGAGGAACCTCTATGCGAACGCTGCTACCTGGAACAGCGCAACATGGCAGGCATCAGCAGTTATCGGACCTGCCCTTGGCGGGATGATATACGGTTTCTTTGGCATAGTTCCGGCGTACACACTTGTACTTTGCCTTTATTCGTTATCATTCTTAATGATCCTGAGAGTAAGGTCGGCACGACATGAAGTGAACAGAACTGCCGAAGGAGTCTTTACGCGTATACGGAGCGGGATAAGCTTTGTATTCAACACGCCTGAGCTTCTGGGTGCTTTCTCGCTGGATATGTTTGCAGTGCTTTTCGGCGGAGCAGTTGCAATGCTTCCTGTCTTTGCATCAGATATCCTTCATATCGGCCCCCAGGGCCTTGGCCTTCTGAGAGCCTGTCCTGCAATAGGCGCCACGGTAATGGCATTCCTGCTGATGTTCCAGCCGCCTGTGAGGGAAACCGGAAAGATCCTTTTCATTTCAGTTATCGGGTTTGGTTTCTGCATGATAGGATTCGCTCTCTCAAAAAGCTTTCTTCTTTCAGCTATTCTTCTGGTCCTCAGCGGTGGCTTCGATAATGTAAGTGTGGTGATCAGGGGGACAATTTTACAATTATTCACTCCCGATGAGATGAGAGGACGCGTAGCCTCTGTAAACAGCATATTCATTGGCTCGTCAAATGAACTGGGCGCATTCGAATCGGGGGTTGCTGCCAGGATCATGGGCCTTGTTCCATCCGTTATCTTCGGGGGTATAATGACACTTGCAGTGGTCTTCATAACAGGCAAGGTAAATAAACCTCTCAGGAAGCTATCGCTGAAGGATAAAATTTAAAATTACTTTAGGTATCTGTAAATTCCGGAACAAATCCCTGTGAATTTCCTTGTTTATGATCTCTATTTTCTTTTCTCTCCGGATAGTTTTTTATAAACCCCGTTTGTCCAGCCAAAACCATCCTGGCCGGGATATTCCCCGCCACCGGTCTCCTGAAATCCGACAACATCATATTTTTCCAGCATCCTGTGGGTTTTTTTATAGATCAGTTCATTTAATGCAAGCCAGCGTGCTTTGATCTTACCGGCCAGTTCATTCTCACCGTAATTTCTCAAGCCGGCAATTGTGATCCATTGCAACGGAGCCCAGCCGTTAGGGTAATCCCACTGCTGAGTTGTTTTATGAAGTGTAGATACTACTCCCCCCTGTTTCAGGAATGAGTTTTTAATTTTCCCTGCTGCCAATAATGCCTGTTCCCTTGTTGCAATTCTGAAAAACAACGGGAATGCTCCTGCAAGGGAAAAGATATCTGTCTGCCTTTTCCTTCTGAAATTATAATCCATGAAGAACCCTTTTTCCTTATTCCAGCAATATTTTACAAGGGCATTTCTCCTCTTTTCAGATTTGTCTTTAAATCCTTTCGCCTTAAGAGGGTCACCACATAATTCTAAAGCCTTTGCTATAGTCAGTTCCAGGTTGTAAAGCAATGAATTCAGATCGACAGGGATAATACTGGTCGTCTCTACAGTGCACAGATCAATCTTATTGGCCAACCATCGGCTTGAGAAGTCCCATCCCGATTCAGCAGCTGAACGAAGATCCCTGAATACCTCTTCATTTGTACGGTCTTTTGCCAGACTGGCAGTTTCAACATCTGCCCTGTACATCTCTGCACGTGGGGTATTACCGTTATCATAGTACCTGTTTAAAGTTTCCCCTCCCTTAAGAAGGACAACATGCCGGATAGCACTGTTTTTCTCATCCAGTTCCTCAGAACCCTTCATCCAGAAATCATATTCCTTTATCATGTATTTCAGGTATTCCGTAAAGACGTGATCGCCCTCGGAATCACTAAGTAGTTCGATCATTAAAGCATAAAAGGGAGGCTGGGAGCGGCTTAAATAATATGTCCTGTTCCCATTCGGAACAAATCCATACTGATCGATAAGGTCAGAAAAATTATTGATCATATTCCTGATCATTCCATCCTGTCCGTCTGCCTGCAGACCAAGCATTGTGAAATATGTATCCCAGTAATATATTTCACGGAATCTGCCTCCAGGCACCAGATAGGGGTGTCTTAACGGGATAAGTGTTCCTGGCTGCAGCTGGTCGGGCTCTCTTTTAAGATTATTCCATAGATTAAAAATATGCTGATCGATCTCTGAGGAGTCAGCATAAGTTGAGCCGGGAACCGGGATCTCAAAATTCTCCCTGATAAAACTGCTTAATACTTCCGGATCTGATCTGTTTTCCAGGACGGAGTATCTTGTCAGGATGATCTCAATTTCATTTTTAGGCAGGCAATCAACAAAATCCTTACAGTCATTGAACAATTTGTCCTTCCCGAACAATTCATCTGCCGACATCACATCAAAAAACAACTGACCATACAGCTCTTCCGGAGATAACGATCTATATTCACCCAATGGTTCAGAATTATTCATTTCAGTTCGTCAGTTGGTGTTGCCGGAATTTCACTTTCAGATCTTTAGCTCTGAGTTTGATCTCACCTTATAGATCTTGCCCGAATGGCTGAAAGTGACAGATTCAGCCCCTTTGTTATGTACATGCAGGGAACCGTGGTCTACCGTTACTTCAAGCAAATTTCCCCTCCAGAAGATCGGATAGGTGATTCTGGAAATTTCCTTCGGAAGTTTTGGTTCGATTCTCAGATTTCCGCCAACCATGCGAATTCCCCCGAAACCGCAGACAAATATCTGCCAGACACCTCCAAGTGATCCGGCATGTATCCCATGATCGGAAGATCTCATATTTGTTCCGAGATCAATGTTGGCTGCCTTCCTGAACAAGCTGATGGCTAACTCCCGGTTGCCAAGATCATTTGCAAGGATAGAGTGAATAGAAAAGCTTAGTGATGAATCATGAAGTGTTCTGGCTTCATAGAAATTAAAGTTAGCCTGCTTGACCGCGGGAGTGAATTTATGCTCCAGAATGTACATCAGCATTACAATTGATGCCTGCTTGGTTACCATCATCTGGTTTACCTGGCTCAGGCTGAAATCGAGGAATAGTGACCCGATATGCTCCTGGTTTTTATATTTTGCCAGATCAATTTCCTTCAATGAAAGATAGGTATCATCCTGTGGTATTATTCCATTTTCATTTGGCAGGGGGAGGTAGATGAGCGGAAGCTTTTCCTTAAGTTCCCTGATCTCTTTTTCGAGATTAAGAACGGAATTCAATCTTGAAAAAATTTCAGGCTTTTCAGTTTTCAGTAGGTTATAATAATTAATTGCATTTTCAATGCACCATGAGGCAGTATAATTGGTGAATGCATCGTTATTTATGTGCTCTTTGTATTCATCCGGTCCAAGGACATCATTGATTGAATACTGTTTCTTTGCTTCGTCCCACTGCAGCCTGCTTGCCCAGAAAATGCCCGTATCAAGAAGAATTTCATAGCCGTATTTTTCCATAAAATCATCATCACCCGTTACCTGGTAATACTGCCAGATGGCGAATGAAATATCCGATGTGATATGCTGCTCTATAAACCCGCTCCAGATCTTGGTCGATTTGCCAGTTATTATATCAGCTGCACCCCAGACTGGGGTAACCTCGCCATCTTCGGCCCAGGCCGATTCCCATGGGAACATAGCTCCCCTGTAGCCGTTTTCCAGCGCTTTCTTCCGTGCCCCGCCGATGGTATTATAACGGTATTCAAGCAGGCTTCTTGCGATCTGTGGCCGGGTATAGGTGAAAAAGGGAAGTATGAATAATTCGGTATCCCAGAAAGAATGTCCTTTATAACCTTCCCCCGAAAGGCCTTTGGCACCAATGCCCATGCGGTTGTCATGTGCCGGGGTCATGGTAAGCAGATGATACTGGGCAAACCTGATGGCGAGCTGGTTAAAATCGTCATTACTTTCGACTTTTATATCAATGGCATTCCATTTTTCATCCCATATCCCTGCAGACCGGCTCTGAAGCGCTTCATATCCCGATCTGCTGGCATCCTTTATTTTCTTTAATGAATGGTCCCTGATCTCCCCGAGCGGCATGGAAATAAACTCGGCGTCGCGGGTAGTATGGATGGTGGAAATCTTTTCAAGGGTGATGGTCTGGCCGGCTCCCAGTTCGGCATAGTAGGTCATGAATACTTTTCTCCTGTCCATAAAAAAGCGCGATGGGACCTCATCTTCATTACCAGTACGGACTGAATGAACAGTATTGTGAATAAAAGTGATTTCTGACTGGGTGGTTTGCTGAAGCATCTGCAGGTATTTCTTATCGAATATCCTTTTTTCGCCTTCATGAAAATGCTGTGCACCGCTGTTTGTCACCTGTCCGTTGATCCCGCTCTCGAACTGGATATTTGCCGGCTTATTTACAGCCCTGATAATTATAAGGCATGCTGCAAGATGCAGATCATGGAATGAAATAAATCTTCTGAAAGAAAAGCTGAACTCCTTGCCATCCTGGCTTTTCCATATAAATTCCCTTACCACTTCGCCGGTTTTCAAATTGAGAGTCCTGTGATAATCTGAAAATGAACCTTTGTCAAGTCCGAATGGCTTTCCGTCGATCAGGATATCAATATTTGAGACATCGGCAGCGTTCGGCAGCTCTGTAACGTCATAGTCGTCAAACTTATTGAATGTGCCTGACACGAATGTATTCCGCACCTGGTTTATATATTTCTCCTCCGTAGCTGAGCGCATCCCCATATATCCGTTACCCTGGCAAAAAATTGTTTCACATTTTCCCTGAAACCGGATATCGAAATCATCTTCAGTGATGAGCCAGTTCTTTAACGCTCCTGTCCCTCTGTCATACTTTATCATGTAACGCTTGATTTTGATTTATTTCTGCAAAATTGTCTCTTCTGTCTCTATATTGAAAAAATGAACCCTGTCAAGATCTATGCCCACGGTAAGTTTTTCTCCCGGGATATGTACCTGTGATGAACTGCTTCTGTAGGAATAGATGTTATCCGTTCCATTTAACCTGAAATGATTGTAGGATTCGCTCCCGACATTTTCAACTATAAGTATCTCTATCTCCACATCGGTCGATAACCGTCTTTCCTTTTCAACGCTTTTATCGTAGACATATTCGGGACGAAAACCCATATCTACGATCTTCCCGAGATATCTTTCCAGGGAAGTCCTCAGCGGAGGGGGCACTGATATCTTCATTCCTTCGTTCTTAAAATATAATTCATCTTCTTTGATAATTTCTCCTCGTACAAAATTCATTGCCGGACTTCCAATGAAACCTGCCACAAATTTATTCACCGGATGAGCAAATACATTATGCGGAGTATCTGTCTGGTGTACTTCTCCATCTTTCAGAATTACGATCTTGTCACCCATCGCCATTGCTTCGATCTGGTCGTGGGTGACGTATACCATGGTGGTTTGTAATTGCCTGTGTAAGCGCTTGATCTCCGCCCGCATCTGAACGCGAAGCTTGGCATCGAGGTTGGATAAAGGTTCGTCGAATAAAAAAACCTCCGGCTGACGTACGATAGCCCGCCCGATCGCAACACGCTGACGTTGTCCGCCTGACATCTCTTTAGGCAGGCTCCTCAGATATTCCGTCAGTCCAAGGGTGTTGGCAGCATCAGTCACCCTCTGGTGGATCTCGGCTTTCGGCATCTTTTTCAGCTTTAACCCGAAAGCCATGTTATCATAAACCGTCATGTGAGGATAAAGGGCGTAGTTCTGAAAAACCATTGCGATATTCCTGTCCTTTGGATGGACGGAATTCATCAGCCTGCCGTCGAAGAACAGTTCACCACCCGAAATATCCTCAAGACCGGCGATCATACGCAGGAGGGTCGATTTTCCGCATCCGGAGGGTCCTACCAGTACCACAAATTCACCTTCCTGTATGGATACATCTATCCCCCTGATCGCATGATGATCGTTTGGATAGGTTTTATCAAGCTTTTTTATTTCGATTGCAGCCATGATCTCTTTTTAGTGTAATGTTATTTATGCTCTTTTTAACCCTTGATCTGATCTATTCCTTACCTCCGGTTGAGGCTATACCCTGGACAAAATATCTTTGAAAGATGACAAATATTATAAGTGTGGGGATGGAAATAAGGAAAGTTCCGGCCATGATCGCAGGCCAGTCGGTAAGCAATTCATTCCTCAAAGTAGCCATTCCCACCGGGAGAGTGAACATCTCACCGGTGTTGGTGGCAATCAAAGGCCACAGGAATTCATTCCACGAACCCTGGAAAGTATAAATTGCAACAGCGGCAAGTGCAGGTTTTGAGTTAGGTATGAACACTTTCCAGAACATCTGGAAATAATTGCATCCATCTATCAATGCAGCTTTTTCCAGGTCTTTTGGCATGGTCTCAAAGAATTGCTTCATTAGAAAGATGTTGACCACCGTAACCATTCCAGGCAGAATAAGGCCCGGGTAGGAGTTGATCATCCTCAGTCCGTTGATGAGCATGAATTTAGGGATGATCAGTATAATACTCGGGATCATCAGGCTGGCCATCATTGCTCCGAATATAAGATTCTTGCCTCTGAATTCAAGCTTGGCAAAGGCAAATCCGGCAAGGGCTGAGAAGAAGACGTTTGATACAGTCTGAAAGAGAGTGATCAGCACGCTGTTGAAAAGCCATTTCGAGAAAGGCAGATCTTTCCAGATGTAGGCATAATTCTTAAATGTCCATCCTGAATGGACGATCTGTCCTGGTTCATTTATCAGGTTCTTATTGTCTGAAAATGAAACGATCACGGAGAAAATGAAAGGTCCAAGGAAAGCAATTGTTCCGAGGATGAGGATAATGTAAAACAGGATCTTCTGTATTTTTATTGCTCTCATTTTTTACCAGGGTTGAATAAGCATGGGATATCCTGAAAAAGATTATGGAACTGTGCCGTCATGGTCAGGATTTATTCTAATAAGGATTCAGAGGAAAATATTTTTTCTGGATCACCGTGACAATCATTATTATTCCTGCCAGCAAAATGGCAGCAGCAGCGCCATATCCCAGCCTGAAATATTTAAAGCCGTTCTGATAGACATAGTAAGCCATTGTTGTTGTTGCATTATTGGGACCACCCTCGCTCATCACAAACACCTGGTCAAACACCTGAAAGCAACCGATAAGACCCATAACAACAACAAAATAGGTTACCGGTCTTACCATTGGCACTGTTATATTCCAGAATTGCTGACCCTGCGTGGCCCCTTCAAGCCTGGCTGCTTCGTACAATGAATCGGGAATATTCTGTAATCCGGCAAGGAATGAGACCATAAAGAAACCGCATGTGGTCCAGATATTAAGCATCATGATGGATATAAGCGCTGTTTTTGGATTGGTCAGCCAGTCGTTAGGCTGAATGCCAAGGTTCCCAAGGAGAGAGTTAAGAAGACCCTCTTTCGAATAGATTGCCACGAAAATGATCGAGGTGACAACAGATGAAGTGACCGCAGGTATATAAAAGGCTGTCCGGAAAAAAGCCCTGCCCCTGATTTTCTGATTCATCACGAATGCCAGGAAGAGTGCCAGAAGCGTCTGTATCGGGACGACTCCCAGAGTATAAAAGACTGTATTTAAAAGTGCTTTATAGAAGATCTTATCTCCAAAGATCTCAACATAATTGTTAAGGGCAACAAACTTTTGATGGGATGCCATCAGTTCCCAGTCAAAGAAGCTTATGATAAACGAAAAAAATATCGGGATGAATACAAATATCGTCAGCAACATCAACGGGAATAGAAGGAAAATATATGCCCAGAATTGTTGCTCTTTTTTGGTGCTGCTGGTTTTTTTCATCTTGATCCTGATTCGTGGGCTATTGACATTTATAATTCACAGAAAAACTGGCAGATCTGTTGATTTATTTTTTCAGCTTTAACGATCTGATATCATTTTCCATCTGTCTGAGAGTTTGCGTGATATCAGCTTTCTCATAAAAGATCGCCTGCATTGCAGATTGCGTTATAGAATACCATCGCTCGTTATAGTTCACCTGGAAAACCTTTGCAAAATCCACGCTCCCCATGAAGTATTTAAGTTCCGGATGATTTACATAATCAAGATTGGCGGCAACACTCTTTCGTGTCGGCATGGCAATGCCTGTGCTGGTCCACAGGGTCATTCCCTCCTTTCCGGTGAGATAGCTCAGAAGTTTCCATGTCTGATCCTTCAGCTTATTTTCCCGTGGAGAGCTGTATGAAACAGTAAAGGCAATGGTAGCCTGTTGTTTCCCTTTGGGCAGAAATGCGACCTTATAATTGACGTCCCTGTACTGGTCGCGAAGCTGCGGAACGAACCATCCGCCTGAAATAACCATCGCTGCCCGTTTTCTGCCAAAAACCTCTTCAGTGTTATTCATGCTGACATCTGTGGGGATCGTAGCAATTTTCTTGCTGTATAATCCATAATAGTATTCAAGAGCCCCCCTGAACTCCGGGGTGTTTATCGCAAGGTTCCCATCTTTATCCTGGAAGTTACCCAAATTCTGATATACAAATGGCATTAGCTTGTCGATGGAGGGTTCGACCACTATGCCATACTGATCAATTTTTCCGTCGCCATCACTGTCCCTTGTAAGCTTCCTGGAAAATTCTTCCAGTTCGGCCCAGTCTGCAGGAGGTTCGGTAAGCCCGGCGGTTTTGAACATATCGACATTATAGAAAAGGACAAAGCAGTTATAATCCTTTGGCAGGCCATAGATCTTACCGTTTTTTGTGAAAGCATTCAGGAACTGGGGGTAGAAATCATTGATATCGAAGCTGGAGTCCCTCTCTATGAACTCATTCAGTGGCTGAAGAACATCATACCTGAGATAGGAGGGAGCAACAAACTCTTTCATGTAAAAAACCTGTGGAGCGGAGTGTGTACCCAGCATCAGCTGGATCTTCTCGGAATAATTTCCCGGTATCAGTTCAAATTTTACCTTATAATCAGGATACTTTTTCGTGAATGAATGAAGGAGGGAATCTGTAAGTCTCTTTTCCGAAGGGTTGGACTGCCAGCTCGAAAACCGAAGGGTGTTTTCCCTGTCCCTGATGCAGGATGTTATCAGCAGCAGGGAAAAAGCCAGCAGGAAATTTATTATTCTGTGAGGTGACATATAGGGACAAATTGGATTTTCAGAATTAAAGTAAAATAAGTTTCAATTTTGCCATTTATTGTGGCTGCTTAAGGTCTCAAAAAAAAATGGTTCAATTTTTCCCTTTACCATTCCAATTATCATTAACATGCCATTGCTCTGCAAATATAATTTTTTCTTCCTGATGATTTAATTGTTTATGGTGTGCAATGGCTTGCCGGTTTTTTAAAGGGATTAAGAGCTTAAGTCATCGCCAGGTACTATGTGAGCGGAGTTGAGAGAGGAGATTTAGTGGGGCATATCTCGGATTTTCTTTTTAAATTGTAATCGATGGGAAAGATGTTGTACAAGATCCTTATCAAAGGACGGGTACAGGGAGTAGGATTCAGATGGAGTGCTGCCAGGGAGGCAACAAGTCTGGGTATTACCGGTTACGTCAAAAACCTGGGGGACGGCAGTGTTTATATTGAGGCAGAAGGGAGTGAAGGGCAGCTGGATCGATTTGTTGAGTGGTGCAGAAAAGGTCCGGGAATTGGTTTTGTGCAAGATGTTGACGTAACTTTTTTCCCTCCTGTGGACTATTCAGGTTTCAGGATTGAGCATTAGAGCTTCAGCGATAGGGTTTATGTCTTAGGGATCAGTAACCCTCTGAGAGGCTTTCAGGTACCTGATCAGGAGGCTGAATTTGCTATGAAGAAAAAAAGAATTAATTTTGCAGTCCGTATCCAATGGTCCTACGGTGCAATGGATTCCCGGCTGCCGGCAGGAAAGGAACGGAGTCTTTCAATTGCTGAAAGATAATTGGTCCTATAGTTCAATGGATAGAACGGAGGTTTCCTAAACCTTAAATCCAGGTTCGATTCCTGGTGGGACTACCAAATCTAATAATAAATCCCTTTAAATCAAATGTTTAAAGGGATTTATATTTTTCAGAAGTAAAGTATAGGGAACACTTAATTCATACAATTATTTTTAATTTGTCTCTCAGCCACTACATAAGCTAACCATTTTTTTATTTTCTTCCCGTACTCCGGAGCAAACAAAGAAGCAGTATCCCCTGATTAAAAGTCTCGCTGCATCAGCGTGCGTTGTCTGCACAACAAATGAAGGGGATACTGCGTACATCAAATTTCGGAAATATTGTTCAGTTAAGCAAAATTATTTAATAATCAGAGAAAGTCCGGTTGACAGAAGCACCGTCCGACTGACACTGACAGGTGGGCAGGCATGCGTGACTACTGTGCCAGACGGCAGGCAGGGAATTTACTGATCATTTAATCCCTTTCCTTTGAGAATCTGATGCAAACATTTTTCAACCCTTGACTCCCGGGTTTGAGATTGTTTGGGTGCAGAAAAATAAAGAATGTACGCTCTTTGCCGTCCCGGAGTCAATGCATCAAAAGCATTTTTCAGGGCAGGGATTTCGTCTAATTTATTTTGAAATTCATCAGGAATGATGAATTCTGCAGTCTTTTTAAAGTTCACTTTCAAACCGGCTTTTTCCACTTCAATGGCTTCATGAATATAGGTTCTCAGGACGAGTTCCATCTCCACTATTTCCCGAACATTCGTAAACCGGATCTGACGCCCCGCCTGCGTATTCTCACCCATTTTGAATAGAATACCATCGGCATCACTTAACAAGGCACCTTTGAAAAACATAAGCGCACAGTATTCTTTAAATCCTTGTATTATAACTATGTTACCTTCCTGAAAGGTGTAACAAGGTTTACCCCACTTCAATTCTTCCGTCAGCTGACAGTCAAGAATTATCATTCTTAATTTCTCAGATTCTTCCTGCCACTTTTTGGCTTTACTTAAAAAATGATCGACCTCAGGATTCATTACATTCATTTATTGATACTCCGGAATAAAATCAGCATTTATCTGCTTACATTATCTTTTTCTTCTCTGGCTTTGACTCGTGACATTCAACCAAAGATTCTCAGGTATTTTATCGATTAAATTAATTAATTGCATCCTGGCTATCATAACAAAGATGTTTCAATAAAAGTTCAAAAACCACTTTTCAGATTCAATTAGGTTTTAATGTTAATTACAGGTGGGCTCTCTGTTTAAGAATGACCAGACAATAAATCGCGTAACGCCGGTTGCCGGCAACCGGTGTCCGGTAACCGGACATATGAACTTTATTGTCCGTGTTATAAGGCGTAATTTGTCAAATCATAATCGCATGCCAGACATTTGTGTCGGTGGACACTTACAACTTTTCCGCATACGGGGCAAGTCCTTCTTTTTGATTCGAATTCAAGAAAGTTGTCGATGCCCTTTTCTTTAATCATTTGTAGGTTAAAAATAAAACTTGTTCTGTATTTTGTCTGATATCGTTTATCCAGCTGGATAATTCTTTTGCATGGGAATACTGTACAATTACCACAGAACTTCGAATCAGTTTCCTTAAGATGTACACAATTTTTTACGACACATCTTACCCGGGTTTTAGGTTTATCAGGATCTTCAGTTCTGCAACCCTGGCATTTGTTTCTATCCCTGAGGTACGCAATGCAGGTTCCGCAGTTCATACCGCATGGGGCAATTTGTGATTTATCAAATTTTACCATTGCAGTTAAAGAAAACAAAAATAGATCTTGGTATATTAAGAATCACAAACCTGAGCACACATTTTTAACGAAGGCGCTTAATTTTTCTTTATCAAGAGCACCATCTGACCTTATACCAGTGCATACATCTACTGCAAAAGGTTTTACTTCGGTGATTGCCTGTTTTACATTCCCGGGATTTAAGCCACCAGCTAAGATTACCGGACATTTTGCGAATTCACGAATTTGTCTGCTGAGTGTCCAGTTGTGAACCCTGCCGGTTCCTCCAAGTTCCTTGATTTTGAGATTTGGATTTCCACTATCAAGCAGTAATGCGTTAACGTGTTCGGATATTTGAATAGCCTGAACTACCGATTCGGGGCCTGATACATGTATAACCTGAACGATTCTGACGTTAGGCAGGGCTTTTTTAATTTGAGTATAAGTCCCCTTTGATAGCATATCGACAATCTGAATAGTATTGGTTTGGGTTCTGTGATGATGTTTTATTATATCAGCAGCAGAGGTTTCGCTGGTCAGCAGGAAAGTCCCAATGAAAGGAGGAACGGATTGAGCAATCTCTTTTATCAGATCATCCGGAATTGGTCCGGGGCCACTGGGCATTCTGGCAACAAGTCCGATTGCATCAGCACCGGATTCAATAGCGATCTTAGCTTCTTGAATACTTTTTACGCAGCAGATTTTAATACGGGTTCTCATGTAGAAGTTTTTTTATTTGCAGTATGTCAATAGCTTACACCTAACGGGAGTTTGTCTAATAACTCAAGCTGGATTTTCATCTAAATCAGATTTAGCGAGCTTTTCTCTCTGAATTGTCTAAAATTGATCCAAAAAAGTTCTAAAAACACTAAAACAAGT
>JBEKFE010000023.1:0-19385 GCA_050013475.1 Bacteroidales bacterium
AACCAGAACGACGGTGATAAAAATTACTCAAGGAAGAGCTAAGAAGGGGTGGTCAGTTTAATCTGCGATCCGGTGGTCGCTTAGCATTGCGGATACATGGTCAATATACCTGCGTTTTCCAAATGATAGACTGACTCCTGTTGATTTTAGGTAGACCCCTTCTTTACAATATTGTAGAGAAATTATAAATGTCCCATTTTTGTTTTTTTTAATGCTAAATAATACTTCTTTATCCATTTTCTTCTCATTTTTATTTTATATAGTCTCTTTATATATAAAAGTTGATTGATCCCTCTAAAAAAAAATAAAATTCAAGGAGATTAGAGGAGAAAAAAATGGTTATTTATCTGATTTATAATATACTAACTAATATGAAAAATGTTGAAAAATAGTCCATATCTCCCCTTATCTCCACGGATGAATAAAAAGCAAACGCCCCCGAAAGAACACAAAAAACCTTGCGAAGCAAGGTGGTTGCTTTTCATTTGCAGAACGTCTTAAGGAGTCCGGAAAAGACAACCTCATCATGGCTGTCCGCCTGATAATCAGACAAAATAAATTTTTGAAGTAGCCAAAAGATCGCATCCCGAAGATCGCCCTGTCAGGAGCTACCAGATAATCTGATCGATAGAATTTATTTAGCCATATAGCGAAATAAAATTGATTATCCCGGGTAGAGGTTGTACCTTTGGGTATATGCTTAACCTATGAAGGTCGCATTGAAATATGTACTGGTAATTCTCCTGCTGGTTTCTTATACGGATCTGCATGGTCAGTTCAGGTACGGACAGATCATCGGCGTGAACTTTGCGACCATATCGTATGAGAAAATGGGGGTAAGCTATAAACCTACAAATTCGACCGGGATCCATTTTGGAGGATTTATTGAACTTCCCATAACAGGTAGACTTGTTTTTCAGCCAACCCTTTTGTTTTCTGCAAAAGGTTCAGTTTATAAAACCGATTCAACCCAGTATTCAATCTCTCCCATTTATATGGAGATCCCTCTGATTATTTCGTACAGCATTGGCTCTGAGGTTGTGAAGTTTACTGTTTTCGCCGGGCCCTATTTTGCATGCGGAGTCGGAGGAAACACCCTGGTAACCGGAGGTCAGTATAAAAATATCAGCTTCGGTTCGGGTGAGAATGATGACCTTGATAGATTCGATATAGGGCTGAATCTTGGCGCAGGTTTAAGTATAAAAGGCTTTCTGATCTGTGCACAATACGAATCAGGTCTCACAAACGTATCCCCTTCTGCAAAGCCTGATACAGAAATGAAAAACAAAGTGATAGGGATCTCCCTGATCTCCTCTTTTGGCGAAAAGAAGTGAATTTTTATGCAGGTTCTTAATTAAGCATCCCAGACATGTAATCAATAAAAGTTTTTTTATTCCAATACTATCTCTGCAGCTCCTTTCCCGTCCCAGTTCTTTTTTATTTTCATGCCATCAGCCATCTGCACTGTGATGATCTCTTCCCGGCCTTTACGGACAACATCTATATCAAAACTGCAATCGAATGCTTTTATGTTTTTCAGTTTCATGAAGCTCCAGTCTTTGGGAAGCCAGGGAGTAATGGTGAATTTTTTCAACCCCGTAGGATTGATCCCGAACAGCCCTTCTGTCACTGCACGGCAATAGAGTGCGCTCTCAGCTGCCAGATGCCGCTGCCCGCCTTCGGGCCAGGCTTCAACAGGGTATGGAACATGGTCACCAAGCAGACGCATTGCCGAATAATAACTGAAATACTTCATTCCCTCATCGGTCGCACCGCTGGCCAGCAGACCCCTGAAGGCGTATAGTGTCGCCCGGTCCCAGAATGTAGTGCTTCCAGACTCCGTGAGTATGCCATTGGATGTCCAGAGATATTTTGAGAACAGCGCTTTTATCGTTTCATTTTTACGTTCGGTGATCCCCATCACCAGAGGAAGGCATATCCACGATCTCAGCTTGTCATTTTCGGTGAAGTAACGGTATGTATTATATCCCTGCACATTCGACCCAAAATATTTTTCTATGTTCTCCCTCAGCAACTTAGCTTTCCAGCGGTATGCCGCTTCTAATTCATTTTGCCCAAGTTCCCTTGCAAGGTCTGCCGCACTCAGGTATCCGCCATATGCCAGGCTGTTGGTCGAGAGGTTGACCTTCCCGGCCGGGAACCGGCCTTCCAGCTCATCATTATCAGAAGCAATTACTCCCTCCGGAGTAGTTTTGCGGTCGAGGTACTCAAAGCACCAGGTAATCAAAGGCCAGAGCTCATTCGCGACTTCCTTTTTACCTGATGCCAGCGCAAATCTAGATGCCCCGTAAGCTATCATAGCCATATCACCTCTGTCGCCCGCCCCATTCCAGGAATCTGTCCCTTCAGCAATTATTGAACTTGGTAACGGCTTATAATCCGGGTTTATAAACCTTGCAAAATGCCTGTAGCTGTTTATAGCTGATTCATTTCCGTTCAGGTTTCCCAGGAAAGGGAAAAAGGGATCGGCATATTCGGCCTGATCATTTGCCCAGATGGCAGCATAGTATGCTCCGCCACCAGGCCCGTGCATAAGTCCGCCTTTCGTGTCGAATATGCTTTCGGTAGTCCTTATCTTTGCAAAGGCAAACTCACGGTCAATCGTGTCATTGGGGGTCTCAAGTATCAGATCGCTGAAGATCTCTGTCACAAATTTTTCCCGCTTGTTCAGTTCAAACTGTGGCGACCATGAATATGGCTCTTCGGTCGATTTGCGTCCCGAATAGACTGCAGCAAAAGTGAATTCATCTCCCTGATTGATCGTATGATCTCCCTCTTCAGTAACATCCATGCTCACTATGTATTTACCGTATACTCCCGACAAAGGATCGGTTTCGACCGGCTGGCTGTTGTTTTTGATACTGACAAGTGAAGGAAACGTTCCGGTATTCTTCAGAGTCACGATCTCTATCAGCGCAGCTTTATCAACAGAAGGGAAGATCGTTCTTGTTATCCCGATAGGGCTGCCCGACCTGCTTTTCACTATAATCTTTCCCCGGAGAGTGAATGATTCCGGATATTCCTGCAAGGGATTGCCGTTTACCAGGATCTGAGGTTGCCTGCAATCGTTGAAATCAACGGTCAGGCTTGCATGTGTATCATTTGGTATAGTTCTCAGCATAGGGAACACAAGCTTCTTCTGAAGCACAAGCTCCCCTTCATCAGAAACACCATAATGCACAATTGCAGATACCTGTAATCCACTCATCTCTATATGGTCCGTGTGAGATCCTGTATTTGTAACTTCCCATTTTATTCCACCATCAGTGGTCAATTTCCATCGTTTTGAATTTTGCCCCTCAACGGCCAGCCCTGTCAAAAATGCAAGCAGCATCAAAGTCATTTTTATAACTTTATCGGTTTTTAAAATATTTTTCTTAAATTGCTTAATGAACGAATTGGCTCTCATCTTTGTTATTTAAACAATATTAGCTATTATTGCTGTCTGATTTAAATCATAAACCATGAAAAAACTGCTTATCCTGCTTGCGCTTATTGTAGTCCTGGTAGTTGGCTGCACCCAGAAAAGCTGCCCTGCATTTTCTGATACAGACAGACATAAAGTGGGCACTACCCCATAAAAGGTTATCAATTCTTCTATAAACAAGCTCGCCCGGTAAATATCCATCCATTCTGGCTGAATAAATCTGACTCCTGATCGGTTTGATTTAATTTTGCATTTTTATACAGTCTTGAATCCTTCTGGTCTGTTTTCACGATCCGTTCTCATCGCTTTCGATCTTGGCAAATTGTAATGGCTTGCGGAACCATGAAGTCTTAAATCCTCCATAGAGGAGTCCGCATGAAAGCCAGCAGATGCCTACAATCTTCGCTTTCCAGTCGAGGCTCATCCACAGATAAAAACATATAATAAAACCAAGCACAGGAATAATAAAACGGCCCAGCGTTTTCCTGTCACCCCGCAGAAAATACCTGACGAATGATGATGCGTTGACCCCCATGAATGCAATCAGCGCCCCGAAATTCAGCAGCTGTGCACCAAGATCATATGTAAGAAGGAATGCACCTGCCAGTACAAATCCTCCTATCAGCATTATATTGTTGCTTGGTACATGGGTGCGGGCATTGACATGACTAAAAAATTTCTGTGGTATCGCGTTATCACGTCCCATCCCGTACAGGAGGCGGCCTGCACCCAGGTGTGCTCCCGATCCCGAGCCTATCGTGGCAATAAGCAATGCCACATTGATTAAATAAAAGAGCCACTGCCCGCCTGCCTTTCCAGCAACATAACAGAAAGCTGTTTCCAGGTTTGGAAAGGTTGAAGCCGGCCATACCATCTGGGCAAAGTATACCTGGATCGAAGCAAGCAAACCTGTTATAAGGCAGACAAGCACTGATGCCCTCAGGATGTTCTTTCTGGGGTTGTGCACCTCTTCAGAAAGTGTAGATATTCCATCAAACCCGATATATGTAAGAACCGCCAGTGAAGCCCCTGTGGAGACAGCTGAAAAAGAGAATGTGTGAGGATTATAGAAAGGCTTTGTCCATTCCGATATGCCAGCCGGAGGCTGCAACCAGAGATATCTAATTGCTGAACCAAGAAAAAGAAGAATTACAACTCCCAGACCTGTTGCAATTATTGTATTCGTACGTGCACTTGATTCAATTCCCCTCAGGTTCATCCCTGTAAAGAGCAGGGCATAGAAAACAGCATAAACCGGAAAGGGAATCTCAGGAATAAAGTTCATCGATGCCCTGCTGGCCCAGATCACGCATATTATAGGATTCATAACATAATCAAAGATCATTCCCCAGCCGATAAAGTAACCCAGCGAAGGGTGTATCTCACGGCTCACATAAGCGTACGCCGATCCTGCACTCGGATAAACATTTGCCATCCGCCCGTAACTGATGGCCGTGAAAAGCATTGCCACCATCCCGATTAGGATCGTTGTAACTACATGACCATTTGCTTTATCGGCCACCACACCAAATAATGGCATTGGAGCAGTAGGCTGAATAAGAATTATTCCGTAAAGTACGAGTGCGGGAAGACGCAGTACACGTCTCAGACCGGGATCTGAGGCTGACGATGGCTGGGTATCTTTCATACAAAAAGGAGCAGGTTTAAAACTGGTTCATTTAAGTGGTAGCTAAGATATCAAAATAAAAGTATTCAGCTAACTCACTGCCTGATTTAAGCTTTATCTGGTCCTTCCTTTTGTGATCTTTTCAGGCAAAAAATGAAAAATCATTTTCATAAGGGTTTTATCCGGTTCAATGTTTATTATTTGATTTTGACAGGGCAACTTCGTAAATTTGATTTAAAGGGGTAAAAAATGACCTGCTAATTATATTTTAGATTTGACTATCACACTATCAAAATTTTCAGTCGATGAGTAAACACGTCTATCTTTCAATCACTCCCGAAGCACTTATCGGATCGATGCTGGCGCCTGCAGAGTTTGGTCAGTACATGGCCACCGGTACAAAGAAATGCAATAGGAGCCAGTTCATATTCTTCACACTCGATTACGACCAGGTCAAGTCGATGTTCAACACTGATTATTTCAATTCAAGATGTGTAACCAAACCCGACGGAAAGCCAAAAAGCACGGTCTATCTTTCTATCTACCGCGTACTTGAATTCATCCCCTTTACAGCAATAAAGGATCTCTATCTGACCTCCGAACAGGGCCATGTTCTGAGGCTGGTACGCGGAACATATGATAAAGCCGGTGCCGGAAAGAAAGGGATGCATCTTTACCAGGAACTATGCCCGTCGACAACACAGGTAGCAAGCAATCTGCCCCCGCATGCTTTTCTCAAATCACTTACTGACGGTTCGTTGCCGCTACGCCTGCCGAAGCTGTTCTTCGCTGACTTAAGGATCGATGACCTGGCTGACAACCCTCTCTACGGCTCTCCTGAATTCCTTCCTTATGGCTCTGTTTCACATCTGAGGGATTGCCTTGACATTATAAGAAATGAGGAGAACAAGCATATGAAAACAGTTCAGCGCTTTAATACCGGTAAACTGTTCTATCAGACCATCCATTCGGGATTTTATCTGGGATCGAGGGATAATATTATTTTTTACCCGTTCCCTTCGCCTGCGGAGCTTGAAAAAAAATACAATGATTTTTTTAAATCATTGTAAATCGTCTGATGCCTGCGATAATTAAATAACCCTGCATTTTTATTGAATATCCTATTCGTAAGGAGATCTATGTAGAAACAGGACTTTTTTCACGCGCCCCGGATCCCTTTTTCGCTTTTGCCTTTTAACCTCCTTCATTACTTTTCCCCTGATAGTTTTCAATGACCACTCATAAAATAATTCACCCGATATTAAATTGTTTAAAATGATTCCTTAAATTTGGATATAAGGTAAAAATCCAAATATGCAGAAACAAAAAAGTTCCATACTGCTTATCGCACTGGTGATTGCGATGGGTGGTTTTTTAATGGGTTTCGATGCATCCGTCATATCGGGTGTCATCAAGTACATTGAACCTCAGTTTAACCTGTCGAAAATTGAACTGGGATGGGCAGTTGCTTCCCTCACAGTTGCTGCAACGGCAGCGATGATCTTTGCAGGACCTTTAAGTGACAGGTTCGGCAGGAAATTAATTCTGGAAATTGCTGCTCTCCTCTATGCATTTTCAGCGCTTCTGTCAGCGATCGCTCCTTCATATGTGCTTTTGGTTATAGCACGAATGCTTGCAGGCGTGGGTGTCGGTACATCACTCATCATCGCACCAATGTATATCGCTGAAATGTCCCCTCCGGAAAAACGTGGTAAGATGGTCTCGTTTAACCAGTTGAATATTGTGCTTGGTATATCTGTAGCATTTTTCACGAATTATCTTATCGTGCATTTATCAAAATCTGATGCCGCATGGGTTGGATCTTTGAAAATACGTGAATATAACTGGAGATGGATGCTCGGAATTGAATTCTTCCCAGCGGTTCTCTATTTCCTGTTTCTGCAATTTGTTCCACAAAGCCCAAGATGGCTTGTTATGAAAGGAAAATTAAATGAGGCTTTGGATATAATGAAGAGGCTTGGCGACGAGAAAGTCGCGGAAAAAATTATCAGCGATATCAGAGAGAGTATTTCTGCAGAAAGCGCACCAAAGGAAAAAACGCGTATCAGGGAACTTTTTCTTCCTGCCCTGAAGCTTGTACTGACAATCGGTATTGTCGTTGCAATTTTACAGCAGATAACCGGGATCAACTCTGTCTTCTTTTATGCCCCGATGATCTTCGAGCAATCAGGAATAGGGACCGATGCAGCATTCATCCAGGCGATACTTGTCGGTCTTACAAATGTTGTTTTCACAGTGGTTGCAATGGTTCTGATCGATAAGCTGGGAAGGAAACCTCTTCTTGTCACGGGAGTATCATTTATTACCGTGTGCATGTTTCTTCTTGCCTTTGGTTTCAATTCAGCAACTTTTAAACTTACTGATGTCTCAGTTACAAAACTGCCTACTGAGATAAATATCACTCAGCTCAGCCCGATCATGAATAAATCTTTTAAAAGTGATACTGAATTCAAGAAGGAGATCATAGGATTGCTGGGAGACAAGGCAGAAAAGAAATATGAATCCGAATTTATTTCGGCCGCGATAACAATGAACCCGACATTGATACTGATCGGAATTTTAGGTTTTGTTGCTGCCTTTGCTGTATCGCTTGGGCCTGTAATGTGGGTCTTGTTCTCTGAACTTTTTCCAAACAACATCAGAGCGACGGCGATCTCATTTGTCGGTTTCGTAAATTCAGGGATCAGCTTCCTTGTTCAACTGGTATTCCCCTGGGAACTGGCAAACCTCGGGAGTGCCGGAACTTTTTTACTCTATGGGATATTTGCCCTGATAGGGCTCGTATTTATCTTAAAACTGCTGCCTGAGACAAAAGGGAAATCTCTTGAAGAACTTGAGGCTATCCTGGTCAAAAGATAAAATTGATCCGGTAAGATCCGTTATCATAATCAGCAGTAATAAAAAGTAACAGGGCAATCATTACCCGGATACTGACTAATAAATGTAACCTTAATAAATAATTGATCATGATCCTACCTGCGAGAAAAACAGTCATTACTTTATGTACGATGATAGCTGTACTGGCAACTCAATGTACTTCCAGCCATCACGATACTGGTAAAACCGGAGCCTCAAAGAATTCAGATTCCTCCACAGTAGTGGTTCAGGCTGAGGACTTCATAAATTCAAAATCTCCTGACGCTGTGAAGATTAATGAGAAAAACAGCACCTGGGTTAAAACTACCAGGGCTGGCTGGCTTGAATATAATGTAACCATTCCTCAAAGTGGACGATACGCTGTTCAGCTCTTTGCATCGAAGTCAGATTCAACTGATGCTTCATGCTGGTTAGAGGACTATGCAGACAACAAGGATGGCAGAACCTACAACATAACCGGGAATATGAAGCTTCAGGCAGCTTCCGCGGCTGAGAAGTTTAATATGGTCAGGGTTACTGGCTCTCCGCTTGATTCCGGTTTGCACGTGATGCGGCTTCATTACGACAGCGGTGCTGTTGATATTGATAAAATATCATTTGAACTGATCAAACCATTAAGAAAAACGCCCGTTGTCCTGACCCAGAAAACAGGTGGCAAGAGTTGGAAACTCGCCTGGAGCGATGAATTTGATGGAAAGGGACTGCCCGATTCTACGAAATGGACATTCGATATAGGGAACTGGGGCTGGGGAAACAATGAACTGGAAAATTATACCGAGAACAGGATCGAAAATGCACTTCAGGAGGGTGGAAATCTTATAATTGAAGCCCAAAAGAGCACGTCTGGATGGACCTCTGCCCGTCTGACCACCCGGGGAAAAGAGAGTTTCCTCTACGGCAAAATAGAATTCAGGGCAAAAGTGCCTTCGGGACGTGGAACATGGTCGGCCGGATGGATTCTGGGAGATGCCTACAGAGATGAAATATCATGGCCATACTGCGGCGAGATCGATGTCCTTGAAAATGTCGGCTTTGATGTAGATAAACAAACGGGAAATGGAAGGACAACCGCGTCAGTTCATTGCGGCGCCTATTATTTTAAGCGCGGAAATCAACGCTCATCTGTCATCAATGTCCAGAATCAGAAGGATGCTTTTCACACCTATACTGTCGAATGGCTGCCAGACAGGATAAGCATGTACCTTGACGGGAAGAAATATTTTGATTACAACGATACTTCAAACAGCTTAACGTGGCCCTTCAATAAACCTCAGAACCTGGTAATAAATCTGGCAATTGGCGGAGGCTGGGGCGGAGCTAAAGGAGTGGATCCGGCAATAACCTCAGAAAAGTTAATTGTGGATTATATCAGGGTATATGAATTGAAGTAAGATGTAAAAATCATAACCTGACAAGCTTATGCCGAAAAAGCCGGAAAAGAGGATCTTACTTGGAAAATGCGAGCTGCAAACCTCAGACAGCCGTATTGGGGGCGAGTTTGTGAATCTGGACGGGGAGTCATTTTATAAAATATCAGGATATAATAAAATGGACCCGTTCTTTATGACCATTGTCAGTAATTCAGACCATTGGATGTTTATCTCAAGTAACGGAGCGCTGACAGCCGGCAGAAAAAATCCTGATCATGCATTATTCCCTTATTATACTGTCGATAAGATCCAGGATTCTCCAGAGATAACGGGCAGCAAGACTATCTTCATTCTGAACAGGGAAGGTCGAAATTATTTGTGGGAGCCATTCTCGGAGAGATATTCCGGCATATATAAAATTCAAAGGAACATCTATAAAAGCATTTATGGCAATAAGATCATCTTTGAGGAGATAAATGAGGATCTTGAAGCAAGCTTCTCATACAGATGGATGAATAGTGAAAGATTTGGATTTATCAGGAAGTCTTTACTGACAAATACCGGTAAAACTGCCTGTACAGTTTCGGTCGTGGATGGTATACAGAATATTTTGCCGGCAGGTCTGAACCGCCTGCTTCAGCTCTCATTCAGTAATCTTGTTGATGCTTACAGGAAGAGCGAACTATTGGGCTCAAACAATGTCGCACTTTTCATGCTTAGCTCAATTATTGTTGACAGAGCCGAGCCAAGCGAGGCATTAAGCACAACCGTGGTCTGGTCAAAAGGTTTGCATGATGCCAGGATCCTTATCTCATCCCGTCAGCTTGAAGCTTTCCGTAAAGGGCATGTAATTGATACAGAAAGAGATATCAGAGCCGAGAGGGGTGCATATTTTGTAAATGCTGACCTGGATCTTGATCCGGGTGCCGAAAAGTACTGGCACATCGTGGCGGACATAAATAAGGATGCCGGGTATATCGCCTCGCTGAGACACCTCTTGTCCTCGGAGAAGAATATTGAGGAGCTCCTGCAAAAAGATGTGGCAGAGTGTACAAATGAACTTGTCGCAATAATCGCCTCTGCAGACGGATTGCAGCTGACTGAAGATAAAATGACCATTTACAGGCACATGTCAAATGTGTTATTCAACGTGATGCGGGGAGGTATCTTTGAAAACGGGTATCTTATCTCAAAAAATGATCTTCTCCAGTTTATCTCAGGGGCGAATAAACTGGTCTATGCCCGGAACAGATCCGTGCTTGGATCTATAAAAGAGAACCTGACCATTCAGCAATTGCTTAAGGAATCAAATACCGTGGGTGACCCTCAGCTGACCCGTCTCTTCTATGAATATTTACCTCTTGCATTAAGCAGAAGACACGGGGATCCTTCACGCCCCTGGAACATATTCTCAATTGAGCTCAAAAAGGAGGATGGTTCAAAAAACCTGAATTATCAGGGTAACTGGAGAGATATTTTTCAAAACTGGGAGGCTCTTGCCTTATCCTATCCATCGTTTGTTGAGAGTATGATCTGTAAGTTTTTAAATGCATCAACGGCAGACGGGTATAACCCCTACCGCATAACCCGGGACGGTATTGAATGGGAAGTGCCTGATCCCCACGATCCCTGGGCAAGCATTGGTTACTGGGGTGATCACCAGGTAATATACTTATTGAAATTACTGGAATTATCAAAACAATATCATCCGGGTGAGCTTAATAAAATGCTGTCGGAAAATATATTTGCTTATGCTGATGTTCCTTACAGGATCAGGCAATATGATGAGCTTGTCAGGGATCCTTTCAACACTATCAACTTTGATCATACTGCTGAAAAAGCCGCTTTTGAGAGAGTGACAGGCCTTGGAAGCGATGGGAAGCTTCTTCCTGATAAGAAAGGGGAGATCAGGCTGGTAAATTTCACTGAAAAAATACTTGTGACCCTCCTTACCAGACTGTCAAATTTTATCCCTGAGGCAGGTATCTGGATGAACACTCAGCGACCTGAATGGAACGATGCAAATAATGCCCTGGTAGGCAATGGAGCTTCGATGGTCACATTGTACTATCTGCGGAGACTTCTTAAATTCATTACTGATCTGTTCGTTGATAACCAGGTGAGCAATTTTGAAATATCGGAGGAGGTTGCTGTGTTCTTCAATTCAATAAATGGCACTTTCATTCAGAATGAAACATTATCAGGCAGGGATATCTCCGACAGGGAAAGAAAACTGGTCATTGATCTTCTTGGAAAGGCAGGAAGCGATTATCGTGGAAGACTTTATAAAAATGGGTTCTCCGGGAAAAAGATCTCAACCAGCAAAGAAGAACTCACCCGATTCTTTGGATTGACCCTGAAGTTTATTGATCAGTCGATCCGGAAGAACAAACGACCTGACAGCCTTTATCATGCTTACAATCTCATCTCCTTTAAAGACGATGGTGTAACTATCAGGCATCTTTATGAAATGCTTGAGGGACAGGTAGCTGTTCTGAGTGCAGGCTGTTTAAACCAGGGGGAGGCAATTGAAGTGCTGGATGCATTAAAACGGAGCGCTATGTTCCGGAACGATCAGTACAGCTATCTTCTTTACCCCGACAGACAATTGCCAGGGTTCACAGAAAAGAATATAATCCCGCCGGAGTTAGTGACTGGAAGCGGTCTCCTGGTTGAAATGCTGAATAAAGAAGATAAAGATATCATCTACAGGGATGCAGATGGACTGTACCACTTCAACAGTAACTTCAGGAATGCATCATATCTGAAAAACAGCCTTGACAAACTCGGTGATGTGTACAGTACAGATCAAAGTGAAAAGGAGTATATACTTAACGTTTTTGAAAAAGTCTTCGATCATCAGACATTTACAGGACGTTCAGGCACATTTTATGGTTTCGAAGGACTTGGCTGCATCTACTGGCATATGGTATCGAAGCTGTTGCTGGCAATTAATGAAAATTATTTCCATTCACTTAAATCTGAAAAGAGAAATTTATCCGGGAAACTGGTGCAGCACTATTATGATGTGCGGGCAGGGATAGGCCTTAATAAGCTCCCTGATGTATACGGGGCATTCCCTACAGATGCTTATTCCCACACGCCGGGCAATGGAGGTGCCAGGCAACCTGGAATGACAGGGCAAGTAAAAGAGGATATAATTTCAAGATTCGGGGAGCTGGGTCTCTTTGTTGAATCAGGAAAGATCACCTTCAATCCTGGTCTCCTGCGCAGATCTGAATTCCTCACCGCTGGCGGCAACTTTCATTGTATTTCTTCCGTCAATACAGAAATTGTGGTGGTTTTAGAGAAAGAGAGCCTTGCCTTTACGTTCTGCCAGACACCTGTTATATACAAGATCTCATTGAAAAATAAGATTCTTATCACCACTGCTGAAAGCATTGTTGAAAGAGATGGATTGATCCTTGATGAGGCAACAAGCTCTGATATCTTTAACCGTACAGGACATGTCAGGCAACTGGAAGTATTCCTGACACCGGCACTCGATTAAAAAATGTGAAGGTCCTTCGACCATTTCTTCAATAGCCGGCCTAATGTTAAAAATGTGTTAATTTTTTTGTATGACGGAATGAATTTTAATTTATAACTGTCTATTCATCACAATTAACAGGAGTACAGTTATGAAAAATTCGATTAAAATATCCGTTATACTTCTGACTATCATGATAGCAGCCAGCAGTTGTTCTCACTCTCACAGGAACAGGAAGGAATTCAGAATGGGTCCTCCAAGAATGGAGAGATTTGCAATGATGCACGGGATGAGGCATGGTAATTTCCAGGGAGGACAGTGGGGTGGCAATTTCAGACAGGGTCCTGGTTTTGGTTTCAGAGGACAGTTTGGTCCCGGGATGATGGGTAATCGTGGTTTTGGTCAGCAAATGAGCATCCCGAACCTTACCGACAAACAGAAGAAGGAGATTGCTGACCTTAGAAATCAGCAAATGGAGGAGATGAAAAAATTCCGCGAGGATAATATGGCCAAAATGCAGAGCATGATGGCTGAACACAAAAAGAATTTTATGAATATTCTTACTGACGATCAGAAAAAGTATCTTGAGGGAGGAAGCAGAACCGAGCCGCCTTCAGGAAAACAATAATATAATTAAGCCGGCTTCTATACCGGCATAAAAGATCTCCAGCAAGCTCGCTCTGAGCGCTGAGTAATTCACTTCATGGTTTTAGGGTTAGGTTATGTCCCGCTCCCAGCGGGACTTTTCTTTTAGAAATTATTCTTAAATTGGATATTTATTTTTTGATATCCCTGGCTTCTTTTAACCACTAAAACCTCTTAAAGATGAAGATAATTGAAGTTTCATCATCCCGGCTCCTGAAAAAATTCATAGAGTTGCCATATGCTCTTTACAGGAATGATCCTATCTGGGTCCCTCCTTTGAAATCAGAGGTATACGGACAGTTTGACAGGAAGCGTAATCCAACGCTCGAACATTGTGAATATGCGCTCTTCCTGCTCGAAGATGATGACAGTATCATAGGACGCGTAGCCGCATTTATCGATACCCTTGCACTGGAGACCTGGAAAGAACCGGTCGGACTTTTCGGATATTATGAATGCATGGAAAACACCGATGCTTCTGTACTTTTACTGGATGCCGCAGCTTCATGGCTTAGAATGAAAGGGATGAAATTTATGCGCGGCCCCTGGAGCTTTGTCTCCCAGGAATGGGGACTTGTAGTGGAAGGCTTTTCCCCCTCCCCTACAGTAATGGCGCCATATAACCCCGAATTTTATATCGGACATCTGACCTCATATGGCCTTGAAAAGATCAAAGACCTCCTGATATACTATATTTCGGTAAAGGAAGGATACGAGATCCCGGAACGCATTCTGACACTTACCAATGATGTGGCCGCCCGTTATAGCATAAAAACCAGGCAGGTCAATATGAAAGATTATGATAACGAAGTAGCCAGGATCATTGAGCTTTCAAACGTCAGCCTGATCGATAACTGGGGCTATACCTCTGTAACCAGGGAAGAAGCGGAGGCAATTGCCCGTGACCTCAAACCAATCATCCATCCAAAAGGCGTGATCTTTGCCGAAGATAAAAATGGCAGACCGGTCGGTTTTGCAATTACAATTCCCGACATAAATACTCTGCTAAAAGGTCTGAAGGGTTCACTTTTCCCCTTTGGCTGGATAAAGCTGCTGCTGGGACTTCCAAAACTTAGAAACTACAGGTTATTCGCACTGGGGGTGATACCTGAATATCATGGTAAAGGGATTGATAGTCTTCTTTACAGGGCTCTTTGTGAATCACTTTATACACCCGAAACCTGGATGGAGATCAATTATGTGCTGGAAGATAATGCTCCGATGAACAATGCGATAATAAAACTAAATGCCAAACCTCTTCGCAGGTACAGGATCTACCAGAAACCAATATAGAAAAGGGACGGGATAAACCTTACATATGATAATTAATATTGAGGGAACACCTGAAAGTGAACTGCACAATTTGCATGATGTTTTAAATATTGGATTAATTTTGTGATCAGAATACAGCGGTCAGAAACAATTAAATTAATGATTCCATGAAAACATTAAAAGCTATTTTCTCCCTTATGATGGTTGTACTTTTAACCTGCGGATCAAATGCACAAACAACATCCAAAAGCGGACCGTCAGCTGCCAGGACAGAGAGCTTCAAGGTATATGGCAATTGCGATATGTGCAAGTCGAGGATAGAAGCCGGATTGAAGATGGATGGCATTAAAAAGGCAGCGTGGGACGAGAAAACCAAAATGGTAACCGTTACATATGATCCGTCAAAAATTACGGTCGATGCAATGCAGAAAAAGGTTGCCTCCATCGGTCATGATACGGATAAATACCATGCTCCGGATAATGTTTATGCAAAGCTTCCCGATTGCTGTCATTATGAAAGGGCGAAATAGACAGGGATATGCCCACACTCAATAAATTCCTTTTTATTATATAATTCACAAAATGAAATCATTTTTTATTTTATTATTCTCTGCTATGATAGTTATTTCACAGGCTGGAAGGGCTCAGAAACCGTCATCGCACACGGCATCTTCAATCATTGAGACCGTTATAAAAAAGACTGGGAGCAAACCTATCCCTAACACTGTTGACGTGATCAAGGCAGGTGATCCGCAGGCAAATGTTACAGGTATAGTAACCTGTATGTTTGCAACTATGGATGTCCTGAAGAAAGCAGTTGAAATGAACTGCAATCTTATTATAACCCATGAACCTCTTTTTTACAATCATCTTGATGAGACAAGCCAGTTCATAAATGACCAGGTTTTTCTTGACAAGAAAAAGTACATTGATGATCATAAGCTTATCATCTGGCGTTTTCACGATTATATCCACAGCATGAAGCCGGACGGGATTAATATGGGGATGGCTATTAAATTCGGCTGGGAAAAATATGCGGAAGGCGACAAGATGAACAGGTTTGTGCTTCCTGAAACCACCCTTGCAGAACTTGTCCAGTATCTTAAGAAGATCTTTCCGGGTTCATCATTCAATGTGGTAGGAGATCCTTCAATGAAGCTTACGAGAGTCAACTTTGCAGCAGGTGCACCGGGAAGTCCGGTCCATTTTCGATTACTTGAAGACAAGAATACCGAGGTCATTATCGGAGGAGAAGTGCCACAGTGGGAAACATATGAATATGTGCGCGATGCCGTAAGCCAGGGCAAAAAGAAGGCTGTCATATTCCTTGGCCATATCCCGTCAGAGAATGCTGGTATGGAATATGCTGCCCAGTGGCTCAGAACATTTATCAGGGATATCCCGGTAGGGTATGTTGATTGCGGTCCTTCCTATACAACTTACTGATCAGAATATTTAAATGACCAGGGTCTGGATGGAATGCGGAAGCGTTTCAATTTCGACATAATCCGGTCCGATACAAAGATCGTACTTCGATTTTTTGCCGGTGCTGTTCATCACAACCACAACGATCTTACCATCGGGATTCATAAAAGCCGTGGTAATCAGCATGCTCCGGCTCGAGGCGCTGAGTATCCTTTTTGCTCCCGGCCGGATGAACTTGGAAAAATGGCCGATATAATAATATGAGTTCGTATAGATCAGCTTTCCACTCTTAGTATCGGCATGAACCGGTGCAAAGCAGAAATTGCCGAGATGATTCGGCCCTCCGGTCTCATCGAGAAGTATGTTCCAGTCTGTCCATCCAACTGCTCCGTTATTGAAATCGCTTATCATGTTACTCCCGTAGGTTTCTCCCAATCCCCAGAAATTATATCTGCCCGCATTAAAGTTTTCAGGACAACCTTCCGTGAAGAGGAGTTTTTTATCGGGCCATGCTGAATTGACAATACCGATATTGCCGAGCATCTTGTCCCCGCCACTCCAGTTTTCATACCAGTGGAAGCCCATCCCCCAGGCATATTTTGATGCATCCGGGTCGTCAAAAATAGTTTCAGCTCTCTGAACCATAAGATCACGGTTATGATCCCATACAATTATTTTTACATCCTTCAATCCTTCCTTCTCCATAACAGGTCCGAGATAATTTTTCAGGAAATCTCTTTCGTCAGTCGCTGAATAGATGCATGATTCCCATTTCTGTGTTGCCATAGGCTCATTCTGTATCGTTATGCCCCATACCGGTACACCTTCCTTTTCATAGCTCTTTATAAATTTTGTATAATAGAGCGCCCATGCCCCGTAAAAGTCAGGTTTCAGCTTGCCTCCATGAAGCATATCTCCATTGTCTTTCATGAATGCCGGCGGGCTCCAAGGACTCGCATAAAGTATCAGCTTATTTCCTGTGAGCGATATTGCTTTTTTTATCAGAGGTATTTTATATTGCCTGTCGTGATCAATATTAAACGTCTTCAATTCCTTATCTCCTTCCTTGACATAAGTATAGCTTCCGCTCGAGAAATCGCAGCTGTTTATGTTCGTCCTTGCAAGATCGTATCCTATCCCCTTATCAGTATCATAATATGCCGTAAGCAATTCATCCTGCTTTTCCGCTGGCAGTTTTGCAAATGTCTCTGCAGTGGCATCTGTAATAGCACCGCCAATTCCGATGAAAGTCTGGTAAGTCTTTTCAGGATTGACAAAGATGTAAACCTGGTTTTCTGCAGTTGATTCAAGTTTTTTAAAGCTCACGGATGCAGAGGTGGCAAGCCGGAGATCTGAACTGTCGGCAGTAGTATAAACTGTTGCGGTTTTCCCCTCAGCCGAAAAAGCTGAAAGGTGACCTGATCCTATAACAGGTGCATTGTTATTTCCGGAGCAGGAGGCCAGGAACAACAGTGACAGGAAGTAATAGAGATATTTCATGACGTTAGGATATAAACTGTAAATTTATCTGTACAAAGTTAAACTTTACTTTTCCCCCTTGATGCGATAAACAAATAATAAAATATCCCAAGGAATGCTATATAACCAATAAAAATAAGGATCCCGTCATTGGCAAACCTGTGTCTGGTAAATATCATTTGTCTTAAAACTATCCCCAGAATTAATCCGACAAACACTAATCCGAGCATTACCCAGGTTCCTAACCCGGGTTTTGAATCATTTGCGATCTCCCTTGCAATTTCCTCGGTGTCGGGATGAACAATTACTTCTGGGATGGCAGTTTCGCATTTCCAGCAGATTGGCAGATCCATTTCTACAGATTCTCCGCATGAAGGGCATTTCCAGTATTTCTCCCTCTCAATCCAGGGATCAGGAAGTTCTTCAAGTAGTTTTTCTACACGGGAATCTTTAATGAATTCGTTGAACTCGTCATTGATTATTTCTCTCGTGTTCCTCAGCGCCTTTTTGGCATTCTCAAAATAGCTGGTGAAATCTTCCTGCGATATCAACTCCCTTCTCAGAGCGATCGTAAGAACAGCATGGTAGACGTCAATTACTATCCCCGAAGGTTCCTCAAGAATATTATAAATTTCATCATCGGAATAATCCTTTACAAGTTCAGCAAAGGCATTGTTGTTCTCCCATCCGAAATGGCCATCCCGCTTCCAGCGATGCGATAAATTGGAAGCTATCTGATCTCCCAAAAGGTTCTTCAGATCCCATGAGATTAAGCCCCTGTCAACAGCAACTGTAAGGGCAGCTTCCAATGCTTCTGGCCTGAACTCAGAGTAGCGTGTGATTGTCGCGAGTATTTCGGCCGGTTCTTTTTCCCTTAATTTATCTGCGAATGATCTTGTTTTTTCATCATTCTTAAATTCGGAACTGTAATCATATTTTGAAGGAGACTCCGGAGGCATTTCTGATGCAGGCTCTCCAGCTATAAAGGAGTAGACTGATTTTTCAAATTCAGTTACTGTAACATTTCTTTCAGTGAGTATATCTTTGATAACTTCAATTACCTCAGTGTTATACTCCCTGCTGTTTCTGACCATTTCAATAAGACGATCATCATGAAACGAGGAATAATCATGATAAATCTTCTTCTTTCTTGAAGAATAGCTATTGTTCATATATCAAAGCTTCACATCCACTAAAATCGATATTTAACATTAATGTGCAATCATTACCGAACCTTCCACGCGATAACTCCTGGTTTCACAAATTCTCGTCGCTTGAAATTCATGGATTTTGAGTTAGATTAATATTTAAATATCGAAACATTAATCCTGATTGCAAAATATTTACGTACGAATTAACATCAGATTAATATGAAAAGAAAATGTTGAAGTGTTGAAACGTTGAAGTGTTGAAACGTTGAAGTGTTGAAACGTTGAAGTGTTGAAACGTTGAAGTGTTGAAATGTTGAAGTGTTGAAATGTTGAAGTGTTGAAATGTTGAAGTGTTGAAATGTTGAAGTGTTGAAATGTTGAAGTGTTGAAACGAGGAACTTACACTGAGAAACACAGAGGCAACACTGAGAAACACTGAGAAGATGCGAAGAAAAACAGAGCCTGTGAAAAATTTTGTGTAAACTGGTAACTGCCAGGTTTAAAGAACGCCACATCTGTCACCAAATTTAATGATTAATTGATTAATTACGGAGCCCCAGTCTCTTACAGGGTAGGTCCA
>JBEKFE010000024.1:0-31208 GCA_050013475.1 Bacteroidales bacterium
AAGAACCTGGTACCCTCCCGCAAGGCGGGATGCTCTACCAGCTGAGCTACTGAATCAATTTCATTAAAAGAACCTGGTACCCTCCCGCAAGGCGGGATGCTCTACCAGCTGAGCTACTGAATTATCCTTGTTTTTTGCGAGTGCAAATGTAATTGAATTTTAAATTAATTCAAATAGAAGGGTGCTTTTAAAACCAAAAAAACATAGCTTTTCCTGTAATGTTTATTTTCCATATGCGTCTTGATTAAAAAAAGATGTTTAATTTAAACCAGCTTATCATGAAAAAGATTTTTGGAATAATTGCAGCACTCCTGATTTCTGTAAGTCTGAATGCACAGAAATCGATCGACGACCTTTTTGCAAAATATGCAGGAAAGGATGGATTCACAACAGTTACTATCAACGGCAACCTGCTGAAGTTCGCAGCATCTATGGATAGCGATGTAAGCGAAAAACCGATGCCCAAAGACATAAGTGTGATTAGGATCCTTGCACAGGATAAAGAATATGAAGGAAAGGTTGACAATTTTTATGACGCAATCATAAAAGATATTGACCTTTCAAAATACCAGGAATTTATGCAAGTCAGGGAATCAGGGCAGGATGTCAGGATGCTCGTCAAGACTGAAGGAAATAAGTTCACTGAATTCCTTCTTATTTCAGGCGGTAAAGATAATGCAGTTATTCAGATCAAAGGGTCCATGTCATTCGATGAAGCAAAGAAATTTGCTGATGATGCTAAAAAAGACCATGGGAAAGACCTTATTGACCATCAATAATTTACATTGATTTATTCATGTCGGCATGACCAGGCTTGAATTCAACAATCAGGTTCTCCTTCTGAGCAGGAAACTGTACATTGTGGCATTCCGCTTCCTTAAGCGAAAGGAGGAAGCGGAAGATGCCGTACAGGAGGTTTTCATCAGGTTATGGAACCGACTGGGCGAGCTTGACAGGTACAAAAGCCTGGAGGCATTTGCTGTTACTACAATTAAAAACTACTGCATAGATGTACTCAGAAAAGAAAAATCAATTGTACTTGAAGACCACAATGACCACCTGAACATTATAAATAATGAACCTTCACCATACGAAGCTCTTGAAAACTTTGAAACATCACAGCTACTTAACAATATAATTGAAAAGCTGCCTGAGAATTACAGGCAGATCATTAAGCTGAAGGAGATTGACGGACTGACTTATGTTGAGGTCTCCGCGATAACAAACCAGAATATTAGCACGCTGAGGGTTAATCTCTCGAGAGCAAGGAAACTTATAAGGGATGAATTTAAAAAACGCAGATATGAACACACAGGAAATATACAGCCTGCTGGAAAAATATTATGACGGTAGATGTTCCGATGAAGAGGAACAGATGCTTAGAAAATATTTCAGGGAAACTGAGGTACCCAATGAGCTGAAGGCTGAGAAGGAGATGTTCGCTTACTACGATTCAGCCCTTTCAGTCCCGATGCCCGGGGCTGATTTTGAGGCAAGGATCATCCGATCGGTCGATACTTCCGAAATCAAAACTCATGTTCTGAAAACAAGAAGGTACCTTTTCATGGCAATGAGTTCAGCGGCTGCATTGCTGCTTCTGATCGGATCGTGGTTTTTCTTCGTACGCAGAACGGAACCTGCCGACACGTTCAGGGATCCCTCCCTTGCATATAACGAGACAATTAAGATCCTTTATGACGTTTCTGCAAAGCTGAATTCAGGAATAGATGCACTGGAACCCGCAAGAAGGGCCCAGTCGGTTGCAGCCAAAAGTCTTGGAACGGTCAAAAGATCGACCGGTATGATAAATGATAATCTGAAAGCTCTCGACTATTTTCAGAAAGCCATGGTTATCGTATCTTCGCCTCTGGAAATAAGTACATCAAAAAATAAAAACCCATGAAACGGTTGGTCTATCTTTTGATATTTCTATTTATCCCGCTGATCCTGAGGGGTCAGAACAGTACGGCAATTGATGATCTGTTTCAGAAATATGCCGGAAAAGAGGGAATAACATCGGTTTACATTTCAAGCAAGATGCTCGGCATGTTCGGTGGACAGGAGGGTAAGGATGAGGATCTTAACAACCTGGTCAGCAGGCTTAAATCAATAAGAATACTGACCGTGGAGGATTCGGCACTGAATGAAAAGATCAATTTCTATGAAGAGCTGAAGAAGAAGGCTGATTTCACTTCCTACGAGGATCTTATGGTGGTCAATGAGGCTGATAATGTTACAAAATTCCTTATCAGGGAATCGGGCAAGACAATCTCTGAGCTTCTTATAATCTCGGGAGGTAAAAAAGGAAACACTCTCATTTCAATAAGGGGGGACCTCGATCTGAAGAATATTTCAGGTTTGTCAAAAAAGATGGGGATCCAGCAGCTTGAAGAGCTGGACAAGCTTGAGAAGTCGCCTAAAAAGAAATAGCCATCCTCATACATGGGGTAAGAACTGACAGGATAGACCCGAAAGAATTACTTCATTCGGGTTTTTAATTAATTTTGTCCCCTGGCATCCTAATTCAAAACAGTTTTGCAGGATCAGCAGATACATTCCAGGTACAGGGCATTGCTCAAAGCATGCAAAGGAAACATCTCTCCCGGAGATATTCCCAGGATAAGAAAGGCCCTCGACCTTGTTATAGCCAATTGCAACGGAAGGACAACCGTCACTGGCGATTCACTTGTTATTCATGCACTGAATGTCGCGAGAGCAGTAGCAAGCGATATGGGTCTGGGCGCAACATCTGTAATAAGCGCCCTGCTGCATGATTCATTTGATTCAATAAACCTTTCGGGTGAAGAGCTCAACAGGGAATTTGGAAAGGGCATGTCGGGAATGATGAAGGGATTTTCAAAGATCTCCGGCATAGAATCGATGCATTCCTCTTACCAGGCAGAGAATTTCAGGAAACTGCTGCTCAGCCTTGCGGAAGATGTCAGGGTGATCCTGATAAAACTTGTAGAGAGACTGGATTACATGCGAAATCTTGACAGGGTGACTGAAAGGGAGAAGCTTCCGCTGGCATCCGAAACTTACTTTCTATATGCACCGCTTGCCCACAGACTTGGATTCTACAACCTGAAAAGTGAACTTGAAGATCTTTCAATCAAATATCTTGAACCAGAACAGTATAACTTCATAAATGAAAAGCTTAGGCATACTGCATCCTCGCGAAACAAACTGATACGCGATTTCTCCAGGCCACTGAAGGAAAAACTAGCAAAGCAAGGCTTTAGATATAGTATCAAAAGTCGTACAAAATCAGTGCATTCTATATTATTAAAAATGAGAAAGCAGGGCGTCGACTTTGAAGAAGTCTACGACCTCTTTGCCATAAGGATAATACTCGACAGCAGGCCTGACCAGGAAAAGTCGGATTGCTGGCAGGTATATTCGATAGTAACTGACCTCTACCAGCCGAACCCAAGCAGGATGCGCGACTGGATCTCCGTTCCGAAATCCAATGGATACGAATCTCTGCATACTACAGTAGTTGGTCCAAGGGGAAAATGGGTCGAGGTTCAGATCAGGTCTGAAAGGATGGACGAAGTAGCCGAAAAAGGGATCGCAGCCCATTACAGGTATAAGGGGATGAAAGGGGAGAGCGGCTTTGACAGCTGGTTGTCAGCAATGCGCGAGATCCTTGAATCTTCCGATAAAGAGGATTCTTCCTTCATCGACCAGGTCAGGTCAGGATTGTATTCCGACGAGGTATTCGTTTTCACGCCCAAGGGTGATCTGCGACAGCTGCAGGCAGGGTCAACAGTGCTGGATTTTGCTTTTGATATCCATACAGAGGTAGGTGCGTCATGCGTGGGAGCAAAGGTCAATGGAAAGAATGTCACGATCAGGTATGTTTTGCAGAATGGCGACAGAGTCTCAATCCTGACCTCCAAGAACCAGAAACCCAAACAGGACTGGCTGTCGTTCGTTGTTTCCTCAAAAGCAAAGACCAGAATAAAGCAGCTCCTTAACGAAGAGAAGTCGCTGGCGGCCGCAGAGGGCAAGGAAATCCTGATGAGAAGACTTAAAAACTGGAAAATGACATTCGGTGATACGGTCATAAAAAAGCTCCAGGTTCAATACCAGCAAAAAACTGCACAGGATCTATATTTTATGATAGCTTCGGAAAAGATAGATCTTCTTGAAATCAAGGAATTCCTCCAGAAACCTTTAGAAGCCGCAGAACAATCACTGATACCTTCCTCAGCAAGTGAAAAAGAGAGCTCTGAATACCCCGAACCACAGTATGCCGATTTCCTGGTTATTGAAGACAGGGTGGAAGGTCTTGATTACAGGCTCTCAAAATGCTGCAACCCGGTGTTTGGAGACAGGATCTTTGGATTTATAACTATATCGGAAGGGATCAAAATTCACCGTACAAGTTGTCCGAATGCGCATTATATGATGGCAAGGTATCCTTACAGGGTGGTTGCTGCAAAATGGACGAATACAAGGAACATGCCCTCCTTCAGGGCCTCAGTTAAGATAACAGGCATAGAGGATATTGGCATTGTCAACAGGATCGCGGACATAATTGCGGCCTATAATGTAAGCTTACGCAGTTTCAATTATAATTTCAACGATGGAATGTTTGAAGGAATATTGAGCATAATGGTACCTAACAATAATGTATTACAGGGAATTATCAAGAAAATACTTGGTGTTAAAGGAATATTTAAAGCGGTAAGGATGGAGACTGAATAATCGGTCGAGGCAAAGCTGTTAACAAAATGATCAGAAGTCTTTTATATATCTCCCTTGCCCCGGTTGCAATCATTGCCCTCTACATCTATATCCGTGACAAGTACGAAAAAGAACCTTTACTCAGTTTGTTAAAAGCTTTATTAACAGGTGTTTTCATAGTTCTTCCTATAGTATTTATTGAAGATATTACCCGCCAGTTTGCCGATCTTTTTCCGGGATTTCTGAATCCATTGTTTTCGGGATTTTGTGTTGCATCCCTGACTGAGGAGGGATTTAAATTTCTTGCCTTCATGATGTTTTTCTGGAGAAGCAGGAATTTCAATGAGAGATTTGATGGCATCGTATATGCGGTATTTATCTCACTTGGATTTGCAGCGATTGAGAATCTCTTTTATGTTTACAGGGGAGGGTATGAGGTGGGACTACTTCGTGCGCTGACCGCTGTTCCTGCTCATGCATTGTTCGGTACGGCTATGGGTTACCATCTTGGAAATGCAAGATTCTACCCCGGCAAAAGAATGAATCAGCTTTTTCTCGCCTTTTTTGTGCCATTTTCCTGGCACGGACTCTATGATTCGCTCCTGACGGGAAAGAAGGAAATATTGCTCCTGGTCTTCATTCCGCTATTCATCTATTTCTGGGTCAGCAGCTTCAGAAAAATGAATGAACTTTCCGCTACATCCATCTTCAGAAACGATCTTCCAAAAACAGGTGAGACCCCGGAGTCATAATTGGTGCTAGGTGCTAGGTGCTAGGTGCTGGGTGCTGGGTGCTGGGTGCTGGGTGCTGGGTGCTGGGTGCTAGGTGCTAGATCACAATAAACGAGCAACGAGCAACGAGCAACGAGCAACGAACAACTAGTACCTCGTATCCGGCCTTACTGGCAGCTTGGCCATCTTCTCCACTTCCAGAGAAGCAAATCCGAACTCTTCAACAACCTTCCCGAGAAGCAGATAGGTGCCGCTTCCCTTGAACGGATAACTGGCAAGCGACTTTGAAAAGTGAGTTGAATCGAAAAAGTTGCCCTCCTCATCGATGAAACAGCCAAAATTCATCCAGTCGTTCTTTACCGTTTTAATGTATTTAACTGTTACCAGGTGCCCGACCATCCTGACAATCCGGCCTACATGGCCAGCCATCTGACCGGCAGATACCTCGCCGCGGAACCCTGTTTCAAGCATATCGAACCAGCTCATGCTCACCGGGAAGCCAAGCAGCTCAATCTCATCATACGCATCCTCAATGCTTTTGTGCTCAAGCTCCGGGAGCGAGAAAGAGCGGGGAGGAGAGGAGAAGAGCGACCTGACATACTGGTGTTTCTTGCCGTTTATCATCATGTGCGCCTCCCAGAGCAGTACAGCCTTCTTCTTCCCGGTGAACCTGAATGCTCCTGCCCTGATCAGGAGTGTCACCTGTTCTATTCCGGGCGATACGCGCGCAATGAAATCATCCAGCCCGGTAAAAGGTCCGTCAGTCCGCCTTGTCTCATCGATCGAACGTGCAAGCTGATCCTGCAGTCCGCCAATATGTATGAATCCAAGGTATATATCCGTATTGTAAATTGTTGTCTTGTAATTACTCATGTTCACGCATGGCAGCTGGATGGTTGCTCCGCATCGCCTGGCTTCATGAACATAGACCCATGTACGGTAAAATCCTCCAAAGTTATTGATTACGGCCACCATGAATTCAAGGGGATAATGTGCTTTCAGCCAGAGGCTCTGGAAGCTTTCAACCGCATATGAAGCCGAATGCGCCTTGGAGAAGGAGTATCCTGCAAATGATTCTATCTGGCGCCACACCTCCTTTGTGATCTCATCGCTGTATCCCTTCTCATGACAGTTTGAAAAGAACCTGTCGACTATCCGCTTCATCTCCTGTTTCGATCTATGCTTCCCGCTCATAGCCCTTCTGAGGGTATCCGCATCCGAAAGATCAAGACCCGCAAAATGGTGGCAGACCTTAAGGACATCTTCCTGGTATACCATTACTCCGTAAGTCTCCTCCAGCTGTTCCTTCATCACTGGGTGTATATATTCAAATTTACCGGGGTTATGGAAGCGGTAGATATACTCGCGCATCATTCCTGAGCGCGCAACGCCCGGGCGTATGATGGAGCTGGCGGCCACAAGGGTTTTGTAATCATCACACCTGAGCTTCTGAAGCAGCCCTCTCATCGAAGGGCTCTCTATATAAAAGCATCCCTTTGTCTCGCCGGTTTTCAGGTACTGCTTCACCTTAGGGTCGTGCTTGAATACCTGGATGGCATGGACATCCACGTCAACAGATCGGTTCCTGAGGATTATTTCGGCACTCTCGCGGATATGTCCGATGCCTCTCTGGCTCAGTATATCAAGCTTCTCAAAGCCTATCTCCTCGGCAGTGTACATGTCCCACTGGGTTGTCTGGAACCCCTTGGGCGGCATATCCAGGGCAGTGTAGCATGTTATCGGTTCCTCGGAAATTAGCACACCTCCGGCATGGATGCTCCTCATGTTCGGGAAATCAGCGATCCGCAGACCTGTGGAAAAAATAGTATCTGTAATCTCATTGCGGTTCGCCGCTGATGAAGGATTATCGATAAGGCTATCGATCTCTTCCTTCGGCAGCCCATGAACCTTTCCCAGCTCCCTTACTATCGATTTGCCCCTGAAGGTGCTCATTGTGCCCAGAAGTGCCGTGTGTCCGTACCCGTATCTTTTGAATATATAGTCAAGGACTTCATCTCTTTCCTTCCATGAATAATCGATGTCAAAATCGGGAGGACTGCTCCGTTTCGGGTTGATGAAGCGCTCAAAGTAAAGGTTCAGGTCAATAGGATCAACGTTAGTGATCTTCAAACAATAAGCAACGATGGAATTGGCTCCGCTGCCACGTCCGACATGGTAAAATCCCCTTGCCATGGAGTACCTGACGATATCCCAGGTTATCAGAAAATAGGCAGAGAAACCGAGCTTATCGATTATATCCAGCTCGTGTCTTATCCGTTTCTTTGCCTCGCTGTTGTTGCGACCATACCGATATATCATCCCGTCCCATGCCAGCTTTTCAAGCAACAGCTTGTCGTCGTACCTGCTTGCTGAGTATATCTGCTTATTTTTCAGACTCTTCAGATCAATAGAAATGTTACAGTCATCCAGCATGCGTGCAGTGTTCTCAGCTATTAAGGGATGTTTTCCATAAATATCAGCCATCTGCTGCCTGGCGATGAAGAATTCATCGTCGGCTGCACACTGCCACGGCTTGAGATGACTGAGAAGCACGTTATTGTCGATCGCCCTGAGGTTTTTATGAATGAAAATATCTTCCAGACTGCTGAAACTGACGGGGTTGAGGATGACCATTTTATCATTACCTGTAGTTCGTAAGATGGTCAGAAGCCGGTTCACCTCAGCCGGTTTGATACCGATCCGTTCATTCTCGTAAAGTTTTCTCTCCGGCAGCCTGCCAAGGGAATATACAGCATAAGCATCGGTAAACCGGGGAGGAGGGAACTCAATGTTCATACCGGCAACATTATGCCTGGTAAGGAACTCATTCAACTCACGGATCCCGTTGTTGTTCCTTGCCAGTCCGATGAAGAGGAGATCGTTGTCATTCCTGAATTCGATACCGGCAACCGGACGGATATCGTTTTTGTCACATTCGGCAACAAATTCCGGCATGCCTGTCGAGTTATTGATATCAGTAAGCGCAACCACGTCAGCCTTGTATTCAGCTGCCTTCTGAACAAGCTGCCCGATGGACATCGTCCCGTAGCGGAGACTATAGTATGAATGACAGTTGATGAACATGGTCTTGCGGTTCCCGCAGAGCGGGATTTCGTCACTTCGCTCCTCAACTTGCGGTCTAAAAATTTAACCACGGGGTAACACAGCTTGCCCCGATCTATCGGGGGAGTTTGACACAGAGTTGCACTGTTTTTCCTCTGTGGTTCTCTGTGCTTGCTCTGTGGCACTCTGTGTAACCTTTTCTAAATTCTTTTCCTTTTCCCTTTTTCCTTTCCCCTTTTTCCTTTTGCCTTTTTCCTAATACCTCCATCCTCGTAATCGTTCCTCCATCATATTCTGCTCTTTAACGGCATTTTCGAGCTGTTTAAGCGCTTTTTCCTCTCTTTCGCATATAGTCATCACCCCGACAGCTCTGCGCACGGCATCCCGCCCGAAACGCTTTCTCAGCTTATCCATTGCCAGGTAGAGGCTGACCTTTTCGGGTGTATCGTCGAACATATCGAGCTGCTGAACGCCCCTCACAAGATGACTGAACCTGACGCCAATGAGCCTTATAAGCATCCTCCGCTGGTAGAGCCGGCTGAAAAGCTCTTTTGCTATACCGGTAAGTACATGGTCAAAAGAGGTATATGGTATCCGTTTCTGAAGGCTGTGAGTGTCGAAGTTTGAATACCTGATCTTCACTGTGATGCAGGAGGTAAGCTTTTCCTGCCTCCTCAGATCAAATGCGATCTTCTCCACCATGCCTGCCAGGAGCTGGTTAAGCCTCACCATATCGGTGGTATCCTTGTCAAAAGTATGCTCGGTGCTTATCGATTTCTGTTCTGAGTAGCTGATAATGGGAGTTGTATCAATGCCATTGGCTTTTTTCCATATCTCCAGCCCGTTCTTTCCCATCAGCTTTTCCAGCATATCCGGGGGGATGTTCCGGAGGGTATTTATTGTTGAGATCCCCATCGAGCGGAGGGTGTGGTATGTTTTCTGTCCGATCATCGGGATCTTCTGTATTGACAGAGGATCAAGAAAAGGGAGCACTATGTCTTTTCCAACCTCTATCTCGCCATTGGGCTTGGCCTCACCGGCAGCTATCTTCGATACTGTCTTGTTTACCGATAGTCCCATCGATACCGGAAGTCCTGTCTCCTTAATGATCTCCCTCCGCAGTTCATGAGACCAGAGTGTACAACCGTAAAACCTCTCCATGCCCGTCAGATCAACATAATGTTCATCTACCGAAGCTTTCTCATAAAGCGGGGCTCTCGCAGCTATAATATCTGTGACCATATTCGAATAATTGCTGTAAAGCTCCATGTCGCCGCGTATCACTATTGCATCGGGACAAAGATTACGGGCAAGCTTCATCGGCATGGCAGAGCTTACCCCGAACTTTCTCGCTTCATAGCTGCAGCTCGAAACAACCCCTCGGTCTGACATACCGCCGATAATGACCGGCATCCCGTTGAGCCTGCTGTTCTTCAGCCTCTCCACCGACACGAAAAAGGTGTCAAGATCGAGATGCAGAACGGATCGCTCGTTGTTCCCTGTTAAAATCATAGCATACTTCTTGCCTCTGTGGATCTCTGTGTTAACTCTGTGTCTCTCTGTGTAACAAAAAAGAACTTGCACAGAGTGCCACAGAGAAAATATTTTTAAAAAAAATCTCTTTACTTGTTTATATCAGAAATATATTTTAGCTTTGATTAATATTTAATCAATTATATGATTACAATATAATCAAATATTTTATATGTATTTCGCATCCAACATAAAAATTTTAAGGAAGAGGAAGGGCAGGACCCAGGACGAGGCTGCGTTTGCCCTGAACCTCAAGCGTTCGACCCTCAGCGGCTATGAGAACGGGATCGCCCAGCCCGGAATTGAGATACTGATCTCCTTTTCGGGATATTTCAACGTATCGATCGATACACTGCTTAAAGTTGACATTTCAGGATTGTCAGAGAGTCAGCTGGGAGAGCTTGAAAGGGGTTATGATGCCTATATCAGGGGCAGTAACCTCCGGGTCCTTGCCACCACGGTCGGGAAGGATAATTCTGAGAATATCGAGCTGGTTGCAGAAAAGGCAAAAGCGGGTTATGCAACAGGCTATGCCGATCCGGAATATATCGGTGAACTTCCTGTTTTCCGGCTTCCTTTCCTTTCCGACAAGCGTAAATACAGGACATTTCAGCTTAAGGGCGACTCTATGCTCCCGATCCCCGATGGTTCCTGGGTAACCGGCGAATTTCTCCAGGACTGGCTGAATATAGCAAACGGTAACGCCTGCATCGTTTTTACCATCGATGATGGCATTGTCTTCAAAATAGTTGAGAACGAGATCAGAACAAGCGGCAAACTGATACTATATTCACTCAATCCTTTGTATGAACCATACGAGGTCCATGTGAGCGAAGTAAAGGAGATCTGGAAATTTGTCAATTATATAAGCAGCGAGCTGCCCGAACCAGTCATACCGGAAAAACAACTCTTCCGTACCGTTGCCGGAATGAAGCATGACCTTGAAAGACTGAAGGCAAAAATGGGAAGGGATATTGAGGACATATCGGAGGAAAGCTGAGTTATCTGTTACCTGATCCGCCAACCATCTTCGCTGAGCAGGACAGGCAGCCTCTCCGTTCTGTCAAGCTCTTCAATTGTGTAACTTACATGCGGGAACTTCTCAATTTCGCTTATCTCTTTGTCCGGCTTTTCGGAACCTCTCATTATGACAAAAGCCCCGGGGTCAAAATACCGTATGAGGGCTGGCGATTCCACCACTATCGGTTTCCCGGCGGAGATATGATCAAGTACCCTTTCAAATGCGATATGGGTACTTGTCTCAGTAACCTGGGCATAGAACACCTTATCCGCCCCGCTCTGAAGCATCCTCGATGTATCCTTGGCTGACCATAAGCTACTTTCCCCGAAGATATTATATCCATCGTCGGATTCCAAAAGAAGCAACCCTGCTGAAGGCTCATGAAAATGCGGGCTGATCTTTACTGAGACTATTTCGCTTTCCCTGAACTGTCCGATTATCCTGCAAACCATGGAGGTCTTGCCGGAATTCCGTCCGTCACCCGCTACAATAAACAGGTTTGGTAACTTTTTTCTCATATTTTCAATGGATCTGCCTTATACCTATGATTATATTTGCCTTTATGTAAAGATTTTAATTTTCTAAGAATAAATATAGCTTTATCAGAAACATTTTTTCAATCCATGGCCGAGAAAGACTACGATCCAAGGATGCATACCGCTGAACATATCCTGAATTCTGTGATGGAGAGGAGATATGGCTGTGGCCGCTCATTCCGGAGTCATATTGAGCGTAAAAAGAGCAAATGCGACTACCATTTCAAAAGAGCGCTGTCGCCGGAAGAAATATCGGAAATCGAGAATTCGGTCAAAGGAAAACTTCAGAGATCGGAAAATTCTCTATTACCACGGCAGATTTCAGCAATGAAGTCCTCAGGATCAGATTCAAATTATTAGAATAAAAAAAGACCGGATCAAGACCGGTCTTCATTGCTTATTTTTCCTTCGTCATCTGAATAATGAGCTGGATCGTTTTCTCAATTTCATTGTCAGGTACCTTTCCCTTGTATAATACCCTGCAGATCCTGTTTTTGTCGAGGATGGCTATACTGTAGCTGTCAGGAGGAAGTCCCCAGAGCTTCTGAAGTGTAGCATCATAATCAAACAGGATAACAGTTTTGTATTTTTTGGCCTTATTGCCTGCAATAATTCTGATAAGATAGTTGGGTTTCCATGTCGATTTACAGTCTACTATGCCAATACCTTTGAAAAGTGTACTGTCTATACGTTTATCAGTCTTGACTGCCTTATCCACAGCCTCATTAAAGGGCTCATTCATATTTTCCTCATCAGGATCAACATAATTGACCTGCAAGACTTTGTCAGCCCATGCATCCATAGTGAATTGCTTCTTGTCGGCATCAGTGAACATCCAGTCAGGAGCCTTTTTGCCAATTTCAAGCTTTCCACCACTCTGGCTGAATACTGTGGTCATTGCCAGTATGGCAATAAGGAGGGAGAGAGTCAGTTTTTTCATACAATAAGGTTTATAATTGTTACGAAATATATAAATATTTTTAGGATTATCTGGAATCTGACGATAATTGGCACCTCTTTCTTTGTCTCGCCTCCATCTTCTGACTTCCGACTTCGGTCTTCCTAATCAAACCTCGTAATCATTCAGATAATCATTAAGCGGTTTCATTGCCCTGGCCGTACTGATGACATGGTCAAAAAGACCCGGACCCGTTACTTCTGTATCGGTCAGACTGTTAACTACCAGATAACTTTTATGTTTCAGGAGCTCTGCCTGGGGATGATCGGGAGAATAACCCCTTGGAGTTCTCTTAAGCTTTTCACCCTGTAACTCTCCGAAGTATTTAATAAAATCCTTATTCCGGGTTATTCTCAGCAGTACGGAAGGCTCCCGATCGATCTTTTCGCGTATAGCTGAAAGCCAGGGGGCAGGAGGTACATATGCTCCTCCGGCTATCATGCTTGCACCTGGTTCGATATGAACATAATATCCGGCGAACTTGTCACCGTTTTTTTTTCCACCGCGGGTAATAAAGGCGCCCATATGAGCTTTATATGGCGATTTATCGTTTGAGAACCTTATATCCCTGTTGATCCGGAATATACAGGAGGTCGCTTCCAGTCCTTTAAGAATTGGATCAAAACGAGTTATCTCAGCTATAACTTCCTGAATGAATGATTCAAAATTTGATTTTGCAGCATCATAAAGGTTCCGGTTCCTGTTAAACCATTCCCTGTCATTGTTTTTTTTGATCTTAACAAGAAAATCGATTGTCGACTGATTTATCTTTTCCATTTTTTGCAGTTTAATGAGCCTCTGCAATTTTAACAATATTTTGCAACAATAGTTATTGGTCGCCCTGGATTTGTCATATGGAATAAGTGAAAATATTTCAGAAATTTCCTGAATAATAATAAAATTGGCCTGAATTTTTAACACTGATTAAGGAGGTTCTATCCATCTCATATATGGCAGCCTTAGAGATGGAAGTAAAAAGTTGCGCAATGACAATTTTCAGTTGTTTTTTGGCTATATTGAGCTTTCTTTGTAAACAGGATTTACAACGCACCTCTTTTTTACTTGTGATGAGATCCATTAGTTTTTGCCTTATCCATAACCGCTGACAAACATTGAAAAGGACTTGCAATATACTCAGGATATCTCTGTTCTTCCTGCTTTTATCAGCTAACAGACCGGCATTTTCGCAGGAGATCAATCACTGGGAAACAATAGTGATGTCTGATGATGTTTGGAGATACCTGGTGCCCACTTCGGAACCATCGTCAGAATGGAATACCACAGGGTTTGATGATTCTGGCTGGCTGACAGGAAAGGGAGGAATAGGATATGGGGACGATGACGACTCAACAGTAATAGCTTCTCCGGACACATCTCTTTATATGAGGATCTATTTCAATGTAACTGATCCTGGCGTGATATCCGTGGCAGTCCTGCATGTCGATTATGATGATGGATTTGTTGCTTATCTTAACGGACATGAAATTGCAAGGGCAAATATAGGAACGGCAGGCGTCAGGCCTGCGTACACCGATTTTGCAAACAGCTGCATTGAACCAAAGCTGCCTTACGGAGAGGTTCCCCCGGACTTTTTAATTCAAGCCGATACGGTTGCCAGATACCTGCATAGCGGAAATAATGTACTGGCCCTCCAGGTTCACAATTGCAGCCCCACATCCTCGGATCTCTCTTCGACAACCTTCCTGTCGGTGGCCATCACCAACAGCAACACCTACTTCAGACCGGTTCCATCGTGGTTCGACATAACTCTTACGACCACATCCCTGTTGCCGATAATCTCCATAAATACAAACGGGCAGGAGGTTCCCGACAGCCCTAAAATGATGGCTGCATTGAAGGTCATTAACCATGGTCCGGGAAAGTTGAATGATATTAATGATTCAGGAACGGATTATGACGGACCCATAGGCATTGAAATTCATGGTCAGTCATCGCAGATGTTTCCCAAGAAATCTTTCTCCGTTGAGATAAGAAAGACCGAGACGATCGATTCAACTGCGTCATTGCTTGATATGCCTTCAAATGCCGACTGGCTGCTTATCGCGAATTATTCCGACAAGACGCTCCTCAGAAACGCTCTTACCTATTTTTACGGCGCAAAGATAGGTGGTGGATGGCAACCCAGATTCAGGTTCTGTGTGGTTTATCTCAATGGCGATTACAATGGCATTTACATGCTTACCGAAAGGATCAAGAGGGATTCTGCAAGGGTCAATATAAGCAAGCTGGCTGAGACAGACAACACGGGAGACGAGCTTACCGGCGGATATATAGTTAAAGTGGACAAGATCTGGGATCTTACTCCGGATGAGTACTTTACAACAACCCCGGGAATCACGTTGCCGAATACCATGAATTACACATTTTCATATGATTATCCCAAGGCTGACAGAATAACTACCGCCCAGAAAGATTATATTAAATCATTTCTTACAACAGCTGAAACTATCCTGAACAGCTCCGGATTCATGGATCCGGCCAATGGCATACAGAAATATTTCGATTACGGCTCGTTTGCCGATTACCAGATAATGCAGGAATTATCAAATAACGTGGATGGCTACCGGCTCAGCCAGTTCTTTTACAAAATGAAGATCACACATGGCAACAAGTTGTTTGCAGGGCCGCTTTGGGACTTCGATCTTGCTTATGCAAATGCAAATTATTATGATTATAATTACGCGACATCCGGATGGCTCTACATACATAATGCACCTGACTGGGAGCATCCGATGCACTGGTGGACGAGGCTTATGGAAGATCCCGTTTATGTCAGAAGGTTTGTGACGCGTTGGCGAGAGATCAGACGAGGGGCATTCAGAACAGACTCTGTAATGCACTTTATTGACAGTACCACGACATATATGGGTGCTGAAATAACAAAGAACTTCCAGAAATGGCCGATCATTGGAACCTGGGTATGGCCAAACTACTATGTGGGAACAACTTATGAGGACGATGTATCCTTTTTAAAAAGCTGGATAACTGAAAGGATGAACTGGATGGACTACGCCACTGACCTGAACTCAGATCTCTACAACCAGAGTTTCAGCGGTGATGGTTTTGTCCTTTATCCGAACCCCGTAAAAGATAAGCTTACAATTGCCTGTAGCACTCTTTCAACAGGTGAGATCATTTTTGAATTTTTTGACCTCTTCGGTAAAGTTATCCAGGGTTATACATATAAACCGGCAAATTCTGGCGACCAGGAGATATTTATCGATATGAGCCAGTTCAAAACAGGTTATTATCTGCTAAGGATAAGACAGGGCTCAACACCGATCTGCGTCAGGAAGATAATCAAATATTAATATGCCGGTTATCCAGGCTGGAATTTTTATGGCCATCCTGAGCTCATCATACAGTATATGAATATGAAAAATAAGATCTTTTTGCTTGCAGTAACAATAACAATTATTGTCTCAGCCTGTAATTTAAGAAATGCCGCTATGAATAAACAGTTAAAGATCAGACCGCTTGTTGATACAGTAGGGTTCGCACAATATCCCTGGCAGATGGATGCTCTGATGGAGAGGTTTGAAAGCTCCGGATGGAAAAGCAAGAGCGATCCATCATCATGGCTGCTTGCAATTTGTCCCCACGATGATTATACCTATACAGGGTACATTTACCCTGAATTGCTGCAGAATGTAAGGGCAAGTAATCTCATCCTGATAGGAGTGGCACATAAGGCTGCAAAACTGAAGATAGAAGACTCCCTCGTTTTTGACAGCTATTCCAGTTGGAAAGGTCCGTGGAAAGATGTTGGAATATCTCCGGCCAGGGAAGAGATATTTGATTTGCTCAGGAAAAAATGCGCAATTAAAAGCGATACACTGCAGAGGGTTGAACACTCTGTTGAAGCCATGATACCTTTTCTGCAGTATTTTAACAGGAACGTAAGGATCGTTTCAGTGCTTGTTCCGGCCATGAGCCCTGAAAGAATGAAGGAATGTGGAAAAGAGCTGGCTGAGGCCATAAGGACTGTCGCCAAAAGGCATAACTGGAAATGGGGAAAGGATTTTGCAATCGTTGTAACCACCGATGCTGTACATTATGGAAATGAGGACTGGGGAGGCACTGACAGGGCTCTGTTCGGATGCGACAGTGCCGGGAATGCAAGGGCGCTTGACCGGGAGCATGAGATAATAGATAATTGCCTTACGGGACAACTGACGCCGGAAAAAATAAGGCTTTTTAGTACATATACCTTGAATTCAGATAATTACAGAGAGTATAAATGGACATGGTGCGGAAGATACAGTGTTCCCGTTGCCTTATATACCGGATACTATTTAAATGAATCGCAGCCTCTTAACGGAGAACTCGTAGATTACTCGACAAGTATAACACGTCTTCATACCCCGGTGGATGATATTGGGATGGGACGGACGGCAATAGCAACACAATGTCACTGGGTTGGCTATGCGGCGATTGGATTCAGGTAGTAAGAAGTAAGAAGTAAGAAGTGAGTAGTGAGTAGTGAGTAGTGAGTAGTGAGTAGTGAGTAGTGAGTAGTGAGTAGTGAGTAGTGAGTAGTGAGTAGTGAGTAGTGAGTAGTGAGTAGTGAGTAGTGAGTAGTGAGTAGTTAGTGAGTAGTGAGTAGTGAGTAGTGAGTAGTGAGTAGTGAGTAGTGAGGGAAAGTCCATTGATTCTATGATTACGACTTTATTCCGGAAAATGTCAAAAACAACATCATTTTCCTATAATTAATATTATGTTAAATAGCTATTGTTTAATAATAATTTAATAAGGATCCGGATAAAAATCTCCTCACCTCTTCGGATGGATCAAAAAAAGAGCGCAGAACATATCTGCGCTCTCATTAATTATGCTGAATGAATATTACTTGCCCCCTTGCAGCTTCTTCATTATTGCGTCATACTTTGCCTCATAATCCGGGTTAACGGTTCTTAGCCTGAAATATAACTCCTTGAGGTTTTTCAATGCATCAACATCATCAGGCTTAATAGTGCTGGCCTTTTCAAAATATGGAATTGCCTTGGTAAATACAGCGTTGGCTTCTCCTACTGCAACATTGTATTTAGTGACATCCACAATTTCGTTGGCTTTCTGGAACATTTCTACCGCCTTGTTATAATAGCATACACCCATATTAAACTGTGTATCATACTGATCTCCCTTAAGCTCAATGGATTTGCCAAGTGAGGCAATTGCATCATCGTACTTATCCTGTCTCATAAATATTACTCCTTCAGCCCACCATAAGGAATGATCGCTGGGATTCTTGCTCTTTGCTTTATCTATATAAGTATGAGCATCCTCCGGTCTGTTCTGGTTTATATAAAAATCAACAAGCTGTAAAATGACGTCCTTGTCATCAGGATATTGCTCGAAAAGCTTTTTAAGCGTTGCTTCAGCATTTACGGTATCCTTCAGATTTATATATGAATTGTACAAAAGGAACCATGGTGTGGTACCCTCATACTTCAGCTCGATACATTTCTGGAAATGCGGAATAGCTCTTTCAAAAAGTTTTGCATTGTATGCTGCAAGGCCTGCATTGAAATATATGCCTGTGTCCATGGCACCCACATATATCGGGCTTGCCGAAACTTTGATATTGTTCTCAAATGATGCCAGTGCAACTTCATAATCTTTGGCTTCGAATGCCTTCACACCCTGTGTAATGAAGTCATTCCCGAGTGAAAGAAATGTGCTGTTGAGCTTCATCTGCTTCTCGATTCCCCCTTTAGGATCAAGCTTAAGAGCCTGCTCATAAGCTGCGTATGCGTCTTCAAGAGGATTCGTATAGAGAGCCTTGTATTTCGGATTTTCCGATTTAAAGCACTCCTGGCAAAGTTTGCCTTTTGCAACGAAGGTCTTTGGATTGTCTTTCGATTTATCATTGGCAAATGCCTGATCCAGAGCCTCTTTTGCTTTGTCCAGAACACCCTGATCAATATAACTCAGCGCACTGGTCACCTTTCCCATCTGGGAAAAAGCGCCCAGCGATACAGATATCGCTAACAACAGAGAAAGAAACTTTTTCATGATTATACTTTTATTTAAATAAAATTTAATTTCCGCCAAATTTATAATAATACTTATTAATCTTCAAATTCTTTGCCATTTTCATCTGCTTTTGTGATATTTTCTTCAGCATCGCTCTTATCCCCTGACTCTTCCTCATCATTCACCACAACACAGGCTACCGATGCAATGGAATCTGTTTCCTTGAGATTTATCAGTCTTACACCCTGGGTGGCCCTTCCCATTATCCTTAATGCCGATACCTGGCTGCGGATAATGTTACCGTATTGAGTAATAATCATAAGATCATCAGTATCAGTAACATCCTTTAAGGCAATTAAAGTCCCGGTTTTATCAGTGATATTAATAGTCTTGACCCCTTTCCCGCCTCTGTTTGTTATCCTGTACCCGTCAATATCAGATCTTTTTCCATAGCCCTTCTCCGAGACCACAAGTATATCCTTTTCCTTATTCTCAACCGTTATCATGCCCACAACAATATCATTCTCGGAGGCAAGCCTGATTCCTCTTACTCCTGATGCAGTCCTTCCCATAGGCCTGACTTTATTTTCGGGAAACCTTATTGCACGTCCCGACTTAACTGCCATCATTATCTGGTAGTTACCATTTGTCATCCTTGCCTCAAGAAGCTCATCTCCTTCTCTCACTGTAATGGCATTCACCCCGTTTGATCGTGGCCTTGAATATGCCTCGAGGGATGTTTTCTTAATTATACCCCTGGTGGTACAAAGAACTATGAAGTTATTGTTGATATACTCTTCGTCATTCAGGTTCTTGACATTTATAAACGCTCTCACATTATCATCCGGCTCAATGCTTATCAGGTTCTGTATTGCTCTTCCCTTGGATATCCTTGAACCTTCAGGAATTCCATATACCTTCATCCAGTAGCATTTTCCCTTGCTTGTGAAAAAGAGCATTGTATTATGCATCGTGGCAATATAGAGATGCTCAATAAAGTCCTCATCCCTTGTTGTGCCTCCTTTAGAACCGATTCCTCCCCTGTTTTGCCTGCGGAAATCAGTAAGCGGAGTCCTTTTGATGTAACCCAGGTGCGATATGGTAATAACCATCTCGTCATCGGCATAAAAATCCTCGGGATTAAACTCCTCGGCATTCGGAATTATCTCTGTACGCCGATTATCTCCATATTTGTCCCTGATCTCAAGAAGCTCATCCTTGATGATCTTCATTTGAAGCTCCACACTTGAGAGAACATTTTTCAGATAGTCAATTAGCTCCATCACCTCTTTATACTCAGCCCTGAGCTTGTCCTGTTCCAGTCCCGTCAGCTGGCGGAGGCGCATCTCCACTATAGCCCGGGCCTGGATATCAGAAAGAGTGAACCTCTCCATGAGTCTCTCCCTTGCAATATCAGGCGTCTGGGATGACCGGATAATTGCAATTACCTCATCAATATTGTCACTTGCAATTATGAGTCCTTCCAGAATATGGGCTCTTTTCTCTGCCTGCTCCAGGTCAAATTTTGCCCTGCGAATCACTACCTCGTGACGGTGTTTTACGAAGTTGTCAATCAGCTCCCTGGTATTCAGCATTTTGGGTCTTCCCTTGACCAGGGCTATATTATTTACATTGAATGATGTCTGAAGCTGAGAATATTTATAGAGGTTATTAAGGACAACATTTGCAGTAGCATCCTTTTTCAGAATAATAACAACACGCATTCCGTTCCTGTCGGATTCGTCATTGATATAAGAGATCCCATCCAGCTTCTTGTCATTTATGAGATCTGCTATCTTGCGGATCATTTCAGCCTTATTGACAAGATAGGGTATCTCGGTGACAATTATGCATTCGCGTCCGGAGGCCGTATGTTCAATTTCGGTCCTGCCCCTTACCACGATCCTTCCCCTACCGGTTTCCAAAGCATCCCTGATCCCCTGCTCACCATAAATTATTCCTCCTGTTGGAAAATCGGGACCTTTAATAAATTGCAGTAGTTCTTCAGAAGTAATGCTGTTGTTGTCAATAAATGCAATCGTGGCGTCAACGATCTCAGAAAGGTTATGAGGCGGCATATTTGTAGCCATGCCTACTGCAATTCCTGAAGCTCCGTTCACAAGAAGGTTTGGTATTCTTGTGGGAAGAACTGTCGGCTCCTCCAGCGAGTCATCAAAGTTGAGCTGGAAATCCACGGTATTCTTTTCAATATCTGCCAGTGTCTCTTCTGCAATCTTTCTGAGCCTGGCCTCCGTGTACCTCATGGCAGCAGGGCTGTCACCGTCAACAGAGCCAAAGTTACCCTGTCCGTCTATAAGCGGATACCTCAACGACCATTCCTGCGCCATCCTTACCATTGCCTCATAGACAGATGAATCACCGTGAGGGTGATACTTGCCAAGCACCTCTCCTACTATTCTTGCAGATTTCTTATACGGTTTGTTCGACATTACCCCTAGCTCCGACATTCCGAAAAGGACCCTGCGGTGCACTGGCTTCAAACCGTCCCTGACATCGGGCAATGCACGCGAAACAATGACAGACATCGAATAATCGATGTAAGCCGATTTCATCTCCTCCTCAATATTGACTTGAACCACCCTCTCTCTCTCCAACATAAAACGCTATTAATTAAGTATTTACAATTTATTCCGTGAATCAGTTATTTAAGCTGTGAAAATAGTGATAATTTGGCTATTTTTGAGATAATGTCATGGTGAATTTTTAACATGGCCTGTTCATAATTGGGCATGATTATTGTCATACTGATATCCATTAAAAAGTAACTTTGAATAAAGATAAATCTGTACTTTTGTCGTATCAGGCTGACAGAATGACCTGGAAGAGGAGAAGAGAACAGGTTCTGACAAATAAAAATATGGATTCACAATTTTCACAGAGAGTAAGAGATATTCTCAGTTATAGCAAGGAAGAGGCTATAAGGCTGGGAAACAGCCATATAAGTCCTGAGCATCTTTTCCTTGGCATCTTAAGGGATGGTGAAGGGGTTGCTGTTGATATTCTGTTGAATTCGGGTGTCGACCTACTCGTTCTTAAAGGTTCCATTGAAAAAAGCATAAAGGTTGAAAATCCCGTCCCGGTTGCTGATCATACTGTCATTCCGTTGTTAAGGAGTACTGAGAGGATCCTTAAACTGGTTTATCTTGAAGCAAAGGCACTGAAGAGCAGTACTATTGACACGGAGCACCTGTTGCTGGCGATCCTGAAGGATGAGAACACCCTTGTTACAAGGTTCCTTTCAGAACTTGACATAGACTACCAGACAGTAAGAAGATATGTCGAAGCTGAAGGACCATCAGTAAAGGCCGACTTTCCGCGCGAGGATGACGATGAAGGCACGGGTTATGGTGGTACGGGAAAAGGACAGTCACAGAATCCCCCATCCTCCAAGCCGTCATCCGAGACCCCTGTTCTCGACAACTTCGGTATCGATCTTACCAAAGCAGCTGAGGAAGGAAGGCTTGATCCGATAGTAGGCAGGGAAAGAGAGATCGAAAGGCTTGCACAGATCCTTTCAAGGAGAAAAAAGAATAATCCTGTTCTGATCGGTGAACCGGGAGTAGGTAAATCTGCGATTGCTGAGGGACTGGCTCTCAGAATTATTAAAAAGAACGTTTCAAGGGTACTTTTCAATAAAAGAGTGGTTGCACTCGACCTGGCATCGATCGTTGCCGGTACAAAATACCGCGGTCAGTTCGAGGAAAGGATGAAAGCCATCCTCAATGAACTCTCCAAAAATGACAACATCATCCTGTTCATAGATGAGATACACACTATTGTAGGTGCAGGTGGTGCAACAGGTTCACTCGATGCTGCCAATATGCTCAAACCTGCGCTCGCAAGGGGAGAGATCCAGTGCATAGGAGCCACTACCCTTGACGAGTATCGTCAGCATATTGAAAAGGACGGCGCTCTTGAAAGAAGATTCCAGAAGGTTCTTGTAGAGCCTACATCAATCGATGAAACGATCCATATCCTTCACAATATAAAGGAGAGATATGAAGAACACCATAATGTTTATTATACCGACGATGCGATTGAGGCATGCGTAAAGCTTACCAACCGGTACATCTCCGACAGAAATCTCCCGGATAAGGCAATAGATGCCCTCGATGAATCAGGATCAAGAGTTCACATATCGAACATAGTAGTTCCCGAAAAAATCCTCTCGCTTGAAAAACAGCTTGAGGATACAAAAAAGGAAAAAATGGCAGCCGTCAAGAACCAGAATTTCGAAAAAGCCGCCAGCTTCCGCGACAGGGAAAAAGATCTTCTCGATATGATCGAACAGGAGAAGAAAAAATGGGAGAAAGAACTCTCGCTGAACCGTGAGGTGGTTGATGCTGAAAAGGTTGCTGAGGTAGTGGCCATGATGACAGGCGTTCCTGTACAGAGGATAGCACAGACCGAGGGTACCAGGCTTCTGCAGATGGGCGATGAGCTCAGAAGAAGCGTGGTGGGCCAGGATGAAGCCATCGGAAAAGTGGTTAAGGCGATCCAGAGGAACAGGGCCGGGCTGAAGGATCCCAACAAACCGATCGGGACATTCATATTCCTGGGCCCTACAGGTGTGGGCAAAACACAGCTCGCGAAAGTTCTTGCCAAATTCCTTTTCGATACTACTGATAATCTTGTAAGGATCGATATGAGCGAGTATATGGAGAAGTTCTCGGTATCCAGGCTCGTGGGGGCCCCTCCGGGATATGTCGGTTATGAAGAGGGCGGCCAGCTTACAGAAAAGGTGAGAAGAAAACCTTATTCAGTCGTTCTTCTCGATGAGATCGAAAAGGCTCATCCTGACGTATTTCATATACTGCTGCAGGTTCTCGACGAAGGCCAGCTTACCGACAGCCTGGGCAGACGCGTTGATTTCAGGAATACGATAGTAATACTTACTTCCAATATCGGGACAAGGCAGATATCTGAGTTCGGGCATGGAGTGGGATTTGATACCACAACAAAGAAATCGTCAAGGGATGAACAGACAAGAAGCATCCTTCAGAAAGCCCTCCAGAAAACCTTTGCGCCTGAATTCCTTAACAGGATCGATGACGTGGTGATGTTCAACTCGCTTTCAAAGGAAGATATCAACAAGATCATCGATATTGAGCTCAAGGGTCTGTACGATCGGGTAAGGTCACTCGGATTCGAGCTTAAAATTTCTAATCCGGCCAGGGATTTTATTGCCGAAAAAGGCTGGGATGCAAACTACGGAGCCAGGCCGTTGAAGCGTGCAATTCAGAAATATCTCGAAGATCCGATGGCAGAAGTAATGATAAAGGCCAAGCTTGCAGAAGGGGATTATGTAAATGTAGGACTGAACAGCGCAAAGGATGAGATAAAGATAAAGATCGTCAAGAAGAAAAACGAACTTCCTGAAGGTGGCAGTGAGGAATCTGCGGATCAGGCAGGCGAGCCGTAAAGGTCAAATTCTTCGGCGCTGTTAATAAGAATATTGTAGAATTTCCCAATTTCCAGGCAGAAGGAAGCAGGCACAAGCACCTCCTGATCGACCTCAGGGCTATCAAACTCGGTTCTTCCAACAAAATACCGGCCTTCCCTCCTGTCGATCAAAACCCTGAAAACATTATTCACCTTTGCCTGATTCAGGTCTGCGGAAATACCCTGTTGTATATCCATTAGCTCAGCGACTCTGTCCTGCCTGACAACATCCGGAACATCATCCTGGTAATTATTATATGCAAATGTCCCCTCTTCATGCGAATAGGCAAAAACGCCCAGGCGGTCAAACCTGAAGCGTGTAATGAATTTCTTCAGCTGTTCATAATCTTCCACGGTCTCACCAGGATGACCCGCGATCAGGGTGGTCCTTATAGCCGCATCCGGCAATACTTCCCTTATCCTGTACAGGAGCTTTTCGGTGGATGCCTGGTCGTGCGACCGCTTCATCCGCGACAGCATATTATCTGAAATATGCTGGATGGGGATATCTATATATTTGCAGACCACGGGATTATCCCTAATAATTTCGAGCAGCTCCAGGGGAAAGTTTGCCGGGTACAGGTAATGCAGCCTGATCCACTCAAACTCTTTGATCCCGATCAATGCCCTGAGAAGATCCGGAAGCTTCTGTACCTTGTAAAGATCAAGCCCGTAATAGCTAAGGTCCTGGGCAATCAGGATAAGCTCCTTTACCCCATGTGAGGCCAGTAATTGTGCCTCTCCGACAAGCTCCTCGACAGGTCTGGAAATGCACTTGCCCCTGATAAGGGGAATTGAACAGAATGCACATGTGCGGTCGCATCCCTCAGAGATCTTCAGGTAAGCATAGTGCCCGGGACCTGTAAGGACTCTTTCGGCATAATGATCTGGGTCGGGTGATACACCGACCTCACCAAGTATTGCATTGATATCATTGACGCCAAAGTACCTGTCAACTTCGGGAATTTCAGATCTCAGGGCTTCGCTGTACCGTTCAGACAGACAACCCATTACATAAAGGTTCGAAATAAGCCCCTTCTCTTTTGCCCTTACAAACCTGAGTATTGTATCGATACTCTCCTCCTTTGCATCATTTATGAATCCGCAGGTATTTATTATCACCGTACCGGCAGAGGTATCATCAGAATCATGAACGATGCTGTAGCCTCCCGAGCTGATCTGCCTCAGAAGTTTTTCGGAGTCGACAATATTCTTGGAACACCCGAGGGTTACAATATTGATTTTCTTTTTATTCATCTTGGAAATGAATGGCAATCAGTTCTTTGCGAAAAGAGCATCCACGAATTCGAATCTGTCAAACACCTGCAGATCCTCTATCTTTTCACCGATCCCAATATATCTGACCGGTATTCTGAACTGGTCTGATATGCCAATCACTACTCCTCCCTTGGCTGTACCGTCGAGCTTTGTGACGACCATTGAGGTTATGCCTGCAGAGGATGTGAACTGTTTTGCCTGTTCAAAGGCATTCTGTCCGGTCGACCCGTCGAGAATGAGCATTACATCGTGTGGAGCGCCTGGGACAACCTTCTCCATTACCCTTTTTATCTTTGCCAGCTCGTTCATAAGGTTGACCTTGTTATGAAGCCTGCCAGCGGTATCAATTATGACTACATCTGCATCAGAGGATATTGCAGATCTGACTGTATCAAATGCGACCGATGCCGGATCGGATCCCATCTGCTGCCTGATAAGTGGTACTCCTGCCCTGTCGGCCCAAACCTGTAACTGATCAATTGCTGCGGCCCTGAATGTATCTGCTGCCCCAAGGACAACTTTTTTCCCTGCCTGCCTGTATTGCCAGGCCAGTTTGGCGATAGTGGTGGTCTTGCCAACCCCGTTTACGCCAACTATCATTATTATATATGGCCTGGATGGAAGTGGCGAAGAGAAATCAGAAATGGCCCCGGACCTGTTTTCTTCAAGAAGGGAGGCAATCTCTTCCCTCAATATTGTATTGAGCTCAGATGTCCCCAGATATTTGTCCCTCGAAACCCTCTCCTCTATCCTTTTGATGATCCGTAAAGTTGTTTCAACCCCGACATCGGATGAGACAAGGACCTCTTCAAGGTTATCGAGTACATCCTCATCGATCTTCGATTTACCTGCAACAGCCCTGGAGAGCTTCATGAAAACACTTTCCTTGGTTTTCTGAAGGCCCCTGTCAAGATCTTCTTTTTTTTTGCTGCCTGTAAATCCGAAGAGTGCCATTCCGGTTGATTTTTGATAAAGGAGGTTATAAAAAAAGCTTTCTCCCTGAACGAAGAAAGCTCCTAATATCATGCTGATCAAAAACTTACTTCTTCGTGAAGAAGTCTTTAATATGATCGTTATGGACTATCTCTTCCTTGAACAGGTAAGCTCCTGATTTATCAGACTTTACCATTTTTATGCATTTGGTAAATGTTCTGCCTGCCCCCGTTTTAAGCGATGCAACTACTTTCTTTGCCATGGTTCAATCTGTTTACTTGATTTCTCTGTGAAGTGTATGTTTTTTCAGGATCGGATTATATTTCATCCTCTCAATCCTGTCGGGTGTATTCTTCCTGTTCTTGGTCGTAATATACCTTGAAGTACCGGGCTTCCCGCTCTCCTTATGTTCAGTGCATTCCAGAATAACCTGCTGCCTGTTTCCTTTTGCCTTCTTTGCCATTTCCTTATCCTGTTAATAATTGAGAATATAACCTTTTTCCTTAGCCTCTCTAAGCGCGCTGGTAAGCCCTTTCTTGTTGATCAGACGTATCCCTGCTGCCGATATTTTCAGTGTGATCCACCTTTTCTCTTCAGGAAGATAGTATTTCTTATCAAAAAGATTCGGATAGAATTTCCTCTTTGTCCTTCTCTTTGAATGGGAGACGTTATTTCCATTCATCGCCTTCTTCCCTGTTACCTGACAAATTTTTGACATCGGTTTTTGTTTTAATTCCTTTAATGAATTCTGCTTTAAAAATCGAAGCGCAAATTACGTGATTTTAATCTTATTAACCAAATAATTATACCAATTTTTTAAAACCATTGAAAAAGAAGATTATTCAACTCCGTTAATCATCATTCTGAGCATGTTCAGAGCAGCTATGGAGAATCTGATTATGTTAATATCCCTGTCGCTTCCGTATCTGAATTTTTCAGTAACAGTCATGCTTTTTGAATCAACTGATATACAAACTGTTCCAACTGGCTTAGTGTCGGTTCCGCCTTCGGGTCCTGCAATTCCTGTGACTGCAACCGCATAATCGGTTGAAAAGAGGTTTCTGGCCCCTTTTGCCATAGCTTCGGCCACCTCCGGGCTCACTGCTCCGTAGTTCACGATCAGATCCGCTGCCACTTTAAGCAATCCGGTCTTGACATCATTGCTATAGGCAACAACGGAACCTTGAAAATAATTTGAGCTGCCGGGAACGGATGTTATCATTCTGGCAATATTGCCTCCCGTGCAGCTCTCTGCTGTACAGACGGTTTCATTCTTCTTTCGCAGGAGCCTTCCAACTGTCATCTCCATGGACTCTTCATCCTCGGCATAGATAAGGCCGGGAATAAGGTTGTAGAGCTTGTTTGCCTGGATATTGATCTCACATTCCACGGCTGCTCTCTCCTGCCCTCTGCCCGTAAGCCTGAGCTTAATAATTCCGTAAGAAGGAAGGTATGCCAGTCTGACAAAATCAGGCAGACCGGCTTCAAAACCTGTCAGTATCTCAGCAAGTTTTGCCTCCGGCATGCCGTAAGTCATGATATTCTTGTGCACAATGACCTGGGAATGAAATCTGCGGCCAAGCTCAGGAAGAACATGTTCGGTCATTATATGTTTCATCTCAAGCGGAACTCCGGGCATGGAGACATAAATGGTCCCCCCCTTTTCAAACCACATTCCGGGGGCAGTTCCGGTTGTATTATACAATACTTTGCAGTTTTCCGGGACATCGGCCTGTCTGCGGTTATTATCGTTCATTGGGAAATTTCTGCGCAGCATCATGTCCATGATCATTCCAAGAACGACCGGATCTGTAACCAGTCTGGTCTTAAAGAACTCGCAGAGGACCGGTTTTGTTATATCATCGCTGGTCGGACCGAGACCACCAGTGATCAGGATCACCTCAGCTTTTCCAGAGGCATATGTCAGTTCATTAATGATATCCGTTTTTTTATCCGGTATTGAAACCATTCTTTCTATTGAGAATCCGATTTTGCTCATTTCGGCCCCGATCCACGCAGCATTTGTATTGATTGTCTGGCCGATAAGGAGCTCGTCTCCAATTGTTATAACTTCTGCCCTCATATTTTTACCCGTTAGAAGGGATTACAAAAATATATTTTGTAAGTTCAAATGCCAATTAATATTCAGGAAATGAACAGCAGTTTTGAAATAAAGCAGATCGAGGACTTTGCAAGAAAGAATCTTGGATCACATGATGGAGGGCATGACTGGTGGCACCTCGAGAGGGTTCGCAATAATGCTTTCCAGATAATGGAGGCCGAAGGCTCAGGGGATCCCGTTATAATTGAAATTGCTGCCCTTCTGCATGACATCGGGGATAGTAAATTCAAAAAAACGGGAAGTGAGGATACCGGTAAACTTCTTCACAGGTTTCTTAGCGGACTGGAGCTGGACGAAAGAGTAATGCACGAGGTTATCTACATAAACAGGAATTTATCCTTCAGTAATGGCAAAAGGCCTGAGAATGTTTCATTTGAATTTATGATAGTTCAGGATGCGGACAGGCTGGATGCTATGGGTGCGATCGGGATCGCAAGGGCTTTCAATTATGGGGGGTTTGTGAATAATCCGATATTTGATCCGGCAGGCAAAGGCCATTCGACGATCAGCCATTTCTACGACAAGCTGCTTAAGCTTAAAGATCTGATGAATACGGAGATCGGGATAAAGCTTGCCGAAGAGCGGCACCGTTTCCTCGAAGTATACCTCGATCAGTTCTACCACGAATGGGAGTTCGGTAACAGGTCTGAGGATCAGTTGTAAAATGAAAAAAAAGGTTTGTATTTTTGAATGATCTTTTTTTAAATAAATTTGCACTTGAAATTATTTGCGGGAGTAGCTCAGTGGTAGAGCATCAGCTTCCCAAGCTGAGGGTCGGGGGTTCGAGGGTTCGAATCCCCTTTCCCGCTCTTGATAATCAAGGACTTACAAAATATAAATTGTAAGTCTTTTTTATTTTGCACCAAAATTTGCACCATAATATTATCCTCAAAACAGCATTATTTTTTTGGGAAATTTTTTCAGAAAATAATTTTAAGGTATTTATTATAGGCTCAGGGAAACCATCTGTCGCACCGACAGCAGGGGGCAGGTGGGGTATCCCACCCCCCCTATAATGGCGGGTTACGGTCGATGTGCCTGATAATGTGTACATTAAAATTTGTTTTAAATATATGAGAATTATGAATCTTCAGGACAAATATCCATATGATGCAACTATTCTGGGTCTGAATGGCATCTTTTCCACAGTTGGTGAAAATTCTTTTCTAATAAACTCACCTTGCATAGTCGCAGAAGAGCAGATTATCACACGAGGGCAGAATTATATATTATGCGGCACACCTGATGGCAACGATATTGAATTTAATGAAATAAAACTGCTCGATGTTTATTATTATGATAATGCTATAAACCTGATTGTACAAGATTTGTTGTCGGGAATCAAATATACTGTAACCCAATGTCTGGAGTGTGACGAAGTCCCCTGTCATTGGATGCTGGTTGATATTAGTTATTTGCTTAAACAAGTAAAAGGGTCAGGAAATGACAGTAGATAATCAATTTAAGCCACATCAGACGACATTGGATGAGATATGTGAAGGTTTATCTCCTGACGGAAAATACTCTCATCTACAAGTATTTTTATACAGAATAGGAAGTACCCATAAAATTGGTCAACAGTATCTCTTTGTTAGTCGAACCGCATTCGGAAAAGTAAAACTCATTGATATAAATTACCACGAGAATCTTATTAAATTGGAACTTCAGGATAGCTTTTCTGCGGAGAGTAGCCAATTTACTCTGGACATAAATGATAAAGAATTCAGATTTCTTATGATTGCATGGGAAGACATTCTCTATATGTTAAAGGCAGACAGTAATAACTTAGCATGTGACAAATTACCTGAATCGTAACTTTATATAATGGCATATATATTACTATATATCAATATATAATGTATCTTTACATTTTAATGCTTACCAATGGAGAAAACAGATGATAATTCCGATAGGTTTCAGATAACTGAGTTATTTATGGCGCAAGTCGATGTTAACAGATGTTTCTATGGTTGTATTAAACGGTTAAAGGACAAGGATGGCAATCCATATGTCTTTAGCCGCATTGTAATGCCAGAGGGTTTTATTTGTGCCAGAGAAACAGACCAGAAAGCACTTGGAGAAAACCTCGATAAGATGTGTGTAATGGTACTTGATAAAAATTTACATGGCGATGCAGGAAAATCAACTGAAATCTTTGGCACGCATTTCTTTTTGAATTAGCTTCCGCTTAGTGGTATCACTCTGTTTTAATCTCGATATTTTCTTCATCATGGTTTTTAGTCCCAATATCTTTGCTCTAAATATTTTATCCAAGTCAAGACGTCATTACAATTTCTTGCTGGTTTAATAAAATCTTTTGGGTCAATCGCTTTGTATCTATCAGGTGACTTCAGAAGATTTGTCCAAGTTTCTTGAAGGCTTGAACCTTCAAGTTTTCCTGCTGCTGTATTTACATCTTTCAATTCTTTATTTGCTATTGGAATGATATGCAAATGCTGATAGTCTGTTGCTCCGTATTCTTTTGCTTTAGTCATTTCGTTTGCAAGCAAGGTCTGCCGCATAAGCTGGTAATATGGTTCGGTGAAAAGACCTTCTACATTTGTAATTCTAAAAGGACAGTCGCTCCGCTCCAATAGTGGTTTATAAGTTTTAATTCTTGTTTGTCCACTGTTGCCTTCAGCTTTTGAGGGCTGGTTTTCATACTTTTCAACAAATTTCCATTCTATTAAAAAGAGTTTCCTTTGTCCACTCTCCATTTCGGCAAGCATAACAGCATCAACCGAGGTTGAATTTGCTCCACGTGTATGAAGTTTTTCTCCGAGATAATTTTTTGCTCCGATAACCTCAAAGTCTACAAAACCACTTTCAGACCCACCATTGTCAATACGTAAAGCCGTCTTTATATTTTTGTCAACGCCTT
>JBEKFE010000025.1:0-13665 GCA_050013475.1 Bacteroidales bacterium
TACTGTCTGAGGAGCGTAGCGACGAGTTGTATTGCGTGGACAGCCGAAAAAATGGAAAATCCCAAAAAAGATTTGAGGCTGCCTTTTTCTTTGGTTACTTTCTTTTGGAGCATGCAAAAGAAAGTAACATGATTCTTTTGGCGAAGAAAAGAAAGTAAAAGAAAAAAAGAATATATAAATTAAAGATCATTTAAGACCCACCCCCGCCTCCCGCAGAGCGGGACAGGCTATCCGGTGGAGGGGATTTTTGTGATGGAAATCTTTACCATCACATCCTCAATATCCACTTCGCGGACGGCGAAACCGGTTATGGAATCGGTTACGGAGACGGATGTGGCCAGCGTCTGCGAGGCGATGTAGACCGAGTGCCTCCTGACAGCCTCACGGATGATATCATGATCGCTGATGAGAACTGTTATCTTATCCGTTACATCAAAACCACTCTCCTTTCGGATATTCTGTATCCTGTTAACAAACTCCCTTGCAATACCTTCGTACCTTAGCTCATCGGTGACGGTCACATCAAGCGCGACTGTGAGCCTCCCCTCGTTGGCAACCTGCCAGCCGGGGATATCCTCCGATATGATCTCAACATCCTCAAGGGTAAGCTCAACTGCCGTTCCCCTAATCATGAACGATACCCTGCCGCTGCCCTCGAGAGCTGCTATATCCTTCTGATCCATGGCCGATACAACTTCACTTATCTCCTTCATCAGCTTCCCGTACTTCGGTCCGAGCACCTTGAAATTGGGCTTTATCCTCTTGACAAGCATGCCATCAGTATCGTGGATATATTCAACTTCCTTAACGTTCACCTCGGCAAGTATCAGACTTTTAACTGCCTCAAACTTCGCCTTAAATGAATCGTCCGTTACAGGAACCATGATCTTCGCAAGCGGCTGACGAACCTTTATATTTACTTTTCTCCTCAGACCAAGTATCATGGAGGATATCTTCTGTGCAATATCCATCCTCTCCTCAAGATCCCTGTCAATAAGCTTCTGATCATAGCCGGGGAATAGGGTGAGATGAACTGAATTCTCTTCATTCCTGCCTGTAATGCCATTCAGATCGCGGTAAAGCTGATCCATATAGAAAGGAGCTATCGGTGCAGCCAGCTTGCTGACGGTCTCGAGACAGCTGTAGAGTGTCTGGTAAGCGGCAAGCTTATCTTTGCTCTGCTCTCCTCCCCAGTATCGTTTGCGGTTAAGCCGTACATACCAGTTGCTGAGGTTTTCCGTGACAAAATCCTGGATCGCCCTGGCTGCCCTTGTAAGATCATAATCCTCGTAGCACTCTCCCACCTCCTTCACAAGCGAGTTGAGAAGCGAGATTATCCACCTGTCGATCTCGGGTCTTTCGCCTACCGGTATATCTTTCTCCCTGTACTCGAATCCATCTACATTTGCATAGAGCGCAAAGAACGAGTAGGTGTTGTAAAGCGTTCCGAAGAACTTGCGCTTCACCTCATCCACGCCGGAGATATCGAACTTAAGGTTATCCCACGGCTGGGCGTTGGTGAGCATATACCACCTGAGCGGATCGGCGCCGTACTCTTCGATGGTGCTGAAAGGATCAACGGCGTTGCCGAGTCTCTTCGACATCTTGTTGCCATTCTTATCGAGGACAAGTCCGTTTGAAATGATGTTCCTGAATGAGACCGAATCGGAGATCATTGTTGCTATTGCATGAAGCGTGAAGAACCAGCCTCTTGTCTGGTCGACACCCTCAGCAATGAAATCTGCCGGGAACATGTCGCCTGAGAAATTCTCCCTGTTCTCGAAAGGATAATGGGCCTGGGCGTATGGCATGGCACCGGAATCGAACCAGACATCTATCAGATCCTCTTCGCGGAACATTTTTTTACCTTTGTCGCTTACCAGGATGATCTCATCAACGAACGGCCTGTGCAGGTCGAAGCTCTCATAGTTCTCCTTCGAAAAATCATTTTCCTTATATTGTGCCAGCGGGTTCTTTTTCATGAAGCCGGCCCTGATGGACTTTTCTACTTCGGTTTTCAGCTCTGCTGCCGATCCGATGCATTTCTCCTCGGTGCGGTCCTCAGTAACCCATAATGGCAGCGGTGTCCCCCAGAATCTTGAACGTGAGAGGTTCCAGTCGACAAGGTTCTCGAGCCATTTGCCGAACCTCCCGGTACCTGTCGACTGCGGCTTCCAGTTGATAGTGTTGTTAAGCTCTATCATCCTGTCGCGGCAGGCCGTTGTGCGTATGAACCATGCATCGAGCGGATAATAAAGGATGGGCTTATCGGTTCTCCAGCAGTGCGGGTAGCTGTGAATCTGCTTCTCTATCCTGAAGACCTTGCCCTGCTGCTTCAGCATCACTGCGATATCCACATCGAGAGTCTCATCGTTCTCAGAGAGAGTGCTGTCGTAGTCGTTCTTTACCGGGCGTCCCTCAAAGCCCTTATATGTCTCTTTGTTAATACGTTCCTTAACAAATTTCTCATCAAGGTCCGCAACCGGCACCATGAACCCCCGCTTGTCAACGAGCGGACCCTGTGTTCCGTCCTTGCGCCTGACGATCAGCGGCGGGATGCCATTCTCCTTCCCGGCACGATAGTCGTCGGCACCGAATGTGGGTGCAATGTGAACGATTCCTGTACCGTCCTCGGTTGTGACAAAGTCACCGGTTATCACCCTGAATGCCCCGCTGTCGGGTTTTACCCAGTCGATAAGCTGGTGATAATCCATCCCGGCCAGTTTTTTACCCTTATGCTCCTCAAGAACCCTGAACGGGATCTTTTTGTCGCCGGGTTTATACCCACTTAATTCAAGTGAGGCATTTGCTTCAGGGAACATCGCGTGAAGAAGATCCTTTGCCAGGATGACCGTGATGGGTTCACCCGAGTAGGGGTTGAAGCTTCTCACCTTCACGTATTTTATATCGGCACCCACTGCGAGGGCCGCGTTTGACGGGAGAGTCCAGGGAGTGGTTGTCCATGCCATAATATGGACATCAGGGGTATCTATGTCTTTAAAGAGAAACTCTGACTTTTCATTTTTCACGAGGCGGAAGAGGGCGATGCAGGTGGTATCTTTCACATCCTTGTAGCATCCCGGCAGGTTAAGCTCGTGGGAGCTTAGTCCCGTTCCGGCTGCGGGTGAATAGGGCTGGATGGTATATCCCTCGTAGAGGAACCCCTTTGAGTGAAGCTGCTTAAGCAGCCACCAGAGAGTCTCGATATATTTGTTGTCGTATGTCACATAAGGGTCATCCATATCGACCCAGTATCCCATGATGCGAGTAAGATCCTCCCACTGGCCAGTATACTTCATCACATCCTTTTTGCACTCCTTGTTGTAATCTTCGATGGAGATCTTTGTGCCGATATCCTCCTTAGTAATGCCCAATGCCTTTTCAACGCCAAGCTCAACGGGGAGTCCGTGAGTATCCCATCCTGCCTTGCGCTTCACCTCGAAGCCCTGCTGCGTACGATACCTGCAGACTGCATCCTTTATGGTGCGGGCCATAACATGGTGAATGCCCGGAATGCCGTTGGCAGAGGGAGGGCCTTCGTAGAAGACATATTCACCCTTTCCGTTCCTCTGGCGGAGGCTTTTGCGGAAGGTATCATTATCGTCCCAGGTTTTCAGTATCTCCCTGTTCACCTGCGACAGGTCAAGACCTTTATATTCAGGAAACCGTTTCCCCATTGAGTCAGTTAGTTATTATGTAGAATGCTATTAAAAAAAATCGCGTAAAGATAGTAAAAAAGGTGCAATGGTGCAAAGGCGTTGAAGGGTTGAAGGGTTGAAACGTTGAAGGGTTGAAGGGTTGAAGGGTTGAAGAGTTGAAGAGTTGAAATCCATTAACCACGGAGGAACACTGAGGTTTTTCTCAGTGGCACTCTGTATAAGTTTTTTGCTTAATTTTCACAGATGAAAAGGCTTATAGTACTGACCGGCGCCGGGATGAGCGCTGAGAGCGGGATCAAAACTTTCCGGGATTCTGGTGGTTTGTGGGAGGAGTATGATGTTACCGAGGTTGCAACACCAATGGCCTGGTGGAAGAACCAGGATCTGGTTCTCCGTTTTTACAACGAGAGAAGGCGTCAGCTTGAAGTTGCAAAACCAAATAAAGGGCACTTCGGTCTGGCAGCGCTTGAAAAGCATTTCAGAGTGACTGTCATAACGCAGAATGTTGATGATCTGCATGAGAGGGCTGGCAGCACCGATGTGGTGCATCTTCATGGTGAGCTGACCAAAGCCAGGAGCACAACTGACCCATCACTGATCTATGATATCGGTTACAAGGACATTCTGAAGGGTGACAAATGTGAAAAGGGAAGCCAGCTTCGTCCGCATATTGTGTGGTTCGGTGAGGAAGTTCCGATGATGGATGAAGCTGTTAGGCTGACATCCGAAGCGGACATATTCGTTGTGGTCGGTTCCTCGCTTAATGTATATCCGGCAGCGGGACTGATCGCATATGCTCCCCGGAACGCATCTTTGTGGCTTATCGATCCGAATGATGTTTACGTTCCCGTTGACAGGCATGTGGAGGTGATCAGGGAGGGCGCTTCGAAAGGAGTGGCGATTTTAACTGGGAGGCTGCTGGTCAAAGAATGATGGGGGAGACTGGGAGATAGTTAACCACTTGCTAACCACCCCGTCACCGCGTTGCGGTGCCACCCCTCCTTTGCAAAGGAGGGGAAAGTTAAACTTAATTAACGTCTCATTTCTCCTCCTTTTCAAAGGAGGAGTACCCCGACCGAAGTGTCGGGGGGAGGTGGTTGGTCAAATCTATCTTCCGCTCAATTAATTAATTTCCTACCTTTACCCCCTCATAATTATTGAATTATGGCTTCATCTCAAAGAAAGATAATAGTAGCAATAACCGGTGCAAGCGGGTCGGTTTATGCCGAAAGATTGCTGAAGAGACTTTCGGCTCTTAAGAAGCCGCCTGAAGAGATAGCTGTTGTCTTCTCCGATACTGCAAAAGAGATATGGACGCACGAAACAGGGAGGAAAATAAAGCTCCTGAAGCCCTCGAAGGAGTACGACAATAACAGCTTCTTTGCTCCGTTCGCATCGGGATCGGCACATTACGATACTATGATCATTTGCCCGGCATCGATGGGTACGGTTGGCAGAATAGCCAACGGTACATCCGATGATCTGATAGCGAGGGCAGCGGATGTAATTCTCAAGGAAAGAAGAAGACTCATAATTGTTCCGAGAGAGGCACCATACAATCTGATCCAAATCCGGAATATGGAAACCCTTACACTTGCCGGGGCTATAATCTGTCCAGCATCACCCTCATTCTATTCGAAGCCAAAATCTATAGAGGATCTTGTGGATACTGTTATTGACCGTGTTCTTTCGCTTGCCGGATTCGATGCTGGCACCTACAGCTGGATGGAAAATGATTGACAGGCGGATATTACGTTTCCTTCGGAGGCACCATGTCCTGACAATTGCCACGACATTAAATAATGAACCCTGGTGTGCGAGCTGTTTTTATGTTTACCTCAGGGATGAGAATGCATTTGTCTTTACAACTGACCCTGAGACCCGTCACGGGCAGGAATTCCTGAAGAATCCCGTTGTGGCAGGATCAGTTGTGCTGGAGACAAGGATCATAGGGAGGATAAGGGGAATTCAGTTCCAGGGGATGATCTCCGAACCGGAAGGGGATCTTCTGGAGATCGCAAAAAGGGCCTACCTGAAAAGGTTCCCTGTTGCCATGCTGATGGAGACGCATCTATGGATAGTCAGGCTCACCACAATTAAAATGACCGATAACCGGCTGGGGTTTGGAAAGAAGCTGATTTGGAAAGCAGATACTGATAGTTGATGGATACCCCGGATACCCCCGCCCCGATAAATCGGGGCCGCCCCCTAAAGGGGGCCTAATTCTCGTTTCCGATCCGGAATTTCGTAAATTTGAGCTGTCGCTGCAATATTGTTTTCATGAAAACCACAGGTAGTCGTAAAAATATGTTTTACGGAGCAAAAGGAGATATTTTTGAGGCTGCTTCATTAATGAGAAAAAATATGACCCTTGCTGAATTGGTAGTTTGGAGTCAGCTTAGAAACAAGGACATATTTAAAGTGAAATTCCGAAGACAACATCCAATCGATGTCTTTATAGTAGATTTCTACTGTCATGTATTACGATTAGCAATCGAGATTGATGGAGAAATACACAATGATGACAAAATTAAAGAGTACGACCTTGGCAGGACTTATGCGCTTCAGAAATATGGCATTAAAGTAATACGGTTCTCAAATCAACAGGTTCTCTGTAGTTTGGAATCAGTTACAGAGAAAATTCTGAAAGAAATTCGTGAAATAGGCCCCCTTTAGGGGGCAAGCCCTAAGCGCAGCGAAGGGCTGGGGGTATTTTTCTCCCCTTTACAAAATTCTATTTCCCTAATTGTTGCTTAAGTATCCTCGCAATATACTTTCCGAGAATATCAAACTCGATATTGACTACTGTTCCCTTTTTTATCCGGTGAAAATTGGTCACCTCATAAGTGAAAGGTATTATGGCCACCTGGAAGGATTTTGGCTTTGAATTGACAACTGTAAGGCTCACTCCATTTACCGATACTGATCCCTTCTCGACAGTGATATAATCATCCTGTGCAGGTTCATATTCAAAGGTATAGTACCAGCTGCCTCCCGATTCAGACACATCGGTACAGACAGCGGTCTGATCCACATGCCCCTGCACCATATGTCCGTCGAGTCGTCCGTCGAGTTTTGTACTGCGCTCAAGGTTGACCTTGTCGCCCGGTTTCAAAAGACCAAGATTTGATTTTTCCAGGGTCTCCCTGATAGCGGTGACTGTATAGGTCTCCTTATCTTTTTTTACAACAGTCAGGCAGACACCATTATGCGAAACACTCTGATCGATCTTCAGCTCATTTACAAATGAGCATTTCATTGTAATATGAAGATTATCCTTCTCCTTTTCGAGCTTCATCACAGTGGCAGCCTCTTCGATAATGCCTGAGAACATGGGGTTATATTTTTTTGTTTTGCTAACCGCAAAGGTACTATATAAGTTCATTCCTTTTGCTCATCCAAAAGAAGAGCTCTTACATTGACTTCGTCGAGCTCGTCGCGTAAGTGCGCTCCTTGGTTCATTGTCTTTATTTGTTCTTTCTTTGTTCGTCCAAAGAAAGAACCAAAGAAAGGGCGCCGGAAACGATAAGTTTGGCCTTCAGCTGCACCCGCTGCGCAGGCCTTATTGGCGCTACGCTTCAGGACCAAACTTCGCGCCGTTTCCGGTTTGCCAACGCACTTATTAAATGCCTAATGGGAAGATTAATCTTATTATTTTAAGAACATCTTTATTGTGAGTAGGATTTAAACCCTAATCGCCGTAAGGCGAAAAATGCCACCAAATCTTTTTTGGAAAGAGATTGACATTTTTGAGGCTGAGAAGGGATAGGCACTCCAAGCAATACTGTCTGAGGAGCGTAGCGACGAGTTGTATTGCGCGGACAGCCGAAAAAATGGAAAATCCCAAAAAAGATTTGAGGCTGCCTTTTTACTCACTTCGTTCGTGAGCTCGCCCTTTCAGGGCTTCGGTTCTTTGGTTACTTTCTTTTGGAGCATGCAAAAGAAAGTAACATGATTCTTTTGGCGAAGAAAAGAAAGTAAAAGAGACATTTAGATGGGCACGGATTATGAATCCGCACCAGCATGGGCGGGGCAAACTCTACTGAGGAGATGGTTTCCAATTAAAGACCCTTTGTCTTTATCTTCTTCTTATCTACCTCCATCTTCTTCAACCTCCACCCGTCAAACCCTCCCTTAAGGGAGTAGATATTCCGGTAGCCGTGGTCGTAAAAAATTATAGAAACTTTCAGGCTTCGGTGGCCGGCATAGCAGTACACATAAATTGATTTGTCCTTTGCAGGGGCGTCGGGTCCGCTGAAATAATTATCAGGTATGGGCCAAAGAATATTTATCGCTCCCTTTATCCTTGCCTTTTTATAATCCTTATAATCTCTGGAGTCGATCAATACAGCATCAGGGTTTCCTGAGTATCCTTTCTGAAACTCTTTTGCAGAAAGAACAGTATACTTCAGCGAGTCAGATACCTGTGCATGGCAACATATGCCGGAGAATATGAAAATGATAATTAAAACCAGACTAGTTTTCATTTAATCATAATTTAAAGTAAAGTAAAATAAAAAAATTACACAGAGGGCCACTGAGGAAGAACTCTGTGCCAGCTCTGTGCTTATCTGTGTATCAAATTTTTTCTTCAAAAAAATCTGTAAAGGCTATATAGGTTTTGTAGATTTAAATAAAGACCCACTCCCACCTCCTGCAGAGCGGGACAGGCTCTCCCTAGAGGGGATTTATTGAAACTGGCCTCTAAACCTCTGCATCTCAATTCTGACCCACCCCCATTTCCTGAGATGGGGAACTTATTTCCTTTGGCGCGGGGACGAACCGGAAACGGTGCGAAGTTTGGTCCTGAAGCGTAGTGCCAACACGGCCTGCGCAGCGGGCGCAGCTGAAGGCCAAACTTATCGTTTCCGGCGCTTTTTCTTTGTTACTTTCTTTTGGCGAAGAAAAGAAAGTAAAAGAGACATTTAGATGGGCACGGATTATAAATCCGCGCCAGCATGGTGCTGATCAAAACTCTCCCCCTTCCGCTTCGCGGAACTTCGTCACGGAGTTTATCCCGCAAAGCGGGGTTCCTTGTCTCCCCATCACTCCCTCAACCCTATCAATTCAACTTTTCAACACTTCAACATTTTTCCCGATTTCATAATATCTTTGATCCATGATCGACCGTGCAACAATTGAAAAGATCCTCGATGCTGCGCAGATAACCGATGTGGTGCAGGAGTTTGTGCCCCTTAAGAAGAGAGGCGTCAACCTGCTGGGCCTATGCCCGTTCCATAATGAGAAGACACCATCATTCACAGTGTCGCCATCGAAAGGGATATTCAAATGCTTCGGCTGCGGAAAAGGCGGCAACCCGGTCAACTTCATCATGGAGCATGAACACCTCAGCTATCCCGAGGCCCTCCGTTACCTGGCAAAGAAATACCACATAGAGGTCGAGGAGAGAGAGCAGACAAAGGAGGACCTGGAGAAGCAGAACGAGAGGGAGAGCATGCTGGTGCTCTCATCATATGCGGGAAGGATCTTCCATGAAAATCTTTTCAATAGCGATGAGGGGATCTCTGTCGGCCTGGCATACTTCAAGGAGAGGGGGTTCAGGCATGATATCCTGAAGAAATTCGATGTTGGCTACAGCTTCGAGAAGCGCGACGCCCTCACGAAAAAAGCTCTCGACGACGGTTACCGGGAGGAGTATCTTGTCAAAACCGGTCTCTCGATAAAGCATGAGGAGCGGTTGTTCGACCGGTTCAGCGGAAGGGTTATGTTCCCCATTCACTCTCTATCGGGACAGATACTTGGCTTCGGGGGAAGAATACTAATAAAGGATCCCAAATCCGCAAAATACCTCAACTCTCCCGAATCGGAGATATATCACAAGAGCCGCATCGTTTACGGTATCTACCATGCCAGGAAGGCTATATCAAAAGAGGACTGCTGCTACATGGTGGAGGGATATACCGATGTGCTTTCGCTTCATGAGACAGGAATAGAAAATGTTGTTGCCTCATCAGGTACATCGCTCACGCAGGAGCAGGTGCGCCTGATCAAGCGGTTCACCCAGAACATGACGATCCTTTACGACGGTGATGCAGCAGGGATAAAGGCATCCATCAGGGGGATCGACCTGGTGCTTGAGGAGGGAATGAACGTGAGGATCGTTCTTCTTCCCGACGGCGAGGACCCCGACTCATATTCAAAAAAGGTATCAAACGAGGAGTTCAGAAATTATATAAGGGACAACGAGACCGACTTCATAAGGTTCAAGACAAAGCTCCTGCTTGCCGAGGCAAAAAGCGACCCGGTGATGAGGGCAAACCTGATCCGCGATATTGTCAAATCGATCGCAGTGATCCCCGAAAGTATCACCCGCACGGTATACATAAAGGAGTGCAGCACGCAGATGGAGGTGCCGGAGGCTGTGCTCTACAACGAGGTGAACAAGCTGAGACAGCAGAAGACATTCCAGGACAGGAACAAATACCCCGGTCCGGAGGATCTGCCCGTGCAGAAGGTGAGCCAGATGAAGCAGATCACCCATGAGCCTTCAACATACAACTCCGAAAAGGAGGTGGTGAGGCTGCTTCTCAAGTACGGCAGCGATGTGTTCGACAGGCAGATAAGCAAAGAGGACGGAAAGGAGAGCGTGACCTTTGTTGCCGATTATATAGTGAATGAGATCGACTCTGACGAGCTTTCCTTCGAGAACACGGTGCTTGCAGAGATATACAGCGATTTCCAGTTCCATATAAGGCAGGGGCTCTTCCCGGGCGACCAGCATTTTGTGAGACATGCCGATCCGGATATATCGAGGATCTCTGCGGAACTGCTTGCCGAGAATTACGTGCTCAGCGATATCTGGAGGAAGAAGCAGACCTACGTCGAGACCGAATCGGACAAGATAAAGGAGATAGTGGAGGATGCTGTGCTTAAATTCAAGAGGGACAAGATAAGCCTGATGAGGGAGAAGATCCTGCACCAGATGACCGAGGCTTTAAAGGCAGGGAACTCCGAACTGGTATATTCGCTTCAGAAAAAGGATACCGTACTGGCGGGGGCGATACTGAGGATATCGAAGGACCTGGGGAACAGGATAATTTGAGTTCCGGGAGATCTCCAGGATGATGGGGAGCCACCTCCGCTAAAGCTTCGGCGGCCAAAGGATGGGGTGAGAGGGAGAAAGAATTTAACCACGGAGTTTCACGGAGTTTTGCACGTAGTTACACGGAGTGTTTTGTACAGATTAAAACAGTGTTACTCCGTGTTTACTCAGTGTTACTCCGTGGTTAAGGGATTTCAGTTTAAAACGTTTCAATGCTTCAACTTTTTTTCATACATTTATTGTCGGGAAAAATATTCGGAAATGAAAAATGCCCTGAGATTGTCGATACTGATCCTGGCCGTAGCTACAGGATTCAATTCATGCAAGCATGAAACACCGGTAAAAAAGGTGGTAAAACCTTCATTCTCCACGTACGGATCAGATTCAACAGGAAAGGCTGCCGAAGCAGGCAATAACGAAATACTTTACGGACTGATAACACCCACCGAAATAAGCTCGATCTTCAGCAGGCTTAAAGTGCAGTATAACGAGGAGATACTCAATCCCGTATCCAACAGGGACCTCTATACAAGCAATGCCAAGGCCTCAATAAACCTCGGTATCTACGGTGTCGATTTCGGATACATCAAGATGTTCGGCATCGGGCAGAAGATGATCAATTATATCCAGACCGTTCTCGAGATGAGCAATAAGCTGGGCATCCCCGACAGGTACCTGATAGAACCCATAAAGAAGATTGAGAGCGATATGTCGAGTCCCGATACGATCATGGCCCTGGTAAACAAGTCGTACAAGGATATCGAGGACCACCTGAGGAAGGACGGAAGGGAGAGCACTGCAGGACTTATGCTCATGGGCGGATGGGTTGAGGCGCTCTATATAACTTCGCAGCTGCTGTACGATCCGCAGCATCCCGACAAGCAGGTTATTGAAAAGATAGCTGAGCAGAAATATACGCTCAACTCGCTGCTTAACTTCATGAGAAATTATTACGACGACCCGGTGGTTGTATACTATACAAAAAAGCTCATCTTCCTTAAAAGATATTTCGATACATTTGATATCTATTTCAAAGTCGGCGACCTGAAGATCGACTTCAACAGGAAGGTGCTTAAAGCCTCGGGATGCGACATGACGATCTCAAAAGAGACCCTCGATAATATCTGCGCATACGCCAAAAAACTGAGGACGGAGATGATAACTCCATGATGGGGAGACAAGGAACCCCGCTTTGCGGGATAAACTCCGTGACGAAGTTCCGCGAAGCGGAAGGGGGTGATTTGAAGACTGAGGGACGAAGGGACGAAGAGACGAAGGGACTAAGAGACGAAGAGACTTAGGGTGTCTTGTCCTGAAATAGGTTTACACAAAAAGTAAACTTATGAAAGGGAATAACAAGTACAGTGAGTCATTAAAGCGGGAAGTAGTGCGTGAGATACAATTAGGTAATATTTCAAAAGCAGAGGCCAAGAGAAAATATGATATCCGGGGATGCGGTAGTATTAATAAATGGTTTAGTAAATTTGATGGTAAATCACCTGATAATCGAAAGATCATGGATTATAAGAAGTCAGATAAAGAAGCACTGATAAAGCGGATCAAGGAGCTGGAGCGGCAACTGGAAGATGAACAAATGCGCTCTTTTGGGTTGTCAAAGATGATCGACATAGCAGAAGATCAGCTGAATATCTCAATCAGAAAAAAGTCCGTCACCAAACAGTCCAAGCGATAAAGCAGTGTTATCCTGCTGCCGGACTGGAGAGGATATCCAGACTGTTTGGTATAACAAGGCAAGCTTATTATAAGAACATAAAATATCAAAAGAAGGCGATCATTGAAGAGCACATTGTGCTTCAGATGATCGCTTCCAGGCGTAAAGATCATCCCAGGATGGGTGTAAGGAAGATATATTTTATGATAAAGGAAGACATGGCGAGGATGAACATTAAAATGGGAAGGGATGCACTGTTTGATTTAATGGCTTCAGAACATATGCTGGTTCAGAGGAGAAAAAGAAAACATATTACAACCAATTCAAATCACTGGTACAGAAAGTATCCGAATCTGATCAGGGGGATAACCCCCGATGGGCCTAACCAGATATGGGTAAGTGATATAACCTATATTAAAACCCCAGGGGAGTTCTTATACCTGTTCCTCATTACGGATGCCTACTCGAAGAAAATACTTGGATACAGACTGGCAAAAACCCTTGATAGTGTATATGCTGTCAACTCTCTTCAGGACGCAGTAAAAAACACCTGTCAACCTATAACAGGACTTATACATCACTCAGATCGGGGCATACAGTATTGCAGTAAAGAATATACAGATATGCTTAAGAACCACGGTATATCTATAAGTATGACAGAAAACGGAGATCCACTGGAGAACGCTATTGCAGAGAGAATAAATGGCATATTGAAAGATGAATATTTAAATGATGAAGTCAGCAAACAGAGCCATCTTGCCATGAATAGGCTTAAAAAAGCTATCGACAAGTACAACAAACTCAGACCCCATCTAAGCTGCAATATGCTGACTCCGGAAGTAGCTCATGCTAGTAAAGGAAGCTTAAAAAGACGATGGAAAAATTATTACAGAAAAATAGTTAAATTAGAGGTATAAACCTGTAAACTTTTTTCAGGACGAGTCAGGGACAAGAGAGATTATTAGTGCTAAATAAATTTACTCGCTGCAATAATGAAAATCAGGACTCACAAAGACCTTGAGGTCTATCAGATTGCTTTTAAATCTGCATTGAAAATTTTTGAGATTTCGAAAAGATTTCCCAAAGAAGAGACTTATTCGTTGACAGATCAGATCAGACGTTCGTCAAGATCTGTTTGTTCAAACCTGGCGAGCCTGTGAAAAATTTTGTGTAAACTGGTAACTGCCAGGTTTAAAGAACGCCACATCTGTCACCAAATTTAATGATTAATTGATTAATTACGGAGCCCCAGTCTCTTACAGGGTAGGTCC
>JBEKFE010000026.1:0-11589 GCA_050013475.1 Bacteroidales bacterium
AAATTAACACTTATCAACAAAAAGAAAAAAGTAGCAAAAAAGAAAATTTTTACATCATCATAATTAATGAAAAACCAACTTAACTTTGACTAAATCCTGCCCTGATAATGGGGTACATTATAGACCCCACAGTCCCCACACAGATCAACAGTTGGATTTCAGACCACACCAATGGATTGATAAAAAATATGATAGACAAGCTTGAAGCCAACACTTTAATGGTTCTTATAAATGCTATCTATTTCAAAGGCCAATGGAAAACCAAGTTTGACGCTTCTTCCACGACTTCCAGAACATTCACAAAGCCGGATGGATCGACAGAGAATGTTCCTACAATGTACCAGTCTGAAAACCAGAAAGTCTACCGGGGTAACGGATTCTATGTTGCGGAGATTCCCTACGGCCAGGGGAATTATGTAATGGATATAATCCTTCCTGATAACAATGATCTTTCAGTGGTTACCAGCTCACTGACCACTGCCAGTTTTGGTACATGGACAACTTCATTTACCTCACCAAAGGTAAATCTATACCTTCCAAAATTCAAGTACGGATATAAGATTGATCTTCAAAGTGTCCTTTCGTCAATGGGAATGGGTATAGCTTTCTCTGATGGAGCTGATTTCTCAAATATTTCGGACATAGGACTTAGTATAACCAAAGCACTTCACCAAGCAAACATTCAGACCGATGAAGAAGGTACTGTAGCAGCTGCTGCAACTGTGATTGAATTTGGAAATACAGCAGTAGAGCCTGGAGAACCCATTACTATCGATGTCAATCATCAATTTATATATCTGATAAGGGAAGTAACCACTAATTCCGTCATCTTCATGGGAAAAGTTACTGATCCGCTTGCACAATAACTTGATTATGAATATCAATTCCTCTTGACCCAACCTGGAGTTAAAACCTTGTTGTTTTGTTTTGAATGTTCGGTGAATTGAGACCGGTTTTTATAGTGGTCAAGTTGGGTTATATGTACAATTACCATTTTTACGATGTTCTGAGGTCGCCAAGGATAGATCATCTCAAGCTAACCTTTGGTATTAAAACCATTTTTTAATGTTCCAGATTCATTCTGGTGAGGTCTGGTGATATATTGAAGGTCGGTGGAAATTACCACCAACCTTTGACATAAATAATATTAAACTTTAATTTCTAACTGTCCGCTTTTTAGTGAGTAGGTCAGATTCTTTCCCCAAACTGCAAAAGCCGGACGCCTTGACCACATTCAGCCAGTCAAGCTGTCTTTAACATACAAAACTATATTACAAGGATTTAACTCCGGCTTTTGATGGTCAGTCTTTCCCGGCCAAAGGTGGTCAAGGTCACTGGCTTCTGCACTTAATAAAGAAATTCTAATTACTCCGGGCAGTTACGGCAACAAAGTTTGAAATACGACTATTGACTTAATCACTTTATGCAAATTATGCCAAAAATTATTAATAGTTAATAGTGGATGAGAAAAAAATATAATGATTGGTTGTTATAGATACGTTAGACCTCCTTTATGCATAAGTGCAAAAGCCGGGCTCTTTGACCACATTTGGCCAGTCTATTTGTTATTAATATAAATAGCTTTAATACAATGATATGAGTCCGGCTATAAATGGTCAATATTTTCCGATTCTTAGTGGTCAAGGCCACTGGCTTTTTCAGCAAAGAGAAGGCCTGGGCTTAAAAATCTGTTGAGGCATTCCCACGGATCCTAAAGCTGTATGTCACCATGAAAATGGGTTGGCCAAAAATGGACATCTCGTAGCCATTTACAACCCCGTTCTCAACCCTGAAATAGACATTGTACGGATTTTTCCTGCCCAGCACATTGTAAACAGTAAAAGTAAATGAAGAGTGATTCATCTTCTTTGCCTTCAGATTGCCATTTATTGTTACAGCAAGGTCAAGCCTCATGTAGTCAGGTATCCGGTATGCATTCCTGTCGGAAAAATAAACACTTGGTTCATTATAAAAATCGTAGAATGCAACAGGGAAAGTAATTGGTCTTCCCGTGCTGTAAGCAAAGTTTGAGGTGAAATTGATCCGCCTTGAAAGTTTGAAATTGGTGATCAGCTTCAGATCATTGGGCTTATCAAAGTCTGCAGGGAAATAACTTCCGTTATTGATCTTCTCTTCATCAAACTCACCGTCAACCTTGTACAATACCCTTGAATAGGTATAGCTTACCCACCCGGTAATAGCGCCATACTTTTTTTTAAGTATAAGCTCTATCCCATAAGCCTTGCCTGTCCCGTTCAAGATATCCGTTTCAAGATGCTCGTTCATCAGCAGCTGGGCTCCTCCCTTGTATTCCAGGATATTGTCCATGTTTTTGTAGTAGACTTCTACAGATGACTCAATGCCGTTCATCCTGAAGTTCTTGTAAAGTCCGAGAGAATACTGGGTTCCACTCTGTGGCCTGATATACCTACCGCTTATCATCCAGATGTCGATGGGCGACATAGATGTCGTATTGGATATCATATCAAGGTACTGGTAATTACTGAGACATCCGACTTTGACCGAAAGTTCAGGACCCAGGATATAACGCATGGAAAACCTGTATTCCAGGTCTGTGTATGATTTTACTATCCGGCCGCTCCCGTAATGAAGCGTATCCGTAATGGATTCTACTGATCGCGGCGAGTCGGAAGCATAAAGGAACACTGTCTGGGGACCGAAAAGATAATAGAGATTAGCCCTTAATCCTGCTGAAACAAGGAGATTCGGTGTTATATCATATTCATCGCTTAAGTAAAATGAGGGCTGAAAGGCTCTTTCGGTCTCCAGGGTTTTAGGAACCACAAGGGAATACTGCCCCGTGGGGGTCTGGGTCCCGGGCATGAGTGAAAAATATGTTGCATCAAGCCCGAAATCTACTTTGTGATTACCATTCGGGTGCAGGGTAAAATCATACCGGAAAATATCCTGAATCAGACTATATTTCATCCTGCTGTAAGTAGTGGAATCCTTTTTTGAATCGAGGGTGTAATTATAACCGCTGGTAATGAGAGATGCCTGTGAGGAGAATTGTTGGTTGAATGAATGTTTCCATCTCAGGGTCGAGGAAAAGTTGCTGTATTCAATGGCATACATCTTATAATAATCAAAGCTGTCATCGCTTCTGTAGCCCGACAGTGAGATGCTGTTGTTTTTATTGAAATCATAGTTAATAAGTCCTTGGATATCATTAAATCCTGCACTGCTGTTACGAAGCCTGGCATCATTGAGTGATCTTAGCACCCAGTCGGAATATGTTGTTCTGCCGCTTACAATAAATGTAACCTTTTTTTTGACGATCGGCCCTTCGACCATCAGTCTTCCCGTAAACGGGCTTATTCCTCCGCTGACGTTTACCTTATCAGGAGACCCTTCCCTCAGATCAATATCTATGACTGATGATACCCGGCCTCCATATCTTGCCGGCATGCCGCTTTTATAAATGGTCACATCATTTATTATATCCGAATTGAAAGAGGTGAAAAACCCGAAAAAATGAGACGGGTTTATTATCGGAGCGCCGTCAAAAAGGATCAGGTTCTGGTCTGTGCTTCCGCCCCGTATATTATATCCTCCGGAGGCCTCGCCTACTGACTGTACCCCCGGCAGAAGCAGGGAGCTTTTAAGAAGGTCGGGTTCTCCCATGGCCATCGGGATCTCTTTTATCATCGCCATGCTGATCTTTTCGATCCCCATATTTTCATTCCTTACATTATTATCCCTGTTCGCTGAAACGATTACCTCGTTAAGCTGATTCATGGTATTGACCAGACCAACGTCAAGCGAACCATTGGAATAGAGGATGATGTTCCTCTTTGTCGGCCTCATTCCCATCATCCTGTATTCAATCTCGTACTGACCTGCGGGCAGCTCAAGGGAATAATAGCCGGAACTGTTTGTAAGTGCCCCGGCCTTTAACCTGTAGGCATAAATGATCACACCGGCAAGAGGGTCTCCCGTTTCATGGTTGGTGACGATCCCGGAAAGTACGGCTGTCCCGGTGCCGCTGCTTCTTGAAGAATTTCCGATCCTGTAAATCCTGAACTCCTCGTTTATATGAGCTTGTTCATTTACCGGAGCCTGCTTTATATAGGTAAGAGTGTCGTACTTAAATATGTTTTTTTTCAGATACTCACGGTACTCCCTGGCAAAATTTGTTTTTACATTGTATCCTTTGGAAAGGATGAGCTTATTGTCTGAAAAGAAAAATGTCAGCCCGCTGTTTTTAAATGATCTTTCCAGCATCGTAGAAAGACTGTCATTTTTCGCTTCCACATTCAGGGAGAGACTGTCAACCCATTTGTCGGCATAATAAATCTTTACTGGGATCACCTTTTCAATAGTATCAGCCAGATTGGGGAACAGGATATCCCTGAAACGCATCGTTATCCCGATCTCCTGCGAATTTATCCTGGTGAATGCGAACAGGAACAAAAATAATAGGACAGGCCTTTTCAATTGTTTAAATTTTCAACGGGTTTAAGAGAATCATAATACTTCAGTAACCCTTTAAGCTGATATTTCGTTATCTTTTTTATTCTAATCCCTCTCTCGGAAAGATAGGTGCTTATTTCTCCTAAATGGACACCGAACAATGCAAGAAATTTTTTTTTATTTCTGACCTTTGAGAATTCATTCCCGGTATTAATATAATTCTCAGGGTAATAGGCGTACTGGTCTATCCCTTCCTTATTATATGTTTTTGAGACATGCTTAATAATGTACTGGCTTTTCCCTTTATAGGCGACCTCATAAAACCCGTCTTTAAGGCCGCTTTCAGGATTTCCGGGGAATCTGAGATACCTGAAGTTCATTGTATCATCATCAAAAAAGAGAGTGAATCCCTTTATCTTTTCTCTGGTGAGAGCTATCTGTGGATAGTGGTTTCCAATGAAACGTGAGTAATCGGTGCAGATTATTTCATCAAGGTAAGTATCGTACTGGAGAGACACATTTGAATATTGCCTATTCCCCAGGTCGACAGTGGCTGTCCTTTTCTTAAGTGGGAAAAGGAGGGGACTGACAGCACTCAGTGAGTAATAGGGAGCGTACTCTGTCCCGTTAATAAGCTCATTATGAACAACTATCCCGGAATTATATAATCTGGCAAGATACTTCTTCTGCAGGCCGATCATTTCAAGAACTCTGTTGCTGCCCGGCGATAACAAACTGTATGTTGAAACCTGGCTCTCCACGCACATAGAGATCATGAAGAGAAAGAATGTAATTTTAAATTTTACCATCAATAAGATCAGGTTTATGATCGTATAAATAACTATATTTTAATAACTTGCGGAAATCATTTCACGGTTTTTTTAACATAATTTTACCTTTATTGTATTATTATTTTCTTATACTCTTAATGCTTTGTATCGGCTTCGGATACAACATATACTCATCCTGACATATCTGACACTTAAGGCCAGAAGATAAGGTCAGAAAGTTCATCTGCTAATGACATCGAAAGTAATCCTGCAAACCCCGGTCTTACCGTCGGCGGTAATCCCTTCCATTATAACGGTATATTCACCAGGTTCGTCGGAGGTGAAAAATGATACGGATGCTTTTCCGTCATTGCCTGGCATAAGATCCGGTTTCCAGTAAAGTGTATTTCTGAAATCAGGTATCCGGCTCCTGCTTTGCTCCTTCAATGTGTAATCCGGCGAATAAAAAACCCCCGGATCATGGTATCCTTCAAAAACCTGCCTGAATATGTCGCTGGAGGATTCAAGAGCACTCAGGTCGCCCTTTTTTGTCACAAAGCTGACTATGCCGTCAAAAACCCAGTCGGAATAGAAATAGCGTCTATTGAAAATATCTATCCTCTCAAAATCTCTGGAACGTGCTTCCAGCAGTTTGCTGATATCATAAAGCGGTACACCGTCGACAAGCACCAGTGCCCTGTTCTCAAAAGGCTGATAGGGATAATTGTTTATTAGCTTGAATACTTGCTTCTTATTCCTTTTAACGACGAACAGTTCAGGTATGATCTCCTTGACCACTTCCCTTATATTTTTCAGTTCAATATAATCCGAGAGGTTAATTATTTTATCTGGGGCACCGTAAAAATCTCCGCCTTTGCTCTCAGGTGGGGTAGTGATCTGCTTACCGGCGAATGGTTCATAGATCGTCTTGACCTGCATCGCAATGACTGCCCTGTTCAGTTTCTCGGCCATAATGGTGTCAAGGCTGAATGGCGGGGGCACCGGATCACCGAAACTACTGCTGAAAGGTTCAGCAAGCTCCACAAAGTAACCTGAATTATCAGGGATTGCCGGTTGGATAACAATCTCAACCAATCCTTTCTCATTCAAAACAAAACTGAACCTTCCAATGCTGTCGGTCCTGGTAAACTGGCACCTGGCGCTCTTCCCTACAAAAGCGAGGGAGATATCGGTATTGCCCAGAGGATTACCTGATGATCTACTTTTCATAACTCCCCGAAGTATCTCTCCTTCAAGTTCAGGCTGATGGGCAAGTGTATCCGGAAGGATCCTGCCGGTATTCAGGAAGACAATGGGGTCATCATGGCAAAGCAATTGCTCGTTGAATTGTTTCTGCCGGTATTCAGACTGCCAGTCATTACTGTTTATAATCAGATTCCTGCGCGATCCTATATCTTCCCTGTCAGAGAAGACCAGTGATGTTCTGACGACTGAAACGGTCATCCATGTCCGTAATGGCAATCCCCCGAAGTCGGGAGATGAGATGTCGAGGCTTACTTTCTGGCGCGGTGCAAACTGCGAACTGCCAAGTGATGCACTGATATTCAGTTTCCTGCCGTCATTCCTGAATATCCATCGACGTGCCAGGGTATTCCCGTTTTCATCTGTAAGGATAAGGCCGGAAATGCCATCCGGGATCTCATCCGCCGGAATTTTCAGAAGGGTATCAAGGCCGAACCGAAACTCCCTTGTCAGGCTTATAACCCCTCCGGTGATCATTTGTAGCCTTCCTGTTTCTCCAGTTCTGACTTTGCTGTCGCTGCCGATGACTCTTATAATGAATGACTGATTTTCGACCGGTGCATCAACTGAAAAACTGATGCCCTCACTGTTTATACCGTTTATCCGTATTATTTTACTTTTTTCTTTATTCGTCCTGCCGCTGCATCTGAAAAAAAGCGTGGTATTGCGCGGGGGCACGAAACTTACCAGACCGAATCCTTTATCATCAGTTCCGGCAGAAACCAGTATGCTGCCATCCCCCGTTATTACCTCCCCTTTTGCACTTACAGGACATCCCTCGCTGTCAAAGCTTTTCAAGGCCATCCTGTTTTCAACTCCTGTAATAAGTTTTCCGCCTTCAGGATAAAACAAAACAGTATCTGTTTCTCCCGATGATGGTCTCCTGAGCAGGTCTGCAAAACCTTTATATGGATTTATAATGGATATATACCTGTAAAAGAACCTGTCCGGCGTATAATTTCTCATCCATGCCGAATATGCTCTGATTATGTAGTTCCCTGTTTTAAGTGTATCCGGAAGTCTCAATGAACAGTCGCCCCAGCTGTCCTTCACATTTACTTTTGCCTGTCCGATTATATTATTCGTCCCGTCGAGCATCTCAAGATAGACAACATGGCTTAAACTTGCCGGTTCACCGGTCAGCCTTTCCATGGTCATCACCTTCATCCATACCTGCTCACCCGTAAAGTATATATCCCTATCAGCCTGGACATACACTTCTTCACTGTAATTCCTGATGTTGAAAGAGTCAGTTGCAGTAACAGGATTCTGGGCCGAACCTTCAGAAGCTGGAAAGTAAAGAAGTATAACTGCCTGCAGTTTTAAAAGGTTGTAAATATTCTTACTTTTCATCATGGTCATTTCTGGTCAACCCAGAAATCGGGTTTAGTAGGAAAAGCCAGTGTCACTGACCACCTCTCGCCAGAGAGAATTGATCATCAATGGCTGAAGTTAAATAATTATAGTATAGCATGGTATCTGAATTGTCAAATAACTGGATAAGTGCGGTTAATGTGTCCGGTTTATGCATCAGCCCTGTTTTACATAAAGACTGCCAATATTGCTAAGTGATTCTTGCAGATGATCCGCAGGCTCACTTTCTTTTCATATAGGATACATAAAATATTATGAATCGGTCTGTGACCATATAGGGTCATTTCAGATCGACCCAGAAATCAGGTTTTGTTGAGGTTCCCGAAGCACTGCAGTCGGCGCATCCCTTGAGTGCAAAGACAAGATTCGTGAGTGATGTTCCATTATATTCGGGTTCAACAAAATCATAATTCCCTGTTCCCATAAACATCTCGTACAGTCCATCCCATGTCACTGAATTGTCATATACATAAGGTGAGACCTCGATTCTCTGGCAACTGGAAATGTAAGGAGGCAGTCCAAGTGGAATAAGGTCATTGAATGTGATGAATTTTCTCAGCTGGTTTACTGAAGAAACCTTAAAATAACCGAGTACCTTCTCATTGGATTTGCTGATATTATGAATATTGCCTGTGACTGAGAATGGCTGAGATCCAAAGATATCACCACCTGCCTCATTTACATAACTGAAATCGTTCCAGAAATCATACTCTTCACTGGAAATAGAATATTGTCTGATAAGTATGCTGTACTCTATAGTCAGACGGTCAGATTCTGATGGTGCGATAAACACGATTGGTTTATTGATTACCCCCTGTCTTATTCCGGAATTGGCGGAATATATCAGTACGTCACTTGAATTGTTGCTTTTCCAGCACGTCTCCGTTACATCTGAATTTGGAACAATATTGTCCGAACTGTAATAAATGAATTCCTGCGGGTCCGGTACATAGAATTTCCATACCTCCTGGTATTCCCATCTCAGGAAATCATTTTCACGGGCGGTTTTTGTCCTGGCATATATCTTTAACCCTTTCTCCATCGTGGAATCTTTACCCACAAATCCCTCATCCTTTGCGTACCAGATTGAGTCTATTGGGCTTACAGGATACATCGTGCAGGGCTCGGATGCATACTCCTTTCCGTCGTAGGTCATAATATGCAGCGTATATACTCTGCCGGTCACACCTGTGAACCTTGTGCTGTCGGTCTTATAAACGCCGTTCCCCATGTTTTGAAGGACTTCGGTATTTCCAGTCCCGTCAGTTATAGTAACAGTCGCATCGGGAACTATGCCCGGAGTTTCACCAGCATTCTGGTAGGACCTGGATAAAAAAACGCTATAGGATGAATTCTCGTTTGTGATCAGTCCATCTACAACAAGGAAAGAAGTATCATTCTCAATTTTAAAAGCAAACGGATAGATGCAGTCTAAAGAAATAAATATACCGGAAAAAAATACAATATATAAGGGACGTAAAATTTTTCTCATGCTTTGCTTGCGTTCATATCCAGATCGGTAGATATCGAGGAATAAAATTAGCTCTTTTTAACATTAGCCAATCAGATTCTTAATAATTCACTATAAAATGCTTGCACGTAGCGGAAAAATACCTTTACTGGTAAACTTTAGACTGAAGATTTACACACTCTGGTGAAATCTCTGCCTTCCTCGCCGGGAAAGGAATCAAATCCATTAACGGGAAACCTGGCCATTCGCATACTCAGGGAAAGATAGAATGATATCACCGAACCATGAAAAATGTTACTAAACTCGATAAATATTACTCTTCCGAGGATATTATTAAGACTATTGCAGAATTCTTAAAATACTATAATTATGAAAGATATCATGAGTCTCTTAGAAATCTAACTCCAGCTGATATTTACTTCGCACGCGATAAAAGAGTATTTAGAGAAAGGAATAAAATTAAAGAGCAAATGTCGGCTTCCCCAAAGTAGGTCCGATTAAAATTAGAGTATAATCTTTAATTTTATCACCTATTATGAAGAAAGCAAGATTTACAGAAAGTCAGATTATTTCTATCCTCAAACAACAGGAAAAGGGAATTACAGTAGCAGATATCTGTCGTGAGAATGGTATCAGTAATGCAACATTTTTTAATTGGAAAGGCAAATATGGTGGTATGACTACCAGTCAATTACGAAGACTTAAGGAACTTGAAATAGAGAATGCCCGATTGAAAAAGATGTATGCGGATCTTAGTTTGGTACATGAAGCCTTTAAAGATGCTATAGAAAAAAAGCTCTGAGGCCTGATAAGAAGAGGGAAGTGGCACACTCCATGGTAGAAGACCACCAGGTAAGTGAACGTCAGGCCTGCAAAGTATTATGCCTTCCAAGGTCAACATATCGCTACAGACATAGAAACAAACATGATGAACCAGTGATAAGTGAACTCAGCCACCTTGTCGATAAACATCCTTCAATCGGCTTCTGGATGAGTTATTACAGAATAAGAAAGCAAGGGTACCAGTGGAATCATAAGCGTGTTTACAGAGTGTATACAGCAATGCAATTAAATATCAGAAGAAGAGCAAAGAAAAGGTTACCTGCAAGGGCAAAACAGACACTTATGCAGCCTGAAGCCCCAAATCAGGTATGGTCTATCGATTTTATGAGTGACAGCCTGTGGAATGGCAGAAAGTTCAGATTATTAAACATTATTGACGATTTTAACAGAGAAGTACTTACCGTTGAAGCTGACACCTCCCTGCCGGCAGTTAGAGTTATATGAGTTCTGGATCAGCTCAGACAAACCAGGGGACTTCCTCAGATGATCCGTGTTGATAATGGTCCTGAATTTATATCTTTTAAACTCGATCATTATTGCAGACAGAACAATGTTACACTTGTTTTTATACAACCTGGAAAACCTACTCAGAATGCTTTTATAGAAAGATGTAATGGAAGTATCCGGAAAGAATTACTAAGCGCTTATGTCTTTCAGTCCCTTTCTGAGGTTCGAACTAAAGTAAAAGAATGGGTAACTGATTATAATGAAATGAGGCCGCATAAAGCCCTTAATTATCTTACTCCAAAAGAAACTTATAACAAATCAATTATTAATAAAAACTCTAATTTTGATTGGACCGAATTATAGGGAAGCCGACACAAACACTACAGGAAAGACAAAAATAATATACCATTAAAAAGCCGGAGTTGGATTAGGAAAAACCTTAAAATATTTTTATATAATCAAACCTTAATTTATGCCCTTAAATGGTGCACATTGGTCTGAAGACATGCAAACCTTAACATCACAATTTCCCAAATTCATAACAATCATCAAGATATGCAATAATTCAAGTAACCTGTTAATATTTAGATATATCACCTGAAATAAATTGAATTTTGAATGATTAGTTGACAAGAAAATCTGGACCATTGAATCCTTTCAATGACTATCAATTACTGAATGTTATTAAAGCAGATTCTCTGTCGATTTACATTCTTTAATTATCTTTCACACATCGAACAGAATTGCCATCAGTATTCCTGAGGGGCTCTATAAGTACCTCCATATTATTGTTAAACATACTCTGACCTATATTAGTTGAAATTGATTGACTTGTAGTACTCCACCAAAAACCAATTGTTTCAGTGCTAAAAAAATATCCACCACTGAACGTACCTCCCGAAATGGCAGTAAATCCACTTTCATTTGTGGCAGCAGAGTTTGGAGTTTCCCAATGGGTTAAACCTGCTTCTTTGAGTTTACCACCTG
>JBEKFE010000027.1:0-6365 GCA_050013475.1 Bacteroidales bacterium
TCGCTTCAACCGGCAATACACGAGCTGAATAGGATATTCCTTGAATTGCCTCACCTCAGGAAAACCGAAAGACATATTTCCGATCCTTACAAAGGTTCTGCAGCAAAAAAAATAAACATGTTCCTTCGGTGGATGGTAAGAAAAGATAACAAAGGCGTCGACTTCGGGATCTGGAAATCGATCTCTCCATCGCTCCTTTCATGTCCGCTCGATGTTCATTCGGGTAATGTGGCAAGAAAGCTGGAGCTTATTTCAAGAAAACTGAACGATTCAAAGGCAGTTTCCGAGCTTGATAGCAACCTGCGCAGAATGGATCCTCATGATCCGGTAAAGTATGACTTTGCACTGTTCGGGCTTGGGGTATTTGAAAAATTCTGAAATGACTCAATTTTTCTATCTTTAACAAAGAAATGAAATTACCAGAATATCATTATTTTATATGAAAATAACCCCCTGGTTGATTCTCGCGGTCTTATTCTTATCATGCTCCCATCCGACCAGGTTCAGACTATTGACCCCTGAGGAGACAGGCATAACTTTTGAAAATAAGATAGTTGAGAACGATAGTATGAATGCGGCAAGTTTTCAGTACATATATAATGGCGCCGGTGTAGGAATAGCTGATCTGAATAACGATGGATTACAGGACATAATATTGGTTGGAAACCAGGTATCCACAAGGGTCTATCTAAATCTGGGGAACTTTAAATTCAGGGATATTACAGAACAATTTAAAGGGCTGACAAATAACCAGTGGTACTCAGGGGTTGCAATAGCAGATGTAAATGGTGACGGCTGGCCAGATGTTTATCTTACATCCGGAGGTTCGAACAATCCTGCCAAATGCAGGAACAGGCTCTGGATCAACAAAGGATGTGTAAAGGGGAAGGACCCGGAATTCGTAGAAATGGCTGAAAAATATGGAATTGCAGATGAGCACCAGTCAGCTGCTGCCGGTTTTTTTGACTATAACAGGGATGGTTATCTTGACCTGTATGTCCTGAACAATAACCTTACGGAGAAGTCTACCAGTACTGCCTCTCTCTACAGGCCGAAAATTAACGACGGCACAGCAGAGAATAATGATCAGCTTTACAGGAATAACGGTGATGGAACATTTACCAACGTAACCATCCCTGCAGGGATAACCTGTGAGGGATTCGGACTTGGAATGGCAATAGGAGACATTAACAAGGACGGTTATCCTGATATTTATATATCAAACGATTTTGTATCGAACGACATCCTTTATATCAACCAGGGAAACGGGACATTCCGAAATGAGATTAAGAAGTATATTTCTTATCAGTCAAGGTCCTCGATGGGTAATGATATGGCCGATATTAACAATGACGGCTACCCCGATATCTATACTCTTGACATGATGCCGGAAAAATATTACAAGAGGAAGCAGACAAACAACGGATTCAGCTATTTATATTACATCTATGATGCCAAGTATGATTATGAGCATCAATATGTCAGAAACATGCTTCACCTGAGCAATGGCCTGCTGAGAGGGAATTTAATCCCATACAGCGAGGTCGGACAGATGATGGGTATTTTCCAGACTGAATGGAGCTGGTCACCTCTTTTTGCTGATTTTAACAATGATGGAAGAAAAGATCTGATGATAACCAACGGATTTCCAAGGGACATGACTTTCAAGGATGTGGCCAGAATTATGGAAAGGATCAAGGGGTCAGTTGCCCGCCCGATGGATTATTTTAATATGGCCCCAGTTGTAAAGGTTCCAAATGTTGCATTTGAGAACAAGGATGATCTTCATTTTATCGACAGAACCCATGAATGGTTAGGAGATATCCCGTCAATATCAAATGGTGCAGCATTTGTGGATCTGGATAATGACGGTGACCTGGATTATGTCGTCAATAATTTTAATGACAAGCCTTTCATCTTCAGGAATTACACTGTTGAAAGGTCAGGAAACAGTGCACACTTCATCAGAATAAAGCTTCAGGGCAATTATCCGAATACCATGGCAATCGGGGCAAAGGTTGAAATATGGTCTGGCGGAAATTATCAGTTTACAGAACATTACCTTACAAGAGGTTACGCCTCGTCTGTTGATCCCGTGGTCCACTTCGGGCTGGGTAAAAATACCATGATCGACTCTGTGAGAGTAGAGTGGCCGGCAAGTGGTAATTTCACATCCGTCAGAAACGTAAAAGCCAATCAGCTGCTTGTGATAGATGAAAAAGAATCAAAACCCAAGGCTAATTTCAATCCCTCATCAGAGAATCGTTTACTTTTCGAATCTTGTGACAGCATAACTGAATATGTTCACGAGCAGGCAGATTTTGTGGATTTCTTCCTCAAACAGAAAGTAATACCCCATAAATTCAGCCAGATAGGTCCGGTGATGGCAAAAGGCGATATTGATGGAGATGGCAGGGAAGATCTTATTATAGGCTCAACAAATAAGCTTCCGACAACAGTAATGCTCAGGAAAGGAAACAAATTTGAAAAGACAGATTTCAAAGGACTTACAACAAAAAAAGAATTCCAGGAATCAGATATTGCCGTGGTTGATATTAATAAAGACGGGATGAATGATGTTATCGCCACAGCCGGAGGTTACGAAAATCCTGACACAAAAGATTACAGGCATTACCTTTACCTTAACAGGGGTGGCTATTTTGAAAGGACAGAGCTGCCCATCCCTCCGTTTCCAGCTTCTGTAATAAGGATCTGCGACTTCAACCATGACGGTTATCCAGATATTTTTATAGGCGCAAGGGTAAAGAAGGATATGTATCCTTATTCTGATTCGTCGTGGATTATCTTAAATGATAAAGGCAAACTTAAGGTTGAATCATGGTCCGGTTTCGACCTCGGCATGGTAACAGATGCCGTCTGGAGCGATTATGACAATGACGGCTGGGAAGACCTCATAATCACGCGTGAATGGAACTCAATTGTCATACTCAGGAACAATCAGGGAAAATCTTTTACACCAGTTGTTCTGCCCGGATTTGAATCTCACAAAGGGATCTGGTATTCGATCGCTGCGGGCGATTTCGATAATAACGGGTACCAGGATTATATCGTTGGAAACCTTGGAGAGAACAATCGTTTTGAAGTAAGCGATAAGTATCCCATGAATCTTTATGCCATTGATATCGACAATGACGGGATCATTGATCCAATTATGACTGGTTTCTGGGAAGATAAGAATGGTGTCATGAAAGAATACCCCGTAAATTATCTTGATGAGCTTGCAGGTCAGTCCTCATACTTCAAAAGAAAATTTAAAAGTTATACCGAATTCAGTTATGCAACCATTGATGACATAATTCCCCCCGGGATGAAAAAGAAGATCAATCTGAAGCTTTCGATAAATACCCTTTCAAGCTATGTGATCTGGAATGACGGTGGAAAATTCAGGTGGGAGAAGCTCCCTGAATCACTCCAGGTCTCACCTATTACGAGAATGATAGTGAGGGATCTGAACGGGGATACATATCCTGATATTATTGCAGGCGGTAACGATTACACTTATGATGTTTCAACCGGTAATTACGACGCCTGCAAAGGAATGGTCATGTTAAGCAGGGGGAAGCTGCGGTCGTTTGATGTTCTTCCTCCCTCGAAAAGTGGATTGCTGCTCCAGGGAATGATCGGCTCTCTCCTTTGGTTTGATGGTGATCCGCCACTCCTGGTAGCAGGGTTCAACAGGGACAGGACCGTTGTTTACAAACAGACTCCGGCTAGTCAAAAATAAAATTTACAATTAACTGATTATCAGCCCGTCCTTTATCTGAAGTATCCTGTCGGACATTCCGGCAAGCTGCCTGTCGTGGGTCACGATCACAATGGTCTGGTTAAAGGTATCCCTGAGCCTGAAAAAGAGTTTATGAAGTTCGTTCTTGTTCTCTGAATCGAGGTTTCCGGATGGCTCATCTGCAAGAATGACAGATGGCTTGTTGATAAGGGCTCTTGCAACTGCTACACGCTGTTGTTCCCCGCCGCTCAGCTCTGAAGGCTTGTGATCGAGCCTCTCCGAAAGGTTAAGAAAGCTGAGCAGCTCTGTTGCCCTGGCTTCAGCTTCTGCCTTGCTCTTTCCTGCTATATATGCAGGTATGCACACATTCTCAAGAGCGGTAAACTCCGGCAGGAGCTGGTGGAACTGGAAAACAAAGCCAATATTTGTATTTCTGAAAGAGGCCAGCTGACGGCCTTTAAGTTTGCTTATATCAGTCCCGTTATACATCACTGACCCTTCATCTGCCCTGTCGAGGGTGCCGAGTATCTGCAGAAGGGTTGTTTTACCGGCACCGCTTGCACCCACTATCGAGACAACCTCTTTTTCAGCTATCGACAGATCAATTCCTTTAAGTACCTTCAGGTTACCGTAGGCCTTTCTTATTCCGCTTGCATTGATCATGTGCTGGTATGAGGATAGATTATTTTAGATTCTGATTGTGATCCTCAACAGGTTTTTCTGAATTATCCTTTGCCTCCTGAAAATCCTGATTTACAGGTTCAGAGGTGTCGTTAACAGTATTCCTCAGGTTCTGGTTTATCTCATTTGCATCCTTCTCAGCCGGATCATGCGGATCGGGGGGATTGCTCTGGACATTTGTCCTGACATCATTGACATCTTTCTGAACAGAATCGCGCAGGTCATTCACATTGTTCTGTATATTCGTTTTGATATCATTAGCATCCTTCTGAACAGAATCCCTCACATTGTTAATCTCGCTCCTGAAATCCCTTGTACTCGATTCTATCTCCTGTCTTATTTCGTCCGTGGCTTTCTTAAAATCGCGCATACCCTTGCCTATCCCTCTTGCTATTTCCGGTAATTTATCGGCTCCGAAGAGCAGAAGAATTACCAGCATGATCACGAAAATCTCCTGGCCGCTCATGAACATCAATGTTCCCATCTTTCCTGCTTCTGGTTTTATGCAAAGTTAAAAAGTTTCTTATATTCTTTCTTAGCTAAATCGCATATTATGATTTTTCAGAAGAGTTGAACCGTTACCGAATGTTAATAAATACAATAAATAGTTAAAATCACGTTAATTGGTTATAGGGTATATATTTTAATTTTGCGGAAAACAATTTTATCATGGGAAATTTATTCATGGGATTGAGCATTGGTCAGATGCCTGCATCTGACACCAATCAGGTGAACAGCCTGATTGAACTCCTGATGAAGGGGGGCTTCATAATGATCCCTATCGTACTGCTTTCAATATTAAGTATTTATCTATTTATTGAAAGATATATTTATATCAAAAAGGTAGCAGTAATTGATGAAAATCTCCTCAACAATGTGCTTGTCGAATTAAGAGGCGGCAATTCCGACAGGGCGCTAATTCATACAAGGTCGAACAGTACTTCAATTGGCAGGATTCTTGGAATTGGTGTGGAGAAGATAGGCAAGCCCGTAAAGGAGATAGAGAGCCAGATGGAGTCAATCACAAACCTCGAGATTTCCCTTATGGAAAAAGATACGGGCTACCTCGGAATAATAGCCGGAGTGGCTCCGATGCTTGGCTTTATCGGGACAATTTCAGGGGTTATCAAGATCTTTTACAATATTTCTCTTTCGGACAATATCAGTATCGGGATAATCGCCGGGGGTCTTTACCAGAAGATGATCTGCAGCGGTACAGGCTTGATAGTAGGAGTTATAGCGTACAGTTGCTATCACATTCTGCAGATGATGATCGACCGTTTTTCAATCAAGCTGCAGCGCCAGGCTTTTGAATTTATAAAAGCAATCTGAGATGAATATCAGACGGAACAAGCAGTTTAAGCCTGAAGTCAGTACTTCGTCGTTAAATGACATAATGTTCTTCCTTCTGTTGTTTTTTCTTATCGTTTCAACATTAAGCAATCCCAATGTTATCAAGCTTCTGCTGCCCTCTTCAAAGGCTGCACAGGAGCTTAACAAGCAGCAGATCACAATATCGGTCACCGATGACAAGAAATATTATATAGACAATAAGCAGGTGACCCTGCAGGAGATCGAGCCGCTTCTCAGATCAAGGATAGCAGCGATCAAGGAGCCCACAGTGATCCTGCGGTTCGCTTATAATCTTCAGGTACAGGACCTGGTCGATATCCTGGAGATAGGTGTCAAGCTGAAGGTAAAAATGGTGATGGCGACAAATAAAAAGGCCGGCGGATAGGCAATTATTTTCCCGATAAGAAGTGCTGCATAAGAAAACAAAAAGAGGGTGCCGATCAGGTGCCCTCTTTTTTATTGATTTGACCCGTCCTGAAATAAGTTGACAATAAAACGACTTATTTATGGAAAACAAGAAGCATTGCGGCAAAAAGAGGACACAAAAAGATTACAGTGTCCCCTTTAAACTTCAGGTAATTGAAGA
>JBEKFE010000028.1:0-4983 GCA_050013475.1 Bacteroidales bacterium
TAGGTTAAAATTAAACTTTTTCTCTCTAACCAACCGGCCTTTGAGCTCGATTTCCGGCTCCAGCCCGGTTGGGGTCCCTAATGCAGCTACCAATTCATTTACACAAAATTCTTAACACTCCCCATATGTCAATCCCTTCAGTTGCCATAACTAATGGATTGAAGACTTTATTTAAACCATAGATTTCCTAACCGCACCAAGACTTATCATTTTGGGAAATTTTAGTATTTTATAACCTCTTTTGACCACCTCAAAATCCGGTCATCCTTCACCGAACATCCAAAACAAAACAACAAGGATTTAACTCCGGGATGGGGGTGGTCAATTTAAGACAGACAACAATAGTCAAAGTCACTGGTTTTTCTAATTAGTCAGAATTTTCAAATAACGTAACCCTAACTATGGTATGGTTTTTGAACCTGCAAAAAAAAGTAGATTATGCAAAAGGCAATAGTGATTTTTTTGTTTGTTTTCTTACTGATAGGTTGTAAGAAAAATGACAATGTTGGAGATACCAATTATTTTGATTTAACTTCAGTTGATGGATGGAGAACAATAAGCTTTAAGACAAATTATACAATTCAGGTTCCGCCTGGATTCACTGGAGGACTTTTAGTAGGTTTTGAAGGAAAGTCGTTTTTCGTTTCTTCGGCAGATAATAAAATTCAGCTTTCATCTGGATATAGCAATTCATTGGCAATCCTTGATTTTGGAGATACTTTGAAAAATCCAATTCCAACAAGTATTCAGATAACGAATAACTTTTCAAGATTGATAACATTAAACCAGATAGAGTATTTTCGCCAAAACGCAGAAACAATAGGGATTCTTTATTATTTAGAAAGTGATACATCTTATGGCAGGCTTTACTGGAAAGACAATGGGACCTTAAAAGATGCGTTGGAAATTGAATATAATATAGCAAAGCTTGACACAGTGAATAAAATAATTGAAACAATAAAAGAAAAGTAAACACCGCCCAACACATGGTTTAGTACATTCGGGCTTCAAACAATCTGAAATTATTCATTTGTAAAAGCTTGCGTTATTGACCCCATTTAACCGGTCTGCTTTCACTGAACATCCATTCAAAACAACAAAGATTTAACCCCGGCTTTGGGTGGCCAATTACTTCCGGCCAACTATAGTCAGAGTTACTTGATTTTCTAGTAATTTTAAAGTCAATCAACTTTTTTATATGGTTGCAAGGAAAATATGTTTTTTCTTTCTATCTGTATTTACAGGTTTCTCATATTCGCTTTCGGCGTTAGCTCAGAGTGCCTCCATAACTGATGGGCAGGCCCGCTTTACAGTTCTTACTCCAACATTGATCAGAATGGAGTATTCAGGTGACAGTCTCTTTGAAGACCGCCCAAGTTTCAATATAATAAATCGCAATTTACCGACGCCTCCTTTTACAACAAGGATTGATAACGGATGGCGTGAAATTACTACTGACAAACTTGTATTACGCTATCGTCAGAACTCAGGGTCATTTGCAGATTCAAATCTGACAGTTCGTCTGACAGTTTCAGGAAGCCAAGTAACCCTTCATCCTTGGAGAGGGATAAACAGCATCTTTGAGTTTGATCAAATTTGCGAAGCAGAACAGGCTACACTCTTCGGTGGAGCAAGCTTTGCCAGCGATCACCAGAACTATAGCGGATCAGGATTCGTGGCCGGTTTATGGCAGCTCGGAGCTGGAATAATATGGAATATGAATAATGATCTATCAGCAGACACTTACACTGTTGCCATCAGATATTCTGACGGGCTTGCCGGAGACGGATTTCATAAACCCCGGACAATAAGCCTTTATATTGATAGCGTCAGAACTCAGATTTTACTTGATACAACAGCCGACTGGGATAACTGGAAAATATACAGGATGGATTCATTTTTCACAAAAGGTTCCCATGTGATAAAGATTGCCTGTGAACAGGGAGAGTCATATAATGTAAATATTGACTGGCTTGCCGTAATACCTGTCGGCGGTAATCTACCCGGATCAGGGACAGTTTATGGGAAAACAAATCTGGGGGGATGGTTCAGGGGCCTTGACGGTCAAAGCGGACCTATCCCGCTGACAGACGGGCTTCTGAGTCAAGACGGGTGGTACCTGATAGACGACAGCAGCACTCCTGTTGACAGTGCCGACTGGGTTGTTCCGAGGGTTAAGAATTCCAACGGTTACCAGGATGGCTATTTCTTTGGCTATGGGCATGATTATACGGGTGCATTGTGTGATTTTTACATGATTACCGGAAATCCACCACTTCTTCCAAAATGGGCCTTCGGAATCTGGTTTTCAAGATATTATGCCTACCACGATCAGGATTATACTGATTCATTGCTGCCTGCATTCCGAAAAGAGAAAGTGCCTCTTGATGTTCTTGTAATTGACACTGACTGGAAATACCCGAGTGGATGGGATGGATGGAATTGGAATAACGATTATTTTCCTAATCCCTGGAGTTTTCTTGACTGGACTAAAGGAGAGGGATTGCATGTCACGCTGAATATTCATCCTTCAATCCAGGGTTCAGATCCTCAATTCCAGGCCGCAAATTCTACCGCTGGAGGACTGGTAAAAGACCCGTCTGCAGATCAGTATTATTTTGATTTCAGTAACAGGCAACACATAAAGGCTTATTTTGACCTTCATAAGCAATTTAACGATCAGGGGATCAGATTCTGGTGGCTCGACTGGTGCTGCGAAGGAATAAAAGTGAGTGTTGAAGGGTTACCAGGTGACACATGGATTAACAGCCTTTATGCAGGAAATGCGACCGAAAGGGGACTCAGGGGATTTGCATTTGCCAGAATAGGTAACGGATATGTCAGTTATTCAGGATCATCCGCCCCAGGAACATCATGGTCGGAACACAGGTACACAATCCACTTTACCGGAGATACTTATGCAACTTGGGACATGCTAAGTTTTGAATCTTATTTTACAATAAGGGAGGGCAACATAGGACTTCCCTATGTGACACACGATATAGGAAGCTTCAATCAATTCAGGCTCGACAATGATATGTACATAAGGTGGCTTCAACTGGCTACTTTTCAGCCGGTTTTTCGCCTGCATTCAAATCACGGCCTCAGGCTGCCATGGTACTATCCTGAGGTAAAAAATGAAGCTGAAAGCCTTATGCGTCTCAGACACTCGCTGATACCCTACATTTACTCTATGGCATATAAGTCATCAGAAGGAGGTCTACCTCTGGTGAGAGGTATGTATCTTTATTATCCTGAGCAGACTGAAGCATATTATTATGACAGGCAGTATATGTTCGGAGATAATTTCCTTGTCTCGCCCATAGCGTCGCCAGGAAAGCAAGCTTCAACAACAGTATGGTTCCCTAACGGAACCTGGACAAATTTCTTTACAGACGAAATAATAAATGGTCCCATTACGAAGACTATTTCATGCGACCTGAGTTCAATGCCTGCTTTCGTGAAATCAGGAAGTATTATTCCTATGATTCCATATTCGGATTATACCGGACAGGCTGTCGGAGACACTCTCCTAATGAGGGTATATACGGGAGATGATGCTTTCTTTGATCTTTATGACGATGAAGGAGATGACCTGGCTTACAAGACAGGTCAGTATGCAATAACGAGAATTGAATATTCCGAGTCTGGCAAGATCCTCTTTATTCATCCCTCAACAGGAGATTATAACGGAATGCCGGAAAAAAGACCGTACAGAATAACTTTTTTTAATTTCGGAACAACCCCTTCGAAGATAGCCGTGAACGATACTGTCATTGAAAGAATCAGTTCACCTGGTGCGGAAGCGTGGTGGACAGAGGGTAATAAAGTCGTTTTAAATCTCAATAAAAGGCTGGTTAAAGCTGATAGCATTCGTATTGCAATTTCTTTTCTTTCACAGGTCCAGTCATCCCCGGCTGCTTTGAAGATATATCCTAATCCCTCTGCCGGGGGACCAATTACAATTGAATATTCTGATATCAATTCCAATCCTGCAGGAATGGAAATAGTGCGCTTTGATGGCATAAAAATTTATTCCGGGGTAATTTTCAACAATAGCAGGGTAGTAATTGATTCAAGAAAATTCTCCAAAGGTCTATATCTGGTCAGAGTCAGGAACGGGAGAACTATTCTGACTGCTAAGGTGGTTATAGATTGAAATCTGAATCATCTTTGAACCTTCCAACATAGTAGAAAACCAGTTGACTTTTTGCATTCTTTTGGTTATCTTTTAATAGATATGTTAATTAATAAGACATTTCAAGGCCAGCAAATGCAGGAAGCAAGTGAAGAGATACAGGGTAAGAAAGATGTGGATTTTCACCGACATATTTGTTTAAATTTAAACGGTTTTAATAGCCGGAACCTTCCAAAACCTGGCGAGTAATGTCTTGCAGTCATGCAGTCGTGCGGTCGTGCAGTCCGTTCGACAATATAAGTACAGGATGGAATAGGTTTAACACCAAATATCAGTTATGAACATATATTTATCTGAAAACAAAGACTGCAGGACTTCAGACCGCCAGACCGCAAGACTTAAGTGTGAGTTTGAGAGTCCTCCTTCTCCGCCAGATGACGGATTCGGAGGACAAAGTGAGTTTTGAGAACCGAATCCCGATTTATCGGGATGAGCTCGACGAACATAGTGAGTCAAAACAGAACGAGAGTGTTCGCAGGTTGTCTTTATACTAAACGCTTTTTAGCAAATGCTTTTCCAGATCCGGATTTAAGATATTTTTCAAAGCTAATTGCTTTATACTTATCCGAAAATGCTCCATACGTTATCAATGCAAATGGTCTTCTTGGTTTAGTATAAGTGTTCTCACCCTTATTGTGTCTTTTTATCCTGTCGTCCAGGTCAGCTGGAAAAAACGGACAAATTGACCACCCAATCGCAAACTAAACAGACCACCTAAACGCGGGGTATCCTGCCCCCCTTTCGCGAAGCAAGCAGACCACACCTTCGCGGACCAGAAAGACCAC
>JBEKFE010000029.1:0-4980 GCA_050013475.1 Bacteroidales bacterium
TTCAATCCGGCAGCAAGGGAGACCAAATATTAGGGAATTATGAAATCTGATCTTAAAAGGAAATTAGGGATGCTGCTATTCTTCTTGCTTTTAATGTTCGTAATGACATCCTGTGCCTTTTCATCCAGAACCTGTACCAGATTTCTGAAGGAATCAATGAAGGATCCCTATGAGATTGTGATCGTACCGGGTGTTCCATTCGAAAACGGGAAATGGAGCTTCATCATGAAAGGAAGAGTTTGCTGGTCGAAATATTTGTACGACAGAGGCATTACTAAAAACATAATCTACTCAGGAGCAGCGGTTTATTCCCCATATTGTGAGGCAGAGATCATGGCTCTTTATGCAGAAAAACTTGGCGTACCCGCTGAGCATATCTTCGTCGAAATAAAGGCCCAGCACAGCACTGAGAATGTCTATTATTCATATAAGAAGGCGAAGAAATTAGGCTTCACCAGGATTGCGCTGGCATCTGATCCGTTTCAGACTAAAATGCTTAAACGATTTGTAAAAAAAGTGTTGGGCAGGGAGGTAGGACTTATTCCGATGGTTATCGATTCTCTGGGACCTTACACTGCAAAGATAGTGGACCCGGAAATCGATTACCAGAAAGCTTTTGTTAAGAACTTTATTGCCCTGCCATCAAGAGAAAATCTGTTTAAAAGATTTAGGGGGACGGAGGGGTTTGAAATAGACACAACCTCCTATAAATAGGTTAATGTTGATCGCTGAAGATCATGTTTGTTAACAGAAAAGTATTACTTAAAGACTAATTGTTATGAAAAGAATTTATGTAAAATACCGTTCATTGGCTATCATTGCCATTGTCCTTTTTGCTCAGTCAGTCCTGTCCCAGGGCCAGGCTCAGAAAGAGAAGGCTTCACCGCTTCCTGAGGATGTTAAAAAAATATTTGATACATCCTGTTATCCCTGCCATTTCCAGGGGGGTAAGGTAATGGCACTATCGATGGTGAACTTTTCCAAATGGAATGGATACACAGTTTCCAAAAGCGTATCCAAAGCCTCAATGATCTGCTATGCTCTCAATAAAGAGAAAATGCCGCCAAAAAAGATAAGAAAGCAGATGCCTTTTAAGATCCCGTCAAAGGAACAGACAGACCTGATATGCAAATGGGCTGAATCGCTTAAAGCTGCGAATAAAGATCATTGACAAAAAGGCTGATCAGCTTTATTCCTGAGTTTGTTAATTTAAGATCTTAAACTCTCCCGATAAGCGACATAATATCACCGAATCGCTATTAACCAGTGTATTGCAGGTAATCATTCCGTTTCCGGTCATTTTGGTAGTGATTTGAAAATCAAGCCTGCTGTTTATAACAGGATTGACAACTGCAAGATACTTGATCGAGGAAGCCCTGACCAGCATCAATCTGTGACCAAAGCGGTTTGTTAAAAGCTCCCTGAGGATCTCTATTGTGCAAACTCCCGGCAAAATGGGATTACCAGGGAAATGTCCCTGGAATATTTCATGAGATGGATTCAATTCTATTGAGAATGAAAACTTTGAGTCATCATCACCTGTAGATGTCTGCTTTATAAAGTAAAGTCTGTTCAGAAGCATCTGTCTGGGTCTCCTTAAGTTTAAAAAGTTGAATTTTTAATTTAATATTGAAATGCTGAATAGTAATCGACTCAATCTCATTATGTTCGTTGCTAATATATGTAATATCTGCTATCTTCTTCCGGCACCTCGTTTTCAGAATATGCTCAATATTCCGGGTCCGGGAATCGACAAAGCAGTAATAGTCAACAGATTTCGTCCCATATTCAAGGAGAATCTTATTCTGTAAGGTGTTCTCTGATATTTTAAGCCTCTTTTTCACTGGATAGTTCCCCAGGGCAAGTCCGATATCCTCCTTTATAGTTTTAAGAATGATTTTCCTGTCTATGGCATCCAGAAAATAAAATACCTTTGCTTCTCCCCCTTCGAAAAATTCCATATCAAAAACCTTCATTCCCAGTTCGGTCATGTAAACGACCCTGAAACTCTTCTCCCCTGTTCTTTTGAGCACCATTATACCGCTAAAATGATTTTTATGAAACTCAATGTCAGCCTGGAACAAATAATGGCCTGTCGTTTCTGTGAACCATGGTCTTACACTGTCAGTCATTTGTAAAGCTTCAGGCACGCTATGAAAACCATTAAAATGCTTATATGCACATCCGGTACAAAAAAGTGCAAGAATACTAATTAATGCTAAATTTTTCAACTGGGATATCTGTATTCAGTTTCTTGTTTATGAAGTCAATTATTGTATAATCTCCACCCGATTCGACCAGCTTCAACCGCGATACCGTAAGATCCTTTTTGTCGAACCATATCTGAACCTCTGCAAGCATCTGCTTCATTTTATCAGATTTTGGCACAAGTTTCACAAAATACAGGCTACTGTTCTCAGAATACTCAATGTTATACTCCTCTTTGTTTTTCACGATATTTCCCTGTATGCATCCAGCTATAAATCCATTTATTGCCTGAAGCATCTTATTTGAGTTAAGATCATATTTGTTCTGGTTCCTTTCATCACTGGTGTAAAGATGGTTGTTATTGATGATTATCAAATATTTAAACGGCGAGGTATATTCCCAGCGAATGTTGTTTTCCCTCTTAAACCAAAAATGGCCTTTTGATACGATCTTTTCGGTCATAACGACAAGATATTTTTCCTGTACGAAATCGCACAATATCGTTTTGGTAGAATCGGCCATCTGCGCAAGTTTTCCTTTGAAGGATTCAACATTCCTGACAGGTTCAAAGGCTGATTGAGCAACTGACAATGACCGGGAAATAACCAGGATAAAGAAAAAAAATGACAATAATCTATTCATATGGTTTAATTTTTAATAGCCGGTCGGTACATTCAAAGCTAAAGTCATTTTCGAGGGCAAATAAAATGAATTTTTCGAGAACCGCTGCAGTATGAGATTTTGTGTCATGAAAGAGAATGATATCTCCCGGTTTCACTCTTTCCTTCAGCCTTTTCAGAATACTCTCCTCCTGCAGCACGGTATCTTTCGACTTCAGGCTCCATCCTATCACCTGGTAACCAAAGTTTCTGATAGCCCTGGCAAGGGGAGGATTAGTTACACCGTAAGGTGGACGGAACATCACTATCTTTTTCTTAAGAATATCGTTCAGGATAACCTCGCATTTCGACATGTCCCTTATCATTCTTCGCAAACCGAACAGGTCAAAGAAAAAATGATGAGAATAGGAGTGACTTCCGATTATATGACCTTCAGCATCTATTGCTTTGACCAGTTCAGGGTTTTTCTCAGCTTTAAATCCAATGCAGAAAAATGCAGCCCTGATATTGTGATTTCTCAAAATGTTCAGGATCTCCCTGGTAAAGGATTTATCGGGACCATCGTCAAATGTGAGTGCAATTATTTTTTGATCAGTATCAGCCGAACAATAAACTTTGCAAAAGTAATTTGAACAAACATTCATTGCCCCATAGACGAGAAAGCCTACGAGTGCTGCCAGAATGCAAACCGGAGGTATTATTCCTGTATGAAAGTAATGATTTGCCAGCAATGCCGCTACCAGCAAGGCTAGGAACAGGATCACTATTTTTTGATATTTCAGCATGATGATAACATGATCATGGAATGTTGGCAGTTCCTGAGATGATTGTAGATCAGAATCGATTCCAGCTTTTCAACTGGTTTATTATCAAGCCTTATAGTTGAATTTACTTTCCCGGCTTTGAGAAGGGATATTGCCAGGTAGAGTGCAAATGAGGATGCTGTATCATATTCCCCGCAGAGATGTTTGAAGTAAGTACATGGTTTATCACTGAATAAGCCATTCTTCAGTTCATTATAAACCTTATCCGTCCTGTTGTCACCATTCAGCCCCAGCATGATCAAATCGGGCGATGGATTGGCTGCAAGGAAAGCTGAAACCCTCTTTTCAGTTGCAGAATAACTTTCAGGGTTATTAAAGGTGCCTGTCGAAACTATTTTTGCCAGGCTCCGGTCAGACCTTTTTCTGCTAAGGAGGAAGAATGCGGTTCCTTCACCGGGGAGAGTACCTTTGCTATCGTAATCAAGAAGCTTTAAATTGCATACCGGTTCTCTTTTCCAGAATCCAAGCCGGCCGGTTATATTAACAGATTCCCTGGTCGTTTCATCTGCACCGCCAACAAGCACATTACTCACCGATCCTTCGTTCAGCAGCATCAGACCATCCAGCATTGCACTTTCAAATGAAGATCCCCTGTGACTGAATGTGTTGTTATAGCCGTAACATTTAATAAATATTGCGATGCCGGAGGAGATCGCATTGTGAGTTGAATTGATGAAAGGGGTTGGATTCAGGAGACCTTCTTTGGTGACATGAAGTGAACGCAGGAACTTTTCCGTGTCTTCAATACACCCAAGCCCGGTACCTGTTATAATAGAATCAGGAACTCCGATTCCGGCTTCATTCAGACATCTTAACGCAGTCACAATGCTCATCTTCACAATCCTGCTCATCCTTCTGGATACCATCGGATCGAGATATTTATTATATTCCGGTTCGATGCATTTCAGACAATGTGAGTTCTCATACGGTATTATATCCCCGAAGATATTCTCCCCTGAAAAGGTCCTCTGGGGTGAGATTGCGCACATTCCTTCAATATATGCTTCCATATCAGCTGGCGGAAAAAATAAGACATGTGTTGTTCCCGCCGAATCCGAATGAATTAGACATGACATTACGGATGTTCGCACCGGATCCAAAAACTTTTGCAGGAGAAAAGCCAAGTTCTTTCATTTCAGATCTGAAATTCAAATTCGGCAAGATCCATTTATTCCTGATGGCCATAATACTGAAAACCGCCTCAATTGCACCCGCTGCACCTAAAGTGTGTCCGGTATAAGATTTTGTTGAACTGAAGGGGGGTAAGTCATTTCCAAAAAGAGACCCGAATGCCCTTCCTTCGGAGAGATCATTATTCCTGGTCCCGG
>JBEKFE010000030.1:0-3508 GCA_050013475.1 Bacteroidales bacterium
AGGTTAAAATTAAACTTTTTCTCTCTAACCAACCGGCCTTTGAGCTCGATTTCCGGCTCCAGCCCGGTTGGGGTCCCTAATGCAGCTACCAATTCATTTACACAAAATTCTTAACACTCCCGTGGAGTGACTGCACGGCTGCAAGACTTTCTTCTTAATTAGTTTTCAGCATTCTTACCATCTTGACAGTAGCTGCAATTCTTTTAGTCAGTCGTTTCCAGTCTTTCCCTGTCACAAGATCTTTTGTAAAAAGATTTGAACCGATCCCCAGGCAGGTTGCTCCTGCGCTAAACCATTCTCCCATATTTTCAACTGTCGGTTCAACTCCTCCTGTTGGCATTATGCTTGTCCAGGGGCATGGACCTTTTACCGCCCTTATGAAATCTGGTCCTCCGGCAGCCAGTCCGGGAAATATTTTTACGATCTCGGCACCAAGCTCTTCAGCCTGGCTTATCTCGGTAAGTGACCCGCATCCCGGTATCCATAGTATCTTTCTGCGATTGCACACCCTGGCCATATCGGGGTTCATTATCGGCGATACAACAAAATTAGCCCCCGACTGTATATAAAGAGCCGCGGTAGCCTGGTCTACAATTGTTCCTGCACCCAATATCATCCCGGGAGCCTCTTTCTCAGCCCATCTGTTGAGTTCACTGAACAACTCATGGGCAAAATCACCCCTGTTGGTGAATTCGAACACCTTCAGTCCTCCTTCAAAGCATGATTTTATGACACCTTTGCAGATCTCAATTTCCCTGTGATAAAAGATCGGCACTATTCCAAGCTCCTTTATCCTTAATATAACATCTATTCGTGAATATTTTGCCATAATGTTCAGGTTGTTTGTACAAATTTATCCAAATTCATCACAATTGCAAAGGATGTCAGGCAGTCAATATTTTTTTAACTTTATGAAGTTATAACGTTCAGCTCAGGTTTGATATCTTATTTTAAAAATGGCTTTAAATTATATATGGATCGGCTTTTTTCTTGTCGGGTTTATTTTTGCCCTTGTACAGCTGATATTTTCAGGAAATACGCAGATATTCGATGATCTGGTGAATTCGGTCTTTACAAATGCAAAGACCGGCTTTGAAGTTTCACTTGGGCTTACGGGAGCTCTTACACTCTGGATGGGCCTTCTCAAGGTCGGGGAGAAGGGTGGTATCATCAATATACTTGGCAAGCTGATGGGACCATTTTTTCAAAGGATCTTCCCGGACCTTCCCAAAGGCCATCCCGCATACGGTTCAATGACTCTTAATATCGCGGCTAACATGCTCGGCCTTGACAATGCTGCCACACCAATGGGACTGAAGGCCATGAAAGAACTTCAGGATGTGAATCCAAACAAGGATAAGGCATCAAATGCCCAGATCATGTTCCTGGTGATCAATGCGGCAGGACTCACCATCATCCCCGTGAGCATTATAGTCTACCGTGCCCAGCTTGGTGCCGCAAATCCTGCTGATATTTTCCTGCCGATCCTGATATCTACATTCTGTGCCTCTCTTACGGGCATGATCAGCGTTGCCATTGTTCAGAAGATCAATCTGCTCGATAAAGTTATACTGGCGTACCTCGGGGGACTTACCGCACTGATTGCGGGAATAATCTATTATTTCAGCACCCTTCCGAAGGAACAGATCACACAAATATCGACACTTGCCGCCAACTTCATTCTTATTGCGATAATAGTTTCATTCATTGTTCTTGCAATGATAAAAAAGATAAATGTGTATGATGCCTTCATTGAGGGCGCAAAGGAGGGATTCAATACCGCAATAAGGATAATTCCTTTTCTTGTAGCCATCCTTGTCGCAATTGGTATTTTCAGGGCATCGGGTGCCATGGATTTCATTATTACAGGCTTTACGAAGTTCTTTGGGTGGATCGGGGCAGACACCCGGTTTACAAAAGCTCTGCCTATCGCTTTCATGAAACCTCTAAGTGGCAGCGGGGCCAGGGGACTTATGATCGACGCCATGAAAACATACGGCGCTGATTCATTTATCGGAAGACTGTCCTGTACGATGCAGGGAACAACAGATACCACATTTTACATCATTGCAGTTTATTTCGGTTCTGTCGGGATCAAAAATACGCGATACGCGATAGGATGCAGCCTTCTTGCAGATCTTGTAGGTTTCGTTACTGCAATATTCATAGCATATTTGTTTTTTACCTAGATCATCTGCTAAGTGTGTCTTTTAACATTTTAAAATATATTTTTACGTCCGATATGCAATGTGCTGCATATTTGTTCCTGATATAAACCTTTAATAATAGATATGAAAACCTTTAACCAGCTGATTCTGGTTCTCATTTTACTTTCAGGCTGCGGCCAGAACAGTGTCAATCATACCAAACCATCCTCAGTAAAAGTTGCCTATGATACTGCCGGCCTGACAAACAATTTTTACGACAATACCGAAACATATCCTTTAAAGGAGCCTGAGATTACCATCGATGGTGAGATTGCCAACCCGGGCAAGGCAGACCTTTCCTCACTTCCGGTTCATTCTGTATTTGTGAAGGAGACGCTTCTTGACAGTACGGGAGCAGACAAGTTTGTGGGAGCCTACAGGTATGACGGCTATTCCCTTTGTGACATCCTTGACAGGACAATTATTAAAAAGGCAAATGCCGGGGAGTTCAATCCGGTCATTGATCTTTATATTGAGATCCGGAATGACAGGGGAGATAAAGTCGTATTCAGCTGGGGAGAGATCTATTATCCAAATAATCTTCACCGGATCTTAATTGCCCGAAGCGTTTCGAGGATAGTTCCATCAAGGACAAAAGATCTGTGGCCCATTCCAGCTGGACCAAAAATAGTTGCAGGAACCGACCTTATAACTGAAAGGAATATCCCCGATCCGGTAAGGATCACCGTAAGATCCTTCCCGCGATCAATCACGGTTAAAAGAGGCATGTCACCCATGTTCTCAAAAGAATTCAGCCTTTTCGATGGTGATAAACAGCTCGGGATAATTGCTCCTGATATGGGAAAGGAGACTATCAGCTATAATACTGTATTTTATGGTAGAGGAAGGGGGATACACAGCACATCTCCCTTTACCGGTATCCTTCTGAAAGATGTTATTCAGATATACTATCCCGCCAACAGGCAGAATCTGAAAACCGGACTGATAGGGCTCGTCGGACTTGATGGATACAGATGTGCCCTTTCTTACTCGGAGATATTTAACAGAAATGATCAGCAGGAGTTTCTTCTAATCAGGACCAAACAGGATGAGGATGGTGGACTGTTCAGGGTGTTTGCGGCTTCTGATTTCTTTTCCGACAGGGCTGTAAAGAGTCTGACTGGAATATATCTGCTGAATTGATTGGTGGAACCGCTCCGCGGTTTTTTAACACGTGCCACATTGCAGATCTATGATTGGTGGAACCGCTCCGCGGTTCGGTTAACACGTGCTACATTCCGGTTCTACGATTGGTGGAACCGCTCCGCGGTTTTTTAACACGCGGCACATTCCGGTTCTAT